>CP117875.1:2711615-4067423 GCA_028736075.1 Chryseobacterium sp. KACC 21268
ATCATTAATGTTCCAGCTACCGGGAAACTCACTGTTGGTGCGTGGAAGCCATAATCCATCAAACGTTTTGCAATATCAGCTACCTCAATTCCCAAAGTTTTGAACTGACGGAAATCCACGATACATTCGTGTGCTACTCTGCCTTTGTCGTTCGCATAAAGGATTGGGAAGTGCTCAGCTAGAATTTCTTTCAAATAATTAGCATTTAGGATTGCGTGCTCCGTTGCTTTTTTCAAACCTGAAGTTCCCAACATTTTGATGTAAGCGTAAGAGATATTCAAAATCAATCCGGAACCATAAGGTGCTGCAGAGATTCCTTCAATCGCTTCTTTCCCACCGATTGAGATATTCGCATTGGTTGGTAGGAATGGAACCAAATGCTCCGCCACACAGATTGGACCAACACCAGGACCACCGCCACCGTGAGGAATTGCGAAAGTTTTGTGAAGATTCAGGTGACAAACGTCTGCCCCGATATTTCCTGGACTTGTAAATCCAACCTGCGCATTCATATTCGCACCATCCATATAGACTTGTCCGCCGTGTTCGTGCGTCAGTTTTGTAATTTCCTTGATATTCGCATCGAAAAATCCGTAAGTAGACGGATAAGTAATCATGATGCAAGAAAGATTTTCAGAATGCAATTCCGTTTTTGCTTTGAAATCTTTAAAATCAATTTCTCCATTTTCAAGATTTTTTACGACTACGATCTTCATTCCTGCCATCGCTGCAGAAGCCGGATTGGTTCCGTGCGCAGATTGTGGAATGAGAACGATATTTCTGTAGCCTTCGCCTCTGTTTTTATGATATTCTCTGATGACCATTAGTCCGGCATATTCGCCTTGCGCACCAGAGTTTGGTTGAAGGGAAGTTCCAGCGAAACCAGTAATTTCAGCAAGGTCTTTCTCCAATTCTTTGATCATTTCCTGATAACCACCAGCCTGATCTGTTGGTACAAATGGGTGAACACTTCCCCATTCTCCCCAAGATAGAGGGATCATTTGAGTTGCAGCGTTCAATTTCATTGTACAAGAACCAAGTGAAATCATAGAATGTGTCAAAGACAAATCTTTTCTTTCCAGACGTTTGATGTAACGCATCAATTCTGTCTCAGTATGGTATTTGTTGAAAACTTCTTCTTCAAGGATTTTATCTTCTCTCAACAATTCAGCTGGGATAGAATATTCTTCTTTCAAAGTCACTTTGTAACCTTGTTTCCCTTTGAACTGAGCAAAAGCTTCGATCAAATGGTTGAGTTTGTCAACTGTCGTTGTTTCGTTGATGGAAATACTGATAATGCCCTGAGAGAAATAGTTAAGATTGATTTTCTGATCTCTCATTTTCATTCTCAAAGATGATTTCTCTTCCTCGTGCAATCTGAATTTAACGGTATCAAAAACTGGCTCGTCTACAATATCATAACCTAGAACTTTCAGCGCATCGCCCAAAGCATTGGTTTTATAATGGATCTGGTCAGCAATAAAATTCAAACCTTTAGGTCCGTGATAAACAGCATACATACCAGCCATTACTGCAAGAAGCACTTGAGCTGTACAGATGTTGGAAGTCGCTCTTTCTCTCTTTATGTGTTGCTCTCTGGTTTGAAGTGCCATTCTCAACGCACGTTTACCGTACATATCTTGCGAAACCCCGATAATTCTTCCTGGAATATCTCTTTTATAATCTTCCTTACAAGTGAAGAACGCTGCGTGAGGACCACCATAACCCATTGGAATCCCAAATCTTTGGGAAGTTCCAACCGCACAATCTGCGCCCATATCAGCTGGAGATTTCAGCTTTACCAAAGCCATTGGATCACAAGCAACAACTACCTGAAGATTGAATTCTTTATAGTAAGTGATATTTTCTGTGTAATCTAAAACGATTCCATTCTTCCCTGGATATTGCAATAGAACACCGTAGTAAGAATCATTGAACTGATGGTTGCTATGATTTCCTACAATAATATCAATTCCAAGACCTTCCGCTTTTGTTTTAAGAACAGAAACTGTTTGTGGAAGAACTAGATCTGAGATGAAAAACTTAGTTGCATTGGCTTTTTTTTGATCCTTTGTTCTATTGTTGAAGAACATATGCATTGCTTCTGCAGCAGCGGTAGATTCGTCAAGAAGAGAGGCATTTGCCAACGGAAAACCAGTTAAATCAGAAACTACAGTTTGGAAATTCAACAAAGCTTCTAATCTTCCCTGTGCAATCTCTGCCTGGTAAGGCGTGTAAGCGGTGTACCAGCTTGGATTCTCCAGGATATTTCTCTGGATTGGAGAAGGCAAAATGGTATTGTGGTATCCAAAACCGATATAGTTGTCGAAATTCAGATTTTTAGATGCCAACTCTTTGGAATGTAATAGCATCTCATACTCCGAAAGTGGCTCCGAGATGTCCAGATCTTTCTCCAGTCTGATGGCATCCGGAATGGTTTGCGAGATCAGTTCTTCAATACTCGCTGCTCCTACTTTCTTTAGCATTTCCGCTTTTTCAGACTCATTAAGGCTGATGTGGCGATTTACGAATTGTTGTGTATTCATTTATAAAACTTCAAATTAGATTCTTATTATAAGGCTTGTAAATTTAATCAATTCTAAAAATATTTGTGACGTCAAGAATTTGATAAAAACTATCGTAACAATATTATTTATTACACAGGATTTACTTTTTGATCCTATTTATTATAAATCATATTGATTTTCTCAGCATATTTTTCGAGAACAATATTTCTTTTAATTTTTAAGGTTGGTGTGATCTCTCCGCTTTGGATCTCAAAATCGGCCGGCATCAAGATAAACTTTTTAATTTTCTCAAAACCAGAGAGATTCACCTGGATGTCATCAATTAGTTTTTGGTAGAAAGCCTGTACTTTTTCGTTTTCCAAAACTTCTTTCCAGTTGGTAAATGTGATGCCAAGAGTTTTCACCTTCTCTTCCAAAGTTTCAAAATTCGGAACAATCAAAGCAGAAACAAAAGGTTTGTCATCTGCAATCAGTAGAATTTGATTGATGTAACTGTTGTTGGAAAACATATTTTCAATGGGTTGCGGCGCGATGTATTTTCCGTTGGAAGTTTTCATTAGATCTTTGATCCTGTCTGTGATTGTGAGATTTCCTTCATTATCCAAAACGCCCGCATCACCAGTTTTCATCCACCCGTCTTCTGTAAAGATCTTCGCTGTTTCTGCAGGATTTTTGTAGTAACCTTTCATTATACCACTTCCTTTCACGAGAATTTCGTCATTCTCCCCGATTTTAATTTGAGAGTCGCCAATTAGTTTTCCTGCTGTTCCGTATTTGTATTTTGTAAAAGGAAAAGCCGTGATGGTCGCGGTCGTTTCCGTCATCCCATAACCAACGGTGATATGAATTCCCATCGCATCGAAAAATTGCGTCACTTCCTTAGAAATAGACGCGCCACCACAAGGCATAAACCAAAGTCGTCCGCCTAATTTTGTTTTGATTTTATTAAAGACCAAAGCATTCGCGATCTTATATTTTTGATTTAATAAAAAAGGAATGTTTTGCTGATCTCTTTTTCTTTCCGAAACTTGAGTTCCTGTTTCAATCGCCCAAGCGAAGATTTTTTTCTTAGTTGGAGAGGCTGTCACAAGCATTTCGTTGATGCCAGCATAGATCTTCTGATAGAATCTTGGAACAGAACACATTGTGGTTGGTTTCACCTCCTGCAAAGCGTTTGCAATCAATTTTGGATTCTCCAGAAAGCTGACTTTAGCTCCTACTGAAAAACAGAATAAGGTCCAACATCTTTCGAAAACGTGGCTGAGTGGTAAAAATGCCAATGATTGTTCTTTCTCAAAATCCTTGAAACCAAAAAAGTCAATGTGCGCGTCAAATGCTTTTTGGAAATTGCCGTGCGTCAACATCACACCTTTCGGAATTCCTGATGTTCCGGATGTGTAGATAATGGTCGCCAGATCTTCATCTGACCTTTCTACAATCTTGAATTTATCCGAAGCTTTCTCTATAAAGTCTGATAGAAATATGGAATTATCCTTTAGAGTAAAATTCTTTTTAGCAGCGATAATCTTCTCGACACCACTAGTTTTACTTAATAGTTGATGACAGGTTTCGTACTGTTCTTGGTCGCCTGTCAAAATGATTTTGGGTCCTGCGTGGTTAATGATATATTCTACCTGATCGGCGCCGTTTGTGGAATAGACAGGAACTGTGACCGCGCCAATTGCAAGCGTGGCAACATCCATAATGATCCATTCTGGAGAGTTGTCTGCGTAGATCGCCACTTTGTCATTTTCCTTCACACCAGCCTCTACCAAAGCGTTGGCAGTACGGAAAACCATCTGCTTGAATCTCATCCAAGTCAGTTCCTTCCATTCATTATCTTTTTTGAAACCCACAGCTGCTTTCTGTGGAAATCGTTTGGTGTTCTTGTTCAGAAATTCCGTAATGTTCATTAATTGGATTTTGATATGCTTTGTGCATAATTTTTAAGATGGAAATCTACACTTTCATCTATCGGAATGAATTCGTAATTCAAAGTCTCACGAATTTTGTTGTTGGTGATCGTCGAATCTGACTTGATCGTTTCAACATTTGTTCTGTTTCCTAATTTCAAAATTGGAATGAACCAGCCGAAAATCACAGAGAAAAATGGAAGAATATCTAAGATTGAATTTGATATTAATTTTGCTGGCGTCTTTCCAAAAGTCTTTCGAACTTTATCCGCCATATGTTTGTATTTTACAACTTCTGATGTCAAAATGAAACGTTGTCCGAAAATTGACCTTTCCATCAATTCAACAGCAATTTTTGCGACATCTCTCACATCAACATAAGCTGTCGACCCTGGAAAAGTAAATCCATTTGACATCTCTTTGAACAGTTTTCCGCTGCTGTGATTCCAGTTTCCTGAACCTATGATTAAACCCGGATTGATGATGATCGTATTCAAACCTTCTGCAGATGCACGCCAGACTTCCATTTCGGAAAGATATTTGGAGATCGCATAATTTGAATGGTCTAACTTCTCGTTGAAATCGGAGTTTTCGTCCATTTCGCCTTTGTCATTATAACCATCAAGAACTGCAATAGAACTTACGAAAAGAAACTTTTTGACTTTATCTGGATCGATTGCGAAGAGTAATTTCTCTGTCGCTTCAGAATTATTTCGGTACAATTCCTTCTCTGCACTTGGATTGAAGCTGACCTTCGCGGCGCAATGATACACTTCATCCACATCTTTCAAAGCGTTCTCCAAGGAATCTTGATCATTAAAATCAATATCGAACCACTCTATTTGGTCAAAATAAAAATCTGGACGATCAGTATAGAATTTATAAGAATCTTTGACTTCCGGCAAATTACTGGAGCTGCGTTTTGTGGCGCGAACTTTCTTTCCTTTTTTGAGAAGTTCCAAAGCAATTACCCGTCCTAAAATCCCTGTTGCACCTGTGATCAATATCATTCTACGTCGGAAATTTGAGGTTGGATGTCAGTATTCGTTTTGAAGTTCTGTATCAATAAAATAAAGTTTGCAATAGAATATGCTGCGATAATCACTACAAAATACCAGAAACTTTTGCCCTCCAAGAAGTAATCTCCTGCTCCGGAAAATGAATCCTTCAGAACAAAAAATAAAAGTCCTATCAAAAAAAGATTGACAAGAACCGAAAAAAACAAAATGACCTTGTAAATAGTCTCCTGGTATTTTTTCATTAAAGATTTTTACAAAGATAATTCAATTCTATAAAAAATCTCTTATTCGGATATTGAAATCTATCAGGAAATTAATGTGTGTTCTGTTTCATAAACTCCAATGTTTTTTCCATCATCAATTGGTGTCCAGGTTCTTCATTTAGGCCGTGATTTCCTTTATCGATGGGAATGAGTTCATTTTTGACATTATTCTCGTCCAGTTTTTTCTTCAGAATTTCGGATTGGGAATATGGAACGATTCGGTCTTTGTTACCGTGGATCATCAAAGTCGGAACAGAATTTTGGTTAATGTAAGTCACTGGCGAATAGATTTTAAGACCATCAATCGCTTCTTGTTTTTGTTCTTTGATATCTTTCGTCGTAAAGCCTCTGATCATATCGTTGCGCATTGTGTAGATCTTCGGAAAGATCAGTTTGAAAATGAAAATTTTGAAACCAGCTTCTTCGGTTCTCAGAAGTTTGTTCAAGTCGGATGGACCGAAATAATCGATCACGTAATTGACCTTGGCAGATTGACCAGGAAAATTGCTGTGTTCAGAAAACTGACTGTCATCCGAATAGGCCGCGACCATCCCAATCTGTGCGCCTGCGGAAGCGCCCCAAAGTCCTATATTCTTCTCATCAAAATTATATTTGTCAGCATTCGCCCGGATCCATCGTACTGCTTCTTTGGAATCTTCAATAGGTTTTGGAAAATTGGTATTTTTATCTAATAACGTATAGTTGACGCTGACTACGGCGTAACCATTTTGAACAAATTTTAGAACGAAATCATTCATATAGAACTTTTCGGGAAAGGCTTTGTCGCCACCGATCCAGCCGCCACCGTGGAGGAAGACGAGAACGGGAAATTTTTTATTTGATCGTTCAGGAAGGTAGATATCCAGTTTATGGTCGATGGAATCTGACGTTTTATAGGTAACATCGGGAATTTTCGAAACTTCGGAAATGGTAGTCTGAGATTTGAAAAACGTTAAACAAAGGATCAGGATGATCGATAACTTCCATTTCATAAAGATAATTTTAATTCAGATCCGATAATACAAGGCTTGTACCATTATCAAATCTGAATTAATATGTCATTATCTATGCTAAAAGAAAATCTTTGACCGCTGCGTTGAAATCTACAGGATTGTTGGCCTGGACCCAATGTTCTGCTTTGGCGATCTTGATGATCTTGGAATCCGGAAATTGCTGTCTGATCAAGAGTTCATCTTGTGGCAAAATATAATTCGAATTGGCGCCGGCAACGAACAACGTTGGTCCTTTGAAAACACCAAATTTTATCGCATTGGAAACAAACTCCGTATATTTTTCCGCCAAAGTTTTGAGGTTGAATCGCCAAGCTAACTTCTTATCGTCGGTCCAATAAAGATTCTTCATCAAAAACTGGATCACAAATTTCTCGTGAATATATTCGCCTAAAACTTTCTCAACATCCTGTCTGGAAGTTACAGTTTCGAAATCCACCGTTTGAAGCGCTTTAATAATTCCCTGATGATGCGGCGGATAAGCTTTCGGAGAAATATCGACCACAATCAGCTTGTTCAGTTTTTCTGGGAATTTGATGGCGAATTGCATCACTGCTTTCCCGCCAAGCGAATGTCCGAGAAGATTGGCTCTTTCTATTTTATGAAATTCCATATAATTCAGAATGTCATTAGCCAGATCATCGTGCGACATTGAATCTGAATGAAAACTGCGGCCGTGATTTCTAAGGTCAATCACGTGTGTTGGCATCAATTCTCCAAATTCTTTTCCGAAACTTCCCCAATTGTCCAGCATTCCGAACAATCCGTGGAATACCAAAAGTGGTGTTTCTGTTATTTCTTCTCCGTATATTTTTGAGTGTAGGATTTCCATTGATTCTAATTTATTTTTACCATTTCGCCAATCGCTTCAAATAAGCCTGAACCGTATTTTCCAAACCAAGGTAAAGCGCCTCAGAGATCAAAGCGTGACCGATGGAAACCTCTAAAAGATTCGGAATGTTGTCTGAGAAATATTGTAGATTATCCAAACTAAGATCGTGGCCAGCATTGATTCCCAAACCAAACTTCTCCGCTTCAATTGCTGTGTCAATATATGATTTGATGGCCTTTTCTTTATCTTTAGGATAGTTGGTTGCGTACGCTTCTGTATAAAGTTCAATCCTGTCTGTGCCTGTTTCCGCTGCAAATTTCACCATTTCTGGATTTGGGTCCAGGAAAATTGAAGTTCTAATTCCGGCATCTTTAAATTCAGAAATAACAGATTTTAAGAAATCAAGATTCTTTTCGCAATCCCAACCAGCGTTGGATGTAATGGCATTATCAGCATCCGGAACCAATGTCACTTGCTCGGGTTTTACCTCCAAAACCATATCGACGAATGGTCTGTGCGGATTTCCTTCGATATTGAATTCTGTTTTCACCAAAGGCTTCAGGTCGTAAACGTCTTTTCTGGTGATATGTCTCTCGTCTGGTCGTGGATGAATGGTGATTCCCTGCGCTCCAAATCTTTCCAGATCCACAGCTACTTGGGTTACACTTGGCACATCGCCACCTCTTGCATTTCTAATCGTTGCGATTTTATTGATGTTGACACTTAGTTTAGTCATAAATGATGAATGATGAATGATAATTAATTTAAATTTTGTGGACCTGCATTATCTCAAGGTCAAATTCCTTGGATGCTACCAAAAGATGATCGAAAATATCCGCCTGAATTTGCTCAAAATGTTCCCACTTTGAATCGTTGGCAAAACAATAGATTTCCAAAGGCATTCCTTGAGGTGTGATTTCCATTTGCCTCACCATCAAAGCTCCCGTCTGGTCTATGTTCGGATTGTTTTTCAGATAGCTCATCGCGTATTTTCTAAAAGTTCCGATGTTCGTCAACTGTTGTCCATTGATGATCTCGTCCGAATTGATCAAGTTTGCTTTCTCCTGCTCTATCTCTTTTTTCTTCTCCAAAAGATAATCGTGAATCAAATTGATTTTCAGCAATTCTCCGAACAACTGGTCATCCAAAAACTTAAACGATTTGATATTAAAGACAATCGATTTCTTGATTCTTCGGGTGTTGGTTTCAGACATTACCTGCATATTTTTGATTTCCGTGGTCAGCAGATCGTAGGTCGGAATAGTGGAAAGTGTTTTGTCAAAATTTCTGATTTTGGTTGTCAGTAAATCGATATCTTCAATGTTACCTTCAATCGAATATTTTGGGATCGTCACCCAATCTCCCACTTTCAAATTCTTAGATGTTGCAACGTGAATACCAGTTACGAATCCGAGAATCGTATCTCTAAAAACCAAAACAATCACAGCCGTTATCGCCCCCAAACTTCCTAAAACTGTCGTTCCACTAATGCCAAACAAAACACATATAGCAATGACTGTAAAAATAAAAACGCCAAAAATCTTAACTGTTTGCGAAATAGAATTGATCGCAATAATTTTATAATAATCCTTCTGGATCAGATAATAATTCTGTAATACTTTAATAAATCGAAACGCCATATTTGCGATAACAAACACGAGTAAAATCCCTACCAATCTCTCGAGGAAAATCATACTTTTCGGATGTCTGTAAAAGATGGAAACATAAGCAAAACTACCGAAACCCAAGGACAAGATATTTGCCACGGAATTGGTCACTTTTGCTTTGTAGATGGACTTCATCACAGGATACTTTTCTTTATCAAAAAAGAATCTGAATGTCAGGTTAATGCCATTTTTCAGCAAAAATGAAACGATGAAAATGAGAGATATTAGAAATAAGAATTTAAAAGTAATTTGGCTCGTCAGCACAAACTCATCAGGAAAGAAATCTTTGCAGAAGAAATGAATCTTATCACTAATTTGTTGAAGAAAATCCTTATAATCTATGAGTTCGTTTTTCATTTAGATGAATTATTTTACAAAAATAAGGATAAAAAAAAACTTTTGGCATTAGATTGAATATTGTATTTTTAATAAAATTATAAAATTGGATCCAACATTAATCAACATTGTCTCACTAGCGCTGCTCTTCATCGGTCTATTGGGAACATTTCTTCCCGTTTTGCCGGGATTATTATTAAGTCTCTGCGGACTTTTGATCTTCAAATTCGGGACAGAGAACGATATGCCGATGATCTACGTCTGGATATTCGTACTCTTGACAATCGTTTCAACCGTTTTGAATTACGTCATCCCGGCGAAGACCAACAAAAAATATGGCGGAACGCGCTATGGAAGTATCGGTTCATTTGTAGGAACCATTGTCGGACTTATCTTCATACCGATTCCTTTTGGCTTTTTAATAGGAATGTTGTTAGGCGTTTTCCTAGGAGAATTGCTTCACGACGTGAGCGACACCAGAAAAGCACTCAACTCTATGAAAGGTGCTTTCGTCGGATTCATCTACGGAACTGGATTCAACCTGATGGTTGGATTGGCTATGTTTTTGGTGGTTGGCTATTATATTTTCTTTTAAAAAAAATCAAAATGATGAACATTAAAACATTTTTCTGCATTCCTCTTTTATTATTGATGAGCAATTGCAAAACCCAAACTTCCCAGACTGAGACAGCTAATTCAACTAATAAAACTGTGGTGATCGGCCTGGAAAAACAAAGTAAAATTCCTAATTCTAACGTGAGTCTTCACTTTAAAGATGTTGTGGAGGAAAGTCGCTGTCCTGTGGATGTCACGTGTGTTTGGGAAGGCATTGCGATAATCAATGTTGAAGCGACATCTGGAAATCAAAAAGCTAATTTCCAAGTTGCAACCAGAGATTTCAGTCCGAAAAATGTTACCAATTCCTTCAGTTTTTCTGGCTACAAATTCACATTAACAGAATTGAAACCGCAGCCTGGAGGCAAAGAAGAGCCAGAAACAGTCAGCTTCAAATACGAAAAAGAAAATTAAATCTTCTATCAAACACTCAAACACTCCAACTCTTTAACCTAGTTATCCCCATATAATCGGCTCTTTCCTTTTTTCCTTAAGATAATTATTGATCTTAGAAAATGGATGACTTCCGAAAAACCCTCTGTAAACAGAGAATGGCGAAGGATGTGCGGATTGTATGATAAAATGTTTGGTCTCGTCTATCAGCGAGGCCTTTTTTTGTGCAAATGCGCCCCAAAGTACAAAGACCACATTTTCTTTTTGATTTGAAATTTGTTTGATGATAAAATCCGTAAACGTTTCCCAACCTATATTTTTATGAGAATTGGGCTCGTGAGCTTGCACGGTCAAAGTCGCATTCAGAAGGAGAACGCCTTGCTTTGCCCAATCCTGCAGATCATTACTTTTCCTTTCTACACCAATATCGTCTTTCAATTCGATGAAAATATTTTTGAGCGATGGTGGCGCTTTCACGTTTTCAGAAACTGAAAAACAAAGTCCGTTGGCCTGCCCATCATTATGATATGGATCTTGGCCGATGATCACGACCTTAATATCTTCAAATTCCGTTAATTCCAAAGCACGGAAGATCTGCTTCGTTGGTGGAAAACATTTTTTAGAATTAAATTCCAGTTTCACATTCTCCCAAAGGTTGATAAAATAAGAACTTTCTTTAATCGGTTTCAGAACTTCGGACCAGGTCATAGCAAGATTTTTGCAAAATTAAATTTAGAAATCGATTAATGCAAATCCCGTGACAATTACATCAATTAAAGTTAATTAATCACAAATATCGTTTGGCTTAATTTTATATGTAATAAATTCGCGGAAAATTTACATTTTCCCATCACTTTTAGAATGAAAATCTGGAACAGCTTTATCTTTTCAATCATTTTTATGGCCAACATCTCTGCTCAAAATACCATCATCGTAGGAACATACACCAATAGCGATAAGTGTACGAGTGGCGGTATCTATATTTTTGATTTTGATGAGAATACGTACGATCACAATCTCAAATTCCACACAGAGAACGTCATCAATCCAAGTTTCGTAAGCCTAAGTCCAGACAAGAAATTTCTCTTCTCAGTCAACGAAGATGGCGATAAAAGTACAGTCACTTCTTTCTCTATTGATGAAACCGATGGAAAATTAATAAAAAAAGACCAAAGAAAAACCCAAGGTGAAGATCCAGCTTTCCTGATCTCTGACGACCAAAATGTCATCACAGCCAACTATTCCGGCGGAAGCATCAATGTGTTCAAACGATATGCGGATGGAAAATTATCCGATGTTTTTCAGAATATCAAATTCGAAGGTGTTGGTTTGAATCCGAAACGTCAGGAAAAATCGCACATTCATCAGGTTCAATTTTCTCCGGACCATCAATATGTTTTGGCGACCGATCTTGGATTGGACAAGATCTATGTCTTTAAATATAATAAAATAGGCGAACAGGTTTTAGAAAAAACTGGAGAATTTGATGTAAAAAAAGGCTCTGGACCGAGACATATTGCATTTGATAAAACAGGAAAATTGATTTATCTCGTTCAGGAATTGAGTGGTGACTTGTCTGTTTTAAGTTTCAATGAAGGTAAAATCGAATTGATCCAGGAAGAAACCTTGTTGTCACGAAAAGTTAGATTTAATTTCCGTGCGGCAGACATTCATTTATCTAATAATGAAAGGTTTGTCTATGTGACGAATCGTGATGATGCAGATGACATCACCGTTTTCAAAAGAAAAAAAGATGGAACGGTAAAGAAGATCCAACAAACGAAAACCATTGGCCGAAATCCCAGAAACTTCACCATCAGCCCAAACAACAAATTGGTACTGATTGCGAATCAGGACACCAACCGAATCAATATTTTTGACCGTGATTTAAAAACAGGATTGCTCACAGCAACTGGAAAATCTATTCCGGTTTGCAGTCCTGTGAATGTCATATTTTACGAAAAAGGCAAATAGCTTTCACATTAAAACAATATTCAAAACAAAAAACAGTTACTAATAGTTAATGCTTGATGAAATCGATGATTGATAAAAAATTTATTCTCTCTTTTTTCTTAATATTTGTCACCAGTTTGCTTTTTTCGCAGACTGACAAAGAAAACGAAATCGAAAACGTCGTGATCCAAGGCGTAAAAAAATATAAGAACAAAAAGGAAAATCCTGCTTACGCCATTATGCGTGAGGTTTGGAAAAAGAAAAAATCCAACGGATTGCTTCTCCATAAAGATTACAAATACAAAACCTACGAAAAGATAGATTTCCGCCTGGATAATATTGACAGCGCTTTCACAAAGAAAAGAGCTTTTAAGGGAATGGACTCTATCATCTTCAAATACAATGATTCTTCAGAAATTGCTGGCAAAGCGGTTCTACCGGTTTTCATCACCGAAAGTATTTTCGAGACGTACGGAAAAAACGACCCGAAAAAAGAGCGTAAAGACCTTTTGGCGACACGACTTTCTGGACTGAAGAACAATCAGATTGTTTCCAAAACGATCCAGAATATGTACAAGGACATCAATATTTATGATAACACGATCAATTATCTGAATATCGGTTTTGTAAGTCCTGTTTCCACTGATGGTTTTGGCGTTTTCGATTATAATATCACAGACACGATCGAAGTCAATACTGTTAGAAGTTACGAGATCAGATTTACCCCGAAAAACCCTGAAGCTCTTGCACTGAAAGGCAGACTTTACATTTCAATGGACAAGTACAATGTGATGAAAGTGGAAATGGAAACCAACAAAAAGATCAACATCAATTTCGTCAAGAAAATTGCAACAGACCTTGAGTTTGACAATCCGGACGATTCCACATTCATCCCAACAAGAAATGAAACGACGATCAATCTCGTTACAAATGATAAAGACAAAGCGAAATCCATCATAGCCAGACGCGTCGCCAACTATTCTGACTACGAATTTGACAAAGGCATCACCGATGATTTTCTAAACAAGATCGTGATTCCCGAAGACGAAATGGTGGCGAAAGACGAAACCTACTGGCAAAGCAACAGAACAGAAGCATTGACGGAAAGCGACCAGAACATCTATAAAATGTATGATGAACTTGCTGATAATCCAAAGTACAAAAAGATTGTGAAGATTGTCGAGATTGGTAATTCCGGATATTTTCACATTGGCAACGGCATTGACATCGGAAATATATTTCAATCCTTTGGTTATAATGACATCGAAGGTGTAAGGCTGAGAGGTGGTTTCAGAACTTATCACGGTAAAAATGATATGTGGAGAATCCAAGGTTACATAGCGTACGGTTTCCGTGATCAAAAATGGAAATTCGGTGGTGAGGCCAAATATATGTTCAACAAGGAAAACCGATTTATGATTGGTGCTGGTTACAGAAAAGATGTCTTACAACTTGGTGTTCAATTGACGACGGATGAGGGAATTATGACCAGGTCATTCGCCTCTTCTTCGGTTTTGAACAGCGGTGAAACGACCTCTATGAGTTCCGTGAATCAAACCAATGTTTTTACAAGCATCGAGCCTTGGAAAAACTTCCAGGTGAGATTGGATGCGACCACTCAAAATATAAAATCGGCAGATTCTAATTTGTTTAACATCAATTATTATAGAAGCGGTGTTTTGAGAACAGACCTCAATGATACAAGATTCACCACAACATTGATTTTCAGACCTGGAATAAAATTCTCAACATATGGCGTTGACCGTTATGAGATGACTGCTTTGGCAACCAATCCATCATTAATTTTAAAATATACAAAAGGTATGGGTGGCGTTTTCAATTCTGATTATAATTACAACAAACTTCAGTTCTATTATTATCAACCGGTGATATTAGGAAACTGGGGACGCTTGTTCGCCAATGTAGAAGTTGGTAAAAACTTCGATGCTCTCCCACTCGCTTTGCAAAATGTAATGCCGGCCAACCAATCTTACGGTTTGGTGAGAGGTGTTTTTTCTTTGATGAATTATTATGAATTCGTGGCAGATTCTTACGCCGTGATGTTTTTGGAACACCACTTCAACGGAAAGATCTTATCTCAAATTCCATTGATTAAAAAACTAAAACTGCGTGAAGTTGCCTTTTTCCGTTCAGGAATTGGAAGTTTGAAACCAGAAACGATTTCGATGAATGCAGGAAATCTGAACCTTAGCGCTCCAAACAAACCTTACTACGAATATGGTTTCGGGATTGAGAATATCGGTTGGGGGAATTTCAGATTGTTGAGATTGGATTTCAACTGGAGAGGAAATTACCTTAATCATAATACTTCTGCAACTTCCGAGGTTAGAAAATTTGGTGTTCAGTTTGGTTTCCAGGCGAATTTTTAGGAAATTTGTTGAATATCAGATTTAATAAAAAAATCTGAGACAGAAATCCTCTAAATCCAGCCCAATGAATTTCAAAAAAATCATTCTGTTTCTAAGTTTTTTAATTTTCACAAGTCTTTATTCTCAGAGAGAATTTGTTTTTTTCGGTTCTTACAATTGGGACAAAGGTTCGGAAGCGGTCTATGTTTATGAACTCGATACGGAATCCGGAAAATTGACCAAAGTAGCTTCATCTTCAGATGTTATCAATCCAGGCTACATCACAGTTTCGCCAGACGGAAAGTATGTTTATGCTTCGTCCGATGCCAAAATGCCAAGCGGAACAGTAAGCGCTTTCGCTTTTGATGCGGACAAAAAAACTTTAACATTCCTGAATCAACAAAAAACTGGTGGTGAAAATCCAGTTTATGTGAATGTTGATAAGAGTGGAAAATGGCTCATTAATGCGACTTACAACATTCCAACGATTTCAGTTTTCCCAATTCTTGAAAATGGAAAAATCGATTCGATAGCGCAACATTTCACATTTACAGAAGGAAGCGGTGTTGACCCGAAAAGACAGGACAAAGCGCACACGCATTCTGCAGTTTTTTCTCCAGATTATAAAACTGTACTCTTCGCCGATTTGGGAGCCGACAAAATCTTGCAATATCCATTTGATGCGACTCTGAAACAACCTTTGATAGACAGTCAGAGTACATTCATCAACACAAAACCTGGGAGCGGACCAAGACATATCACATTCAGCAAAGATGGAAAATTGGCCTACTCGATTGAAGAATTGGCGGGAATGATTTCGGTTTATGATTTCTCGGAAAACAAGCTGAAAGAAATCCAGAGAATTGCGACGCACACAGACAAAATCAAAGAAGGATTTGAAAGTTCCGATGTTCACATTTCACCAGACGGAAAATTCCTATACGCCAGCAACAGAGGTAAAGAAAACAATATTGCGATTTTTAAAATCAAGGAAGATGGGACTTTGGAATCTCTCGGATATCAATCTGTGAAAGGAAAACACCCAAGAACTTTTGCGATAGATGAAACGGGGAAATTCATTATTGTAACGAATGTTAATTCAAATAGTGTCACTGTTTTCAAAAGAAATCTGGAAACCGGAATGTTGAAAAAAGTGGGAAAACCGATAAAAATTAATCATCCAACTTGTGTGAAGACAAAGATGTATTAATAAGCTTTTGGCATTACGCTATTTGCAATTAGCTTTAATAAAAAGTCGCAAAAGATAACTTTGCGACTTCTTTTTTATCCGTTAGAAATTATTCTTGCGCCTTTGCGTTAAATATAATTCTATCTTTGCAAAATGGACGTTAGAGCAAAAAAACACCTTGGTCAGCATTTTCTTACAGACCAGAATATCGCACGTGACATTGTAGATTCGCTTTCTTTGGAAGGTTACAAAAAAGTTTTGGAAGTGGGTCCGGGAATGGGCGTTCTGACAAAGTTCCTTCTGGAAAAAGACGTTGAAACCTACGTTGCGGAAATCGATAACGAGTCCATCGATTATCTCAAAAAGCATTATCCAAGATTAGAGGAACAGCATTTCGTTGGCGACTTTCTGAAAACTGATATTCCAGCGGTTTTTGGTGGCGAAGAATTGGCTGTGATTGGGAATTTCCCTTATAATATTTCGTCTCAGATTTTGTTTAAAATCATTGACAATTTCCAATACGTTCCCGAAATGAGCGGAATGTTCCAGAAAGAAGTTGCTGAGAGAACTTCGGGCGTTCCAAGGACTAAAGATTACGGGATTTTGTCGGTTTTGGTTCAGGCTTATTATGATGTAGAATATCTTTTCACGGTTCACGAAAATGTGTTCAATCCGCCACCAAAAGTGAAATCAGGCGTAATCCGAATGAAGCGAAATCTAAAACCTGGATTGGAAGGAAATGAAGTTCTCTTCAAGCAAATCGTAAAAGCTGGATTTGGACAACGACGCAAGAAGATGAGCAATTCTTTGAAAGTTTTGGGAATTCCTGAAGCTATGAGTTCTCATCGTTTTCTTGACATCCGTGCGGAGGAATTGTCTGTTGCGGATTTTATTGATTTTACGAATGAATGGAAGTCGAGTTTGTGAGTTTGAGAGTTTGAGAGTTTGAGAGTTTTATCGGAAACTGTAATTCAGACACAATGTTGTCATTCCGTAGGAATCTCTACAGTTAGGTTTAGATTCCTACGGAATGACAAATATGATGTTTCAGGGATAACTTTAATTAAATAACAAATCCCATAGCCCCCGATTGCAGTGGAAATCCTTTTTTGCGCTTACCAAAAGTTCTATTTAGATGGAAAACTTCTTGCAAAAAAGATTGTAGCGGAAAGCGGAATTAGCTCCAAATAATTACATTTAAAATCCTTATTTTTGTGGTATGGAAAAAGTGGTATTGGTAAATCCGAACGATGATGTTTTGGGGCAAATGGAAAAAATGCAGGCGCACGAAAATGGGCTTTTGCATCGTGCATTTTCTGTGTTTTTGTTCAACGACCGAGGCGAAATGCTTTTGCAGAAACGAGCCAACCAAAAATACCACTCGCCAAACCAATGGACAAATGCCTGTTGTTCGCATCCACGCCTCAATGAATCTTATCTGGACGGCGCGAAAAGACGCACGAAAGAGGAATTGGGAATTGATTGTGAGTTGACTGAAAAATTCCATTTTATCTACAAAGCGGATGTTGGTGAAGGACTTTGGGAACACGAATTGGATCACGTTTTCACGGGGAATTTCTCGGGAAAATTTGATTTGAATTTGGATGAAGTTTCTGAGATCCGCTATGTTTCTATCCAAGACCTTGAAAAGGAAATTACTGAGAATCCTGAGCATTTTACAGAATGGTTCAAAATCATTTGGGCGGAATATCGCAATCAGTTGAATTAAAATAAGGTCAACCACAAAAGTCACAAAAGTAACTGATTCCTTTTTTTGGCTTCTGTTAGTCTTAAAATGAAGTAAAACTTTCGTGACTTTTGTGGTTATAAAAAGATTGCAAAAGCTAAAACTCTTTGTTTTTCTATTTTCCTAAAATCTGCTGAAACGTAAATCCGAAAAAATTGCTTAACTTTATTATCAAATCTTAAAATTATGAAGGCTTTGGCAATTGGCGCAACTGGCGCAACGGGGAAAGATCTTGTGGATCAACTTTCGCACGACCCTGAATTTGAGCAGATTGATATTTTCGTGCGACGCCGTTCTGATTTTCATAATGATAAAATTACCGCACACATCGTAGATTTTGACCGACCGGAAGAATGGAAACATCTTGTGAAAGGTGATGTGGCATTTGCCTGTCTGGGAACGACTTTGAAGTCTGCAGGAAGCAAGGACAATCAATGGAAAATCGATTACGACTATCAATATAATTTTGCGAAAGCGGCGAAGGAAAATCAAGTGGAGGATTTTGTTTTGGTATCTTCTTATGGCGCAAGTCCTGATTCTAAAATTTTCTATTCGCGTATGAAAGGTGAACTTGAGGAAGCCATCAAGAATCTGAAATTCGAGAAAACGACCTTTTTCAAACCAGGAATGTTGGAGCGTAAAAACTCTGACAGAAGTGGCGAAGTTTTCGGATTGAAAGCTTTGAAGTTTGTGAACAAATTGGGGCTTTTCAAAAGTCAACAGCCTCTACCAACGTCGGTTTTGGCAAAAGCGATGATCAATGCTTCTAAGATCAAATCCAAGAGTTTTTCGGAGGTTAGTTTGCACAGTATTTTCAGCTTTGCTGAGAAATGTAAATAAAAAAACCAATCGGATTGATTGGTTTTGCTTGTATTAATGTGTTCTTTCTTTCAAGTATTTTTGCCATTCCCAAGTGGTTCTGAGCGCTTCTTCCAAAGTGGTCTCGGATTTCCAGCCTAATTCTTTTTCGGCCTTGTCTGCATTGGCGTAAGCGATTGTGATATCACCTTCCCTTCTTGGACAAATCTGATATGGAATGGCTACATCATTTGCTAATTCGAAAGCTTTCACCACTTCCAAAACTGATGAGCCTTTTCCTGTTCCAAGATTATAAATATCAAGAACGGCTTCTTCTTCAGAATTCAATAATTTTTTTAGGGCAGCAACGTGCGCTTTTGCCAAATCGACAACATAGATGTAATCTCGAACTGCAGTTCCATCTTGCGTTGGATAGTCATCCCCCCAAATGCTCAATTTTTCTCTGATTCCTGCGGCAGTTTGTGTGACGTAAGGTACCAAATTATTAGGAATTCCCGATGGTAATTCTCCCAACAAATAACTAGGATGCGCACCAATTGGATTAAAATATCTTAGTAATGAAACTCTTTTTTGATAAGCCTTAGAAAAATCTTTTAGGATATCTTCACCCATTTGTTTAGTTTTTCCATAGGAAGATTCGGGCTCTTTCAATGGTGTATTTTCATCAATCGGCATTTCGTCCGCTTGACCATAGACTGTACAAGAAGAACTGAAAATGAAATTCGAGATATTTCTTTTTCTGAATTCCTGAAGCACATTGACCAGCGAAAACAAATTGTTCTCATAATAATCCAACGGTTTAACCATACTCTCTCCCACTGCTTTTGAAGCGGCAAAATTGATGCAACCTTCGATATTGTGAGCATCGAAAACCTGAGTCAACAATTCTTTTCTTCTGAGATCGAAAGGATAGAAAATTGGACGTTTGCCCGTAATTTCTTCAATATTATTAAGAATGAATTTTTCAGAATTTGAAAGATCATCCACAATGATGACTTCAAAATTATTATTAATCAATTCTACAACTGTGTGAGAACCGATGTAGCCGAGACCGCCTGTTACGAGTATGGACATAGTTTTTTATAGATGATTTGTGATTTTATTTATAATTTTCCAATTTCTTCAATTTCATTTTTTTTTGGATTGAATCTGTAATAATTTATTAAAAATCCTAAACCTACAATTATAAGATTTCTCCACAAGAAAGGATACAAATTTTGTAAAAAGGTTTTCTTAATGAAAATTAAATTAAATAACTGAAATGAAATTAATAATCCAATTGAAATATTGAGAAATAAAAAAGTCCTCCTTGATTCTTTAAAAATATTTATCAAAGTCAGAATAAAGAATATAAAAATTGAAAATAAAAAAAAATAAAAAGGAATTGAGTAAGCCAAATATTGATCTAATAACATATATCCTTTAAACAATATATTTCCAACCGATAAACCAAAAAATATTATCCATCCAATGCAAAATACAATAGCAACAAAATATATAAACTTGTACTTGAATAATCTTTCTTCGTGCATTTTTCTTATTTAAAAAACTCCAAAACAGAATCTGTAATATACTTCAACTGCTCTTCATCCAATTCTGTGTGCATTGGCAAAGAAATTACTTCGTCCAGTAATTTATCTGTATTAACAAAATCTGCAGGATCACTTTCCTGATAATACGCTTTCTGCTTTCTAAGCGCAACCGGATAGTAGATCATCGCAGGAATTTCTTTTTCGGTAAGATATTGCTGTAATTCGTTGCGTTTTCCATTGGTGATTCTCAATGTATATTGATGAAAAACATGAGTAGAATTCTCTGCTCTTTTCGGCGTAAGGATATTTTCGTTTTCAGCAAAAGCTTCGTCATAATAATCCGCGGCTTTTCTTCTAGCTTCGTTGTACGAATCAAGGTTTGGTAGTTTTTTTCTTAAAACCGCTGCCTGAATACTGTCTAACCTCGAGTTCACTCCCACTTCATCGTGGTAATAACGCTCGTACATCCCGTGGTTTACGATGCCTCTCAGTCTGTGAGCCAACGCATCATCGTCTGTGAAAATTGCACCACCATCGCCATAGCATCCAAGGTTTTTGGAAGGGAAAAATGATGTTGTCCCAATTGTTCCCATTGTACCCGATTTTTTTTCGGTTCCATCGGAGAAAATGAAATCTGCACCGATTGCCTGTGCATTATCTTCAATTACGTATAAATTATGTTCTTTAGCGATTTTCAGAATTTCTTCCATATTTCCGCATTGTCCAAAAATATGAACCGGAATGATTGCTTTAGTTTTAGGTGTGATTGCTTTTTTGATAGCCTCTGTATCAATAGTAAAAGTGTCGTAATCCACATCTACCAAGACTGATTTCAATTTTAATAAATGAATCACTTCCACCGTTGCAGCAAATGTGAAATCTGCAGTAATCACTTCATCACCTTCCTGTAGATCCAGAGCCATCAAAGCGATCTGAAGCGCGTCGGTCCCGTTGGCACAAGGTATCACGTGTTTTACATCCAAATAAGTTTCCAGATCTGCCTGGAAAGATTTGACTTCCGGACCGTTTATAAAAGCCGCAGAATCCATCACGTTCAAAACTGCATTGTCAACTTCACTTTTTATTTTGTAGTACTGGCTTTGTAAATCAACCATCTGGATTTTCTTCATAATCAAATATTTATTATTTAAAGGCTTTTAAAATCGTTATGAATATTACTGAAAATATTTCTTGAAAGCGATTTCAAAAGCAAAAACATTATTTTGTAAATTTACATTTATTTATCAGTTTAAAAAATCAAAATCCCTGAAACGTGAGAAAAATCTTTACAATTTTATCGGTTAGCTTTTCTTTGATAGCAACGGCTCAAACAGAATTAGTTTTTGTATTCTTCAAAGATAAACCGAACAAGGCTGCGTTTTATTCCAATCCATTATCGGAACTCACGCAGAAATCTCTTGATAGAAGAACCAATTTGGGAATTTCCCTCGTTGATCAGGATGCGCCCATTGAGCAGTCATATATCACAAATATTCAAAATCTGGGGTTTACGGTTACTGATTATTCCAAATGGTTAAACGGTGTTGCTGTCAATGCGACTTCGGCACAGATTCAAAATTTATCACAACTGGCTTTTGTGGATCGTGTGGAGAGTTTTGTTAAAAATCCAAATGGAGGCAGACGAAAAGAAAAAATTGAAAAGTTTAAAAAATTTGATCAGGAATTTGCTAATCGAGAAGGTTTGACAACTTTTAATTATGGCGGCGGTTTAAATCAAATTAACCAAGTAAATATCAGGGCGCTTCACGTGGCCGGTTTTACCGGAACTGGGATGACGATTGCTGTGATCGACACAGGCTTTCCATCTGTGAATACAGGAAATGCTTACAAAAGACTTCGTGACAATGGTCACATCAAAGGTGGCTTCAATTTTATTAATAAAAGTACAGACATCTACAATACATCTTTGAATTCACACGGATCGATTTGCCTTGGAACTATAGGCGGTTATCTGGACAATCAATTTGTTGGAAGTGCACCAGATGCAGATTTTTACCTATATGCAAGCGAAGATGCATTAAATGAAATTCCAGAAGAGGAACTATATTGGATAGAGGCTGCAGAAGAAGCGGATAGAAAAGGTGTGGATGTAATTTCTACATCGCTGGGTTACACAGACTTCGACGATAGCCGATATGATTATACTTATGCGGATATGAACGGAACGACATCATTTATTGCAAGAGGTGCCCAGATTGCTGCTGAGAAAGGAATTTTCTTAACTGTTTCTGCCGGTAACAGCGGGAATGGTCCTTGGCATTACATTGGAACTCCGGGAGACAACGCCAAAGTTTTCACGATTGGTGCTGTCACAAACCAAGGAAACATTTCATCATTTTCGTCGTATGGTCCAAACTCTGCGGGTGTTATAAAACCCGAGGGAAGCGCCAGAGGAACAGACACATATACTGTCTATGGTAATCAGGTGACGCAAGAATCCGGAACATCACTTTCTAATCCTCTAGCTGCTGGTGGTGTTGCTTGTCTATTACAATCATTGCCGAAAACGACATCTAGAGATGAGATCAAAAACAAACTAATACAAAACGCTTCTTTGTACCCAAATACATCTCCACAAATGGGCTACGGTATTCTGAATTTTTACAAAACTTACCAAACTCTAAGCGTAAAAGATGTGAAAAAAGTTCAAGTCAAACTCTATCCAAATCCTGCAAAAAACATTCTCAATATTTCTTCGGAAGCAACTATACAATCAATAGAATTGTATGATTTTCTAGGAAGATTAATAAAAACTGAGACTAAAAATAATGTCGATGTCTCTAAACTTTCAAAGGGCAATTATCTTCTTAAAATAAAAACAGCAGATCAGGAATTAATTGAAAAATTCATTAAAGAGTAAAGTTTTCCCAAGAATTATATGAAAAAAATTAAGCTCTAATTCTTTCTCAGAAAATAAATAATAATTGTTTTATTATATTAAATCAAAATAAAAACCTCTCAATCGCTTGAGAGGTTTTTTTATATGAGACTAATAGTTTTTCTAAAATTAATCTGTAATTCTCTATTTCATAAAACCTTCGTTAGGCCGAATTTCTGCTCGCATTAATATTACCAAACAAAGATCTCATTACAAGTTTTTCGTAACTCTCACGATTGCCTTCACCTTTCTGAATCTTAATCAATGCGTATTGCTGAATGCTTAGTAATGGCAGCACAATCTTTTCACGGATTTTCACGGATTTACGGTTCAGAGGTTCTTCCTGCATCAGGATTTTGTAGCCTGTCAACTCCAGCATCATCTCTTTGGATAAAGAAAATTCTGCAAAAAGAATATTCCAAAACTCGCCAAACTTTTCATTATTTCTCATGTAATATGTCAATGGGAAATATGTTTTATTCATACTCATCATAGAGTTCAACACCAGAGTTTTAAAGAAATCTGAGCCTTTGTACAATTCTTGAATCTCATCAAATCTTCCAGCATCCATCAAGGTTTTCAAAGCAAATCCGAATCCGAAAAATCCGGGTACATTCTGCTTCAGTTGCGCCCAAGATCCTACAAAAGGGATTGCTCTCAGATCTTCGAACTTAAGTTCAGATCCTGCGCCTCTTTTGCTTGGTCGACTGCCAATATTCGTGCGTCCGTAATATTCCAAAGTACTCATTTCCTGAAGATATGGTACGAACATCGGATGCGCCTTCAAATCTGAATATTTTTTATAACTAATGTCAGCCAGTTCCGAAATCAGTTGACGTTCTTTATCATTCAAATCTTTTTTGACACTTTTGAAAACATCATTCTCAATCCCGGCAGTTAACAATTGTTCGAAGTTAAATTTTGCCTGATCCTTATTCCCAAAAACACTTGTAATCGTCTGCCCCTGGATTGTTAATTCAATTTGGTTATTTGCAATTGTTTTCCCCTGCGATGCGTAAAAATCGTGGGTTTTGCCACCTCCTCTTGCTGGCGGCCCACCTCTACCATCAAAGAAAACGACCTTCATTCCATTTTCCTCAGAGACTTTCGTCAGTTTTTCTTTTGATGTATAAATTTGCCAGTTTGCTTTCAGGTAGCCACCATCTTTGGTTCCGTCTGAGAAACCTAGCATGATGATTTGCTTATTATTTCTTCTCGCTAAATGTTTTTTGTAAACTGGATGATCATAAAGCGTTTTCATCACACGTTCTGATTTATCCAAGCCTTCCATTGTTTCGAACAATGGTACAATGTCGATATGGATATCCTCATCAGAATAACCACATAGCTTCATCATCACATAGACATTCATCACATCTTTCACTTCATCAGAATTCGAAATGATGTAACGGTGCATTCCTCGTTCACCATTATTTTCCTGGATGGTTTTGATGTTATAAACACTTTTCAAAGTTTCACAGGTCATTTCATCTTCAAAATCCTCGGGAATCAAAATTGCGCCAGAGTTTAGCAGAATATCAATCTTCTCAACATTTGTTTTAGAATTAACATCTTCATTAACAACTTTTTTAAAGATATCATCTATCACATTCTGATGGACTCTGCTGTCTTGACGAATATCCAACGTCGCAAAATGTGTCCCGAAGATTTTCACCCGATCTCTGAAATCATCCAAAACATCATAGAAAAGTCCATTATGTTCTTCTTTAAGAATTTTTTCAGCTTTGTCAAGCTCAGCAATGATTTCTGCGGCGGAAATCCTCGCATCTTCCTGGAATATAGAATCATATATTCTTTTGCTAACCGCTTTCAAGACATCTGAAACACCTCGGAAACTCAATCTTCTTCTTACAATTTTGAGGTGTCCGTAATAATCTTTCAGAATCGATATCCTTAATTCTTCTGCAACTTTCATAGTGATATCAGCAGTCACGAAAGGATTACCATCTCTGTCACCACCTGGCCAAAATCCTAACTGAATAATGTCCGGACTAGGTGTAAAATTAGATGTTCCGTAAACCTGTTTTATCTTTCTGTAAAGCTCACCAATACTTTGGTAATAGACATATCTTAAATAATAAATGATGCTCAAAGCTTCATCTAGCGGCGTTGGTCTCTCTTTATTTACGAAAGGGGTTTTGCCCAACTGCTGAAGCAGCGTATCAATCTGCGTCACAGAATCATTAATAATTGCATCCCGCAAATCATGGATAATTCTTTGAACCGCATTTGGGTAGAATTGCGTTGGATGCGCGGTAAAAACAATCTTGATTGCAAAATCATCCATTTTTTTCCTAATGGCTGCTAAATGATGATCCTGGTTGGCCCGATCGTACATATTCATCACAGTTCCAGAATCAGTTTCGGAATGAAGTTGTTGGAAAGCCGCATCTTCTATACTGTCAAACAAGACGACTTGTCTTTCTATGTATTGAATGATCTTAAAAAGGAGTTCTAGTTTTTGATCTTCCGTTTCCAGTTCGGTATGTTTCTGGAAAAACTCTTCCACAATTTCTTCCGGAGATTTTCCTACGTTGTAACCTTCTCTGCTTTCCTCAGCAAGAAAAGGAAGCAACATCCCAATATTTGTCATTTTATCGTAAGGCAGACTCATAAAGAGAGAATTGTAGATTTGGAATTTATTTTCTACAATCTGCCGGAATTTTTCAATTTTCTGATCGTTTAGCATTTAACAAAAATAAAAGATAAATTGTAAAATCACTCTTCGGAAATGTTATTTTTATCTTAATATCATACTTATTTACTAAAATTAATTTTCAACAGTTGCAATCTAATACATCTTAACTAAGCATTTTCCAAAACTTCAATAATTTCTGCTCCGTATTTATCAATTTTTGATCTTCCGATCCCACTTACATGCTCCAGATCTTCCAGGGTACTTGGTTTTCTCCTAGCGATCGACATTAGATGAGTATTATGAAAAATGATGTAGGGAGGCAATTGATATTCCCTGGCCTTGTCCGAGCGCCAGTCTTTGAGTTTATTATAAATAATCAGTTCCTCTTCAGAAGGCTGTTCTATCATCTCAAGTTTGATACTTTCTCTCTTACTATTCCCACTTTTATAAGAATCTGCCTGAGCTATTTTATTACTATGATCAACAGTAAATTGACCAGGACTTTCTTTGATGTGATTGAGATCTTCTTTGTAAAAAACTAAAACCGACCAGTAATTAATTTCATCTTTAATTAATTCTGTATTCACCTTTACAATCTCGCAACCATTAACGAAATCACTCACCAGTTTCTCATCTTGCTTTTGAAACTGATCCGAAATTCTAATTTGAAAAACTTTAACTTTCATCATATTTCTATTTTAAAGTAAAAGAACCCCGGCAGGACAAAACCAGCCGAGGTTTAAATCAATACTTATTTTGATCCTAAAAGAAGAAGTTCTTCAATTCTGATTTCGGTTAGAAAACGTTTTGTTCCATCTTTGTCGTCGTAAGAGCGATACATTAGTTTTCCCTCTATCGCAATTTCTTTTCCTTTGGTGACATATTTTTCCATAATGTCCACCACTTTTCCATAGGCAACCAGATTGTGCCACTGCGTCTCATCTACTTTTTCGCCATTAGCATTGATGTAATAATCAGAAGTAGCGAGACTTACGGACGCTTTTTTGTTGCCATTTTCGAAATTGAAAATCTCAACTTCTTTTCCTGTGTGACCAATCAATGTCACTTTGTTTCTTAAAGACATAGCATAAAATTTTTAAAATTAAACTTCTAAAATCGGGACGTTCATTTGTCTATTTCCTGATTTCCTTGTTGCAAATTTTCAACAAAAAGAAAACTTGAATCGGTAGAAAAACATTTATATCCGTTTGTAATCGTTTGCAAATGGAATGATTTTTATAATTTTAAAAGAATAAAATACAAATGAACCTATGAAGATAATTCTCAAAGTACTAATGCGGCTCGCAGTGATAATCTTGTCCATTATTATCATTGGAGTGATTGGATTCAATATCTCATCCTATCAAAACAGAAAACGTGCAGATGCCGATGGAATCAAATATTCTGGAATTTGCGATACTGTGAAAATAATCACGGAACAACCGGAAATAGGTTTTACAGGATTTGATAAAAAAGACATTGCTGTTCTGAAATTTGAAATCAGTAGAAATGGAAAAGTTCAAGCTGATACGATTATCAAAGATCAATTCTCTTACACCTCGGACGATGGTACTTATAAAAAAATTAAAATTCCTTTTGGAAAATTTCTGAAATCTGATACAATAGTTGTGACTACTCAAAATAATTTGAAATTCTACATCTCGGGGTATCATCATTTTGCAGGATTACATTATGGAATGACAGGCTATGTGGGCGGACACGATTGCGGATTATCCGAAAATGTCAACATTAATAAAAGTGATACCTACGGCGTAATTTCTAAAGAAATTGCATGGAATGAAGCCGACAAAAATGACAGAATAAAAACACTTGCCCCAAGTGACGAAGAATTCCTTACAATCTCTGAAAAATCTAAAATTAACAGAAAAAAAGCAGAAGAAATCTTTATGCAAAATCGAAAGAATGTGCAGTTGATGTCTCAGCTATTCTACGGTATGCATATCGAGAAATCTGGGAATTACTATATCTTCAAGGAGGAAAGAGAAGATAAAAAAAGAAAAATGGATGTAATAAAAATCAATGCAGAAACCGGTGAATTCAAAAGATTTGAAAATTACCCTTTTAATTAAAATTCGACATTATGAAACTAATTATCATCTTCCTGACATTCGGTATTTGGACTTTTGGACAAACTTCCAAGAACAAAAAAGTTGGAGAAAAAATTGAAGGTAATTTTCTTGGAAATGGAAAAATAATTGTGGCGACTGCAGTCAAAACAAAAGAAGGAAAAGGAAATCCTGTAGAAAACGGAACTCCCGACGAATATGAAGTCCGGTTTTCAGACAGCAAGTTAAAACCAATAAAATCAGCTTGCTGTGAAATCATTCTTATCAACGAAGGTGACCTAGACCAAAACGGTACAGATGAAATCTCCATCTACCAAGCATCGATGAATGGCTGCATTTACACGATGAGTACTTATTCTTTCATTAATGGGAATTGGAAAAAAATTGCTAATAGTTTTTTGGTTCCAACCGGATGTGAGAGCATAAATTATGATGATTTGCAAAAAATAATCTTCCGTGAGAAAGACAATATTTATTATTTACGAAAAGATATGAGTGATGAAAACGGTAAAATAATCAAGAAAAAATTAGAATTGAAATAGCAATTGCAACATCAATTTTTGTAAATTAGTTAATGAAAAACACACAAATGGAAAACCTCACCTGCCCAGAATGTGGCGACAAGATCATCGGCAGATCCGATAAGAAATTCTGTTCCGATGCCTGCCGAAATGCCTTCAACAACAAGCAAAATAAAAACTCAACCAACTACATGCGAAATGTGAACAACAGGCTTCGCAAGAACTACCGCATCCTTTCCGAAAATAATTTTGAAGGAAAAACAAAAGTTAATCGTCTTAAACTACAGAACGCCGGTTTTGATTTTGAATACATCACACAGATTGTGACTTACAAAAACGGCTCACAATACTGTTTCGTTTATGATCAGGGCTACAAAATCCTCGACAACGATTGGGTATTAATTGTAAAAAAGACCGAGTAACTATGATTTTTATTTTTCCAATTCTGCTTATTTTTTTAGCTGTTTATATCTACTATCTCCCCGTTTTTGGCGGCGAATTCTCCGGAAAAAGACTGGTACGGATGAAACAGTCTCCTAACTATAAAAATGGAACTTTTCAAAATCTAAGCTTTACCCCGTCATTAGCAGAAGGTTTTACAATGCGGAAAGTTCTTTGGGAATTTCTGACAGATAAAACGGAAAACAAAATCCCAAACGTACAGTTACCAACTCAAAAAATCAATCTTAAAGAACAGCCAATCACTGATAATTTTTTGGTTTGGATGGGACATTCGTCTTATTATTTTCAGATTGATGGAAAGCGATTTTTGGTAGATCCCGTCTTCAGTGGGAATGCATCACCGATTCCGGGAACTACAAGGGCTTTTGCTGGAACAGATATCTATTCGGCTGATGATTTTCCACCGATCGATTTTCTGATTATTTCCCACGACCATTATGATCATCTGGATTATAAAACAGTGAAGAGCCTTAATCCTAAAATTGATAAAGTCATCTGTGGTTTGGGTGTTGGTTCACATTTTGAAAAATGGGGTTTTGCAGAGGAAAAAATCATCGAGCTCGATTGGTACGAAGAAGAAGAATTGGCTAGCGGATTCACAATCACTTCTACTCCAGCACGTCATTTTTCCGGACGAAGATTCAAAAGAAACAATACGCTCTGGTCTTCCTTTGTCTTAGAAACTCCGAATCAAAAAATCTTCCTCGGTGGTGATAGTGGTTATGATTTTCATTTTAAAGAAATTGGAGAGAAATTCGGTCCATTTGACTGGGCGATTTTGGAAAATGGACAGTACAATGAAAAGTGGCGATACATCCATACGTTGCCGGAAGAATTCATCCAAGTTGCGGAAGATCTCAATGCGAAAAATGTTCTGCCTGTACACTCGGGAAAATTCTCTTTGGCGCAGCACGCCTGGAATGAACCTTTGGCAAAAGTGTTTGAGAACAGCAGAGGAAAAAACTTCAAAATATCAACACCCATTATTGGTTCAAAATTGATTTTGGATGATGATTCCCAGACTTTTGCTGAGTGGTGGAAATCTTAAAATTTTGTTAAAATAAATATTATCTTTGCGGAAACTTACAACCGCAAAATGAGGAAAATCTATTCTCTAGTTTTAATATTAACGTCTATTATTTTTTTCGCTCAGAAAAAAAACAATGATTATTCTTTTTACGAAAACAAAGGTCAAATTGTCGATCAAAATGGAAATGCAAATCCAGATGTAAAATATCTTCTCAATTCTCCTGGACTGAATGTTCAGATCAAGAAAAATGGTTTTTCTTATGATGTTTATGAAACCGAAAAGAAAGAATCAAAGAAAGAGATATCTAATAATGATTTAAAATCCGACAAAAAGAGAGATCATTCTAATACAATTCTAAAACATAAACATCACAGAGTTGACATCAAGTTTGTAGATTCCAGAAGCAATCCCGAAATAGTTTCAGAGTTTAGATCTCAGGATTATGAAAATTATTATAATCTACCTTACAAAAAAGAAGGTGTCAGCTTTGTTTATCGCTACAAAAAACTGACGTATAAAAATCTTTACGACAATATTGATTTAGTCTTTTTCAAACCGGAAGATTCTACAAAACCTGTTGAATATAATTTTTTGGTTCATCCTGGCGGAAGAATGTCTGATATTAAAATGAAATTTCAGGGTGCCAAAACAAAATTGAAAGATGGAAAATTATCTATGGATCTGAGATTTGGTGAGATGCAGGAAAATATTCCTAATTCCTGGATCGAAAACGACCGTAAACAAAATATTACTGTCAATTACAAAGATTTTGGAAACCAGACTTTCGGTTTTGAATCTTCTATTAATAATTCTGATAAAACAATTGTGATAGATCCGGTTCCTACGAGGATTTGGGGAAGTTATTTGAGTGGGAACCAGGATATTTATGGAATAGTAAAAACTGATATTGAAGACAATGTCTACGTTTGTGGTCTTACATGGAGTAGTACCAATATTGCAACAGCGGGAGCATACCAGCCGACATTCAATACGACTGGATTTTCAGATTCATTTATAACTAAAATCAGCAAAGATGGATCTACAAAATTATGGGGAACATACTGCGGAGATAAGTTTTATGATGAGTTTATGAGCGTTACCTTCGATCCTTCTTCCAATGTCTATGCAACGGGAATGACTTGGTTACCGAAAACTCCAACCAGTAATCAGTACAATGTTTTTAAAAGATTTTCCTTATTAAAATTCAATAAAAATGGAACCATGATTTTCTCCAAAATACTTGGAGGTAATGTAGAAGAAGTTCCATATGATATTGATTTTAAAAACAATAAACTTTATCTCGTTGGAGAAACCAGAAGTACCAGTGGATTGGCAACGACAGGCGCTTTTCAGGAAACGAAAATTGATGGATATACTGATGGATTTATTGGCAGATTTGATGCGATCACAGGAGATGCAGATTGGCTGACATATTTCGGAGGAAATAGCCCCACTAGCCTCTATCAAATATTCAATTCTGATAGTAATTATATAGAAATAATGGGTGCCAGTAGAGCATCTGACCTTGTAATGCAAAATCCTATTAAGGGAACAAATATACAGGGAAAAACCACTGGGCTTTATTTGAAATTTTCCGATAACGGGAGTTTAATATACTCAACATATCTGGGTGATGACAGTGTTGACAGTGATTATTTTCGATATGCACGCCGAGTTGGTAACAACATTTTTTTTAGTGGCAGAACTACAAAAAGCACTTCAGAACAGGCACTTTTATATAAAATTGATACCAACACCAACAAACTAGTAAGCAGAAAAGAATTTAGAATCTACAATCATTTGCAGCATACGTCATATATAGACAGGCAGGGTAACATCTTTATTTCGGGAATGGTGGATAACTCATCTTCTTGGCTATCACAGATTGGTACTCCGGATGCGTTTCTACCAAACCCTGTCAGTTACGCAGGAGTATATGCCATAAAATACGATTCCGACCTCAATAAAATATGGGGAACATTCTATTGGGGTTCTCAATTACCTGATATTATAAAGGATTCCGAAGATAATCTGTACTTTTTTGGTATGGCAAGCGGATATTCTCCTTATGTAGGTACTCCTGGGGCTTTTCAAGAAACTGCTAGCTCTGTTTATAATGGCATGTACATCGCAAAATTCAAAGACTGCTCATCATTTGCACAATTAACTTCAAACTCTCCCGTCTGCGTTGGTAAACCAATTGAGCTTTCTGCAAATGGAGGTGCAAATTACGATTGGACAGGTCCTAATGGATTCACCTCCAAAGAGCAAAATCCGAAAATTCCAGATGCTTCACTGGCCTCTGCCGGAACGTACACGTGCTCAATTACTGGAACGCTCGGTTGTGACACCTCCACATCTATCACAATCGTAGTTGGTGACAATCTAAAACCAGTGCCAAATATTGCAACTCTTCCTAAGATTATAGGCGATTGCAAAACGGTAATTACATCAATACCATTAGCAACAGACAATTGTACAGGAACAATTGCTGCAACAACCACTGATCCACTATCCTACCAACTGCCGGGAACTTATACAATCACATGGAAGTATGATGACGGAAATGGAAATATCACAACACAGGCGCAAAATGTAGAAATTACTCCTCAACCTTTACCCATTGCAAATCCGACACAAACTTTCTGTAAGATAGAAAAACGTAAAATTTCCGATATCTCAGTAACCGCAAATAATCCAAAATGGTATGATGAAAATGGAATTCTAATTACAAATCTGTCTAAAGAACTGGATGATAATACAAAATACTACGTTTCTCAAACAGCTGGTGGCTGCGAGAGTGCAAAGACAGAAATTTTAATTAAACTTGCAGATCCTAATCCTCCTACCGGTGATGCTGTTCAAAGTTTCTGTTCAGCTACTATGCCTAAGTTATCAAATGTTGTAGTGAATGGAAATGCTATTAAATGGTATAATAATCTAGGAGTTTTCATCCCCAATCCCACAAGCACAGATTTAGAAGATGGTAAAACTTACTTTGCCTCTCAAACTTTGAGTGGTTGCGAAAGTACGGTAAGATTACCTGTAAAGGTAAATGTGGTCACCAATTATCTTTCCGCAAATAATTACTCAAAGAGTATCTGTAATGATACTACTTCAAGCATAAAGACAGAAAATCTTGATAAGTATAAAAAAGAATTAATTCCTAATCCTGATGATTACACTTTCTTAATTACGGATAGTAAGGGGGAAAAAATCATTGGAGATGCCGAACTTTTACTTAATGAAAATATTTTTGACGTTAAAATAATCTCGGGTCTTGGCTGTTACCAGCTCGTAAAATTGAGCTTGACACTTAACGAAAAACCAAAGATTGATCTACCTGCTGAGAAAGAATTTTGTGATAATATTGGAACTCCGTTAGATGCAGGCTTCAATAAAGATTATTCATACAGCTGGAATACTGGCGAAACTACACATGAGATCAATGCAGACAAAGAACAAACTTACACTGTGCAAGTGACGACTCCATTTGGATGCACAAATACGGCGAGCGTCATTGTAAAAAAAGCTAAGCTGGCGGAGATTGAGAATATTTTGATTAATAATGATACTGCGATGATGCTTATGTCTTTCGTAGGAGAATATCTATATTCGATGGATCAAATTACCTCGCAAGAGTCTAACAAATTTATCAATTTGAAGAACGGAAATCATACTGTTTTTGTTAAAACCAAATTGGGCTGTGACCTGGGTTCAAAAACCTTCACTATATTTTCTTTAAGTAATATATTCACTCCTAATAATGACGGTGTAAATGATACCTGGAAGATCTCTGGAATAGAATACTACCCCAATTCTGAAGTGAAAATCATTGATAAAAATGGAATAACTGTAGTCAATCATACTACTAAAGGTGAAGCGTACGAATGGAACGGAGAGTCCAATGGCCGAAAACTACCGACAGATAGCTACTGGTACCAAATTAAACTGAGTGATGGAAGAATACTGCAAGGTTATGTGGTAATTAAAAATCGAAATTAAAAAAAATAATATGCTAGAGCTAAACGAACTTGAACTTGCACTATTGGAAGGTCTGTACACAAAATATCCGCAGCTAAAATCTCACAGTCCTTTTATCAAAATTACAGAGAGAAAACTCACCAATACTGGATTGGATGTACATCTTGAATACATTGATTTTAGTGGCGAATCAGATGAAATTAACGCGCTATTCAGCAATGGAGAAAATATACAGGTCAAGGGATTGAAAGAAGGCTTAAGCTACGTCATAGACGTCACGGCTGGACAGATAACCGCCATCGAGTTTTCTACTTACAATGAAAAATGGGATGGAAAATTAGCAGATTATAAGATCGTCGAAAAAGAATAAACTTATTTGAAAATAAAAAAGGATGAGCAAAACACTCATCCTTTTTTTTTATATTAAATCTTAAAGATTATTTAGTTGTCACAACTGTATTTTTCTGCCAGTTACTGTGGAATTTGCAATCCTTGTATTTGTTATCAATTGAGATAAAGATTGAAGGTATTTTTGCATTTACCCATTTCTCAACGATTTCGTTTTTCTTCTTGTTGAGAGCCATTTCCTTGATTCTTTCGTAATCTGTAGAGAGCTCCAATTGATGTGCATCGATGATGTCATTTACTTCAATGATGCTGATCATCTTTCTCTTCTGCTGATCCTCCTGCTGGAAAGGTTCCGTGATATCATTCTTCTTAAGACCTGCAATCTGATAAGAAACTGTTGGATCCAGACTCAACTTTTCTAATTTATCAGAACCGTCTTGAGCATTTGTCATAATACCTGCAGAGAATTTGTTGCTTTTGTCATCAGAGAATTTGTAAGCGGCATCTTTGAAAGTCATTTTCTTGTTTATAATCAAAGTTCTGATACTGTCCAGCTGCTTTCTTGTGGATGCAATTTCCTGGGCGTTGGGCGTACTTTTGATTAGAATATGTCTTGCATCATACTTCTTCCCATTTCTTTTGATAAGTGTAATCAAGTGGTAACCATATTCAGATTCTATAGGATCCGACATCTCACCTTCCTGAAGGTTAAGCGCTGCCGCCTCAAAAGGTTTTACCATCTGCCCTACGTTGATATTCTTATAAAGTCCACCCATTGCAGCAGAACCTTCGTCTTCGGAATAGATTCTTGCCTGGCTTTCGAAGCTTTCTCCTTTTTTGATGTCAGCTTTTATTTTATTTAATTTATCAATAATCTCCTGCTTGTGGGAAGATGAAATTTTTGGAAACATACTGATTTTTGAAAGCGCTACTTCATCTTTTACATTCGGTAACTGGAACTTGAACTGGTTGTAGAAATCAGTCACCTCATTCGGCGTCACATCTGCTTTCTCTGTAATCCTTCCGTATTTTGCCTGCCCGTAATAGTTGTCAGCATCAATTTTCTCTATTGCCGTTTTCATCTCGTAAGACGTACGGAATTTGTAAGCTGCCAACATTGCCTTCTCGTCCGGAAACTGAGAAAGAATCTGAGTGTATTTTGTACCAGCCATTTCTTTAATAGCCGCAGATCTGTTTTCTACCAATGTATCCTTCTTAGCTTCGTATATCAGTAACTTATTGTTCAGGATACTCTCCATAAAATCACATTTATCCCCCACATCTGCGCCTTGCTGTTTAGCATAGTTCGCTTGATCTTCTATGTCAGACTCCAATACAATTTCATCACCTATTACGGCCGCAATCCCATCTATGAGCTGACCTTTTTTTACCTGAGCAGAAAATTTTGTACTGAACAAGCACAACATTACTGACAATAAAAAAAGACATTTCGTGTATTTTAACATTATTTTTATTTATTAAGGTGCAAAATTAAGATTATCAACCAATCTTGCTTCATTTTTTGTTATAATTATTTCTTAAAATTTTTATTCAGTTCTGCCATAAAAGCGGGCTGAATTTCAACCTTCGTTTTTGCACGTTGTTCTGCAATGGTTTTCTGAAGTACTTTCTCTGTCACAGCGTCTGTCATATCTTCCTGAGCTTCTGCCTGCGTCATTTGCTGTTCTGGTAAAAGTGCGTCAATTGCAACTACAACATCTCTATCAGAAATTTTGGTTGTAAATGTTCCTTTTTTGAATGGCACGTTGTTCTTTTTGAAAATATCAGAAGATTCCTGAATTTTACCTTCTTCAAAGTGCACCAAAACCTGATTCTTATCGTTGACCTGATTTTTATATTTAGTTTTCAAAGTTTCCCATTTCTTAGGATCCTTGATTTCCTTTTCTATATCCTTCAGCAATTTTGGATCAGAAATGACTGCAGCTCTGGATTCTGCACGCTTTTCCCAAACGTATTTTGATTTGTTCTCGTTGTAGTACTCTGTGTAAAGTTTTGGATTATTCTTCACTTCATCCTTCAGGTATTCGGAAAAGATATATTCTGAAAATAGATTTTTCCTAAGATCATCTATTGCAGGTTTCACTTCGGGAAGATTCTCAAAATTCTTTGCATAAACGCCTACAATGTACTGCTCTGCTTGATAGTTCACCAAGTCTGGCCACTGGTTGGTTGGCAATTGCTCCAGATTTTTGTATTGGGAATCAATTGCTTTTTTCAGATCTTCGTAAGTCACTCTATTCTTTCCGTAAGAGAAAAGAACGGCCTTACTGTTTTTTGGATTAAGATAGTTTTGATAAGATTTTTTAATCTCTGCAAATTCAGCTGTTTCAGTGAATTTTTCTTGAGTTTTCAACCAATCAACCAGTTTTGAAGTCACCTCTTCACCATAACTGGTCGCCAGCATCTCTTTTTGGAAAAACTTTCTGTTAGTATCATTAAGTTCGTAAGGCTCAATATTGTAGATATTAAAAATAAAATATTTATCACCGAACAAAATTGGTGTTTTGGTGTAGAAATCTTTCTTTTGACCTTTCAAAGCGTTGTAAACTTCATCTGGCAAAATAGGTGAACCCATCACTGCACCTCCGGAATTTTTCTCATCTTCCGTGGTTCCGTAATCTTTCACAACAGCTTGAAACTTCTTCCCAGCGTCCAATTCTTTGTAGATTTTTGCTTTGTTCATTTCATAGTTCGCATCATTCGGAATCGTAAGGACTCCAAAAATCATGTAACCCAAGCTAGGTCTTGTCGCTACTACTTTTGCGAAGCCAACCACGTTTGGCTTGTCTATGAATGTAGTGTAAGTGTTTGCCGGGGCATTTTTCACCTGCTGGTACAAGTCGTAATCCAACATTCCTGGTTTTACATAAAAAGGTTTCGATGCTTCCGGCGTTCCATTCTTTGCAAGAAAATCTTCCATCGTCATTTTTCCTGCTTTCACCTGATTGTAAAGTGTTTTGTAATCAGTTTTATCGTCTGCCTTTTTCTCTTTAATGAAAAGCAAAACCTGAGTTTCTGTCTTGTTGGAATTTACATAATCAGAAAGGACAGGCTCAATAATAGCTTTCGGATAAAACTTTTGCTCTCTCAGTTCAGACATTCTCTGGTTCACAGAATTGACGAAAAAATTAAGCGTATCGGCTCTTTTCTCCTTTGCCAATTGTTGCAACAGAAGGAATTCTACAGTAGAATTAACTGATTTATCGGGTCCATTATTTTCAAGACCATATTTATTTTCTTTAATATAATCTTTTACAGAAATGCTGTCTTTACCAACAATCAGATATTGCGCAGAAGTCATCTGAGAAACGAATGCTAAAACAGCAGGAAAAAAAATCTTCTTCATTTGAATATTTTATAACACCCTTTTGAGTGAAAAATTTGTGTAAGGTTAAATTTAGATTACAGATTCGAAAGTCGTAAGCTCCTTGAACTGGTTGATTCTCTCGCTCAATTCTTCTTTCGTCACACTTTCGATTCTCTCTGTCCCGAATTTCTCAACTGTGAAAGAAGCCATTGCACTTCCAACAATAATTGCGGTTTTCATACTTTCAAAACTGAAATCACCTTTCTTTGTAAGATAAGATGCGAAACCACCTGCGAAAGTGTCTCCAGCGCCGGTTGGATCAAAAACTTCTTCCAAAGGCAATGCAGGGATCGCGAAAATTTTTCCGTCGTGGAAAAGCAATGCGCCGTGTTCTCCTTTTTTAATGATCACATATTTTGGTCCTAATTCGTGGATCTTCTTAGCAGCTTTCACCAAAGAATATTCTCCGGAAAGTTGTCTCGCTTCCTCATCATTAATTGTGATAACATCAGTCTTAGCAATTACTTTCATCAAGTTGTCCCAAGCGATGTCCATCCAGAAATTCATAGTATCAAGGATCACCAATTTTGGCTGCGTTTTCATTTTTTCTAAAACAGAAAGCTGAACTACAGGATCAAGATTTCCCAACAAAAGCACTTCTGCTTCGGAAGAATGCTCAGGAACTTTTGGATCGAAATCAGCTAAAACGTTTAGTTCTGTCACCAAAGTATCTCTGGAGTTCAAATCGTTGTGGTATTTCCCACTCCAGAAAAATGTTTTCCCATCTTTCACCATTTCTACCCCATCTACATTGATGTTTTTTGAAGTCATCATATCCAGATATTCCTGTGGGAAATCGCCGCCGATTACGGAAACCAAACTCACGTCTGTGTCCAAAGCTGCTGCTGCAAGTCCGATATAAGTGGCTGCACCACCGAGGATTTTATCTGTTTTTCCAAAAGGTGTTTCGATGGCATCAAATGCTACAGTTCCTACTGCTAGTAATTTCATATGTTAAGTTTTTTTGTCCGATGTCCGATGATGGATTTCGGAAGTATTTTATATTATTTTATTTTTTAGTTTTGATTCGAAAGTCTTCTGACCTTTGACTTCCAGCTTCGCAATTATTTTTTCCATTCAAATGAATCGATCAAGTGCAAAAGGTCTTTTTTGATATAATCTACAGCCGGCGCCAAAGAATCTGGACGCGGACGTGAATTGAAATATAAATTCCCAGTTACAAAATGTCTCGTGCTGTCTGTCACATAAAACTGAATATTTGATGCGGTTTGACCTTTCAGTTCATAAAAATTTCCGTAAACATTTTTCTCTGGGTAAGCGAATGATTTAGTATCAATCGCGCTGGCTTTGATGGTGTGTTCGTAAACCATTTTCTCTGCTTCCTTCACGTGAAGTTGGAAATCATTCTTGATCGGAAAATAAGTAATGAAAACATTAGCCTTCATATCAGGATAAGAGAGATTGTACCAACAGGCTTGTTTTGCATCTTTGATCTTAGCAAAATCCGAATATTCAAAAGAGTAATCACAAGGTGCAGAAAAGCTCAGATATTTCGGGGCTGGATATTCCAAACGCAAATCGCCTTTCGGTTTTGGAACCGGTTCTTTGCCGCAGGAGAAAAGTGATAAGCCGATGAAAACTCTGATCAGATTTTTAAACATTCCGCAAAAATAACAATTAGAATTGATACAGAGAATTTTGAATACTTAATTTTTGTTAAGAATAATTGATTTACAGAGAAATAATCATATATTAATGAGTGATATTTTTAACTCTATTGCTGATTTGGAGATTTTGCGGATTTATTTTAAAAGCATTTTTGTCATTCCGTAGGAATCTCAACAGTTTAGATTCCTACGGAATGACAAAATCGTGTTTTTGTACTGTGTTTTTGTTTTAACACTGAATTTGCAGCCCGACTTGAACGGAGCTCATTTTTTGTGGCTGGAAAAGCGATGGCAAAAAATAGCGGGAGTGGAAGGCGGAAAAGCTGCCCAAATAATATTAATTAGTTTTAAAAAGCGTTAAAATTGAAGATTAATCTGATGAAAATAAAATATTTGTAACCTTTTTCGGTTTCTGATCGTATAATATAATGCAACCTAAAGAATGAGGTTTTTATATGAGACAATTAAAAATTACAAAACAGGTTACCAACAGGGAAACCGCATCACTAGACAAGTATCTGCAAGAAATCGGAAAAGTGGAATTGATCACGGCCGATGAAGAGGTAGATTTAGCACAAAGAATCCGCGCTGGCGACAGAGCTGCGTTGGAGAAATTGATCAAAGCTAACTTACGTTTCGTGGTTTCCGTTTCCAAGCAGTATCAGAATCAGGGACTTTCTCTTCCCGATCTGATCAACGAAGGAAATCTTGGTCTAATGAAAGCGGCGAAAAGATATGATGAGACGAGAGGTTTCAAATTTATCTCCTACGCTGTTTGGTGGATTCGTCAGTCGATTTTGCAGGCTTTGGCCGAGCAGTCGAGAATTGTGAGATTGCCATTGAATAAGATTGGTTCTATCAACAAGATCAACAAAGCTTATGCTCACCTGGAGCAAGAGAACGAAAGACCACCTTCTCCGGAAGAGTTGGCAGAAGTTCTTGATATGAGCGAGGAAGACATCAAGGAATCTATGAAAAACAGTGGTCGTCACCTATCGATGGATGCGCCACTTGTGGAAGGTGAAGATTCTAACCTTTATGACGTTTTGCGTTCGGGAGAATCGCCTAGTCCAGATAAGGATCTGATGTTGGAATCTCTACAGATCGAAATCGAAAGAGCACTTCAAACTTTGACGCCGAGAGAGGCTGACTTGGTAAGATTGTATTTCGGATTGAACGGAAAACACCCAATGACGCTTGAAGAAATTGGTGAAACTTTTGACCTTACGAGAGAAAGAGTTCGCCAGATCAAAGAAAAAGCAATCAAAAGATTGAAACACAACACAAGAAGTAAGATTTTGAAATCTTACCTTGGAAAATAAAATTCATTTTTCGGAATGAAATTGAAGCAAGACTTTTTGGTCTTGCTTTTTTGTATTTTTGATTTTGATCTAATAACAATGAAACATAATTTTCTGATTTTAATTTTCTTAACTATCTCTTATTTAGTTTTCTCTCAAAATTTAATCGTCCATTATAAAATTGGAGGTTATCAATTTGGAGAAAGTGGGGAGTACGAAAAAGAAGAAACTGTAAGTGTTTATCCAGAAAAACAGAATTTTAGAATGGATTTTATTCAATTAAAAAGATCTTGGATTTATAATGAATTGACTAAAAAAAACGATTCTTCAAAAACTGATACTCTAGAATTAAAATCAATAAAAATCAGAAAAAGTAAAATAGAAAATCTAATTTCAGAATTAAACAAGCAACGTAATAATTTTAATTATGATTTTATAAAACAAAACATAAAACTATCAATATCAAAAAAAGAAATTATTAGAATTACTAATAAAAAAGATTTATTTTATCTAATTGGAGACGAAAAGACAAAAAGATCAGATGAGTTTGATCGAAAAAATTAGACAATTAAAACAATTGAAAGATTTTGATCAATATATTAAATATCTAATACCTAAATTAAATTTGGATATGATTTGGATTGATGCTTGGAATTTTGCAATTATTGAAAATGGAGATAAAAAATATAAATTAGATTTTAATAATGATTTAGGTCAACCAATAAATAACTCTACAAAACCATTTATAAATTTAGATATTAATGTTAAATTAAAAGATATTCTTCCTAAGAATTCGCTTCTAAGAAAGGAAATTGAACTTGAATCTTTATTTGAAGAGTATGTTGTTTGGTACTTAAAAAAGTGAAAAAATGAGCATCTCAATCATCGGTGGCGGAATTGGCGGTTTGACTTTGGGAAATGTTCTGAAGCAACACAACATCGATTTCAAAATCTACGAAAGTGCACCGGAAATAAAACCCGTCGGAGCTGGAATCGCAATGGCAGGAAATGCAATGAAGATCTTTGACAAACTCGGTTTGAAAGAGAAAATCGAAAATGCAGGAACGAAAATGCACGCTTTAATTATTACTGATGAAAAGCTGAAAACCATTTCAAAAACCGACGTTCTGAAGCTTGAAAGCAAATACAAGGTTTGCAATATCGCGATTCATAGAGCTGAACTTCAAAAAGTTTTAAGTGAAAATATTTCAGAACATATCATTCTTAATAAACGTCTTTCGACCATTGAGAAGAAAGAAAATTATCATTTGACTTTTGAAGACAAAACAGAAATCGAAAGTGAAATTGTCTTTGGAGCCGATGGCGTGAAATCGTTGGTCCGAAATCAAATTCTTAAATTTGGACAAATCCGAGAAGCGAAACAAAAATGCTGGCGCGGAATTCTGAAGACCGAAATTCCAGAAAAATATAGTCACGATGCCTACGAAATGTGGGGAAAAGGAAAACGTTTCGGCTTTGTGAAAATCAAGGAAAATACTTTGTATTGGTATGCTTTGGTGAACGAGAAATTCTATTCTGAGAATATTGATCTATTGGAAACCTTTAAAGAATTTCATTCTGATGTTTTGGAAATGATCTCTAAAACTTCGAAAGAAAATATTATTCTTAATGACATCTTCGACCTAAAACCAATGGAAAAATGGTCTGCGGAAAATCTTTGTTTGATTGGAGACGCAGCACACGCCACAACACCTAATATGGGACAAGGTGGTTGCCAAGCAGTCGAGGATGCGTACATCATCGGAAAACTCTTGGAAACTGAAAAAGACTGGAACAAGATCTTTAATCAATTTGAAAAAATTAGAAGATCAAAAGTGAATCACATTGTAAAAACCAGTTGGACGCTTGGGAAAGTGGCGCAATGGGAAAACTTTACAGGACTTCGGAATTTTGTTTTTAGAAATATGCCGGAAAGTGTAAATCAGAAGCAGATGGAGAAGATTTTGAAATTGGAATTGTAGTTTTTATTGGTCTTCGAGAGCCTCAGACTGACAACTAATCTTCTTTTTTCAGACTTTCAATCAAACCTTCCAACTCTTTGATCTTGTCTTTCAGGTTTTTGATGTCGTTTTTGTTGTTGGAAACTTTGCTCTTCAGCATTACCGTTCTGGCGCGTTCGCTGTGGTCGTCCTCGTCATCGTCCTCGTTGATTTCTTCCACATCTTCCTGGATCTCATCAATATCTTCTTGGATTTCTTCTACATCTTCCTGGATTTCCTCGATGTCTTCCTGGATTTCATCAATATCTTCCTGGATCTCATTAACATCTTCCTTCAAATCCTCGATATGTTCTGTACTTTTATTGACTGACATCTGAATGAAAATCGCCAAATAAATCGCTTCCAACGACACAACCGTGGTGAGAACCAACAACATATGTTCAAATTCTACAATATTGAAAATCGGTAATGCAAAACAGACGATGAAGAAAATCGTATGGAAAACCAATGACTGAATAGAACCTACCCACCAAATGATCCCATTGGCAATCTTCTCTAAAATGGTCAGTTTTTCCTGAGTTTCTTCTGTGATTTTCATTGATAAATTTTGATAAAAGTAAGGATTAAAAAAGCGATTTGCAACAAGACATTAATTAATGACATCGCTCAGCGCCGCATCGAGATTGTTGTACTGGAATTTAAAACCAGCATTTTCAATCTTGTTTGATGAAATTCTACTGCCTTCTAAAGCCAAGACGGACATTTCGCCTAAAACTGTTTTGATGATGAATTTTGGAATATTGGGTAACCAAAGTTTCTTATCAAGATGGGAAGCAATCTTTTTGGTAAGTTCCCTATTATTGATAAAATCTGGTGCAGATGCGTTGTAAGCTCCATTCATCGAAACATCTTCTACCGCTTTGACATAAATATTGACCAGATCATCGATATGGATCCACGGGAAATATTGGTCGCCAGTTCCTAATGCAGCTCCGACATTCAGTTCGATTGGTTTTTTCAAGACTCCCAATGCGCCTCCTTTTTCTGATAAAACAGTAGATGTTCTGACACATACTACTCTACTTCCAAGTTCTTGAAACTGGAAAGCTTTCTCTTCCCAATCTTTGCAGACATTTCCCAGAAAGTCATTGGCAGGTTGGTCATTTTCGGTGAAAATCTGTTGCGACGTTGTTTGTCCATAGATTCCGACGGCTGATGAGGAAATTACCGCTTCTGGGTAAATCTTTCGTTTTTGCATCTCATCAAATATGAACTGAGCAGAATCGACACGACTTTTGTAAACTTCCTCTTTATAAGCCCTTGTCCAACGTTTGCTGATTGACGCGCCAGCAAGATGAATGAAAATGTACGTGTTATCTAGCGCACCTTCTTCCAGGAATTTCTTTTCATAATTCCATTCATAGGATCTGAAGTCAGAATTGTGAGGTTTGGAACGGACGAGAATCTCTACTTGATAACCTCTTTCGAATAATTTTCTTGCAAGTTTTTTGCCTACAAGTCCTGTTGCGCCACTGATGAGAATCTTTTTCATGAAGGAATTTCCTATTTGGAATCAAAAACGAGTCCAAGTAAAGTCAATCCCACCTTTAGTTTTTGAGAACTGACAATAAACATCTGGAATATGAAAAAAGATTTAAAGAAGTTTTATTCTATCGTCAGCAATCTCGATGATTTTATCTTTGTACAGACTTCCAATGGCTTTTTTAAAGTTCTTTTTGCTCATTTGAAGTTCATCTTTGATTTCGTCTGGCGAGGATTTATCAGAAAGATAAAGCAATCCGTAATTGTCATTCAGCTTATCAAGAATAGCCTGTTTGAACTCATCCACATTTTCGAAACCTTGTGGCTGAAGAGTGACATCTATCTTCCCATCCTCACGAATGGTTTTGATGTAACCGGATTCTTCGGAAAGTGGATATAATTTTTTGAAAACATCGGATTCGTAAACCAATCCGATAAATTGTTTGTTAATAACGACATTCCAACCCAATTCGGATTCATTCATCATAATCAAATCGACCTTATCGCCAACTCTCAGTGGCAAATCTTCATACTGAGGATTACGTTTGAACTTGGTAGTTCCTGTTGTTAAACCTGTTGCTTCGTCTTCGTAAACATAGACGATGTAGCGTTTCCCTTCTATGATTTTAGATTTCTGTTGTTTGTATGGGATGAAAAGATCTTTGATGATTCCCCAATCCATAAAAGCACCTGTTGGTAAACTTTGTACGCAAGTCATAACAGCAAACTCTCCTACTTCGGCATTTGCTTTTTCGGTAGTTGCCTTTAAGTTACCATCGTCCTGATAAACGAAAACTTCTACTTCGCTCCCAATTTCCCAGGATTCATCTGCAAAAACTTTTTGGATGAATGCTTTTTCGCCAAGTTCATCTTTTAGGATATAACCAGAAGAAATTTGTTCTGCGATTGTGAGAGTTTGGGTTTGACCAGGTTTCATAGAGTTGAATTTGACGCAAAAATAGAGAAACTTTTCTTAATCTAATTTTTTACGGAAAATTTCGTCACCAAAACATATTTTCAACATCACTAAAATGATGGTCGCTAATTTTACTACTATTAAATTTCTAATTTTAGACATAATAATTACCTGATTTTATAAACTGCAATATCTGCAGAAACGTTCCCTAATAAACTTAGACTAATTCCTCCACTGACTACTCCAAAATTAAGTTTATCGCCTTTCTTAAGATTATAAATATGATTGATAGCAGCCTGTGATACTGACACGTTGGCCAGTGCTAACAAATTAAGTCCTCCAAAAAGCTGATAATCCAAAACGGTTGAAACATTATCAGTATTAGTCTTGCCAATCACTGCGGCAGGCGTATTATTGGACAATAACTGTGCAGTCAACCCTTGCCCGAATCTTAATGAATAATTGATCGCATAGAGCCCGGTATCCGAAACGATATACTGGTCACCAGCAATAAACTCTGATCCAATCTCCGTCACCATTGTGCTGAGACGTATTGTACTAAATTCTGAATCCAGCACATTGACTCCTAATGAAAGCAATGATACGCCCGATCTTCCTCTTGCTGCGAAAGCACTAGGATCACTAAACATCTTCTTCCAAACACCTTTTGACAAATCCGGACGTGTATAGTCTGCGTCATAAATATAGTAGCCTGGGCTGGTGATGTTTTCTGTCTTCGGACTCGTGCTGCTTACAGGATTTGTAATCTGCACAAATGCGCCATGCTGTGCTTTCCCGTACAGATTGTCTTTCAACTTGAGCGAGTCTGCTGTGATTCTTGGCGGAATAATTCCCTCTGCAACGTGTGACAAAGCCGACTTATGAACTTCGAAAGTTGACAATGGTTTGGAGGTATTGATTCCTACTTGAGCCTTGGTATTAATGAATATCAATGCAAAAAAAGTGATGCAAATAATTTTCATAGTCTTAGTTTTAATGGTTGCAATAATGGTCTATAGAAATAAGTATTTCTTTTTCATAGAATTGCATTTAACTATAAAAATTAATTATAATCAAATGGTATAGCTTAGTTTTTATATAACCTCAATCCATTAGTTATGAATTGAGGTTGTTTATAATGAAATAGGATGAATGTTAAATACTTATATTTCCTACCAACCTGTTCTGTCTTTTGGTGGATCTGTCTCTTCTCTTGCAGCCACTTTCACAGTTGCAGAATCTGCGCTTACAGGATTGTTTGATACTCTAGATTCTACTTTGTTTTGAACTTGGATTGTAGATTCGGCTTGTGAGGTTACATCATCATCTTGTCTACAAGAAACAAAATTAAGAGATACTACTGCGATTGCTAAGATTGAAAAGATTTTTTTCATTATGATATAATTTTTTAATTTCTAAAATTGATTGAACAAAAGTTTAATTCTGTTTTTATTCTGTGACGAAATTAGATTGTAATTTTGACCCACGAAAACTTTTGTGGTCATTATTGGGAAATTATGACGTCCTAATTCGTAAATTAAGACAGATGTAAAAAATTGAAAATCAATGTATTGATTAAATTATTAGAAATTTTGCAATCATAATCTTTTTCTGTTAAATAGTTGTCAGATATATTTAGCTTTTGCGTATTTTTGCAGATACAAATGATAAGGTTTTAAAAATTTCTCATGAAAGATTATTTCATTGTCATATTATTCTTAATTTCTGGTTTTGCTTTTTCGAAAGACAAGGATCCGAAATCCTATGACTTTTTGCGGACAAAATATGAAGCTTTTGATGAAGGCGACAGTCGTGCATTTTTATATTTGAAACCATACATCAAAAAGGCAAAAAGTGAGAACAAACAGGATCAATTGTTCCAGGCTTATAAAGATGCCGTCTTCTACACAAAATCCGTAAGTGGCAAACTGCAATATGCAGATAGCTGTATAGACGCTGCGTATAAGACCAAGAATGATGATATGATCTCATCATCTTACGTTCTACGTGGAAGTGTCTATTACACCAAGCTCAAAAAGTTCAAACCTGCGCTAGATGAGTATCTAATGGCCTACAAGTACTCCAAAAACTCCAGTGATCTATATTTAAAAAGCAAAATATCTTATCACTTAGGTGTAGTAAAAAATTATCTTGGCTACAGCGAGGAAGCATTGGAATTATTTAAAAACTGTATCCGGTTTTTTGAAAAAGAAGCCAACATTCCAACTGCTGACAATGAGAACAGAATCTACAATAATCAAAAAGGTTATCTCAACAGTATTCATCAGATGATTGTCTGCTACAGACATCTGAAAGATGCAAAAAAGGCAGATTCATTGACTGACATTGGATTACTTAAAACATTTAATAATAAAGACTTTGTACAGGAGAGAAGTTATTTCCTGAAATCAAAAGGCATATCGGAGTACAACAATAATAAGTACAAGGCCGCGATAGATAATCTGGATCAATCTCTAAGCCTAATGAAAGATGATTTCGCCTGGAGTTCAATTGATTACTTCTACAAAGGCAAAAGTTATTTAGCGCTTAACAAAGAAGAATTGGCCATTTCCAATTTCAAAAAAATAGACTCTATTTTTAATAAACAAGAATTCATCCTACCTGAATTAAGGGAAAATTATGAAATTCTTATCAATCATTATAAAAAACAAAAGGACTCAGAGAAACAGCTTTATTACACCACGCAACTCCTCAAAGCAGACAGCATCATCTCTAGAGATTTTGCATATCTTTCTCTGAAAGTTCACCGGGAATATGATACCAACACGCTGATTGAAGAAAAAGGAAGACTGGAAACTGCGAACACTTGGGGCGTATTTTTGATACTTAGCCTGGTGACCACTGCAGGAATCCTTACTTATGTTTTAGTAAAAAGACATAAAAATGATAAGAGTACACTGGACAAATATCTTGCTCTTCAGGAAAAACTGAGTACCAAAAATTATGTAAGCAGTGACAATTCTAACGCCTACACGCCAGTTGCAATGCAGGAAAACAGTGAGGATAAAAAGACACATATCACAGAAGCTGTAAAACAGGATTTGCTGCAAAAGCTGAGAAAATTTGAGGATAAGAAACAGTTCACCCAGAAAGGACTTACCATTCAGAAATTATCTGTCCAATTTGAAACCAATTCCAACTATCTCTCTCACGTTATCAATGAGCAAAAGGGAATGAACTTCAACAGATACCTTGGTGATCTGAGAATCCGATACATCACACGTTTGCTTTTCGAAAAGAATATCTATCTTAATTATACAATCGACAGTCTTGCGAAAGAATGTGGAATCGCATCCAGGCAGAATTTTTCGGATCTGTTTTTTGAGATCAATGGCATCAGACCAACAGATTTCATCAGAAAGCGAAAAAAGGAGTTGGACAGTCTTAACTACTCCTCTTCTTCCATCAGCAACATTCGTGGATTGTTTTCCGAAAATTAAACGGTAAGTTTATTCTAAGAATGCAGCTACATTTACAGTTTGCTGCTCTCCGGAAGTAAGATTTTTAATGGTAACATTCCCCTCTTTTATTTCCTGCTCGCCCAGAAAAACTAAATTCTCGATACCTTTTTTCTCTGCGTAAGTGAATTGTTTTTTAAGTTTGGAAGGGTCCGGATACAGTTCTGCGGAAATATTCTTCGCTCTTAATTTTGAAATTAGCTTCATCGCTTCGATTGATTCTGCTTCACCGTAATTTGCGAAAAGGTATTTGACTTTCACATCAGAATCTTCAGGGAAAATTCCCAATTCCTCCATCACGAGATAGATTCTGTCCAATCCAAAAGAGATCCCAATCCCGGGAACATCCTTCACACCAAAAACCTCTGTCAGATTATCGTAACGTCCTCCACCACCGATGGATCCCATTGCAACATCCTTCGCTTTTACTTCGAAAATGGCACCTGTGTAATAATCCAAACCTCTTGCAAGTGTGATATCGAAAACCAAATCTTGGGAATTAATTCCAAGTTCTAAAGCATTTTTGATCACGAATTCCAATTCTTCTACGCCTTTCGAGCCAGTTTCGTTGCCTTGGAATCTTTCTTTTAGATTTGATAAATTTTCCAGTGCATTATTGGTTTGATTGAATAGAAAATCCAGTTTGGAAATGGCTTCTTCAGAGATTCCTTTTTCCAGCATTTCTTTCGTCACGCCATCTTTCCCGATTTTATCAAGTTTATCTAGCGCAACAGTGAAATCAATTAGTTGATCGGCAATTCCTGCATACTCTGCAATTCCCGAAAGAATTTTTCTATTATTAATATGAACTGAAACGGATAAATTCAAATTGTTAAAAGATTTGAAATATAATTGTAGTAACTCTACTTCCTGCCAAAGACTCGTACTTCCGACCACGTCTGCATCACATTGATAAAACTCTCGGAATCTCCCTTTCTGAGGACGATCTGCACGCCAAACCGGCTGGATCTGATAACGTTTGTAAGGAAAAGCCAATTGTCCCTGATTCATTGCAACAAATCTTGCAAAAGGAACTGTAAGGTCATAACGAAGAGCTTTTTCAGAAATCTGAGAGATTAATTTTTGAGAATTCTTATTTCCCCAATCTTCATCATTTGTTTTTGAAGCGTAGTCACCGGAATTCAAAATTTTGAAAATAAGTCTATCCCCTTCTTCGCCGTATTTTCCCGTCAAAGTGGAAAGGTTTTCGAAACTAGGCGTTTCCAAAGGCTGGAACCCAAATAGTTCAAAATTATTTTGAAGAATATTGATGATGTATTTTCTTCTGGAAACTTCTTTTGCGGTAAAATCTCTAGTTCCTTTTGCTAAGCTTGGCTTCATTATATAATAGATAAATGATGATTGATTAATGATAAATCGCTGCAAAAATAAGAATTATAAGCGGAATAAGAATTTTAAAAATTTCATCTTTCATATCGTTACTTATTCAAAAACATCAACAATTAAAATTTTGTTAAAACATACAACATTCAAAGTCGTGAAAACTTTAATAATTAACTTTGTTAAAAATCAAAAAATGTCGAAGAAAAACAGAAAACAAGAAGAATTCTACAATGTCATCACCCACGGTTTAGGTGTGGTTTTGTCTGTTGTCGCTTTGATTTTGATGATTTATTATTCAGTCATCAGCGAGAATACGATCGCAATTGCTTCTTCTTTAATTTTCGGAATCAGTTTAATCCTACTTTATTCTGCATCAACGATTTACCACGCCGTTTACAGATTGAAATGGAAAAAGATTTGCCAAAAAATAGATCATCTCAGCATCTATGTTCTGATTGCCGGAACTTACACGCCGGTGGCATTATTGGGATTGAAAGGCGCTTGGGGCTGGAGTATGTTTGGTTTGATCTGGGGAATGGCTCTGATCGGATTTATTTTCAAATTCTCACCGCTGAGAAACAATGAGAAGATATCGCTTTCGCTTTATGCTTTAATGGGTTGGGCTTCGATTATCGCGATCAAACCGATGATTGAGAATCTCTCCACCGGCGCATTAACATTGATCATTCTTGGCGGATTGTGTTACACATTCGGGATTTATTTTTATGCTAAAGACAGAAAACCGTTTTACCATCCGATTTGGCACCTATTCGTTTTGGGTGGAAGCATTCTCCACTTTTGCGCCATTTTCTTTTTTATTCTTCCCTGATTGATTTGCATTAATGTAAAATCTGTAAAAATTAACGCATTAAATTATCGATAATAAATTATATTTTTTTGAAACTTTAACAATACCAATTCAATTGTTAAATCCACAAAACAGTAATTTACAACAACTTAAATACAATTCAAAATCTCCATCAATAAAAGAAACTGAATCAATTGCGGTTCTGAAATCCTTATTGTAAATTTGTAAAAATCAAAAATTAAAATTTATGTCTAAAGCCATTTCTCAAGTGCCTTTTGCACAAAACGAACCCGTAAATTCTTATGTACCAGGTTCCGACGAGGTAAAAAGCCTTATTTCTACTTATAAAAAAATGTGGAAAGAAAAAACCGAAATCCCAATGGTAATCGGTGGAAAAGATATCAAAACAGACAAAAAAATAAAACTGAGCTCGCCTCAGGATCATCACCACGATTTCGGATTCTACTATGAAGGCGATATCTCACACGTTGACAGCGCGATAGAAACGGCGTTAGCTGCTAAAAGCAAGTGGAATGCCTTAGGTTGGGAACACAGAGCCGCCATCTTCTTGAAAGCCGCTGACCTTTTGGCCGGACCTTACAGAGATGTGATCAACGCAGCGACGATGATCGGACAGTCCAAAAACGTTCATCAAGCAGAGATTGACGCCGCTTGCGAATTCATAGATTTCTTGCGTTTCAATGTTGAGTTTATGACGGATCTTTATTCTGAGCAACCAGTTTCTGACGCTGGAATTTGGAATCGCGTGGAGTACAGACCTTTGGAAGGTTTCTGTTTTGCGGTGACGCCTTTCAACTTTACAGCGATTGCAGGAAACTTGCCAGCTTGTATGGCGATGATGGGAAATGTGGTGGTTTGGAAACCATCTGACAAACAGATCTATTCTGCAAAAGTCATTATGGACGTTTTGAAGGAAGCTGGACTTCCAGACGGTGTTATCAATATGATCTTCACAGACGGAAAAGAAACGGCTGAGAAAGTTTTGGCTCATCCAGAATTTGCAGGTCTTCATTTCACAGGTTCTACAAAGGTTTTCCAAGGAATGTGGAAGATGATCGGCAACAATATCCACAACTACAGATCTTACCCGAGAATCGTTGGAGAAACTGGCGGAAAAGACTTCGTGATGGTTCACCCATCTGCGAATATCGAGGCCGTTGCAACTGGTTTAGTAAGAGGTGCTTTCGAATATCAAGGTCAAAAATGTTCCGCAGCATCCAGAGCCTATGTTCCAAAATCCCTTTGGAATGAAGTAAAAGCAGTGATGGAATCTCAAATCAAATCCATCAAAATCGGTTCTCCAGAAGATCCATCAAACTTTGTGAATGCCGTGATCGACAAAAATTCTTTCGAAAAATGCAAAGGCTATATCGACAGAGCTGAAGCAGCAAACGACGCAACAGTTGTAATTGGTGGAAAATACGATGACAAAAAAGGCTGGTTCGTGCATCCAACAGTTATCGAAACCATCAATCCTTACTACGAAAGTATTGTGGAGGAGATCTTCGGACCAATCCTGACTGTCTTTGTTTATGAAGATGAAAACTGGGCAGACACTTTGAAATTGGTTGACACTTCGACGCAATATTCTTTGACAGGTTCTATTTTCGCACAAGACAGATATGCGATCGACGAGGCTTACAAAGCTTTGGAAAACGCTTCCGGAAACTTCTACATCAACGACAAACCTACGGGTGCAGTGGTTGGACAGCAACCTTTCGGCGGGTCTAGAGCATCTGGAACCAATGACAAAGCAGGTTCTAAGATGAACTTGACGCGTTGGGTTTCTGTAAGAAGCATCAAGGAAACTTTTGTCTCTCCAAAAGATTACAAATATCCATATTTAGGCTAAAAGCCTGAAGTCAGAGGTCAGATGACGGAAGATTTCAATCCGAAAAAAACTTCGTGTTGAAAACTGCCGGCATCTGACTTTTCTCTTTTATAAAAAATTAGGAGCTGTTTCCCGCTATCCGCTACTACTCCTCGCGCCAAGGCTTTTCCCTAGGCTTGCTGTGGGGTAACCGCTACTATCGGGGCTATAGGTTTCCACATATACCCAACTTCGGTCTTCGGACATCCGACTTCCGACAATATTCTAACAGATGAAAAAAGCATTAATAATAGTTGACGTTCAAAATGATTTCTGCGAAGGTGGCACATTGGCGGTTCCGGAAGCGAATACTATCATTCCGTACATCAATGGCCTGATGGAAGACAATCAATACGAAGAGATCATTCTGACGCAAGATTGGCATCCGGCAAATCATAAAAGCTTCGCCTCCAACAACGGAAAAAATGTTGGCGAAACGATCACATTGAACGGCGGTGCACAATTTATGTGGCCAGACCATTGTATTCAAGGAACTTTCGGGGCTGAGTTTCACAAGGACTTGAACCGTGAGAAAGTGACGCACATCATCCAAAAAGGGAAAAACATAGAAATCGACAGCTACAGTGGTTTTCAGGACAACAATCATTTTGTGAAAACAGGATTGGAAGATTATCTGAAATATCACGACATTCAACTGGTCGAGATTGTTGGTTTGGCTTTGGATTATTGCGTGAAGTTTACCGCGATTGACGCTTTCAATGCAGGTTTTATCACTTGTCTCCACTTCAACGGAACAAAAGCGGTGAATGTAAAACCAGATAGTGCGAAGAATACGATATATGATTTGGCTGAGAAAGGAATTACTATTTTAGCTTAATGGAAAAAGTAATCTTTCGGAAAAGCATCAACAAATCTATTATTGAAGAAGTAGCATCTATCTTAGAAAGAGAGAGTATTGATTTTCAATTGATTGACAATGAGAAATACTTCGACGCAACTTTCGTTACGGATCCTAGTAAGATTGAATATCAACTTCTCATTCAAAAAGATGATTTTGAAAATGCAGAGAAACTGATAACAAAATATTACTCGGAAAATCTTGTGATTCCTGAAGATTATTATCTCAAAGAATTCAGTGATGAGGAATTGACAGAAATCATCCACAAAAAAGATGAATGGAATGAATTCGATTATGAAGTTGCAAAAAGCTTGTTAAAAGACAGAGGAATTGTCATTTCAGAAACTGATATTGAAAGAATCAATTCTGAAAGACTAGAAAAACTGAAAACCAATTACGAAAAACCGAATGAAGTTAAAAACTTGATTGTTTTGGGTTATATTTTTTCGGTCATTGGATTTTTCGCTTCGTTTGTGATGACCTTTTGTCTATTTATTAGTTACGGTGTGAGTCTTGTCATTTTAAAACTCAAAAAGCAGCTACCGAACGGAGAAAGAGTTTATTACTTCAATGAACGAGACAGAAAACACGGCCGAAGAATATTGGTCTTAAGTCTCATCTTTACGGTTTTCTGGTTTATATTTTTCTTGTTCAAAAATAATTAAGGCTGGAATTTCCAGTCTTTTTTTATGGATTAAATTTCCTTTTAATCCTGGTTTTATGTCTGGAATAATGCGTTTGGTGGCTGTCTTTATCAATGGACATCACGCTGATATTGCCATCAACTTCCAAAATTGCCAGCTTCACTTCAGAAACCGCTTCGATGCCGTGTTCGTGGATGGATTCTTCCAATTCGTCTTCCGAAATTTGGACTTTCTTCAAAACATCAGTGAAGACCTTTCCGTCCTTGACCAAAATATATGGATGGTCTTCTATCAATTCTTTCACAAACTTGCTTTTGAAGATAAATTTCTTGACAATGAAATTTGCAACAAACAAAACCAAGGCTGCCACAATTCCGCCAATCAACGTATTATTAGGACCAACCATCGCATTCTGAACAGCGTTGCTTATCAACAACAATAAAATCACATCGCCAGCATTGAGTTGTGACAATTGATTCTTACCGAAAATCCTTACGGCGATGACCATAAAAAAGTACACGGCAAGCGAACGAAGAACGATATCAAGAATTGGATCCAAGGTGAAAAATTATTAAATAAAGATAGAAAATAAGTTGAATAAGATTTCAAAAGAAAGTTCATTATCTTTGGGTTAGAAATATATAATATAATTATGATCAAGAAATTATTAGTAGCATTAAGCTTTATCGCCGTATCAATGATGTTTGCCCAAAAAAACAATGACCAACAAGCTGTTTCCGAAGCCTCAGAAAAATTGAGACTCGCAATGATCAGCGGTGACAAAACCGTCTTAGAATCTTTGATTCTACCGGAATTAACCTACGGACATTCCGGCGGTCACATTGACGATGCGAAAGAATTTGTAGAAAAATTAGCGAGCAAAAAGTCTAATTTCCTCAACATTGATATTACAAACCAAAACATCCAGATCGTTGACAAAACAGCAATCCTCCGTCATCATTTGTTCGCAAACACCGAAGACCTTGGAAAGGCACCTGCAGTTGTGAATCTGGATATTTTATATGTTTGGTCTAAGACTAAAAGTGGTTGGAAATTGTTGGCTAGACAGGCTGTGAAGGCGGAGAAGAAATAAGATAAATGAAATCAATTACAAATTATCTAAATAAGATTATAAACTATGATTGGGATAAGTTCAATCAAATAAAAGATATGTTTAAACAAGCAAAAAAATGGAATAATCTTTTAGATGAATTTGACCAAATTTTAGTTGAAAATTCTTATTTTGTATTGGAAAACACTGATAAAATCATAGAAGAAATAAGACTTTACGAATCTAATTTTCAGTCACTAAACATTAAAGGAAAGTTACATATCGTTGTTGAGAGATTTAGAATTACAGGAAATCTGATTGATAAACTCAATAATTTTAAATTTCAAAATATAATGACGGAAGGTTCTTGTAATTGTTTAATAAGAAAAAAGCTTAATTTAACACCTAAACCAGAAACTATAAAACAAATAAGAACCGATTTTGATGGATATTATTATTCAAGAGTTTATAGATGTAATGAATGTAAAGAAATATGGATTTTAGAAGAATTGGACGATGGAACTGCGAGATGGCAGCATTAACAAAAAATCCGCCTCACAGCGGATTTTCCTATTTCGATTTTCTTCTCTTCAATTCTTTATCAATCAGTCCCAATTCCCGTCCGGTTTGTCCGGCAACAGACGTATTTTCCTGCGCTCGTCTTGTAAGATACGGAACAACATCTTTCACAGGACCGTAAGGCAGATATTTGGCAACGTTGTAATGTTTGTCCGCCAAGTAATAAGTAATGTTATCACTCATCCCGTAAAGCTGGCCAAAATAGATGTGCGGATTGTTGTGCTCCAGATTGTTGGTCTGCATTTTATCCATCACCAACTCGGAGGATTTCTCGTTGTGTGTTCCGAAAAACGCTGAAACTTTATCGAGATTCGCCATCACAAAATCAATTCCCGCGTTGTAATTATCATCGGAAGCTTGTTTGTTGGGTTGGATTGGGTCTGGGTAGTTTTGCTCCTCGGCGCGTTTTCTTTCCTTCTCCATATAAGCGCCACGAACTATCTTATAACCAATGAAATAGCCTTTTTCTTTAGCTCTTTCAAGATGTGCGTTCATATATTCCAAACGACCGGTTCTGTACATTTGAATGGTGTTCCAAACGATGGGTTTTTCCTGATTGTACTTTTCCATCATTTCCTCACAAAGTTGGTCGGCCGCGTCTTGCATCCAGGATTCTTCGGCGTCCACCATTACTTTTTTGTTGTTCTCGAAACAGAGTTTGCAAACTTCGTCGAAACGCGTCACTACTCTATTCCATTCTTCTTTTTGGCTGGTCGTAAGTTCTTTGCCCTTTCCAACTTCTTCATAAATATCAATTCTTCCAAAAGCCGTCGGTTTGAAGACGATAAATGGAATCGCCGGATTTCCAACAGAAAATCTGATGATATCTTTGATTTCCTTGCAAACCGCATCAAAAACTTCCTCTTCTTCTTTTCCTTCAATCGAGTAATCAAAAATGCTTCCAACCCCACGTTTGAACATCTGTTTAACCACAGACATACTTTCCTCGCGGGTCTCGCCACCACAAAACTGCTCGAACAAAGTTTGCTTCACGATGCCGTCCACAAACGGAAAATTGTTCTTAACAGTAAAATTAAGCAGTGAAACGCCAATATTCGTCAATGCAGGCTGTTCGATGGCCTTGAACATCCAATACGCTTTTCTCAGCTGAGCATCCGTTTTATCGGCAAATGCGAGCTTTGTATCATTGAAAATACTCATATCAAGAATTTGTCCCAAAAGTAAATATTATTTCGATTTCAAAATGAATTTTTAGCCGAAATTTTATCATTAATTTAAAATTAATTGATCAGAAAATCAATATCTCAACATAATTCTAAATCCATCAAACGAACGATAATTTTTGAGTCTAATTTTTATTAATTATTAAAAATAAAACCCTTTCGAAGTTTGAACTTGAAGGGTTATATTTTATAGAAACGTTGATTTATATTGAATCTGCAGCCCGACTTGAGCGGAAATCCTTTTTTGCGTAAACTAAAGTTCTATTTGGACTGAAATCGTCTGCAAAAAAGATTGGGAGCGGAAGGCGGAAATAGCTGCCCAAACAAAATCAACTATTTTAATATCAATGCAAGAAATGTCTCATTCCCGTAAACAACATTGGGATTTGATGCTCATTCGCCGCTTCAATAGAATCATTGTCTCTCATACTTCCACCTGGCTGAATAATCGCCTTGATGCCTTCCTGCGCGCAGAAATCCACCACATCTCGGAAAGGGAAAAATGCATCCGATGCCAAAACCAACTCACCGTCGAATTTCTCTTTGGCTCTTTCAATCGCTTGTTGTGTTGCCCAAATTCTGTTTACCTGTCCTCCACCAATCCCGATGGCTTGAACGCCGTTTGAAACCACGATTGCGTTGGACTTTACATATTTCACCACCCTTTGAGAGAACAGTAATGCTTTTCTTTGTTCGTCCGTTGGAGCGCTTTCTGTCACTAATTTAATATCTTCTGAGAATTGGTCGTCGGCACTTTGAACCAACATTCCGCCATCAATTTTCACCCAAGCTTGTTTGTCTGTCACCTGGTTTTTGATTTTGATAATTCTCAGGTTTTTCTTTTTTCTGAGGATTTCCAAAGCATCTTCATCAAAGTCTGTAGCCATCACGATTTCGAGGAACGTTTTGTTCAATTCCTCAGCCGTTGCCGCATCAACTTTATAATTCATTCCGATGATACCGCCGAAGATGGAAACTGGGTCGCATTCGAATGTTTTGGTGTAAGTTTCCAAAGCTGTAGCTCCGACCGCAACACCACAAGGCGTCGAGTGTTTTACGGCACAACAAGCCAATTCATCCTTGAACTCATTCACTACTTTCCAACACAAATCCATATCTCTCAAATTATTGAAAGACAATTCTTTGCCTCCCAAAATCTCAAAATCTTTCATTGCGCCATTTTCGAAAGTCGAAGTGTAATAAGCTGCGGATTGATGCGGATTTTCGCCGTAACGCAGGTCTGAAATCTTTTTGTAGGAAGCATTCAGATAAGTTGGATATTCTTCATCTAAAAGCATTCTGGAAATCGCGGCGTCATAAGCAGATGTCAGATTGAACACTTTTCCAGCCAATTTCTTTCTGGTTTCGATGGTCGAATCACCATTTTCTGACATTTCATTTTTGATGATTTCGTAATCGTTCACGTCTGTCAAAACCACAACAGAATTAAAATTCTTGGCTGCAGAACGCAACATAGAAGGCCCGCCAATATCGATGAATTCTACTTTTTCGTCAAGAGAAATTTCTTTGTTCACGTTCTCGAAAAACGGATAAAGATTCACGATGACCATATCAATCAGTCCGATTTCGTACTCCTGAACGGTTTTCATATGTTCCTCATTGGAACGAACCGCCAACAATCCGCCGTGAACTTTCGGGTGCAGGGTCTTCACTCTGCCGTCCAGCATTTCCGGGAAATCTGTGACTTCATCGATTTGAATTGGATTCAATCCGGCGTCTTTCAAATGTTTGAATGTTCCGCCAGTGGAAATCAATTCGTAGTTCTGTTCTTCGAGAAATCTTGCGAAATCCACCAAACCGCTTTTATCAGATACGCTGATAAGTGCTCTCTTTTTACTCATACCTTCTCTTTCAAATTTTACTTTTTACAGTTTTATCCAAACTGTGATTTACCGGTTCTTTCACCTCCGGATTTACTTTTTATTACTTAGATTTTTATATTTATTTAAATAAAGTTATTTCTAAATTAAATATTGTAAACAATTATATGATAAATATTTACAATGTTTTTACTAATTTTTACTTTAAATAATTAATATCATTTATTCAAAACCATATCAATGGCTTTAGGAAAAATATCGTATTCGACAAGATGAACTTTTTCAGCTACCTTTTCAGCAGTGTCATTTTCATCAATCTCAAATTTTCCTTGCAGAATCACTTCTCCTTCATCGATTCCCGAGGTCACATAATGAACGCTTGCACCACTTTCTTTTTCGCCAGCTTCAATGACCGCATTGTGAACGTGATGTCCCCACATTCCTTTGCCACCAAATTTTGGCAGTAATGCTGGATGAATATTTATGATTTTCCCTTCCCATTTTTCACAGAATTCAGGTTTTAAAATAGATAGAAAGCCTGCCAGAACAATCAAATCTGTATTCTCAGGAACGGCTTGTTCAAGATTCTCAGCGAAGTCTTTTCCGCGTTTGATTAATTCATTCGGGATTTGATGTTTCTGCGCTCTTTCAAGTCCGTAGCACTCTCTGTCCGCAATGACCTGGATGATTCTTGCATTTCGGATTTCTCCGCTATCAATGCAGTCGATAATCCTTTGAAGATTGGTTCCTGAACCTGAAATTAAAATGGTGATGTTTTTCATTTATAAATGTAACAATGTATCAGTTTAATAATTTAACAATTGAACAAATTGGTAAACTGGTACATTATTAAATTGCTAGATTGATAATTTTATTTTCTCGCTTCCTTCCGTAATTTCGCCCATTACATAAGCGTCTTCCAAAAGGTCAAGGATTTTATCAACGTGATTTTCGTCGGTCACAAGAACCATTCCAACGCCCATATTGAACGTTCCGAACATCTCTTCTCTTGCGATGTTGCCACGTTTTTCCAATTCCCGCATCACGGTCGGAATTTGGATTTTTGAAGCATCGATGGTTGCGCAAAGTCCTTCCGGGATGATTCTTGGGACATTCTCGTACAATCCGCCTCCTGTGATGTGCGCGATGCCGTAAAGTGGTGCTTCTTCCAACACTTTGTGAATGTCTTGATAATATAATCTTGTCGGCACCAAAAGCGTTTCGTACAAAGGTTTTCCTTCAAATTGCTCTTCAAAATCCGGGAATATTTTTCTCACCAATGAAAATCCATTGGAATGAAATCCAGAACTTGGAATCACAATTATTTTGTTTCCTGCTCTGATTTTGGAACCGTCGATAATCTGGTCTTTTTCTACAATGCCGACGCAGAATCCAGCAACGTCGTAATCGCCTGGCTGATACATTCCGGGCATCTCGGCAGTTTCGCCACCAATCAATGCGCAGTTGTTGTCTTTACAAGCTTTTACCATTCCCAGAACGATTTCTGCTGCAATCTCGGAATCAAGTTTTCCACAAGCTAGATAATCAAGGAAAAACAAGGGTTTTGCACCGTGGCAAAGAATGTCGTTTGCACACATTGCGAAACAGTCGATGCCGATTGAAGCATATTGTTTGGTGTCCAAAGCGATTTTCAGCTTGGTTCCAACACCATCGGTTCCAGAAACCAACACGGGATTTTTGTAGCCAGCAATCTCATAGAAAGCACCAAAGCTTCCAAGATTGTTAAGAACGTTTTTGTTATGGGTTTCGGCAACGGCAGATTTGATTTTATCTACGGTTTTGTAGCCTTCTTCTTTATCGACTCCGGCGGATTTATAGGTATTGCTCATTTTTAGATTTTTAATTTCATTTATTCTTATTCATTGGATTGAAATCCAATGTTGATAAATCGGTCGCCACGCTTTGGCTTGTTTGACTTTTTTTCTCTTCATCAACTCTTTCAGGTTTTTGAGGCCTGAAAGAATATCAGAATTTACTAGATTTATTTCAAACTTACTTCTTCAGATTTTTTAAATAAAAAAGCCGACAATCTTTTAGATTATCGGCCGTTATTTTAGTTCACAAGTTCGGAGGTGCTGATGTAATTCTCTTTGCAAGAATTAGGATATTTCTCAAAATGAACTTGTTGAATTTTCATTGTCCTTATTTGATGGCAAAGTTACGCATTCTTAATATCAATTTCCAAAATCTTATCCAAAAAAGTTTTTAACAATAGATAATTTTTCTTCGAACTCCGCCTTTTTCTCCGCATTCACAATCCCTTGTTCTGCATCAAAACTCTCTTTGAATTTTGGTAAAGTAAAGCTTTGTAAAATATTGGCTCCGCTGAAAGGTGCTCTAGCTTCGAAAGCTGCTACCACATTCTTACCACCTCCAGGACCAGGTGCGGTTGCCAAAAGGAAAACCGGTTTTTCGCCAAAATGCTTGCGGTCTTTGATTCTTGATATCCAATCGAATACATTTTTAAAAGCCACGGTATAAGTGCTATTATGTTCCGCTAAAGAAATGATCAGCAAATCTGCAGCATCCACTTTCTCAGCAAATCTCAAAGCCAAAGTAGGAATTCCGTCGTGCTTTTCTCTGTCTGTGCTGAAGAGTGGCATCTCGAAATCATTAAGATCAAGGACTTCCACTTCTGCGCCTGTAAATTGTTTTGCTGCAAATCCAGCTAATGTTTTATTGATCGAATCTTTGGCGTTGCTTCCGCCAAATGCTAGTATTTTCATTGTCTGATTTTAAAGATGCAAATGTATACACTTTAAAATTTAAATATATCGATTTATGATATTTTCATATTATTTTATTTAATAATGGTTTATATTGAATATTAGTTAAAATATTTACTTTTGTATTTAACTAAAACTAATTATCGTGATAAAAAATCTATCCAGATCATTTTTCTTAATTCTTTTTTCACTATTCATTTTTTCTTGCAGCACCGACGAAGACAGTTTGGATAATGAAAAACCCAGCACTCCAACTAATATTACGAGTAGTGAAATTACAAAAAACTCTTTTTTATTAACCTGGAAAGCTTCTACTGACAACGTTGGCGTTACAGAATACACAATTTATCTTGATAACACCAAATTCACTACTACCGAATCAAAATATACTTTTGCAGGATTAAGCCCCAACACTTCTTACAGCGTTTCTGTGGAAGCTAAGGATGCTGCAGGAAATACTTCGGAGAAATCGCCGGCTATGCCCGTGAAAACACTCATCCCAGAAGTGGATATTTATCTCTCTGCCAGCTCCAAATATCTAAAAAATGGTGTAGCAGTTGAGTTGGAAAATGTTGCAGGTTTTACATCTTCAGGCAATCTCATCCACGTTCAGGCGGGAAATGTTTACAGTGCAGGAAACGTAAACCGCACTTCCCAGCGTATTGCAGCGTACTGGAAGAATGGACAAATCAATCTATTGGAACCAAGCAATTCCACCAGCCTAAGCAACGTAGAAGACATCTCGGTTTCAGGAAATGATGTGTATGCAGTGGGATCTGTCACACAGTACTCTCCTTTCTATTATTATAAATGCTACTGGAAAAACGGCGTCAGAACAATATTGGATGGTTCTCAGTATTCCGGATCATTTTCACAGCCAGAAACCTCCGTAATGAATATTGATAAAGGCGATGTCTATATTGCAAGTGAAAACTATAACCAAATCTACAAGCCTGTCTATTGGAAGAATGGTGTGATGCAAAGCCTTAGTTTCTCTTTGCCAATCAATCAGGTAAGTATTAATTGCATAGATGTTGAAAACAATGATATCTACATCGCAGGCTCAGCATTGGATATCAACAATTCCCGAATTGGTTTTTATTGGAAAAATAATGTGTTTCAGCGAATAGATGGCTGTGAAAATGTCTCTGCAATAGATGTTATAGGTTCTGACGTCTACGCAGCTGGCAGAACTGCTACAGGAGTTGCATATTGGAAAAACGGAAAAAAAACAGACATCCCATTTGGCCAAGGCATTCCAGATATTCAGGTTGTTAATAACGATGTCTATGTATCTGCGCAACAAATTACAGAAACAACAAGCGTTACCAAAATCTTCAAAAACGGCTTAGAAATATCTACAGTTTCCGGGATTGGACACTCCAGAATTTTTGTTGTGGAAAAATAAGACTCCTCAAACTTAATTCGTATTAGCACAACAGAATTAAATTGGTCTTAAAATTGATAATGAAAATTCAAACCAACTTCATTATTGATTGATAATTCTAAATCTGTAACGCTATGATCTTCGACAAAAATTTTATTAAGCCAAGTAACGAGAGTACATATCACGTTTACCAAGAAGAATCTGGAAATGCAGATTTCGTCAATCCATATAATGATAATCCTTACCTTATCAGCTCGCTTCAAAAGTTGAAAAATAAGGTAGTTTGCAAGAGAAAAAGAAAAGCCATCAATGAATGTCTGAATAACTACAAAGATGACATCGTGCCAAATCCAGAGATTAACGTATTTAAAAGCGTGGATGATATGAATACGACAGCTTCATTTGCAGATTACGCCAGATCATCATATTTGAAAGTTCTAAAAGACTTAGAAAACATTCAGAAACTGATTGACAAACTGGATATTAATGAACCTGACACTATCAGAATCATTCAGTAAGGAAAATTTAATCATACTTCAAATCGATATTTTATATAAAAGGACCTGAATCATTAGGTCTTTTTTTATGGTTTTGAATGAATTTAATATGAACAAATCTTACTTTTGCAGAATTACAAAACACTGTAAAGTTTTGATTTAATTCAAAATTCTTTATTTTCCCATAGTGAGATAATAAAGATTTTATTACATTTGTCAACAACCACTAAATAATTTTTATGTTAAAGAAAATTGTCTTTCTTAGTCTAATAACAATGACATATACGGCTGCCACAGCCCAAAACAAAACGACACCAATCTACCTTGACGAAACAAAACCAGTTGAACAACGGGTAAAAGATGCACTCTCCAGAATGACTCTGGAGGAAAAAGTAGCAATGCTTCATGCCCAATCCAAATTCAGTTCACCAGGCGTTCCAAGATTGGGAATCCCGGAATTTTGGACAACTGATGGACCTCACGGTGTACGCGCAGAAGTGAAATGGGACGAATGGGACCAGGCTGGATGGACAAACGACTCCATCATCGCCTATCCAGCCTTGACCGCTTTATCTGCCACGTGGAACAAAAAAATGTCTTTGAACTACGGAAAAGCACTTGGAGAGGAGGCGCGATACAGAAAAAAAGATATTTTGCTCGGACCTGGTGTTAATATTTACAGAACGCCTTTAAACGGAAGAAACTTTGAATATATGGGAGAAGATCCCTTTCTGACTTCCAAAATGGTAGTGCCTTACATCCAAGGTGTACAATCTAATGGTGTTGCGACTTCCGTAAAACATTATGCTTTGAACAATCAGGAGATGTTCCGTCACACGAGTAATGTAAAGGTTGACGATAGAGCGCTGTATGAGCTTTATCTGCCACCTTTCAAAGCCGCTGTCACGGAAGGTGATTCGTGGACTATTATGGGTGCTTATGACATGTACAAAGGTCAATATGCCAGCCAGAATCAGTATCTTTTGAATGATATTCTGAAAGGTGAATGGAATTATAAAGGCGTTGTAGTCTCAGATTGGGGCGCAGTAAATAATACGGAGCAAGCCATCAAAAACGGTTTGGATCTGGAATTTGGAAGCTGGACCAACGGACTTTCTGCCGGAACCAAAAATGCTTACGATAACTATTATTTGGCTCAGCCCTACTTAGATTTAATTAAATCAGGAAAAGTTGGAACGAAAGAATTGGACGACAAAGTTACCAGACTTCTGAATCTGGCTTACAAAACCACAATGAACAAGAACAAACCGTTCGGAAACGTGGCATCTGAAGATCATAAAGCGGTCGCTAAACAAGTGGGTGAAGAAGGAATTGTTCTCTTGAAAAATCAAAATAATGTTTTGCCGATAGACCTTAACAAAGTCAAAACCATCGCAGTAATCGGAGAAAATGCTATTAAAATGATGACTGTGGGCGGTGGTTCTTCTTCTCTCAAAGCTAAATATGAAACGCTTCCATTGGACGGTATCAAATCACGTTTCGGAAAACAGGCTGAAGTGACTTACGCAAGAGGCTACGTTGGTGATCCGGGTGGAGAATACAATGGTGTAAAATCCGGACAAGACCTGAAAGACGACCGACCTGCTGATGTCATTTTGAATGAAGCCGTTGAATTGGCAAAGAAATCCGACTTTGTGATTTTCGTTGGCGGATTGAATAAAGCGGATCATCAAGATGCAGAAGGTGTTGACAGAAAGAGTTATGGACTGCCTTACGATCAGGATAAAGTGATCACAGCACTTGCAAAAGCGAATAAGAATTTTGCAGTCGTTCTGGTTTCCGGTAATGCCGTGGCGATGCCGTGGATCAAAGATGTTCCCGCGATTGTGGAGTCCTGGTATCTAGGTTCTGAGGCTGGTAATTCGTTAGCTTCAGTTCTTGCCGGTGACGCAAATCCTTCCGGGAAACTGCCTTTCACTTTCCCTGTGAAGTTGGAAGATAACTCAGCGCACCAGTTGGGTGAATATCCTGGGAACAAAGAAGAACTGGCGGCCGGAAAAGGCAAAGACCAGAAAAACCCGATCAACATTACTTACAACGAAGGTATATTCGTAGGTTACCGTTGGCACGATACGAAGAAAATCAAACCACTCTTCAGCTTTGGTCACGGGTTGAGTTACACAAGCTTTGAATTTGGTAAAGCGAAAGCAGATAAAACTACGATTGGTCAAGATGAGAAAATCACTTTTACATTTACTGTTAAAAACACAGGTAAAAAAGCTGGTGCGGAAGTGGCGCAACTCTATATTTCTGATTTGAAATCATCCCTTCCAAGACCGAATAAGGAATTGAAAGGATTTGAAAAAGTATTCCTGAATCCTGGTGAGGAGAAAGAAGTGAGTATTACTGTGGACAAAGCAGCTCTAAGTTTCTTCGATGCAGATAAGCACGCTTGGGTAGCTGAGCCGGGAGACTTTGAAGCTTTGATTGGAAACTCTTCTGACAATATCAAAACAAAAGTAAAATTCACTTTAAAATAATCTATTCTTAAATGAATGATAACAAAAAGCCTGAGACATTCTCAGGCTTTGTTTTTGACAAAAACTTATTTCTATAAGTCACGTACAAGTTGTAGTTTTGAAGATATCAGATGACGTTTTACATCTTGTATTCTGTCAGCCTAAGGCTCTCCAAGGCCAAGCAAAACCTCCCAATAAAACAAATAAAAACCCGGAAGACTAATCTTCCGGGTTTTATTATATAAATGATTATTATCAAATATTAATCAACAATAATCTTTGAAGACTGGTTTTTAGTTTTCACAATGTAAACGCCTTTTGACAACTTGTGAAGGCTTACTTTACCTTTGTTCTCCACTTTCTCAATGGTTTGAACCAACTGTCCGCTAAGACTGTAGATCTTTACAGTTTCGTTTTTATCAATTCCGCTGATGTAGAACTCATTGTTCTTCACTGGGTTTGGATAGATCGCGATTTTCTGATTCTTCGCATCGATGTTGTCTGTTGCCAGTTTTGCATAGCAAGTCCAAGAAAGGTTATCAAAAGATACTCTGTTGCTTGTCACATCATCTACCAATTCAATCACGATGTTTCCTTCTACATTGATATCATTCACCGTAAAGGTTGCAGCAGTTCTTGAGTAAGGAATCTGACCCTTCACCACACCATTGATTTTCAAAGTGTAATTACCATTGGAATCTGCGAATGGCAAATAGGTTTTCACAGTCAAAGATCCGATTCCACCAGAGATGGTAGAAGACTTCAACGAACCTTTTCTGATACAGATGGCTCTGTTACTTGTGCCGTCGATATTGATCTGGTTATCTGTTCTTGCGAAGGTTGCATTCCAAACGATGCCTTTGTTTGACCATTCTCTATCTGAATAAGATGAGTTGGCTGCCGGCAAATTCTCAAAATTTTCTATACCACAGCTTGGTGCTTCTTCGCCAGGATTTCCGGGACCAGGTGTAGTCACTAAAATTGCGGCACTCTCTTCAGATTTGTTACCTGCAGCATCTTTTGCAACGACATAGAAGCTATATTGAGTACTGCTCGTAAGTCCAGTTACCGTTCCGCTATTTGTAAACACTGTTTTGTTAAATACATTATCCACATAAATATCATAAGCTGTTACGCCAATATTGTCGCTGGATGCCGTCCAGGCCAAAGAAACAGTGTTGATTGTAGCACCTGTTGAAACCAGATTGAGTGGTGTAGATGGAGCTTCTGTATCAGATGTTGTTCCACCATTGAAGGTATCCGGCCAAGTGTTCTGTGCAGCAGGCCCGCCCCAAATGACAGTTGCCAGATATGGATTATCAATGAATGGATTTCTGTTTTTCTGAATACCAGCTACAACGTTATTTCTTTGAATTTCGAAAGCAGAAACAGGATCTTCCACATTCCATTTTAGAAGGATATCCGGGAAATCAGATGAATAAGTGCTTGGATTCATTGTGATGTTTAGCGGAAGACATCTTGAGTTGTATCTCACATACATGTACATCAGGATTCTAGCTACATCGCCTTTCCACTCTTCGCCAGGATACCATCCGCCACGGCTAGTTTTGTACGCCGTTGCTCCAGTTCCGTCATCAAAAAGAAGACTTCCTCTTGTGCTGTTCAGTGTATTATCTGTTGGTCTCAGGTGATGACCGTCAGAACCAGGACCAGAAGTTCCCAGGTTAGGCGTTCCTTTTGATTTTGCGTACACGTGTTCTCTGTTCCAAGATCCTGTGTAAGGACGGCTTCTCTGGTGTGTTCCCGAACTTTGTGAGCCATACATCAAAAGAAGATTGGATGGGTTCTCCGGATCAGCATCACTTGTTTTGAACAGAGATGCTAACCCCGCAGAATAAGCGATAGTCTGCGTGTGTGTAGTGGTGATAAGGGTTGCAAGATCATTCTTCAATTCGTTTTTAGTTTTGTTGAAGTTGACACCAGAATAATAAGATGGTGCCGACTGTGCAAAAGCCACGAATGAAATAATACTTGCAAAAAATGAAAACTTTAATTTCATACGATATGATTTAATTAATTTTAATAGTTGTTGCAGAATGGTCATCAAAGTAGATTTCCAGCGGATTGTCATGAATAGCGACGGAAACTGGCGCCTCAAATTCCAGAAATAAAATACGGTCAAAGAGGTAAAGTGTAGCAATCATATCAATGTCTGTAACAGCAGAATGAATGCTGACTTCTTTTCCCAACTCAGATTCATCAGGAGTCAGGTTGAGATTCTGCGACTGAATTTGATTTTCTGAGAATGCAAGAACGGTGGTCCAGAGTCCCGGATGCTTTTCACCTTCTCCTACGAACAGCTGATTGGTTTCTTCATTCATTCCAATCACATAAAGCGGGGCATTTTTTCCTCCGACATTGATTCCTTTCCGCTGTCCCAATTTGAAATGTTCCACACCTTGATGTTCTCCTACCAGAAAACCATCAAAAAGTCCGTACTTTCTTTTTGAGACATGCCTCATCAATTCATCTTTCTTAGATTGGAAAGACACTTCTTTATCTTCATAAATTGAAGAGACTGATGGTATTTCTACGATTTGACCTTTATTAATCACTTATAATGGATTATTTGTTGTTGGCGATTAAATTATAGTTCGATATTATTAACTAATATTCAACGGGGGCGCTAAAGTAATTAATTTAATTTAAATAGAGGTGCATTACAGAAAGTTTAACAAATACATGACAAACGATCCTTCATTTCAGCCCAAATCATTTATTTCAAATCTTATAAATTAAAATAAATATTATTGGAAAGACATTTACAATTCCAGATTTACATTCCGAAATACCACAAAAAAAGACCTGAGTAAAAACCCAGGTCTTGATATGATGATCTAAATGAATGGTTATAAATTTTGATCTTCGTGTTTGCCTTCATTAATTTCCTCTACCATCTTTGCATTGAAAGCCGGAAGATCTTCTGGTGTACGGCTGGTAACCAGACCATTGTCCACCACTACTTCACTGTCTTCCCAGATGGCGCCGGCATTTTTAAGATCAATACTGATGGATTTTACAGAAGTTAGCTTTCTCCCATTCACCGCTTCTGCGCTGATCAGGATTTGAGGTCCGTGACAGATTGCCGCTACAGGCTTATGCTGAGTGAAGAAGTCTTGCACAAATGACAAGGCCGCTTCATTGGTTCTCAGCTGATCGGGATTGATGACACCACCCGGCAAAACCAGAGCATCATAATCTGAAGCCGAAACCTCATCTAATGTTTTATCTACCTTATATTCTTTTCCCCAATCCTTTTCTGCCCAAGCTTTGATGCTACCTACCTGAGGACTTACAATGTGTGCTGTCCAGCCTTGTTGTTCCAAATGTTCTTTTGGAGAACTCAATTCACTTTCTTCAAATCCGTGGGTTGCTAGTATTGCAATTTTTTTTGACATAATAAATTATTTTGTGGTTGTATGTCATCTGGTAAGAAAATATAGTGCCGAGCGTGGGTTGGGAAATTATAAAAGTTTGTTAAAGCCGATAGTACTTGATTTTAGAATATTAGATTTTAAATCACTGTTGAGATTGTTTAAATTTGATGCTCCCTAAAAAATAACAGATGACAGTACAAGATTTAGTAGGCGATTATGCGGTCGAAGGCAGCAACCAGGAAGAGAAAGGATATCCTTGCCATGGCATATTGACGCTGAGTCTGGATGAAAACAACCGGATCGTCGCCCGATGGAAGATTGGTGATCATATCCAAAATGGGACAGGCTTTTTTAAGGATCAGATTCTGGTCATTAATTTCAATTATGAAGGCGATGACGAGAAGATCTACAAAGGTGTTGCCGTCTATCGCTGTCTCAATACGAATACCCTGGACGGCTTCTGGTCTGAGAAGCACGGCAACCCGCTTTATCTGGGCAGCGAGTATTGTGTGCGGATTCCTGGGGCTGCGTTTTTGAATTGATTATTATTCAAGCTATTGATTTTACTGTTTGTTTCATACATATATCCAAAAAACCCGATCCAATGATCGGGCTTTTAAGTTTGCTATTTGCTTTTTTGATTAGGGTTTTGTTGCTTTCCTCTATTCCCTTGGTTCTGGGCGTACTGTCTGTTGGTTCCAGAAGTTCCTTTGTTAGGGTTTTGGATATTAGCCTGGTTCTGTGTTGGTGTGATTTTGTTTTTCATTGTTTTTTTTAATTGGTTAAGAATGTTTACTATTTCCACTTTTAAAGTCCTTTCCTATTTATAAAATTCTAATAATTGTAATTGAGTTTGACATAAGAATTTCCAACATCTTCACTCAAAATAGGCTTACTATATTCCTGAATTCCATTTTATTAATATAAAAACTTCATCAATCATAATCACCCGAATCTCCGAAAGGTTCATATGCATCATCCCAATAATCATCGGAATTATCATAATTGGAATTGTTAGAATTTGAATCATTGTTATCCCAATCATCTGGCCTTTCATCCAGACCTCTTGATTGCCAATAAGAATCATGGTTTGGATTTAATTGATTTGAATGATTGTCTAAATCAGATTTTGAATTACTCATTGTTTTGAATTGTTTTTTTAATTACCTACTCTATCTGCTTTTCGGATTCCGCATTTTAATTTGTCGACATTAAGAATCCATCAAACTCAAATCCAAAAATCAAAAAAAATACGCTTCCGAAAACAACATCGGAAGCGCAGGAACAAAAGCTTTTTATGGAGCACCAAAAGCGGTTAGCCAAAAGTTTTTCGGATGACAGGTTGGTAGTTTTCTGCCACTTTTATCAAGTCAGATTTCGTTTTGCCATGCCCGTCAAAAATGCTCACCTCTATCTTTCCAGTTTTGGGGTCGTAGCATTTGATATGTTTCTTGTTCACACGAAAAGATTTATGGACCGTAATAAACTGGGACTTCAGCAGGCCACTCTCTTCCATTCTGGTAAATGAAAAATCTATCAGACTGGCAGCTGCCCTGTTGATGAAATAGATTTGCTTGTTGTTTGACTCATTTTTGTTGGCACAGAGATACACGATATCATCGATAAGAATTCTGTTCTTCTTTTTGTTGAAGTCCAAAGACACATATTGTGGGGGCGAAAAGAAGTTGACCTCCTGCAAAAATCTTTTAAAACTCTTTACAAACTGATCTTCTTTGTACGGCTTTGTGATATGATCAACACAGATCTCGGCATCCCGTTTCAGATTTTCGATATCTTCAATATAATCTGCAGTGTTCACGCTGGCAAAGAAGACCGGAATCTTGACTTCCTGAGCTACTTCCATGCCTGTCATGCTATCATTGCCCAGGTCCAGATCTGCTACCAATATCTCGGGATTCAAAGCTTTGACCTCATCAAAAAAATAATCAGAACTTTTGCTTTTCAGCACAATCTCCACGTTGGGAAGCTGATTGAGGTACGACTCCAATTTTTCGAGTTGCCGACTATTATCTTCTAGAAGGGCGATGCGGTAGGTGTGGGTCATAGTTTAATTTCATTAAATAAATTCAATATCTTTTCACCAAGTAATTTATCCAATTCTTCTTCGTCATTAAATATCGAAATTTTACCGAGTGAACATGAGTGATCTTTATTATCATAAGCAATAAAATCCTCATTTCTTAGCATAGTTTCTTGCGAAGGATATAATAATAATGCTTTTGTTGATCCCCAATAGTCATTATAAACATACATTTGTCTTAAATCATGCGTTGATGGTCTTGATTGGTCAATATTCTTCCATTTAGTATCTACAACTAAAACTTTACTTTTTTCACCATTAATTCTTTTTTCCAAAACAATATCTGGACGAATGGTGATACCATCCCAAAAGCCAGTTGAATTTTGGCCATACACTTGGACATCTTTATCTTGGCAAACTTGTTTCAATCTTACCAAAACATATTCTTCCCATAGACTGTTCATATCAAAAAGCAAAGCCAGCATCTTTTCGGAACCGCTGGAAACATTGGGTGCATAATTAAGAATAATTAGTCTGGCGATGGCTAAAGCATTCTCATAGGGTGCGGTCTTTCTTGACTTTGGAATTTTCGAAAATGTATTTTCGTTGGCTTTGATGGGTTTCACCTCAGGAAAATCGAGTTGTACCTTTTTACACCTGCTGTAGAGGTAACTTCCTTTCGATAACGTAGCAATAATTTCCAAAGCCTGTCCCAAAACCTGGTGTATCAAGTGGTCTTTGTCATAAACTTGATGCGTGGTGTAGAATCTCTCTTTGTGAACAAGATTCTTCTGAATGTGACCTGCAAATTCAAGCTTGCCTTTCAGTGCTTTTACGTTTCCGGTTTCTTTGTAATATTGTTTGATCAATCCTTGATGAATTAATAATTGAACCTCTTTCAAAAACCATTCAAAATAAATATCTAATAAATGGATGGATTGTTTTGTTACGTTTGCCTGACCAACCTGCTGAATGTTCAGTTTTTTGGTGACACGCAACATTTCTATCAGAACTTTCTGCCACTTTGTTTTATTTCCTTCACTTTCACTTTCATAACGGTCTATCTTTGGGAGAATTTCTATCGTAAGGTTATCCACTTGAATGACTCCTACAAATTGCTTGAATACTACTCCATTGTGTTTTAAATCAAAATATTGATAATTGTGTAAAACATTGAGTTTCGATAAAGCCACAAAATGACGTTGCTCAAACTTGCCTTTTTCAATAGGCAAAAAGCTGTGTTCGAAAACTTGAATCCTACTCATTAATTATTAACCTCTATTTTCAGAAGAACTTTTAAAGCTTCGATGATATTAAAACCATCATCAATAACTTTTAAACGAATCATACTGCCACTTTCTGGATAATTCTGTGAGGGGAAACTCGCGAAAACATCTTTGTTATATTTCTCAGGAACATCAAAAAACTTTTCTCCTAAAATCATTCCTATTTTCTCGTAATCTCCGTAGAAATATTCTTGCAACAACGGGATGATATTATTCTTAAAAGTATTTCTGAGATCTTGCTCTGTTTTTACATCAATGAAGTAAGAATGACCGATGGTATGGTCTCTGTCCAGCAATATTTCAACTCTTTTATTAATTGTTGATAATAATTTTTTCAGTTCTATTCCTTCGATAATTTTATCGTTAAGAACTTCAAGATTGGGTAACATTTCTTCAAAACAAAAACGTCTTCTCAATGCGGTATCAAGAGATTCTACGCTTCTATCTGCGGTGTTCATTGTACCGATAATATAGAGATTGGAAGGAACGCCAAATTTATCTTTGCTGTAAGGTAGTTCAACTATAATCTCATCCTTACCGAGCCTTTTTGTATCTTCAATAACAGTGATTAACTCTCCAAATATTTGGGAAATGTTACCTCGATTAATTTCATCAATGAATAAACCGTAAGGACAAGCATTCTCAAACTTAACTACTCTTTCCTCTTTAGTGTAATTTTCAATGGAATCTTTCAAGCTCAAAAATCCAGCAAGCTTTGCTGCCTCATTACAACACTCATAGAAAATTCCTTTTTCAATAGTGTAACTTACTTCAGAAGATTCATCGTTTAATTCCTTATCCAATGTAGGTTTAATTCCTTCAATAAAATCTTCATAAGAAAAAGATTGATGGAAAGTAATGAATTTGTAGTTTTTAGAGGTAACAACTTTTTCCTTATAATTTCTAATCTTTTGTGATAATTCTAGTAGCTCATCAATTAGTTCTTTTTTGTCATCAACAATTTCCCAAACAGAACCAGTTGATTTGTTGAAAATCAGGGGTTCAGTTCTTTTATTATATTGAACAGTAGCTGAGTCTTCAATTGTGTGTGCAGATAATTGTCCCCAAACTGTTTGGCTTAAGCTTTTAGTATTTGAAACTTGCAGTTTATAATCTACAAACCTATGTTTCTTAATATCCGGTACCGTTGAACTTTTATTTTCAAGAAGTATGAGAGCAAATACTTGCCACCAACTAAGTTTATTAATAATTTCAAATTCAAACTCTTGTTTACTTACAGTTTTATTTTGAACTTCGAAATGAGTGTAATACTCATTCAGTAATTTGTGGGTCTTCCCTGTTCCTGGAGGTCCGTAAAGTATTTTATTTAATGGTATAATTATATTATCATTTTCTACGTAAGAAGTAGATTTTTCAAAGTATTCGCGTAAAAACCGTAAGTAATTTTTTTTACCTAATATTGCTTCCTTGCCTCCACTGCCAACTTTGCCATAATAGGAAGAAAATGAGGATTTTTTTTCTTTTAGATTGTTGGCTATTATAGTAATTTGATATTCAATGTTATTACCATTGAAAGTGAATAATTCAGTATCAAAACTACTTCTGTAGAAGTTTTCGTATTCTAAAAATTCAGCTGTAATTACACTTTTGTCAGATTTAAAATTTTTTGAAAAATAGTTGTTTTCTTCTCCGTCCCTTTTAATAAACCAATCAATAAAGTTTTCTTTTACATTTATTGAATATAAACTTCTGACCATAGTGCCTAATATCTCATCAAATTTAAACAAACCACTTTCCAGCTTTTTCAGAATTTCATTGTCGTTGAAATCTATGTTTTCTTTCAGTGCTAAACTTAGTTCACCACCTTTATGATCTGAATTCCAAAAAAAATCTTCATCTAAGCTGTTGATTAATATTTTTTTTGCTTTTGTCTTCCACTTCTTATCAAAATGTAACTCAATCCAAATCTTTTGAGGATATTCTTTTCTCGTAATCAATTCATAATGGCAGAAACCACTTTTACCTATAATTCTTACATTATCGGAAATCCAAACATAATGATCATGGACTTTCTGAATCTCAAAATTATTTATTAGGCAGTTACTGTTTAGAATATATTGTTTGAAATCTTCTGTAATTTCACGAAAATTTTTATTTGTATCCAACTTATTTATATGTTTTTCTAAAAGAATATTATACTCCTTTAGATTTATTACTTTTTCTTTAAGATATTTAGCTGTTGAATATTTTTCTAATGACTGATAATTATCAATATTGCTAATAAGTTTTTCAGCAATAACACTGAAATAAGATCCGAATTGGGTATTCCTATTTTCATCAGGAAAAGTTCGAAACAACCTACATAAAGTATCATAATCATCATTTTGGTGTAAAACTTCTTTATTTATTTGCTTCCAAAACTTATAATATACTGGGTAATTCTGTGGATCTTGACAGTTTTTAATTACTGAAAATAAGTGAGGAATAAAAGATTGTAGATTTTTATTCAATGTAAAATCAAAACTAATTAGAGAATCACTTAATTTGATATAATTAAATAATTCATAAAGTTCTAAGTAACTATTGTTTTGCAGTTTTTTCCCATCTTTGAAATTATTAATTCTGTCTGCAACATTAACAATTGAGTTAATTTTTGATACAAAAATTGATAAAATTCTTTTATGTGATTCAGTAAAACTTTCATTAGATTTTAAAACATTTATAACCTCACTTATAATTCTTTGATCTTTATCATCTAATTTGTATAATTTATCCTCAATTGGAACTAGCCAATTCAAATTTATCTCACTATTAAATCTTGTTCGATATTCATCAGGATACAATTCTTTCAATTTATCAAATGAAATATTATGTATTTCTAAATATTCTTGTATTTTCATAACCTATTCCTCTTAAAATTCTCCGCCTGCTCCAGCACATTTTTATAAACCTCATCCTGCGTAATCGGCGGATACCCAAACTGATGCAGCTTTACAATAATCTCCATTTTCAATTGCGCTTTAATGTCATCTCTATCACTCCAGTCGGGAAATTTAGCGGTATCATCTACAATCTTTTTGATTTCTCGGGCAAGCTCCAGCATTTTGTCTTTGTCGAATTCAAACCCATATTGTTTGCAGACCATATCGAGAATATCGTAGAAAGCTTTCTCTTCATAGTTGATTCCCAGATCTTCAAACGAAGCCATTTCGGTACGCAGCTTTAAGATCAGGTCGAGAATCTGTTCCGAAGTATCAGCTTGGATGCCGTCGTAATCCAACAGGTCAGCTTCACTTCGCTCGTTGTAGCTGTTGATGATTTTCTGTAGTCTTTCAGAGAACTCGATGCCTTTTACTTTGTTTACTTTTTTGAAGTCAGAGATGGCCTGTTTTAAAAGGCGCTCAAGGATTTTTATCTTGGTATTAGGCAATTCAAGGTCATTGATTTTCTCAAGAAACTTATCGTTAAACAAATCAATTGCATTGGCCTTATTGTCATCCAGTTTAAAGATTTCTTCCACGCCTTCCGAGATAATGGCATCTTCTACCATCTTGCTCACTTTCGCATTCATCTGTGCAGTATCTGGAACTTCGCCTTTGGTCAGCTTGACCACAATTGATTTAATGGCAAAATAAAAATGAATCTCATCGGTTTCTTTGTCATTAAAGATTTCCGAACCGCAAGTGAGATTGTAGGCAGCCTTTAGTTTTTTGGTCACATCTACAAAGAACTTTTCCGACTTTTCTGTGAGCAAAACCAATTCAGAGGCACGGTTCAGACAATGCAACTGTTCAACAGGCGAACCTTTGAAATAGTCGGTGGTATCAAACTGATAGAAAAACTGTCGCAGTAAATCCAACTGATCTCTCACGATAATCACCGCTTTGTCAAGATCTTCAAAATCATCGGCTGCAGTGGTATTGTTGAATAAGCCCAAAGCGTGATTCAGGTTTTTCTTGATGCCGATGTAATCGACCACCAGACCTTTATCCTTGCCTTCAAACTTTCTGTTCACACGGGAAATCGTCTGTATCAGATTATGCTTTTGCAAGGGTTTATCAATATAAATCGTATCCAAAAACGGAACATCAAAACCTGTGAGCCACATATCGACCACGATGGCTATTTTGAAATTGGAATGGATCTGTTTAAACTGCCGGTCCAATTCTTTTCGGTCTTCTTTGTTGCCGAGCAGATTCCACAAACTTTCTTCGTCATCTTTGTTTCTGGTCATTACCATTTTAATGCGCTCGATGGGTTTGATTTCTTTCTGCTCTTTTTCGCTAAGGTTTTCCGCAATACTTTTTTCACTCCATTCTGGTCTTAGCCTGATGATTTCTTTATAAAGTTTATAGGCAATCTCACGCGAGGCACAAACGAACATTACCTTTCCGGCAACGGTTGCTTTCTCCTCGATTCGCTTTTCATAATGCGTAATGAAATCCTGCGCAATCGCTTCGATTCTTCCAGGGTCACCCAAAATCACTTCCATTCTTGCAATGGCTTTCTGGCTGGCTTCCACGTGGTATTCCGAAGCGCCTTCTGCTACAGCGTTTTGATAATACTGTTCAATTTCAACCACTTTTATATGGTTAAGATTAACCTTTGCAGCACGTCCTTCATACACCAGTCGAACCGTGATTTCATCCACCACAGATTCAAACATCGTGTAGGAATCTACCACAGGACCAAATACATCCAGAGTTTTATCGATAGGCGTTCCCGTAAATCCTACATACGTCGCATTCGGAAGAGAATCGTGAAGATATTTTGCAAAACCATACGATTTTTTAACTCCATCTTCATCAATGCGGACTTTCAAATCAAGATTGACCTGCGAGCGGTGGGCTTCGTCGGAGATACAGATAATATTGGTACGGTCACTTAAAATCTCACTATCCTCTGCAAATTTCTGAACGGTCGTCAGAAAAACACCGCCACTTTCTCTGCCCCGCAATCTTGATCTAAGATCGGCTCTGGATTCTATATTCACAATATTTTCGTCCCCAATGAAATCTTTTGCATTAGTAAAATCTCTCGACAGCTGATCATCCAGATCGGTACGGTCGGAGATAATAATGATGGTCGGACTTGCCAATTGCGTGGAACGCATCAACAGTCTCGACAGGTAAAGCATTGTATAACTTTTCCCGCAACCTGTCGCTCCGAAGTAGGTTCCGCCTTTCCCATCGCCTTCCGGTTTGCGGTGTTTCTGGATATTGTCAAACAGTTTGTTGGCAGCATAATACTGCGGATAACGGCACAGGATTTTTTCTTCTTTTTTAGACGTATCTGGAAACAGGATAAAGTGATGCAGAATATCACAAAGCCTCTGCTTGTTCAGCATTCCGTGGACAATGGAAGTTACGGTATGGATTCCCGTTAAGGTTTTTTTTTCTTCGCCCGTTATTTTGTGCCAACCGTAGAAGAAATCGTAAGGCGCAAACAGAGAACCTGCTTTGTTGTTCACGCCGTCGCTGATGATGCAGAACGCATTGTATTTCATCAGTTCCGGAATATCTCTTCGGTAGCGTAAACTCAGTTGTTTGTAAGCATCGTGAATGGTAACCCCTTCTTCTATCGTTGTTTTAAACTCAAATACCACCACCGGAATCCCATTGATGTACAGAATCAAATCCGGAATCCGTAGTTCTTTTCCCTGAATCTCCAGCTGGTTTACAATCTTAAACCGATTGGTTTTCAAAAGACTGCTTTCATCAATATCGATATAACGGATGTGCAAATCTTTCTTAGAAGGATTGTTTCTCTTAAAAATGAGACCGTCTGCCAAGAGTTTGCCAATGTATTTATTACTGTCGTAAAGATTGGAGGCAGGTTGATACGCCAGTTCATTGATTAGGGTTTCCAGCTCTATCGTTTCCAAATCGGGGTAGCGAGACAGCAAAAAATCACTCAAATCTTCCCGAATTAAAACCTCCTGATGCGATGCCCGAACTACGCCTTTGCCATTCACGTACTCATAGCCTTCCTCTTTCAGAAGATGGATGAATGATTTTTCTAGTTGGGATTCGGTGTATTTCATTTTTATTTTTATATCGTCCAAACTTTTTCTGCTATATTATAAAGGTCTTTTGCTCGTAAATTTATAGCGTTCTCATCCCAAATACTTAATATCAAGTACTTGTTCATTGTTTCAAGACCTGACGCATAGTCCTCTAACCCTTTTTTATCACCTTTTCCTTCTTTTTTTGTTTGCCAATCCGAATCCCGGATTGACGAATTTAAAGACTGCGTGATGATAGTTAAGTTACCTAGTGTCAACAATTTTCTACTCCTTTTGATGGTATCATCTTGGGTTGGTAATGTTCCCCAGTTTTTAGACCAATTCTTAGGCATTAGGTGCTCTAAACTGTATTTGTTAATTCCTAACAAAGCTGTAGAATGCAGATGAGATTTTCGATGTTTAGATTCTAATAAATATAAAATTCCAGCAGACTGTTTATTGATTAAAATTGATTTATTAAAGCCTTCCAAAACTTCTTGATTTGTCGGAATAAACGTAGATGTATCTGTACTTTTTTCAATAAATTCTTTAATAGCTTGAACAGTCAGAATCTTGTTACCTATGAATCTTTCCGTAAATAATTGATTATAATTTTTATTCATTGTATGTGCAACCATCCTTCTCATTATGTATGACTCTAGGAACTGGAATATATTATCTTGTTCTACGGTATTTGTTACATTTTTTAAAACATAGAGTACATATGAAATCAATGTGCTATTATCTAGTCCGAAAATTATAGCATTTAATCTTTCTATATGGTTGCTTGAAGATATCTCTCTATTGATGATTTCGTAATCAAAGTTTTTTGCAAATATTTCTGCATACTCCTTAATTTCATCTAGTAATGTATTATTGTTTCCATCGAGATAATTTTTTATGAAGTCTTTATATGATTCAAACAGATGTTCACCACGAGCATAAGCAATTTTATCTTCAGTTTTTACACCGAAACTTTTGTCTTGTATCTTAATTTGAAGGAATGCATCAAAAAATAAATCTATAAATGTTCTCTTAACGCGACCAGCTGTTATCTCGCGATCCCAATATTTTTTGACATCTTCATCCTTTTCAAAAAGATTTTTCCAGTACTTTTCGTATAGTTTAATATCACGGTTGAAAAAATAGTTTTTCAACAACTCAGCAGTTGTCAATGTTACCCCTAAAGAATTAATCGTATCAAATATTTGTTGCTCATCTTCATTTGGATCTAAGTCGATTCCAACAAATAATATATTGGCAAGTATTTTTTGAAAATCTAAATTATCAACATTGATTGATTTTTTAAAGTAACCATAACATTTGGTTATGTTATCTTCTCCAGGCAAATCAACTAAATCAATTACAGACAAAACCTCGGTAAACTTATCTATATCATTATGACTGTGTGATAAAGCCAGTTCATCGGTCATTAATCTGAAAGTCCTATCAAACATTGCGTTTTTACCACTTTTCAAACAGAGAACTTTAAAAAAAATATTTAATGTTGTTAGCCTTTGTTGACCATCAATTAAGGTTCGAATATCCCCAACTTTACTTGCTGACGAGGTTGGTTGCTGTTTAAGAATTACAGAACCTAAAAAATAAGGTTTGTTCGTTTTTGAAACTGCTTCCATATCTTCTAAAAGTCTCTCCCATTGTTTTTCACCCCAAACGTAAGCTCTCTGAAAAAAGGGAATTTCTAAAATACGGTTACCGTTAAAAATATCATTAATTGTTTTTTTTGATGCGTCCATTTATATTATACTGTTCTATTTAATAATCGAATAATATTTTAATTTTGTCAAAGAGTGGATTAAAATCGTCAAAATCTTCTTTTGGTAAACCTCCAAATTTTTGAAATGCTTTTGATTTAATTTTATCTTTAATTTTATAAAAAGGTCTATCCAAAATTTGATCTTCTTCCACGCAATCTAAATCTATTAATTTTTGCTGCGAAATCAAATTCTCAATCTCTACAAAACTTTGAAATTTGCCATTAATGACATTACTAGTTACATTTTCTAATCTATCTGGAATTGGTAGTAAGAGCGCAAAAAAATGCTGATGATTTTTTCTTTTCTTGTAAAAGCCCGATTTTTTATCTCCCAATATTTCATTATCCCAATCCGTTCTTTTTTGAAGATGATAGAAATTTTCACAACCTTCCTTGTCGTGGTCAAACAAACCTATGATTTTCTTATCCTCATAACCATCAGTTGTATTCATTGCTAAGAAGCCCGCTACTGATCCTGCCCCGCAAGCCCTTCTAATAGCAAAATAGGCATTTTCCTTAAATTTCTCAATTAAATCATTTTCTTCAAAATCAATATCATTTAATTTAAGATATGCAATCATATATATTTCTGGATATTTATCCTCAACAAATAATATAGGCTTTAAAATTTCTTCAATTTTTTCCTCAGCGGATTGTAGATTATCTGCACAAAGTTTATAATCCTTTTCAAGTTGAGCATAAACACTCTTTTGTTGATCGATCGTCAATGATGATTTTTGAATCTCTTCGGTTTGATTAAGTATTTTCTCTTGTAGTTCATCAATAATTCTCGCTTCTTGAATTACACCTAAATCATCACAGATATCATTCCAAGCATTATTTTTTTCATCAAATCGAGTTATCAATGAAGTTCTTTTTTCATTTTTCCACACTCTGTAAATTGAAACTTTACTTGATGTCAAGCTATCAGATAATTTTGACATTAAGTCATTTCTTATTACAGCAGCTAATTTGGTGTTATTCAATAAATCTTTTTCTTCTTGTGTATAATCACGTTGTGTAGCAAGAAATTCTTTAGTATGTGTTGTAATGAAAATTTGATATTTTTTTGAGTATCTATACTGGAAATCTTCTTTTATCTTTCTAATATTTCTTGCTTCATATGAGTTTTCAGGTTCTTCAAACCCCCAAATAATATTTTTATTTTTTCCTTGGGATATTTCATCTAAAATTTCAGGTATAAATCTGGCTTGCACACCATCACCTCTTTCAAACAGAGAAACATCATTTTCGGTTTGGACAGATAAAGTTCTAAAAAAGTCAACTAAAGTATTTGGTATATGAAAATTAGCCTGAACACCGCTACTATCAAAAAAATTTTCAAAAAGCTTACCTGTTTCGCTCTTTAATACCTTGTTGAAGTCATCAGAACTTTGACGGAATTTGTTTTTTCTAAGTTTATCTTTTTTCTCAAACAAATAGTTTTGCAATCTAGTAAAGAGATAGTTGAAGAAATTCCTATCTTTTATCGCTGGAATGTATTCAAATTGAAAATTATTAAGAAAAGCGGTTGTTTGAGCCTTATTTAGCGCCTCAGGATAATTAAATGCTCCTGCAAAATTATTATACTGTGAAAAAATTTTAGAAATCCAAAATTTTTCAGGTAGACCCCTTTGTTTATTTTTATTGTTAAAAGTTAGCTTAATTGTTAAAACTTCATCAGACCTTCTTAAGTCTTTGAATTTAAATATCTCATCTGTTGTTTCAAGAATTTCTTTGTCAGATTTTTGTTGCTCTCTTCTCTTCTGAATATCGTCATCAAATCTTTGCGAAACAATTTTTGAGAAATCTCTTTCTCTATCGAATTTTACACCTGGCGATATTTCATTATTAAAAAATAAATTTAAGGCTCTCAAAACATTTGACTTTCCACTATCATTTGCTCCAGAAAAAATATTAAAATCTCCTAATTCTTCGATATGAACTTTCTCTTGATCTTTTCCGCCATCAAAAGATCTAAAATGTTTAATTTCAATTTTTGATATAATATCCATAGTTATAGTTTTATTTAAGCACCCACTTCCTCCCCAACCGCCAACCGCGACAACAACAAACTTTGCAGTTGTGTGAGTTTTTCGGTTTCTTGCGTTTTAAATTTTATTAATTCTAGAAGATTATTTCCAACTAAGTTAAATTGGTTCAAAACTTCTTTTTCAGGCATATTTATTTTCAAAGAAGCTAAAATTGGAACATATAAATTCGCTTGAGCACTACCTACAGCCATATCAATTAACTCATTATACTTAGTTCTTAATACAAAAAATATAAAAGGCAAATTACATTCATCATTTGGTTTTATATTTATTACCGCCCTATTTCCACACATATAATCACATAAGATTCCGAGTCGTCCTATTGTTCCCGATTTTGTAATAACAATTGTTTGTGGAGAGAAAAGCAATGCACTCGTTCCTGCACTGTTAAATCCTTCTTCAGTCAATGTTCTACTTGTATTTAAAATAAAACCTCCGTTAACATCATTCGCTCTTAGCCATTTAATATTCCCATCAAAATATTTTGAATGTTCTTGAGAGGGATTTACATAACCCTCCTGAAATGAGCACATATCTTTTAATATTGATTCTTTACATTGGTTTTCTTTAACCATATTGTAATACAAGGTCTGCGCAGTAGCTTCCAACTTTTCGCATATCTGCTCGTTGACTTTTATTTTGTTGGTTATGCTTTGGTATTGCGCAACAATTTGTTGCTGTTCTTCGATGGAAGGAACCGGAAGTTGCATTCCACAAAAATCTTCCCATTCAAGACTTCCTCTTACACCGCCTACTGCGTGAAAACAAGCTTCTCTGTCAAATTCAGAACGGGAAAACCACAACATCAGATAATCAGGTAAAATCACATTTTCATCAATGACTTCAAAAACCGGATATGCTTGCGAAATAATAGCGATGTCAAATTCCTTTAACAAAGCAATTGGCATTTTTTTATCTCTGCGAACCTGCATTGTACTACAGGCAAACTGATTTTTCCTAATCAACTTATAATTTGCCATATCCGTCCCAATAATATTTGCAACAGACGGAATAAACTTTTTATTAATCGTTAATCCCACAAGATGTGTAATCGCCAAATCTCTGTTGCGCTGATCAATAACTTGAATCAAATCTCCAATTTTTCTATAACTCATAGCCCAAAGTTTTAAAAACATTGGAAACCTCTTCTTTCAATTGGCTTTCCTGCTGAAACAGATCTTTCAAATCAGTCTGTAAACTTTGCATCTGCTCAGCATAATCCAGACTTTCGTCACGGTTTACAAATTCAATATATTTACTCGGCACCAGAGAATAGTCTTTCTTTCGGATGTCTTCCAGACTTGCACTATAAGAAAATTCAGGAACGTCCTGATAAGTTTCCTTCCAATCGGTCTGTTGCCAATTGTGATAATGCTTCGCTATTTCCGAAATTTCTTCTTCTCCAAACTGAATGAATTTCTTTTCAAACGGTTCACCTTTCTGACGCAAATCCATAAACAGAACTTCGCCCTTTCGGTTACGGTAATTTTTAATGCCGTCGTTCACTTCAAAAGTTCTCTCTTTTTTATTGCGATTAAGAATCCAAAGCGTCACCGAAATATTGGTTGAATAGAACATATCTTGTGGTAAAATCACAACTGCTTCCACCAAATCATTTTCAATAATCTGCTTTCGGATTTTATATTCTTCGCCACCACCGCTCAAAGCACCGTTTGCCAAAATAAATCCTGCAACACCATTCTGAGAGAGCTTGGAAATCATATTCAGAATCCACGCATAATTGGCATTGGATTTCGGGGGTACTTCATAGCCTGCCCAACGCGGATCGGTGGTCAGTTCATTTTCGGCACGCCAATCTTTTAAATTAAATGGTGGGTTTGCCATAATGTAGTCAGCTTTCAAATCTCTGTGCTGGTCATCATTAAAAGTATCTGCCGCCTTATTCCCCAGATTGGAAGAGATCCCACGGATGGCAAGGTTCATCTTCGCGAGTTTGTAGGTGGTATTGGTCAGCTCCTGACCGTAGATCGAGATGTCTTTTTTGTTTCCCTTATGCTTTTCTATAAACTTCAGCGACTGTACAAACATACCGCCCGAACCACAGGAAGGATCATAGATTTTCCCTTTGTAAGGTTCTATCATTTCAGCGATGAGGTTGACGATAGACTTTGGGGTGTAGAATTCTCCTTTTCCTTTCCCTTCGGCAATGGCAAATTTGCTCAGGAAATATTCATATACACGACCCACAATATCGTGGGCTTCGTCTTTCAGCGTATCAATATTATTGATGGTATCCAGCAAAGCCGAGAACTTTGACTGATCCAGCCCAAGACGTGAAAAATAATTATCGGGCAAAGCGCCTTCGAGAGATTTGTTGGTGCGCTCAATGGTTTTCAGAGCAGAATCGACAATCAAGGTAATATTTTCCTGTTTGGCGTTTTCCATAATGAAAGTCCACCGAGTTTCTTCAGGAAGGTAGAAGACATTTTGGGACTGATAAAATTCAGGAATTTCTAAGAAAGCTTCTTTGTGTTCATTGATAAGTTCCTGTCTTCGTCTCAAAAATTTGTCATTCGCAAACTTGAGGAAAATCAAACTCAACACCACGTGTTTATATTCGGAAGGCTCTACAGAACCTCTTAATTTATTGGCAGAATCCCAGAGGATCTCTTCGGTACTTTTTGTTTTTGCAGCTGTTTTCGTTGCCATTATGTCTTTCTATATATTTAGAAAACAGATACTTTGTACACCTGTTTTACATTCATTAATCTTATGATGTTTTGGAATCTTTCCACATTCCCACCCACTCTTCGAAATAAGCGTGCAGAGAATCAGAACTGCCAAAGTAATATTTGACAGGTTCATTCGGGAAAGAATAAAGTGTGGTCTCATCCGTATCAGGATCGGTAAAAGGAATGATAAGGTTGTTTAATTCAAAAACAAGATTTCCGCCTTGTTGCAAATATTCTATAAAAATAGATTTTACCGTGCTGAGGTCGATGGCAAGGCTTCCGTTGTAAGTAATCATGAAGTAATTTAGTTTTCAATTCCAAATATAACCAAAAAACCAAACTTCAACAATGCGGTTTTCCGTATTCACACAAATTTTCTGGTAATTTATCAAAATAGAACAAGTATACATCCAACATTGAGGTAGATCAAATCACCCCATTCATCTTCACAAAATCAAAAATGCTCTAAAAAGCTTTCTTTAAAAAAAGCAACCTCCATTAATTTGTTTAATAAGGCATTGAAATAATTAAAAAAATAAACACAAAATAATATGCAGTCCTAAATATTAAATAATTATAAATAAAATCAATTCAACAATACAAATTTATAAATCAGAATATAATACCAACAAAACAACATTTATCAGAATTAAATACATAAAAATTAGATTATTATTATAAAAAATTTATACTTGAATTAAAATAATTAATACCTTTATCTTCCAAAATAAGTTAATATGAAAAAACAATTACAATCGGAGGAGGCTAAAAAAATAGCACTTTCCAGTTTAGCTTATGAACATCCAATCAATTTGGAAGACATAGACCTCACAAAAGATGTCTATGATGACAAACAGGTCGCAGAGATTTTCAGAATCTCCTACCGCACGCTGGTAAACCACAGGAAGAAGGGTCTGATCTCCTACTTCAAAATGGGAAGCAAAACCTTATACCTCAAAAAGATTTTGATGCTCGACATCCTAAAAATCTACAACGACTAATATTCAACAACCCAAACAATCCGCAGGCTCCACCAAGCCTGCTTTTTTTATTCCAACACACATCAATTCACCCAACCCACCTCATTCCACCCGCTTTCAAAATAAATTCCCCTCCTCTGGAGGGGTGGCAATTCGCCTCAGTGAATTGACGGGGTGGTTAATTCCCTCCTAAACCTCATCCATCGAACAGTCATCGAACAGTCTATATACAAACCATAAACACAACATTTACAAAAGTCAAACAAGAGATAAACAACAATCTAAAAAAAAGTGGTCAACAACTATTCTGTAATAAAGAATCGCTGTAGCAATCTGCAAATGATAGCAATATAGGGTTAATAAAATGCTGCTATACGAATAATTAGGCATTGTTCGGCAAAGTTGGTCACATAGGTCGTATGGCTCACATTTTTACCCACCTTTACATAACAAATTTTAAAAAACAAATATCATGGGCAAACTTTATGACTCCCTACTTTCAGGCACCTCAGGACGCACAGGACGTATCGTGGTAGCCAATGTCTTTGGAAACGAGTACACCAAGATTCGACCAAGAAAGAGAACCAAAGAGCCAAGTGCAAAACAGAAACTCATCCAGGACAGGATGATCAGCTGCGCAACATTTATGCAGTCGTACCGAAGCTATGCTTGTCACTATTTCGGACACCGCCTAGGAATGAAGTCGTCGTACAATTTGGCAATGACCAATCTGCTGAGCAATTTCAACATTGATTATGTGGCAAATACCATCACGCCACACTATCCGGGCATATTCTTCTCAAAAGGAAACTTGCTCGGAGTCATTGGCAGTCCATTGGCACTTCCCACAGCGGCGACACTGGACATTTCTTGGCAGGACAATTCAGGTGGCAATGTTCTGCGCGAAGCGGATCTGGCTCAGATTCTCATTGCAGCAGAGGACGACCTCAACACTTTGTTTATAGAAAATGCATGTCCACGATCGGATGCGTCATACCAAGTCACGCTCCCCGTGCATCTGCAGGGCAAACAGCTCCATGTATGGCTGGCTTTCAAAAACGAAGATGAAACGAACGCTTGCAACTCCCTCTACTTGGGAAGCATTTAACATCAAAGCAAAAGCACAGATCGCTCTGTGCTTTTATATTTTTTTCTATGCACAAATTGAGACAGTGACTAATGCTTCCAATATCTTGATAGATCTATACTCAATGTTTAATGGCACTTTTATTTCACAAACTCACTCTCAATCCCCGCCTCTTTCAAAAGCTTCTGTAATTCCCGGATGTAAGTGATCACTTGTGTATCGGTTTCGGAAACGAAGGTCATTCGGGTGGTGAAAATGCTGGTGCGACTGGACTTTCCATTTTTGAGGTCGATGCGCATTGTGCCACCGTAACCACCCACTTTGGGATTGGATTTCACCGAGCGAAACACCACTTTTTCAATGTCTTCTATTTTGTATTTTTTGAAAAGCAGGTTGTTCAAGACCAGATGCCCATCTTTGAGAAAGAACGGATGCACCTTCACATTGCGGAACAGAAACGAGATGGCATAGACTAAAATTACGGCACCGAAGATCATCCAATAGGATTTGTACCATTCATTGTTGCTGTCGGTCACGGCTTTCAGAATGGTTTCGCCTTCTGCCTCGGTGATGTTGTTGTTTCTGCTTAATTCCCGGATAGCATCTGTGCCTACTCTGCCAGCACCCGCCAAAGATTTGAGGGTATTGATATCCCTGATCTCGTAGATGGACGAAAGCAACAACTGGGAACTGCCGAGGTCATCAAAATAGAAATAACGGTTGCCAGCCTGCCACACACTGCCTTTGTATGAATCGGGGTGGCTGATCTTTTTGAGACTGGAAGCATGCACGCCTTTGAGCGCCAGGAGATGGGTGGTTCTGCTTTGCAAGCCTGTTTTCCTGCCCCACTGTTCGGTCGCCTTTAAAAAGTAAATTTTGTTGCCACTGGTAAACACATCTGGTGCGATCTCCTGAAACTGGTTGTTTTCAAATGGATTATCGCCTGCGCGCTCCACTTTTTCAGTTTCGGTGTTATAGAAATACAACCCGTCTTTGGAAACGAACAAAGCCTGATAGGCGTGTTCGAGATTTATTCCCAGGAGTCGGTATGGGGCTTTCGATTCGTCAAACGGTTTTCCATCGACATAGACCATTCCGTTTTGGGGATTGATGAGATAATTACTTCTGGAAGGCATATCGCCCTCGATGCCGATCTGATGGATCTGGTCGTTGTAGGTCAACGGAAGAAGATCATTCTGGTAATAGACCTTTTTGCCGTCTGTAAAATAGTCGTTACTGTCCCTTACATCGCGATCCCAATAATGGGTCTTGATCGGGCGGATGGTCTTGGGATCGGATGCCTTCATTTCCTGCCCTTCGAAAAAAGCCACCTCATCATTGACGGCTATGGCTAAACCCGGCTTGGACTGGTAAACTTTTCCTTCCGCCAGTTTTTGGAAAGGGTACCAATAGTTCTGCGGTTTGTCTGCCAGTCCCAACCCTTGCCCACCCAAAAGGATGATGAAGCCGACGGCACTGAGGGATTCGTTTTTCTCAGAGTTGCGGGCACAGTAGTAGGTGGTCTTGCCATCGGTGTAATAGTTGTTGCCAAGCACTTGAAGTTGTGCAGGATCCAGACCTTCCAAAATGATGTTCCCCGCATAGACGTGCTGGTCATCGTAGCCGATGTGGGCGTCGGCATAGTTGCCGGGGATTACCCTAAAGGTCGCAGGATTGGCACCTTTCACTTCATAATAGCCGTTGCTCGGCACCGAGGCGTAGATCTTCCCCTCAAAGCGGGTGAAAACGCTGTTGAGGTCTTTCTTATTGGCACCATAGCTGATGGGATCGCCCTTTTCTGAAAGCGAGATGAACAGCACGCTAAACATCATCACGAAAATGAAAATCAGAAAACCATAAATCAGATAGCGGAATTTGTAGAGCATAGTCAAGTTATTAGTTGGTTTGAGGGTAGCAAAGGGGTTGCCAAAATTTATTGGGGATTGGTGGATTGTGTTATTTAATTCAATTAAGGTAAAATCTGACGATTTTGGTTTATCTTATGGTGCTTCGAGAGCCTCAGCAGGACAATGTGGTGGTGTTTTGATTTTGTTGTCACGATCCTAAAGGGAGCAAAATTCAATTCATCTGTAAATGAATTAATAAACATTTCTCTGTCATTCCGAAGGAATCTAAACTGGTTATTTCAGAGTGTTGAGATTCTTACAGAATGACAAAATACCGCAAAAAAATGATATTAAAGCCAATACTCTCTTGTCATTCCGGAGGAATCTAAACTGATTTACACGTGCTTCGAGAGCCTCAGCAGGACATTGGGTTGTTGTATTGATTTTTGTTTTCCCCGATCCTAAAGGGAGCAAAAATCAATTTTTTGAGTAACTAAATTTAATTAGCAATTGATAATTACTGAGCAAGATATTTCCTCTCGCAGATTGAGCTGATGGGGCAGATTTATTTTGCTAATTATAATGTGAAGTAAAATCTGTATTATCAGTCAAATCAGCGAGGATTATAAAAAATTGAACATCTTGTGCGGAATTGGCGGTAATTTTGCAGGATCCTCAAGAAAAATTAAAAGCTATGAGAAATCTATTATTTGTAATTGCTGTCGTAGGGAGTAGTGTTGCATATGGACAGAAAAAGAAAACCAAAATAATCATTCCGCCACCGCCTATCGTGATGCCAACCAAAGCAGAACCACCACAAAAACCAGCCACAGAAGACCAGTCCACGAAATGTTTTGTGTACATTACCGAGGTTCCAAAAGATTCAATGGTTGCTGTCACCGAAAATCTCTTGGAGTATAAACCGTCCAGCAGCAGCGCAAGAATGGTGATCACCACCTATGAGTACGATCCCAAATTAAGAAGTAAAGCGAATGAGTCTGGCGAAATGCTGGCCCGAACCCAGCAGCTGCAGTTCATAGATGGCACATACGCTATTGAAAAGGACACCCTGACGATGATGCCTAACAATAAAGACCGCTTTGAAACCCGCCGTTTCAAGATTGTGAACAAGCCGAAAACCCAAACCGTCATCAACTTAAAGGACGAACAAAACCACCTTTACAAAAAAGGGAAATGTTTGGAAACAATGACCAACATTTAACGTTGAAAGACTAAATGCACCTCAACACTAACATTCCCTAATGAAAAAACTCATTCTAAAATATTGGAGCATTAACATTCTTTTCTCTCTAACCCTGTTTGTTATATACAGGTTGCTGATTGCCGGAAAAGACTATGAGGACGGAGACTGGCTCGATTTCATTCTCAATATGATGGATATCCTCGTAAACCTGGGTTTTTCGTTGATTTTCCTTGTGGTCCTGCCGATTTGCTCCCTGACATTCTTTCTAAATCTGATTAAAAAAGTCAGACGTCATTATTATTTATCCTTGCTGAGTTTTGTTGCTGGTGCACTGGTGGTTGCGACTTATGTGTTGATTGCTTTCGTTGATCTTTACGCTTCCGAAAGTACTATTTTTATGACTTCCCTGATTTTATCCATCGTGTACTTGATTTTTAATTATTTTCAGTTTAGGTTGTTTCGAAAGAGCATTGCTTTGATGGATGAGATGGTTGTTGAAACCACATAGGCACATAAGGGAAAGGGGATTTTTGTGGTGGTAAAGGTCAAATAGGATTAGTTTTTCTTAGAAGCAAATTACATTTAACTAAAATTGATTTCCCCCGACCCTAAAAGGAGCAATTTAAGTGAGATGCGGAGGTGTTTTTTCATTTTCAAATTGGGAAACAGAAGACTGTCTTGAAAATTATATTTGAATCATTTTTAATCAAACGCTAACGCGTGTAACGGAAATCAATTACTTTTAGTCAACATTTGTATCATCAATTAATACCAATCAAAAAGTTAAGCTATGAGAATTACACTATTATTTCTATTAATCTTAATTTCGACAAGCGCATTTTCACAACAAAAAGAATCTGATATTTGGTCTGGCAGTTACAGCGTGCATCCCACCAACGATGCGGTGGTGCAAGATACATTGGTCATTTCCCGATCCAAAGATTTGAAGCCCGAAGATGTACCTTCTAAGCTTGAAGCGGACTTGGCCAGATGGACTGTAGAATCCAAGAGGGATTCCAAGAAAGGAGATATTTTGGTGAGACGCTTTTTGCAGAATGATGAGAATGATGAGTACAAAGAATTCGGATGGACAGCACTTCACAAAGCAGGCAAAATGAATTGCATCGACGGCGGTCACTTTTTCATCTGTAAAACCGACCCCAACTCCACCGTCGAGCTGAAAGGCGATAAACCTTTCAGAACGGAAAGTGGTGTGTTTGGTATCTGGCTTCACTACGGATTGGTGACGCTTAGGAAATTGTAGCGGGGAGATTGTGGTCTCGCTGATTTGGCGGATGGTGCAGATTAAGATTTATAATTTGATAAACATTGTAATAAAATAACGATGATGAATAGCCGAAAGATTTCGCTTTTGTTGAAACAGATTTTCACTATTAATCTGATACTGATTTCGTTGGTTGCAAATGGGCAAAAGCAAATTTCCTTCAGTACTTTTACCGTTCCTGTTCGTGAAGAAAATGGCGATTTGAATGGCGACGGATTGGCGGATCAAGTCGTCATCAAAATGGACACGGCCGACATCACCAGACCTTTGCAACTGGAGATTTTCTTTCAGCAAAAAGATTCGAAATACAAGTTGGTAGCGTCATCTACAAAACTCTTTGCTCCACAGTATAATAAGGATGGAAAATATGCCGGGAATGTGCTCCCAGACGTTGTGATTGACAATGGAATCCTAAACATATTAACCGAACTAAACGCCAATCATTCGCAACACCAATTTAAATTTCAGAATGAGAATTTTGAGTTGATTCATTACTTCAATGTGATCTGGGATGGGAAAAACACGACAACAGAAACCAAGTTTGATTTGTTAACGGGCAACTATTCCGTGGAATCCCAGCAATTGGGTTCTGATAAATTGACTGTCTTGGAGAAAAAAAAGATCGTGGTAAAACCATTGCCGAAGCTTCAAAATTTTGTACCGTTTGCCAATCAATTGTATTAAATGATGACTGTGCCTCAGAAACTTAAAATCTTAAAATTCATCAACATTCTTTTGATCGTGTTTCTGATTCCTATTCTTTTGATCTATTTGATGCTCATCATTCCGGAATATTCTGCGTGCAATGATGCGATGTTTGAAGGCGAAAAAGGGATTGACATTTGGGGAAGCAAAATAGATTGTGATGCAGAAAGCAGGGCTTTTTCTGAGGCGTTCTTTCAGATGTTTTCGATGATTGTGGGTGGGATTTCTTTTGTTTTGATTTTAATTAATATCTTTTACTTCCGATTGAAGAAGCGATTGTAAGTCCATAAAAACTAAAAACTATGCGAATTCTGATTTTATTAATGATAATTGCACTGACTATTTCAAGTTGCAAAGATAAAAAAGAGCCAGTTGAAACTTCGAAGTCTGAAAAGATAGACTCGGTGAAGATTGAACCTGAGGCCGATTCGGTTAACATTAAAAAAGTTGGTTCATCCTTCTACGATTGGTATTTCAACAATGATTTCAACGACTATGAAATTGTGAAAGATAAAAACGGGAAAGCACTTTTGGACAGTGCCACTTATTTCAAAAAACTGAGGAATTTGGGAACGATTTCAGAGCAATTCATCACGAAAGAAAAAGAAAAACTTTCGACCTGCTCCAAGTTTTTGGCGATCAAATATTTCGACGATTATAATTCGGCAGATGCTTATAACTTCAATGATTACTGTCCGGATTTGTATTATATGTATTGGATCAAAAGTCAGGAAAGACCGGAGAAATTTGTGGCGAAGAACATTAAGCAAATTGATGAAAACAATGCCACAGTCGATATTGATTTGAATTATGGCGGAAAAGATGAACCACTTTCAAAAGTGATTTTAGCTAAGGAAAACAACAGTTGGAAAATCATCGATATCAAATTTATTAATCAACAAAAAACAACCATCGCACCGAAGACGCTCAACGGAAACTGGAGCAATGCGATGGTGACTTTGCACATTGGCGATGACGGTTTGGCATTTGAGTATCACGGGCAATGTATGTACTTCTACCCGACCCGCAAAATCAGCGCGACGGAGTTTGAGATGATCTGGTCGCGGGAAATGGATTGTAAATTTGATAACGGAACCAGTAAAACGTTTGGACTGAAAAATGTGCCGGTGATTGGCAAGCCGTTTGCAAAATTTATTTTGAAAGATAATGTTCTGCAGGCGACCTACTACTATCCGGAATGGGTGAAAAGATATACGGAGAAGGTGCAGGATAATGTTTTTACGGAAGATTATTTTAAGGATGAGGAAAATCTGTAAGGTTTAACACTTAAGTTACTTTAGGATTGTTTATTTCGTATTTGGAAGTTCACTTAAGATTAGAAATTAAATTTTACTTTATGAAAAAAGATCAACGATTTTTATGGACTGGAACTTTCGTAATGCTTGTTGTTTCAGGCTTTATGCAGGCGCAGGCTTTTGAGCAGGAGTTTTTTTTCAAAGGGAAAGTGAAGACGATGACGTTGGAAAAAGAAAATGCGAGTGATAAAAAGAACAAACTGAAAACGGTTTTTGAATATGACCAAAACCAGAGAAAGATCAAGGAGATTTCGCCTTACAATTACACTACTGAGCACTTCTACCTCACGAAATCGGATGACAAACCAATTCTGAAAAAGTCATATGGAACCGGTGAATCAAAGACTCAAACCATCGAAATTGAAGATCATAACAAAGCTGGGCAAACGCTTCTGAGTGGCCATCTCAAACAGGGAAAATGGGATTATTATTTCATCCACGATTATTCAGGAAATGTTCAGAAAATCAGATGGTTCAACGATGGCGAGATCTATCTGGAGAAAACCGAGGAAACGATGGATCTGAGCAAATACAACATTCCAGCCGGGTTTATGCCTTTCGATTGGGACAGAAACCGCTCGTCGGGCACTATCAAAAAAAGCAGAGATTACACTTCAAATCAATATGACCACAATGTCGTTTTTATATTTATAGAGAAAGGAAATCCAAATAACCGTATCACTTTTCAATATAACGGCGCGGATGTTTATGATGCTGGAAAAGGCTATTGGCACCGCTACGAAGATGGCAAAAAGATTGAAGAACGTTATATTTATGGCACAGATGAGATTTCGGATTTTGGACACCGCTATGTTTACAATGCCGATGGAAAGCTGAAGAGTGATCATTACGGGTACTTCAGTCAACTGCCGAACAAATTTCTTCAAAGAAATCTTTACACCTACAACGATAATGGCGACTGCATCAAAAGGACGGAAGACGGCGAAAGTGGCAAAACGTACATCATCCATTACAAATATACTTACGACGATCAGAAGAACTGGACGAGCCAAACTTCTGTGTTTGATGATGGCTCGGGAAGTACGATCAAACGAAGTTTTACCTATTACAAACCCGGAGAATCTGAATTAAAAAACTCACTTTCGGAAACGGTTTACAATCAATATTTGAAAGAATTAAGGGCGTACAAACCCGTTGCAGAACAACAATTCAAAGATTACAATCTTGCCAAAACAAAAAAGGACAATGCGCCATCGGACAAAACCAATTACCGGGAATTGCGCTCCAAAAACTGGAAAGACTTCTTACCCAAAGGTCAAAAAGCCGACACGATCAACACTGGCGATCTCAACAAAGATGGTTTGGATGATCTCGTGATGGTCTATCAACCCGAAAAACTCTTGAAGAAAGAAAACAGCACCGGCAGAACATTGCGGATTTTACTCAAACAAAACGACGGTAATTATCAGCTGGTGGCAGAGAGCAATGGCGCGGTGGCAGGCGAAAGTATGAACAATGTTTATTTCTCCGGTATGGAAATCAAGAAAGGTTTGCTCATCATCAATCACGATTTTATCCGTGGTGGTTCTGTGCATAAATATCGCTATCAGAATGGTGGTTTTTACCTGATTGGTGGAGAAAGTCATTACGGCGATGCGTCTTATCATTCCGGCATCGATTACAATTTGAGTACGGGAAAATATATTTCAACCTACGATAATTGGGATGACAACAAAGATCTGCCGAAATCTTCCAAAAAAGAAGGCACTCAAAAATTGACGACCTTACCCAATATTGAAACGTTTGAAATTTTCAGTTTAGGCGTGGGCGACCACGAATTATAATTTATTTAAAAAAATTGAAATTATGAAAAAAGGAATTGCTGTTCTATTGTTGCTATTGCTCTTTGCGAATGCTTATTCTCAGGAACAAAATGAGGTTTTGCTGAACAAAGTTTTGACGCAACTGAAGCTTAATAAAAAGGACATTCACGAACCGCTTTATCGCTCGAAAGTTCTGCCCAACAAAACTTCCAACAGCGTTCTGGTCATCCCGAAATATAATGTGAATGAAAGCGATGAATATGGCCACGATTTCTTCGTCTTAGACGCTTACATCGTATTGGCAGACAACGAGACGGGGAAAATCCTCAGCCATTATGTTGAAAAAGAAGCGTGGACCTCGGATGCGATGGTTCTTTCGGACATCACAATTGATACGGGGCTTTATCAGCTTAATGAAAAAGACCGCGCCTTTGGAATCCGCGTAAGTTACAGTGGAAGCAGTAAGCCGAATCCTTATTATTACTCGGATTTATCGTTGTTCATCGTTCAGAACAATGCAATGAAAAGAATTTTGAAAAATTACCAAATCAACAGATCGAGTGGCGAATGGGACACGAGATGTGCCGGCGAATTCGAAGAAAGCACTGGAAATATTGATATGGATAAGAACAAAACGAATGGTTTTAAAAATCTAATCATCAAAAGTAAAATAGAACACACAAAAAGTTTTCTGGTCAATGATAATTGCGAGGAAAAAGTTACGACTAAGAATGGCATCAAAAATTTGAAATTCAACGGAAAGGAGTACAAATAAAGTGACGCTTATGAGAAAAAAGATCACGCTTTTTATATTCATTATTCTTGTGCTGATTCTAATTGGCGCGCTGTCCTACACGGCTTTGCTTTCGGAATCTGACACTGAAAAAGGCATTAACAAAATCAGTTCAATCATTTTAAAATCAGAAACTTACAAAAGCGAAGACAAAAGAACCATCACGCAGTTGAAGCTTGATTACAAAGATTCAACTTACGCTTATCAGGAAAGATACATTATGAAACCTGGCGATGACGTTGGTTACGAGGCAAAATCCAAAGGCAAATTCAAAATGGATCAGGACACTTTGATTTTGTATTCTGATATGCCTTCGAACGAATCCTTCACAGAGATTGATTTGACGGCCGAAGAAATCGCAAAGAACAAATTTTCCTACATCTTCCCGACCAATGAAAAAGTGAATCAAAATCAGGTCAAAATCTACTTTGATAATATTGCGGAGATTGATGAATACAAAGCTTTTAACATTATTGATCATCAATTAAAACCTTTAAAAATAACCGAGCGGAAAAAGATGGAAGAGGATGGCTGGATTAAAACCAAAAACGATGATATCATCCTTTTGCATTATCTGAGGATCGAAAAACCTGCGAACAATCAGTTGCTAATCACAGGTTCGAGAGGCGAAAGTTTTCTTTTTGATTTTAATAAAATCCCTTACTCATCTTTCCACTTTTTCACGAGAGCTTACTGGAGTTTTTCAGATTTTACAATGCTTAAGTTTCTTAAAACCGACAAGACTTTGAAGAGGATCATTAATCCAAATGACAAGCGCTATGAATCAAGCGGTGCGTTGAACAGTGATTTCATCAAACAATAAAATTTGAATCGATGAAAAAAATATTGTTTTTAGCTTTGATTATTCTGATGTTTTCCTGCGAAGAAAAGCAAGCGAAAACCATTGTCGCTCAACAAAACCAAACTATTCCAACTGAAGAATCCATCACAATTCGCGAGGAGGAGAAATCAACTGGTGATTCTATAAAGGCGCCAAAACCTCAAGTCATCATTCCTGTCAAAATATCAGAAACACCAGATAAAATTATTAAATGTTTCCCACCAGAATCCGTTGATTGCAAAGACAAAGGTGGCAATATGGAAAATGGTTTCGTAACGGAATGTCTTTATAAAAACCATACTCTCGAAAACGCTTACAACAAATTCCGTGAGATGAATATTTCCAATGACGATGGGAAATTTCTGGAAAAGAAAATGCCTACCGGTAAACACACAGCCGGTTTCAATGATAATCCGATTTCCGTTACTTACACCTATCCGAAACAGCATATTTTGGAGGTTGAGATTTTGTTTCCTGGTGGCGTGACGATCATTAATTTTAAGAAAGAAAAAGATGATGTAAGAGTGAATGTAAACCATTCTCCGGATTAATTTAAAAACAATAATTATGAAAAAATATTTGATGCTACTATTGTTCGCCAGTGCCTTTCTTTTCGCACAAAAACCGAACACCGACAAACGCTACAAAGAATTTGCTGGAAGATATGGCGGAAATGATGGAATCTGTCTTTTTGAAGATGGAAAATATATGTTGTACGGCTATGCAACAGCAATTTTCGGAACTTACACTTTTGAGAAAGATTACATTAACTTCTATCCAGACCAACAGGAATTATTTATGATTTTCGGAAGTCAGAATCCGACGATTGGAAATTCGGCACGACTGTACTTTTCAGGCTTTGAGCGCGATGAAAGTTTTGTGCAGTTGGACAGCGGAAAGACACAACCAGTCTTCAATGAGGATGCCAATTGTTTCGCTTCGCCATACGTTTATGAAATCAAAACTAAGCCTTCGCAAATCATTCTTTCAGGTTTGATTGATAACATTTGGCATCAAAGCAAATTTGACATTCCAAAAGGCTACAACGATCTCGTCATCGTCCACAACAAACCAAGCAGATATGAAGAAAATTTCACGGGAATGGTGAAATCTGAAGGCAAGTCTAGAATCCTAAATATCTCAATGTTCGACAGAGATTTCAAGAAAAATGAAGAGGACAAAAACGACAACAACTGGAAAGAAATCCTCGCAATGAAAAACGAATATTTCCAAGCTGAAAACAATATTAAAACCGGAGTCTTCTTCAACAAGCATTATCAAAATTTTCCAACACCTGAAAATTCAGCTTATACGTTTGACAAGAAAACCAATCAGTTCATTAGCAAAAACGCCAAAGACAACGAAGCCCATTTCCGAAACGATCAATACAATGACAATCGTTATTTGAGAAAATATTTGAAAGTGGAAGGTCAAACCAATGTTGACAAAACTTTTAATAAAAACAGTATTTCGAATAAGAGTTTATTCTTCACGACTTGTGGCGAAGGTTCGGAAAAGTCTTATAAATACAGTGGTTATGAAGAATACGAGAATAAATTTGAGCCTGAACAAAGACAACCAATAAAGACTTTAGCACCTGTGGCGCCAGCAAAGAAAGAGTGAGATATTGTAAAAGATTATAACACATTTGCCTCTTCGATAATCATCTATGTTCCATTATATCTTACGTCATTTTAACCCGTAAAATTTTATATCAAAAAATAGACTCAGAAAAATCTAATTACACGATAATATCTTAGATCAAGATGAATTAGATTTCGCTCGACTACATTTGCTTTAGGATTAAGACAACAAAATCTTACAAGAAATTAATCACAAAACTAAAAAAAGTAAATTATGAGCACACTAAAATTAAAAGACGGAACAGAGATTTTTTACAAAGACCAAGGTGAAGGACCAGTTTTGATGTTTCACCACGGATGGCCTTTATCATCAGATGATTGGGATGCACAGGTCATTTTCTTCCTGCAAAGAGGTTACAGAGTAGTGACGCACGACAGAAGAGGTCACGGCCGTTCCAGCCAGGACATTTACAATCACACGATTGAACAATATGCTTCTGACGCAGCTGAACTGGTAGAATTCCTTGACCTGAAAGACGTGGTTCACATTGGTCACTCTACAGGTGGTGGCGAAGTAATCCGTTATGTTGCAAAATATGCCAATGGAAGAGCGAAGAAAGCGGTGTTAATCAGCGCTGTTCCGCCAATTATGGTGGCAAGTGATAATAATCCGGATGGTGTTCCGATGTCGGTCTTTGACGGAATCAGAGACCAAACTTTGAATAACAGAAGTCAGTTTTATATTGATTTGACTGTCCCTTTCTACGGTTACAACAGAGAAGGTGCAGATGTGAAAGAAGGCGTACAAAGAAACTGGTGGAGACAAGGAATGATGGGCGGAATCGTTGCTCATTACGACGGAATCAAAGCGTTTTCTGAAACTGACCAGACCGAAGATTTGAAAGCGACCGAAATCCCTGTTTTGGTACTTCACGGTGAAGATGACCAGATTGTCCCTTACCAAAATGCAGCTTTGAAATCAATCAAATTGTTGAAAAAAGGAACTTTAAAAACCTATCCCGGTTTCCCTCACGGAATGCCAACTACGGAAGCTGCGACCATCAACAAAGATCTGCTGGAGTTTATTGAGGCTTAAGATAATTCATAATATAAAATTGAAGGATGAACCAACTGGTTTGTCCTTTTTTTGTTTTGCGACAAAAATAAATTATCATTTTGACATTAATAATGCTTAATTTGTACATTATAATTTGAAATTAAAATGAGAACAAGTCTGATCACATTCTTTTCTGTATTAATTGCCGGCAGTTATTTTGCCCAAACCAAAGATTCTTTAGCCGAAAAAATGCTGATTTATCAGTTACCAAATGGCGCTTGGGGAAAGCATCTGGTTGGCGGAACGAGTGTGAATTACGAAGTTGCGATTGATAAAAATTTATTGAAAAAGATAAAATCGACTGGCGATGATCACGCAACAATTGACAATAATGCGACGACGAAAGAAATAAATGCACTTGTAAAAGCTTATAAAACAACTAAAAACCCAGCCTATCTTTCTGCTGCTGAAAAAGGAATCAATTATCTTTTGACGATGCAATATGAGAATGGTGGTTTCCCGCAATATTATCCTAACAAACAGATTTACCGCAAGCAAATTACCTATAATGACAATGCAATGATCAATGCGTTGACTGTTTTATATAATATATCGGAAGGCAAAAATGATTTTGATTCTGTCAACTCTGAATTAAAATTAAAATCAAAAACCGCCCTCAAGAAAGGAATTGAATGCATTCTGACAAATCAGGTTTTGCAGAACGGCATTCCTACAATCTGGGCAGATCAATATGATGAGATTACTTTGCAGCCAGCAAAAGCCAGAGCATTCGAACCAGTTTCGTTAGCAACCGGAGAATCCGTCGGCATTGTCCGATTTCTGATGATGCAGCCAGTAACTCCTGAAATTGAAAAATCAATTAAAAGTGCTGTGAAATGGTTTAAAGAAAATAAGATAGAAGGTTACAGTTACAAAGTTGTAAAACAAGATAAAATAACGGTCCGTGTATTAACTGAAGAAAAAGGTTCTGTTGTCTGGGCAAGATTTTATGATCTTAATACAAATAAACCAATTTTCGGTGATCGCGATGGCAGTGTTAAATATAATTACAACGAAATTTCGGAAGAAAGAAGAAACGGATACAGCTGGTACATTGGGTTTGCTGATAAATTGATTATTAAAGATTTTCCTAATTGGCTGACTTCTAACAAACTTTAAGAATAGGCTTTTATTTTAATTAATGTTAAAAATAGAAATTTGTTTGGCAGTTAGTAACTTTTAATTGTAGTTTTGCTAACGCTGTTAGAAAAATAAAATAATGGGCTTACACGAACGTCGTCAAAGAGAAAAGGAATCTACACGCGCCAATATATTGGATGCGGCTTTTACTTTGGCTAAGACAGAAGGTTGGGCTTCACTTTCTATCCGTAAAATTGCCGATGCGATTGAGTACAGCGCACCTGTAGTTTATGATTATTTTGAAAACAAGGAAGCGATTTTGTATGAAATTTCTTTAAACGGTTTTCACCAATTACACATCGAATTACTGAAAGCTCAGAAAAAACATTCGGAACCCGAAGATCAAATTACAGCAATTGTAGATGCTTACTGGAAGTTTGCTTTCAAAAATAAAGAATATTACCAACTGATGTTTGGACTTGGAATGCAATGCAGCGGAAAAGGAATGATGAAGGAAGAATTTTCCTCATTTCAGGATATGCTGTATGAATGTACTTTGGAAATTATCAATAAAAAAGGATCAAATCCAGATAATGCCTGCCACTCTTCTCACGCTCTTTTTTCAGCCGTTCACGGTTTGATTTCTATTATGATGATGAGAAATGCAGATATTCCTTCTACAATGAATAAAACGACGCTGGACGAAACTGTTTCTGCTTTTATAAAATCATTGTAATTTTTTTTTGGCTTTCAAATTAACACCGTTAGGAAAATTAACATTAAATTAATCTTAGACTTTTTAGGTCTTGAATATTTTCAGAAGTCAATTTTGTCATAAAACATTAACACTGTTAGCTATACTAACATTTTTAAGTGAAATTTAAAATCAATATTAAAATAAATTATTATGGAAACTAAAATCTAAACACCACCGAATGTTATATTTTTTTGAACAAACTATTAACACCGTTAGGAAAAATAACTATAAAACTATTAAGAACATATCTAACTTAATCTAAAATTCAAACTTCAAAATGAAAACTATCACTAAAATAAAATTTATCGTACTTCTATCGAGTATCATACTTTTACAAAACTGCACGAAAGCGGCAGAAGGCGCAGGCGCACCACCTCCAGCTCCGGAATTGCCTGTCTATACTGTCATCACTTCAAATACATCAACATTTCAGGAATTCCCGACCGCATTAGAAGGAAAAAATAATGTGGAAATCAGATCTCAGGTTGATGGTTATCTGGACAAAATTTATGTAGAAGAAGGTGCTTTCGTAAGAGCGGGACAGCCTTTATTCAAAATAGATTCCAGATCTTACGGCGAACAAGTGAATATGGCAAGTGCCAATCTACAAGCTGCAAACGCCAACATTCAAAAAATGAAAGTGGAAGTTGACCGACTTACCACTTTGGTTGCTGAAAAAGTAGTTTCTGACGTTCAGCTGAAAACGGCAAAAGCCAATTACGCAGTCGCAGTTGCCACGGCCGCACAGGCAAAAGCTTCTTTGAGCGGTTCGAGAATTACAAACGGATTTACGACTATCACAGCGCCTGTCAGCGGTTATCTTGGAAGAATTCCTTACAAAAAAGGAAGCCTAATCTCAAGAACTGACGCTACTCCATTAGCTTTCGTATCGGACATTAGCGAAATATACGCTTATTTCTCCATCAGCGAAATCGATTTTATTGCTTTTCAAAAGAAATACGTCGGCGCAACGCTTGAAGAAAAAATGAGAAATATGCCTTTGGTAGATTTAGTCATTGCTGATAACACGACTTATTCCGAAAAAGGAAAAATGAAAATGATCGACGGACAATTCGATAAAAGTACAGGTGCCATAACGGTTCGTGCAACTTTCCCGAATCCAAACGGAACTTTGAGAAGCGGAAATACAGGAAAAGTAAGAATGCCACAACTATTATCAAATGCCGTTGTAATTCCGCAAGAATCAACTTTCGAAATTCAGGATAAAACATACGTTTATGTTCTTGGAAAAGATAAAACCGTGACCAGCAAACCAATCACGATTTCAGGCAAAACTGAAAATTACTATTTCATCTCCGAAGGACTAAAAAAAGGCGATCAGATCGTTTACACCGGATTAGGAAGCTTGAAAGACGGCGCGCCAATCAAACCAAAAATGATTTCTTCTGACAGCTTATTGACAGCAACGCCTCTGTAAATTGCTAATAGCTTTTGGCTTACTGCTAATGGCTATCAATTCAATACTTAAGATTTAATTATTACTAATTTTTACAAATTGGTTTTAAAGCTAATTGCCAAAAGCTATTTGCCGTAAGCCACTTAAAACTATACTTCTTATGTTCAAAAAATTCATAGAAAGACCGGTACTCTCAACGGTTATTTCGATCATCTTATTATTACTGGGATTGCTTTCGGTATTCCAATTGCCGATCACATTATTCCCAGACATTGCGCCACCAAGCGTTCAGGTAACGGCATCATATCCTGGAGCTAACGCCGAAGTTGTCGCCCGTTCCGTAGCCAATCCAATTGAGGAAGCGGTAAACGGTGTGGAGAATATGACTTATATGACTTCGAATTCCAGTAACGATGGATCGATGACTTTGAGTATCTTTTTCAAACAGGGTTCAGATCCGGATAATGCGGCCGTAAACGTTCAGAACAGAGTTTCCAAAGCGATGAGTCAGCTTCCGCAAGAGGTTGTTCAAGCGGGAATTTCAACTCAGAAAGTTCAGAACAGTTTCATTATGTTTATGGGAATCACGAGTGATGATCCTAAACAATACGACGAGCTTTTTCTTCAAAACTATATGAAGATCAATATCATTCCGCAGCTTCAGCGTATTCCCGGCGTTGCTCAGGCTCAGGTTTTCGGGTCTAAGGATTATTCGATGAGAATCTGGCTGAAACCAGATCGTTTGGCTGACAACAATCTCTCGCCTCAGGAAGTTTTGGCCGCGGTCAAAAACAGCAATCTTGAAGCTGCGCCTGGACGTTTCGGACAAGGAAGTACAGAAACTTACGAATACATTTTAAAGTATAAAGGGAAATTAAACAAAAACGAAGATTACGAAAATATCGTCGTAAAGTCCAATAGCGATGGTTCTTTCCTAAGGTTGAAAGATGTTGCCAGAGTAGAATTCGGATCATACAGCTATACCGCAGCAAACAGAGTTGATGGAAAGCCTGTTGCAGGTTTCGCAATCCTTCAAACTGCAGGATCTAACGCGAATGAAATCTTGACCGAAGTTGAAAGACAGGTTGAAGAATTCAAAACAACACTTCCAAAAGGGGTGAAACCGATCATTATGTACAACTCCAAAGACTTTTTGGATGCATCTATTCATCAGGTTGTTGAGACTTTGGTAATTGCATTTATCTTGGTTTTCATTGTGGTTTATATTTTCCTTCAGGATTTCAGATCGACTTTGATTCCCGCGATTGCGGTTCCGGTTGCGATTATCGGGACATTTTTCTTCCTGAATTTATTCGGATTCAGTATCAATATGTTGACGTTATTTGCCTTGGTTCTAGCGATTGGAATTGTCGTCGATGATGCGATTGTAGTTGTGGAGGCCGTCCATTCCAAGATGGAACATACGGGATTACCAGTTGATCAGGCCACCAGAGAATCGATGAGTGAGATATCGGGAGCGATTATTTCCATCACTTTGGTAATGTCAGCGGTGTTTATTCCGGTTGGATTTATGCAAGGACCGGCAGGTGTTTTCTACAGACAGTTTGCCTTCACTTTAGCCATTGCGATTTTGATTTCGGCTATTAATGCATTGACTTTAAGTCCAGCTTTGTGTGCACTTTTACTGAATGATCCTCAGGGAGAACACGCCGATCACCATCAAAAAACAGGTTTCGGATCCAGATTTTTCAACGCTTTTAATACCAGCTTTAATAATCTGACAAAAAAATATATTTACAGTCTTAAATTCTTAATCAAAAACAAATGGGTAAGTGTTGGCGGACTTGTATTGATCACGGCGATTACAATTTTATTGGTTAATAAAGCGCCATCAGGATTTATCCCGACAGAAGATCAAGGTTTCGTTTTGTATGCTGTGAACACGCCTCCGGGAAGCTCATTGGAAAGAACCAACAAAGCGACAAAACAAATTGATAAGATCATCGAGAAAGAAAATATAGCCAAATATCTTTGGGTTTCTGATGGATTAAATTTCATTAGTAATGCCAATGCATCGCCCTACTCTGCTGGTTTTATCAAGCTGAAAGATTATGAAGATCGTGGCGAGGTGAAAGATCCGGATCAAATCGCAGCAGGATTGACAGGAAAAGTAGCGCAGGTAAAAGATGCGAGTGCTTTCTTCTTCAACTTCCCTACTGTACAGGGTTTTGGTAACGTTTCCGGTTTCGAATTTATGCTTCAGGATAAAACCAACGGTTCTTTTGAACAATTGGGAACTACGACTCAAGCTTTTATCGGGGAACTGATGAAACGTCCGGAAATTGCTTTTGCATTCACCACTTATGCGGCAGGAAATCCACAATACACCATTCAGGTAGATGCGGATAAAGCCAATCAGTTAGGCGTTTCTGTCAACGATTTGATGCAAACGATGCAGATTTATTACGGAAGTAGTTTCGTCTCAGATTTCAACAGATTTGGAAAATATTACCGAGTAATGGCTCAAGCAGATATTCCTTACAGGACCGATGCAAACTCATTGGAAGGAATCTATGTAAAGAATAATCAAAGTGAAATGGTTCCGGTTAAAACTTTAGTGACTTTGAAAAGATCTTTCGGACCAGAAACAGTTACAAGAAACAACTTGTTTAATGCGGTGACAATCAATGGAACGCCGAAACCCGGTTATAGTACAGGAGACGCAATCAAAGCGGTGGAAGAAACGGCAAAAAAATCATTACCAAGAGGTTACGGCTATGAATGGACAGGAATCACACGTGAAGAGAGACAAACCGGCGGACAAACGGCTTTCATCTTTATGTTGAGTATTTTGTTTGTGTACTTCCTATTAGCAGCTCAATACGAAAGTTACATCTTGCCTTTCGCCATCATTTTGACGATTCCTACAGGGATTTTCGGAGTTTATGCTTTTACAGGTTTGGCTGGAATTGATAATAATATTTATGTTCAGGTTGGATTGATTATGCTAGTCGGATTACTTGCGAAAAATGCGATTCTGATTGTCGAGTTTGCTGTTCAAAGAAGAAAAGCTGGCAGGACTTTAATCGAATCAGCTTTACAGGCTTCGAGATTAAGATTAAGACCAATTTTAATGACATCATTTGCCTTCATCATTGGGATGTTGCCATTGGTTTGGTCGCAAGGTGCGGCGGCGAAAGGAAATCATTCGATTGGAATCAGTACTGTTGGTGGGATGTTTACGGGTGTTGTTTTCGGGATTTTCATCATTCCGGTGATGTATGTGATCTTCCAATATCTGCACGAGAAAATGCCAAGCAGAAAGAAACGTAAACTGAAAAAGGAAAAAGCGGCTTTAAATTATATTTAAAAAAAGAAAATCAATGAACATCATAACAAAAATAAAAGAGATTTTGGTCTCATCAGTAGTCGTAGCGAGTGCGGTTTCCTGTATGCCAAAATTAGCTTTAGATAAAGTAAGTCCAGAGTTGCCGGAAACATTCAAGTACACGGCAACCGCGGATACAGCAAGTGTTGCCGATCTGGAATGGAGACAATTTTTCAAAGATCCGATCCTGCAAAATTTGATCGAAAAAGGGATCAAGAATAACTATGATTTACAGATTGCTTTGAAACAAGTCGCTTCATCACAGGAACGATTGAATCAGGCAAAATATCTGCAATATCCGGACATCAGTTTTGGTGTTTCGGGACAGATTTCCAGACCTTCGAAAAACAGTATGAACGGACAAAGTCTGAATTTGTTTCTCGGTCAAAGTCACGTTGAGGATTACAACGCCGCTTTCAATTTAAGTTGGGAAGCTGACATTTGGGGAAAGATAAAAAATCAGCAGGAAGTTTCGAGAGTTCAGTTTCTGCAGACTTATGAGGCTTCAAAAGCAATCCAAACCCAAGTTGTTGCAGCTATTGCTCAAGGATACTACAATCTTTTGATGCTTGACAAACAAATGAAGGTGGCAAAATCCAATCTGGAACTCAGCAAAAACACTTTGGATGTGACTGAAAAAATCTGGAAAGGTGGCGAGACAACATCTTTGGGCGTTCAGCAGGCGAAAGCCAGAACAGAATCGACAGAACTTTTGATTACTCAACTCGAACAAAATATCGCCATTCAGGAAAATGCATTGAGTATTTTAGTGGGTGAAAATCCAGATAAAATAAGCAGAACGATTGAAATGTCCGATTCGTCTTTACCACAAAATATCTCGGCAGGAATTCCCGCTGCGATGGTGAGCCGTCGTCCTGACGTTCGCCAACAGGAATTGGTTTTGTTGGAATCAAATTCGATTGTGGGAATTGCTCAGGCAAGCATGTATCCCGCTTTGAGGATTACTGCAAATGGTGGCGTGAATTCATTTAAAATTGATAATTGGTTTCAGATTCCGGCTTCGTTGTTTGGATCTGTTTTAGGTGGAATTACGCAACCAATATTCCAGAAAAAACAATTGAAAACCGATTTGGCGGTTGCAAAAATTCAGAGAGAGAAAAATGTTTTGGCTTTCCGTCAATCTGTTCTGAATGCTGTTGGAGAAGTTTCCGACGCATTGGTTTCGAATGAAAGTTTAAAAGCTCAGGAAGCAAAAGCTTCGGAACAAGTGACAACGCTGAAAGACGGCATCAAAAGCGCCGAACTGCTTTACAAAGGCGGAATGGCTAATTATCTTGAAGTGATCACAGCTCAGGCCAACTCGCTTCAGGCAGAATTGAATCTGGCTTCCATCAAGAGACAAAGACTTAGCAGTATTGTTGATCTTTACAGAGCTCTTGGAGGCGGATGGAAATAAATAAAGTTTAAGTTATTTTTTGTTAAAAGTTACTTCGGTAACAAAGATGGTCGGAAAAGTTCCGGCCATTTTTGTTGTATTATTTTTATTGATATGCATTTAAAGTTATAAAATTCGACAGTAATTACTAAATAATCAATTTAGAAAAACAATATATTAAGTTATTGGAACATCTTTTGTGTAGCTTTGAAATGAGAAAGATTTACAATTGATGGAAAAAAATATACCGGAGAAAACACACACACGCAAAAAATGGTTTTTGGGAATAGGAATTGGTTTCCTGGTTCTGATTTTAGCATTTCCTTTTGCTTTAGATTTCTATCTTCAAAAAAAATTACCAGATCTGGTCAATGATAAAACAGCTTACAAAATTGAGTTGAAAGATTTTTCATTAAGTCTTCTGAAAGGTGATTTCACGGCAGACGAATTGAAAATTTCTACTAAAAATCCCAAAGATTCTTCCATCACTCAAATCAATGGAACTGTAAAGAAAATAGAGCTTCATGATATTTCTATCTGGAAAGCCATTTTCAACAAATCTTATCACGCGGATCAATTGTTATTGACTGATTCTAAAATCAATGTAAGACTTGCTCCTAAAAAGAAAGACCAAAAAAAACAGAAAAAAGCGACGGATATCCATATCAATAATATTTTGATTAATAATGTTTTTGCAGATATCAAAAATGCGGATGGGAAACCGGTTTTCGTTGGAGAAAATATCAATATCAAACTGACAGACATCAAACAAAGCGATAATAACTCTAAAATTCCAATTGCTTTCCAGGAATTTAAAATCGATGCAAAAAGCGTCAAAATTGGCGTAAATGAGTTTTATGAAGTTGACGCTGACGAAATTCTGGCTGCAAACAAAACACTTGAACTTAAGAAATTTCATCTAAAACCATTGCAGAATGCTGCCAATTATAATGCAAAAAATATCTTTGATTTCTATTCTGAAAACTTACTGGCAAAGGATTTCAATGTGAGCGAGGACTCCCTAATTGTTTCTGATATTATCTTCAAACATCCGGATCTTAAAGTGATTTCCACAGGAAAAAACATTGTTGAAAAGGAGAAAGATCCGAAAGAAATCGATATGAAAATCGGTTTGAAAAACATCAGTTTTGAGAAAGGTAAAATTGTGGTTTTGCAGGCAAATCTTGACAAAACAGCTTCGATAGATCAATTCAATTTCAAACTTACTAATATTGTTTTTGATAAAAATACAGTGAAGGAAAAAATCCCTTTCAGATTTACCAATCACGACATCGAAGCGGATAATATTTACTTTAAAGCCAACAAACTTCAAGCAGTCAGAATTAAAAAAATCGATTCTCACGATTCTAATATTCTGTTCGAAAAAGTTCAGGTTACAGCTTTGGCAAAATCTGCGAACAAAGATCTTTTCAACATCAATACGGACGAAATCAAGATCGTAAACAACCAGACAAAATACATCGGTCAAAAACTGAATATCCTGATGGATGGAATCGAAATTAAATCGCCTGACATCAAAATAATTTCATCCAATCACAAACAAAAACCAAAACAGAAAAAATCAAGTTCTACTCTACCTGATTTTGCTGCGAAACTTGGTTTCATCAATATTTCGAATGGAAAAATGTCTCAAACCAGTCAGGGAAAACAGAAATTGGCAGTTGGAAAATTCGATATCAACTTGCAGCAATTGTCTTCCAACACTGCAGATTTTAAAAATCATAAACCTGTGACGATTGGCAAAAGGTTAATCAGTGCTCAGAAAATTGACCTTGATGCCGGGAAATATTATACCCTTAAAATTGCTCAGCTTAAAAATTCCGGGAACAAAACGGACATCAAAGATTTCAAATATCTGCCAAAATATTCCAGAGCCGGCTTCAGCAAAGTAATTGCAAAAGAGACTGATCTTTATACGATTTCTGTAAAAAGTATTGGGATCACAGATCAGAATTCGGACTTCTTCAGAAATCCTTTGATTTATATTAATAAAGTCGAAATCGATGGCTTGAACTGCAATATTTATCACGATTTAGCTCCGGCAGACGATCACGATCCACGAATATTATTCAGTAAAAAATTGAGGAATGTGAAAATGCCTTTGTTCGTCAAAACTGTGGTGATCAAAAACTCAGCGTTGGTTTATGAGGAAAATGCAGAAAATAGCAATATTCCGGGGAAACTGAAATTTGATAATTTCGGAATTTTAATTAATGATGTCAACAACGGAAAAATCAAAGGAAGACCAACCGTGATAACAGCTGACGCTAATTTTGCTTTTTACGGCACTGCTCCTACAAACATCGTTTGGAAATTTGATGTAATGGATATGCAGGACAAATTTACCATCAAAGGCAATATCCAAAAGCTTTCAGCGGATAATGTAAATTTATTTGTGAGACCTTATCTCAATATCACGCTGGATGGAAAAATTGATTATCTGAAATTTGATTATTACGGAACGAATGCCGGAATTGCAGGAAAGTTCTATTTTAAATACAACGATATGTACGTTAATTTCCTTAATAAAAAAGGCAAGGAACGCAAAGTGCTGTCAACTGTCGCAAACTGGTTCGTAAAAGATGAATCGAAAGGTGAACCAACGCATGTAGTGATTGAGAAAAAACGCGATCCGGACAAGAGTTTCTTCAATATGCTGTGGCAGGGCATTATGGAAGGACTCAAAAAGTATGTGATCTAATAAGCAATCAAAAGTTAACAATTTCTTAACAATAAAATTTCTCTTAGGAACTATCTTTGATACTGTTGAGAAAATAAAAGTTATGAATTTTTTTGATCTTTACGTTAGATCTGTATATTTTGAAAATGGCAATATTGGAAAGCTGAAACTTTCTATAAAACATTTTGTCTTCGGAATAATCAATTTGCCACTATTAATTATCTGGGCAGTTTGGAAAGGTCTTTTTCAATAGAGATAAAAAAATCATATCGGAAACTCCACTTTGAAGCCGATTCCACGCACGGATTCGAACTTGATCCTGTCGTCTTTTTGAAGATATTTCCGAAGTCTTGTCATAAAAACATCCAGACTTCTGCCGAGGAAATAGTCATTTTCGCCCCAGAGATTTTCTAGGATTTCTTTTCGGTTGATAATCTTATGATTGCTTCTGGAAAGCATAAGCAAAAGTTCGGACTCCTTCTCTGTTAACTGAATGGTTTCGGATTCAAATTTCAATTGGAGCTGCGATGGAATGAAGGCATAATTTCCGATTTTTATAATATCTTTTGCAGAGTTCTGTTGTCTTTTCAGAATGTTTTTGATGCGCAGAATCAACTCTTCCGGTTCGCAAGGTTTTGTGATGTAATCGTCGGCGCCGAGTTTTAAACCCAAGATTTTATCAATACTTTGACCTTTCGCGGTTAGAAATAGGAAGGGAATATCAGAGGTTTTTCTGATTTCTTTTGAGAGTTCGAAACCGTCCATAAAAGGAAGCATCACGTCCAAAATCGCCAATTGATAATCTTGGATGATTTCTTTATTATTAATGATAAATTCGGGATTCGGAATCCAATTGACCTCGAAATCTGAGAATTCCAGATATTGTTTTAAAACCATTCCCAAGTCTGCATCGTCTTCTACCAAAAAGATTTTAGTTTTCATTTGGAATCTGGATTTTAAAAGTTACACCTTTGCCAAGATTGGATTTTACAGAGATTTTTCCTTTGTATTTATCAACAATGGATTTCACCAAAAATAAACCAACACCCAAACCATTGATGTTCAGATTTTCGGCTCTGGAAACGCGGTAATATTTATCAAAAATAAATTTCAAATCGTCTTTTGGAATTCCGATTCCGTCGTCGGAGATTTCGATTTCAAGATTGTCATTAATGATAATATCAAGATTTTTTGCGCCGTATTTTACAGAATTATCGATGAGATTATCCATCATTTGTGTGAAGTCGTTTTGACGAAAAACATTGTTCTTTAGTAAATCCAGATTAATCTTAAAGTTAATGTCTCTGTAAGTTTTTTTGATGTTCGCAAAGTAATTTTCCATTTCCATCTTATCCATCAAAACATCTTCAGAATCCGAATGGTGAATGGACTTTACAATATTTTCCAAACGTTTGATTTGACGTTCCAGCAAAGCTTTGGTTTCAGAATCTGAGGTTTGGACGATGGAAAATTTCAACGTTGTGATTGGCGTGTTCAGTTCGTGTGCGATGGAATCGATGGTGGTGTGAAGTTGCGAGATTTTCTTTTCTTGGCGATTCAGGTTTTTTAAACTGTTCCAGAATAAATAAACAATTAAAATCACAATCAATAAACTAATGATAATCAACGGAATCACTTTTTTGAAAATCAGAAACTCCATATTCAGCAATTGAAATGTCGCCTTCGATTTTACGAGATAGAAATGTTTTTCATCGAGATTCAAATCCGTGTTTTCTCTGGATTGATGGCTAGACCATTTGCCTTCGTACATCAAAATCGGTGCGGTCATTTTGTTCAACGTTTGAAAAAGAATGATAGAACGATTCTTGGGCAAAAGTTCTTCATTTTTCACTTCATCAAGAACGGAAAACACTTCGTTTTTGATGGCAATCTTAAAATCACTGTCGCCAATATTTTTCTTTAGAATCTGCTCGAGTTGCTTGCTGTGAAATGGTTCTGATGTGTAAATCCTTTCTGGGTGAATGATTTTTTCTTTCTGAATTGTGATTTCTGTTTTGAGCCTTTCGAAATCGCCAACCAACTTGTCATCCCGTTTGTCATTGTCATATTTTTCCATTTCATCAAGCACTTTATCGGCAATCAATCGGGCTTGTCGAGTCAGGTCTTTTTCCTCCAATCGGTAGGAATTGTGGATGTAATACGCCTGAAGCGCAACCAAAATAATCAGGCTGAAGGTGAACAAAATGATGGTGATGTTTCTCTTGCGATTCATAGTTTTTCATAGGAATGAATTCCTATGTTGGGATATGGTCGTCCCAATGGGACTTTGGTTGGTTAAAATTTCCAAGTTCAAAAATACAATCAAATTTCTTTCAAAAATAGCATTAACCGTCCGTTAACCCTTCATTAACAAAACTTTGATGTAAACTGTCTCAATTTTGGAGAAAATTAATGAAATGAAATATTACATCACAATTTTGCTGATATTCCCAATTTTGATTTGGAGTCAAAGCGTCAAAGGACATCTTGAAAATGAAAATCAGGAGCCTATTTCGGACGGCATTATTCAAATTAATGAAAATAAAATTTACAATTCTGATGCGCAAGGGAATTTTGTGATTGATGGAATCTCGTCGTTTCCAGTTTCTTTAATCATCAAAAAATCGGGTTTTCGGGATTATGAATTGACGCTCGAGGAAAGTGATTTGGCATTGAATATTATCCTTAAAAAAGATACTTTGAACAACATCGAAGCGGTGACCATCAAAGCAAATAAACCTTTATTGAAAAGGAAAATCGACCGATTGGAATTCAATATCGATAATACACCACTTCAAAATCTGAACGCTTGGGATATTTTGAAAAGCACGCCGAACGTCTTGGTGAAAAATGAAGAATTGAGCGTTCGTGGGAATTCGCAAATCATCGTGACCATTAATGATAAAAAAACTTTGATGACGCAGGAACAACTGAAACAACTTCTAGAGAACACCGATGGAAGCAACGTCTCGTCCGTGGAAGTCATCACCAATCCGCCTGCGAAGTATGAAGCTCAGGGAAGCGCCATCATTAATATTAAAATGAAAAAAAATGTGCTTTCTGGTTACAAAGGACGGATTTCGACGCGTTATCATCAATCGATTTATGCGAAAGGAATGATTGGAACGGCGCAATCTTACAATACGGGAAAATGGCAACTGAGCGGGAATTACAATTTTGTGACGGGCGATTACGTTCGGAAAAATTTCGATGTCGTGACTTTCAACAATGACAAAACACGCTGGGAAAGCGATATGACGCGGAAAACGCACGCACACGAGCAACATATTTACAATTTCGCCGGACAATACAGTTTGGATAGTTTGTCAACCGTTCAGTTTGGTTTTGATGGCTACAATGCGCCGAATAATAACGGTCATTACAAGGTTCCGACGAATATTTATAGTACGGAAAATGGTCAATTGCAGTCCAACTATTTGACATCGAATCAGAAAAATCAGTTTAATAATAGTTTTAATTCTTATTTGGTTTTTGATAAGAAATTTGTTGACCAGAATTTGACCTGGACCAATAATTTCAGTACTAAAAAATATAAGGAAAATCAGGACATTGAAACGCAACTGAATTTTGTGGACCAGCCGGAAGATTACAACCGATTTGGAAGTAAAAATATGCAGAATATTTCGCTTTACTCTTCGCAGTTGGATTATCGATTGACAAAGGAAAAATTCACGTTGGAAGGTGGAATTAAATATAGTTTTGTACATAATGAAAACGACTTGGATTTTTTTGATGGAACTCGGGAATCCATCATCTACAATCCGTTGAAAAGCAATTTGTTTGATTATAAAGAGAATATTTTTGCTGTTTATGTTTCCTCAGAATATAAATTGAAAAAGTGGGAACTGAAAGCTGGATTAAGGTCGGAAACAACCGCTATCAAAACAAAATCTGACAATCCAACTGTTGAAAACAACAGAACGCGAACTGGACTTTTCCCCACTTTTTACGCGATGTACACTTTGAACGATGACCAGCAATTGGGATTTTCGTACGGCAAAAGAATCGACCGACCGAATTACGATTTCCTGAATCCATCGAGGTCTTATTATAACTTGTATTATTATTTTCAAGGTGATGCGAATTTGAAATCGACGATTATTCACAATCTGAGTTTGACCTACACCGTGAAAAATTGGAACTTCGAAACGTATTTCTCATACATCAAAGACCCGTCGATGGAAATTTCAATCCAAAATCCTGAGACTTTTGAAACGGTTTACAATTTTACAAACATCGACCACGGGAAAAATATGGGCGCGAATGTTTCTAAAAGCTTCTCTATAAAGCCATATTGGAAGCTGAACGTTTTTGCGATGGGAGAATATCAGGAAAATTATTTTATGGGCGTGGACCAAATCCTGTACAAAAATGATGTGTTCTTCTACAATACGAATCTATCAACGCAAATCACTTTGGACAAGGCGAAAACCTGGGATTTGAACGTGGGTTATGTTTACAATTCGAAGACGATTCAAGGTTCTTTTGACATCAGTTCTTCGCAGAATACTTACGTTATCATCAATAAAAAAATGTTTGATAAGAAATTGGAAGCGGGATTGGTTTTCAATGATATTTTCAAAACGGACAAAAATACGATTTCTACCAATTATGCGAATCAGAATCAATATTTCAAGGATTATCGGGACACGCGATATTTCATCATCAATCTGAAATATAATTTTGGAAATCAAAAAGTTAAAGAGGCGAAGGCTGGAAACAAGACGGAAGAGCAGAAGCGACTTTAGAAATCGAAATCTTTATGAAAGCAAAAACACTATCAAAATCTGATAGTGTTTTTTATATTTAGTTAGCGTAGGCTGATTTGTTTTGGAAAACGTTCATCGACGCAATCCTGTTGTTTTTATTGTAAACAATCTCGACGGTGAAAGACGAAATCTCGTACAGAACAAACTTGAGTTCATCTTTGATGGTTTCGTTCATCAGTTGACCTTGGTTCAAAACGATGTCACACTGAGATTCATTCGGCAAATTTTTGAAATCGTAGTAAGAAATATTCATAGTGGTCAGTTTTAAATTGTTAGTTATTAAGTACATAATGGACTACACAATTTCTTTGCCAATTCTGTGGAAAACTACCCTACTTCAATATTATTTTTCAAAATATTAATAATATGATATCAAAAATATGAAATTAAGACGAAAGATCTTGCTGATACTTCATCTTGTTGATCACTGGATTTGCGTACATCGCTAGAAAACTCTCTTTCAGGGCAGAATCAAAACTGTCAATTCGCATCTCCAGTCTTCTGATGAACAGTTGTTTTTCTTCTTCTGTGTAACGGTGAGCAAATTGATCGGTCTTGTGAAGCAGATCGTACGCAATATACTTGGTTGGCCAAAGTTTATAATTCTGGATAATCGAGTCATCGATGATCTGTGCGATGGCCTGAAGTTGTTTGTTCTTGTTATCAAACTCGTTGGCGATGTTGTCCAGTTCTGTGTTCAACACTTTTCCGGCGTGGAGGTGGATCCGTTTTTTCTGTCCCAAAACGCCGCTGAGCATCGTTGTGAAATCTTCGTTATGATCTTTAACATATACTTCATTTCTAGATTTTGCCATCAGCTGCGGCATTTTCAAGGAATCTGTAGGATCGTATTCGTAAGAGATGGATAATGGAACAATTTTCAATGTTTTGAAAAAGTCAGTCAGAGATTGATCTTCTGCAGACATTGCCAGCATTTTCAAGACGCCTTGCTGCGTAAAATCATTGCCATCTTTGGCTCTTCCCTCACGCTGTGCCATCCAGACGGAGCGGTTTTCATTGATTAGAAGATTATAAATATATTCTGACAATGTTTTGGAACTGCTAAGTTGTTCGCGAATTGAAATCCCTCTTTGGACCAAAAAATTACGGTTCAGTTTTGCAAGGACGTGGAGAAAAGGTTTTTTGACCAGATTATCACCAATGGCCGATGACGTCATTACAAAACCTCCATTCAACAATGCCAAATTCAATAGTGAAGTATCAAGCACAATGTCTCGGTGATTGGAAATGAAAAGATAGGACTGATTTTTATCCAGTTGATCGAATCCTGAAGTCGTTAAACCCTCCGAACTTCTTTCCAGAATCTGAAGTACGGTCTGAGAAATAAACTGACTTTGAAAATCATTAATAGAATGAACATTCTTGAATTCATCAATCCAAAAATCCTCATCCTTATTAGGAAATGTGAAACTCATCAAAGCCTTCATCATAGGATGCTTTGCTACACTCTGCAGCGCAACATTTACTTCATCATCATAAAATGGTCTTATCTCATCAAACTTCGACATATTTCTATTTAAATTAACAATTTGCAAAACAACGAAAAATTATTGAACCTGCCTTAGGAATCATTGTGATTGAATTTTTTCGAATTGATTTCAAAACCCGAGCCAATTATGAAAGCTTTTATCATCAGTCATTGGCAGATATTAATTATATTTGTGTAACTTTTAAATTCTTTAATGAACTCTCCCGACCTCATCCAGCCCGAGCAGTTACTTAGTATACTTTTCAAATCTCCGAATGCGACAGCAATTTACACTGGCGACGAGATTACGATAATAAGTGCCAATGAAGCCATGCTGAACTTTTGGGGAAAAGACAGAAAAGTCGTAGGGAAAAATTTCACAGATGCACTTCCGGAACTCTCCGGTCAGCCATTTTTCGATATTCTGCAGAATGTTTGGCGCTCTGGCGAGACCTATCTGGCAAAGGATTATCCTGCTGTACTTGATGTGGACGGCGAACTTCAATATTATTATTTCGATTTTGAGTATAAAGCCATTACTGATGAAAATGGTAAAACGAAATATATTCTGCACACGGCCTTCGAAGTATCCGACAGGATGGCTGCCAGAAAACTGGTCATAGAAAAGGCAAAAGCCGAAGAAAAACTCACAAAAGATCTGGGGGAAATAAATGAAGAATATCAGATCACCAATGAGGAACTTTTAAACATCAATGCTAAGCTGGAAAATGTCAACAAAGAACTTATCCATTATAAAAATCAGCTTGAGGAGCTCAATCATAATTTAGTTGAAAGTGAAACCCGCTTCAAATCTTTGGTAAAACATTCTCCTGTGGCAATGGCATCTTTGAAAGGAAAAGATTTTGAAATCGATGTAGTCAATGATGCGATCTTGGAAATCTGGGGAAAGGACAGATCGGTGATTGGTTTGCCTCTCGCTACCGCATTACCTGAAATAAAAGAGCAAAATTTCCTTAATATTCTCACAGACGTCTATAACAGTGGGAAATCTTTTTATGGTAAAGAACACAGAACTGTGCTTTCTATTAATGATCAGTCGGTTGAACGCTATCTCAACTTTGTTTACAAACCCATAAGCGATGCGACGGGAAAAAGTTATGCTATTCTCATCGTAGCTATCGATGTTACAGATCAGGTCAACTCCAGAGAATCTGTGAATGAGATTAATACAAGATTGCAAATCGCAATGGATGCCAGCAGCCTGGGTTCTACCGAAGTGAATGTTGCAACTGGTATTATGCAGAGTACAGATCAGTTCAAGCGCAATTATGGTTTTTCTCCAGAAGAAGATTTTACCTATGCTGATCTTTTTGAAGCAATGCTTCCAGAACATCACGAGAGGGTTAAAGGATTGGTGCAAGAAGCTATGAGAACGAATGGTATTTATAAAACAGAATATCCCATCAAATGGCGAGACGGCTCTCTGCACTGGATTGAAGCGCACGGCCGGCCAAGATACAATAAAGAAGGTGTGGCAGACCGAATGGTAGGAATGACTGCAGACATTACCGAAAAGAAAATGTTTGAACAGCGCAAGGATGACTTCCTAAGCATCGCCAGTCACGAACTGAAAACACCTCTTACGATTTTAAAAGCATCAATCCAATTATTAGACAGGCTGAAGGACAAACCATTTTCTGCGACACACAGCAAACTCATAGATCAATCTTCTAAAAGTGTGGAAACAATGGTTGTTTTAATTGATGAACTTCTTAATATGAGAAGAATGAATGAAGATCAGCTTAAGCTTGAGAAAACAAAGTTTAATCTTTTCAATATGTTGTCCAACAGTTGCAATCACGTGAGAATGGAGGGCAAATATAATATCACTGTCCAGGGCGACAAAAGTATTGAAGTGTATGCAGACGAAAACAGAATTGACCAGGTGGTGATCAATTTTGTGAACAATGCCGTAAAATACGCCGCTCATTCCAATCAAATCCAGATCATCATCGAATCTTTGAATGATGAAGTAAAAGTTTCTGTGAAGGATTTCGGAGATGGAATTGATGCTGAAATTTTGCCTCATCTTTTCGACCGTTACTACAGGGCAGATCATTCGGGAAAAACATATTCCGGACTTGGATTAGGACTTTACATCTGTGCAGAAATTATCAAAAAACATGATGGAAATATAGGCGCAAAAAGTACAATCGGTGAAGGAAGTACTTTTTGGTTTACATTGCCTGAATAATTTTTTTTTAATTCTAATATTAAAAAGGATAGCCGATCGCAATATTCAATATCAAATTATCCTTTCTCCAAGCGCTATCTCCGAATTTCACTCTATCCAGCACCCAACGGTCACCTTTTTCGTAGTAAGGAACCTTCAAAGGCATTGCAAGATCCAATCTCAAAACCAAGATCGAGAAATCCAATCGCAAACCGACTCCAGCGCCGACTGCTACTTCACTCAAGAAATCTTTGGAGAATTTTCCGCCAGGTCTGGTATTGACGCCTTGTTCATTGATATCATCATTCACCAACCAGATATTTCCTGCATCTACGAAGGCCGCTACATTTAGGAATTTGTAGATATTGGCTCTGTATTCTGCATTCATTTCTAGTTTGATGTCACCTGACTGGTCAAAGTAGAAACTTGCATTCTGAACTCTCGGATCATAACTTCCCGGTCCTAACGTTCTGGCTCGGAAAGCTCGAATACTATTACTTCCGCCGACAAAGAACTGTCTGGAGTAAGGCACAAACTCTGAGTTTCCATATGGATAGGCAATTCCGGCAATGATTCGGGAAGCAAAATTTGTCTTCTCATTGAACTTATGATAGAACCTGAAATCGTGTTCCATCTTCGCATATTGACTGAATGGAACGCCGAAAATATTTTTCTGATCACCTTTTTTCGCATTCGCTCCGGTTACAAGTCCAGTGATATTTCCTGCCAGATCCAACATTCCACGGTAATAGATCGTGTTGGTCTTTGGCGAAGTTGTATTGGTATAAGTATAAGTGTAAGTTGGTCCAAAGATCAATTGTTTGTCCACTACCCTTTGTAAAGTTGGATTCGCAGGAATTCCATTTTCAGGGTCTCCGTTGATTTGTTGGCGGTATTTATCGGTTATCGTTTGAGGCGCGACCATCGTGATATCAATGACCTTCAGATCGTGTTCTTTTCTGACGTTCTCTTTCCAAACGTAACCAAATGACGCATTGAAGTTGTGAAGCGTGTACAATTCCGTACGGCTTTGATATTCATATCCAAGGTTGATGTTGGTCCTAGGAACGAATGCACTGGAAGAATTAAATCTAAAAGGCGCCACAATTCTCGGAATGGAAAGTTGGGTGTTCGCCCCAACTCGGATGATGTTGTTCGCATCTTTTGGTCCACCCAACTGAACATCGAAAGCACCATATACAGCCGCTTTGAACTGCTCAGCGCCTCGGAAGAAGTTTCTGTGCGTCCAGTTCAGGTTCACCTCGCCTCCACCATAATTGGCCGAGTTGGTTCGTCCCAAAGTTTCCAAACGCAACGACTGGATCTGTCTTGGTGTCAATAAGTAATAGGCATCGAATTTATGATTCAAAGAATCTGAAACGACAAATTCATTTTTCACAAATTTGAAAACGCCTAAACTGATCAATCTGCTCAAAGTCAAGTTGTGGTCTTTACGATTGTAGACATCGCCTTTTTTAAAGTACAAAGCGCGGTCAAAGATCCTTGGTTTGAATTTATGATCCGGGTCGATCACGTAGATATCTTCGTAAGCATATTTGGAAAGGGAATCTGCGTTCATCGGAACAGTGTATTTGCCGTCTTTCACATCACGAATGTTGTAATTGGGGAAAACCACCACTTTATCAATGGAAAATTGCTGCGTTGCAAGGTCTGGCGTTTGTTCTTTCAGTTTGACATTCAGTTCCACCTTGTGATTTTTTGCCACGGTGCTGTCTGCCTGGACGATGATATTATCTGGATGAAAATAGTAGAAACCTTTCTCCTTTAGTCCATTGTCGATCCTTTCCCGTTCGGCTTTGATGACGCCGAGATCAAATGGATTTCCGACTTTCAAAAGAGATTTGTCTTTCAAATTTTGAATTTCCTGATTGACCAAAGTCGAATCTTCCTGGAATTTGACCTGACTGATCAAATACTGATTTCCAGGTCTTACCGTGTAAATGACCTGTGCTTTTTTATTCTTCGAAACCGTGTCGTACTTCGCTTGCGCATTGAAATAGCCTTTGTTCTCAGAATAATTGACCAAGATATCTTTGTTGAATTCCTTATCGACATCGCCCAACAAGACAGGTTTTTCACCAAATTTATACTTCAACCAATAGTTGAATCCTTTCTCCTTCTTAGGTTCTTTGGCAATATTGTACGCATATAATTTTGGTCTCAGACCAAGAAAACTTGAGTTGGGTTTTGGCGTCAGATTTTCTTCGAGTTCAGCCTTTAAAGCTTTCCTTTGCTTCTTCGGAATGCTGTCGTTTTCGATCTTAACTTCGGCGCCTGTGTAAAGCATTTGTCCATCTTTCAGAAATTTGGTATTGCTGCAAGATGAGATGATCGCGATGGACGACAAGGCAATGACTGGCTTAAAATGGATTGGAAATCGGCTCTTCATTATTATTTAAAATCTACTACTTGGTTATTGTTTTTTTGTCTTTCTAATTTTCTTTTCTCACGCTTGGAACTCTGGAAAATCTCACGGAATTTATCATAATCCAAAGTGATGATGAAACCAACGCCTGTTTCCACGATCTGTCCTTGCAAAGCGACTTGATATTCGTTCTTACGGTAAGCTCTCAACATATATCTGCCATCTCTGGAGAGGCTGTAGTCGATTGTGACATCACCTGCGATATTGGTCGTATTCTCGTTTTGTCTGGCATCGCCTTCCAATCCGAAGTTACTTCCTACAGATACTTTCAATCGGTCATTCAGTAGTTTTTTGCTTAAGCCGACATTCAGGTCTGTTCTGGTGTTTTGAGCTCCTGTGGAATAATCTTCGGAGGATTCCAGATCAAAATTAAGGTCAACACCTTTTATCAAATCGGAAGCCAAATTATTCAATTGTTGCGATAGGATCTTGCTCACACTTTGTCTCGCCAAAGTTTCGGTGGAAAGTCCCGCACTATTTTCAAACGGATTTTCACCGATAAATCTATTTAATAAAAGCAATGCGAAAACCTGCTTATTCATTTCGTTTTCTTCCGTTCTTAGTTGTGCTAATTTTTGATCCACAACATCTTTTACGTTGGAAGAAATAGAGTTATTTTTTTCATCCGTCGTAATATCAAACGTGATGACCGGTTTCAACAGTTCGCCTTTCATTTGAAGCAAAGTATTGAATTCCATTCTCTGTTTATACTGATTGAGCATTGCGGCACTTTCTCCACTGATCTGCTGTTCCACAAGATCCAGCGGCGCGGTTTGGGTTTTATAAACTGCCGTGATGTCAAGCGTTGCTGCGGTCGGTTCGCCCGTCCAGGTGATTGTACTTCCTTTTTGGATCTCGAATTTACGTTTCAGAAGGCTCACGGTCATATCGTAGCTTCCCTGCTCTACTTCGTAAACGCCGACCAAAGTGGTTTTTCCGGATGGGTCGATTCCGCCGGTCAATTCTGCTTCACCTTGAAGTTTCACAAAATCACCGTTGGCTTTGTCTATGACCACAGACATTTTGGCTTCTTTGCTCACTTCAATATTGACACTCACGTCCATTCCTTTGATCTGGTTTTTGGCAGCCAAAGAATCTGTAACGATGGTTTTGTTCAATGCGATCTGGTCTTGGTCAATGAATTCTACAATGCCGTCTCTTTCCTGCAACGATGGACTTGATTGAGGCAACACAAATGTAAAATCTGTATCATCCGAAACCGCCAGTCTACCATCGACTTTTGGAAGGTCTAGGTTTCCTCTTACCTTCAAAGCAGCGTCGATAGACAAGATCCCGTACATCAAAGCGTCATTTGATTTTTCTGAATTCACAACTTTGAAATCTTTGGCATTGATGTCAAGATTGAAGGCAAAATCCCTGTAGGTCTGAGTCAAAACCTGACCGTCGATCTTAAGCGAATTTCCGTCCTTATCATTGATTTTGAAATCATCAAACTCGATTCCTCGGTTGGTGAACGCGATTTTATCATTGATCTTTCTGAAATCACTTCCAGTTTGCGCAATCATCAATCCGACATTATTCATTTTCACATCGCCGAGAATTTTCGGTTCAGTCGTTGTGCCTGTAATTTTCAGATCACCTGAGAGATAACCTTCTGTGTTGGTGATTGCATTCATAGAAAAGCCTTGTAGCGTTTTCATCTGAAGTTGATTCATCGCCAGATTCAGGTCAAAACTACTTGCTGCAGTGTTGTAATTTCCAGTGATCTTCACATCATTTTCGTTTCCGGAAAGCGCAATATCTGCATTGATGACATCGGCCGAAGTATTATTGGCCTTCAAAGCTAGATTCCCAACTGGACTTCCGTAAACAAAAAGGTCGGAAACATTGATGTCTGCATTGAAATTCATTTTTTTGTTCAAGTCTCTCAACTGCGCTGTTCCGTTGATCGTTCCTTTTGCCAACAGCGAATCTTTTTTAATGATCTCTGTAATGGTTTCGATTTTGAAATCTTTCAAAGTGACATTCAAAGGACTGTTTGGCGACGTGTTTTCTGATTGAACCAAGATCTCGCTTCCAGAATTTGACAGTCTGAAATTATCCGCAAAAATCCCCTGACTTCCGATCTGGATCTTGTTACCGTCAGCAACGGCCCAATCCATATAATTCAACTTCAAACCATTCGGGTTCAAAGAGATCTCTGTAATGTCATTCATCGATTTGGCGTTACCAGCAATCAGGAATTGTGTAGCGTCTTTATCGTCTTTGGTCGTGATGTTATAATTAATGATATTATCGGCGACATCACCATTGATATTGACTTTGTTCAAAGCAAAACTTTCGCTCTTCAAAGCTGCAACATCCAGATTATATTGTAGAGCTTGATTTTCGTTGGTTATCTTCAGGTTTGTATTTTCAAGCGAATTGGTGCCATACAATACTTGCGGAATCTTGGCATCGAGTTCTATTTTTTGAGAATCAGCGTTGTAGTTTCCAGTGATATTGATGGTTTCAAAGCTTTTCAATTCCGGAACGAACTTTCTGATCAAGTCGTCGTTTTTGATCGTAGCATTGACCGTGAAATATTGTCCAGCATCGATTTTCGCTGCCTTTCCTGGTTTTTGGAATTGATAATATTGATTCATCGTTTGCGACAAAGCCCCGAAGATTTGGGTCAATTTGTATTTTCCATTCAGTTCCACATCCGCAATCTGAGAATTGAATTTGATCTGCGTTGAATCCGCTGTAGAAACGGCCAACAAATTCACTTCCTGAATTGGATAAACTTCCTTCGTATCAGAGATGGCGAAGTTTTTCAGATTCAAATAACCATTCAGATTATCCGGATCAAGGCTTTTGAAATCACCATCGATTGCGCCAGCCAAAATCATTGGCGAACTGTAAAAACCAAGTTTGTTCAAATCTAATTTATTGATATTCCCATTGACTTTCACCGTTGGATTCTTGTCGTCGTAAACACCGGAAGCGGTCAATTGAAGGTTTGCATTCGGGTCTTTGGAATTGAGAACAATGTTGTAAGCGCCACGATTGATCTTGCCGACCAAATTCATATTTTGATAACGATAATCTTTGTAAGTCGCGGATTGCACGTTTCCTACAATATTCGCATTCGCATTTTTGAAATCAAAACTTTCTCCTTTCGCAGAGATCTGAGCCGTAATTGCACCGAGATCTTTGTTCTGAATGATCTTTCCGATCTGTAGATTTTGCAAGTTGGCTTTCACATCGTACAACTCACGGTTTTTTCTACGCATATCAACTTGCGCTTTGATTCCCGCGTTTCCGAGTGTGGAATACAAACTAAGATTCGTATTCACAACTTTCGTCGTGCCTTTCGCAAAGCCTTTGATGCTGAAATGCGAAGGCAAAGAAATATTGGACGGAATCGTCCCTTTTGGAACCAAATTGAAGATCGTTCTTCCAGATGAAGCCAGTTCGCCGATTTTCAAATCGTAATACAAATTGTCAGGATTCATCGCATTTCGGATTCTTCCTGATGCATTGACACGCAATTGATCCAGACCAGAAACTCTCAGTTCGTTGATCAAAAGGTCATTCACCAAACCTTTTACGTTGGCATTGACGGACAGAATTGCGTTTGGATATTTGTTGAATGGCGCGGTATTTCTAAGTGTAGGGACCAAATTCAGAATATCAGCAAAACCAATTTTGGAATCTTTGATATTTGCAGAGATATTGACCGCGCCAGGATTGGCTGATAATTGCTCGATAGAATTATAATTAAGGACAACCTCGTCTCGCAAAATGGTTTTAGAAGTCTGAAGATAAAGGTCTTTCAAGTAAGCTTCTTTGTCCGAGTACACAAAATCCGTATTGAATTTTTGAATATCCAAACCTCGCGCTTCCTGGATCTCAGCCGATTTCACACTTCCTGCAAAACCATTGTTTTCCATTTTGAAATTACGAACGTCGACATTCAGTTTTCCAAAATTAAGATGGTTGAAATCCATTCCAGTTTTGGTCGGCGCCACAGCAGTATTGTTGTAAGCGACTTTCACGTCATTGAATATCAACTTTCCGAGAAGAACTTTCATCGCTTTTTCCTGCGTTGTACTTTTTGAAACTTCAGATGTTTCCTCTTTAGGATTGGCGTTTGAAGTTGGAAGGAACAAGTTGGCGTTGATGTTTGCGCCCGTCAAATAAACGTTTCCAACATCGTAAGCATTATTTTGAAGGTCGAGATTGTTGACTTTTGTGCTCAATTCTTTAAACAAAACCTTCGCAAAAGTCTTGGAATTATCGTCACCGTAATCGATATTGAAATTCGTCAGTTTGATTCCGCTCAAGCCCAATTGCATTGGTTTTTTCTGATTGAGAGAATCCACTTTTTCCTCCACATTTTTGGATACTTCCTCGATCAGATCTTGTTTCAGTTTTAATTTCAAACCATCAAGATTGATATCGTTGACCGCGTATTTGTTATTTTGAAGATCAAAGGTTTTCACCCGTGTATCAAATGAATTGAAGTAAACCTTGATGTCATTTTTCGACTGTTGGTCGTTGAATGTAACGCCGATATCTTTTAGATTGATTTTATCAAGAGAAATAATAAAAGGCTTGGATGGACTTTCCTCTTTTTCCGAAGTCGCAAACGCATCCATTATGTAATCAAAGTTGAATTTCCCTTGCGGATCACGCACCACATTGGCACGAACACCTTCCAGATCAATTGAAGTCAGATCCGCTTTTGATTTGATCAATTGCCACATATCCAATCCGACATCAAATTTTCTCACCGCCAAAAGCGTATCTACTTTTTGACCTTTCAAGTATAGATTTTCGATGACCAAGCTGTGGGGAAAACCGATATAAACCTTTTCCAGACTTACTTTGGTCTTGATCTTACCTTCGAGGTATACGATCAATTTATCTTTAATTAAATTCTGAACGAATGGCAGCCTTAAACTAAATATGAGCAACACAAAAAAAACCACAATCGCAATGATGGTTCTGATGAAACGTCTAAATAGTTTTCCTTTATTGAGTTTTTTCAAATCTTAAAATGTTAACAAAATTAGCTATATCAAATACCGTACTATAAATACAGAATAATGATTATTCTTATAATTAACTTACATAGGAACTTTTAAAACTGCAAAGTTATTTGCTTCATTAAAGGATCATTACATCTTTTACTAAAATATAAAAAACAAAAATAAAATGTTATGAATCGCTATTCAATAATGATGGATTAACCGATAGAATCGATTGGAGCAAAAAAGTTATAATTCTAAAACAATAACCTTTCAGTAATTGAAATTCAAAAATAAAGGTATTCCTGAGGAATTGAATGGGAATTATAAGACTTATAAAAGAAAAAATTAATTCTGATCCAAATAACTCCTTACAATCTGCAAGACACCAAAGTTATCATTGGAAGAAGCGCCAAAAGTGGCAGTTTCTTTCACAGATGGATGGGCATTTTCCATGGCGTACGAGTATTTGGAGTTTTTCAGCATTTCGATATCATTCATATAATCGCCAAACGCCATCGTCTGCTCTGGTAAAATGTTGAGGGATTTTTGAAGCTTTTGTAAAGCATGACCTTTATTGATATTTTTATTCATCACATCCAACCAATATTTGCCGGATACCACGACATCGAGATCGTATTCTTCGAATTTTTTCAAAACGGGATATAGATTTTTCTCAGATCCGTTCGGGTGGTAAATGGCAATTTTGAATGTGCTGTCATCCACGACTTCCGTCATATCATTCACCTTTTGATTCTTAGTATAATATTGGCTAAAAAAGTCAATGAATTCCTGATCATCAGTTTCATAGTAAGCGCTCTTTTTAGCAGAAAGAACTGCTTTAGCTTTAGGGATCTCACGCGTTGCCTCGATGATTTTGACAACCAGGTCATGTGCCATTTCATCAGCAAAAAGTTCCTGATTTTTATAAATGATGTAGCCTCCATTTTCTGCAATGAAGCCAATTTCAGATTCTATATCACCGAAATATTTTGTAATTCCTGCCATCTGTCTTCCGCTGGCCGGCACAAACATGATATCCCTTTTCTTCAGTTCCTGATACATTGCTGCAAAATCCGGACTCACCTCGTGTTCCGAATTCAAAAATGTACCGTCCATATCCGTTACTATCAGTTTGATATCTTTCATAATTTAATCAAAAAAAAATGTTCCTTAAATAAAATCTAAGGAACAAAGGTCTTAAAATATTGACCTTTAAAAAAATCAGACTGATTAATTTAAAGTCAATTTATTTTCTTTTCAGGACTTTTTGCACAGCTTTTACAATCGATTCTGCATTCAGCCCATATTTTTCCATCAGCTCCGCCGGTGTTCCGCTTTCTCCGAAACTGTCGTTTACAGCTACATATTCCTGCGGCGCCAGATGTTCTGTGATCAATAGTTGCGCGACACTGTCACCCAATCCGCCTAATCTATTATGTTCTTCCGCCGTTACAACGCAGCCTGTTTTTTTGACGGATTTCAAAATTGCTGCAGCATCCAAGGGTTTGATGGTATGAATATTAATAATCTCTGCAGCAATTCCCTGCGCTTCCAATATTTCTCCGGCTTTAATTGCTTCCCACACCAAATGTCCAGTTGCAACAATCGTTACATCCGTACCTTCGTTTACCATCCACGCTTTTCCAATTTCGAAAGTTTGATCTTCATCTGTGAAGACAGGAATCACAGGACGTCCAAATCTCAAATAAACTGGACCTTCGTAATCTGCAATCGCAATAGTTGCCGCTTTGGTTTGATTGTAATCACAAGTATTAATGACCGTCATCCCGGGAAGCATTTTCATTAATCCGATATCTTCCAAAATCTGATGTGTTGCGCCATCTTCACCCAATGTCAAACCGGCGTGAGACGCACATATCTTGACATTCTTGTCGGAGTAAGCCACCGACTGGCGAATCTGATCATAAACTCTGCCAGTCGAAAAATTCGCAAATGTACCAGTAAATGGAATCTTCCCCTGAATTGCCAAACCTGCAGCAATCCCAATCATATTGGCTTCTGCAATCCCAATCTGGAAAAATCTTTCCGGTGCTTTTTCTATGAATTTTTCCATTTTCAAAGATCCAATAAGATCTGCGCAGAGTGCTACCACATCAGGATTTTTATCTGCCAGTTCTGCCAATCCAGCTCCGAATCCGCTTCTGGTGTCTTTGCTTTCTGTGTATGTATATTTTTTCATTTGATTCAAAAATTAATAATCGCCCAAAGTTTCTTCGAGTTGGTATAATGCTGTTGCCAATTGCTCATCATTTGGCGCTTTTCCGTGCCAGGCGTGTGTTCCCATCATATAATCTACGCCGTGTCCCATTCCTGTTTTTAGCAGAATACAGATTGGCTGTCCCTTTCCTGTGAGAGATTTTGCTTCGTCCAAAACATTGAGGATTTCCTCAAAGTCATTTCCATTTTCTACGTCCAGAACTTTCCAGTCGAAGGCTTCGAATTTTGTTCTGAGACTACCTAAAGAAAGAACTTTCGATGTTGGTCCATCAATCTGCTGCCCGTTGTAATCTATGGTAGCAATCAAATTGTCAACTTTGTTATGAGACGCGTACATTACCGCTTCCCAGTTCTGTCCTTCCTGAAGTTCGCCATCGCCGTGAAGACTGAAAATCAGATTCTCATCCTTATCCAATTTTTTTCCAACTGCATGACCAATAGCAACCGATAAACCTTGGCCAAGTGAACCCGAAGCAATGCGGATTCCAGGCAAACCTTCGTGCGTGGTTGGATGACCTTGTAATCTGGAATTCAGTTTTCTGAAGGTGGCCAGTTCGCTCTTCTCAAAATAACCTGCGTGCGCCAAAACGCTGTAGAAAACCGGCGAAATGTGACCATTGGAAAGATAAAATGCATCTTCGTCTTTCGCGTTCATATCAAAGCCATCTTTTCTTTTCATCACGTCAAAATAAAGCGCAACCAGAAAATCCGTACAACCTAGCGAACCACCAGGATGACCAGATTGGCAAGCGTGAACCATTCTTACAATATCCCTTCTGACCTGAGAAGCGATATGTTGGAGTTTTGAAATATCGTGTGACATCGATTACTGCATTTTTTGTGAATCCTTGATAAATTGCTCCAATCCGGAATCCGTCAAAGGATGTTTTAACAAAGAAAGAATTGGCTGGATCGGACAAGTCACGACATCGGCACCAATTTTTGCACAATTGATAATATGCATACTGTTTCTTACGGAAGCCGCCAGAATTTCAGTTTCGAAGCCGTAATTATCAAAAATCAATCTGATCTCTTCAATCAGATTCAAACTATCTGTCGAAATATCATCCAATCTTCCTAAAAACGGTGAAACGTAACTTGCTCCAGCTTTTGCGGCCAAAAGTGCTTGTCCAGCTGAGAAGATCAAGGTACAATTTGTTTTGATGCCTTTGTTTGAAAAATATTTTAGCGCTTTTACGCCATCTTTTATCATCGGGATTTTTACAACGATGTTTGAATGAATGGCGGCAAGAATTTCGCCTTCTGCAATCATTTCTTCATAAGTTGTGGAAAGCACTTCTGCTGAAATATCGCCTTCAACAATTTCACAGATATTTTTGTAATGCTGAAGGATTGCTTCTTTTCCGCTGATGCCTTCTTTTGCCATCAATGATGGATTTGTTGTTACACCATCTAAGATTCCCAAATCGTTAGCTTCTCTGATTTGATCTAAATTGGCTGTGTCAATAAAAAATTTCATTATAATTTTAAGTTTTAAAGTTTTATTAATTTTCTTTGATTTTGATTAATTATGATGCCACATATTGAGTTTGATTTTCTTTAAATCTTCCAATTCGTGAACTGGTTTTTCAATATAACTTGGAATCGGTTGTTTAGAAAATGTCTGGAAGTAAAGCAGACACGCATCTTTCCACCAAACCGCATCTTCTGCCTGAATTTTCAATTTTGATTGTACAGATTTGAATCGCTCTTCGTCAACCAAAGTCTGCAATTTGTCCCAGGTTTCCTGATAGTTTCGAACACCTTTTACGCCAGTATCATATTTTAGACAAAGTTCTTCCCAAAGGGTTTTGCCATCCCTCATTTTGTAATTCCAAGGCACGTGATGGAACCAGAGAATCAGATTTTCGGGTGTTGTTTTAATATTACCATAAGTTTGATCTAATGGCGGGAAATAGAGCGAAACAGCATTACTTCCGGTCTTTGTCCTGTCGAATCCTAAGCCGTTTGTATCTGCCTTGTGGTAGTAAACCGGCGACCAGTCTGGTCTTCCGTTTTTATAATCTCCCCAAGGCTCTGGACCATAGTGGTGTCCCGAAGCAAAAATGTGGTGAAGTCCCAAAGGCATCATATAATCAACCGCCGTTTCTCTTGAGGAAAGCATGATTTCTTTGACCGGTTTTACGAAAGACTGATTATCGGTAAAAGTCATTTTAAGCCATTCGTCTGCAATCTGCTCCGAAGACAAATCGTGATTCCAAGCCAATCTTCCGAATGCATACCAATTTGCCTGGGCAAAATGATGACCTGTCCAGTTCGCATCTTCACCAATGTTGGCTACTGCGGAAATCGCTGTGATTTTATTTTTCATTAATGTTCCGTCTGTGATCTTTGCGATTGTAGAACCTTTGCCATAAGCATAAGTATCACTATCCAAATTTTCTTTGAATAATGGAGCCAGGAAAACCAAATGATTTGAGAATCCTAAATATTCCTGTGTGATCTGAAACTCTACCATTTCCGGTGTTTTCTTCAAAGCACCAAATAATGGATTAAAAGCTTCTCTCGGCTGGAAATCAATTGGTCCATTTTTAATTTGAATAATGACATTATCTTTGAATTTTCCATCCAATGGTACAAACTCAAGATACGCCTGTTTTGCGCGGTCTTCGTTGCTCGGACTGTAGACAAATGCGCGCCACATTACAATTCCGTTATATGGTTTCAGAGCATCCGCCATCATATTGGCACCATCCGCGTGAGTTCTTCCGTAATCCTGCGGTCCAGGCTGACCTTCGGAATTGGCTTTCACTAAAAATCCGCCAAAGTCAGGAATTAATTTATAAATCTCTGAAGCTTTTGACTTCCACCAGTTTTGTACATTTATATTTAGTGGATCAGAATTTTCTAAGCCATCCAGGACTTTTGGTGACGAGAAATTGACCGACAGATAAACCTTAATCCCATAAGGTCTGAAAATATCAGCCAGAATTTTCACTTTCTCCAAGTAATCTTTTCTGAGCATATTTGGAGATGCATTGACGTTGTTCAGAACTACAGAATTAATTCCGATTGAGGCATTGGCTCTTGCATATTCTTTGTAACGGGTCGAAATTTTATTCGGCAAATCTTCCCATTTCCATAAGGAATGTCCTGCGTAACCGCGCTCGATTGTTCCATCCAGATTATCCCAATGGTTTAGGATTCTGACATCATAAGAAGGTTTTTCTGTGAGATTGAGTTTTTCCAGATTTGCTTTGGTTTCCTGTAGGCGAAGAAGGTGATAAACACCGTACAACAATCCGATTTCTTTACTTGCTGAAATAGTAATTTTATTTGCTGAAGATTTGATTGTGTAACCGTCTTTCAGATCCTTCAAAGCTTTATCTGTTCTTAATTCTACAGCCTGTCCCTGCCAGAAACTGATTAATTCATTTTTAGCAATTTCAACTGTCGGATTTTTTCCTTTTGAAATGATTTTGTCTGCAGAAATCCCGTTTTTGATATTCGGGAAACGCAGCCATAATTTGCTGCCATCGTCTGCGAAAATCATTAATGGAAATAATAAAAATAAAAGGATGTAAGCTCGGAAATTTTGCATTTGGAGATTTTTCAGATTGTAATTATAACCGTCATCTTCTAACAGTTATCGGTATTGAAACCTATGGGTTGGGCAAAGGTTAATTTAATCTAATCCTTCGATGGTTTTGAAAGTGCCATCCTCATTATATTCTAATTCAACCACTTTCATACTTCTGAGCCAGGTTTTGCCTTCACTCGGTACAGAATCGTGGAAGAACAGATACCATTTCCCTTTGAATTCTGCGATGCTGTGATGCGTGGTCCAGCCAACAACCGGCGTCAGAATCACACCTTGATAGGTGAATGGTCCGTACGGATTTTCACCAATAGCATAACATAAAAGATGAGAATCTCCTGTGGAATATGAAAAGTAATATTTGCCGTTGTACTTGTGCGTCCAAGATGCTTCGAAGAATCTGTGAGGATTGCCGTGAAGTAATTCGTCTCCGTTTTTATCTAAAATCAATAAGTCTTTTGGTTCTTCGGCAAACTCCAGCATATCATCACTCAACAAAGCCACTTTTGACGGAATTGCCGGCTCTTCTTCATTTGGAATTGCGGCAGATTCCAAAGCTTTGTTGTTTCTGTAACGCTGCAATTGTCCGCCCCAGATACCTCCGAAATACATATAATGTTTGCCTTCATCCTCGAAAATACAGGGATCGATGCTGTAGCTTCCCAATATCGGATGTTTCTCGGGAACGAAAGGGCCATAAGGTTTGTCGCTCACCGCAACTCCGATTCTGAAAATGTCATTTTTATCTTTCAAAGGAAAATACATATAATATTTACCGTCTTTGAAAGCCACATCGCAATCCCAAAGCTGACGACCAGACCAAGGAATATCTTTCACAGAAAGTACAACGCCGTGATCTGTCACCTCACCATTCTCAACATCATCCAGAGAAAAAACATGGTAATCATTCATATCGAAATGGTCGCCATTGTCGTTCTCCTCTATTCCACTTTCGCGGTCGTGGGATGGATAAATATAGATTTTACCTTCGAAAACGTGAACAGAAGGATCTGCCATATAATCTTTCGGGAAAAGGTATTTTGCTTTGTTCATTTTTTATTTAGATTTTTAGATGAGAGACTGATAGATAATATAGCTTAAAATTATTTTTTCTCAGCGAGTTTGATGATTTTTTCGACGACTGGTTTTGCATTGCAGTTTCGGTCAAAGAATAAAGGATAATCGGTGCGGCCTTTAACCGGGAAATCGTTTTTCCAGGACTGGGAATCTGTGACGCCCCACAATGTCACTCTTCTGATTTTGTCTTTGTGTTTCAGGAACAGGCTGAAGAAATCGGCGTATCTATTTTCCCACTTCTCCTCCACATCTCTTGGAAGTCCATTGACGTAAGGATTAATTTCTTTATTGTATGCAAAAGTATCGGCGATGTTGGCTCCAGACTGACCTTTCGGAACCGGTAACGCGCTGATGTCCAACTCTGTGATATTTATTTTGACGCCAGATGCGGCATATTTTATAATGGCATTTTCATATTCAGCCATTGTGGGACTGTTCATTTCCACGTGAGCCTGCATTCCGACGCCGTCTATTCTGATGCCTTTGGATTTTATATTCTTAACCATTTTTACGATGGTTTCTATCTTTTTTGGATACCATTCGTTGTAATCATTGTAGTATAATTCTGCATTTGGATCCGCTTCCTGAGCATATTTGAACGCTAATGGAATAAATTCTTCGCCGAGAATTTCGTAGAATTTTGATTTACGGTAAGAACCATCTTCCATAATCGCTTCATTTACCACATCCCAACCTTTTACTTTTCCTTTATACCGGGAAACGATGGTTTGGATATGAGATTTCATTCGTTGCTTCAAAACTTCGGGAGAGACATCTTTTCCATTCTCATCCACAAAAAACCAGCTTGCCAATTGTGAATGCCAGATCAAAGTGTGACCAATGGTAAACATATTATATTTTTCTCCAAGCGCTACGAATCTGTCTGCGTCATCAAAGAAAAACTGTCCTTCTTTCGGTTGTAGATACATAGACTTCATACAGTTTTCCGCCACTATGGAACTGAATTGATTTTTAACAACATCGACAGAACTTTTGTCGTCCTCATAAATCTGTGAAAGACCCAATGCCGCACCGATAAAAAAATCATCTTTGTACGCTGATTTGAGTGTTGAGGCCGTTTGTTTTTGGGCGAAAACACTATTTGAAATAGTTATGGCCGCAAAGCTTAAGGAAATGATTACCTGTTTCATATGTAAATTTTATTTTTTAATTGTCACATTCGCTCACCCCTTTTACTTATTAGCTTTTGAAAGTAATGGGCGATTCCACATGATTCAATTATTTTTTTCTTCTTTCTGCTAAATCGTGTTCGATCTGCACTTCTAATTTTTTATCGATTTTATAAAAGAAAAGCAATCCACAAGCAAGGAAAAATGGGATCGACGGGAAAATACTGACGAGCATTTTTGCTCCTGCTGAAACCGTTTCCGGCTGAATGACATCTTGAGTTCCTTCTGTAGAAATGTAACCGTACTTACCAATAATCAAAGCGACCAGTGAGCTTCCGATGCTCAAGCCGACTTTCAGTCCAACCATCATTGCAGAGAAGATTATGGCTGTTGCTCTCCGGTTGTTTTTCCATTCAGAATAATCGGCTACATCAGCAATCATTGCCCACAAAAGCGGCGTTCCGATACCGTAGAAGAAACCGTGCAAAACCTGAGATAAAAACATCATCCCAACAGCTTTCGGCGGATAAAAAATGAACACGAAAACAAATACAGTTGCGATGAATAATGACGTCATAAAAACATCACGCTTCCCGAATCTGTCAGCAAATCTTTTTGAGAAAGTAATTCCTACAATCATCATAATGATTCCGCCTGCATTGAACAATCCAAAACCTGCCGATCTTGGATCTTCTCCAAAGAAATTCATCCCGATAGAATTGAAAAATGAAGTGATTGGAGAAATAAAATTTGCCAGTGCCGTTTCATCAACATAATTATTAAAATAATAAACATAAGAACCACCTTTCATTGCCAAAGTGATAAAAATCAAAGTTGTAACACACAAGGTGATGACCCAAGGCTTATTTTGAAACAAGTCTTTGAGGTCGGCTTTCAAACTGGATTCCTGTTCTGGTTTTGGAATGACTCTTTCCTTCGTCGTGAAAAATGTGATCAGCAACATCACAGATCCGATGATTGCCAGCCAGGTCATTACGCTTTCAATCCCGACAGCTTTGTCGCCGTTTCCTGCAGAAAAAATAATCGGCAGCATAAAAACCTGTACGAAAAACTGAGCAAACATCACCGCCACAAAACGATAAGATGAAATGCTGTTTCGCTCCTTCATATCTCCCGTAATAACGCCGCTCAGAGCTGAATACGGTAAATTATTAGCCGAATAAAGCAACAGTAATAAAGTGTAAGTGGCCGCTGCATAAATCATTTTTCCTTTGTAAGAAAAATCCGGCGTGCTAAAAGCAAACAACGCTGCAACACCCAACGGAATTGCTGTAAACAAAATCCACGGACGGAACTTCCCATATTTGGTCCTAGTTCGGTCTGCCAAAGCGCCAATGACCGGATTGAATCCAAAACCAGCAATCAAACCGACTACGAGTGTAATGACAGAAGCGTCTTCCGCCTTCAGTCCGTAGATATCGGTGTAGAAGTAGGCCAGATAAGTTACCAAAGTCTGAAAAACCAGATTTGCAGCCAGATCGCCAAGACTGTAGCCAACTTTTTCTATTACTGATATTTTTTGTGCGTTGTTGTCCATTTTTGAAATGATTAATTCTATTAAATTAAATTTTTATTCTGTGGTGAAGGGCGATGCAGGAAGGCCGCTTTTGTTTCTGAGGTTTCCCTCGGGATTGTCTGCCCAGTTGTATCTCACCGCAATCGGATTTTGGATTTGATCGTTCCAGACAATGATTTTATTTCCTTCGATTCTGGCATCTGCCCATTTGTAAATTCCGGTTTTATCTTTGACTGCAAAGCCTTTTAATTCCTGAATTTGCATAAAATCATCCATTCCTTTTTTGAATGAAAGTATGATTTTGTTGCCATCAATTTTCATTGATTGATAAACAGGACCATCTGCAATGACATTCTTTTTATCAGCGATTTTTAAAGCCTGCAAAGCGAGTCTGTCGCCAACTGTTTTTTTGTTTAATGGATGAATGTCATTCCACTCGCCAATATCTGTGATGACGGCCAATCCCGTATTTGGAACTTTCAAAGAAACCTGACGTTGTTGATTTCTAAGTTCTGCCCAATTGCTTTCAACAGGTTGTTTTTTAGCTTCCATAAAATTGGCGAGCTGAACAATTAAAAATGGTAAATCCTGCTTCCATTTCGTTCGCCAATCTGAAATCATCGTGGTCAAAAGATCGCCGTACTCCTTCGGTTTTTTGGTGTTGCTTTCTCCCTGATACCAGAGGAAACCTTTAATAATATAATTTATCAAAGGATTGATCATCGCGTTGTAAAGTCCTGTCGGTTTCCAGCGGATGAAGGTTTGTCCCGGAGCCATTTTCTCCATTTTGGTTCCGATTTTATATTTCCATTCACCTTCTAACGATATTTTTTGACCATCAATTTCCAGATAGTATGGTTTGTCTGCGATGAATTCTCCTTTCCCGCTTCCATTGATCACTCTGACGGTGATGATATTTTTTCCTTCTTTCAGAACACCAGCTGGAATGTCGTACCATCTTGGCGGATATTCATAAGTTACATTGCCGACTTTCACTCCATTAATGTAAGTTTCATCGGCATCTTTGATTCTTCCAAGATTCAGAAATGCAGCTTTTCCAGTCTGATTTTTGGTTAAATTAATTTCTTTCCTGAACCAAACTGAACCGTCAAAAGATCCTTCTTTGTCTTCCCAAGATCCTGGAATTTTCATTGTTTTCCAGTCAGAATCATTGAGTGAAACATCTTTCCAGTTCTGATTTAATCCAATATCGCTTTGATCTAATTCTGAATACCAGGCTTTGCTCAATGTTTGTTCGTTAGATTCCGTTGATTTTATTAGATCATCATTTTTCCATTTTTCTGCTTCCTCAAGAGATTCAGGATATTTTTTCAGAGAATTGGTGTCCATCCAGGCTTGGATTGGTGAACCGCCTAAACTCGCGTTGATAATTCCAATTGCTACTTTATTTTTGAGATTTAATTCCTTGGCGAAAAAATAGGCAACCGCAGAAAAATTGACGATTGTTTGCTGACTGGCACTTTCCCATTTTCCAGTTTCAAAGTCATTCTCTGGAGCTTTGAAGTTATATTTTTGAGGAACCGTGAAAAATCTAATGTTTGGATTGTTGGCATTTTTAATTTCATCTTCATAAAGCGGTTTCACTCTTCGCATCGGAAGTTCCATATTAGATTGCCCTGATGCTAGCCAGACATCGCCAATCATAATGTCTTTCAAAGTGATTTCATTAATGGTCATAAAATAGGGACCACCGGCTTTAATTTTTGGTAAGCTGATTTTCCAATCGCCATTTTCATTTGAAATGGCAGCATATTTTTTGTTCAGAAATGTGACCTTTATTTTTTCATTCGGATCTGCTTTTCCCCAGATTTTGATTTTCTGGTCTCTCTGCAAAACCATTCCGTCCGACACCAAAGCCGGAAATTTCACTTTTGCAAAAAGAAAATTTCCTGCGAAAAGTAAAATGCCAAAAAGTAAAATAGATCTGAATATTCTAATATTTTTCATTCCGAATATTATTTATACTCATAAAGTTTAACATGCAGAATCTGGAAGTCATCCACTCCAATTCTGACGTGTCTGCCTTGGTGAGTCTGGTCGCCATTGAGTCTTCTGATGAAAACAAATTTTCCATTTTCATCCAAACCAATTTCGTCTACAGGTCCAATGCCTGCCCGCGAACCGCCGTTCCAGACCGATTGCGTTTTTTCTTTTCCGCCTTGTGCTGCAAAACCATCTTCGCCCAAATCTTTTGCCTGGATTACTTTTTTCTCGCTTTCTTTCTCGAATTCTACTACGATTCCGCTTCCTGCAACGATGTATTCGTCTTTGGCAATTCTCAGAATCAATCCACCGCCTTCCGGCCAAGTACTTCCGTCTTTGGAACGTGGATCCCAAGGCAATGAGAAATAATGTCTCGCTGTTATTTTAAGATCATCATAATTAATGATTCGCTCCGTACTTTTCTGATCGAACAATAATCCTTTTGACGCGCCTTGCCCCTGATACTTTGTCAGCAAAGGCATCAATTGTTTTAATTTGGAATAGGCATCTGCCAACCTTTTGCCTCCAGCTTCCGAATTATTTTCGATTGAGAAAGGACTGTAACCAATAGCATCGTGTTCTCCGAAAGCATAAAAAGCCTGAACGCCATTGTTCTGCGTCATTTTGATTTCCGGAACAAATAACGGATTGTTATGAAGTCTGTACTTTGCTGACCAAGAAACGAAATCTCCATCGTACAAATCCGGAGCAAGAATATCGATGCTTGGTGCAGATGCGTGCCAAATATCAATCAAATGTGCCAATGGTCCGCCCGCAGGATATTCTCCAGGTTGACGGTTTCTGCTGTTCATCGCAGCGTTGATGTACAAAGGTAGATTATGAATCGAGTGCGATGTCTTTGCCAATTTCTCAACATAAAGTCCGTAAGAATACGCGGTGAAAAGTTCATCTGTGTACAAATCTGCACCGAAAATTTCCTGCCAGTTTCCTTTGGTTTTGAAACCCGATTTACCCCATTTTTCTGATAATGAAGGATGCAGGTCTTTTTTATTTTTAACCAAGAATTTTATTAATGTTTCAGGAACCTGCGCATTGAAAATGGCATTGGCTTCTTTGGAATAATCTCGCGCGCCTTCCAGCATTCCGATCTCATTTTCCACCTGAATCATAATGACTGTTTTTTCTTTGTCAGTCGCTGCAATATGTTTGACTAATTCTCCAAAAATCTTGTTGTCCGCTTTCAAAACATTATCGGAAAATGAACTTGCAATTTCCAGCGGTTTTCCAGCTTTAGAATATGCTCTCGGATACTTTTTGTAATCCTGTTTGAACCAAAGTGGCGCATAGCAGGACATCGAATTTTTGTACGAACCAAACCAAAGGAAAACTACTTTGAGGTTATTTTTCTTAGCTTCATCAATTGACTTATCAATCAAACTGAAATCATATTTCCCTTCCTCCGGCTCTATCAGATCCCAATAAGCCGGAACCAAAACTGTATTAAGTCCCATTTTCTGAAGCTTAGGAAAATCTCTTTCAATATCCTGAAAAGATGAAGCTGATGAATTGCCTAATTCTCCGCCCAAGATCAGGAATGGTTTTTTGTCCACCATCAATTGGGTTGCTGTTCCTTTTTTCTGCAGATAAGGAATTTCCTGTGCCTTAAGAAAAAATGAAGCTGCAATACTAAAAAGAATAAAGCTCTTATTGAAATTCATACGAGAGTTTTTTGAAAGTTTCTTAATCTTGATTTTATAAATTAATGATCTTATTTCTCCTGCTTCAATTAGTGAAAAATTGATAATTCCTCTCTTCGTTATTAATAAGTCGTAATTCTACATTTCTAAAAATAAAAGAAAGTATCTACATACAAAACATTTTCGCGTCAACATTAGATTTAATGCACTAAAACGAGATTCAAGACCTCCTAAAATTATACAATTACTGCACTGACTTATCATAAAAAATAAGATTACAAAAACACAGTAAAACTTACCGTATCCATCGGAATTCTTTATCTGCAAATACATTAAAAGGAAATGCATATTTTTCAAAATTTTTATTTTGCTTGGCTTATCGTATTTTAAAAGATATCCCTTTGAAGAACTTTTTATGAAAAGGCTAATGATTCGACTGCAAACTTTAACACAATTTTAACATTCGGTTCATATAAATTTAATGTGATTCTTTACAAAAAGTAATGTTTATTAAAAAGATTAATAACTAAAATTTGGGTCAAAAAATGCTTTCCACGTCATCTGCCCGAAATATCAAATCAAAATCACTAGAAATACAATTAAGTATTGAGAATAATAGTTTAAAGTTTAACTGAAAACTGAAAATTTGTAAATCGTTTTTGAATCATATTTTTCTCCCGGTTTCAACATTGTTGATGGGAAATCTGGTTGATTTGGAGAATCTGGAAAATGCTGAGTTTCCAAACAAAACCCCGTTCTCTTTTCACTTTTTCCGCCAGTTTTTGTTTCAAATTTTCCATCGAGGAAATTGCCGGAATAGAACTGAACGCCTGGTTCGGTTGTCAAGACTTCCATCACTCTACCCGATTCCGGATGATGAACTTTGGCGATATTTCTAAGTCCATTTCCATTCAGAATATAATTGTGATCGTAGCCCTTTCCAAGTTTCAATTGCTCATCATCTTGATTAATATCTTTTCCGATTGGCTTTGAAACTGTAAAATCAAAAGCTGTGTTTTCAACATTTTTCAATTCCCCAGTTGGAATCATCGTTGAGTTTGTTGGAAGATATTGATTGGCTTCAATCTGCAATTCGTGGTCAGTAATTTTTTTGGTAAAATCTCCAGAAAGATTGAAATATGAATGTTGCGTCAGATTGACAATTGTCGGTTGGTCGGTTTCGGCTTCGTAAGAAATTTCTAAAGAATCATCGTCGGTCAAAGTATAAAAAACTGTAGTTTTTAGATTTCCAGGGAAACCTTCTTCGCCGTCTGGACTTGTGTAAGTCAGTTTTAAAGTTGGAAATTCTGAGTGGTTTACAATTTCAATATTCCAAAACTTGGTGTGAAAACCATTTTTTCCGCCGTGAAGATTATTAGAATGATCATTTTGATCGACTTGATACGTTTTTCCATCAATTTCAAATTTTCCGTTCGCAATTCTGTTTCCGTATCTTCCGATGATGGCTCCAAGGTAATATGGATTTTCATTGAAATAATCTTCTGGTTTTGTGAATCCTAAAACCACATCCTCGTAATTTCCATTTCTGTCAGGAGCTGTGAGAGAAGTGATGATTCCACCAAAATTGATGACTTCCAACTTCATCCCATTTTTGTTGGTAAAGGTATATTTTTTGACAACATTTCCGTCAGCCATTGTCCCGTAATCTGACACTTGAATATCTTTCATTAACTTAAAATCTAACTAATTTACAAAATCACTTTCCGGTGCACCAAGATAAGAATCTTTGAGTCTGCCAGTATCAATCAATATTTTTTGTAGAACAATTCCCGCATCCAAAACTCGGAATCGCAAGGTATGTTTTCCAGTTTTTGAAATTTGATGTTTCGTTTTGGATTTGATGATGTGTTCCGATTGCCATTGCCCTAATTCTCCACGATAATGACCATTGAAATTAACAATTTGAGGTTTTTCATTATCAAAAGAAATCTCGTAACGAAGACCTTTGTTCGAATTAAAATTAAGCGTCGGCGCCAATAACAACTGAACTTCAAATTCTCCAATTGAAGTGAAATCAACTTCATATTCAAGCGACACATTTTCATTTCGTTGGGGAGAAATATTTTGAGGAAAAGTCGTCACTCCTGATAATGTTTTCCCAAAGTCCGGAATCACTTTCCATTCGATTTTATCTGAATTATTTTTGCGTGAAAAATGCTCTGCTTCGATAGAAATGTAGCAGTCTTTTTCTCTGAAAATCTTACTTTTTGAACTTTCATTTTCATTTAAATAAATCAATTCCGGTAATTTATTTTTGTCCGGCTGTTGCCAATTGTCGTAACCAATTCTGGTTTGATCCATCGTGTGTTTCCACTTTCCGCCAGAGATTTCGTTGTTGTATTTGTTTTGAAGAACCGAATCATATTCAAAATTCTGTTTCGCTTTGTCGGCAAAATCATTCGCTCTGGTGTCTTTTTTCGAGGCTAATTGGTGGTTTTTTGCGACATTAAAATACAATTCATACAAATTACTGCAAGCATCGATCGGATACAAAACCAATTGGAAATACGCATCTTTATATTCAGCAGGAATCTCGTTGTACAAGCGGTTTGCATCGAGTGAAAGTTTTGTGTAATCATTCACAACAGTTTCAAATTCGTTGTAATTTTCCAGACTGTAAGTTTTGCTGTCCAAAGTTTCCGGCGTCACTCTTCGGTTGTATTTTGCATAAAGATTGATCATCCTCGCGATTTCCTTGGAATGCTTTTCTCCAAACTGTTCAGATGCCCAATTTTCCGTGTATTCCAAAAGATTGTCGGCATTGAATTGTTTCGGATTCCAAGCCATTTCCATAAAGAAACTGATCGGAAATTCCATTGGTTTCAAATCGCCAACGTTTACGACCCAAATCTTGTCAACGCCGTGTTCATAAGTCAAATTCATCTGCTCCCAAACACGTTGGATGGGACTGATGTTGATCCATTTCGAATTCCGTGGTCCGCCAACGTAATCAAAATGATAATACATCCCGTAACCGCCTTTGTGCAAAGGTTTGCTCAGATCAGGAAGCTTGCGGACGTTGCCCCAATTGTCATCACAAAAGAGCAAGATCACATCGTCCGGAACTTTCATTCCTTCATCATAATAATCCTGAACTTCCTTGTACAAAGCCCAAACCTGAGGCGTTTTGTTCGGATTTTTCCCGGTCACATTCTGGATAATTTTCCGCTGGTCTTTGACGATATTTTCCAGCAAAGAAATATTGGTATCTTCTCCCATTGCTTCGTCGCCGTCGCCACGCATCCCGACGGTTACGAGCTTTTCCCAATTTTTGCTTCGCTCGATTCCGGATTTCCAGAACTCTTGCAACACTTTTGCGTTTTTGGAATAATCCCAAACGTTCGGCAGATTGTTTTTTTTGATATAACGATGCCAATCGGTTTGCGCCAAAGCCATCGGTTCGTGGTGAGAAGTACCCATCACAATTCCCATTTCGTCGGCCAAAATTCCGTTTTGAGGATCATCGTCGTAGAAGGCTTTTCCCCACATCGCTGGCCAAAGATAATTACCTTTGAGTCTCAAAATCAATTCAAAAACTTTCTCATAAAACTTGGAATTTATTCCGCCAAAAGTCGTTCTCGCCCACGTTCCGAGCGATGGTTCTTCATCATTCAGGAAAATTCCGCGGTATTCTACGGCTGGCTCGTTGTCTGTGTAAATTCCTTTTTTGAAGTACAGATTTTCAGATTTTTTGACCGGAACATCTGCCCAATAATGCCACGGCGAAACACCGATTTGCTTGGAAAATTCATAGATTCCGTAGATGGTTCCGCGTTTGTCGCTTCCAGCAATCACGATGATTTCTGAGATTCCGTTGAAATCTTTGATATTTTGAATAAGATATTTTTCCCGTTTTCCCTTTAAATCTTTCTCGCTGATTTTTTTCTGTTTGATTAATTCATCAACGATTGAATTGGTTTCAATCGTTCCAATGATAATCAATGGCGAATTTGAATTTGAAATTTGATTAATGATAATCGGAGTTTCGCCTGTGACTTTTTGAAAATCGGATTGAAGATTATTGACAGCTCTCAGAATTCCTTTATCACTGGAAGAATTTGTGAAGATTGAAAGTTTCGTTGATTTCTCTTTGATAATGAGCGTTTCAGAACTTTTTTCTGTCGTGATGAAAGGTTCGGTCGCTTTTACATTAATGAAAAAGGAGAATATCATTAATAATAAAAAAAACTTCAAATAATTTATTTTAATTAATTGACTCATAAATATTTAAAATTTAATGTCATTATCCGAAGTTGCATATAAGCCAATCAAACTTCCGGTGAATCCGCCTGCAACATCCGTTGATAGAATATCACCAGAAACTTTTCCACCAAGATTCTTGTAATTTTTCCCATCCAAAGAATAATTGAATTGGTAATCATCGGCCACCACAGAAACCTGAAGCTGAATATTTTTTGAAAGTGAAATCTTCTCACTAGAAATTATCGTCGAATTTCCTTTTTCCGTACGTTCCAAAACGATGTAGAAATCTTTGTCCTTCTTCGTAATTCCAAAAACGTAATTAAAATTTTCGCTTTGATAGCAAGTGATTCCCGCCAATTCTTTTTCAGATTTTGGTCTGAAATCCAAGGTCACAGAAGTTTCCGAAGTGGCGTGTTGCTGTCTGTGAAACAATGCAGAAACTGGTGCTTTCGCTTTAATATTCGTCGAAAAAGGATTGATCTTAACACCATTTTTAGTCTGAGAAATAAAACTTTCACGCGGTCCACGCATCGCAATCCATCGGTAATCCAATTGAGATTTTTTTAAATCATCATTAAACGTGAAATTCCCATTTGGAAAAAATCCGTTTTCATTGGTTTGATTTTTCACGCCGTTTGGTAATTTTAATTTTGGTTTCATCGGCACCAAACCGTTTTGAAAAACTGGATAAGTTCCGCTCCAATCCACAGGCAAAATGAAGGTTTCGCGTCCAGTTGTCACTCTGTTTTTTTCATTAGGACGAATCGCTAAAAACACGCCGTAATACTTGCCATCAGGCGTTTCCACCAGATCGGCGTGGCCAGCCCAATCCACTTTGTCTTTTCTGTCTTTTGGGAAATATCTTTGCGTGAGAATCGGATTATTTTTGCTTGGAACAAACGGACCTTTCGGAGAATCTGACATAAAAATCACCTCGCTGTGATTGCCTCCAGTTCCGCCTTCTGCGCACATCAGGAAATATTTTCCGTCTTTTTTGTACAAATGTGGACCTTCTATCCAAATCGGTTTTTGGGTGATGTCCACGCCTCCATTCACGATAATTTTGTCCGAACCTGCAACTACTTGATCTTTTTCCAAATCGTAATCCCAGATTTTGATCACTCTGTGACCGCTGTATTGCTCGGTTCCTTTTGGTGGCGCATCGTTGTGAACGATGTAGGCTTTCCCGTCATCATCAAAAAAAATCGCAGGATCGATTCCATCAAAGTTTAGTTTTTGAACTTCGCTCCAGCCTTTTTTCGGATCTTTTGTTTTTACGACCATATTTCCGATTCCGCTCGCGATCTGCGTGGTTATCATATAAAATGTGTCGTTGTGCTTGTTATATTTGATGTCGGGCGCGTATATTCCTTCGGAGAATCCGGCTTTATCGACTTTCAATTGGGAAGGTCTGTCGAGAACGTGACCAATTTGTTTCCAGTTTACCAGATCATTAGAATGAAAAATCGGAACGCCGGGAAACATCGCAAAGGAAGAATTGACCAGATAATAATCGTTTCCTTTTCTCGTGATGCTCGGATCCGGATAACAGCCTTGAAGAATCGGCGAATAGAATTCATCGGATTTGAGCGGATTTTCTGAGTAGATCTTATCATTCCCTTTGTATTGAAAATCTGAAAAAGTCTGTGCAGAAAGTTGAGAGATTGTCAAAAATGCTGTTGCAATCAGCGTGATTCTATTTATTTTAAAATTGAGATTCATTGGATTCTGTTTCATTATTTTATTTTAAACTGAGTTTGCTTCTAAATTTTGTAAATAACATCAATAGGAATGGGCTAAAGCCCATTTATAAAATATTAATCCGAGATTGGCTTTAGCCAAAATCTATCATAATTTTTGGCTAAAGCCTTTTAATCTCTACATTTTGTAGCCGGGCTAAAGCCCGACCCTATTGATTTAAATTAAACCATATAACAATCAATTATTAATCAAACTCAGGTTTTTAATAGATTGATGATAAGTTAAATTGAGAAAATAACCTTTAAAAACAAGACCTTAATTGAAATTGAAATCAAGGCCTTGCTTACTGTATAAAGAAAATAATACTCAATTTTAAACGCCACTGAAAGCGCTGAAACCACCATCAACAGGAATCAAAGCACCTGTGATAAAACTTGCCGCGTCTGAACAGAGAAACTGAACGGTTCCATTAAGTTCTTCCACCTCGCCAAATCTCTGCATTGGTGTTTTGGCAATTACTTTTTTGCTTCGGTCTGTCAAAGATCCGTCTGGATTGATGAGAATCGCACGGTTTTGATCACCAATGAAAAAGCCTGGCGCAACGGCATTTACACGGATCTTATCTCCAAATTTGAGTGCCAAATCTGTTGCCAACCATTGGGTAAAATTGGTAATCGCAGACTTCGCGGCCGCATAACCTCCAACTCTAGTAATCGCGGAATATGCCGCCATCGATGAAATATTAATAATGCTTCCACTTCCCTGATCAGCCATTGCTTTCCCGAAAACAAAGCTCGGGTAAACCGTTCCGTTGATGTTCAGATCCGTCACCTCATCCCAGCCTTCCATATTCATATCGAAAAAAGATTGGTCTGGAGAAAGTGTTGCCGAAGGAATATTTCCGCCAGCGATATTCAATAAAATATCGATTTTGCCATATTTTTCGAGAATCAGTTTTGAAGCATTTTCGAGACTTTCGATATTCATAATGTTGGCCTCGATGGCTAATGCATTGCCTCCGGATTCTGTAAGTTCTTTGACACGCGCATCCAAAATTTTCTGATTTCTGCCAATCGCAACTACTTTTGCGCCAGCTTCGATGAAACTTTTGGCCAAGCTTCCGCCGAGAACGCCTGAAGCTCCGGTAATGACTGCGACTTTTCCTTTTATGCTGAATATTTCGTTCATTTTTTATAAATGATAAATGATGGTTGATAAATGATTTGTTTGTTAATTTTTATTTGACAATTCGTTTTGAACTGTTGCGATCACGCCGTCAATTTGACCTAATGCCAACATTCTTCCCAGGAAAGAATAGCCAGGATTGTAGCCTTTGTCGATATCATCTGTCAAAAGACGTCCGTGATCGATGCGCATTGGCAAAGCTGGATTTTCCTTCTCGAAAATTCGGACGACCTCAACGATTTTTCCTCTGCCTTCCAAATGTCCGGCTTCTATGAAATCTCCATTTTCGAAAACATTGGTACTTCTGAGATGGACAAATTTTGTTCTGGAAACATATTTCTGAGCCAACTTAGGAACGTCATTTTGAAGTCCGGCACTGAGAGATCCTGTGCAAAAAGTCAATCCGTTGTGGGGATTATCGACCGCAGTCAGGAACCAATCGATGTCATCTTCATTGGTTACGATTCTTGGCAAACCTAACAATGAAAATGGCGGATCGTCTGGATGAACGCACATTTGGATGTCATACTCTTCGCAAACGGGCATAATCTTTTCGAGGAAATATTTCATATTCTGGCGAAGCTGATCTTTGTCGATTCCGTCATAAAGAGCCAATAGACTTTTGAAAATGGCAACTGGATTTTGATCGCCCTCTTTGATGTTTCCATTCACGAAACCTTGTGTTTTCACGATGATGGAATCAATCAGATCATTGTTGTCTTGCTCGGTTAAAGTGGTTTTTAGTTCTTCAACTTTTGAGAGAATTTCTTGGGTGTAATCTTCCTCGGCACCTACTCTTTTCAGAATGTGAATTTCGAAATAGGCAAATTTGGCTTTATCAAAATACAATGATGACGAACCATCTTTCCATTGAAAATAAAGGTCTGTCCGAGCCCAATCCAAAACTGGCATAAAGTTGTAGCAAACGGTTTTCACGCCTGCTTTGCCAAGATTTTTTAGACTTTCGATATAATTTTCTATCAGTTGGTCTCTGTTTTCGCCTCCGTACTTGATAGGCTCGCTCACGGCAAGGCTTTCAACTACAGACCAACGAAGTCCGAAACTTTCTATAAAGTTTTTATAATCCTCGATGGCCTCCAATGTCCAGATTTCACCATTCGGAATGTCGTGAAGTGCAGATACGATGCCTTCTACCCCAATTTGGCGGAGCATATCCAATTTGATCTTGTCCTTCTTCCCAAACCAACGCCAAGTTTTTTCCATAGTAGTTTATTTAATTAAACAAAGCAGGTGTAAAGGCTACACCTACTTTGTTCTTGATTGATATGAATGTAAAATTATTAATAATTAATATCCTGGGTTTTGATACGCTGCCAATTCTGAAGCGCTAAGTTCCATTGATTCCAATTGTCCCTGTGGAATTGGTCTCAGATACAAATAGTTTGAAATTGTTCTATTGTAAACTTTAGCTGTATGATCTGTCAATGCAACGCCTCCAATTGTGTAGGTTTTGGCCAACTCGCCCCATTTCTGAGTTCTCACAAGATCAAACCATCTGTAGCCTTCTCCAAAATATTCTCTGGATCTTTCTGCAAGAATGTAATCAATTGTAATTACAGATGGTGTTGCTGCTATCATTGCTGCACTGTTATCTTCATTCTTCACTACATTTCCGTTATTGCTGAATCTCCATTTTCCAGCACGTGCTCTGATGACATTAATCAAATCTCTTGCACTTGTAGCTCCGGTAGCACCTTTAACAGCTGCTTCTGCCGCTACAAAGTAAAGTTCTGAAAATTTAGCAATCGGAAAAGGACGCGTGATACCACCATTTGGCTGGCCAAGTCCATTCCCGTTATCCGTTCTGTAAGTTCCAATTTTCCAAAGATTTGGATAAGCATATCGGTTGATACCGTTTGGAGCAATCACAAAGTCTGCCCTGCCTGGTAAAACACCTGCTCCAACATTGCTTTTATACACAGCATTTGAGTAATCGATGGATGTGTTGTCCTGATCGATAAAACTTAGAATGGCACTTCCAACTTGTACCGGCAATCCATTTGCGCCATATAAAGTTCCAGTGGAAATTCCTGCTTTGTTCCAGTTAGATCTGAAAGTCGTCACAAAAGTTCCGTCGTACCTTGAGTCATTGGTTTTATCAGCAAATGTATTTTTCACCACTTCAATTGGTGGCGCCATACATTTCCAAGGACGTCCGTAAGCTTGCGCCGCTTCTCTTTGAACCGTTCGGATTTTTGCACCTGTCCAAGCTGCGTCCGTTGAACTTTCTAAGAATGTATAATCCCAAGTTGTCATCCAAGCCGCAAAGTTTCCAGGAGAAGATCCTGTATTGTATGAGTGGCTGGATCCATCATAATATTCACTAGATTCTGTGTGGTCTGCGAACAGCAACATCTCTTTGTGACGATCATTCTGAGCCACATTTACATCGTAGTAAGTAGCCTGAAGTCCGTAACCTGCAGGATTATTGATACCTTCCATTGCAATGTTATAAGCACTTTGGAAATACCATTGCGCACTTTGACCATTCGGATCTACTCTAGGTGTTTCCGGATATGTTGGAATATTGTTTGGGTTTTGAAGCCACCAACCGTAAGTCAGATAAGCTTTAGCCAAATAAAGTCTTGCAACCGTTTTTGTCACACCTCCAGTTACACGTGGCGCTGTTGGCAACTCTTCAATTGCTTTGATAAGATCTGGAAAAATCGCTTTGGTGTAAACCTCAGTCACTGTATTTCTCTTGGATCCTCTGACTGTACTCGTATTGAATGCTAAATCTCCTGATCCTAAATCCAAAGGAACACCTCCAAAAGTCTGAACTAAATTGAAGTACATAAATCCTCTGAAAAATCTTGCTTCTGCAATGATGCTGCCTGCAATATTGAACTGACCGCCTTTTTCTATAACACCATTCGAAGTATTGATTGACTTGAACGCATTGTTCCATAAAACATCAGAACGGCTGCTTGCCGGCGTCAACTGACCAACACCTGAGAGATCCATATCTTTGTAGTTACCGTCTGCACCGTGTCCCCAAGTATATTCGTCGGTTCCGGTTTCGGTTGCATTCAGCCAATATCCATTTCCATAGATGTTTCGTAGATTGGCATACATATAAGTAATACCCCCTAAAACGCCTGCCTCTGATTCAAAATAAGCTGATGTATAGGTTGCACGCGGTGTTTCTTCTAATATATCATTTGAACAGCTAGATAATACTAATGTAGCCAAAACTGCTGTTACCGCTGTATTTATTCTTAATTTTTTCATTTTGAATAATTTTTAGAATGTTAAGTTTAGACCGATCATATAGTTTCGTATAGATGGTGTGTTGGTTCCAATTGTAAGGAATCTGCTTTTGTAGACATCATTAACAGCCTGGTTCTCGTTTCCAAGAGAGTTGCTTTCCGGATCCATTCCAGACTCGTCGTGATACGGAGAGAAAAATACAAATGGATTCGTTACTGTGGCATATAATCTCAGCCTTGTAATCCCAGCTTTTTTGAAAACTTCCTGATCAAAGTTATAACCTAAAGTGATGGTTCTGATTTTTACATAAGAAGCATCAAATAAGGCTAAAGTACTGCCATATTTTGGATTGTTACTACTTTGGATTCCGCCTGGTTTTGGATATCTCACATTCGGATTCTCTTCTGTCCAGTAGTCAACATCCACGTTATTCCTTCTTCCACTTAGCATATTGAGATAACTGGTGTTTCCGTAAAGTGTACTGATGATAACACCTCCACTTTTGAAAGCGCCCACAAGACTCAAATCAAAGTTTTTGTAAGCCAATCTGGTATTAAAACCACCTGTAAAATCCGGATCTGTATTGATAATCTGTCTGTCCGCAGGTCCAATTGCTCTGACTGGTGTTCCGTCTGCATTGTATCCACCGGTGTATAGAACTTTAATCATCCCGACATTTCCGCCTGGTTCCAATGTACTCAAGTTGGGATCGCCATTCTGCCAAAGACCTTCGTACTGATAATCGTAGATGGAATTGATAGAATGTCCCACAAACCACCAGTTACTCTCATCTCTTGTTGCTCCAGAAGCCAAAGATGTGATTTTGTTCTTATTAGCAGATAAATTAAATCCTAGATCCCAGCTGAAATCCTGCTTATTAATAATTGATCCGTTAAGAGAAATTTCGAAACCTTTGTTTTGTGTAGATCCAACATTGGAAAGTGTTCTCTCCGCTCCTGAAGTTGCCGGTAAATTAACATCTAACAGCAAATCTTTGGTATTAGTCACATAATACTCGAAGGTACCGGTAATTCTGTTGTTTAAAATTCCGAAGTCTAAACCGTAGTTGAAAGTTTCAGAATTTTCCCAGCCTAACTTTGGATTTGGTAGCCTGGAAACATAATATCCCATTGCATAATCGTTACCAAAATTGTACGGTGTCGTAGATAACTGACCAAGGGTTGTATAAGGAGTCACAGCCTGATTCGCCGTTCCACCATAACCAAAACGCAATTTCAAATTATTGATGTATTGTGAACCTTTAAGAAAATCCTCATTAGCAACGTTCCATCCTGCTGAGAATGCGTTATAGATATTCCACTGATATCCTGGAGATAACCTTGAAGATCCATCACCTCTAATGGTTGCAGAAAACATATAACGCCCGTCATAATCATACATTACACGTCCCATCCAGGACTTCAAACCAGCGATATAATATCCTTGCTGATCTGGATTGATCGTAATTTCCCCTTCAGCATGACCCAAATTGTAAAACTGGAAAGCATCTGTTGGGATATCTCTAGCAGTGATGAATGAACTGTTAAATTTTGTCTGCTCCTGGGACTGCAATGCAACAACACTCACTTTGTGTTTATCTGCAAACGTTCTGTCGTAACTTAAGATATTCTCGTTTACCCAATGCGTTGTAAGCGAATTACCGATAGAAGCTGTAGAAAGATTATTTGGTTCTGAGCTGAAAACACCCTCTCCGGTGTAAGACCCAGAATTTGTCGTTTTAAAGTTCAGACCGACATTAGATCTTAGCTTAAGTCCTTTCACCCAAGGAATATTGAATTCCCCGAAGAAATTATTGTAGGAACTGAAGGCTATCGCTTTGTCAATCCAAGAATCTCCAAGTCTGTCTATGCTTTCTCTGGTAGTCACATATTGTGTGTCTGCAGACATTATTACACGTTCTTTCAAAGTTCCGTCTGCGTTGTAAGGATTGGCAATTGGTGTAGAACTTAATGCATTATAGATTCCTAGGTTAGAACCTTTGTTCACAGTATAAGCATTGTTGCTGGACATTCCAATTCTGAAATATTGCCCTAATTCCTGATCCAAACTTCCTCTGAAATTCAGTCTTTCAAAACCTTGTCCCGGAAGAACAGATTTCTCATTATAATAACTGAATCCGAAGTTGTAAGAACCTTTCTCTGTACCGCCAGAAACGCCGACATCGTGGTTGGTAACGATTCCTTTTTTATAAAGAAGATCCTGCCAGTTTGTGTTCACATCATTGGATTCATCAACACCCGGTTGTACAAATAGATTTGCATCTGCTCTTAGTTTGATGAATTTTTCAGCATCCATCATTGGGTATTCTGAAAATATCTTGGAAATCCCTGTGAAAGTGTTGTAAGAGAATGTCGCTTTCTGTCTTTTTCTACCAGTTTTGGAAGTGATTAATATAACTCCATTCGCTCCACGGGAACCGTAGATGGCTGTTGCAGAAGCGTCTTTCAAAATATCCAAACTCTGAATATCATTTGGACTGATATCCGCTAAAGATCCAGGAAAAGGAATCCCATCCAAGACAATCAAAGGATCATTGTTCCCTGTAAGAGAACGCGTTCCTCTAATTCTGATCTGCATCGGCGCACCAGGCTTACTCGACGACTGGGAAATGTCCACACCCGCTGCTCTACCCTGCAAAGCCTGACTGATATTGGCAGAAGGCACCTCTCTCATCACATCTCCTTTTACAGAAACCACAGATCCCGTAACAGCCTCTTTCCTCTGTTTACCATATCCGATGACAACTACTTCTTCTATCTTTTTTTCGCTAGCGGAAACCGTATCATTTGTCGTTTGTGAATAAACAAGGCTCGTAGGCAATAAAGCCATTGCAAAGAATATTGCAGCTTTATTTTTGGCAAAATTAAATCTATTCATAATTTTTGTTTGTTTGAGTGTTAATAAAAACCGATGTACTAGATGTACATATTGACGATAGCTTCAAACAATTCTTGTTTACCACTTTTTCTCTGTGGCTCGCCAATTTCATGAGCTATTTTCTGAAGATCTTCCAAAGTAAGTTTTCCTTCTTCAAAGCTTTTCCCGTTTCCATTATCAAAAGAAGAATACCTCTCTGTTCTCAATTTTTTATAATCTGATTTTTCCAGAATGTCTGCTGCTACCAACAATCCTTTTGCGAAAACATCCATTCCCGATACGTGAGAGATGAATAGATCTTCCGGATCTGTAGAGTTTCTTCTGATCTTTGCATCGAAGTTGACACCACCTGTTCCTAAACCACCACTTGGAATAATCGCTAACCAAGCCTGAGCTAAGTCATAGTAGTCAATCGGGAACTGGTCTGTATCCCAACCATTTTGATTGTCTCCGCGGTTGGCATCTATGCTTCCCAACATTCCTGCATCTACAGCTGCCTGCAAATCGTGCTCGAATGTATGGCCGGCCAATGTAGCGTGATTCACTTCCAGATTCAATTTGAAATCTTTGTCCAAACCGTAGTGTCTTAGGAATCCAATGACTGTTTCTGCATCGTAGTCATACTGATGTTTGGTTGGTTCCATTGGTTTTGGTTCGATTAAGAAATTACCTGTGAAACCTTGCTGACGTGCATAATCGCGGGAGATTGTCAGGAATTTTGCCAAATGCTCTTTCTCACGCTTCATATCGGTATTCAGAAGTGTCATATAACCTTCTCTTCCGCCCCAGAATACATAATTCTCTCCTCCAAGTGCAATCGTTGCATCGATGGAATTCTTAACCTGAGTTCCTGCGCAAGCCAAAACATCAAAGTTTGGATTGGTAGAAGCACCGTTCATATATCTCTCGTGCGAGAAAACGTTTGCAGTTCCCCAAAGTAGTTTGATGCCGGATTCATTTTGTTTTTCTTTTGCGTACTCTACAATTTGCTGAAGATTGCTTTCATAATCTTTCCAATTGTCTGCAGGATCTACAAGATCTACATCATGGAAACAGTAATATCCGAAGCCCATTTTGGTCATAAATTCGAAGCCTGCATCCATTTTATATTTTGCTCTGGAAACGGCATCATTTCCAATACTCCAAGGGTGGTGAATAGTTGGACCTCCAAATGGATCGCTGCCGTCTGCACATAACGTGTGCCACCATGCCATTGCGAAACGCATCCACTCCTTCATTGGTTTTCCCATCACGACTCTGTCTGCATCATAATAGCGGAATGCCAATGGATTTCTGCTTTCTTTTCCTTCAAATTTGATTTGTTCTACACCTGGAAAAAACTCCTTTGTTCCTTTTAAAATGTTCATAATTCTTAATTTATATATTTAATTATTTTCTAAATTTTGACATAGAGGTAACCTTCTCACTGATTTTTTGAGTCTCAGCGAGCTTGGTAAAAACTTCTATTTAATTTGGATTTATATAATGTGCTTCAGGTAACTATCCCATTTTCCGTAAGCCTCTAGATATTGATCTCTTTTTTCGTGTTCCGGTTCTATCACTGCTATTTTTTCTAATGAAGCAAAGGCTTCCTGGGAGTCCGCATAAAATCCGATTCCCATTCCGGCGGCTCTTGCTGCTCCAACTGCTCCATCTGTATCATAAAGTTCTATCACCACATCGCTGACACTGGATAATGTCTGGCGGAAAATCGAACTTAAAAACATATTGGCATTTCCGGCTTTTACAACCTGGATGTCCATTCCCATATTTCTCATAATCTCCATTCCGTACTCGTAAGAGAAAACGATTCCTTCCTGTGCAGCGCGGAGGATATCGCCTTTGGAATGGATATTGAAATTAATACCGTGTATCGAGCAATCTGTTTCCTTATTTTCCAAAACTCTTTCTGCCCCGTTTCCGAATGGAATAATGCTGAGTCCTTTGGAACCTATCGGAGAAAGCGATGCTAAGTCATTCATATCACCATAAGAGGATAATGAAGTGGCAAAATTATGTTTCAGCCAGGAGTTCAGAATTCCTGTTCCATTGATGCAAAGCAAAACGCCCAATCTGGTCTGCTCCGCTGTATGATTCACGTGAGCGAAAGTGTTGACTCTTGATAATTTATCATAATCCAATTTATCCAAAACACCATAAACTACGCCCGAAGTTCCTGCTGTAGAAGCGATTTCGCCAGGATTGAAAACATTAAGGGAAAGTGCATTGTTTGGCTGATCTCCTGCTCTGTAGGAAATTGGTGTTCCGATCTTCAAACCTAATTCCTGAGCTGCAGCTGCGGAAACCGTTGCTTGAACTCCAAAAGTGGGAACAATCTCTGGGAAGAAACTTTTTGGAATGCCGTAATAATTAATCACATCCTCCGAGATGCAGTTGTTTTTAAAATCCCAAAAAATCCCTTCTGACAAACCTTCCACAGTAATTCCTATTTCGCCGGAAAGTTTCATTGCGATGTAATCTCCGGGAAGCATTATTTTATCAATCTTCTCGAAGATCTCTGGTTCGTTTTCTTTTACCCAAGCCAGTTTTGAGGCTGTAAAGTTGCCTGGAGAATTCAAAAGGTGGGAAAGACATTTTTCTTCACCAATCGCTTTGAATGCTTTTTCGCCGTAAGGAACAGCGCGACTGTCACACCAGATGATGGAAGGACGAAGAAGATTCTGATCCTTGTCCACCAATATCAATCCGTGCATTTGCCAAGTGATACCAATAGCTTTGATATCCTCCGGATCAATTCCGGAATGGTGTATCACGGATTCGTGAGCCAATTTCAAATTAGTCCACCAGTCCGAAGGATTCTGCTCTGCCCATCCGGGATGAAGGGCAGAAATTTTCATTTCTTTTTTGGGAGAAAAGTCTGACGCAATAATTTTTCCGCTGGAAGCTTCCATTAGACAAACCTTTACGGACGAACTACCTATATCATATCCAAGCAAATACATTGTACAGTGTGGGGGATTATTTGATTAATTTATTATTGTTCTTTTTATAAATCTTAGCATCGAATTTATAATATCGGGCTGCTCTGTGGGCTACATTGGTTTCAATCTCATCCAGCGGAATGATGTAGCTGAAAGACGAAATCTTCTTATGAAAATTCTTGATATCAATATTTCTCTCACTCACCGCATTGTACAACTGATAAAGCTGTCTGATTGTAAACTTCTTAGGAAGCAATTCGAAGATAATAGAGAAGTCTGATTCTATCCACTTCCTGATTTCCACCAGGGATTCTTTGATAATCTGATTGTGGTCAAAAGGTAATTCCGGCAACTTTTCTATCGGGCACCAGTCTACCGTGTCGTACTTTGCACTGTTGATCTTGTGATCTATTTTGCAAAGCGAGAGATACGCTACCGTGATGATTCTGTCAATATTATGTTTGTACTCCTCTCCCATCCAGCGGATATCGTGCTTGTTGCTGGCACGATTGGGATCTGCAAAACATTTGAATTGTTTGAGAACCATTTTCTTGATTCCCGTGAGTTCGTGGAGAACTCTCTCTGCAGCATCGTCCACATCCTCATCACTCAGGATCAAACTTCCCGGCAGTTTTTTCTGCTTATTTGTCGGCATATCATCCAGATATCTTTGAGCCAACAGAATGTTGAGGCGGTTCTCGTGATCGAAACCAAAAACCACACAGTCAACAGACACATAAGTATGAATAAAATTGAAATTCATTATTGAGTTAACATTTACGTAACATTACAAATATAAAAATACAATCGAGATAAAAAAATATTTTTTTCATTATTCCCTGCTTATCAAGTATTTACATATCTATTTTTTATGATAAGAATTTATTACGAATTATGATAAGCTTATCATACTAGTTATGATATTAATTTATAATGTACTTATAAACAGTATTATAAAATGCTAGAAATATGGATAATTTTTCGGCAATTGAAAAGGCGAGATATGATAAGAATTCAGAAATTTTCATCTAAAAATCTTGCGAAAAAATTCAGAAAACATACTTTTTAGATCAAAAAAACTTATTTGGAGAATTATTTTTTAACTTTTTTTAATGGTAAAATTGCAAAATGGCACAAATTTTAATTTTATAATACACTTTTTCCTAGTATTGTCTTGTTGGTTTAAAATCTAAAAAGCTTTTGGTGAATAACAATATAATATAGTTAAAAATCACGCATTATCTCAGTCAAACGCGCTTAAAAGACCTTTCCAATCTATTGTTTCTCAATTGAGAAGTGATCTTATTAATACTTTAAATAGCTAAAAAAAACCAATGAAAAATATCCATTGGTTTCTTAATTATAAAAGTCGCAGCTAAAATAATAGAAAGCTTTGAAAACTGAATCTAATTGCTGAGACTCATCTCTTTTAAAAACTTCAAACTTCTTAATGCCAATTCTTCTGCATCGTAAGGCGATTTTTGCCACAATGAAACCATTTGCTGCATTCCGGAGATTGACGATGAAAAATTCTCTAGAACCAAATTTCCTTCAAAATCGATTTCGTTCAAAGCATTGAAAAGTTCTTCCCAATTGACCGTTCCTTCTCCTAACATTCCACGGTTAGATTCTGTTATATGGACGTGTTTCAGTTTTTTTCCGGCAAGAATGATTGGATCATAAAAATTATTTTCCTCAATATTCATATGAAATGTATCGAGATGAAGAAACAAATTATCTTTTCCTGTTTTTTTAATTAAATCCAAAACATTCTCTGCCGTATTGCAAACATAAGATTCATAACGGTTGATGGGTTCAATTCCGATATTGACACCTTTTTCTTTGGCATAATCAGCAACTTTGCTCCAAACTTCTACAATGATTTCAGATTCATTTTCAGTCAATGGATTTCCTGAAAAAACACCAATTCCGCCGTGAAGGACACCACCTAAAAAATCAGTTTCGAGTTCCGAGGTTTTGTCAATGGCTTGCTTTATTAGTTTTTCTGCAACTTCGGGATAGAATGCGATGTGTGCATCTTTCGGAAGATTCAGTGAACAAACAACATCCAGATGATGATCTTTCAATTGTTGTTTTACTTCTTTAGAATTAAATTCCATCGAGGTTGGCAATAGGATTTCAATCAAATCAAAGCCTGCTTTCGATGTTTTTTCTATAGCATATTTTCCTGCTTTCGGATTCCAATTTGGTGTGATCCAGGAAAGCAATGATGCTCCAAATTTTACTTTCATTTTTTTATTTTAATATTAATTAGAAAATCCACCATTCCGTTCTTACGCCAAAATAAGTCCCGAATCTCTTCGCTCCGGATTGCTGTAAAAATGGTGAATACAAACTGTTCATCGCCTGATCATTATATCTCGAAACTTCTGCAATGAAACGAATATGCGGTCTTGCCCAGACGCTTCTTTCCGCGGTTGGGACAATGGTTGGCGCCAAAACTAATTTCGTCATCGCAGCTGGATTTTGATTGCCGTCTTTCCTTGATGCAAAGTGAAGTTCTGAGAGAATGTGAAACCAATTATTGAAATAATAAGTCGCTCTCAAACCTGTATTGAATTCAGTTTTTTTATTAAAAATCTCTCTTTGATAATAGTCGATTGCTTTGTTATTACTTTCCGAACCTCCTTTACTCATCGTAAAAACCGCATAAGCATTGGCAGACCATTTATTGGAAAGATTTAACAAAATATGTTCGACTGCGGTCAATGAATAAGCACCATTATAGTTTTTCGTCACTTCGTCCGGAGCGCCATAAGTTCGCCAGGTTTGGGTGTTTCCTCCGTCTCCTCCGTTGGCAATTCCGCCTCCGTATCTGATTGATATTTGATTGAAAGAACCTGCAATTTTTGTTTTTAAATTAGTATTCAATTTTGCTCCCAAAACCCAGCCTTGGTCAGACTTATATTGCTCCATCGAGTTTTTGCCCGACTTATCGACGTTATGAAATTCGGCCAGAAGTTTCAGTTGGTGACTGTTATTTCTGAATGGAATGATCTGTTCCAAAATAAAAACTTCCCGTTGTCTGTAGATCAGATTTTTTGTTCCACTAATGACATTCGTATAAGAATATGGCGTCGAATTACTGGCTGCCGTATCAATCGCTGCAGGAAAAAACATAGAAAATCTTGTATTTTTATGTCTCACGCCCCAACCCGTCGCCGAGTGGTCATCAAAATAAAAATAATCTGCAATATGAACGTCATCATATCTTAGCCAACGCGAACCTGCCCAAACATCCCAGTCGCTTCCCATAATATTTCTAGCTTCCACAAAGGCTTCTGGCAAAGCGATGATCATTCCCTGATTTGATTTTGAATCTACATTCCCGAGAAAAGTGCCGCCCGAATAGAAACTCAATCTCGCCTGCATATCGATCTTTGTAGATCTCATACTGTCGCCGTTGACAAGCGGAGTGAAATGAAAGGCTGGCAAAAAATCCACATAATCGCCCTGATCCATTCTTCCACCCAATGAACCTTGATTATTAAGATTCAGTTGTCTACCTGTTTTCCCATCTGCGTTTGGGGAATATCCTGCGCCAATCCTCCCCGTCGTTCCAAAGGAAAAATCCTTATTTTTGATAACAATTTGGGCGTGAGAAATCTGGCTGATGATTAAAATAAACCAAAAGCTGTGCTTAAAAACATTTAAATTTTTCATTTTATTTAAGTGTTTTCGGCTTGTAAAATTTCAAAGCAAATAATAGAATTACAGCATAACAAACAATCGGAAGAAGATAAGCGTGCGCAATATCTGTCTCGGCAATTTTGCCCATCAAAGGTGGAAAAACAGCACCTCCAAACATTGCCATTACAAGGAACGATGAAGCTTGTGGAACTTTGTTGCCCAATCGCTTCAAACCAAGACTGAAAATTGTAGGATACATTACACTCAAGAATAAATTTAATAAAATCAAACTGATGAAAGATGTCCACCCGAAACTTTGGGAAATGATCAAACAAAGAACGATATTACAAGTTGTGAAAATTGCGAGAAGCTTATTCGGAGCTATGAATTTCATTAAAAATGTTCCTACAAAACGTCCGATCATCATCATTGCCATACTTAAAGAAAAATAATAAGATGCCTCAATTTCCGGAAGATTCATTTTTTCCACGCCGTAGTTTATAAAATACGCCCAAGTTCCGCCTTGTGCAGCAATATTGAAAAACTGTGCGATGACAGCAAATATAAAATGTCTTTGTTTCCAAAGTGGCGCGTGCGGATCTGAAACTGAAGCTTCTACTCCATTTTCGTTCTCAGAGATCTGAATATCTTCTGCGTGAGGATCTTTCAGACTTGGAACCTTAATAAAAGAAAAAATAATGGTGATGGTTAAAATAACAAGGCCAATCCAAGTGTAAAGATCTTTGACGGAATCTAATGAATTATCATCCAAACCCGATTTCCCGAAAATGAAAAAACCACCTAAAAGCGGACCGATAATCGCACCCAAACCATTGAAAGACTGGGCAAAATTAACCCTTTGATCACTCGTTTTCTCATTTCCCAATGCTGCAACAAATGGATGCGCCACCGTTTCCAAGGTCGCCATTCCCATTGCCAAAACGAAAAGTGCAATTCTGAAAAAGTTGAATGACATCTGATTGGCAGCTGGAATGAATAGAAAAGAACCAAGCGCAAAAAGTGATAATCCCAAGATCACACCCAATTTGTAACCGAATTTCTTCATAAATAATCCAGCCGGAATTCCCATCAATGCATATGCTCCAAAGATTGAAAGCTGTACCAATCCTGATTCTGATTTTGATATTTTCAGGACATTTTGAAAATGTTTGTTTAATACATCTCCCATCGTCAAAGCAATTGCCCAAAAGAAGAATAATGAAATCACAAATGCCAGTACGACATAGTATTTCTTTTCTGTAAATTTTGCAGTATTCATCGTATTGATTTAAATAGTTTGACCGTAATGTTCTTCACGGAAAGATTTGAATTCTTCATAAGTGTAATCTGGGCAAGCGCCAGATTTCGATGTGATAAATGCACCTAAAGCAACCGCCTGTTTCATAATCTCATCAGGCGTTTTCCCTTGAATCCTTTTAGATAAAAATCCGGCTAGGAAAGAATCTCCGCTTCCCACAGTATCGTTAACCTCTATCGAGACTGCTGAAAAATCGTAACTTTTATCTCCTACAAAATATCTTGCACCTTTGCTTCCTTTGGTCAACACGATTTCATTCATATTAAAATAATTTTGAAGATATTTTATACTGCTGTTTTCATCGATGTATTCTTTGTCCAAAAATTCGATGATCTGCCGCAGTTCGGCTTTATTCATTTTCACCAAATCAGCTTTACCCAACAATGTTTTCACCAAATCAAAATCAATAAAAGGCGGACGAAAATTGACATCAAACACTCTGAATTTTGCAAACTCGATCAATCGGAGCAATGTATTTTTTGATTCTTCATTTCTGGCGATCAGACTTCCAAAAACAAAAGCTTCAGCATTTTCTATGAGTTCACGATGCTCAGGACAGATCTTGATATGATCCCAAGCAATGTCATTTACAATATCGTAATGCGCTTCGCCGTGCTCGTCAAAACTGGCAATGACAGTTCCTGTTGGTTTCTCTTCATCGATTTGAATATATTCCGTAGAGATATTCCAGCTTTTGATTTGTTTTAGAAGATCATTTCCTAAAGTATCATTTCCGATCTTAGTAATCATTTTGACATCAACATCCATTTTGTCCAGGTTGTAGGCCACATTGAAAGGCGCACCACCCGCTCTGGATCCGGATGGGAAAATGTCCCAGAGTACTTCTCCAAAACAAACGGCATAAGATTTATTATTTTCCATATTAGATTAAACGTTTAAGTTAACTAGTAAAAAAATTATTTTATAGAATTTTTGATTATCAGACTGCCTGACAATGTTATTTTCTTTGCGGTTGTAGAATACTGATTGATCTGCAGATCCAGTAATTTGATTGCCTCATCTGCCATCTCTTCCAAAGGTTGTTTGACATAGGTGATCTCAGCAGGAAACAATTTATACGCTTCTGTCTCATCAAAGGCCAGTACGGAAACATCTTCCGAAACCTTGATGTTATTTTTAATCAAGTATGAAAGACCTGCCACTGCCAGCTTATTACTTGAAAAATATAGAGCGGTATTTTTTGGATTTTTACCTAAAGCATCCTTAAGTTTTGTGTGGATTTCCTCAGTTATATTATCAAGTCCTACCAAAATATTTTTGCTTTCTACCTCTTTAACTGCCGCTGATATACTTGCTTCGAAGCCGTGTTGTCTATCCAAAAGATGAGGCAATTTGGTATCATACCCAATATATAAAATCTTCTCAAAGTCCTTTTCCAAAAGATAAGAAGTTGTGGTTTCTGCAAGTTCCCGGTTGTTGAGTATCACACCTGGTACGTTGACGCCCTTCAAATAGCGGTCAATGGTTACAACCGGATAGTTTTTGTCCATCAATTTTTGGAGAGAATGTTCGGAACCGGCAACTGGAGCAACAATCATCCCATCTACCTGTTGTTGCGAAAACAATTCAATCAGCTTTTCAAATTTTTCTGCATTTTCGTCAGAACTTCCGATGATCAATGTGTAGCCTAATTTCAAAGCTCTGTCTTCGAGATTCCTGGCAATACTGGAATAGAAATCATTGGAAATGTCTGCTACAATAAGTCCTAACAACTTGCTTTTATTATTTTGAAGACTTCTCGCAATTCTGTTGGGAACATAGTTAATCGTTTCAGCTATTTCAAAAATTTTTTTCTTGGTATCCTCACTGATTCTTTGACCTTCTTTTTTGTTCAGAACGTAAGAGACTGTTGCCACGGAAACTCCGGCAATTCTAGCAATATCTTTAATGGACGCTCTTTTCATTCTTCAGATTAACAATGCAAAGTATTCTATAATAAATTAAAAAAACAATAGTTGATTTTTTTTCGCCAGTTTAAAAAAAAGTGTAATTTGGCAAATTTTTCAATCGCTAATATTAATCAAATAAAACATTGATTATCAAACAATTAGCAATCAATTATGTCTGGAATATTAATTCTATATTAATAAATAAGTGGTCTATTGTTAAATTTTGGTTAAACGTTTAATCCGATAAATTTAATAATATTTGTCTATTGTCGTGAAAATTAATGATAACGTCAAAAGTTATGTCGATTTTTTGATGATGTATATATCCAAATTCTTACTGTCTTGAATTTTTAAAGACAACATAAGTTTCACAAATGCCTACTACTCGATTATTACATTTTTCAATCTTACTGTATGAGCCGAGAAATATCCCAATGCACCATTACTAAAATTGCTTGGCGGATTTGTCGGCGTCAGACCACCACCAAATCCTCCTCCACCCGAGAGCTGAAGAAGTGCAGAGAAATAAGTATAAACTTTTTCATCAATACAATTCATCTCAACTTCTATCTTATCGCCGGGTTTCACTTTTACACTACCATCCTCGTCATCATTAGGTAACAATAATGGCCGTTGGTTTGGCAATCCGTTGTTGACATTATCCGAGAATTCCAAGAAATTCGTTTTAGAACGACCATTGACAGAATAACGGAAAAGATAACGATTTCCCAAAGCTGGCGGGTCGGTAAAAATCGGTAAAAGTGTGTAGCTCAATTCTCCGGCTACGAGAAAAGAATCCTGCTGTAAACCTTCAAAGTCTACTGCTTTTGGCATTGTGCTTTGTGCGACATATTCTTTTCCTTCTGCAAGGATTTTCAAAGTGTAAGTTCGCCCCTGCCGCCCTTGAAAATTCAATGCTTGGTAGAATCCGTTTCCAGCATATTGTAAAGTTTCTATTTGCCCAAGATCATTGCTCAACGTCACTTGCGCATTTTCAATCGCTGGATACTCATTACTTTGAGTGAAGGCGACTGACTTTGTAATTCTAACAAAATAAGGTCCGGCTTGGTCTGTGATATTTCCCTCGATGACGATTTTTCCACTTTGGTCTTCCAAATCCAGATTGATTTCCTTCTCACAAGAAACGATTAGAAATAACGACAATATGATTAAAAATAAATGCTTCATAATTAAAATTTGAAATTGTAAGTAATGTTCGGAACCCATCGGAACAAGGAAGTCTGCATTGCTCTCGTCGTTCCCGGATTGTCTGGATTATCTTCAAAATTGATGGTGTATGCATTTTGTCGACCATAAATATTGTAGACGCCAAACGACCAAGAACCTTTGAAACGCTTGTTGGAAACGGGTTCGTACGTGGCGTTGATATCCATTCTGTGGTAGGCTGGCATTCTGTCGGCGTTTCTGTTGCTGTATTGGAAAACCGTTTGTCCGTTCAGTTCATATTTTCCGGTCGGGAACGTGACGGCATTTCCTGTGCTGTAGAGAAACAATCCTGAGAGAGACCATTTTGGATTCAGTTCGTAAGTGGCTACAACAGAGAGGTCGTGGGTTTTGTCCTGTCTGGCGTTGTACCATTCGTCATCATTGATTCCGTTGATTTTTCTTTCCGTTTTTGACAACGTGTAGGAAATCCAACCTGTCAGTTTTCCGCTTTTCTTCTTGGCAATCAATTCCAATCCATATGCTCTTCCTTTTCCAAACAACAACTCGCTTTCAACATCTGAAGCAGTGTCAAACGTGATTTGGGCGCCGTTTTTATAATCGATTTGATTTTGCATTGATTTGTAATAAATCTCAGCATTCAATTCATAATTATTGTTGTTGAAGTTTCGGCTGTAACCCGCGCTAATTTGGTCGGAAATCTCAGGTTTCACCGTGTAACTGCTTCCAATCCATTGGTCGGTTGGATTTCCGCTTCCGCTGTTGCTTAATAAATGGAGATTCTGCGTGTTTCTGGAAAATCCACCTTTCACACTGCTGACTTCATTAATTCTGTAATTTGCTGTGATTCTTGGCTCCAAATTCACATAAGTTTTTCCGAATTTTCCTTTTTCCAGAAATTCAGAATTGACGATGGTTCCGTTTTCATAAGTGTTAAAAGTGTCGCCACCCAAAACGCTGAACATCGAAAGTCGCAATCCATAATTGATGGTCAACTTGTCGGTCGCTTTGAAATCATCATTGATGTAAAAAGCATTTTCCCAGGAATATCTCGGGTTTCTCGGAAAACTACTCACGCTGGTTCCGCTTGCACTGCTCGGAGAAATCGTATGGTAAATAGACTGCAAACCAAATCGAACTGAATGTTTGTTCCCTGCAAACCAAGTGAAATCTTGTTTCAAATTCCAGTCTTCAATCTGAGAATCAAGTCCAAAAGTATTGTCGTTACTGCTGAGAGCGACATTGTAGTTGTAGTTGCTGTAAATGAACGATGTATTCGAAAACAACTTGCTGTTGATAATGCTGTTCCAACGCAAAGTCGCCGTCGTGTTTCCCCAATCTGTGGAAAAAGTATCGCCCAAACCTAGAACGTCTCGCCCAAAATATCCCGATAAATATAATCGGTTATTGTCATTAATCTGATAATTCGCTTTTAAGTTCAAATCGTAGAAATAAAGTTTGCTGTCTTTAAAATCATCGGTCGCTTTCAGAAAAACATCGGCGTAAGTTCGTCTTCCGGAAACGATGAATGAAGATTTTTCCTTTTGAATCGGACCTTCAACACTCAATCGACTGCTAATCAAACCGATTCCGCCTGTGACATTGTAGTCTTTGTTGTTTCCGTCTTTCATTTTCACATCCAAAACTGATGACAATCTGCCACCATATTGCGCCGGACTGTTTCCTTTGATAATACTTGCATCTTTCAGCGCATCACTATTAAAAGTACTGAAAAATCCGAGCAAGTGCGAAGCGTTGTAAACCGGAGCTTCATCAAGCAAAATCAAATTCTGGTCGGTTGCGCCACCTCGCACGCTGAAACCACTGCTTCCTTCGCCATTGCTTTTGACTCCCGGCAAAAGTTGAATCGTTTTCATCACATCTTTTTCCCCGAAAAGAACCGGCAGTTTTTCAATTTGTTTGATGCTCAACGTTTCCGTTCCCATTTGCGCAGTGGAAAGATTCTTGTCTTTTTTCACAGCAGAAATGACGACTTCATCAATATTGGAAGTCTTTTCCTCTTTTTCTTGACTTAATGAAATATTGAGTTTCAAGTTCTCTTCCACATTAATAATCTGCTGAAAATCTTTAAAACCAGGATTCGAAATCATCAACGTGTAAGAACCTTTCGGAAGTGAAAGAGAGTAAAAACCATATTCGTTGGCAGTGATGGAAATCGTAGGATCTTCGGCAACTTTTACAGCCACGCCGATGAGTAATTCGCCATTTTTTTGATCTTTAATCGTACCGCTCACTGAGAAATTCTGCTGTGCAAAAAGGACGGAGCTAAAACAAATTGCGGCAATGGAAGTCGCAATTTTAAAGGATGATATCTGCATTGAGGTGTGTTACGCAGTAAAGATAATATTTTCAGGACTCAAAATCTAAGTTACACAGGTCATTACTTTAAATTTAAAGATTAAATCACATTGTAAATTGTTATTTTTTAATGGATTTACTTGCCGATAAATATTCATAAGAAAACCCTTAAAAAAGTTTAAGGGTTTTTATATTTAAATTGAAAATTTCTGAAGCAGAATATTAAACAGTCACCAATGTTTCAGAAGTTGTCAATATTTGCAGTTCGTTTTTTTCTGGTTTGATGAGTTGTAAAGGATACAAATTGGGATTGTACGCACCATTCAAAACTTCGTTCAAGGCAGACTTTTTTGACTTTCCAAAAGTAATGACCAAAACATTTTCTGCTTTATTGATGATTGGCGCGGTCAGCGTAATTCTGTACATTTCTTGTGGTGCCAAATAGTAAGCATCTACCCACTTTTCGGTTTCATTCAAAATCTCTTCTCCAGGAAATAGGGATGCCGTATGTCCATCATCGCCCATTCCTAATAGGATGAAGTCAAATCGACCTTCTTCTCCAAGAACCGTTCTGATGTCATTTTCATATTCTGCCGCATAAGCTTCGGGAGAAATCCCCTCTTTGTACATTGGATATATGTGATCTTTGGTGACTGGAACCTGATTCAAAAGGGTCTCAAAGGTCATCTTGGCATTGCTTTTATCATCATCCAGCGGAACCCAACGCTCATCTACCCAAAAGAAATAAATATTTTTCCAATCGATTTTTTCTGAATATTCTTTTGTCGCCAGCAATTCGAAAATCGCTTTTGGTGAACTGCCACCACTCAAAGCCACAACGAATTTGCCCTTCTGCCCTATTGATTCTTTGGCAAGATCACTGAACAATTCCGCTGCTTCTTTGTAAAGATGGTCTAAGTCATCTACTATCTTAACACTCATTTTAATAATTTTAATTAACTTATTTTATTCCCAAGTATGCTCTTCTCGTTGAAGTAACAATTCACATTGCTCCGGTCCACTGCTTCCCGCTGCATAATTTGGGAAAGATGGATCTGGATTGCTTTCCCAATATTCCTGTATCGTTTTCACAACATCCCACGCCTCCTCTACTTGATCAGAACGCATAAATAATGTCAGGTCTCCTTCCAATGCGTCCAAGAGTAAGGTTTCATAAGCTTCCGGCGTATCTTCTTTGCAGGAAAAATAATCGAAGACCATTTCAACTGGTTTCAGTTCCACGGTAAGTCCAGGTTTTTTTGTCATAAACTGAAGTCTGATATCCATCAAAGGTTGGATGTTGATGATCAGTTTATTTTGAGAAAGTGCGTGCTTTCCTGCTATGAAAGTTGATTGTGGAAGCGGTTTGAATTGGATAGTGATGTAAGAATGCTTTTCTTTCATTCGTTTGCCTGTGCGAACATAGAAAGGAACACCATCCCAACGCTCGTTGTCCAGATAGAATTTGATGGCAGCAAAAGTCTCGGTGTTGGAATCTGGAGCTACGCCTTCTTCCTCACGATAAGCCTTGAGCTCTTTCCCGTTCAATGTTCCTTTACCATATTGACCTCGGACAGCATAATGACTGACACGATCCAGTGGGATTCTTCGGATGGATTTTAGAACATCTACCTTGCGATCTCGGATTTCACCGGCATCCAAAGAAGCTGGCTGTTCCATCGCGACCATACAAAGGATCTGCAACAGATGGTTTTGGATCATATCCTTCAATGCACCTGTGACTTCGTAAAAACCGCCTCGGGATTCTACTCCAACTTCCTCTGCTACGGTGATCTGTACCGATTCTACATAGTGGCAGTTCCAAATAGGTTCGAAGATTGAGTTTCCAAAACGGAAGGCCAAAATATTCTGAACCGTTTCCTTTCCTAAATAATGATCGATGCGGTAGATCTGCTCTTCTTCAAAAGTTCTTGACAGCAAACTATTCAACTCTATTGCGGAACTTTTATCGTGGCCAAAAGGTTTCTCAATGATGATGCGATCTTGTGCTGGATTGGGAGCCAACGCCGCTTTTTTGAGATGTCCAGAGATCACCGACACAAAATTAGGCGCAATCGACAGATAAAACAATCTGTTTGCTCTCAAACCATATTCATCATCAAGTGATTTTAATTTTACATCAAGCTCCTGATAGGAATTATCCTCATCGATCTGATGTCTGAAGTAGGTGATATGGGACTGAAACTTTTCCCATTCTGCATCAATTGATTTTTGGTTGCGGGAAAAAAGAACTAAGTTTTCTTTGACGTAATTTTTGAAATCCTCATTATTTTTATCTGCTCTTCCCAATGCCACAATATTGAATTGCTCGGGCATCCGACCTTCTATAAATAGATTGTAGAATGCTGGGAAAAGTTTTCTTTTTGCCAAATCTCCAGTTGCACCAAATATAATTATACTGGTCGGCTGCAACGCTTTGTTGTCATTCATAGATTTGACGCTTAATGATTTGTAGATTCCCACTGGGTATGAAAGACACCATCCTGATCTTTTCTCTGATAAGTGTGTGCACCAAAGTAATCGCGTTGTGCCTGGATCAGGTTCACGGGAAGATTTTCTGTAGTGTAAGCATCAAAATAGGCCAAGACCGTTTGTAATCCCAATGTGGAGATTCCATTGGAAGTTGCAAAACCAATGGTCTTTCTCAATGAACTGATCTTAGATTTTACAAGCTTCGAAATATTTTCATTAAGAAGAATATTCGATAAATTCTGATCTTCTGTATATGCTGCGTAGAAAGTTTCCAATAATGAAGAACGGATGATACAGCCACCACGCCAGATCTTCACGACATCTTTCAATGGAATTTCAAAATGATATTCTTCAGATGCTTTTACCAGAAGTGACAAACCTTGCGTGTAACTGATCAAGGTAGCCAGAAAAAGGGCATCACCAACTTCCTGCACGAATAGTTCGGTATTTTCCGGTTTCGCAATTTCTGATTTTGGATATAATTTGGACGCCAGGATCCTTTCATCTTTATAAGAAGACAAAGTTCTGGATGCCACAGCAGCATCGATGGTCGGAATAGCGACTCCGTTTTCCAATGCTTCCTCGGAAGTCCATTTTCCTGTTCCTTTGGATCCTGCTTTATCCAGAATTTGATCCAATAAAAATCCACCTGAAACGGAATCTTTCTGTTGGAAAATATCTCTTGTGATCTCAATTAAAAAAGAATTCAGCTCACCATTGTTCCAGTCTTTGAAAACTTCGTAAAGCTGGTCATTGCTAAGTTCTGCACCTCTATGAAGAAGGTCGTAGGCTTCACTGATGAGCTGCATGATGGCATATTCAATTCCGTTGTGCACCATTTTGACGTAATGTCCAGCGGCGTCTTTTCCCATGTAAGCAGTACACGATTCACCGTTCACTTTCGCAGCGATGGCCTCCAACATCGGACGAACGGAATGGAAAGCTTCCAGATCTCCACCAGGCATAATACTTGGTCCAAACCTCGCTCCTTTTTCTCCTCCGGAAACGCCCATTCCCATAAAATGCAAACCTAAAGTTGCAAGGTCACTAATACGTCGATTGGTATCTTGAAAATAAGAATTCCCGGCATCGATCACGATATCACCTTTGGTCAGGAGTGGTTTGATATTTTCTAATCCCGCATCTACTGGTTTTCCGGCGGGAACCATCAACACTATTTTTCTTGGTGTCTCTAACTTAGCCACAAATTCCTCAAGAGAATCTGTACCAGAAACAGTTGTTCCTGAAGTTGCGCCGTCTTCTAATTCCTGAACTTTCAATTTGTCAAGGTCAAAACCTGCAATAGAGAATCCATTATCTGCGATGTTGTAGAGGAGATTTCTCCCCATCACGCCAAGGCCGATCATTCCATAATTATACTTTTCCATTTTTTACTTAAAATTTACTTTATTTCATTTGTACAAAATCGTTCTTAATTTTGCACGATCAAATGTACGAAGATTGGGAATAATACGTGGATCGAAAATTCTTAATATTATGTTATAATTTCAAGATACAATCGACATCTATGCTTTCAGAAGCGCCAATTAGAATCACTCCCACAAAAAATTTTGAGGAGTTGGACAGCTTTGAAATTTATAGATATTAATTCAGAATAATTGAAAAAAATTGCACTGTCAGAATCAATATTGCATTTCAATTTCTAAGAAAAACATACCTGTAGAAAGGATATATTCTACCTCATTTAAATAATCAACTTAAATCACTATTTTACTACTGAAACTAATTTGATTTTTGATAAATTTGCGTTTTTAAATCTATGAATTATAAACTTGAACTGCAGACACAAGATCCTGGATCAAACATTGTCTTCAATAATATCATATTAGACGTTTTCAAAGTAAATATTGTTGAGAGGTACAGCGGGAAAATGAATATGAAACCGAAACTTTGCGAAGTGGTGTTTAAGGTAAGAACCTTGGACGACCAAATCATCAAAAAGAAGGATGGCAACGTCAATACCTACATAAGAAATGATGGATTTACCAACTACAAAACTTTTATAAATGTTCTTTCTTCCTATCACTACAAGAAAAAACTAATCAACAGAAAGGAAGCAGAGCAGGATTTTGTCCACTTTATTTTAAGTCTTGTAGTCACTAATTATGAATTGAATTAATACTCAAATAGAACAGCCCACAAAAAAAAGCCTTGAATTATCAAGGCTTCTCTTTTTTTAAAATCAATTAAGCTTTAGTAGCTTCCAAAGAAGTTTTTCTAAACTCTTTTAATAATTTTTCGATGCTTAAAGATGCTTTACGCGCTCTTGTACCAGCTGCTTTGTTTGATTTTTCTGCTTGCAATTCAGCGTCTGCTTTGAACGCTTCAAATTCTGCGTTGATTTTTTCGATTAATTCTGTCATAATAAAGTTGAATAAAAATTATTGGCCGCAAAAATACATTTTTCATCAAACAATTCTTATTTTTTTTATTATTAAATGTGCTATAAATAGCATATTTTCTCTTATTAGACTAATGTTTTAAATCTTCAATTCTAAATTAATCGGCAAATAACTGTCCAGAAAGAAAATTTTCCGTGGCAGAATGGATAAAATTTCTGACTAGAAAAACACTACTTTTCTAACAGATTAAAAATAAATTTACTTCCCATTCCCAATTCACTTTCTACAAAAATTTCGCCGCCTTGTGCTTCAATGAATTGCTTACTTATCGTTAAACCAAGACCTGTCCCCTCTTTTTTTGTTCCGGGAATTTTGAAATAGCGATCAAAAACCTTTGAAACATATTGTGAAGGAATGCCTTGTCCTTTGTCGATTACAGAAAATTGTATCTTGTATTCCACTTTTTCTACTTTCACATGGATTTCCGAATTTTCGTGAGAATAACGAACCGCGTTTGACAGTAAATTATTGAGAACCCAAGCCGTTTTCTCAGCATCAGCCAAAACTTCCCTCAGACCATTTTCTATATTGATTTTGAAAATAATATGCTTCTGCTCTGCCGCCGATTTATTTGCATTAATCGCATCCTCGATGATCATTCTAATATCAGAGGCTTGTATGTTGAGCTGTATTGCACCACTTTCAACTTGTGTGATATTCAAAAGTTCTTTGGTGATCTTCAGTAATCTGTTGGCGTCTTCTTTGATGCCATTGACAAGCGTTTTCTGTTCCTCATTCATCATTCCAATCTGTTCATTTTCCAACAATTGAAGTCCCATTTGGATGGATGAGATCGGCGTTTTGAACTCGTGTGAAACCGTTCCAAGAAAATTAGTTTTTGCCAGATCCAACTCTTTGAAAGGCGTAATATTCCTTAACATAATCACTTGCCCGATGAATTGACTCTCCTTCTCTCCCGTCGGAACCACGTTGATATCGATGATCTCTTTTTCGAAATAACTTTCTTTTCCATCAGCGTAAATTTTCATTGTTTCGCTAGTACTCTTTTTATTTTCTTCAATGATGTCCTTAATAATATTTCTGATAAGATCATTTGTCACAGCTACGTCCTGAATCAATTTACCTACGAAGTTTTCTTTTCTTAGACCTGTGATCTTCAAGGCTTCATCATTGACGAAAAGAACTTTTTTGCCTTCATCAATGCCTATCACAGGATCATGCATATTATCGATCAGAGTTTCGATGCGGCGTTTTCCGCGGATGATCTTATCCAGTTTGCTTTCAGAATATTCCTGAAGTTTTTCAGCCATTATGTTAAATGACATCGCCAATTGCCCAAACTCACTTTTGCTTTCAAAATGAACCCTTTCTTTATAATTCTGATTCGCAATCTGTTTAATACTTTCTGTCAAAACCTGAATTGGATTGGCAATATTGGAAGGCAGATTTACCATCAGGATGAAGGCGATAATGAAGCATAACATTCCTGCAGCTGAGATGATGGCAATAGCGCTTTTCGCAGTCGCATCGGCAACACTGCTTTTATGCTCGATCGCGACCATATTGAGTTGCATCAGCTCGGCAATATCTCTTCTGATGGATGATAGTAATTTAGGATTGTCTGATTTTTCTTTTAATAATTGAAAATGCGTGGCTATATTTTCTGTTGCTTCCTTCTCGCCAGTTTCGGTCACATTTTTCTTTTGTTTTTCGAGATGTTTTTCAAAAACACCGAAGGCCGCCGGATCGGAACTGATCTCTTCCAAGGCCAACAGCATATTTCTGGAATATTGCAGTGTGTTGTAATTGGCGACCAAGATGTTATTGGTATCTTTTTTCAGTTGATTGATGTACCAGCCGCTGAGCACAGAAAGCACGATGATCATTAAAAAAAGCAAGCCTACGCCAGCGTTGAGTTTTGTTTTGATTTTCATTTTAATTTCAACTTAAAATTACAAGGTCGATGTTTTCCTGTGATAATTTATTCAAAAGCGAATTGAAAGTATCCGTGGCGACAATGACTTTCCAAAGGTTGAGATGTGGTTTCCCGATACAAACGGTTGTGATTTTCCGCTCTTCACATTGTTCCATAATTGCTCGTGTGACATTCGTACTTTCTACCTTGATGATCTCTGCTCCCAATTCGGTGGCTAATTTAAAGTTATTAATCAAATGCCGTTGCTTGTCCAGCGCAATTTTATCTGCACTTTCTCTCGGGATCTGAACATAGAGAAGATACCATTTGCTGTTGTAATAATTGGCCAGCCTCGCTGCTTTCCTGATGACGTTCTTCGCTGTTTTCTCGTTGGAGCTGATGCACGCCAGAAATTTTTCCTTTCTAATATTTTTGATATTTGAAACTTCGGTTTCCACTTTACGTTGAACCTGCGAAGCCACTTCTTTCAGCGCCAGTTCGCGAAGCTGCAGGATATTGTCATTTTTGAAGAAATTGCTGAGCGCCGAATTGATCTTTGCCGCGTCGTAGATCTTTCCAGCTTTCAATCTGTCGATCAATTCCTCAGCTGTCAGATCGATGTTTACGACCTCATCCGCTTGGGCCAAAACGCTGTCCGGAATTCTTTCCTTAACTTCGATATCTGTGATGTTTTTGACATCTTCATTCAGACTTTCGATATGTTGGATATTGACTGCGCTGATGACATTAATGCCAGCGTCGAGGATTTCCATCACATCTTGCCAGCGTTTTTCGTTCTTGCTGCCTTCGATATTGGTGTGCGCCAATTCATCTACGATCACGACTTCTGGGCGAAGATTGATTACTGCCTGAACATCCAATTCTTCAAGCTCTTTTCCTTTATAAAATAATTTTCTTCTCGGAATGATTGGTAATCCGTCCAGCAAAGCGTGCGTTTCCTTACGATTGTGGGTTTCGATGTAGCCGATTTTCACATCGATGCCGTTTGTTAGTAGGGAATGCGCTTCTTGGAGCATTCGGTACGTTTTTCCCACACCGGCACTCATCCCAATGTAGATCTTGAATTTCCCGCGTCTTGATTTTTTTATTAAATTAAGAAAATCCTGAGCTGACCTTTTTTCATCCATAACAGATTATCTATATCAAATTTAGGTAAATCCCTTGTCAAAAATTCAACAAGGGATTTGGTAATATGGAAACTATTAAAAACTTACGGCAAGCGATGTGACTGCCATAAAATTATTTTTGTTCAACCGATCATCTCGGTCGAGGAAAATATCGTCTTTGCTGCTGAGATTTTTCACTTCTGTACGCCAAACGAGATTTGGAAGGATCCAGTAATCTGCATTCACAGAATAGCCGAAGGTCTTGAATCCATTTTCTGTTCCCGTCGCAATGATGACGCCTTTTTCATCACTGTAATATTCGCCTCTTGCCGCAAAACTCAACTTGTCTGTGGCCGCATACTTTGCAATGATCACAGGCGAAAACCAAACATTGTGCTGATTGCTGCCTTTTATTTTTTGTTCCGCGCCGATATCGAAACCTGTGGTCAACGCCAACTTTTTACTCAGCTGAAAAATACCGTACAGATTATGGAAATACCGCATCTGTCTGATGCTGTCCGGCTTATCATTCCCAACGAAGGAACTGCTGTTTAGCGTGATCTTATCTGTCGGTTTGTAGGTCAATTGGTGTCCAAAACCAAGCGTCGAATTTCCATCCACTCGTTGAATTCTTTGCCAGCTATTCAGAACCAAACCACTGACCAACCATTTTCCGCTGTCGCTGGTGTAGGAAATTTTTGCACCACTTTCGTAATAAGGTGAATTCTCTGCCAAAAGACTTCTGGTCAAAGTCCAGCAATCTTTGCTGATGGCACTTTCGAAACCAATGTGTGAAGGCATAATTCCGGCATCGATCCATAGATTCTTGGTCTTCGAAATTTTCAAACCGATGTTGGCTTCATAAATGTTTTTGAGGACGCCAGGTTCTGCAGCATAATTGGAATTCATATAAGTTCCGGTTGCCAGAGATAGATTGGCACGCAATCTTTCGGTTTCGTAATTGGCTTTTACGAATCCGAGATTCAGATTGACCTCATTATTACGGTTGTGGCTGTAGATGAAACCCGGACGTGTGTTGTTCTGAGGATTGCTGAAATCGAATTGGTAATAGACCTCAGCGTAAGCCGAAATTTTCAATGGTTTCACATCGTCTTCCTGTGCAAACAAAGATGCGGAAGCGCCTAACATCATCAATGTCAATAGTTTTATATTTTTCATTTTTATTAATTTCATTTTTTATTATTTCAAACCGTCTAGCGCGATATTGAGTTTTAATACATTGATCTTTTCTGTTCCGAACAATCCCAGAAATGGTTTTTCTATATTGGATGCTACCAGATCTTGAATTTTGTTTTCATTAAGATTCCTGATCTTCGCAATTCTTTTCACCTGCACATCCGCGGCCTGCACGGAGATATTCGGATCCAATCCACTTCCGCTGGCGGTGACGAGATCAGATGGGATCTCGGCTTTTGAAACTTCAGGATTGTGTTTGATGAAGTTGTCAATTCGCTCCTGAACGGTTTTCAAATAATCCGGATTGGAAGGTCCTTTGTTGCTTCCTGCGGCTCCGGCTGCGTTATAATCTACAGCTGAAGGGCGTGACCAGAAATACTGATCTTCTGTGAATGCCTGTCCGACATTTGTATAATACTTTTTGTTGCCCACCGTGACAATCTCGCCTTTCCCATTGTTCGGAGAAAATTGTGCGATTCCGAAAATGATGAGCGTGTAAAATCCTGAGAAAAACAGAAGACAAACCAATGTCAGTTTCAAGGCAGGAAGAATATTTTGTTTCATTTGATTTAATTTTAAAGTTCGATTTTATGTTGTGGCATCTTTTGACACTGGATCTGCAGCCCGGCCTGAGTGGAGCTCATTTTTTTGTGGCTGGAAAAGCTGGGCAAAAAATAGCGGGAACGGAGGACGGAATAGCTGCCCAAATCATTTAAATAAACAGGGACACAATCAGGTCGATGATCTTGATTCCGACAAATGGGATCAAAACGCCGCCCAGACCGTAGATTAAAAGGTTTCTTCTGAGCAATGCACTCGCACCAATCGGTTTGTAGGCCACACCTTTCAGAGCCAGTGGAATCAAGACCGGAATGATGATCGCATTGAAGATAACAGCCGACAGAATGGCACTTTCCGGGGAATGAAGGTTCATAATATTCAGTCCTTGCAACGCTGGAATCGAGGCGATGAACAATGCCGGAACGATGGCGAAATATTTAGCGACATCATTTGCGATACTGAACGTGGTAAGCGTTCCTCTGGTCATCAAGAGTTGTTTCCCGATTTCCACGATCTCGATCAGTTTGGTCGGGTCGTTGTCCAGATCCACCATATTTCCGGCCTCTTTTGCCGCTTGTGTTCCGCTGTTCATCGCAACGCCCACATCTGCTTGAGCGAGTGCTGGCGCATCGTTGGTTCCATCGCCCATCATCGCGACCAATCGGCCCTCGGCTTGTTCTTTTTTGATGTAGTTCATCTTGTCTTCCGGTTTCGCCTCGGCAATGAAATCATCCACGCCTGCTTTTTCAGCGATATATTTGGCGGTCAAAGGATTATCGCCTGTGACCATCACGGTTTTGATTCCCATTTTTCTCAGACGTTCAAAACGCTCCTGAATGCCCGGTTTGATGATATCTTGAAGCTCCACGACACCCAAAACTTTTTCGTTCTCGGAAACGACCAATGGTGTTCCGCCGTTGCTGGAGATGGTTTTTACTGCTTCCTCGATTTCTTTCGGAAAAGGATTGCCTGCTTTTTCAACCAAGTTTTTGATGGAATCCGAAGCACCTTTTCTGATTCTGATGTTTTCATAATCCACACCTGAACTTCTCGTCTCTGCTGTGAAATTGATGAATTCGGGACTTTTTACCTCGTAACTTTTAGGGTCAATTCCTGCCAGTTCTATAATCGATTTTCCTTCTGGCGTTTCATCTGCCATCGAACCTAAGACTACCGCTTTCTGAAAATGTTTTTCGTCGATCCCGTTTGCAATATGGAAATGGGTCGCTTTTCTATTTCCAATCGTAATCGTTCCGGTTTTATCTAATAAAAGAACATCTACGTCACCGGCAGTTTCTACCGCTTTTCCGCTTTTCGTGATCACGTTGGCTCTTAAGGCTCTGTCCATTCCGGCAATTCCGATGGCTGATAGAAGTCCGCCGATGGTCGTTGGAATTAAGCAGACAAATAATGAGATAAAAGCAGAAATAGTGATTGGCGTATTTGCGTAATCTCCAAAAGGTTTGAGCGTTACCGTCACGATGATGAATACCAATGTGAAACCTGCCAAAAGAATTGTTAAGGCGATCTCATTTGGTGTTTTCTGTCTGGAAGCTCCTTCTACCAAGGCGATCATCTTGTCCAAGAAACTTTCTCCAGGTTCTGTGGTTACTTTGACTTTGATCCTGTCGGAAAGTACTTTTGTTCCGCCGGTCACACTGCTTTTGTCACCGCCAGATTCTCGAATCACAGGCGCACTTTCTCCAGTGATCGCACTTTCGTCAATGGTTGCAAGACCTTCGATGATCTCACCATCTGAGGCAATGATATCGCCTGGCTCACATAGGAACACATCGCCTTTTTTAAGTTGAGAGGAAGGAATAACAGTGATTTCATCATTAAAAATATCCCCCACCGGCTGAATCCATTTTGCAGGTGTTTCTTCTCTCGTTTTTCTGAGTGAATCTGCCTGTGCTTTTCCTCTTGCTTCTGCAATGCCTTCTGCAAAATTGGCGAACAATAAGGTGATAAATAAGACAGCAGTTACTATGATATTATAGATCAAACTTCCTTGATCTTTCTCGCCAAGTACGATCCAGACACAAACGCCGGCCATCACAATTGTTCCAATCCATACCATAAACATTACAGGATTGCGGAACATTTTGGATGGACTTAGTTTTATAAAAGACTGTTTCAATGCTTCATTGACCAATTCGGCCTGAAACAAATTATTTTGATTTCCTTTCATTTTAATTCAATTATTTAAGTGAAAAATGTTCTGCGATAGGTCCCAAAGCCAAAGCTGGGAAGAAAGACAGCGCAGCAACAAGTGCGATAACAGCGAAGACCATCAGTCCGAAAGTTGGCGTGTCGGTTTTCAATGTACCAGCACTTTCCGGGATATATTTTTTGGCAGCGAGACTTCCGGCAATGGCCACGGGACCGATGATTGGAAGATATCTTGCCATCAACATAACGATTCCACAGGCGATATTCCAGAAAGGTGTGTTGTCTCCGAGACCTTCGAAACCACTTCCGTTGTTGGCACTTGATGATGTAAATTCGTACAGCATTTCGCTGAAGCCGTGAAAGCCAGGATTATTTAGCCAACTGGCGTAAGCTTCGGGGTTATTCGCATAAGTATAACTTGCAATTGCAGTTCCTGCAAGGATCAAAAGTGGATGCAGAAGTGCGATGATCATTGCGATCTTCATTTCTCTGGCTTCAATCTTCTTACCCAGGAATTCCGGTGTTCTTCCAACCATCAAACCACTGATGAAAACGGCGAGAATGATGAAGATGTAGAAATTGAGGAATCCAACGCCAACACCGCCGTAGAAGCAATTGACCATCATCCCCAGCAATTGGTTCATTCCACTAATTGGCATAAAACTGTCGTGCATCGAATTGATACTTCCTGTGGAAATGACCGTCGTCGCAATGCTCCAATAAGCAGAAGCTGCAGCACCGAAACGGACTTCTTTCCCTTCCATATTTCCCATCGATTGAGAAATTCCCATCTCGGAAATCGCAGGATTGCCATTGACTTCGGAAACGACGGTCGGTATCATTAACATTAAAAATCCGATGGTCATCACGCCAAAAATCGTCCAGGAAAGTTTTCTTCTTTTGATAATAAATCCCATTGCAAATATCATAGCTAAAGGAATCAACATCTGAGTGACAATCTCAACAATGTTTGTAAAGTAATTCGGATTTTCTAGAGGATGTGCGGAATTAGGTCCGAAAAATCCACCACCGTTGGTTCCTAAATGTTTGATCGCCACAAATGCAGCGACTGGACCACGGCTAACTTCCACTTTATCACCTTGTAAATTGATGATCGAATCCTTGCCCTCAAAAGTCATCGGCGTTCCGTTGAATGCTAATAATGAAGCAACAACAATTGCAATTGGAAATAAAATTCTGGTGCAACTTCTCACAAAAAAGAAGTAGAAATTCCCCAATTTATCGGTCGTTCTTTCTTTCATTGCAAAAAATACGACAGCTGCGATCGCTATTCCGCATCCAGCGCTGATGAACTGCCACAGCATCAAGGTTAATTGTCCGAGGTACGACATTCCTGTTTCGCCAGAATAATGCTGAAGATTGGTATTTGTAACAAAACTAACCGCCGTATTGAAAGCCAGATCACCGCTCATCGATGGATTGTTGTCCGGATTCATTGGGAGCCAGCTCATATTGGTGAGGACGAACATCGCGGCTAAAAACCATACAAGATTGATGGTCAATAAGGCAATCAGATGTTGCTTCCAGGTCATTTCTTTTTCTGGGTCGATGCCTGCAATTTTGTAGAATAGTTTGTCTACAGGATTTAAAAGCTTGTCCAGCCAGGTTTTTTCGTTTCCGAAAATTTTTGAGATGTATCGGCCGAGCGGCAGTGCAACACCGACTGCGAGTGCGAACATCAGTATTATGCCTAATATTTCTGTATTCATTTTTTTAATTAATGTTTTTTGGATGTTAAAATTTCTCTGGATTTACCAAAACGTAGCACACGTAGGCGAAGACGCAAATGGCAATAATGAATAGTAAAGTCATATTGTTTCAAAGTATTTAGTGGTTAAGAAAACCTGACTTATAGCCAGATTGCTGATACAATTAATATTGATGTCATTTTTAATTGTTTAAAACGATTGTATAAATGCTGCAAAAATGAAGACGCCTAGAATAACAGCCACATTGATGACCAAGATTTGAAGGTTATGTTTTGCGTTTGAGGATTTCCATTTTTCCCAACTGCCTTTTTTTCTGATTCTCATATCAATTTTTTACAAACCTGATTTATAAACCTGACGTAGATAAGCTTTTTGTAAGCCTAGTGGGATTTTTTCGAAAATGAGATTTTTGTACGCATTCTCACAGTTGAAAGTGATTCTGTCCAGAGAATAGATGAAAATAGATTCGACTGCATTTTTTAGAGTTTGATCGCCTTTTCTGTAGATTTCATTCATCTTGTTAAGACATTGTATCAGAACTTTTTTGTCTTTTTTGAGGATGAGTTTCTGGATCTGCTTTGTGAAAACATTGATGACCATAAAGGAATTTTGGGTCTTGTAGGTTTCTTCGAATTCCTGTGTTGCTTCTGGAGCCACTTTGATGATCTCCTGTATTGCTTCTATGTGATTCATTTTAGTAATTGTTTTGAATCACTAATGCCAATAAATATTCCCACAAGAAAACAAATCTTATAACCCACAAACAATCAATCAGTTAAAATCAAAGTAAAGATTCTAGTCAAAAAAAAAGCCTATCAAAATGATAGGCTTTTTCTCAATATGGTAATGATTTTATAAAATCTTGTATTCTTCAATCTTGCGATAAAGTGTGGCAATGCCAATTTCTAACAGTCGTGCTGCTTCTGCTTTGTTTCCTTTGGTGTAATTTAAAGTTTTCTGGATTTGAATTTTCTCTGCGCTGGCAAGCGAAAACGCCGACAGACTTTTGTTATCGGAAACGTTGGAATTTACATTTTGAAAATCCGACGGAAGTGAAATCAATTCCAATTCCGAATTGTCTGTGAGAATCACACTTCTTTCTATCACATTCCGAAGTTCGCGGATGTTGCCTTTCCAATGATGTTGCTTGAGTGCATTAAGACATTCTTGGCTGATTGAATTAATTTTCTTTCCAGTTTTAATAGAGAATGTTTTCAGAAAGTAGTGCGCCAATTCTTCAATATCAGAAACCCTTTCCCGAAGCGATGGCAGGGAAATATTAAAGATATTAATCCTGTAATAAAGATCTTCGCGGAAGTTTCCAGCTTCGATCTCCTTCTCCAAATCTCGGTTTGTGGCTGCGATAATTCTGACATTGATCTTAGTCACTTTGTTGTCGCCAACTTTCAAAAATTCACCTGACTCCAGAACACGAAGCAGTTTTGCCTGCAGATCAAGCGGCATCTCTCCTATCTCATCCAGGAAAACAGTTCCATTGTTAGCCTCTTCGAAAATTCCTTTGGAATCCTTGATGGCTCCTGTAAAAGCACCAGCTTTGTGCCCAAACAATTCGTTTTCCAGTAATTCTTTGCTGAATGCCGAGCAGTTTATCGCTACAAAATTCTGTTTGCTCCGGTTGCTCGCATTATGGATCGCTTGCGAAAAAACCTCTTTTCCTGTTCCAGTTTCGCCGGTCAATAGAACTGTAGCGTCCGTAACAGCTACTTTTTTCCCGGAATCTATTGCAAATCTTATCGGTTTTGATTTTCCAAAGATTGTATCAAAAGAATACTTTTTGCTCAGTTGTTTTTCCAATTGAAAGACGCGTTTGTTTAATGCAACCTTCTCTATGGCTTTGTAAACCAACGGGATAATTTTGTTGTTATCATCGCCTTTTGTAATGTAATCAAAAGCGCCATTTTTTATGGCCTGCACGCCATCTGGAATGTTTCCGAAAGCCGTGAGTAAGACGACTTCCAGCGATGGATATTTTTCTTTGATGAATTTGGAAAAATCGACTCCACTGCCGTCTGGAAGTTTGACGTCACAGATCACGACATCGATATCAGAAATCTCCAGTCTTTTTTTTCCGTTTTTGAGATCGGAAGCCTGGAAAACTTCAAAGCCTTCCAAACTGATAATCCTGGAAAGTAAGGTTCTGATCTTTTCCTCGTCGTCGATGATTAGAATTTTATTCATTCTACAAAGAATTTTTTGCAAAGATAAATATTAATAAATCCGTGATATGAATAAATCTTTCAGAAATAATTCCTTTTAAATTTGGAGAATTTTTCAAATGAAGTCATCGAAACTTGTTAAAATTATTTTCGACAGTACGCTTAAACCTGATGTCAAAATTGGATAGAATGTCATCTAATTATTTTGAAGGAAAGTTTGAGACGAATTTTCAGTGACATTACGTCACTTAAATTTTATCTAGAGTTAAGGAAATAAAAAAACCCAGCAAAAGCTGGGTAAAAACTAATAACCATGAAAACTCAAATTAAACTTGAGAATCGCTTCAATAGGAAGCAATAAGTAAGCCACAGTATCCTAAAACTATCTTAACAAATGTTATATTATGTTAAATTTGACAGACTTTGTTTCTGATCTGCTTTAGATTTAATTTAAAACAATCGATTATGTAACGATCTAAGAGCTTCTATCTTGTAGGTAGATGGGACTAATAAAGAAATATTGTTTTCACTTCCACCATACGAGATCATCCTTATTGGAATATGTTTGACAGCTTCAGAAACAATTGTTGCATAACCGTGATTTTTTTTATTAAAATCTCCTACAATACAAATGATGCAATGATCAGTGTCTGTATCAACAGTACTAAAAAGTTCCAGTTCTTTCAAAATTTCAGGCAGGTAGGTAACTTGATCTACAGTGAGGGAAACCGCCACTTCGGAAGTCGTAATCATATCTATTGGCGTTTTGAATCTTTCAAAGACTTCAAAAACTTTCCTTAGAAAACCATAGGCCATCAACATTCTGGAAGACTGGATTCGAATCGCGGTAATCCCATCTTTTGCAGCTACTGCCACTATTTTATTGCGGTTGGTCACTTCCGATGATATCAAAGTTCCCAGTGCAGTGGGATTCATTGTATCCAACAATCGGACGGGGACATTATATTTTCTTGCGGGAAAAACACTCTGTGGATGCAGGATTTTGGCACCGAAGTATGACAATTCAGCAGCTTCATCAAAACTCAGATTGGCGATTGGATTTGTATTGAGAACATGTCTTGGATCATTATTATGAAACCCATCGATATCTGTCCAGATTTGTATCTCCTCTACCTGTAATGCAGCGCCTAAAAGTGATGCTGTATAATCGGATCCTCCCCTTTTCAAATTATCTATTTCTCCCCGAGAATTACGACAGATGTATCCTTGCGTGATGAACAATTTTTCATCATCATATTTTTCAAACTCAGCAGAAAAATTTGTTCTTATGTAGTCTATTATTGGTTCATCGTCTTCATCAATCCTCATAAAATCCAACGCAGATAGAAGAACAGAAGAAATACCTTTTTCCTTCAGATGCAAATGAAAAAGTGTTGTGGAAAGAATCTCACCTTGAGCTAAAATCACTCGCTCTTCTGTTGCAGTAAACTGATTTTCATCCCCAAACTGATAAAGAAGATGAAATATCACGCCAATAAAATTCTGCGCTTCTGAAATTCCGGTTTCAGTTTTAAAGAGTTGATTGACAAATTTTTTGTAGTGATCGTAAAGTACATCAATATGTTTTCGGGCTAAATCGTTTTGTTTGTTGAGAAACAGTTCGGAAATCTTCACAAGCTCATTGGTAGTTCCAGAGACAGCGGACAAGACAACCAAGTGCTTATCTGCTGTCTGAGATTCAATAATTGGTAATAACTGCTCGATTCTTTCCGGGCTTCCAACAGATGTCCCTCCAAATTTTAATACTTTCATAGTAGATTTAAATTGTTAATAATTAATTAAAAAAAAAGAGCTTGTCGTGATGACAAGCTCCTGTATATTTTGATTCTAACCAAAGGAAAATGACTCACGACGTTCGACGTAAGTACTGTTTCTTTGCTTTTTTTAGGTTAGATAATATCATTTTTCTTTTTTTGCTGGGCAAATATACAAATTTTGATGAATTGTGGTAAAAAAATATTGAACCATTAGTAAAATCATAATATAGAATGCTACATATTTATAATTTTTTATAATTTGTACACGGGATGTGATAAATCATACATCTGTGGCTTTTTTCTTCTTTCTAATTTTGTATCAAATAATTGATATGAAAATATTAAACCAGATATCACGCAAAGATTTTCTTAGAAATTCTGCTCTAGCAATGGCTGGTCTCACTTTAACTCCCAATATTATGATGGCAACTTCTGTTTTTAACGATGAAACTATTTCAACAAATCCAAAATTGATTTTAAAAAATGTTCGATTGGAAGCTGGTTTTGAATACGAAGAAAATGAAGTGATCGCTACAAAAACAGATTTGTTTCTCATCGAAATTGAAAATGGAAAGATTGTAAAAATATCTCCTAACAATGCCAATGCAAAAGCCATAGATGCAAAAGGATTTCTGATGCTTCCTGCTTTTAAAGATATGCACATCCACTTGGATAAAACTTTCTACGGTGAGAGATGGCAAGCTGTGAGGAAAAGAAAAGGCGGTGTAAAAGGAATGATTGAGCTGGAAGAAAAACTGATGCCCGAACTGCTGAAAACTTCTACTCAGAAAGCCGAAAAAATGATTGAGCTGCTTCATTCCAAAGGCACTTCATTTGCCAGAGGTCACGTGAACATTGAGCCGACTTCTAAATTAGACTCGTTGAAAAATCTTCAGGTGGCTTTAGAAAACAAGAAAAAGACTTTCGATGCAGAGCTGGTCGCTTTTCCACAGCACGGTGTTTTTTATAAAAATTCTGTCCCCTATCTTAAAGAAGCTGCAACAATGGATATTGATTTCATTGGTGGCGTAGATCCATACACGCTGGATGGATCGATTGAGAAGACCATCGATTTCACTGTACAATTGGCATTGGATCATCAAAAAGGAATTGATATTCATTTGCACGAAACTGGAGAATCCGGCTTGATAACCGTAGAATACTTAATTGATAAAGTCAATGAAAATCCTGCTTTGAAGGGGAAGACTTTCCTAAGTCATTGTTTTGTTTTAGGTAAATTGGAGAAAAATCGACAAGAAGAGATCGCAGAAAAATTAGGAAACGCCCAAGTTGGGATTGTCTCCACAATTCCTTTTGGAAATCTCGTAATGCCACTTCCGACATTACAAAAACGAGGCGTCACCGTTTACACGGGCAATGACAGCATTGTAGATCATTGGAATACATTTGGCACCGGAAGCGTTTTGGAAAAAGCCAACCTTTACGCTCAACTTTACGGCCAGTCCACTGAATTTCAGTTGTCGAGATGTTTAAAATTAGCAACCGCAAATCTTCTTCCATTGGATGATCAAGGAAAACAACAATGGCCAAAAGCTGGAGACAATGCCAATTTGGTCTTTCTTGACGCCAGTTGTTCAGCAGAGGCTGTTTCCAGAATATCAGATGTGAAATCATTAATTCATAGCGGTAACATCGTATTTTAAATTAAATCAAAAATCTATGAAAATTATATTTTTTCTACTCGCATTTTGCAGTGCCAGTGCCTGCGAAAAGAGCACAGTTCAAAATTCAAAAATAAATAGAATGCAACAGGAAAACTTGGTGAGTCTGGTAATGAAAAATGACATTTCAAATGTAAAAACAGCTTTAGACAAAGGTGCTGACGTCAATACGAAAGATCAGAATGGCAGATCTCTACTACTTCTCGCGGTGATTGGCAAGCAAACAGAAATGGCGAAACTTCTAGTAAGTCATAAAGCAGATGTGAATCTTCAAGACTCACAAAACGATAGTCCGTTTTTGTATGCGGGAGCCAGCGGACAAACCGAAATGGTAAAACTATTCCTGCAAAACGGAGCCAGATTCGATGTGTTTAACCGCTACAACGGAACTGCTTTGATTCCTGCCTGCGAAAGAGGCCACGTAGAAACCGTGAAGATCTTAGCAAATACAAAAGGCTTCCCAATCAATCACGTCAACAGACTGGGTTGGACAGCTCTTATGGAAGCCGTTGTTTTGGGTGATGGAAGCGCAAAATATCAGGAGATCATCAAGATTTTGAAAACAGCAGGTGCAGATTTGAATATTCCTGACAAAGATGGAGTCACAGCTTTACAACATTCAAGATCGTTAGGATTCAAAGAAATTGTCGCGATACTGGAATCTTAAAAAATTTGAAATTTTATTCGGAATGGTTTTTCTGTTTTAAATTTTACTAATTTTAAGCGAAAATCATTCAGGATGAATCATCAGTCAGATCACTTTCCCATTTTGGGCATTCAGGATTTCAGTGAAAATGAAAATGCCGGAGGTCAGATTTTGTTTAATGAACTTCACGGTGAGCGGTCGATAGATCTTCCACACAAGCACGATTTTTTCATCATCAACCTATTTGAAAAGGGAAATGGCATTCACACTATCGATTTTGAGTCGTTTCAAATTCAAGATCATCAAATTCATTTGGTTTTCCCGGATCAGGTTCATCAATGGCACATCGAAAGAGGAACTGTGGGCTATCAATTGATGATCAGCAGAAGTTGGTTTGAGAATCTGCTTTCGTCACTTAGGTTTTCCGCACTATTTTATCAGAACCAGCCAGTTGTTGACCTTTCTAATCCATTTTTCCAATCTATTTTATATGAATTTCATTGTATTAAAAGAGAAATGGAGGCATCTAATGTCTTTTGGGAAATGGTGCAGAAACGCTGTGAAGTGATTGGACTAATGATCAGCAAAGCTGTCGAGCAAAGTTTCAAAGATTACGAAGCCGTTCATTCCAATCCTGTCATTTCGCGATTTTTAAATTTGATAGATTTGAATTTCAAAGAAGAGCGATCCGTTTCTTTTTACGCCGACAAGCTACATATTTCGGCAAATTATTTAAATATCATTTCGAAAAAAAGTCTGAATACGTCCGCCTCATCATTGATTCAGAATAGAATTTTACTCGAAGCAAAACGTCTGCTCAAAGTTTCGGAAATGTCGGTAAAAGATATTGTTTATAATCTTGGGTTCTACGATCATGCAAGTTTTTCGAAATTTTTCAGATCCAATACTGGAATGACACCTACTCAATTCAAGGAAAAGAATTTTTAAAGACAGAAAATCTTTTTAGATAGCTAGAAAATCTTTTAGTATTATGAATTGATGACAATGTAGGACTGACCAGAGATGTTATTCTATTTCAATTTTTGTGATTATTATAAAGTGTAAAATCTTATAATTATGGATTGTATTTTAATTTAAGTTAGGTATATTGAGTTTTATTACTTTCGATAACTTTACTTTCCGATACAAAACTTAAGATATGCCTGTTTATTATGTTTAGTAATAAATTAGGGGACAAGTGAAGGACAAATGATCTCAAATCCATAATAACAGCCTCAAAGCTAATCAAATTTGACTGAACAAAAAAGAAATTTTTTTTTTCTTTTCTGTTCATTTCTAGGATCTTATTAGGCTGATATTTTTGTAAATATCTATTGAAAATATTTATAAAAAATTAAGCATATATTCTTAAAATCTCCGTACTGGATGTACTAATTTACCGTCCAATACAAGTAAAGCATAAAAGACTAATTTTTACCTATGAAACGAGAGCGAAAAATCTACGATTTTGCTTTTAAGACCAAAGCCCGTTCAATTGAGCATTGAGCGAACTAAGATATCAGAACTCGCACGTGAACTGGGAACGCAGTCACATTACTTTATAAATGGCGCAAAGAATACAAAGAATTTGGGCAAGGCAACTTCCCGGGAATGGAAATTTCAAACTAACACCGGAACAATAAAAGATTCATGAACGTGAAAAAAGGTGAAAGATTCTGATTTAGAGCGGCATATATTAAAAAAAGCAATCTGTATCTTCTCCAAAAGCTGTCGATGAAATATAAATTCCTACAAAATAATGAATTTATATTCCCGATTGAAAAGATATGTAATGTTTTAAAAGTAATTTCCAGCGGCTATATTAAATGGCAGAGCAGACCAAGTAGCAAAAAATTGCAGTTGAAAGAAAAAATAAAACAGCAGATAACTTCAATTTATTTCTTATCCAAACAATACTGTGCAAGCCCCACAATTTACTTTTGAATTGAATTGTTGAGGCTATAAAATCTCCAGAATAACTGTTGCTAAATATGTGAAAAAACTGGGTTTGCGTACATGTCAGATGCAAATTTAAAGTGAAAAGATTTAAAAATAAATATATGATGCGATAACAATAATTTCCATATAAATCTTTTACTCCCTTGTTTTAAATAGTACTTTTTTCAGCAATAAATTCTACGTCAATTTTAAATCTTCAATATCGATAATAATAATAGAAAACTTTATCCGAAAAATATAGGCACTATGAAAGGTCCAAGCTGATCAACTCTTGATACAAATTATTCAATAATTATATTTCAAATAGGAAAATCGCTAAATTATCTATCGTTTTGTTTTGCTATAATGCATTTAATAACATTCATTGCTTCGTTATATTAGTATCTACAGCATTTTAGCAAGGTTTTGAGGGCCCTGAATATGAGCTGGATAATTTTTCACAATCTTGAGGTATCTATTCGACAACTTGTTGTGATTTCTATTAGGTTGACAAAATTCAAAATACGGTATATCTAATCTTTGTTCTTAAATTTTATTTTGTTAATTATTTTCTCTAATTTTTAGTGATGGAGCTTCGCAATATCCATACAAACTAAATTTTCACTTTTTACAATAGTAATCTTCAATTAATTTTTGAAAAAATTGATTAAACATTACTATTACTGTTAAACAGTAGATCTAGAGCAGTTTGAACTAAATATTAAATTATCAAAAATAGCATATTACAATTGCCTACTGCATAACATAATTGCATTACTAGCTATTTATTGGCAACATATTTGCTTTTAAGCTTTTCGATATCATTACGCCATAATATTAACAGATTTAGAATTTTATTTAAACTTTATTAAAATTAATTTAATGTTTATATCGAATACACTGTTTTACTGTTTTACCAACTCCTATTGCTTTTCTGCAAAAAGGAAAATCCCTCCAAACGAATAATATTTCTGATACAACTTTTTCTTAAATCATTGATTTAAATATTTTGATCTTTTAGTACTCACTTAAAAACTAAAACCTGGAATATTCGGTATGTATAATAACTCTACTAAAGCAACACGATTCTCAATCGCAGAAAACGATTTTTATTTCAAGCAATTTCTCGTTAAAATGCTCTTGGAAAATCCTTTATTTTCAATCGTTAACGATTGCAATAATGGAAACGAACTTATCAACAGGCTTTACAGAAAACAGGAAGATGTATTCATCATCAACTTGTTTATGCCAATTCTAAGTGGAATCGAAGCTATAAAATACATCCGTCAGCATAACAAAGAAGTTCCAATCCTTACTTATTCTACAACATATCAAGATGATATGGCTGCCACAATCAGCGAAATCCCCAACACATATTACTGCCAGAAGAACAGCATCATCATCAAAGATATTCTTCGCAATTGTATTCTCAACAAAAATTCTGATTATGAAGAATATAAGAAGGAATGGGCTTCACAAGAACAAGCTGTGAAAAGTTATATGGATCGTCAGAAAAAACAGCAAGATGAATTAAATGTAACAGAAATTCACATTATCAAACTTTGTTATGAAGGATTTAGCAACAAGGAAATCGGCGATAGAATTAGCTTAAGCACTAGAACCATTGATACGTACATTAATAGACTAACGGAAAAATTAGGTTTGAAAAGCAAATTAGATCTTGCCAGATTTTGTGTGGAAAACGGATATTATAATTCAAGCATCTAGAAATTATGGCTACACAAGGACAAAAAAGATTGAATTCTAATGATGTTAGAAACGGAATCATAAAATTTATCTCTTCATTTGTTGTGTTGATTGCAATCAGTTTAACAACGGTTTTTATGTTTTTCAAAAGTTCTAAGATTCAGCAAGAACAAATTCAAAAAGAACTTAATGAATACAAGAATATTCTAAGCAGAAATGAACTATTGAAAATCAAAATGGACACCATCTACTATAAAATGGCTTTGCTAAACACAGATCGGGTTCAAAATGATATTTTCTTGAGAAATTCAATATTAGAAGATCTTCAAGACACTCGAAACATTATGGGCGCAGACAGCAGCAGATCTTTCAAACAATATTCGACATTGACAAAAAACATTGGAAAGATGACCATTTTTAAAAATGAACTTATCAACGTAACTGCAAAAGAGAGAAATGCTTTGAGAAGCTTAAATGAATGCATCGGAAAGGTTGGAAAAATGACAACTCAAATGAAAAGTAATGAGCCAGGCGGTAAAATAGCCAGGCGATTAAAATAAACTAAAAACTATGCAAGCCAAAATTATACTTTCCAACAAAGAAAAAAGATATTATTTTTTATATCTATTGGGACTACTCTTTTTCGCAGTCTTGCTTCTTTCTGTGATTATTTTGTACCGCTATGAGTCGCCATTCAATAATTCTGATATTTTGGCAATCCAGACTTTGGAAGAGAAAGTCAAGTTTGATAATCGTCAAAAAATTGCGCAACCTGTTGTCGACAGTACTTTTAATAAAATCGAAAAAGTTTCGGCTGAGAATCAAAATCCGCTGTTGGAAAACGAAATCAGATATAGCATCAATGATATTGCCAATATTTTTGAAACCGTCAATATCACAGATCCTAGAAAAGAGTCTTACAAACAGATTGCCCAATTCTATAAGATGTATGTTGAAGACAAGAATATCGCTGGCAAAAAAAATGAGAATATAAAAATTTTCACCAAACAGTTTGAAGACTGCTCCATTGGTTTCAAGGAACGTAAAAATCAAAAATTGCAAAGAGATAACGCATTACTTATGAAAAATAACTAACAACTTTTAATTATGAATTACATCCAAAAAAACAGGAAGAATATTATTATCGTAGTAATAAGTCTTTTGCTTTTAGCGGCCATCATTATTTTGTGGTTACAGAGGAAAGTCATCCACAGCTCAGACGATATTGTTGCAGCCGTTTATCCAACTTCTCTCAATGTAGGCGACACATTGACTTTTGAAGATAAAACCACTTTTGGAAAATCCAGAAAATGGGATTTTGGTGATGGATTTAATTCTGATAAAAACAAAGGTTCTCATTTTTTCAAGAAACCGGGTTATTATCAAGTTTCTGTAATTATTGATAATAAATATACCAAGTCGTTTCCAGTTCTAGTATCAGGCGGTATTTCAAGACCAATTGATACTATAAAAGCTGCCACCAGAATCGATGCACCCACGCAAGCGATGCAATTGGAAAATGTATTTTTCCGCGCAGATTCTCCTGATGCGAAGATTTACACTTGGAAATTTGGAGAAACAGGAAACATAGATGCTAAGGAGAAAATGGCAACCTATGCTTTCAAAAATCCAGGAAATTATATCGTGACGTTATATACTGATATCGATAATGATCCTATACAACATATGATAAAAATCCTTCCTGCCTATGAGGAACTGGATGATGAAGTGATAACTGCGCCAACTGTGACGGATATTTACAGCAAAATCAATGACGATTTCAAATATCATCTTCAGCAAATCGCAAACGGAAGCAATTTCAATAGTCATTACAATTATCTTCTCAATACATATCTGTGCAACAAAGATAATATTGGACTGACTGTGAATGACAAGAACAACTCATTTTACAACTATTGTATGGGTTTGCAATTCGATAAAAATAATTCTATACAGGAAGTGAAAACAACTTTGGACACCAATCAAAATTGCGTTGTCAAAGTAGAAGTAAAACAAAGTAAGTAATAACCAAAAAATTAAATTATGAAAAAAAACTTCCTAAGTGCTGCCTATCTTTTTGGATCTTTATCTATTTTGATTGGATGTCAAGTCAGGATTCCTTCTCAGGAAACGCCTGATTCTGATTTTTATGGTTATGTAGATCAAGTGAGAGTTAATGACGGATTTCCTAAAAATGCCGAACCTTGGTTAGTAATTTCTGACCGCGCCAACAACTCTGTTTTTATGGATAAAGGTGACGAAAAATCCCCAAAAGAAATCAAATTCTTGGAACCATTACTGGTGGTAAAAGAGAAATCATCCAAAAATCTGATCAAAGTTGCGGAATATAATCCTGATGCTTTGATGAAAAAAATTCCTTCAAGATCTGTTAAAACTTACGGCTGGATTCCGAAAGATCAGTTGTTGCTTTGGACCAATTCTTTGAAACGTAGTGATAATGGTTTTAATGTAAAAGCGGTGATTTCTCCCAACAATTCTGATGTTTTGAAAAACGGCTCGAAATACATGAAAGGCGATTCTGCATTGCTTTTTTCTTCGCCCGATTTAACAAAACCAATCAACAAAAAAATCGCAGTTGGTCAATTGGTTTACGTTTACAAACAAGCAGAATCTAACAAACGATTCCTGATTGGAAAATCTCCCAATCTTAAAATTGACAGTATTCCCAAGGACGTTTATGGTTGGATCAGTTCCAATATGATTGCAAATTGGGGAGACAGAACTGCTTTGAAAGTTTCATCAGATTTCAATTATTCCGATGAAAATAATTTAGCGATCTATAAACAAAACCAAGATGGATCTTCGACGGAAACGACCTTCTCTCTTTCTGACGGAATCAACAGAACTCCAGTCGAAAATCTGGTATCGGTGACGCCTTCGATGGTTGATAATTCTAACAAAGCGAGATTTTTCACTAATGCTTTAGATTACAGCAAAAACTTTGTTTATAATGTTTTAGGACAACCAGTTTATTATTATAGATTCAAAGAAATCACGAACAGAAGTAAAAATCTGAACATTGTTTTCACAGTTGATATCAGCAGAGACAATATTCAGAATTCAGCTTTGGCTAAATCTGTTTTTCAGGATATTCAGTTGAAATTAGAGCAGCTGAAATATTTCAAAAGCATCAAATACGGGGCAGTTCTTTATAAAAACAATACTTGCGGAGAAGATGTTTTATCATCCACTTTGAGCAATAATTTTGAAGAAATCAATTCATTCATTGACTTGCAAGCTTCCAATCAAAATTGTAGTGATGGCGGAGCACAACCGTTACTTGAGGCACTATCTGCCACAGGAGAATTACTAAGGAATAATTCCGACGAAAATAATATCGTCATAGTTGTTGGTTCTACTGCGTCAAGTTATGGCGGTGTGAGCGAAGCAATGAGAAACTTAACAAAAGCACGAGCCAAAATGCTGTTTTTCCAATCCGCTTCGGGATCTTCTGATTTCTACAATAACTTTGTTTTATTTTCAGAAAACGTTTTGACAGGAACTGCGAGAAATATTGCAGAACTAGATAAAGCCAGAATCGTTGATCAAAAGATGATTATGGATAAGAATAATTACAGTCTCGTGATGGGCGAAGGTGGTGTTTATTCTTTAGACTACCCGAAAGCGAGTATGGCTCAGGGTTTTGTGGTCTATCCGAGAAAAGGAGAAATCAACTCTAGCAATTTGCTTGTGAAGTCTTTAGACAGTCTTTTCGCTCAGGTCATTGATTATAATAAAACAGTTAATACTTCTTTAACCAATTATTTCAAATCTGCAGTTGGAAGTTCAAAAACGATCGTGAAAGCAGATTTCAAAAATCAATTTTCTGATGCGCCAACACCAATTCCTACAGAAACTACAACACAATTAATCACTTATAATAATCCATTTATCACAAAAGGAAGTTTCCCAGATCAATTCAAAGATAATTATCCAGCCGTTGAAAAAGGAATTCTATTATCTGAGACCGAATATGATAAACTTAGAGCTTTTTATCAAGAAATCTATCAGGAAACAAAGAGTTTTACGTCCAATTTCAGTCAAGGGTCGGCAATCAATTGTTATTTGAAAACGCTTAACAAATATTATTCCGGCGACACGAAATTTGATAAATCAAAATTGAAAGATCAATCGATGGCGTATTCTGTGGCAGTAAGTACAGGTTTTGACAACGCAGGCGAGGAAACACTATCAAAATTCAAACTGAGTGGATGGAAACAATCAAAAGTGGTTTCCAACGAGATTGTAAGAAACTATTTCAAACAATATAAAACATTGGCAGACAGATTGCTAAATAATAAAAATAACCCGAAGATCATCATAGATCAGAATGGTGAAAAGTTTTATTGGCTCAACAGATTCTTTATGCCAACCATTGAACCCGTAGAATCTCTGTAATGTTTTCATTTAATAAGATTCTAAAATATTTTAGTAAAAAATCAGAAAATCAATCACAAAAAATAAATGATATGGCAATGTTTAATTATGGTGTTGGGGGAAACGAAGTAAAAGTTGACGCTAACGAAGCAATCCAAGAAATTCAGGAAAATAGATCTCTCATCGTTGGTCAACTGACGGCAGACGAACCATTTATTCCAGAAATTACAAAAGGTCTTAAATCGGTAGATGATGTTTTCAAACATTTTCAACCTTCTATTTCCGTGCAGCATGAGACAGAAGACGGCACTTATGTGGATGAAGAATTCAGATTCCAGCAGTTGGGAGATTTCACTCCAAAAAATCTGACTCAAAATTCAGAATATCTGAAAACGCTAAGCATAGAACAGGAACAGTACAACAAAATACTGAGACAACTGAAAACGAATAAAATCCTTCAAAATATTCTAGCAAATCCTCAAACCAAAGATGCTTTGATAGAAGTTTTGAAAGATGTTGCAAGCGAACTCGAAAAACAATAAACACGAAAACTATGGATAATAGACAACAAGCAGCGCCACAAAATCAGCAAGCTGCAGAACAACAGCAAGATCAAAGAAAAGGTGGATCAGCGATTAATGACCTGAATAAAGTTGGTGGATTTAATTTTATTGAAACCGTTGTGGACGGAATCGCAAATATGAATCCAACGAGAAAAGCGCGTAAAGAAATCTTCTTAAATGATACAAATAAGCAATCTGAAAGAAAAGATTTAGCTCAAAAACTGAATCTATGGATTTCACTTTTGGAAAACAATGCTTCTGCTGACGAAATGGCCGAAGCTTGTAAAACCAAAGCTATAAACGCAGAGAAAAATCTGAAAACCAATCTTAAAAACAGTCTTAGTGCAATTCGTGATTTGGAAACATCCTATAGAACGATGGCTCAGTTTTTTAAGAATACCGAGTTGGACAAGGTTGATAACGTTAGTATCGTCAACGCTTCTCTGGATCAGATGAAAGATTTGGATAATCCGCTTTTCATTGATGCTATTGCAGATGAATTCAAACAAAACTACGACCGTCTTGATTTGAGAGACAACTACTCTATTCTTGCAATTCCAGGGTATTTGGGATCCAATAAAGTGGTTGAGAAATGGGCAAAAATCTGTAATGAAAACAAAGTGATGTTGGTAACCGATTTTGCGAATCTTGATAAACCAGATGACGTTGTAGATCTTTTCCATTCAGCGAATCTTACAGGTGGAGAACTTCACAGAAGTAATGTGATTATGACAACCAACTGGCTTGTAGGAAGAGGCAGAGCTGAAGAAGTGGGCGAAGAGGAAAACGTAGATCTTCCACCTTCTACTTCTATGGCAGGGAAAATTTACAAAACATTGATGTCCCAAGTTGCCGCTGGTAAAAAACACGGAAATATCAATGAAGTGGATGCTGTGAAATTTGATCTTAAGAAAAGTGAAATTTCTCAATTGGAAAAAATGGGATTGGTTCCAATGGTAAACGAGTACGGAAAAATTATGGCATTCTCAGCAAAAACATTGTTCACGGGAGACAATATCGGTTTACAAACTTATTCGGTTGTAAGAGTTTTCGATTATGTGACTAAGGTTCTACTCGATTTCCTTAACAGAAGAGCTTTTGAAAACTGGAATCCAAGAAATGAGGATGACTTGAGAAGACAAATCGTAACATTTTTGGACGGAATCAAAGGTGCCGACAAATTGATCGAAAAATTTAAAATTGTAAGATTTGAACAGGATAAAGTCAATAAAGATCGTGTTTGGCTGGATATCAGAATGACGCCTTACTTCCCAACAAAAAGTTTCGTCATCAAATTAGACGGACATAAAGGTGATGACGGTAACGAATGGGATGCTGAATATCAACAGGAATAAAACCTTAATAAATTTAACAATGAAGGGAATTTGCAACAATAAGTTATGAATTCCCTTTTTCATTTTAAAAATCTATCACGATGAGAAAAGTTAATATCTACACTCAATTTATCTTGTTAGCACTAGTAATTTCTTGTAAAAAAAAATATGAAAGACCAGATCATTTTTCGGTAGATCTTTTTGAAAATGAAAGAAATGAACAGCCGAAAAAAACGCTAACACCGCAAGAAGCGTCGGGCAAAAGTTTATTAGTTTTAAAAACAATTGATATTGAATTGCTTAATAAGTTTAAAATCGAAGATAAAAATATCAAAATTTTTAAAATCAATTCTGGCACAATCATAAAATCCGCAAATGATAGTATTCGGTTTCCGATCAAGATTATTTCGAATTATGATTTGAAAATTAGTGATTCTAATGTAGACTCAATCGCTGTTTACCTTATCAAACCGCAATCGTACAAATTATTAGTGAGAGATATAAAGATTGATTATCAGACTTTGCCTGCTCAGATCTCTCAATAAAATTAATAATGATGAGGTTTAATCAAAATAAGATTGTCTGAAAGTGTAGTAATTCTACTATTGAATTTTTTGGAAGATGGTTCTATCTTTGGTATAATAAAACCAAGAAACACACTAACAAACAACACAATATATAATAACAATTAAATTTTAGAAATCATGGCAAACAATTCAAGAGCCGTATTAAAATTCAACGGCGGATCAGAACAAAAAATTCTTAAACTGAATTACGGTGTATCAAGAAACACGGACGTTTCCGGTAGAGTTGCATCAGACCCTTCCAACGCATTGATTAAAATCACTGTTGAAGCGACTGAGGATTCAGGAATTTTGGAAAGTTTATTAAACGGGAAGTACAAACCAACAAGTGGTGAAGTAACTTTTAACAAATCTCACGAAGAAGGAACTTTGACAACTTTGAAATGGGAAAATGGTTATGTAATCCAGCACGAGGTGGATTATGACGCTTTGAATGAGGACAATATGTTCATAAGCTTTGTAATCAGTGCAGAAAAAATCGACTATGGCAATTCTGCTTATGATGGAATTTGGCCAGGCGCGAAATAATCAGATGATTATTGATTCTTCCAAATATTAAAGCAATAATCCTGATGAAATCCCCTTCTGGTCATATTCATCAGGATTTTTGACTATTTAACAATCTTTGAGCCCATTATTGCATCATTATTGCTACGATTTGAAGAACATATTATGGATTTATAATTAATTTCGGATGTAGATTAAAATTTTCATCAATTTGATTTTATCGATTTTAAATTCAATACAAAAAAGCTTTTATAGAAAGCTGAATAGCAACATAGCTTAACAAAAGTAACAGATATTTCAATACCAAAAATCACAAAATATGGCTACTTCCAATACTCCTACCAAAAGTTTCAAACCCGACAATAGCGCCAATTCCATCTCCTCAAGCCAGATATTTGGAATCAACCGATTGGTTAAACTCAATATTGTGATAGAAGGAATAGTAATCTCACATTACAAACATTTTACGCTATCTCAGAACAGCGCTAAACATCACGAATTCGAACTGATTCTGGCGCACGATACTTTGGGAAATCAGGAAAATCATAATCTGGAATCCAGCCAAGAGTTTTTAGGGAAAAGAATTACAATTGTTCAAAAATATAAGGACATCCAAGATAGCCCGGAAAGGACTTTTGTGGGTGTGATTACACGAGTTGGATTCAGTCAGGAAAAAGGTGGACTTCCGAATATCGTTTTGGGCGGTTTCAGTCCGACGATTTTGCTGGATGCTGCACCAACTATCCAAAGTTTTGGTGGAGAATCACCTGTAAATATGAGCATTATCGCTGCACAACTCATCAAGGAAGGTTTAGGTAGCAGCAAATATGACGTTCGTGTGGATGCGAATGATTTTTCTGAAATTCCATTCAGTATTCAGTACAACGAAACACATTATAATTACCTCGCTAGAATGGCTGAAGCTTACGGGGAACAATTTTATTACGATGGCGAGGTTTTACATTTTGGTATGTTACCGCCACAGAATCCACCACTTAAATTAATCTATGGAAGCAATGTCAGCGATATCAGAGTAGAGCTCAAAGCAGTTCACACTAAACCCGAATTCTACGGCTACAACAGCAGTCAGAACAGCAAATTGACCTCAGGAGAAACGCCGATTAAACATAAAAGTGATTTGGCAAAAAATGCATACAGTCAAAATCAGTCTGGCATATTCACAACCAAATCCTTGCAGGTTTCGCCTATAAAAGCAGTTACAGATAAAGACGTCATAAATTCCCAAGAAAGTGCAGCAGGAAGCAAAGCGGTGGAAGTTTTTACAGTGACAGGAAATATTTCCATTCCGTTTTTATATCCTGGATGTGTTGCTGATTTGGAAATGAGAAAACCAGACAGCAATCAAACGAGTTATTTTACAAGGATAATGGTCATCGAAACGTCTCACGATGTCGATACTTTAGGAAATTATAAAGGAACTTTCAAAGCGATTGCCAGCGATACGGGATTTCTGCCAAAACCAGAGTTTACAATTCCTTCAGCACAAACTCAGATTGCAACTGTCATCAGCAATACAGATCCTCAAGCCCAAGGTAGAATCACAGTTAAATTTGATTGGCAATTACACGACACGACGAACTTCATTAGAATGATGAGTCCTGATGCTGGAGGAACAGATCAAATCACACAAAATAGAGGTTATGTAGCAATTCCAGAAGTTGGCGATCAAGTGATGGTTGGTTTTGTACACAATCATCCTGACAGACCTTTTGTAATGGGCGGAATGTTCCACGGTGGAATTGGACTTGGTGGCGGCGTTGATAACCGCGTCAAATCCATTATGACAAGAAGTGGACACAAAGTGGTTTTCACAGAAGATGAAAGCATCATTATTACAGATAAATCAGGAAACGAAATTCATCTCGATACAACTGGAAGCAACATCAACATCACAGCTCCAGAGACGATGACATTGAATTGTAAAAATATGAACATTAATGTCACTGAAAATATGACAACCAATATTGGACAAAATTCTTCAGAAACTATTGGTATGAATAATACCCAGAGTGTAGGAATGAATTCGACACAAAGTATTGGCGCAATGAAACTGACATCGGTTGCTGGTGACGCTAGTATGTTTATAACAGGAAAATTAACCGAAATGATAGATGGCGATGTTCACAGCGAAACGAAAATGGAAAGAACGGAAATAAGTGAGAAATCTATGAATATTCAATCCAACGAATCAATCCACAAGCACGCTCAAAAAGAAGTTCAAAATAACAGCGGAGAGAAATCTAAAGCCAATTAAAATGAGCAGAACCCGATTTGTCAAAGGAACATACACCAAAGTGTCTCAAAGCAGACACAGTATGTACTCTAATGAAAGCATCATCTCCAACGCATTAAACTGGATTTCTGAAGTTGGAGAAAAAATTGGTATTACTTACGGAGATCCAGCCAATCCACCTGCGACGGAAATAAGAGCAAAATGTGTGGTACATTTTCGCAGTAAAGATGGATGGAAAGGAGAAGATTATGGCTTCGATTGGATGAGACTTGGCGACACTTCGGTTTTTGGAGATTCTAATTATGAGGACATCGTTTCAAAACAATATACAGATTCTACTTACACGACTCTGGTTACAGACATCAACTCATACGGTGGAAGTTTCAAAAAGTCACCTACTCTATTTTCAAATCTTAAAAGAACATACGGAACATTTAGCATTCCTTGGAAAAAAAAGGCCGATGGAACTCTAGAAAATTATTATTGTTCTTGGGTTTCGTTGTATCCTTCTCAGATCAAAAATTCGAGAACTCAAAAGCTTGAAGCTTCTAATTTCAAGAACACGAAAGCATTACTGTCATTGAATATCGAGGTTGATGAAGAGCCAGATACTTTAAAATTCAAAGCAAACAAATTCTTCAATATTTCGCCAATTGACATTACTACCAAGTCAAAAGGAAAACACACTCTCAAAGACTTTGTAACGATAGAATGTCTGGAAGAATTTGCAACAGATCAGGTTATAGAAGTGATTGCTACCAAAAAAAATGCGGCTGGTGCAGAAGTTTCCGAAGTAGCAGGACGATTGAAAGTCTGGGCAAACCACAAACCACGACGAAAAAAAGCTAAAATTGTTCTTATTGAAGTTATCGCTCCCATTATAAGCACTGGGAATCCAGGAAGCGCTTCGGGACAGAAAGATTTATTTGAGCGTTATTTAAAACAAGCACTGATAGAGACAGAGGTACAAACTGAGGTATTGGATGTATCATCAGATTCAAAATTTCAAACGGGAGGTTCGTACGTTGTTGGTGGACAAATTGCGGCGTATTATTATCCATCATCACTAGCACCTTCGGGTTTTCAAACGCTGGAAAATTATCTTTATGATAAGTTAAAAGCTCAATTAAAATCAATCAATCCTGCTGATGAAAACAAATATGATTCTTATTACAAAGCGTTTTATTTGGGAGAAGGTGGAGGATATGCAGATGCTACAGGAATTGTTAAAGGTTTAAATGGCTATGCTCAAGGAAGAAATGTTGTCCTGTTTCCTTCGAAAAATGACCAAACTGCAGCGCACGAGTTTTTACACTCATTCAATCTTCCTCACAGTTTTACCAACCAAGAAGCAGATGCAGATGCTCTGTACACCTACGAAGCCATAAAAACAGAAAACCTCTTGGATTATTCCCACCGGATTCCACAAATAAGATACTCTCTTTGGAAATGGCAGTGGGAAAAAGCTAATAACAGTATCACTTGAAGTATCAGCAATGAAAAATATAATATTAATAATCCTTTTATTTATTTCTACATCTTGTCATTCCCAAAACACAAAATATATGTTTCCACAAATTGATAACAAATCTGAAAAATTTGACTTATCTAAATTCGATAATTCCAAGAAAGAAAATCAATATGTTCTAAGGGAAACATTGCCAGATGCTTCTTATCTTGAAATGGTAAGGTTACAAGAAAGTAGATTTTTTTTAACGTCTAAAAATTCTTATTTTACAGTTGTAAAAATATACCACCAAAATTTAAATATCAAACAAAAGGGGCTAGGTTTTAACACAAATCCATTCTCTTTTAAGAAAGGAATATGGTATGAGTTTGATGAACAGGGCAATTTAATTAAAGAAAAAGATTACGACAAAAATTATCAATTTAATTTTGAGGATGTTTTAGAATTTTGCAAAAAAGAATCCATACAGGTTGATAAAGGTCCAATTTTACAAAGTACAGGCTACCACACAATGATTTCGAGAAATGAAGATACAGAGAAATCTGGCGCTATTTGGGAAATAAAGTGGATGAAAGATAATCACATAGAAGAAATTATCAAATTGGATGGCAAAACAGGAAAAGTTTTGGAAAGACGTGAGCAAAAATTCATTAACAACTAAATGATTACAGAGACGGAATATGAAAGAAATTTTCATTTGAAGATGTTTTAAAATTTTGTCAGAAAGATCAAATCTGTTTAATATAAAGTACCGATTTTAAAATTACAGGTTCGCATACCAATATTACCAAAGGACTAGAAAATGAAAACCTATCTGGAAAATCCAGTGGAAAAAGAAACCTGATATTTTGGAAACAATTATTTAGGATGGTGTTGCCGGTAAGTTTTTATCAAAAAGAGAGTCACAGTACTTCAATGATCAATTTGTTATTCAGAATCACATCAATCAAGAGACATAATATTTTCAAAAATTAAACAACAATGAGCAGAACAAGAATCGTAAAAGGCACCTATAACAAAGTATCCGAAAGAGGTCACAGTATGTATTCTAATGAAAATATTGTGACAAATGCAACACATACTGTAACTGAAGAAGGTACTGAAAATGGTCTGCATTGGGGATCTCCTGAAGATCCGCCACAAACAGCCAGCAGAATTATCGATATTGTAATGTTTGTCGCAGGAACTACAGATCCCATTAATACTACCGGAGAAAGACATCAAGCCAATACAAGATACTGGCAGGCGATTGATGCAGAACTCAAGCGAAAGACAAAAGAAAGTCTCAATAACTTTTGGCACAAAATCCAGGAAATCAAACTGCATTATCTAAACCTTCATATAGAAGGTGAATTTTTCAGTTGGTCTGGTGATAACAATACGAATGAAAGAATTGTTGCTTCCGAACGTTTATTGGATGTGATGCTGAGGACCTACCGTTTTTGGAGAAATCAGGAAGTTCATCTGCATCTGATTGGTCACTCGCACGGCGGAAATGTCATCAATCAATTTTCTGAACTTATTACGAGCAGAGAAATGATAGGTAAATCTGCAATTCTTAAAAGAAACAACTTTACCGAATTTCCCACGCCTTGGAAAATCAAAAGTATTACTTACCTCTCTACGCCATTTTTCCAGAGAAAACATCAGCTGAACCACGGTAAACTGCATCCAGGTTGTAAAATCATCAATGTTCACAATGAATATGATCTGACACAGCAGTTGATTGCAGATTTCAGTTTACTTAATATGGAAGGATTGCTAAAGTCTTTTCAAATGGAAAAATTCGAAAATGGAATCACTATTCTGAGAAATGTAAAGATGGATCTCATTATGCAATATCTGAAAGGTTGGTATAATGAGAATAAAGCTATTACTGCCTGGAAAGAAATGTCTAATGCCTTTTTGGGAATAAATTTGATTGTTCAGGAATTCATCAAATATATTGATTCTATAACAATCCAAAATTCTACTTTAGCGAATGAGAAGCAGTCATTCATAAACTTATTGAGAAACGTTCTCCACTGGACTTATGATGTTCATAAAAATTTTTCCGGAGGCGGAAGACATGATAAAATAACCTTCGGAAGACATCTTCAACTTACCCAAGGAATTACCACGCTGAATATGTTGTTTGATATAAAAACTGGCGTGAGAGACAGTTATATCCTAAGTTTGCTAGCCAACGTTTTTGGCGAAAATAGAGGAATTACCGACAGTATAGACGCCACTTCCTGGACGCCTCGAAGACAAACCAGAGGATTAACCATTTTGGATGTTAATATTACCCAGCATGATCCTTACAATTCCAGAAGAAAGAAAAGTGCATTTGACACATTTTTACGAGGAACTCAATCTGCGGTGCAAAACAATAATCTGGAAGATCTGCTTATGAGACTTATCAGTCAGTTTGTAAAACCTGCTCAACTGCAAAAAATTACGGAAGGAATTAATGCTGCAGAATATATTTTCACTGGTAATCTAGATGCTCAGCTGAAAATTCTGAGAGGAAATCTAGAACGATATCACACACTTGTAAATCAGTATCATGCCTTTCTAGTCACTGCAAACGATGAAGCAACTATCACAGAATTGGATAAAAGACCCGGATCAATACCATATCTCGCCATGGCTTCTCACAGCTTAAGTCATACACAATTTTGGCAGCAAGTGGAAGATGGATTGCGAGGTTCCTTCAGCTCTGGTAGAAATCCGAGATATCAGTAAGAATGAAGAGATCTATAAACTTGTACTTCGGTTTGTTCATCTACATTATTTTTGTTATCGGACTTACAATTTGGTATCAATCTATCCATTATTTGACTGAGATTACAACAAAAAACATTATTAAAATCATTACTCAAGTTGCAATGATAGCAGCAATTGTTCCTTCGATTTTAGCTTTTTTAATGTATTACTTCTGTACAAAATCAATGGATAAAACTTCCAGATTTTTCTTAATTTTAATATTGTTTCTATTTTTTATATTTTCAATTTACACTATGACTTTGGTAATGGTTTTTGATGATCTATCAGATTCGAAATCTTTTTTACAATCTTTAATAGAATCATTTTAAATTTTTCAAATTGCAACTAATTATGAAAAAATCGGTCCTATATTCCATCCTAATTTTTCTATCTGCACCGATAAATTATTATGCTCAAAAATCTGCAAATCAAGCCAATTTCACATTCATTGCGAAGGAGGATGAAGGGGATTTGAATAATGATAAAAAACTGGACAGAGTAATTGTAGAAATGGATTTGAAGAACGAAACACGACCGCTAAGGCTTCGGATTCTTCTTTCTCAGTCTAATTCTAAAACTTTGAAACCTGCTATTTCTTCTACAAAAATTATTGAAAGTCAATATCCAAAAAATAAGGAAGGGAAACATAATGGTAATAATATTCCTGATTTTTTTATTGAGGATGGAAATTTGCAAATGTTGACTGATATTAACAATCTCAAAAGCCGTTACACTTTTAAATTCCAGAACGGCAATTTTGAGTTGATTAATATTTCTAGAGTGATTTGGAACGGAAAAAATAAAACTTCGGAAACCGAAATCGACCTCGTCAAAGGAACTAAAGTCGAATTTGACCAAGGATTGGATTCTAATAAAATTCTGAATAAGAGACAGAAATCGATAAAACATAAGAGCTTACCAAAGCTTCAGGATTTGACGTTTTCTGATTTAGAACGTTATTAATTTAAAATAAAAAAAATAATTATTTTTGATAATGTTTTTTACTGAAGACAGCAAAATCAACATCTTTCTCTAATGATTTTTCTGATGAATCTTTAACAAAAAACTCATCATAGACGTTTATTTTTATGTATGTGCTATTCACGACGCTGGTCTTCCCATTAACTGTCTTTTCCTCTTTACCTATTTTATCATCGCTTACCAATTGCACAATTTTATCTTTTCCAAACCATTGATGGACAGTCAGATCGCCGTACATCTTGTTTTGCTTATATTGAGAGTTATTATTTTCTTTTTTTAAATCATTCACAAAATTATTTATATCAGACATTTTTCCGTCATAAAAATTCTTGGCTGAGTAGCCATAAATTTTATTCTTGGCATCCGTCAAAATTACCAATCCATTGAAGAAAAATTGATTATTATAATGGAATAGATTTTTGCCCAATATCAAATTTTGTTGATTGGAAAAATGATATTTGTAGAATTTTACAACATCCGATTTTTGCAGCGTTTCAATTTCTTTCTCTTCGTTGTTAGCATTCACGATAGCTGTTTTCCAGACTTCTGTTTTGGATGTTAATTCAGAAATATTTTCATTAAAGGTCATTTTTGATAAATCGAAACTTCCGCATTCTTTACAAATAAAATCCGGATTTTTCTGACCTTTGGATTCTGAGCAAGAACTCAAAATCATTAGAAAACTAAATATTATTATTTTCGCTGTCATATTACACAATTTTTATTTCATTTAATAATCGAAATACGTATTCCAGATGAAATCATTTATCTGATAATCTCCAAAGCTTCGCCTTCAGATTTTCTATGAAAGAACAATAGAAGACTCACACCCAGGCTTTCCTCATTTACAGTTATAGGCTGATATGTAAAACCTGGAAGTTCTTTAGGAAGTTGTACGCTTACCAGTTTTCCGTTTCCAAAGATGCCAAGTTGGTAGATGTGATCTGGCAACGATTTTAAATCCTTGAACTTCGAATGGAAAATATTTTGTGAACTTTGAACAAATGGTATTGTGTAAGCTTTCGCATATTCAGCTTCTCTTTGGTAATAAATCTTGTTATATTCTGATATGTTGGAAGTCTTATAAATAGTCAATAATTTTTGATTCCAAGCCAAAACTTCGCTGAGCAATTTATTTTTATCTTCGTCCATCAATGAAATGGAGTTTTTCCAGCCATCATTTTTATATGGGACAGTTACTGGGAAACTTCCTTTTTGAACAAATAAAGGTAAGGTATCTCTATTTTTTATATCTATTGATGACTTTTCGATAATTTCAATTCTTTCGTCTTCTGTCACTGCCTCTATCGCGTGAATTCCAAATTCCGCCTCTGCCTGCTGCGATAATCCGGATTCTCCTTCGTAAGGTAAAAGTCTAACTTCATAGGATTGTACACCAGATTCTAAAATAAATTGATTAATAGGCCAATCTACCCAGATACTTCCATTTTTTTCGTAATGAGCAAATACAATAATATCGTTGAGCCATAATTCCACATAACAATGAAAAGCTTTGATTTCTAAGTAATAAATAGGATTTGTCATAGAACTGAGTTTTTTCTGTAGTCAGATAGTGTTGAATCTCCGATAGCATTATTTCTGTCAAAAACCTTATAAAATCCAAGATTATTAATTGTATTTGCTGTGCTTGAAGATTGATTTTGATTAAAGTTCTGCCTCGTAACATCATTCCCAAATTTCAGATTAAGATATTTTGCAATATTATTATTAACGTAATCAAGATGTTTATTCGCCATTGGAAAAAAACTGTGAAAATCAATATTTCGATAATCATCAATTCTAATAATCGTCACTTCAGCTCGGTCTGTGTGAGCGGGTAAAATTTTATTATACCACTTTTGATCTTTGTAACGAACTGTCTTCACGGGAGTTTTGGCAAAAATAATATACTGAAAATTGAAATATTCACCATCCAACGGCGCTGAATTCATTAGAAAAACTGCTTCAACCTGCTTCCACTCTACAATTTTTTTTTCTTGCAAAAGAGGACTGTCGATCACAAATTCACCGTCATAAAAATACAATCTGTTTTTACTGATTTCTGACTTCTCAAACTGTTCCGCGGAACCATAAGTTTTAACATTAAAACTCGCTAAAACTGTAATTAAAACAAGAGTGATTGCACCAATAACAATGGAAGAAACAACGGTCAACTTATCTGATTTCAGAAGAAAAATAAATATTAAAATGCAAATAGATATAAAAATGACTAGAATAATATTTAATGCGATAATTGGATTAAAACTTTTCATACCGTGTAATCTTTATCAGATTTGTACCAAGGATCTACAGGTTTTTCTATGATGGTAAAATCTCTCCTGAACGTTTCATTATATTTCATACCATCCTTTATAGCATAGACAATGATAGTAGCTTTCAATCCGGTAAATTCTAATTTATGCTGACTATACTGTCCTTTACTATCAGATGTTACCTCGTAAGTGTAAAGTATAGAAGACACTCCAGAGGCTTCTGCTTTATATTTCTCAACCTTTGCAGATTGTAACTTTCCATCTGCTTCTGGAACCATTACGGTCACAAACTCTGTGCTTTTCACACCACCTTTTATAGCTATTGCAGGTTCTACCTGTAATTTTCTGGGTCCTGGTGCGAAACCTTCTACCCGATTATATGTCAATGTTAATTCACCCTTAGCTTCTAAGGACACTTCGAAAATGACATATATTGTAAAATTATATCTGTTTTCCAATTTTTCTTTTATCCAATCTGCAATTTTTCCACCAACTCCAGCGTATTGTAAAAGAGTCATCAGATCTACACCAATTTTAAACTTTGCGATAGGTTTTAGTGCGATAGCCCCAGTTAATTGCCAAACGATATCACCCGTACCTTCGATTTTCTTATTTGTGATTCGTAATGCAAGAGCTAAATTAGGCGGTTCTAAATCAAAAGTAACTTTTGGTAAGATCTTTTTTTGATATGCGATAGAGTCAGAAACTTTATCCCTTCCATCGAAAGGTGCTAATACCTCATTAACTTTATTGTAAAAACCTATCAGTTTTTTAATTTGATTTTTAGTGTGTCCTAGTTCTACAGAAGATTCTACACTATCAACTTTTATTTTCGCTGATAATCCAAATCCAAGACCACCTTTCGTCTGATATAGAATCTCTAATTCATCACGAATCAGCCTCATGCTTTTTTTCTTGTTGTAGTCGGTCAACTTCTCCCTAGTTGAAAACTTAGGATTGATCTCTGCATTCAATGTTTTGAAAAGCGTTAAAACAAAAGCAACCTCCCTTTCTACAACAGGATAGACGTTGATATTAATAACTTGGTTTGGTTGCGCACAAGTATTTGCTACAAATTGATATTTATTGATTTTATCTGGCGAAAAGAAGAAAAGTTCAGGATTGGTCCTTATTAAACCTCTATTACCGTTTCCCTCAATCTTTAATTTATATTGATCATTTTCTGCTGTTATAATTTCTATTTTATTATCAAATATAAATCTACCTTGCTTTTTATGTTCATTTTTCTGTATACATTCAAGTACACTATAACCGTTATATTTAAGCTCAAGAATATTAGGATTATCATCGTCAGAGCTTGCAAAGCAATTATAAGTAAGACTATCAATAGCTAGTTTATCTGCACTATTGTACAATTGCTGGTCCGCCACTTTGTTTTGTGGATCAGTTAACAAAATCTGATCATATCTACAAGGAGAATAGGCCGCTACGTTGGTTTCTATTTCGCTTACAACTACTGGTTTATTAGTAACCTCTTTCTGCACATCATACAATACGCCATCTCTGCTGCAAACTTCCAAAAATTCTCTGGAAAAATTCTCGTAGTACTTACCCGTTTTCAAAGATTTTACAGTTGGATAAATTTTAAGATGCTCTCCAGCGCTTTTCATCCAAGCATAGTCAACTTTTACCTCTATCGTAACTTTTTGTATGTACTGCTCTCTCTCTATTGCGTTATCTGTTGCGCTTTGATCTGATTTTATAAGATTATCGGCAACACCTTTTTTACCAATTTCCTTTGGGTGTACTTTTTCTATATTTACTTCACGCCGGAAAGAATTTCCTTTCGCAATATTCAAGCCGTCATCATTGAAGATATCTTCATCAAAAAGATTAATTTCCAATTCTTGTCCGTAGAGTGCTTCTGTATAAATATGTAGTAACACTTCTGAATTGAATGCAACCAACTTATTCTCTAACAGATTATAATCAAAATCCGTCCATTCCACACGTACGATCCGAGGAGTACCTGTAGCTTTTACAAGTATACCAAAAGGCTTTTTACCTCTTGCTCCTTCTTCTGCTTGAAAAGCTTCTAAATATGCCATTCCACCTCCCTCCAAAATTTTCGGAAATGTAATAGTATATCTACCGTTTTGTGTTATACCCTTCGAAAACGATTGATTATGAGAAAGTTCTGCCGAGGTCAATTGTTTAGGTGCTACCACCCAAACCCAGTTTACATCCTTGTATTTTAGATGCATTGCATCAAGTGAATCCTTTTTTTTGGCATCTCGCTGAACTTCATTTGCCTTCCAGTTTTCATCTAATTTTTCTTTGCTCCAACCAGCATCAGACCTTTCCTTCCATTTTTGCTGGGCAAATTTTCCATCTTTCTCGAATTCAAGCGCTCTTTTTTTATATTCTGCTTCATATTCCTCTACAAGTATTTTAAAAGTTCCTGCTCTTAATAATGTCAAACATCCGTATACTGCATCAAACTTATTTTGTTCAAAACCTTCCTTAATAACTTGTATATGGAGACCAGTACTCATAATTTATAAATTTTTGATATTTAATAAATCTTTTTCTCGCTGAATATCACCTAGCGGAAACAATTCCGCTAAAACTTCTTTATCTGCATTTTTCACGTTCTGATTAGAAAGTTCAGCTGTCTGTCCGTGGTTGATAATCGTAATACAATCTGTAGTTCCAATAGGACAAGTTGCCTTACTACTTTCTAATAAGGCTTTGCCACCATTTTCTTCAATTGTAATTTTGTCATAAAAACCACTCCATTGCGTGACAGTAACTTGGCAAGGATTATTATTAAGTTTAGAACAGTTTCCGAACATGTTTTTTTCAAACGTCTTACCAATATCTTTTTCGGTAGCCACCAGTTTTTTACTACCTCCATTATCGTTGATGTAGCGCTTGCTTTGTGTTAAGACTTTTAATTTATCAGGAGTTGTCCCGAAGTTGCAACGGCAAATGGCGCCTTGGCAAACAAGATGTCTCTCACTCATAATATTGTTTTTACACTTCTTATCACTTAATTCAAAATATTAAATTTCGAATATCTGTACTTCAATCTTTATTTCTTTTCCTCTCTCAAAAGTGGAAACTGAACCCGTTATTGAAAATAAATCATGGGTGTCTCTATGGAATTTATATAGCCAGTCTAAACATCCCTTTTCTTCTTTTTTAACCCAGTAATCATCTGCTTCGTTGCCCGAAATCCGTAAAGCGATTTTATTCCCTCTTGTATATTCTTTTTCTAAAGTATATTTTACATTAAAATTGATATCACTTTGAATTTTAGCAAAATAAAAACTAAACGAATCCTCTTTACTGTACCCCGAATACAGCTGGTAAAGAGGAAGAAAAAAAAGTTTATAAAAGCTACTTTGAGACAAATAACTTTGTTTTGACTTCATATTTCTAAAAGTGATGTCCATCTTCTTTAAAATGTCTTCGGCAATTTCTCCAACATAATATTCCTTCAATTTCGGTGAATATTCTTTCTCCCATCTATCCTGGATTTCCTGTTCGTTTTCAATTTTAAAAAAGAGTCCTTTGTTATCTACTGATATTTTTATGGGATAAATTGCTTGCTCTGCCTTTTCAAATAATTTTTCAATAGTATTTTCAACTTCCGTATTATTGATAAAATTCTTTCCTTTTTTAATTTCAACCAAATATCCATCCCGCTTAATATCAACCTCAAAATGGATCTGAGTATTACTGTGAAGATATTTTATGACAACACCATATTTTTTTTGGCTTATTCCGATTGGATATTGCAAATCACTTGACTTTAGAAACTCCAAATTTCTGTCCTCAAAATTCTTCTTTGGCAAAAAAAGAAAAGGAACATATTTCGGAAGATGCAAAGGCAGAATCTCTCCTATCTCGCAATGTTGATTATGAAATTTGATAATGTCTTGTTTGGAAATCTGGTATTCTTTTGCCAAGACTTCCAAATCCAATAAACCATTGATTTTTAATTTGATGTAACTATCTTCTGAAAACATTCATTTACACAATTTCTTGCGATTATTAAAATTAAAAAACATATTTTGATTGGAAAAAAATCATTCTATATAATTTTAAAAATGTAGTAATTCTACGACTAAATCTATTTATTCCCTACCTAAAATTAATCGATAACACTCCAACCTTTTTTCGGATCGTCGTTGGATTTCACTTCTTGCTCGTTTACGATGATATTTTCTTTTCTCTGGCCGATGTAATCTAATTCGCTCAATTTTCCAAAAATAGATTCAAGACTTTTCAGCATTTGATTGATATTGTAAAAATATTCACCGGTATTATGATGATCGTAATTAATTTCTGCAGAAACCGTCAATTGATTCAACAATGAATGAGGTGTAATTTCGCTCCATTCTAAGCTGTAATTCAGCATTTCTTCCAACTCAGACTGGACAATCATCTGCGTATCATTGTAAAGTTGAAGTGCCAGTTTTGAGAAAATATTAATCAAGAAAATAGGAGGTTGTTCTGTTACTACATTTTTAAATTGGAAATAATTCTCCCCGATATTAGAAATAATCGTTTTACAAAGTATTTTCACGTTTTCTGCCAAAGTCACATTCTGGTTTTTATGTGCCGTTTTCTGGATAATTTTAAACGCGTATTGACGAAGATTGCTCAAAGAATTAGAGTAACTATTATAATATTCTACCAATCTCGGGTGACTTTCTATCGAACTACAAGGCGGAATAAAATGCGCATCAATCTGAGCCATTCCAGTCTTCATTGCGACTTTTCCTAGAACCAAATAATTTCCTCCGGAATAACTGCTATTCAAAATTGAAATATCTATCAACTCAATTTTGTAATTCGGTTTTGTAAAAGGATGTCTTGGCGGGATTTCTTCTGCATCAATATCTCCAAAAGATATGTGATCAAAAGGATTGACTGAAGCCAGAATATAATATTCACCGTCCATATCTTCCTGTTCATGAGACATATTTTTTGCCAGATTTCTGATATTGACTTTATAATCGAACAACTCGATTCTGTAGCCTGCAAGTGTGACAGCCGTACATTTTTTGATTGTCAGTTGCGCATCATTGGTTGCGGTGCTTTGAAGTTCGTAGATGGTTTTGTCTCCAAATTTTTCAGAAATCGGAAGCAATCCAAAGTTGTAAGAGTTGATTTGCAGAGAATTACAATCTCGGATAGAATCTATAATAAAATCTTCCTGTTGTACAAGATGATCTTTCGAAATCTTCATTCCGTCTACCCAGTTTACTGCATAATGTTTAATTGGCTGTATCATAATGTTGTCGTTATTTGGTTTGCGATATTACCTTCTTCCTGATGTCTTATGACTCTTTTGCAGATGATTGTTTGGTTTTCGGTAATTTTATTGGTTAAAATATCTTTCTCAAAATCGATGTATTTTCTAAGGCTGAAAAATGATTTTTTGATGTAGAAAATCCAATAGAAAGGTTCATCGTTTGCGTCCAATAATTTGATAGTCGTTGCTGGATTTTTGTAATTATAATCATCAACCAGGCGATAAAACCAATCTCCAAAAGTGATTCCCGTAGGAAGCGTTTTTGCTTTTACAATGAATCTCTGCTGATCTTCGGAATTTTTGCTTAATTCTACATTCAGAACCATTAATTTATCAAAATCAACACCTTGAAAATTGTGAGGTTTCTGCTCTGGATCAAATCTCCAGGTTTTGTAAATATCAAAAGGAATGCTGATAAATTGTACGAAGCAGTAATAAAAAACCAGAGGAACAATGAAAATCAAAAGACTAGTTGCAGCCATATATTCGTTGCCCAGATCTTTGCTCATCCATTTGAAAATCAATGTAAAAAGATAGCCTCCAAAAAGAATACATGTGATGCTAAGGATGCTTTCAAAAAGAATACTTTTCCAAAGTTTATCTATATATTTTCTAAAATAATGATGCAATAAATTTACGTGAAAAATCCCCAATCCCAAATAAATCACCTGTGAAAAAAGATACCAGTAAGGATTAAAAAGATTCCCCGAGAATCCCAGAAAACCAGGTAAAGAGAGGCATAACCCAGCTATCAAAATATAAAAAATGATATGTTTTATTTTGATGGCAGGTTGACTTTTGCGAATCAGTGCAAGAATAAAGACCATAATTCCCGCAATCAGTGGCATCAGAAGATATCTCAAAAAAATCTCTTTCACAGATCCTACTTCCATATTAGTTTTTTATTTTATATAATTTTATCTTTTTTAAATATACGTTGAAAATCCCAATCTATTATTGTTTCCTGTTGCACTTATGATAAATGAATCATCTCTTTTTTCAGTCACAAATTTCTCCTCAATTTTTACATTGATTGGAATAAAATAGTCATATATATTCTGCAACAACTCACGAAAAGCCGTTCCTGAAACATACTTATGAATTTGATCATACGGAATAGATCCCACTTTGATCTGCCAATTTCTTTCCCCATCCATATGTTTTCCGTTTGGGATCAAAGTAATTCCCAGTTTTGCGTTTCCTAAAGATGAAATTCCTAATTCGCCTTCGTTTTTATGAATGATATTTGGGACAAAATCAATCTCAACTTTTACATTCAAAAAAGCAGTCAGAAATCTTTCAATCCAACGTTTATTCCCTCTCACTTCGTGCAAAAACGGAAGAATGTAAAAAAAGACTTTTGCTGTTTCCAAGTCTACCTTTTTCAGAATCGGCCAAAGCTCTGTAAATGTTTCGATCAACGTATCCGACTTATCCGCAATATCAAATTCAGTTTCCTTCAATAGCGCAGAAACTTCTGTGTAGAAAAACTCCTGCTCAAAAGGTTGGAAGAAATTTCTGGCATTTTCCTCAACTTCTTTTTGTTTTCTAATAGCCTTCACAACACTCTCTACACCTCTGCTAGAAGCACTTCCCAAAGATGGCGGATGAAACAAACCTTCTGGAAGATAATCGTAAATACTCTCGCGGTACGTTTCCATAATAATTGTCTCATTATCCAGACCATAATACGTGGAATATATATTTTTGATATCCTTGAGATAAGGACGGTCATTAATCCCAACTCTTCTGACAAAAATGCTCGAACTATCATTGTAATATTTCAACAAATTGGCAGCCACCGATTCTATTTTAAAATCAGTTCCGAGTTTGTTGTACTTCAGTTCAGAAATATGTTGAGTATCGTTCATCATTAGTGAGTTTAAATTTCCAAATGCATAGCTTCTTCCACGATCATCACACGATATTCTACGCCGTCTATTGCTTTTGCTTTTATATTATTTCTTAGGACATTCGCCAGATTATCCCAGTATTTTCTTCCATAAAAAGAATAATTCAAAGGTGTGATTTCCACATCCACAGTTCTGATGAAACCTTCTCTTGGTTTGTCGCTTATCATTGTTCCACGTTTGACAGTTACAGTTTTCAGTTCGCTGTTCAACATCATTTTGCAGTAATTTTTCACATCTTCTGCAGAAATAATTTTATCTCTAGTTGTCAATGCATATTTGTAAGCCAGAATCGTATCTGACTGCTTTTTCTCTTCTGCACCGCCAGTAGTCTCAGTAACCAAAGTAATGATCTGAAATTTTTTCTGAGAATTAAGATCTGTACCGGGACGAATGCTGTTAGCCAATGAAGCGTGAGAAACCCAAAATGACGCATAAGTGTGAGTAGAATTTTCCAAAGGTTCTATGATGACGTAATTGACATCTTCTTTAAGTTCCTTATTCGCCTGCTCTACTTTTTTCATCAGACCTTTCATCTTATCAGAAATTTCACCCAAAACATCTTTCACTTTATCTCTGTTGACGATGGCGAAAGCTGCAACCTCATCTCTCAACAATTCCATTACATAGGACATCAGATCAGTTGCATTTCTGCTGGTAAAGCGTTCCATTCCACCTTTTCTGACGGTGAAAAGCCCTTTCTCAATTTCATCATTTGGAGTAAACGGAATTTCGGAATATCGTTTTCCAAGACCATCTACCACTTCTTCTACATATAAGAAAAATTCTTCTTCACTGGTTTCCATTGGGATGTTATTTCCCATAATATCCAGATTGTATTCCGTCTTTTTCCAACCACGGTTATAAACGGGAAAAGCATTCATTACAAATGAAAAATTCTCCAAAATCTCTGACGTGAATTGTGGTGGAAATTCCATTTTCAGCCAAAGGATTTTTTTATTTCTGAAAGGATCCAAAACTGAACTTCCATCTTCAATATTTTCTGGCAATCCTAGCGTAATTCTTTTCAAAAGCGATTGATAAAGACCACTGATCTCTATGAATTTGTGATTGTAAAGATTTTTGACATCTTCTTTGATCTTATGCCGAATAGATTGTTCCTCGAAAATACCTTCATAACCTTGATCTTCACTCATTTTATTATAATTAATTCCTGCAGAAACCTGCAATGGAATATTATTATGAAAAACCTTGATATGAGGTAAAAGTCTATAAATGAAATCTACTTTTTCATAAGTAGGATTTGAACAATACAAATTGAATTTTTCTGGGAAAACTTCCGATTCGTACTGACTGATATCAATGCCAATCATTATATTTCTGTATTCAGAAACATCTTGCGAAATTCTCTTAATTGGGATTTTATTCAATTGTTCATCTATATGATAAACTGTATTTCCAGCAACCATTAAGATATTTTGAGCCTTGACCAAATCAATATTATCGACTGGCGTAAAAGGAATTTCGACCTGTTTATCAGACTGTGTTTTTCTAAAAGAATTCAAATGCTTTTTAAAGAAAAATTCGGAATGTTCCATCAGGATTTCCGTATCTTCTTCCGGCATACAAAATGCAATGGCGTGAGATGGCGTCGGATGTGTATAATTGGTTGGAGTCAGCAATTTTGCCAATCGTTCCAAAATTCTTCCATTGATGCTCTGGATTTCGTTATTAGCTTTAAAAACTTCCGTACTAAATGCGTCAATCAGCAATTTTACAAACGGATCCAACGATTGGATGCTTTTCAAACCCCAGAGCTTGGTCGCATTCTGAAGCATTCTCGCTTTTATGACTTCCTTAGAAAAAGTCTGTTGTTGATCAAAACTCATACTTCTATATTTTAATCGATAGACATTGGACTTAAAAACAATTCTGTAGAAAAATTAAAACGCTCGCCTGTTGATTCCATTTTGGCATTGATTCCAACTCTCACTTTCTTCTTCACTTCGCTGAAACCTCTAGTTGCATAACTGTGTTCTACATAAGTAATATTTGCCTGAACTACTGCATTCACGATTCTTGGCTCATATTCTGCAAGTTGCCTTTGCAAGCTGGTTACGAATAGATTTTCCCACATTGCAGGCGTTACACCATTATCAAATTCTACATTCCAGACATCGTTTCCATAGTTTTCATCATATCTGTTTTCTCCTTTTTTAGTAACGATTAGTAGCATAATATTTTGAGCAATACTTTCCGCCATATCACAAGTTTCAATTTGACCGTTGCTGATCATCATATTCGCAGGATTGAAGGGAATTTTATAATTTTGGCTTTCCATAGATTAGTTTTTACATTAATTCTTCAAAGAATTGTTCAGAATTTCATTTTTATTCATCAAGAAATTAACCATCAAATCCTTAGGCAAATAAAAATTGCTTTCTCCTTGTTCACTCAGATTCTTTTCTAATTTGGGATTCCAAGCTAAAATTTCTTCTTTATTAATATCTAGCCATTCTGCAATTTCATTGATATCAAAAGCGCCATTTAATTTGGTTTCCGCTAAATTGGCTTGAGAATTCGAAAAATCTGATTTGAAAGGCGTTGTAGCTTTCCGGCTTGCAGTAAAATTTCTGTAATCATTCAGAATCTGTTCCAGCTCTCCTGTTGCATAACCTGCATTCAAATATTTCTTAACGTGATTTTGAGTTTCTAATGGAAGATAAGACGCAAATTCTGTGTAAACTCTGGAATTCGCTTTATCCATAGCCTTTTGGATATTACCTTCACCACAATTGTAAGCGGCAACAACCGTGATCCAATTTCCATATTTTCTGTACAGATTTTTCAGAGAAATCGCAGCCGTTTTGGTGCTTTTGTACATATCACTTCTGTTATCATCGGACAAACCATAACCGTTGGCGTGTGCTGACATAAACTGCCACAAACCTTTTGCCCCAGCGTGGGAAACCTGTGTATGATCCAAACCAGATTCTATAACAGCAAGGTTTTTTAAATGTCTCGGAATGCCTTTTTTCACAAAAGTATATTCTATGAAATCTACAAGTTGTTTGTTGCCTTTGATAACGCCTTTATACCTTCTCACACTCTGTTCAGATGTGTCAGATGCCGTTAAACCTTGAGCATGAAATTTTGAAACGATAATCGTAAAAAATAAAATGATAAAATATTTCATTCTTATAATTTGATTATTACTTTATGATATTACCCACTCCAAATCTTCCCTCTCATTATTCCAGCTCACATGGATTGTTTCACCTGATTTCACTTCCTCTCTAACAATTTTTTTGGAAATTGGTCGTGCCAATTGCGCTCTGATGACACCAGAAATTTGACGTGCGCCATATTTTGAACTGAATCCATTTAAAGCTAAATTTTTGATTGCGTCATCGTCAATATTGAAACCAATCCCCAATCTAGTTAAAGCTTTTCTCAATGATCTTAATTGAATACTGAAAATCTTCTCAGCCATATTTTCATTAATCGGCGCAAAAGGAATAATCTCGGTAATTCTAGCCAAAAACTCAGGTCTGAATCTTCCCGAATCCGTCATTATTTTCATCAGATTTTTAGAGTTCGGAATTTCATTTTTCTCAAAATGTTCCACAATTTGTTCACTTCCAATATTAGAAGTAAATAAAACCAAGGAATTGCTAAAATCACCTTCTTTCCCTAATTTATCGTGAATTTTACCTTCATCCATTATCTGAAGAAAAACATCGAAAACTGAAGTATGTGCTTTTTCTATCTCATCAAAAAGAACCACAGAATAAGGATTTTGTCTGATTTTATTGACCAACATTCCTCCTTCTTCATAACCGACGTAACCTGGAGGTGCACCGTACAACAATGCAGCAGAATGTTCCTCTTTAAATTCCGACATATCAAACCGAATCATCGCAGCTTCATCATTGAAAAGTAATTCTGCGATAGATTTTGCTAATTCAGTTTTCCCCGTTCCGGTTGGTCCTAGTAAGAAAAATGATCCGATTGGTTGTCCCGGCTTGTTGAGTCCGCTTCGGTTTTCTACGATCGCATCAGATAGGATTTTCAAAGCGTGATCTTGCCCTACTACTCTTTTGATGAGCATTTCCTCCATATTCAGGAGTTTTTCTTTTTCCTTGGCTTGGATTTTCCCAATTGGAATTCCAGTTTTTGCAGCCATAACTGCAGCCAATTCCAGTTTGCCAACTTTTTCTCTTTTTATCGAAGCTAACTGTATTAATTCTTCAAAGGTTGAATTAATAATATTTTTAATCTGAGCAATATCCATTGATGCTTCCAAAGTATGTTGTTCAGACAGTGAACCCCAAAGAATTGGACTCAGTTGATTTTGAAGAAGATTGTAATTCCAGATTAATTCATCAGCTAAAATCGGATCTGTTTCATCAATTTCGGCAATGATTTTATCATAATTTTCTTTCCAGGATTGTAATTCTGTTTCAGACAATTCATCCAACATTTTGATCGAAGCCATTGTTCTGTCTAGCAAATCGATTGCAGAATCTGGTAATTTTTTTCCCTTAGAATAACGCTTCGCCAAACTGACACAATCTGCCAATGCACTTCTATCGACATCTACTTGATGATGATTTTTATAACCATCTAGTAGAACATCAATCATTTTCACGCAAGTTACATCATCTGGCTCTTCAACATTCAAAACTTCAAATCTTCTATCGAAGGCGCGTTCTGGTTCTATAATTTTTCTATATTCTTCTTGTGTAGTTGCGCCAATTACTGTTATTTCTCCTCTCGCTAACTCTGGCTTCAAGAGATTAGCGACATTTCCTGCACTTCCTTTGCTATCTAAAAGAGAATGAATCTCATCTATAAAAAGAACAGCTTTGTTAATATTTTTACATTCATTAATCACTTTTTTCAGACGATCTTCGATTTCGCCTTTGTAGGAAGTCCCGGCTAATAATGATCCTGTGTCCAATTCCAATAAAGTTGCTTCTTTCAGCATCTGCGGAACATTCCCTTTATTAATTTCAATCGCAAAACCTTCCAGCAGAGCGGTTTTTCCAACGCCTGGTTCTCCAACAATAATAACATTTGGTTTTGTGCGGCGACAAAGAATTTCGATTAACATTCTGAGTTCTTTATCTCTACCGATGATATTATCTAGTTTACCCTGGTTAGCTTGCTCAGTTTTATCAATACAATAACTTTTGATAGCTGGAAATGAATTTTTATTGGGGGTAGAATGTCCCGTCAAATGATTTTCGTGAATATTGACATTTTTGTCTTCACCACGGAAAAAATTTAGAATCTCATGTTCGCGGAGAGGAAAAGATTTAAGTTCCTGAACATTGTAGGCAACATTTGGTTTCGAAATGGCAGCAAGTAAACATAGTGGAGAAATTTCATCTAATCCCAATTTTAATCGAATATCATCCGCTTCTTCAAGAATAGTACTCACTTTTTCATCTTTTATAATATCATTAGGAAGATGACCAGTTTTTGCGAGTTCTTCGATTCGAACTTCTGCCCATTCATAGATGTAAGCTGGATCTTTGTCGATATTTAAAAGAAAATCTTTTAAACCAAAATTATTGTGCAAAAGCGCTTGTAAAAGATGGGAAGCTCCATATTGATTATTGTAATTTTCTCTTGCTACAGATTCAGCAATATGAAAAACTTCTTTTATTGTCTCGTTAGTTACCAGTACACTCATAATTTTGATTTTAGTTTTTGTATCTAATAATTAATGGTAAGGCTTATCAAATCAGAAAAACTGATTTCCTAATTCGCAGTAAAAATGATGCCACAACGATTGAATTAACAACATTAATTTAATATTACTAGAAAGTATTCAAAACATAAAGTTATTTTAATCATACAATAACAATTGTATAATCAATATTATCATAACTTAGTTTTTTATCACATGATATCTCACACTGTTTTCAAGAGAGGATTATCAACCATCTTTCAAAATTTACAATCGTAGAATTACTACACTTTTTCAAATAAACAGAATTACTGGAAATAATGGAATATGATTAGCTAAATTTAGAAGAGAAAATCTGTTAGCAAATCCCAAGTTATGGACGACAATATTTTACTTTATGACATAAAAGCTGGCGATAACCTTGACATTATAGCTCACAAAATCGGGATGACAGGTGATGAACTGAAAGATTTTCATAATAGTCATTGTGATAAAATGAATAGATTGTGGTTTAATAATTTAGCTGGTGTAAGGCAAATTATTATTCCTAAACAATATAAAAATCCGGAGCAGGCCAAAATTGAATGCGAGAAAGAATTGCCATCAGCCAGTGTGACGAAAGATTTTTATGCTGATACTTACTTTGTAAAAGAATCATTTTCGGGAATTACGGAGAATAATTTAAGATTAGAATATAAAGTTGATATTAAATTCAGAGAAAAAAAAGAAACTAATCTTCCTTTTGAGATTGTAGATGTTCAAACTTATGATTTTTTAAAAAATGGGTCAGTGCCAGATGATAAAATAAGCTTAATTTCTTTAGCTTGTATGCAGTGTATTTCGCCAATTTCTTTTACAATTCCAGTGCAGGGAAAAATCTCTGGATTTTTTGAATTTGAGAATCTCAGGAAGAGATTCAGTGAAAAACGAGTGCATTTGGAAGATTTTTTCGTCGGAGAAGTTTATCAAGCTTACTTCAAACGATTTTTCGAAAATCTTGAAAAAAAAGATTATACCTTAAAAATGTTTACGTCATGCTTATTATACCAATTATTATTTCCTAAAATGGATTGGTTTTATAAATCGGGACAGTGGACAGAGCAATTTTATTTGTTACCAAACTCGATGTTTATCAATTGCTCAACATCGGCAAGGTATAATCACGAAGATGAAAATATTGTTGTTACAAAATTGAAAGGTATGATAAAGGATTTGTTCAGCCTTCAGGATATTTTGCGAGGACAGTCTTTTGATAATTATTCTCAAGAATTGGCGGATGGAGAAATAAACCTTATTTACAAAACTGATAAGAAGACAAAAAAAATGCTAGGGGCAGAAGCTTCGATAATATTTAGAAAAGATTCTGAAATTGTAAGAGAACAAACTTTAAAGCTGCTACAAAATGGATAGAAATTCTGATTTAAATACACTTTCCAATGAAAATTCAAATACTGATTTCAGTAATCCCAATATATCGACTGGTGAAGATTTTTTGGAGGTTGATGAAGGACGTGACACAATGGAGGATGAAAGCTCTGGCGAAGATGAAGACGAAAATAAGAATTTGGATGATCAGACAAACGAAATTGAACCGAAAAATCAAACTAAGTCAAGCGAACACGATGGCAAATTTCTAGTGGTACAAAAAGGTCTATCATGCTGTGATAAAGGTTCTAAATTTCCGTCATTCAAAGTGACAAGCCATCAAAAACATTATTGGAATGATGAAGATGGAAATGCTGATTATCTTGTAGTTACAGAAGATGATCTTAATTTTAATCCTTTAGGAATGCCATTCGGTGCATGTTCCGTTAAAAACGGAAATCCTTGTGCTTTTGCACCTTCAGGAAAGTGGACTAAAACCTATGAAAAGGTAAAGGTATCTGGGAAAAAGTGCGTGACGGAGATTTCTGAATTGCTTTGTTCCGTCGGCGGAAAAATAACCGTTATGAAACACGGTCAACAAACGGAGGCAGGAAAAAGCAATACCAACAATGCCAATTCACAAGAACAACAGACCTACAATCCAATGATAGATTTTGAGGAATTCAAAGAAGAAATCAATCAGGCTGATCAACTTTATTACACCTAAAACTATGGCGGCAATCATCGGTAATCAGAATCCAAAAGTTGGAGAAACTAATTTCTATGAAGTCAGTATTTTCGGCGCACTACCCTACTATAATCCTAATAGTACTTATGAGTGGTATCTCTTCAAAAAACAAAAGAACGGCAACTGGATAGATATTACCAAAAACGGAATTCCAAAAATTGGAACTAAGGTTGACTACACATTTTTTGAACCTGTAGCAGGCGATTTATTTGAAATCAGAATCTTCGAAATCAGGCAAACTCTACTTCCAACAACGCAAAACACCAAAACATTCTACGGCAAACTGGAAATTACGCCCACAGCTAGTATAAAGGAGCAAATTAATAAAGTGGTTCTTTTCAACCGTGGAAAAGTTGATGTAAACAAGGCTGATTATCGAGATACTTTGATTGCCCAAGCTTTCTGCACAGGACTTTTTGGGAAGGAAATAGAATTCCAGCTTTGGGAGGATGATGCGCTTGGGGATGGGCATAACCCTGAAATTAACAAAAGCAACAGAATCCCAAGGGTTTATAATGCCACTGTTAATGAAAAAGGTATTGCTGAAGCGAAAATTCCACTGAGTGCTGATGAAAAAGTGATGCGACAAATAGCCAATAAATATCTGATGAAAGGCGATGAAGACGAAGGTGCCACTCACGAATTTTATGTTACTGCTACCCATCTAGGTAAAGGTGAAAAAGCGAGTCAAATCAATGTGAATGTGGCAAATCCTGATTACAGACCAAAACCAAAACAAAATTCTGCCAAATTTCCGGCAACTATTGCAAGTAAGACTAAGAAACAGCCTGACCCAAAAGGAAAAATAACAGATGCGTATTTTGTTGATGCCAATGAAAAAAAATTGACTAAGGTTGAGGTCGGAAATAAAATTCGGGTTAGGATCAATTCCCAGAATCTGAAAGGCAAAAGCATCCAATATGTCATCTGGGAATATGATAATCTTTCTACTAATGACGAAGTTTACCGTAGTGGAAAAATAAGGGTTGACCACGATGCGATTGTTACAATGGGATTTACATTAACGGAAAGTATTTTTTCTAAAGGGACTTCTGGCATTTGGGGAGATTCTGACAATGAAAAACAGAATTACTTTATAGAAGTTATTGTACTGGATGTTTCTGCTGAATCTAAAAAATTCGGTATTGATTCTGATGGTTTGATGACGGTTGAAAAATTGAAAAGTCCAGCCGTAATTAATAAAAAAGATAAAAAGGACACAATTGGAAATTGCATTTGCCAAGAGCAATACAAAGATCTCATTTGGGGAGGAAAAGTCAGTTGTCAATTCAGAAAGAAAGTTGTGCAAATCTGCACGGAACTTTGGGGAGAAGATCGAAAAATGGAGATGTCCAATGGTCTAATGGCAGTAATGAATGTCGAAACTGCTGGCTCATTCAAAGCGCATCAAATAATGGGTAAATCTTTACAAGATGTGAACTCTATAACTAAGGATGATTTTTGGCTCTACAAAAAAGATAAAACTGGGAAAATCATTTCTAAAGGTTCTAGAGCCGTGGGTCTGATTCAATTTACACAATCTGCTTTGCAGGCTATCGGAGAATTTAAATCTGGGACTGGCTTTGATAAATTACACGAGTTGAAATTAAAATTAGCCAAAATGGGCGAGGTCAATCAACTGGATTATGTCAAAAAGTATTTTGAAGATAGTAAATCCAAGATAAAAAGTCCAGAAGATATCTATCTGCACGTTTTTGCTCCAAAAGGTGTTGGAAAAGCAGATAACTTCGTTCTGTACGAAAGTGGCACGGAGGAATACAGGCAAAACGCCAGTGTAGATACAAAAAGTACCGGCATATATAAGGATGACAAGAAGATTCAGCGGTCGGAAATCTTGGAACGTTATTATCATAGTTTGAAAGAAGGACAAAATAATAAGCCACTAGAGTTCAAATGTTCATCTTCTGAAACTGCGCCAGTTTCTAAATCACCTGCAACTCCGAAAGAAGACATGCTGAGTGTTCATTTAAGTCTGGCACAAGCTATAAGAAGTGATACCGCTAAGCAAAATGGATTGGATAACACTCCAAGCGCAGCAGAAAAGGAAAATCTGAAGCAACTTGGCATAAATATTTATGATAAAATTTACGATCAATTTAATGGTAATGTGAAGTTGACAAGTGTTTTTCGAAGTGAGGCTGTTAATAAAAAAGTAGGTGGTTCAAATACTTCGCAGCATCGTTTCGGGCAGGCATTAGACATCCAAGGTACCAACGGGATTACCAATAAGCAAATATTCAAATATGTTAGACATAATCTGAGTTACCATCAGATCATTTGGGAGTACGGAAGCAAAAACGAACCAGATTGGGTGCACGTTGGCTACAAACCAAGTGGAAATAAAAAGATCAACACTAGAGCTGTACGCATCAAAGGGAAAACCAATTATATAACTTTCGATTTAGAAATTTAAAAATCATAATTTTATGAGAAATCTGACCACTTTATTTATTTTATCGTGCCTTTTGTGTTGTAAAAAAGAATCTGGCAATTTATCAAATACTATAAAAAAAGATTACACTTTTGACTACAATAAACAGTCAATTGATGATCTCGCAAATTCAAATTCATATTTGAATACAGAAGAAAATGAGTACGATCAATTTTTAAAACCAATTTCAAGAGCAGAATTCATCAAAGACTCATCAGCTTATCAAAATAATCTCGATGAAAAGAAATATAGGTTTAGCAGCAACATTTTAAAAACAGACTACGGAAATATAAAAATGATTCCCACCAATGATAAAAACTCAGATTCATTTGTCAATTATTCTTATGCAGGTTTTTCCGATTTGATTAATAGCCATATCATCAATTTAAAGCTCTACGACGGTGAAAAGGCATTGATATTAAGCAACAAAGATTATAAATCAGCAACTATTTCATCTCTGCCCTATTTTTCTAAGAGTAAATTATACGCACTGAACTTTAAGAATTCTGATGGACTTTCATCCCAGATCTCTATTTACGATATCAAGGAAAAAAAACTAAAGCATTTTACAACGCTATGGTCAGAAAACTTTTTGACAGATGATGTCTTTTGGGATTCAGATGATAATATGATTCTTAAGCTGAGAAAAAATGATTCTGGCAAAATTTCCTATTCTAAATTAGTAATTTCGGATATTAAATCATTAGATAAAAACGATATCATATCGACTAAAAAAGAGAACAGCCAATCTTGGAAAGGCGAATATCAAATTACAACAAAAGCCATAAGTAATTATAATCAAAAAGAAATAGATTTACTATACTCCATATCACTAGCATCAGACGAATCAGCTATATTAAGTATTGGAGCGGACCAAGCTCAAGATTACTGGTGCGAAGGCGAGTACTATCTCACTGAACAAAATGGAATTCTAAAAGCGACTGGAAAATGCGATGAAGATGACATCAACGATTTTTATTTGAAACAAGAACAAGGACGTTATTATATCAAAAGCAAACGTTTTCTAGACCAAAATTGGATAGTTCTGATAAAAAGCAACAATTGATTTTGGTTTAGAGAAACCGTTATTGCTAAAATTTACACCGAGAATCTATATAAAAAATCCTGACGAATAAATTTTCATCAGGATTTTTAACTAAAAAGTTTTATGACTATTTTGCTCCTGGCCAAATTCCGTCGTAAGAAGAATTACCGTAGTCGATTTTTTCTGCACTGATGACAAAGCTTACGAACATATTGTCCTCGTTCAAAGCATCATAATCCACCTCGTGCTGGATTACATAACCATTGTCCCATTTCAAAGTTGTCAAAGTTCCTTCTTCGTGAGATTTGTTAAAAGTTACTTCACCATTTGTTGGTTTGTACTTCCCGTTCAATAAACTTTCCAAAATTCCTGAATCCTCAGTCGCTTCAACAGTGATTTTAATCAATGCGTTGGAAGGGTCTGATGCAACTCTACCGGAAACGTCTGTGTTTCTTGATACACCGTAATTCAGTTTAAGAATTTTTTGTTCTGATCCGCCGTTGAATTTTAATACGGCTCTTGAATTGTTTGCCATGATTTCTAAAATTTAATTGTTAATATATTGTATTTTAATGTTTTCCTTACTTTTAACATACCAAAGATAGAACCACAGCACTTAAAAAAACGTAGTAGAATTACTACAATTGCCATATAATATTAAGTTAGGTGTGGAACATTTTTTCATTCAATATCAACTATAAATCATTTTTCAGAAATGAAATATCAGCTTGGTTATTACAATAGAAAAAAGACAATTTACATAAAAATCTAAATACCAAAGCATTATCAAAAGTGAGTGAATGATATTAATCTGCTTTTTTGAGAATATGAGATTCTTTTCAATAAATACTTCAATTATCTATAAATTCTATTTGGCAAAACTATATTAGCAGATTACCAGTACCAAAAGGACGATAAGCACACACTTTTATTGTACTCAAACTAAGAAACCGTTAAAATTTATTCGTACCTATCTTTATACGGAGACAGTAGGATACCTTTTACTGTCTTGATATGCCTAAACCTTATTTCTGGTATCGGCATGAAATTGTCCACTTGATTTGGGTATTGCATACTTGCACATTAGACAATCAGCTACAATCTCTCCCATTCCACTGCTGTCAAACGTTTCACAGACTATCTTCGCCGGAAAACAGCTCAATCTACTAAAGGTGTACTTCTTGAAACGGGAATTAAAGCTTAGTTTGAAAAATATTCCGATAGATCGGCTTCTTTTATTCTCTGGTTTGATCTCGTACTGAAGTTTACATCTCTGTTTTACAGGAACCAGCAACCGTTCTTCAAGAATTTCAATCTCGGACTTACCTCTTGGAGAATAGAACAAGAATGTAAGAAACTTAAAAGACATATTCTTTCTTTGTCGTTAGATATGGAATACTTTAATTAAAAAATTCAAAGTTATCATTGGTCATTACCTGTGCACCATAACTTAGCATTTCTTCTGCCCAAGAGATCTTATCGTCGAGGACATTTTCCTTGATGTTTTGTGCCGGTTTTCTCACTCGCCTTAATGACAATCGTTGCATCACTGATCAACTCCATTGTGCGGTTTCTTATAGGGAAACTTTTGGGTAACCTTGAAATTCAATAGCAGTTTTGTGTGCGATTGAATCGATACCTTCCGCTAAACCACTAACGACAGTGACATCATTTTGCACCAACAGCTACACGATCTTCCTTGTTCTTTCTGCTTATAACCATTTCAGATACCTTCCAAGAACCAACAACCGCTAAAACCTTGAAGCATTTTCAATTCTTTGATTCTTACTATTAAAGCGACAAAAAATGCCGCTTTATCAGTAAATGTTTTAAAACATTAAATCAGTTTCAATAGCTCCTCCGCAACTTTTTCAGAAGAAGCTGGATTTTGTCATGTGATTAGTCTTCCTTCAACTACTGCATAAGGAGCCCAATCTTCAACTTTACTATATGATCCACCATTCCTTTTAAGCATATCCTCCACCAGGAACGGAACAACATCAGTCAGTTGTACTGCCTCTTCTTCCGTATTGGTAAATCCGGTGACATTTTTACCCTTCACCAGATATTCACCATCTATTTTTACATCCTTCAAGACCCCGGGTGCATGACATACAAACGCTACTGGTTTATCATTGTTATAAAAATCAACAATAAGGTCTTGTGAAACTTTATCTTCAGCCAGATCCCACAAAGGACCATGTCCACCAGGATAAAATACCGCATCAAAATCTTCGCTTTTAACTTCCGATAACTTATGTGTATTTTTTAATTTTTCGTTTAATACCTCATCATCGTCCATTCTGCGTGTAGCATCTGTCTGAGATGAAGGGTCTTCACTTTTCGGATCAATCGGCGGTTGACCACCCTTTGGAGATGCCAATGTGATCTCTACCCCTTTATCCGATAATGCATAATAAGGAGCGGCCAATTCTTCAGTCCAGAATCCTGTCTTTAAACCTGTATTTCCTAATTCATCGTGATTCGTAAGCACGAATAATACTTTTTTGCTCATTTTTATAATTATTTATTTGTAACTACAAAGTTGGAATTTACCTATTTTTTAACAAAGGATCCAAATCACTATTTAAAAGTGATCCGGATCACATTTTTTATTGCTTCAACTCCTTTTGGATCATAGAATTATACGCCGACATAGTCAACATTAAAGGAAAAGTATGAGCACACCATTTCCCACACCAAGATAATGAAGGTCGAGATTATCAATCTGATAACACAATGTGGCAGAAATCCTGAAGATTCAGCATCAGTCACCGGTACATTGCACAGGGCGTGGATCGATATTAAAAATGCATTTGTGATCAGTGACCTTGAATCATCGACTTTGCAAAATGTAATGTTTGGAGAGAATGCAGCGATTCAGTCCTACCAAGACGCTTTAGACACAAATGAACTAAATACTGAAAGCTTCAGTGTAATAGGTGATCAACTAAAAAGGATCAAGGATTCAGCTCAGGAATTCAGGGGAATTGCTGAGAGTATCAAATCATAAAAATTAGACATACAGATGAAGATACAGGACCGTAATATTTTCGGTCTTTTTTTGCGTTTTACCTTGCGTAAATTCTTCTTCATTTTATTTAATTACCAAAAGAGATTATTAAGAGCTATCTGATATGGACGTCAAATAGTATAAGTCTTCTGTTCTTTCGCTTATAGTCTTAAATTTATTTTTCCTACTACCTTCTTTTGACTTAGACTTTTAAATAAGTTTACAACTATTATAAAAAAATAAATTAAGTAACAATTCAACTATTTTCTTTCTTGATCTGATATTTTTAAGTAATTTTACATTATGCTTTAGGGGTATTCTGAAAAGAATTGAGAGAGTCCCTTTGAACCTGATACGGCTAACACCGACGTAGGGAAAAGCAATAAGTCATTCACTTAAAAATGGCTGTTGTTTCTTTTATTTTTCCTAAAGCATTTATTTTAAAATATTTGAATATGGAAAATAATCTTTGGAAACACATCCTTACTGTTAGAGAATCGTCCCCTCTCGTACACAGCATCACCAACTATGTAGTAATGAACAATACCGCTAATGCACTTCTTGCCATCGGTGCCTCTCCTATTATGGCGCACGCCAAATCTGAAATGGAAGAAATGGTTTCGATTTCTCATTCTCTGGTCGTGAATATCGGGACATTGGATGAATATTGGGCAAAATCAATGTTACTGGCAGTGAAAAAAGCCAATTCATTAAACAAACCTTGGGTTCTGGATCCTGTTGGAGCTGGCGCCACTTCTTATCGCGACACTGTACTAAGCGAACTTTTAACTTTGAATCCCACAGTAATCCGTGGAAATGCATCAGAAATCATTGCTTTGGCAAAGGCCAATGTCACAGCAACCAAAGGCGTTGACAGTACAGCCAAGAGCGACGAGGCCATAGAGGCAGCAAAAAATCTGGTTCGAAATTATGGTTCGATCGTCTGTATTTCTGGCGAGACAGATATTATCATTAATGATAAACAAGGTATATTTTTAAAAAACGGCCACGAGATGATGACAAAAGTAACAGGACTTGGTTGTACTGCATCAGCACTGATAGGCGCATTTGTTGGCGTCATCGAAAATAAAACAGAAGCTGTAGCCACGGCAATGAGCTTACTGAGTATTGCCGGTGAGTTGGCTTCTGATCTAAGTGTTGGACCGGGAAGTTTGCAGCTTCATATCATTGATAAGATTTTCAATATGACGGAAAAAGAATTTTCACATCATCTTAAACTAAGCTATTAATGAGCCTTCATCCAAAATTTCCTTATCAGTTGTATTTGGTCATTTCTGAAAAAGATTGCTTAGGAAGAAACTTTCTGAAGGTTGCAAAAGAAGCTATCCTCGGCGGTGTTGACATCATCCAGTTGCGTGAGAAAAATATTGGAAAGAAGGAATTTCTTCAAAAGGCATTGCAGCTAAAGGACGTTACAGAAAAATACAACATTCCGCTCATTATCAATGATCACCCTGAAGTTGCGGAAAAAGCTGATGCCTTTGGAATTCACGTCGGAAATAATGATATATCCCCGACATCTTTGAGAGATCAATCATTCTTCAAAAACAAAATGATCGGCTACTCTATCGAGTACCTAGAACAGTTGGAAAATGAGCAAACCTCTACTTCAGATTATCTTGGAATAAGTCCGATATTCAGTACCAACACAAAAGAAGATACGGTGACTGAATGGGGAATTGATGGTCTTACGAAAATCAAAAGCTTAACAGACAAACCTTTGATTGCTATTGGAAATATCAATCTAGAAAATGCACAAATGATCATGAAAGCTGGCGCAAATTCCTTAGCGGTGGTCTCTGCAATATGCGCCTCCGAGAATCCACAGAAAACAGCTTCCGAACTTAAAAATGAAATATTGAAATGAAAAAATACACTTATCCTTCCGTATTGACAATCGCAGGTTTCGACGGAAGCGGTGGCGCAGGTATTCAAGCGGACATCAAGACTTTTTCGGCTTTGGGATGCTATGCCACATCTGTTCTCACAGCTTTACCAGTACAAAACACACAAGGCGTGAGGAAAATCTATCCTATTCCAATGGAAGCTGTCGAAGAGCAAATAGAAGCGGTGCTAGATGATATTTTTCCAAGGGCTATAAAAATTGGAATGGTTCATACACCAGAATTGGTGGAAACGATCGTTAATACACTAAGAAAATATCCAAAAATCCCAATTGTATTCGATCCCGTTATGGTTGCCACCAGCGGACACCGATTGATCGAAGAAGAGACCATCACCACCATAGTAGAAAAGCTCTTTCCTATAGCCGAGATCATTACACCAAATATGGACGAAGCTACGATCCTGGCCGACATGAAAGTGAAAACTTTAGAAGATATGGAGAACGCAGGAAGAATCATTCTGAAATCTGGATGCAATAATATTCTGCTGAAAGGAGGCCATCAGGAATCGCCAATAATTACATCTTTATTATTAAACCAAAACGGTGAATTAACTTCTTTCGAAACTGAAAAATTTGTCACCAACAACACCCACGGATCCGGCTGTACGCTGTCTTCCGCAATTGCAGCTTTTCTGGCTCATGGCGAAGATTTGAAAAGCGCTGTAACTCTTGCACAGGAATATGTTTTCGAAGCTATAAAAAATGGAAAAGACGTCGTCACCGGAAAAGGAAATGGTCCACTCAATCACTTTTATAATCCAATTAAACTAATCAAAAATGAAATGGTCTGAATCCGCTTGGCTACGAATTGAAGAACGATATCAATCAATATTGACAATACCTTTCATCTTAGAATTGTCTGATGGAAGCCTATCTAAGGAAAAGTTCCAGTTTTATATGGCGCAGGATTCTTTGTATCTTGAACATTTTGGTAGAGCTTTGTCGTTGATCGCAGCACGAGCCCATCATATAGATGATACATTAGAATATATGCGATATGCAGAAACGGCAATCGTAGTTGAAAATGCTTTGCACGAATTTTATTTTGAGGATTTTGGATTGACTGAAAGAGGAAAGATGCAGCCAGTCTGTCATCATTACGTTCACTATCTGAAAAGCACAGCAGCTTTGGATCCGGTGGAAGTTGGAATGGCTGCAGTTCTGCCCTGCTTCTGGATCTACAAAAAAGTTGGGGATCATATCTACAACAACCTTCAATCTGACAACAATCCTTACCAGAAATGGATCGACACGTACGGCGGAGAGGAATTTGCTGAAGCTGTCCAAAAAGCCATCGACATCTGTAACAGAGTTGCCAATGAAACCACTCCAGCAATGAGAGAAAAGATGACGGAAGCGTTCATCACGGCTTCGATTATGGAATATCATTTTTGGGAAGCGGCGTATGATCTGAAGACGTGGATTTGAAAAAATAAATTTATTTCCATTTAAACATAGGAACGGGAGCAAAAATTTGCTCCCGTTCTTTTTTAATCAAGTTCTATGTATAATTATTTTCTTACAACTTTTTTGGAGATAGATTTTCCGTTGTTCAAAGTTGCATTCAAGATGTAAACGCCTCTTGGTAAATTGGAAAGATCTACTTTTTTGGAAGATGACCTCAATACACTTCTTCCATTGAAATCAAAGACGTTAATGTCCTTTACATTTTCATTCAACACTGTCACATAATCAGATGTTGGATTTGGATAGATGACCAAATCAGAGTTTGATAAAATATTGATATCAACAGATAAAGTCTGCAAGTTGATCTTATATTGAATCAATCCCAAGTCAGATGTGCTGATATAAACATCAACTTTTTCGTCTGGCGTAAAATCAATAGATGCAGATTCTGAAAACAGATAATTCAGATCTTCAGGTGAAATCTCGGTCCAAGCCTGACCAAAATCTTTGGAATAAACAATTCTCACTTGGGATGGCGGATACGCATATCCATCACCTGTTCCATCCATAAAATTGGAAGTTGCGACGATGACACCGTTTTTATAAGGTGAAAATTCTGCATTGTTGATGACATTCCCATTGTAGACGTGATTCCACTTTATCCCTGCATCATCAGAGAGGAAAATTCCTTTTGTGGTCGAAAGCAGTAATTGATTTTTATTAAATGGATTACTTTTGATATCATAAATATAATCATTGCCGGATTCCAAAACTCCCAAACCGCTTTCCGAAGCTGTCCAGGTTTGTCCGCCATCTGTCGTTTTGTAAACGTTATTATCCTGAGAAAGCAGAACATTATTCTCATTATTTTCATCGACGATGATTCCAAAGACAACACCGAAAGAAGGAAGAATTACTTCTTCGCTGGTAATGGCACTCATATCAGTGAAATCAAATTTTCTGACAGACTCACTGAAAGACACCCAAGCATGATCTGTATTCTGTTTAGAAGTCGCTATTTTCATGATATTAAGTCCAAAACCACTGTAACCTGTGGAATAATCTACACCGTGATTATTGCTCACAGCAAAGCTTGATCCCATAAAGCCACTTGTACTGATGTACACTCTTCCGGCAACTAATGGATCCGCAAAAAGCCCGTTATTGTTGAAATTTGGGAAGAAGTTAATTGGATGATGACCAATTGCAGTCTCTTCTCCAGATTGAAAATTTTTATGCATAAATCCTCTTCTCAGACCATAGTACAAATGCTTCTCCGTGCCTTTATGAAAACTGACTCTGCCTGTATTATTGGCAAATGGATTTTTGAATCTTGTCATTGTAATACCACCGTCCAAAGAATGGAACGGATAGAAGTTGGAACTGATAATCACTTCACTATTATTTGAAGGATTGAAAGTTGCATTCAGTCCGTAATAGTATGTGTTTTCGAGATCATCATTGGGATGAACGTAATTCGTCCAGCTGTTTCCGCCATCTTTAGAAATGACGATCTCATTCTCTTCCAAGATCAAGATCTCGTCATTGTTTTTTTGATTGATGACTATTTTCTGGATGCTGTTAGTGGAAAGGTCTGTCCAACTAATCGGGACAACGTTCCAAGTACTTCCACCATCATTGGATCTGTAAAGATTTTGCCTTTGATCTTCTGACAGATAAAAACTTCCTAAAAACATTTTTTGAGGATCCGCTGGATCGAATGCTAGCGCTGAAAAATTAGTTCCGGCAAGTTTTTCTGTCCACGAACTTCCTGCATCTTCAGAAACGAATAATCCACCGTACTTCGTATCCGGCGAAAAACCTCTTGACAGAAAAATCTTTTTTGGATCTGATGGATGTATCGCCACGTTATTCACGTGAATCCCGTCATTGTCAAAACTCGAATATACTTTCTGCCAATTACCTCCTCCATTTTCGGTGTAGAAAATATCTGTTGTCAAACCAAAATTAAACATAAATGTCGTGTGCAAAAGAATATTTTCCTGATCAGAACCGGTAACTGAATAAGAAACAATCAGATTACCAGGCATTGATCCGTTCGGAGAATTGATATTTTTTACAACAGAGCCATTTGAAGGATCAATAATGATAATTTGATTATAAACCGAACCTTCCGCCTGAACAATGAAACTGAGATACTTTTGATCCTGAGTCCATTTCAGATCTTTGATGGTTCCAAAAATTTGGTCTATTGGGAATGAGTAGAGAACTTCCCAGTTTTGTCCATTGTCAGAACTTTTAACAACGTGATTGGTCACCGTATGCGCATATAAAACATTTGGTTTGACAGGATCGTAAGTCACATCGAAGACCTGTCCGTAATTCGGCGAAGTCAATAATGTCATCTGAGCCAAAACTCTGTTCGAGAAACTGAAACAGATCACCATTAAAAAAAGAGTAAGAATTTTCTTCATAATCAAAAATTTATTTAATGTAAAATTGATGAAAAAGAGAAACAATCCTACAAATTATGGCGTGACATATTGTGACAACATTGATTTTTATTCGTGACCAACAATAATCTAAATCGCTGATATATAATCGAATAAATTAATTCCATCAGTCAAATTCAGTTTTTTGGAAATTCTTTCCTTTCTTTTCCTGCAGGATTCTGGACTTATGTTTAGGATGGACGCAATTTCTTTGTGACTTAAATTCATATAAAGATAACAGATGAATCTGATCTCGGAAGAACTCAGATCTGGATGTCTTTCTTTCAAAGTTGTAATGAAATTTTGATTCACGCCTTCGAAATGTTTGAAAAAACTATCCCATTGATTATTGTTCTTCAACTGAATTTTCAAATCCTTGATCGATTTTACCAGATGGGAATTATTCGAAATTTCCGGTTGATTGATGATGGCCTCAATGATCTCCTCCACCACATCATTTCTGCTGGAAATCGTCAAAGCCTGTGATGTCAATTGTCGGTTTTGATGTTCTATTTCGTTTTTGAGACGCTCTTTTTCGAGCAAAGACAAAGTCTCCTGTTCTTTTAACTGCTGGGTCAGAATCAGATTGTCGCTTTGCTTTTTCTCAAATTCGAGTTGCGTGATTGTTTTCTGTTGTTTGTATTTGATCGAATTGTTGTAAAGAAAAAGAAGCACCAACAAAATGATGATAATGGCAGAAGCAATGATGACATAGAAAATTTTTCTTTCATCTTTCAAACGCTGTTGGCTTTCTTTCAGTTCAAATTGGTAATTCTGCATTTCGAACTTGATCTTCCCATTGTTGAACAAAGCAGAATTGTTAATTTTAGAAATCGAATCATTGACCACGATCACAGAATCCTTATACTTCAGAGACTCATCATAATTCTTGGTTTCTGCATTGATCTTAGAAAGATAATTGTAGATTTCTTCCCTATTATTAATATTTGGCGAGAGTTTTCGCGCTTCCAGTGCCATAGATTTGGCTTGCGCATAATCACCTTTTTTCTCGCTGATCTGAGCCTTGATCAATAGAATAAAAACCAGATTTTCAGTTTGATTTTCAACTTCTAGTTTAGGAATGAGATAATCAATGATGGCTTCGGAATCTTTAAATTTTTTCTTCAGATAGAGATTTTCCGCAAGAGCCATTTTGTTCATAATGTTGACTTTTGGATCATCTTTAGTCAAAGTTTCCGCCTCCTGAATATATTTATAAGCTTCATTGGTTTTGTTCAATTTGTTCAAAACCAGACCAAGGTTTACAGCATAAGCCCCAGCTTTTTCGTTTCGTTTGTTTTCTTTTGCGGTTTGGTAGGCTTTTAGAAAATATTCGTAGGCTTTCTGATTATTTTTCTCTTCAAAGTAGAGAATCGCAATGTTGTTTACGACCGTCATCACGTGCTTTTTATCTGGCATATTGGTCGCGATGTCATAAGCTTCTAAATAAAATTTCAGAGCTTCACCAAAGTCCGTCATCAGATAATAATTCAGACCGATATTATTGGTTGCACGAAAATTAGCTTTATTCCATTTCTTATGTTCCGAAACTGTTTTCACACGGATCAGCATTTCCAGGGACTTCGTATGTTGCTTTTTAAACATTTTTTGAATGGCAGAATCTATGATGACCTCACATTCTTTCTCTGATTGTCCAAATATTTTCGAAGGCAGAACAAAAAGTATGATTAGGGGTATTATTCTCAGTAATAATTTCATCTTGCATCAAAATCGTTTAACGAAATATAGATATAATTAATTTTAAAAGCAAAAGATGACAATATGAATATATATTTTTAAAATTAAAATCGGTCTTAAAATTAATTCAAGACCGATTCATAAATTATTGTTTGATCAATTTCTGGAGTTTGGATTTTCCGTTGACGAATTTAATATTCAGAAGATAAATTCCTTTAGTTAGCTGAGAAACATTAATATTTGAATTTTTTGTTTCTGAAATTTTCTTTCCGGATAGATCTAGGATTTCAACAGATGAAATTTCTTTTTTACTGCTTATGTTGAGAAGATCTTTAATAGGATTTGGAAATATTTTTACCTCATTAATAGACAGACTATTTTCGTTTGTTGCCAAGTTTGCGTGATTAAAGATATAGGCAGAACCAGCATCCTGTATTTCATTCTCTTCGTTGCTGTCCAAGTCATCTCTGGACGCGCCGACAATAATCTCATTTTCATTCATCGCAATGCTCCAACCATAAGAATCTTGGACCACATCATTTTGTGGCGTCAGTTCCTGATCAAACTCCCAGTTATTTTGAACATTCTTTTTATAAACAAAAGTTTTTCCCGGTTCGGCACCGTACAAATGCGGACTGGCTATCAAAAGCTTGTCATTTTTCATTTCACACATCCATCCAAAATAAGTATGTTCTGAAGATTGATAACTTGCAATTTTTTGAGATTCTTCCCAATAACCAGTTTCATTAAGCTTAAAAATATAAGCCATTGATGGATTCCCAGTATTGCTCTCTGTGTAGGCGCCAACAACCAATTCCTGATCATAGATGCTGATTGAGTTTCCGAAATAAGAATTTTCAAAATCATCTGACGATGCCAGACTTTGATGAAAGATCCACTGTCCGGAATCGTTTTTTTTATAAATGTAAATTTTGCCCGCGCTGTTATTTTCGCCACTTGCTCCAACTGCAAGATAACCGTCATAAAAACTGACACCGATTCCGAAATTCCCAAAATCAACGCCTGCAGGAGATTCTATCCTTTGTATTTCCGACCAATTATCATTATTTTTTTCAAAGATATAGACTACACCTTTCCAAGAATCTACGCCAGGTGCACCAGCAACAATCGTATTTCCAGACACAGCGAGAGAAGTTGGATTAACGGCCAACAAAGCATCGTTGCTAAAATCTGAGGCCAGCAATTTTTTCTTGAAGATCCATTGATTATTGGAATTTGGTTCATAGATATACAATCCCCCTGCCCTTGCAACACCTTCAATATCAGCCCTTCCTGCTGAAACCACCATAAAATCACTTCCTAATTTTATACTTCCTCCAAACTCAGCCATTTCAAAACCATCAGGTGCATTGATTTTTTGATGAAATCCCCAGCTCTCTCCGTTTTTCTGATAAATGTAAACCGCACCTTTCGCAACCTCTTCTCTCGAAGCACCAACGGCGAAATATTGATTGTTGATTGCAACAGCGGTTCCAAACTCAGCTCGGCTTTCTCTCGTTGAAGCCGTCAATTTTGCCGATTGCTGAAATTGTCCGAAAATAAGTGAAAAACAAAATAGTTGTCCTAATAAGGTTGATTTTGCAAACATTTTCAAAAATAGATACTTTTTCATATATAAATTTTTTATTGGGTGAATTTATATAATGATAAGTTAAACGACATTGTACAAGGCGTGACATTGCGTGACATTAGAACTTATTTCAAGAAAAAACACGGATTTCAATCTCTAAAATGCTTTAGTCTTAAAAAATGAACACTACAATTCAATTCTTGATGACCTTCTGGTTTCGCCTCCCTAAAATTCATAGAATTTACAAGGGAACAATTTTCCAAAAATGAAAAAACGGAGGAATACTTAATTGAAATTCCTAAAAAATAAGTAGGATAAGTTGATATTGAGATCCAAGAAAAAAATGACGATGGCCACTTCACGACGGCAGAATACCAATTGGAAGATGATATCAATAACATTACAGTCAAAATGAAACAACCTGTTGATATCAGGGTGAATTTTTAGGAATTGAGGGATGAGCCGTCCTAATGGAAACTGATCTAAAATATTAAACTACCTAACCACTTGGCAGAGGTAGTTTTATAACTAGATGCAAAGGGCGAACTATTGTAATCTTGACCAAGGCGCAACTAGATGAAAGGCCAGATCAATACACCCTGTCCAAAGCATAATCCGGATTGTCCACTTGCTGTATTCCGGCTATGTAAATATCTCAGCAGAGTTGGTTGTTTTGATTGATCATGGAGATAAGAATATATTTTCCAAAGATGGAAACAGAGATTTTATCCTACATAACCAGTAAGACAGGACAAGCAAGTCCCGGAAGTATTATACTGAATGCCACAACGCCAACCTCTGTAAAAGTAGAATATTACAACGGCACCAGCTGGGTTGACCTTAGTGTACAGGGTACAGATGTCTTGTCTTTTCTAGGTACAACCTGCTGCAAGAGAAATACATAATGCAAGAGCAGTCATCGGAAGCGATACTACAAATGCCAATGGCATTTTGGTTCTGGAATCATCTTCCAAAGCAATGGTTCTACCAATAGTCTCCTCACATTTGAACATCACAAATCTAGCACCAGGAATGATGGCCTTAATCAATAATGGAGGCAATAAAACAGAACTGGCTAAGAGATTAATTTCGAAATATGAGGATACAATTTATTACCCTATCCCCAGAATATCCTCACAAAAATTAAATGAAGCGATTCAAAAGTGTTGTGAAGAAATTGGTCTTACCGAGGAAGTTCAGTTAACACGTTATTGCGGCTCAAAAAGATTTGACGAAACATTTAGAAAATGTGATATAATTACAAGTCACACTGGAAGGAAAACTTTTATCACTAGTAGCTTGTTCTTAGATATTCCCGAGCGGATTGTTAAAGCACAGACCAACTCCAAGGACGAGAAAAGTTTTAGGAGGTATGTCAAAATCTCAGAGCAACATCATAAGCGGGAGCTTTATAAATGGAATGTATTAGCGGTAGATGACAATAAAAATTAAAACATTTTCAAAATATTAAAATGGACACTATAAAACAAATGGAAAAATGATATCACAAATATTCTAGATAGATATTTTCAACCTTTTCCATAATGGCCACAGTCAGACAAACCAAGTAAATAAAAGTCATCATTAAACTATTCTATGTCTTAATGTGAATTTTGAATCTAATAAAGATAGGAAAATGGATAAATTCATCAAAGACGGTTTACAGTCAAAGTCTGAAAAAGAACTGCAAATTGAGGTATCAAATGAAGATATCCTATCCCCCTACTATTTCCCACTACCTGAAGATCAAATGCGTCAACGGGAAGTTGCAGCCACCTTCTGAAACGTTTTTAGAAAGAATTTTTCTAAAAAATAATATTAGTAGAAATTACATAAAGTCTATACTAAAAATGTGTACCTGTAATTGACCCCAAAGGTGCAATTCTCGAACACTTTTGTAGAGGATTTAGATAAATTAGCCAACCTTCTCAGTCTCTAAAACTATTATTTCCTAAAATGTTTTTAAAAATCAGTTATTGTTTTCATTTGCTTTAATTCTCTCAAAATGGTGGAGCTTAAATTATTTAGAGTTTTAAATAAGGACCGATAAATTCTAACCTTAAGCTTCGAGGATCACCAACCAAAAATTAAAAAAGCTGTTCCACAATTCTGATAGAAAATGAAACAGCAATTAAGAAAATAATAATGTGATTTGATTTTATTCTAACATATACGGTACTATATTATTTACGAAAGATGTACCGTTTGCATTGATGAGTGCAAACCAACCTCTGTCATCCCATACACTGTATGACATAGACTGAGCCAGGGTTGTTCTTGCCATTGTACGGTAATAATTTCTGACAAGATCGGTATTTCTCTCCGCAGCATTGCTACTTCTTCCTACTCCGAATTCGCCGTAATGAACCGGCACATTCAATTTTATCGAATGTGCTTTCACATTTTGAATGCCTGTCTCAAAACTGGCAGTTCCAGGAAAAGCAGCATTGCTTCCGGTCTCTCCGCAGAATGCCCAAGGAGAATACGTGTGAACCTGTATGGATATATAGTCATCATTGCCTCCACCTGGCAATGAAGATTTACTTGGATAGACGTTACTGATATATAGCGCATTTCCTTGACCGTTGGTGCCCACCATAATCAATCTTTTTTCATTATTACCACGTGTTGCGCGTATCGCGTCATATCCGATCTGATTAACTTTTCGAGTGTATTGTAAAGCCAATGCATCTGTGGGTTCGGGAAACGGGCCATTTCCGTCTACTTCTCCCAAATTACCTTCCGGCTCATTTAGAACTTCAAAGATCAATTTTTGGGGATAATCTTTAAAATATGTAGCAATACCTGTCCATAGATTTCGGAACTTGCTATCATACACCTCGGATCCATCATAATGATCCTTAAGCCAAGACTCGTGATGGGTATTTAGAATAACGTATAGATCCTGAGACAGTGCATAATCTATCACTGCCTTTAGCTCCAAAAATCTTGGATGATCGACATTGATATTGCCATTGCTATCTGCAAGAGTAGATGTAAACCTATCCATCCAGGTCGTTGGTATTCTTATATGCTTCATTCCTGCGTTCTTGTACAGATCGATAACTGGTTTGACCGCTGCCAGGTTGGTCGGATGGATACCGTTCTCAAAGGTATTACCAAGATTAAAACCTGGTCCCATATCAGCAATCATCTTTTTAGCAGAAAAGGGATCCGGATTTTCCACTTGTCCTGATTCCCCATTAACAAACTCTACTTTGTCCTCGTGTGTGCAAGAGACTAAAAAGAATAGCATGCTTAATCTTAGTACTCTAAATATTTTTTTCATATAGAATGAGGTTTTATTTATTATTTAATGATTTACTTTTATAATAATTCTGAAGCGTATAAAAAGCTTTCTTTTTGACCCCAGTTTCCGAAATAAGACCTTTTCTGTTCCAGAAATTCTGATAAATTGGATTTTGACGTCTCGGTGATTTGAAATCGACGAGGATCCAGGGGGTCATTCCCCGCAGTCCATCTATTTTTTCAAGCATTTCCAGTTGTTTTTCATAGAACAACTGCTGATGCTCCTCACTCCAGACGGTGTCCTCATCTGCGTGATATCCAGCTAATGCATCGGCTCCAAATTCAGAGATCACCACTGGTTTGTTGAATTTTATCTCCCATTTATATTTTGGCAATTCTTTTGGCTCAGACCAGTACCAGCCTCCATATTCATTAAAACTGGCAAGATCCAGCTTTTCACCTAAAGGGTCTTCGACCGTTACGTCATAGCCATTACGTTCAATTTCCAGTGCGGCTGCAACAAGTCTTGTCTCGTCTAAGCTGCGAACTTTGTCGATTAATTTTCCCATAAAAACATTACGTTCCTTACTGATAGGCGTCTCATTCCCTACGGACCAAATAATCACTGAAGCTCTGTTTTTATCTCTTTCGATTCCTACGGTCAACTGATCTTCTGCGTTTTTGTAAGTATCAGCATTGCTCCATGAGATAGTCCAGTAAACAGGAACTTCTGCCCAAACCAATAATCCAATCTCATCTGCAAGACGCAGCATCGTTTCGTTGTGTGTGTAATGTGCCAAGCGGATATAATTGCAACCCAACTGCTTCGCCCATCCAAGTATCATCCGCATATCACCTTCCGACCGCAAACGTCCACCGACCAAAGGATTTTCATCATGCACAGAAATACCTTTCAAAAACAAAGATTGATTATTCAGCAAAATATCTTTTCCAACTGTTTTGATTGTTCTAAAACCAATTTTATCATTAATTTTATCTGATTTTGAACTGATCTTGACATCGTATAGCTTAGGATTTTCCGGCGACCAATAAGCAATATTTTTTGTAGGAATTATAATTTTCGCATAACCATCTGCATCAGTTTCAATGGTGGTCTTTATCTTCAGTTCAGCAATTTCTATGATCAGTTTCTCTTTGCCTGTATTGCCACTTAATTTTACAAAACCTTCTAATTTAGTAGCATCATTTTTAGCCAACTGCACTTTATAATCTTCTATGTATGATTTTGGTGTGCTTATTAATAAAACATCACGTGTGATTCCGCCATAGTTCCACCAATCTGTGTTAATGGTTGGCACCTCATCTTTTTTGCGTATGTTATCGACCATCACCACTACATAGTTATTGCCCTTTTTTAATTTCGACGTCACATCAAATTGAAATGGCGTAAACCCGCCTTTGTGTGTGCCTACCTTTTCGCCATTCAGATAAACGTGACTTTCATAATTCACCGCTGCGAAATATAAATAGTAACTCTTGTTGGCTTGTGGATCTGCAACAAAATCTCTTTTGTACCAAACAGTACCTTCATAAAACAGAAGTTTTTGATCTTGAGAGTTCCAATCACCAGGAACTTGCAGAGAAGGCTCAAAATCAAAATTGTATTCGACTCTTGTTTTTTTGTCCGGGGATGTAATATTATCATAAAAACCTCCCTTTCCAGATTTACTTTGATCGAAAGGTTTTTGTCTGTAATCCAAGTAGCCCATCTGGTATGGATCTATAATATACTTCCAAGAACCATTCAAATTGATATGATCTCTGGCAAAAGCGTGCTGAATCGTTTTTTGTCCCATAATCGATATGCAAAATGAATTTAAAATAAAGACTGTCAACAGCAACTGGATAATATTTTTTTTAAACATAAAATTTAGATTAATGATTGATTCAAATATTAAGTTATGATCCTAATATCCGATATTAAATTGTGAAGCTGCAGCACCCATAATGTCGATCTGACTTTGGGGAACCGGGCAATTGACATACTGCGCTCTCCACGGGGTAAGACTATTTACAGCGTCGGAGGCTTCTGAGCTTGTGTTATCACCATTTCTGTAGTGTAGAGTAATTCTTTCACCCAGAATTCCTAATCGTTTCAGCAGAAACCAACGTTCATTTTCAAAAGCCAATTCCCTTGCTGATTCTTCAAGATAGGTTTCCTGCGTCCAGCTTGTAAAATCAAATGATGATAATGCATTAGGATTGAGACCATAACCTCTTCTGCGAACTTTATTAATGTATGATAAAGCTAATGCATCATTTCCAAGATTATGATGCGCTTCCGACGCCAGAAGCAGTGTTTCTGCATATCGGTAATACATATAATTTTTAAAACTGTTTTCTGTCCCAACCAGCTTTGTTTGAAAGTCTGCATATTTTTTAAGGCTCCAGTGGTACCTTCTGTAATTATCCTCCGGCTGCGTAATAGGCTGTCCAAAGCGTGGGTGAGCAGGATTATTAACAATATAAGCAGTATAATTATCTGGCCAGTAATAAGTTGAAAACCGCTTGTCATTGGTCTTGTCATAAAGGGATTTTAAATAATTATTAGGATAAAACCAACCTAACGATTGCCCACCGTAATTAACATCTAAAACCATCTCATTTCCAGCACTACCCGAAGCTCCAGACTGTTTTTCATAAATTCTTTGGGTAAAAACACTTCCCAGCCAAAATCCACCACCTCCTGCAAGATCATCCCCTTGTCCGAGACTTTGGTTGCGCTGGTAAACAAACAGCGCTTCTTTATGGTTGACATCAGCTCCGAAAACCTGATTAATATCTACCAAATCGTGGGTGGGGTTGACAATAATTGCATCAAATTCTTCGGCAGCTTTCTGCCAGTCTTTGCGCCACATAGCCGCTTTACCACGCAGATGTCTCGCAACTCCTTGACCATATCTGCCCGTTGGCACCTGCCAATCCAAGTTTGCAACAGCATAATCCAGGTCTTGATTAATAACCCCGAAAATCTCTTCTTCTGTAGCTGCTTTGTAAATTACTGCATCATCTATGTTCTGTGCGTTAGTGGCTACAGTATCCAATAAGATAGTGCCATACATTCTTATCAAATCCAGATAAAGCTCGCCTCTTATAACGCGCGCCTGTGCTACCAATTTCCTTTTAGCATTACTATCCATAGACACTGTACGTGCACTGCTGATAATTGCCGAAGCTCTATCTATAATTTTATAGGCATTGACCCATTTGTCCCTCGGGAAATTTTGAGGTGTGTGAGTAGTAGCTCCGTAGGGCGTAAACCACGTTCTGTGAAGGCCAAGATCTGTAGCGGCCATAAAAAACACATTCGCTTGCAGATTGCTATTATCTCCAGACGGCGCATTGTACTGTCTCATTCTGTTGTATAAGGCGTTGACGCCCACATCAAGACCTTCCGGTGTTGTATATATGTAATCTACAGAAACCTGATCTATAATCTCTTCCTCCAGGAAATCTTCACACGAGATGCAAATTGTTGCCAGAGATATGATAGAAATGAATAAACATTGTAATTTTTTCATAGTGTAATGACTTAAAATTTAAATATTATTTTTTTTAAAATCCGAATTTAATTCCAGCAACAATGGTTCGCGCTTCAGGATATTCGTTTGGATTTTTTTCCGGGCTGTAAGACTGATAATCTGTAATCGTAAAAAGATTGCTACCGGTCAAAAAGATCCTGAGGTTGGTAAGACCAATCTTAGCCACTGTGTCTGGTTTGAATGAATAACCGCAAGTGATATTTTGCAATCTGAAGTAAGAAGCGTCCTGAAGTCCCATATTAAAAATATTTGACGGGTCATTCCCCTCATTTGGTCTGGGATAGTTTCCACCAGGATTTTCTGGTGTCCAATAGTCTTGCTTGATACCATTTTTTATTCCTCTCAAGGATCCACCTTCCAGATAGCTGTATAGAAAAGGATTATTTTTCACAACACCTTGCACAGTATAAAAATCTGCATTAATGTCAAATCCTTTATACTCGAATCCAAGTGATAATGTACCATACCAGTCTGGCATCTGTGATGTGATTACGCGATCTTTGTCATTGATGATCCCGTCGCCGTTTACATCTCGTAGCTTGATGTCACCTGGCAAAGCAAGAGGCTGCGCAGAGTTAACAATATCTTCACCCTGTTGAAAGATGCCTACGACATCGTACTGATAGTACACATTGATCGGCTGACCAATGAAACGTCTGTTAAGGATATCATCATCTTCCCTACCATCACCGTCTGCATCTCTGCCATACAAGCTGATGATCTTATTTCTGTTTTTCGTATAAGCTAAACCGATTTTGAATTTGAAATCTGAGGTTTTGATCACATCCGCATTCAATGATACTTCAAGACCTTTGTTCTCTACTTCGCCTAGGTTGTTCCACCTATTGCTGTATCCGGATGAAAGATCTAACTGCTCTTGAACAAGTAGGTCTTTTGTTCGGGTATTGTAATATTCAACCGTTGCTGTTATCCTATCTCTAAAAAAACCAAGATCCAATGCGGAGTTGAATGTTGTTGAAGTTTCCCATTTCAAATTGGGGTTGGGCAAAGTTGGTCCTGGGATATATCCAGAGACCTGATTACCACCTATCACGTAATTACTTTGGTCGGCAGTACTCTGGCTCAATCCAGGCGAAATGGCCTCATTACCAACACTTCCGTAGCTGAATCTAAGTTTTAAATTATTGAGGAAATTTAAATTTTCCATAAAATTTTCCCTGTGAATATTCCACCCGATATTGGCTGATGGGAATGAGGCCCATTTGTTATTTTTACCAAATACTGTGGAGCCATCAATTCTTCCTGCAATCGTCACATAATATTTGCTATCATAGTCGTACTCCAGACGCCCGACAGCAGATACAATTCCTCTGTTATATTCTGTAATAGTCGGTGTATTGAGTAACGCAGATTGCAATCCATTAATCCCCAAGATATCATTCGGGATATTTGTAGAGGCATTCTCAAAATCATTTCTATTAGTTTTCGAGATACTCTGCACAACGGTGGCGGCGAAATGATTTTTCTCTGCCAATTTGAAATTGTAGGTGAAGATATTTTCCAATTGCCATTCTACCTCATCTTGGAATTGAATACTGCCGCTCCCCTGGTTGTTATTGGCAATTCCAGCAACCGACTGTGTTGTATTATATGATTTTCTCTTGTAATTCCACGATCTTCTGCTGGCATTCATTCTATATTTAAAACCTTGAAAAGGTGTAAAGTCCACAAAAAGGTTGAGAATGTCATTTCGGTTCTGTACAAAATTGGTCGTTTGGTAAAGATCGATGAGCGGATTTTTATTTTCAGCAAAACCTCCGGGCAATAGTCTGAGTGAACCATCATCATTGTAAACGCGTCCGAGAGGCGATGTTGTAATAGAACTTAAAATGACACCTGCATTATTTGGATTATTGGTCTCTGAGAATTGAAAGGAAGTATTCAGACCCACTTTCAGCGTATTGCTGATTTTTTGATCAGCATTTAATCTGATTCCTGTTTTGTTAAAATCTGAATTGGGAATAACACCTTTGGTCCCAATATAGTTCACACTACCAAATATACTGGACTTGTCACTGCCTGATGAAAAATTGATGGCGTGATTTTGTGTCTCTCCTGTTCTGAGCATGAGCTTCTCCCAGTCAATATATTTCCCGGTCTGTACACTTTCCAATTCTAATGCAGAAAAAATCTCACTGTCTGGCCTGTATACACCCCCATTGTTAGTTCTGAAAGCTTCTCTCTTTAACTGGGCAAATTCTTCACCACTGTAGATATCAAAATTTCTGTTGATTGTTTGAAAGCCCGAAAAACCATTGTAAGTCACTTTGGCTTTGCCACTTTTCCCTCGTTTTGTGGTAATCAGTATGACCCCATTCGATGCTCTCGCACCATAGATGGATTGTGCAGCGGCATCTTTCAAGACCTCTAGGGATTCTATGTCATTTGCATTGACGTCATTTATACTTCCAACCCTTACTCCATCAACGATCACGATAGGATTATTTCCTCCAGAGATCGATCGCTGACCACGAATTTGAATATTTGATGAGCTACCCGGCGCACCATTGGCAAGTGTAACCTGTACTCCGGCAGCCTTTCCACGTAACATTTCACCAACATCCGATGTAGCTACTTTTGTAAGGTCATCCGCGTTGACCTTGACCACTGAGCTGATGACATCACTTTTCTTCTTTGCACCGTATCCAATGATCACGACCTGCTCTATTTCTTTGGAGACACCAACCAAAGTGTCCCTATCAGAACTTGGAGTGGTACTTGGAGTGGTCTGCGCGTGAACAGATATTTGCCCGGAGAGTAGGAAGGCAACTGCTATGAGTCCTATTTTTTTGCCATCATAGGTTTTAGAAGAACCAATATTCTTGTCGAATTTTTTCATATTCTTGAGTTTAATAGCTTTGTTTTTTACAAATATGTCTGATAATCATATTTATCTGGGTGTATAAATATGCTTTTTGCGGGGTAATAACGTATGAACCAACACAACATATTGAAAAACAACACATTATTAAAGTATTTCACATACGTTAAAATAAAAATACTAGCGGGAATATCTAAATATGAGAGGTATTGGACCAATTATACCCCGGAATTATGATCACTTTTGTAAGATGTAGGAGAAACTTTGTACACTTTTTTGAACTCACGGCTAAAATGTTTACGATCATTGAATCCGACCATAAAAGCAACTTCTGAAATCGGATGAGTTGTGTTCAGGATAATATCTGCTGCCTTTTTCATTCTAAGCTGTTTTATAAGACTTGCCACAGAATGGTTGGTAAGTGCAGTGACCTTTTTGTACAGTATGGTCCTGCTCATACCGATCTTATCAACCAGCATATTGACGTCAAATTCAGAATTCTCAAGATTTTCTTCTATCACGCGCATCAGTTTTTTGATGAATGCTTCTTCGGGCGTGGTAAGACTGCTCAGGTCAGAATCTATGATAAAATTACCACTGTATTTCTTTCTGAAGATCTCCTGGGCAGAAAGTAAATTGGCAATACTCAGTTTAAGTTCCTGCGTACTAAAAGGTTTGGTGATATAAGCATCTGCACCTGTCGAAAGCCCTTCTATTTTATGATCTATAGATGCTTTAGCGGTAAGGAGCAATACTGGTATGTGACTGGTACTCTCATTGGTTTTTACAATGCGGCAAAGTTCTATGCCATCCATCTCAGGCATCATAATATCACTGATGATAAGATCTAAGATCTCGGTCTCTAAATAGTTTGCTGCCTCCTTACCGTTGGCAAATTCCACTGTATTGTAATCGCTGGACAAAATACCTACAATAAATTTGCGTACATCTTCATTGTCTTCGACAACCATTAAAGTCTTCTTGTCCTTGTCGGGAAAATCAGCAAACGCAATTTTTTCATTGGTTACAATGGTCGGAGAGTCTATGATCATCTGCTGAAAATCCTCGCCATTACTTTCAATGATCTGATCTTCGGATAAATGTTTGTTACCTAATTGTAATTTAATTTGGAAAACGGTCTTGGCCCAGGTCCCTTCTTCATCCGGTGTTGAAATTTCACCTTTATGCAATTCTACAATGCTTTTTGAAAGTGCCAGCCCCACGCCGCTTCCCATATTTTGTACCCCTCTGTCATCCACTTGAAAAAATCTTTCGAAAACACTTGTGCGATTATTCTCTGGGATGCCGATTCCGTTATCTTTAACTTTGATGAATACAGCATTCTCATCTGGCGTACCTTTTTCTACTGCAAAAACTATTTTTCCATTTTTTTTAGTGAATTTGAATGCGTTGGAAAGCAGATTATAAACAACCTTTTCCATCTGATTTTTGTCAAAATAAGCAATGATGACATTGGAGTTGAGTACGAATTTGAAATCGATATTCTTTTCAGTCGCCAATCCTTTATAGGATTCAAATATTTCAAAACAGAAGGACACTACATCTTGTCTTTGGCAGTAGATTTTCATATAGCCCTTTTCAGCTTTTCTGAAATCCAACAGCTCGTTTACAAGTTTAAGAAGACGGTCTGAATTCTGCTTTATTGTTTTCAGTTTAGCATTGGTCTGTGGATCTTTTTCATTAGACAACAATTCTTCCACTGGCCCTTTGATAAGTGTCAGCGGGGTTCTTATTTCGTGCGAAATATTTGTAAAAAAATTGATCTGTGTTGTGAGGATCTCTTCTTTCCGTTCATTTTCCACTTGTTCCAAAAATATTTCCCTTCTAAGTTTTAGACGGTATTTTATGAAACGATAGACGGTGTAATTGGCTCCAACAAAACTGATCAAATAAGAGAGATATGCCCACCATGTCCTATACCAAGGTGGCAGTATTACAATTTTCAGTTTTTTAATATTCTTGTTCCAGCTTTGGTCTTCATTGGTGGATTTTATGGATAACGTATAATTTCCCGGATCCAGATTGGAAAGATTGATCCTGTTTTGAGTACCTATAAAATGCCATTGATCTTCAGAAAGTGCGTTGTCCAACTTGTAGGCATACTTACTCTTTTGCGGATTGATAAAATTAAGGCCCGTAAATTCCAATCCTATATAACCTTGGTCATAGTTGATCGTGATCTCCGAAGTTTCAGAGATGGGCTGCTTTAAAATCCCATCTGTTTGATCTGCCTCTACAATCTCGTTATTTACGATCAGTTTCGTAAGGACTATGGGTGTGTTATTAGAAGTTTTTATTAATTTCCTAGGATCAAAAAGCAGGAGACCTTTGGAAGCTCCGAAAGCTACCATATTGCGATTGATCCTCGCAGTGGAATTGTATAAAAATTGTTTTACAGAAAGACCGTCCGCAGATGAAAAACGTGTAATTTCAAAGTCGGACGCTTTCAAGTTGCTGCCATCGTTTTTAATTTTGATCTTAAAAAGAAAATCTTCTGCACCAACCCACAAATTGCCCTGTGCATCTTCGGTAATACTTTTAACAGAGGCATCCGTAAAGCCTTTTTCCTTATTAAGAGCAAAAAACTTTTGATTGTTCTCATTGAGATAATATAGGCCATCATAATCTGCTCCAATCCAAAGTCTTTTTTTTGAATCTGTAAACATGACTGTCAGACTGTTATTATCCAAAGGCTTTGCATTATTTGCCCTGAAGATCTTTGAAATTCTGTTGAGTTTCTTATCAAAAAAATTAAGCCCGTTTTGTGTAGTGATCCAAACACCATCGCTCCTGTTTTCTAAATCCATTACAAAATTATCGGACAATGCATTCGCAGACCCATCATTTTTATAGTTTAGAATAGTGCCGTTTGGTAGAATTTTTATTAACCCGTTGCCATCTGTTCCTATCCAAATATTGCTTCCATCGACAAGAATGGATGTAACAGGTCTCTCCCCTTTTTCAGCAGAATTAAGAGAAATCTGAGAGAATTTTTTCGAGGTTTTATTAAACTCAAAAAGTCCATTGAAGGTGCCACACAAAAGTGTGTTAGCATCTTTTTTAGCTAATGATGTAATGATATTTTTAATATTTTTCTCATTACTGTTGTCTATAGCGTAATAATTGGAGGTCTTACCTTTAAGATCAAGATAATTAAGTCCTCCGCCAGAAGTCCCCACCCAAATACTTTGATCATTTTCCTTTAAAATGGCGCTTGTAGCAGCATTGTTGAGACCAAACCCCGTGTTTGTTACCTCTGAGATCTTCGTGAAATTTAGATTGGATCTATTGTAAATATTTATTGCTCCTCCCGAAGTTCCTACCCAAACAGAACCTGTATGATCTCTCATAAAACATTTCAGATCATTATCGCTAAGACTGTACAGATTATCGGGATTATGTTTTATTCTTTTAAATTTTTGACTGTTATTACTGAAGATACTTAATCCTCCTTTTGTTGCAAACCAAACGGTATTTTGGTCCCATTGGATGATATCATTGATCCAATTCGATGACATAGAATTGGTGTTCCCAGGATCGTGCTTAAACTGTAAGAGAATTTTTTGTATTGAGGAAAATAAAAATGCACCAGAACTTTCCGTAGCAAACCAAAGATCGCCTTTGCTGGTCTTTATAATTTTTCTCACCTTGCCATTGATCAGCTCTGCATTTGAAGACAATTCTAGAGGTAATGGTTTTTGATGACTTGTTTTCGGATCAAAACATTTCAGACCTTTTGACGTTCCGACAAACATCCCATAATTTGAATCATAAAATAAAGATAGAACCCTGCTTTTACACAATTCCGAATTCTTGTTGAAGTTTTCCAGCTTCCGGGTAGACTTTTTAAGTTTTTTGACACCGCCAAACGTTCCCACCCAAAGATTCCTTTGTCCATCTTCGGCAAATGCAGCGATATAATTACTTCCACCTTTCTCTTTGGTTACATCCAGTGATATAAAATTATTGGCGTTTTTATTATAAAAATTGAGTCCGTGGTTTGTACCGATCCAAAGATTCTGATCGTGGTCTTCAAAAATCACATTGATGTGATTATTGCTCAGGTTGCCATTCGTCTGTTTATCTCTAGCGTACTTCCTGTAGCTGTAACCATCGTAGCGGAATAGTCCGTTTTCAGTCCCGATCCACACAAATCCGGATTTATTCTGGATCATACTGGAGATCATACTGGGCGAGAAGTCATCGTCATAATTAATCTGATCGAAATGAAGTGATGCTTCCTGAGCAGGTAAAATGCCAGAAACAAAAACAAAAACAATATAGATTAATATATCAGTTACTTTTTTCAACAGATTCATAATTACCTCACAATGATTATTATCAATTCTAAATTGTATCAAAGCTGCGGACGATACCCAATTCCAAACCTCGTAATTCGGCTAGTCCCCTAAGTCTTCCTATCGCAGAATATCCGGGATTTGTCTTCTTTTGCAGATCATCCAGCATCTGATGCCCGTGATCCGGACGCATTGGGATTATAAGATCAGCCCTTCCCTGCTGTTCCCTTTTACGTTCTTCTAAAATCACTTCTTTCACCAATCCGTACATATCGACGTCACCTTCAAGATGATTGGCTTCATAGAAATTTCCTTTATCATCTCTCTTCGTACTTCGAAGATGTAAAAAATGAACTCTATCTGCAAAGCGCTGAAATATTTTCACAAGGTGATTATCCTCTCGAACTCCCAGTGAACCTGAACAGAACGTCATTCCGTTTGCAAGATCCGGAACTGCTGAAAATAGCAAAGCATAATCTTCCTCGGTGCTTACAACTCTTGGCAGCCCCAATATAGAATATGGCGGATCGTCTGGATGTATGCATATCCGCGCATTATTTTGGGAGGCAACTGGAACAATTTCCTGGAGAAAGAGAATCAGATTTTGTCTCAGTCTGTTTGCATCAACTGCTGCATAGTTGTCCAAAATAGCCTGGAAACTCTCCAAACTATAGCCTTCCTCTGCGCCTGGTAAACCCGCAATTATATTGTTGACCAGTTTTGTTTTCTCTGTTTTCGACAGTTTTTCAAGATATGCTTTGGCTTGTTCTTTTTCCTGCGGCGAGTATTGTGACAATGCGCCGGTCCTTTTAAGCAAATACAGGTCGAAGGCGGCAAATGCTGTATAATCGAACCGTAGGGCTTTGGAGCCATCCTGCAATTCAAACTCGAGATCTGTACGGGTCCAATCCAGAACAGGCATAAAATTATAGCAAATGATGTTGATCCCGCAATGCGCCAGATTTTCAATGCTTTGCTTATAATTTTCGATAAATTTCTGAAAATTCCCAGTACGGGTTTTTATATCTTCGTGAACGGGAATGCTTTCGACAACATTCCATCGAAGTCCTTCATTTTCGATTATTTTTTTTCTGATATTGATTTCCTCTACAGTCCATACCGAACCGTTTGGAATGTGATGAAGTGCGGTCACAATACCCACTGCTCCAGCTTGTTTGATATCTGATAAAGATACTGGGTCCTTCGGTCCATACCAGCGCCAAGATTGTTCCATTTTTTATTTTTTTATTTAAACACCACTAAATGCGCTAAAACCACCATCCACAGGGATCACAATTCCAGTAACGAAAGACGATCTGTCATCACATAAAAACAATACAGAACTGATCAGATCTTCCGGATTTCCAAATCTTCCCGCAGGTGTCTGTGAAATTATAGATCGCCCTCTTTCCGTGAGACTGCCATCTTCTGATGTGAGCAGACTTCTATTCTGAGTTGTCAGGAAAAATCCTGGTGCAATAGCATTAACACGGATACCCAGCTTGGAAAAATGAACAGCGAGCCACTGGGTCAAGTTCGAGGTTGCAGCTTTTGCCGCGCTGTAAACAGGAATTTTAGTTAATGGGGTTAAAGCACTCAAAGATGAGATATTGAGAATGCTACAGCCTGTTTTTCCTACCATATCTCTTGCAAATACTTGTATTGGAAGAAATGTTCCCAAGAAATTGAGATCGAAAACTGATCTTATTCCTTCAGATTCGAGATCGAAAATCGTTCTAAAGTCAGGATCATTATGATCCAAGTCTTTTTGCGAAAGGTATGGCTCAGATGTAGTTCCGAGGGGATGATTGCCTCCAGCCCCATTGATCAGAATATCACAAACTCCTAACTTTTCTGTGATTTGCAACCTTGCTTTTTCCAAAGTTTCTTTTTTTAATACATCTGCTTCAAAAATGTAAGCAACGCCACCATCCTCAACAATTTCATTTTTCAGACTTTCTGCTTTACCCATTTCTCTTGCCAACAGAGCAACTTTAAAACCTTTCTTTGCTAAAGATTTTGCTATTATTCTGCATAAAACTCCAGTGGAACCTGTGATAACTACGACTTTTTTTTTCATATTTTTTTGATAATCAGACTCACAAAAGTAATTTATCACCACAATCTGAAGCAGTTCAAATATCTTTTTTTAGGGGTAAAGACGTCCGAATTAAAAATATAAAAAAATATCATATGTTTAAATTTAAATTCATTTGGATGAAGAATTAGTAACAATCTGTTTGAAAGATAGCAATTTGACATAAATATCACCTGACAAATTCATTCAGCATTGCAGTATGATCTACAAGCTAAATTTGAATATAAAAATATGAACTTCGCAATCTCATCAGTTTGGAAAACAAATTGGCCGATTCCCGCTTAAACAAAAAATCCAGCTGAGTTTCTTGTAATGAATTTAACCCATTAGAATATCCCTGTCAATCCCTCATTACACGGTGCGTTTGTCAAAAAGTACATTTATTACCCTAATCTAAAATATTTAAGACCCTTTTTATTTTTTATTTATATAAAATTTGTGGCAGATAAAATATAATCAAAATTAAAAACCATTAGAGTTATGAATTTAAAAAATACAGACTTTTTGAAAAGCATACTTTTTCTTTTGTTTTCTGCCCTTTTGTTTTCCTGTGTTGAAGAAGAGATAAGAGAGGTCACACTTTACGACAAGCCACATACGGAAGCTACTGCTTCTCGTACTGATATTAAATTTGGAGAAACTGTAGATTTCAAAAGTACCTCGTTCAAACATCTTACTACAACCTGGACATTTGCTGGAGGTAGCCCCGCTTCATCCGTCAATCCTGATGCTACAGTTGTTTACAGCAATCCTGGCACCTATGATGCGAAATTGGTCATAAAATATATAGATAATACAGTTGAGACAAAATTGTTCAAGATCATTGTTAAAGGTATTGATCCGCCTTTGCCGTATGGTGGAACTGCAGTTACTATCCCTGGTACCATTGAAGCCGAGAATTATAATTTGGGTGGTGAAGGCATAGCCTATCACGATACAGAAGAGCAAAACCTTGCTGTTCAAAACGGAAGTCCACGTTACAGAACAGACGATGGTGTGGATGTTCAAATGGGCAATAGCATCAATAATATCAGCTACACAGAAGCTGGGGAATGGAGCAACTATACGATCACTGTTCCTGCTACGGGTATATATGATTTCGATTTCCGGGTGGCATCTGGTGATGCTTCTGGTGGAAAATCCATTAAACTTCAGCTGGTCAATCCTAATACAGGGGTTGCGACTGATTTAGGACAGACAGGCAATTTCCCAAATACAGGTAGCTATAATACCTACATTTCCAAAAATATTACTGGAGTTAATTTGACAGAGGGTCAAAACACATTTCGTGTGTTGTTCACAGGTCCTAACATCAATCTTGATAAGATCAACATTAAGGTTAGCGTTCCTGCACCACCGATCGATGGCGTTGGAATTTTTACAGAAAAAGATATTTTGAGTTCAAATCCAGGAATAGCACCACCACCGAATGGAGGAAATATGGCGATCACAATCGTTACCACTAATACGAATCACGGTACAAAGGCCTTATGGTATCATTTTGATCCTGCAGGAAATGGTAGCCCACAGAATGGATTTGCCCTTTCGCATATGGACCTGACTGTTTCTCCTTATAACGCAACAGCTTACAACAATTTGAATGTTGCTGTAAAATCCAGTACACCAAAAAAAGTACGAATAAGATTGAATACCAACTCTGGAAACTATTGGGTAACACTTAATCCTGGAAATCCTGCCTATGGGATGTTGTGGGACGGACAATGGCATGAATTGACAATTCCTTTTTCCCAAATTCTGAGAGATGGTAATGGTGCAGCGCTTTCTACTGTACCTGCAGCCAAGTCGAGCATCAAGCAATTTACAATACGTACTGATGACAGCGATTACAGTACTGTGCCGAACTCTTTCGATTATTATATTGACGATATTTACTTTACGCCAAACTAACTTTTGCAAAAAAATTAAAGAAGTAGTATCGAAATGCTCATACTCATCAATATTAAAAATTAGAAATGATCAAAACCACTTTACTCTGTTTTGTTGTCTTCGGTGCTACAAATATTACTGCGCAGAACAAATCGCACCTGGATATAAAAAAACCTCTGGAGGAGCGTATTACATTACTGATGAATCAAATGACACTCGAAGAAAAGGTCGGCCAGATGAATCAGTACAATGGCTTCTGGGAAGTGACAGGTCCTGCTCCTCAAGGAGGCTCATCCAAAATAAAATATGATCATCTCAACAGAGGTCTGGTTGGATCATTACTCAATGTTCGGGGTGTTCAAAAAGTGCGCGAAGTACAAAAAATAGCCGTTGAAAAAACAAGATTGGGGATCCCTCTGATCATTGGCTTTGATGTTATACACGGTTACAAAACACTAAGCCCAATTCCTTTAGCCGAAGCTGCCAGTTGGGATATGGAAGCTATAAAAAGATCAGCTGCCATCGCCGCAAGTGAAGCTGCTGCAAGCGGTATCAACTGGACATTTGCTCCCAATGTGGACGTTACAACTGATGCCCGCTGGGGTCGGGTGATGGAAGGCGCTGGTGAGGACCCGTTTCTCGCCAGTAAGATCGCTGTGGCCAGGGTGAAGGGATTTCAAGGTGATAATTTTTCCGGGACCAATACTATCGCAGCTTGTGCAAAACATTTTGCAGGATACGGATTTGTAGAATCCGGTAAAGAGTACAACAACGTGGATATGAGCTTATCTAGGTTGTACAACTCCGTCTTGCCTCCTTTCAAAGCGGCAAATGATGCTGGTGTTAAGACATTTATGAATGCTTTCAATACGTTGAACGGGATCCCAGCCACCGCCAATCGTTTTCTTCTCAGAGATATTCTCAAAACAAAATGGAATTTCCAAGGATTCGTAGTATCAGACTGGGCGTCTATACGGGAGATGATCTCTCACGGATATGCGAAAGACGGTGCAGAAGCAGCTCACAAAGCAGCAGAAGCAGGCTCTGATATGGATATGGAATCTTACTTATATGTGAACGAACTGGCGAACCTGGTGAGGGAAAAGAAAGTAGACATTGAGGTCATTAACAACGCAGTAAGGAGAATTCTAAGGTTAAAATTTGAAATGGGTTTATTTGAGGATCCTTACAAGTATTGCAACGAAAAAAGGGAAAAAGAAGTAATTGGCAGTATATCTAATCACGATGGTGTTCTGGATATGGCCAAAAAATCAATTGTCCTTTTAAAAAATGACAATGATCTACTGCCACTCAAAAAGTCCGGGCAAAAGATCGCATTAATTGGTGCTTTGGCAAGCGATAAGACAAGTCCTTTGGGTAGCTGGCGAATTGCGGCTGAAGATGATACAGCAATTTCCATTTTGGAAGGGATGAAAAAATACAAAAACAGTCCCGTTACATACGCTCCAGGAACAGCAGTCTTTGCAGGGAAGCCGACTTTTACGAAAGAATTAGAGATCAACACCACTGATAAAAGCGGTTTTGAAAAGGCCATCGCAACAGCAAGACAGGCAGATGTGGTGGTGATGGTCCTTGGCGAGCACGGTTTCCAAAGTGGTGAAGGAAGAAGCAGAACAAATCTCGATCTGCCTGGCAATCAGCAAGAGTTGCTGGAAGAGGTTTTTAAAGTCAACAAAAATATAGTTTTGGTCCTGAATAACGGAAGACCGCTCGCTATCCAATGGGCAGCAGATCATATTCCTGCAATCGTAGAAGCTTGGCAACTAGGCAGTCAAAGCGGTAATGCTATTGCTCAAGTTCTCTATGGCGACTATAATCCTAGTGGCAAATTACCAATTTCATTCCCACGTAACGTTGGACAGGTTCCCATTTATTATAACCACTATAACACTGGAAGACCTACCAATTCAGAGAATAACGTTTTCTGGTCTCACTATTCTGATGTAGATAAGACGCCGCTTTTTCCCTTTGGTCACGGATTAAGTTATACCAAATTTGCTTATACAGGGATGACAATCAATAAAAAGACATTCTCTATCGGAGAACCTATAGATCTATCAGTTTCTGTTACCAATACTGGCAGTGTTGATGGTAAGGAAGTGGTTCAGCTTTACATAAGAGATGTGAGCGGAAGTATTTCCAGACCGGTGAAAGAGCTGAAGGGATTCGAGTTGATATCTCTCAAAAAGGGCGAACAAAAAACCATACGATTCACTTTAAATAAGGAAGATCTGGGTTATTACGACAATAACAGTAATTATCTTTTGGAACCGGGTATGTTCAAAGTATTTGTTGGAACCAATTCTGATCAGCTGTTAGAAACAGAATTCGAATTGAAGTAATAGACTGACCTACCGCACAAGTGTAGAATTCTATCCAATAAAAATATTGGATCGTATCACTTACGTTATTATCTAACACATTTTTAGTGGGGTCTGTAGCTCACCAGCTTAAATAATATTTTCAATTTTTCTTTTATCAATAATAATCTTATAATCTGTCAATTGTGAAAATTAAAGTAAACTGTACGAAAAAAAGTGTCATTGCGCTTATCGCGCTGAATATCAATATGTATTCTGAAATCAAAGCACAGGAAGTTTCAATACCTGAAATTTCAGCAAATCATTATCATAGTGTATTGGCCAGACAGAATGCAGAAGATCCCTTGTGGAAGCCATATGTTGCAAAAACCATCGACCGGCTACCGGGATATCAATTATCAAAAGATCCGGCTATCAATAAATTTGGTGGGTACAAAACATTGCAGCTTAAGGCAACTGGTTTATTCAGAACAGAGAAAAAGGATGGCAGATGGTGGATCATAGATCCTTTGGGTAATCCTTTTATTCACAAAGGTGTTGCTGTGCTCAATCCTGGCAACTCTGAAAATCAGGAAATTGCATTTAATAAAAAATATAAAACCGGTAAAAATTGGATTGCCAAAGAAACTAAATTCCTTAAAAAAAATGGTTTCAACGGTGCTGGTGCCTGGTCGAATGTCGACTTGATCCGTTCATCGGCAAAACCTTTGGTCTATACGGTCATCGTAAGCCCAATGGGAGCTTACAGAGCCGAACATATAAAAAAGTATAATGGTAAATATGAAGAAGCGGGCTGGCAAGGATATCGTTATGATCTGGTGATGGTATTCGATAAAGCATTTGACCGTTATGTCGATCAGGAAATTTCCAAAATCGTAAAATACAAAGATGATCCATTTCTTCTTGGTTATTTTACAGACAATGAACTGCCTTGGGTAGATGATGCTTTGGACAGACATTTGAAATATCTTAACAAGGATGAGGAAGGATACATCGCCGCAAAAAGATGGCTGGATGATCGAAAACAAAAGAATGCATCTTTAGAGGATATTACAGATGCTGACAGACAGGATTTCACAGGTTTTTATTTTGAGACTTATATGAAAAAGGTGACTGCCGCGATTAAAAAATATGATCCAAAGCACCTCTATCTGGGCTGCCGTTTTAATCAAGAGCTGGATGAACTGGACAATCCAAAAATATTTGAGGTGGCGGGAAAATATATGGACATCATTTCCATCAATCATTACAGGAAATGGGAACCCGAACAGCCTGTTTTATCCAACTGGATGGCTTGGTCAGGAAAACCGTTCATCATCACAGAATGGTACACCAAAGGTGAAGATTCTGGTTTGCCCAATAAAACTGGCGCCGGATGGAATGTCCACACACAAAAAGAAAGAGGCTACTTTTACCAGAATTTCGTTATTGAATTGTTGAAAAGCAAAGGTTGTGTGGGATGGCATTGGTTTCGATATCAGGATAATGACCCGGACAATTTAAAAACGGATTACTCAAACCGTGATTCTAACAAAGGTATTATAAATAGTGGCTTTGAATACTATATGCCTCTCATCGACAATATGAAGACCATAAACGATAATGTCTTCGGTTTAACTCAATATTTAGACTCCAAATAGTATTCTTTCAAAGCATTCTGATCTTCTCGTTCCGGAATTTACCGAAAACTTGTCCCCAGAATGGAATTAGCAAAGAAATATAACCTTCGATATGAAAAATATCTTTTACGCAGCAAGCATTCTTGTAATGAGTTGCTCAGCGGCCAGTGCTCAAAAACAGCCACTTTACAAGAACAAAGATGCTCCTGTAGAGAAACGGATCGATGATCTGATAAGTCAGATGACCCTGGAGGAAAAAATAATGCAGATGAACCAATGGACGTATGGGAAAAATGCCAACCCCAACAATATTGGTGAGCAGATGAAAGCCGTAAAACCAGAAATTGGTTCTTTGCTATACAGAAGTACGAACCCAGAATACCGCAACCAAATCCAGAAAAAGGCTGTTAACGAAACACGCCTGGGAATTCCTATTATATTTGGATTCGATGCCATACACGGATACAAAACGATTTTTCCAATTCCGCTGGCACAAGCCTGCTCATGGAATACAGATCTGGTAAAACGATCCAGTGCGATTACCGCAAAAGAAAGCTGGCTGTCAGGATTGGACTGGACTTTTTCGCCAATGGTAGATGTTGCCAGGGATGCCCGCTGGGGAAGGATCTCCGAAGGTTACGGAGAAGACACTTACGCCAATTCAGCTTTTGGTGTTGCTGCCATCCAAGGTTATCAAGGGACGGATCTGAAAGACAAATATACTATTGCCGCTAGCTTGAAACATTACATCGGTTACAGTATGTCTGAGGGTGGTCGGGATTATCACTACAGTGACGTATCACAACAGACCCTATGGGAAACCTTCCTCCCACCTTTCGAAGCTGGCATAAAAGCAGGAGCTGCCACTGTGATGAGTGGTTTCAATGATATTTCCGGTGTTCCTGCATCAGCCAATCATTACACCCTTACGGAAATTCTCAAGAAAAAATGGAAGCACGACGGTTTTGTGATCTCAGATTGGGGATCGGTAAAAAATCTCGTAGTTCAGGGCGTCGCAAAAGATCACAAAGAAGCAACAGAAAAAGCATTGCTTGCCGGCGTGGAAATGGATATGGTCGATAACCTTTACCTGGAATATCTTCCGGAATTGGTAGCTACAGGAAAAATTAAGATGCAGACCATTGATGATGCAGTGAAAAGGATCCTGCGCGTCAAAATGAATCTCGGTCTGTTTGAAAATCCTTACGTCGATATGGTGCCGGAAACTGAGAGATATTTGCTGCCGGACTATCTGAAGATCGCAGAAGAATTGGCTCAGGAATCTATGGTTTTATTGAAAAATGAAAATCAGGTTCTGCCATTGGATTCAAAATATAAAAGCATCGCTGTTATTGGTCCCATGGTAAAAGATTCTGTTCACATCATGGGATTTTGGGAAGGAATGGGTGATCCTAAAGATGTGAATACGATTTTTGATGGATTGACCAAAGAATTTGGTAAGCGATCAAAGATTAATTATGCTATAGGCTGCGATTTTGAAGGCGAGGACAGAAGTGGTTTTTCCAAGGCTTTGGAAGTTGCAAATAAATCAGACATCATACTTGTTTTCCTGGGCGAAAAAAGAAATTGGAGTGGCGAAAATGGCTCCCGTTCCACTATTGCATTACCAAAAATCCAAGAAGATCTTGTTGAAGAATTATCCAAAACGGGTAAACCTATTATTCTGGTGCTTTCCAGCGGAAGACCCTTAGAATTGATCCGGTTAAACAAAATGGCCGATGCAGTATTGGAAATCTGGCAACCCGGAACGATGGCTGGAGCTGCTGTATCTGGAATTCTTTCAGGAAGACACAATCCATCCGGGAAACTTTCAGCCACTTTTCCGCAAACGACGGGTCAAATCCCGATCTATTATAATATGCGACAATCAGCAAGGCCAGACGCTGGACATTACCAGGATATTCCAAGAGATGCATTATATTGGTTCGGTCACGGACTCAGCTATAGTAACTTTGAGTATGGAAAAATAAAACTGTCGAAAAACAAGATCCATAAAGGTGAAAAGATCGTGGCAGAGATAGAAATTACCAACAATGGAACTGTGGATGGGAAGGAAGCGGTACTTTGGTATATCAATGATCCTGTTGCAAACATTTCCCGACCAATGAAAGAGCTCAAATTTTTCGAAAAAAAAATGATCAAAGCAGGAAAAAAGGAGATCTATCGCTTTGAGATCGATCCTGAAAAAGATCTGTCCTACGTAGACAGCATTGGTGAAAAACACTTGGAATCTGGAGATTTCTATATCATCATCAATCATGAGAAGGTAAAATTTGAGTTAACGGACTAATTGTCCAAACATTTCTACCCCTATTAAAGAACATTTTGATTCCTCTACATTTTAAAACAAAACTAATTTCGAACCAGTTAACATTAAAAAAATCATACACTATGAAAAAAATTAATCTTTTAATCATGCTGTTTATTTCAGCAGTAACTTATGCTCAAACGTTCTCGATCTATACAGAGAATCCGAATATTGGAGCAGGTGTCAACTCCTTACGCTTCAGCAATGGATCGGGATTTGCGCTTTCAGAACCTGGCACTGCAACGTATGAAGGAAATAAAAACCTGCTGCTGACCTATAATGGGACAAGCTCATATTTCCACGCCATTATGTTTCCCCGCAACGCAGCCAATACTTCGGATGTGGTGCTGGATCTCTCAGCTTACAGTTACTATAATCTTGCAATTAAAACTTCATCCCCTCATCCTTTTTACATAAGAATACGTGGGAACAATGTTACTGCTAAAGTATTGATTAATCCATCCTCCAACAATTACAATTTCACTAATGACAATCAGTGGCACTTTATGTCTATTCCGCTTTCTGCATTTATTCCCGAATCATCCAGCTTTAGTCTTTCCAATGTTTCAGAAATTTTTGTACTAAGAAGCGAAAATACCATCTCTACAGTCGTTGGTTCATCTAACAATTTTCAAGTTGACAACATTTATTTATCTGCTACCAGTGCTTTATCTGTAATGTCAGGAGAAAAGAATAAACCATTGAGTATTTTCCCTAATCCGGCATCCTCAAAAATTACGATTACATCAGATCAGAATATGGATAAAATATCAGTTTATGACTCTACTGGAAAACGAGCAATCGTTACAGATTCAGGCGAAAAAACGTCGCAAATTGACATTTCAAAACTGAGCAAGGGAACGCATTTCATCTCTGTGGAATCCAAGGGTAAAATAACTACATCGAAATTCATAAAGAAATAGAATATTGAATTTCTTTTATTAAGAGCTGTCTAAATTTTTTAGACAGCTCTTTTTATTTTCTGAAAAGCTTACATCTCCATTTGTAAAGGAAGTGGCTAAGGTTCGTGCAGTGATCTCGATCTCAGACCTGACCGCAGGGGAACCTGGTTGGGAAACCCATATGTAAATAACTACCGCTACCCTCCCATTTCTAACAACTAAGAGTTTCTCTGGTAAAATAACTCTTAGGGATAATAATTCCTTTCTTAATGACAGCCAGCTTGTCATACTATTCGCTAAAAGCACTGATCTGCGTAGTTGTTCTTGATCTAATCAATGAACATATATTTTAACAATGGATGCAAGTTGCCATAATATTACAGAGTAGATCAAGTCATATAAACTAATTTAAATGTAACTCATATTTTCCATAATAAACCGGTAAAAAGGCAGCTAAGGTATATCGGTCATCCATTTCTTCACCCAGCCAAAAGACTACGGCATAAACGGTCTCCTCCCTGAAGGTACCCTCCAATTATTCCGTTTCCTTTTGGCTTTTTCCCTTTGCCCGCTAAAATTATCTGCTTTCTTTTTTCCGGTTTTTCTTTTGAAAAATATTCAGCGAAGCCTGAAAGGCTTTTAGGGAATGGGTCGAAGAGAGGATCGAGAAAAGATCAAAATGTACAATTTTTAAAACCTACGGTTATGAACATTATCGGAAGACTGACAAGGGATGCGGAAGTGCGCAACCTGTCAAATGAAAAACAGGTGGTCAATTTTTCAATTGCCACCAATGACAACTATCGCAACAAGCAAGGCGAACGGATCGAACAGACCACCTATTTTGACTGTGCCTATTGGATCTCACCAAAGATAGCCGACTTTTTAACGAAAGGCACTTTGGTAGAATTAAACGGAAGAGCCTACACCTCTGCATGGATAGGAAAAGACGGAGAACCTCACGCAGGTCTGAATTTCCACACCTCACAGATCAAAGTTCATGGCAGTGGTAAAAGTAAAGAGAGCAAGTCTACTGAGTCGCATAAAAATGATAAAAAGGAAAGCTCTATTTCTAGATCTAGTGACAGCGACAAGGATGACGATTTACCATTTTAAAACCATCAATACAATTTTATAACATCCAAAATTTCAATATCATGGCACACAATTTAAATTTCAACAACAGAACAGGAAAATATTCATTTTTCAGCGTAAAGGAAAAAGCATGGCACAACCTGGGACAGATCGTACAGCACTACCCAACAAGTGAAGAGGCCATCAAATTTGCAGGACTTGACTATGAGGTCGAAAAATCTCCCCTATTTACAAAAGATGCAGGCATTATCGAAAATGACAACGGCATAGAAATGATCGATTCTGCATTGGAAGTTCCCAACTACTTTGCCAATATACGAACTGATAACAACACCGTGTTAGGTGTGGTCGGAAAAGATTACCAGATCGTACAAAACCGCGAAGCTTTTTCATTTTTTGATGCTATAGTAGGCGGTGGAAAAGGAATCTTATACGAGACTGCAGGAGCTTTGGGAAATGGCGAAAGAATTTTTATCACTGCTAAATTACCCGATTATATTCGTGTTGGCAACGGTGACGATATTACAGAAAAATACATTTTCCTGACCACCTCCCACGATGGAAGCGGCAGCATTACCGCCGCATTTACCCCCGTGCGCATTGTCTGTCAAAATACTTTGAACGCGTCGCTGAAAAATATGAGCAATGTGGTGCGGATCAGACACACCGCAGGCGCAAAACAGCGTCTTGAAGATGCCCACAAGGTCATGGGATTGGCGAATAAATTAAGTCAAGAGTTGGAAAGCACTTTCAATCATTGGGCAAATATAAAAGTCGGTGATGATGAGATGAAAAAGCTGATACAATTGGCACTTTGTCCTAACAAAGAAACTTTACATCATCTGCAGAAAGGAAATGTTGCCGATCTCTCAACAGTTTTTAAAAATACCGTCGATGATGCATTTGCTTATGCGATGATCAGTGAAAGCCAGCAGACTGAAACCACAAAGGGAACTTTGTTCGGCGCTTACAATGCCGTTACAGGATATTTCCAGAATGTCAGAAATTACAAGGACAATGAAGCAAAACTCCAGTCCATTGTCTTGGGAGGGACAGCACAATTAAAGTCTCAAAAAGCTTTTGACCTGTGTGAAAATTTTGCCCGATCTGGCGCAGATACCTTGATCTTGAACTGATGAAAATTTTAAATTACGTACGGGAAAATCAAGTCTCTGCCGTATAAGAGCAAAATCAATGAAATTTAATATAGTCAACGAGATAAAATTAAGCTATTCGAGAAAAGGAAATTCTGAAAAATTAGTCGGTAGTTCACGTGATGCCGTGGATGTGTTCCGTCAGCACTTTGACCATGATGAAATGGACTACAGAGAATCTTTTTTTGCCCTATATTTAAATCAGACTCACAAGGTCTTAGGGATAAGGAAAATTTCTGAATCGGGAATTTCTTCTACGGTAGTCGATGTTCGCATCATTATGCAGGCGGCACTCCTTTGTAATGCTTCGGCTGTGATATTAGCACATAATCATCCATCAGGGAATTTGAAACCTTCTGCTGAAGATCTGAAAATTACGCAGAGCATAAAAAGTGCGTCTGAATTTCTAAACATCAAATTACTCGATCATTGCATTCTGACATCAACGGGCTATCTATCATTTGCTGATGATGGTCATTTATAAATGAATTTATATTAATGGCAAAATTCACGGCAATATTTTTATTGTCGTGTATTTTCAGATCGGGCGAAAAGACAATTCCTTCCGGTGGTCGGAAACATCTTTTCGCACTATATATTGATACAACTCTTATGATCGCCCCTCAAAAGACCAGCTGCAACATAACAGTTGTGAGCTTTTGCAGATTTTCATTTTTAATTAAATCTGTGCTGTCAATATTCAATATTGATGGACGAAGTTTTGACTGGAAGTAATACTAAAAAAAGCACTTATGAGATTTTAGAAACAGTCAGCGCAATTTACTATTATGCTAAATCTTACTTAACAAATTTCCATTGAATTAAGACATAACAAATTATTACTACATAAGAACAAAATATGATTATTTTGATGGTCTAAATCCTTTAAATTTACCATTAGTCTCTCAAGAGGCCTTAATAATAGCGGTAGAATTCCCTAATTTCACTAATTGCCGTTTCTTTGTCAGCATCATTTTTATTTGCAATCTCTTGTTAGAACTTACATATGTATATAATTTTTTACAACAAAGACAAAATCCAATATTATACAATGATAAGATTATAGCTTTAAATGTACACATGTGATAATTAAACAAACAATTTCATATAGATATTTGGTCAATTAAGAAATTTTATTTAATTTTAGACAAAACAAAATATTACTTTATAGATTCAAAAAGTAAGAAAAACTGAAAACCACTTAACCAATGAAAAACTTAAAAAAAACTTTCTCGAGAAATTCTCAAGAGTATCTATGGAAGATATGGACCTTGTACTCCGCTTGCTTGCTACCTTACGAATTTGAGACGTCCGGCAAGCTGCATACAAACGATTCTTCTATGTATTGTAGTTCCGCAGTTATAATTTAAATGATCCACGCCCACCCTAATACTAGTAATATTTAAGGTTGGGCATTTTTATGTTAAATTAAAACATTACCATATGCAATTCAGTCATCTACTGGGAAAGCTCAAACTCAACCAACAAGAATTTATATTTCAATTTCAATCTCATCCTCAACATCCCTCAGCACTTGCATTCAGCGATACGCTAAATTTTATGGGTCTTAAAAATGATGCTTATGAATTGGATAAGGATTTTTGGGGGGAATTACCCGCCGAGTTCATTACCATTTATAATAACAATTTTACTTTGGTAAAAATGGAAGATGAACTTTACAGGACTTTTTCCGATAATACTCAAGTTATCACAAAAGATACTCTTTATAAAAGTTCTTCCAATTTTATTTTGCTATTCGAAAATGAAGAAAAAAATAACGTTAATAAGAAAATTAACTATCAATATCTCATTTTATTTTCATTAGGACTTTTGCTGATCTATTCATTTTTACAACTAAAATGGTATGAGGGAATATTCAATACACTTTCAATAATTGGTATCTACATATCTCTCGAATTGTTCAGTGAAAAATTTGGATATGACTCAAATGTAATTAATAATATTTGTGGAGCAACCACTGCCAAAACACAAACATCCTGTGCGAAGATTGTTGACTCGGACAAGACTGATATTTCGGGTTTAAAACTTTCCGACCTTAGTTTAATTTACTTTACAGGACTTTTAATGATCGGAATTTTTCTGCCTTCAACAGGGCTTGTACTAAAAATAGCTTCTGGAATATCATTTTTTGTCATCCTCTATTCACTTTATGTACAGATATTAGTTGAAAAAATCTTTTGTAGAATATGTTTTATTATTAACACATTATTGATTTTGCAAATCTGTTTAAGCAATATTTACTTCACTAATTGGATATCTGGAGGTACTCTATTCTTAAGTGTTTTGGCAATGGGAACATCATTTATTACATTATCATTCATCAATACTATATTGAAGGAAAAGCTTGAATATCATAAAGCAAGTATAAAACATTTAAAATTCAAAAGAGATTATGAAATATTCAGAAGAGAACTTTTGGATCATGAAAAAATCACTTTTATTAATAAAAGGATGTTTTTTTTAGGAAATAAAGAAGCAAAACTTCATATTTCCCTAATATCAAATCCCTACTGTGGCTTTTGCAGAGACGCCCATAAGATCTTAGAAAAACTTTTGCAACAGTATCCAGATGATGTCTCTGCCCAAATTCGTTTCAATTATTCTGCAAAAATAGAAGACAAAAATTTTACAAATCTCATCAACGACTTTGTGTACATTTATACAAGTAGCAAGAATCACTTGTTAGAAGCAGTTGACAACTGGTTTGAAAACCGTAGTGAGAAAAAAATTAGATTACAATATAACCCCGAAGGTGAAATTTCAGACTTGACCGAAATCAATGAAACCAATCTCGAAAATGAAATTAAGGGCTTTAATTTCACACCTATATTTTTGATTAACGGTTATCAATTACCAAAAAAATATGACCGCGAAGAGATATTTTATTTTATTGACGATCTTTTGGAAGAGGAAAATATATGGTGATTTATGTTGAAATCTGAACATAAATATATAATCCAAAAAAAACAGCGGAGTCCGAAAAGCTTATAGAGTAGGAATATTAAAAAGCATTTAAAACATGAAAAATCTCAAAAAACTGTCAAGAGAGGATTTAAAATCAATGGTAGGTAGCGGAGCACAATCTGCTTGCGTTGCTGGCTGCTCAGATGGAACAATGGTATCTATTACTTGTGGCGGCCTTTGCGCTGCACAAGATGGAGTTGGCGTTTCATGCTCAACAGGAGGTTCAAAGGCTTGCCCAAAGGTTATCGATCCCCAAGGTTAATAATTTAAACAATCTTTAAAGCTACCATTTTTTTAAAATTTTGGTTCGATATCAACTTTAAAGATTGTTTTATAATTAGGTTCAAAAAACCATGTTTTTTATGAAATATTAATTATGAAAACTTTTATTTTTTGTTTATTGATTATCATGCCTGTAACTTGTCATTCACAATTTTACAGATTTATATACGAATATTCCTTTGTTAAGGATACAATTTCGCAGAAGAAATTTTCGATGCGATATTATTTAGATATTTCTCCACAAAAAGTAAAATTTTATAATGAAGAGCTTTATCATCTAGACTCGATTCAGAAACTAACCAAGGAAACAACCTCAATGACAGTACCTGCATCAGTTATGGTAGAAAGAATGCTTGGTTCAGATGAAAATATGGCCTATAAATTTATCGACAGCGATTACTATAAGATAAAATCGAAGGACAAATTACGTTGGAATATTGATTCAGAAACTAAAATATATAATAATTTCCCTCTTCAAAAAGCTAATACGAAATATGGTGGAAGACTTTGGACCGCATGGTTTTGTAAGGATATAATTATTTCAGAAGGTCCGTACAAATTTAGGGGATTGCCAGGTTTAATTTTTGAAATCGAAGATGTAGAAGGAAATTTTAAGTTTAAACTCGTAGAAGTTCGTAAAATAAGTTCTGAATATAATACAGAAAATATTTTGGAATCTAATTTTGGAAAAAAGGCATTGGCTGTCTCTGTTGAAAAATATAATAAAATACTAATCGATGCATATAATAATCCTTTTTCAGAACTTAGAACAAAAATGGAAATGGGAGAAGATTTTACATTATCAATCTATGGAAAACAAATAAAAACAGTAAAAGATTTGGATAGCATAAAGAGATTGAGGCAATCGGATATTAGAAAAAATTACAATCCAATAGAATTGGATAAAGCTGTAAAGTATAATTCTAAATAAATAAAATACTATTACAAAGTGGAAATTTAAAAAAGATATATATGAATTTCGATAGCATCATTTTCCAGCTCAGAACGATAAACAGATTCCATTTTCAGCCCCAATCTCATTTGAAATACTCTTTTGCATTAGTATTTACTGCTAAGACTAATTAATGGGTTTTAAAAATTAAATATTTAATCTCAATAAAGCATATTGTATTGAACTTGTTAGAAAAGTAAAAATGCACAGTAATTTTTGTCTAATTATTTACAGAAATAAAAATAAAAAAAATAGCGAAATCCGAAAAGCTTATAGAGTAGGAAAAAATAACAAATATTTTATATGAAAAATTTAAAAAAAATCTCAAGAGATGATTTAAAATCAATCAAAGGTGGTGCTCCTATTAATTCTTGTAAAGCCTACCCTGCCTTATGGTGTTATGATCCTTGTGGTACATGCGTTAGATGCAATACCGTACATTGGGCAGACTGTTAAATTGTACCAATACCGCAATTATTTGTAGACCACTTTAGCAGTCTATTTATCACAAATTTCGACCTTACGTCGTATGGTGATTTACAAATATGTGTCAGACTGAAACAGGTATTAAAACCTGTCATAGACAAAAGGCGTGTATTTATAAAACAGCGGAATCCGAAAAGCTTATAGAGTAGGAAAACCAAAGCAAAATTTTATATGAAAAAATTAAAAAAAATCTCGAGAGAAGGTCTAAAAGAAATTAGTGGCGGTGCGCCTACTCAACCGGGCGACTGGATGTGTGAACCAGGTAAGAAACAAGCAAGATGCGTTGATCCTGTTACTGGAGCAACATCGTGGCAATGTACAGCAAATGGTGATCCTAGATTGTGTCTGAGAGTTGTACCAATTTAAAAGCATTCTATCTAAAAAAATATGAATTATTAAAAGTAAAATAGCAGAATCCGAAAAGCTTATAGAGTAGGAAGACAAAATAAATATTTAACATGAAAAATCTAAAAAAAATATCCAGAGAGAACTTAAAATCTTTTTCTGGAGGAGCACCAACTGTTCCTGTCTTAATTTGCCCGCCATTGACATCACAAGTGAGATGTTTTGACCCTTACAATGGAGCGGTTACATGGCAATGCACCAAGAATGGAGACCCAATGTTTTGTCTGCGACTTGTAGAGCTATAAGAGACAAATTTATTCGATACTATACTGAATAAGGCAGGATTTACTGCCTTATTTTCTAATACATTTTTATATTTAACCTTACTAGATAATAGAGGAAGCTGTAAAGCTTACGTAGTGAGATAACCAAAACAAATATTTTATATGAAAAATTTAAAAAAATTAACAAGAGAAAAATTGAGAGAAATTAAGGGTGGAGATGACCCTATATCGTTAGACTGCGGCGGTCAGACATGCTATGCAACTGAATATTGCAGACAAGACTGTTATGGTGGTTTATTTTGCGCTCGAAAGGGCGTTGTATATCCTCCTTGTAGTTAATATAATTTGTAACAAAATCAGTTGTTATTATTTTAATAACAACTGATTATCGTAAATATTTCCAACGACTTGAAAAGTTTCCCATTCTACCCTCAACCAGATATTAAAGACTGCGGTCCAACTTGTATCCGAATTATCTCAAAATATTATGGCAAAAACATTGCCTTACAGCAGATTCGTGACCTATCAGAAACTACAAGAGAAGGAAGTAGTCTACTTGGACTAAGTGATGCGGCAGAAAATATAGGATTTCGTTCTTTAGGTGTTCAAGTCGATTTTACCACTTTATCTGAAGAAGTTCCATTGCCGTGTATTGTCCACTGGAATAAACAGCATTTCGTTGTAGTATATAAAATTGAAAAAGCTGAAAAAGTATTCATATCTGATCCCAGCTATGGACTAATAACCTATACCAAAAATGAATTTATAAAAAGTTGGATTGGAGAAGATGCCACCGAAGACACAGAAGAAGGTATAGCTCTCATTCTGGAAACAACGCCGGCGTTTTACAGAAACGAATTTGATAACCGAGAGAGTAAAGCCAGCCTCTCATTTCTTTTTAAATACCTTTTAAAGTATAAACCTCTTGTCCTTCAATTGGCAGTTGGTCTATTGGCAGGAAGTTCAATGTCATTAATTCTACCTTTCTTAACACAGAGCATTGTAGATGTCGGTATTCAGAATCAAGACCTGAATTTTATCTATTTGGTATTGCTGGCGCAAGTGATGCTATTTCTGGGAAGGACTGGCATAGAGGTTATTCGAAGCTGGATTCTTCTTCATCTTTCAACAAGAATAAATATTTCTATTATTTCTGACTTCTTTATTAAGCTGATGAAATTACCCATCAGTTTTTTTGACACAAGAATGACCGGGGATATCATGCAACGGATCAATGATCATCATCGCATAGAGCAACTGCTTACAAACTCGTCTTTGAACACACTTTTTTCACTTGTTAATCTGATCATTTTCAGCGTTGTTTTACTGCTTTATGATTACAGATTATTTTTTGTATATCTTATTGGTGCAGTATTGTATATAGCCTGGATTACATTTTTTTTAAAAAAAAGAAAAGAGTTGGATTATAAGAGATTTTCGCAAGTTTCTCAGGAACAAAGCAAAGTAATTGAGATAGTCAATGGAATGCAAGAGATCAAAATGCATAACGCCGAAAAGAAGAAACGATGGGATTGGGAATTTTTACAGGTAAAACTATTTAAGATCCAGATTAAGTCTCTTTCTTTGGAGCAGTGGCAATCAGTCGGAGGAAATTTCATTAATCAGGTAAAAGATATTCTTGTTAGCTTTCTCTCTGCAAAATTGGTATTAAGCGGCAATCTCACTTTGGGTATGATGCTTTCAGTACAATATATCATTGGTCAATTGAACAGTCCTTTACTCCAGTTGGTAGATTTTATCCGCCAAACACAAGATGCAAAGATATCTTTGGAAAGATTAGGAGAAATCCATGATAAAGAAGACGAAGAAAACAAAGATGAACAATATGTAAGCGACATACCACAAGAAGATATTAAAATTGAAAATCTGACGTACCGATATTTAGGTTCAGATTCTTTCGTATTCGAAAATTTAAATCTTTCAATTCCCTATCGGAAAACTACTGCAATCGTAGGCGCTAGCGGAAGTGGGAAGACTACCCTTCTGAAATTATTGATGAAATTTTATGAACTGAATTCAGGTGATATAAAAGTTGGAAATACCAATCTAAAAAATATCTCGCCAAGAATCTGGCGTGATCACTGTGGCGTCGTAATGCAAGAAGGCTATGTGTTTAATGACACAATCGCACAAAATATTGCAGTGGGTGAAGACTATATAAATAAGCCTAAACTAAAGAAAGCAGTAGAGATTGCCAATATCAAAGATTTTATTGAAAAATTACCCTTAACCTACAACACCAAGATAGGCAACGAGGGAGTTGGTATAAGTGGCGGTCAGAAACAAAGACTCTTCATTGCAAGAGCCGTATACAAGTCACCAGACTACATCTTTTTTGACGAAGCTACTTCTGCCCTTGATGCCAACAACGAAAAGACAATTATGGAAAATCTTGAACAATTCTTTAAAGGTAGAACAGCAATAATTATCGCACATAGACTTTCTACTGTGAAGCATGCTGATAAAATAATTGTATTGGACAAGGGCAAAGTTGTAGAAGAGGGTAATCACAAAGAATTAGTTGCTTTGAAAGGTGAATATTACAGACTTGTCAAAAACCAGCTAGAACTAGGTAACTGATTCGTATAATTAAAAATTAATGTTAATTTAAATGAACAACAGCGGAATCTGAAAAGCTTACAGAGTAAGAGAACCAAAAACAAAAATTTATATGAAAAATCTAAAAAAAATTTCGAGAGAAAGTCTGAAATCTATCAAGGGTGGTGGATTCATTAATAATTGCAAAGGAAAAGAAGCTGGCGCTTTTTGCGATTGGACAAGTGCTTCCGGATATAATACCGGGACCTGTGATGGATCAGGAAATATAACTGGATGCATACCTGACTAACTAAATAAAAGATTTATTTTAAGAGTGAGTCTATTATATTATTACGCTCATTATGTGACATCATCAAATTTATAGTTTAAAATCTAACAGCGGAATCCGAAAAGCTTACAGAGTAGGAAAACCAAAATAAAAATTTTGTATGAAAAATCTAAAAAAAATCACCAGAGAAAACTTGAAAAACATTAAAGGAGGAACTGTTAAAATGGATCCGATGTGTGTTTCTGTATACGGTTGTCCCAGACCCGCATGCATTTACAAAGGAGGCAATCATGGGGGTGGCGATGTTGAATGTCTTTAATTCTATTTTAATAGAATTAAGATATATACATTGAGAGTCAAAAAACAAAAAAATATTAACTTTATTAAGCCCTATTAGTGTAGGGCTTTGTTTGATCTATGCCAGATAATATTTTAGATAACACAGAACTGCGAAGCGAGAATGTCCAAGATATTCTTTCCCAACCCCCAAACTGGATGATACGTTGGGGGAACTCAATAATTTTCGGAATTATTCTAATGATATTTTTAATGAGTTGGTTTATAAAATATCCTGAATTCATTCCTGCACCAATAATTGTCACGTCACAAAATCCACCAGAAAAATTAGAATCTATAATTAATTCCAAGATTGAAAAGATCTTTGTAAAAGATCAACAAATTGTAAATAAGGATGACATTCTGATGATTTTGCAATCCACTGCCAATTATCAGGATGTACTTAAACTAAAAGATATCGTTGATTCTACTTCCTCTGATAAGATACTTTCCTTTCCTATAGCTAGAATCTCCGGCTTCAAATTAGGAGAATTACAAAGTGATTATAACGCATTTTCAAAAGCTTTTCAAGACACAAAACTTTTTGGAAGACTTAAGCCTTATGCTCCAGAAAATGTTGCAGCAAACCAAAGTATATCGGAATATAATGTTAGAATTTCAGCCTTAAGGCAACAATATAGCCTGGAAAAAGCAAAGTTGGCTTTAAGCAAAAAGAATTTTGGGAGATCTCAAATTTTGTTTGATCAAGGTGTCATTTCTAAAATGGAATTGGAAAATGAAAAAATAAAATATCTGCAGGCTGAGCAAGCCCTCGAAAATATTAATATTGCCCTTTCCCAAATGCAAGAAGGTATCTCAAACCTACACAGAACTAAGAGCGGTGCATCTATTAATGCTGAAAAAGATGAAATTAACTATTCATCACAAGCCCTGCAACTTTTTGAACAATTGAGAAAATCGTTGAAACAATGGGAACAGTCATACATAGTCATTTCATCAACTGATGGTATTGTCAGTTTTCAGCGATTTTGGGGAGAAAATCAATTCATAAAAACAGGAGATGCAATTTGTACTATCTTGCCAAAAAATAAAATGGCAGTAGTAGGCAGAATGCAGGTGCCATCGACCAACTCTGGAAAAATTGTTCCGGGACAGAAAGTCCTTATTAAGCTAGACAATTATCGTTTCCAGGAATATGGAATTATTGAGGGAAAAATTCAACATATTTCTCTATCTCCTGATGACAAAGGAAATTACTACGTTGATGTTCTTCTTCCTAATGGTCTTCATACTTCATATAACAAGAATCTGCCATTTGATAAAGAGTTAAAAGGCAACGCCGAGATCGTTACTCAGGACTTAAGATTAATTGAAAGATTTTTCTATCAGATTATGAGTTTATTAAAATACTAATCACAATTAAACTAAAACTTAATCAGTACCATATATTTACTTTACATATTAACCTTTTTAGTTTAATAAAATATCAGCAATATAATATTTTAGCAATAGAAAGATTTTGAGGTAGCTGACCCTACAAAAGATTGCATCAATTTAACTCACCTAATTAAGTTGATCAAAAATTTGAAACAACAATGTTGGAATCTCGCTCTGAAAAAACGGCTTAGTTAAACCAAGCCGTAAATGATAAAATTATATGTAACATCAAGCATTGTCAAATTCAAAATCAACCTTTCTTTCATTTCCAAAACTATCCTTGATCCAAATAGTGAACTTCTGGGATTGTTGAGCTTTAGATGTATAGTAAAGCCTGAATTCCTTTTGCTTCAATGGATACTCATCATTCTGCAGATATGGTGGGTCACTGTAATGTTGGAGTTGACCAGATCCTTCGTATTGAAAATAACGGAGACTGTAAGTTGTCCCACTGAAATCAGAAGAAGTAATGAGTGAAATCCGGATTTCCACCGTTTCATTTTCGGCTATTTTCCCAGGAACAGGCATTACCTGGACTTCAAAAGGAAAGTCCTGCCGTATTTTGAGATAGTTGTCCTCACAAGAAGTTAGTACCAGACCTATCAGTAAAACCACCATCGAAAATTTGAACAATTTCAAGACTTTATTGTTGATCATATTTTTCATTTTATATGTTTTAAAAATTATAACGTATTCCAAAACCAAACAGTGAATGAAACTTTCCCAGCTGGCTGTTCTGCAAATAGCGCAGCTGCCCGTTGACCAAAAAGACCATATGGTCTGTCAGGTAACTTTCTAAGGATAGTTTTCCACTTACACCGTAAATAAAATTACTGGTGGAATTAAGCATTGAACCGTCGTAAAGAATTTCAGTTCCCCTATTGATCTGCTCACATCCTACTAGCCCGCCAATGCCAAGATTGACATTGACATTTCGCATCAGATCTCCCCACACATAGAAACTGTAGCCTCCGTTGAAAGAGAAAGTATCGATCGGGATATCGTAATGGGCATACTCGTAATACTTTCTGCTGTAATCGGCCAGTCCGAAAAGATAATTTCCATTTTTAGTGTAATAAATAAAACCCGCACCTAAAGCGTAATTTTGCTTTTCAGGAGACTTCGGAAATACCGAATATGAAATTTCGAATCCTTTCTGCTGAGGGATCATTTGCTGTGCAAAAGAACCAATACTAATGAGGACCAGCATTGCTGTCCCTAAAATCAAATGCTTCATATCAATTCGTTTTTATATTCAGTCCACTGATCGGTCTCGCATTGACAAGCTCTTTATTTTCAAGCTGGATCTTCTGATGCCTTCCGCCATTTTTTTCCAGAATCTCGATCTCCAAAACCTGATCCTTCAGCAGGGTAAACTGATCTAATAAATAAACTGCTGCTAGGTCAGAATGATGAGAAACTGTCATTGTTGGAAAATATATTCTGACAGGCTCTAACAGTTTGTCCTGGAGAACCGTTCTTTTCAGATTCTTCTTATCGACAATTTTAAAGTTTACCAGATCAATATTGTACGATATGTTGCTGCTGTTCTTTACCTCCAAGGTGAAATAGAATTTGCTGTCATTCACGTGTAATGCCCGAACTGAAAACTGAATTCCATAGCTTCTGGAAGCGATGTGTTTAATGGTTCTGCTGTTTTTTGTATACAGGTTTTCCATAATAAGCTCCGACAATGAAGACGAACTTCCATTAAGATCTTCAAACAGGACATCCGTAGCATATTGCTGTTCAATGCTCCGTTCCTTTTTTAACAGATCATAACTGAGTGCATCCGGATAAGCACTGTAATACACATCGAAATTGTAAAATTTCCCGTCTTCTGTGATCACAGAAAAATTGGTCTCCTCCTCGAAGTCCTTGACCGCAGATTTGATGCGAAGAACATTTCCGATAGGTTCTGCCTTGTTGGCGATCAGCAGATCACTCCCTAAGTCAACATATCGAATACGGGATGGGAAAAGTAAATGCGAGGTCTTATGATAAGTGACCTGTATTTTGTAAGGTTCTATTTTGGCCTCATCCAGTGGCAGATAGGAAACAGTTGGATCCTGAGCCGGCGATCTGCCTGAAAAGAGCAGAAATACGATCATCAATAGATAATGGCTTATTAATTTGTTCATTTTTTTATTATTTAATTGGTTATTTTTTGGGTACAAGAAAAACCTGATGACCCGCCTTTACTGTGACTTTTAACTGCCTCACCCGTTTTTGAAAATAGCCTGACAGGCCCTGCACCAGACCCCTGCTCATATCTGCCGCGATCTGTTGACCTGCCGACTGTGTCATCATAATGTTGGTACTGGAGGTCTGCCCCATATCGCCCACAATTTCTGTCACAGCATTTTGTTCCGGTTTGTATGGAACATAAAGGCCGAGCTGACCATCATTGTCATGAACATTGATCTCTACAGGATAAATGCTCCCATGATACTCAATTGATGAAATTTTCAATTGCATTCTCCCGCCCTGAAATTTGCCACTGGCTTTCAGCAATGTTCCGGAGGGGATTTCTGTACGACCTACAATCATATTTTCAGAAAGCCTGATGGATAATAGACTTTCACTGGTCATCTTCATTGATTGCTGAACTGTCCCTCGAATTGCACTCTTGGCCTGTCGTGGAACATCGGTCTCACTTTGAATTCCGAACATTCTGCGTTCATTAAGACCAGCAAGGAAGGCGCTATCCGATGGCTCCCTGTATAAAGAAGAAACGACATTTAAGTGCGCTGGCTTCACTGCTGTGAGCAAAACTTTATTACTAGAAGGCTGCTTCACATCGTATTCCTCGGTTACAGGTTCTTCCTGTTTATTACTTTGGGGTAGGTATTTCGCAGCCATTTGGTAGGATTTTTCCATCAACGCTAACTGGTCATTAACCCCAAGACTTGAAGGCGAAGTATTGTTCTGCAAAGCTTCATTCTTCAACCTGGAAATTTCTTTCTTAAGATTATTCACTTCCTGATCATCTCTATTGCAGAAGGAACTTAAGGTCTGCTGCGCATTGCGATAGCTGTTGACTGCATTCTGATCCGCCTGGGATAAACCGTTTGGATGACCTGGCAATGGCGTCTGATCAGAATTCCGACCTATATTGTTGGTGTCACTCCAATAATCTGATAATGTCGTCATCGCATTTCTCTTTTCTTCATTTTTCTGTTCCAACAACTGCTGTTCGTAAGCCTTTTGTTTGTCAGATTGCAGCTGATCGTCCTTTGCCTGTGGTATCCCTGCATTAAAGCCTGGATTATCTGTAATTTTATTGTCCTTCGGTCTGAAGATGAGGTAAAAGCAACCGGCACATATTGCGGCCATCAGTAAATAGATCAGGGGTTTCTTAATATTCTCCCACTTTACATTTTGGAGGCCTTGTAATCCCTGTTCTAATTGTGGTGAATCACTTTCAGTGATCTTGATTTTATTTGAATCTTTCATCGGTCTGCTTTTTTAATGGTTGAACCATCTTTATTATCCTTTGCTAATCTTTTCATTGCAGTATGATTTGAAATGGTCATAATATGACTGATTGAGATGGTATTGCTCTTATTTCCAGTCGAGATACCGATGCTGATAAGTACTATTAAAGTAACTATGGCATAACCTGCCAAAAACAGCTTGGTTAAAAACCTCTGTCGTTCAGCCGGGATCGACTTCCATTTTTTGTCTGCACTTAAAGTAAAGTGCTCTATTTTATCCCTTAATTTTTTCATTGCTCTGGATTTTAACGTTCAACGGTTTCAACATCTTTGTTTTCAATGACATTAAACTTCTCGATCGTAAATCCCTGTGGATTGCTGTCTGACCTCACTGAATTTACTAAGGAACAGTTGGTGATCAGACTTCGTATCGTCAGATTGCTGGATCGGATAATGAACTGTCTTGCAAAGGTCTTGACTGAATATGGGTAATTGTTAAAATCAGCCACAACACTGTCAACCTCTATTCTCTGCTGAATATTCCCTGAGATGATCCGGTTGTAATAGCCTTTCTCCTGAAGATCTTTGTAATAATCAAATGCGGACTGGTCTGCCAGATTAAAGGCTCTTTTGACATTGCTTTCAATAGCATTTTTATCGGGTGCCACGGTAAAGAACAGCTCGTGAAAACGCCTTACATGCTCCCTCGCTTCTACAGGCCTATTGATCGACATATCCTGAGACAGCGCTACCATCAGTGATTTGCCGTTATCCAAGACGTATATCTTCTGTCGCTGATCTTCTGCAAACTGATAGGACTTGAAAACGACCACACCAACCACAGCAAAGCATAACACTGCATAAACAAACGTAAATAAGCGGATCTGTTTGAAGCTGCTCTCTATATTTCTTAAAGTTTTGAATTCCATTGTTTAAGTATTTATTTTAATAATCTGCCTGATATATTACCTGTGGCACTACCTGCTGCTGCCCCTGCAATATTGCCTGATTTTGTAGCGGTCTGGTTGACGTTCCTCATAAAATTACCGGCACCTCCTGCCTGAATGACCCATCCCGTAACCGTTGGAACTGTAAAGTATCCTATGATTCCTATAATCATATAGATGATGTAAACGGTATTAGAGGTATCAGGTATAAAGTTCGGATCAGCCAGCATCTCAATATCCCGCTCCAAAATGAGGGATTGGATCTTTGCCAGGATTGAACTGAAAATATCAGCCACCGGTAACCACAGATATACACTGATGTACCTGGTAAGCCATTGGGTCAACGTGGTCTGAAATCCATCCCATACTGAAATGGCAAAGGCAATGGGTCCCAAAATGGAAAGTACAATGAGAAAGAAGGTCCGTATCGTATCAATGACCAGAGCTGCGGACTGGAACAGGATCTCCAGAAACTCACGAAAACCGTCCCTGATATCTTTCTTGATGTCAAACATTTCTCTTTCGATGTACATTCCGGACATCGTCACCAGATCGGATGGTGACCATCCCAGTTCATCAAGTTTTTTGTCAAATTCTTCATCCGATATCAGATAGGCCATTTCTGGATTTCTGAGCATGGCCTCCCGTTCGAGCAGATCTTTTTTCTGTTGCAGCTCGTTCATGTCTAATACCTGACCTTCGAGCATCGAATGACTTCCCTGAACGATGGGGCTCAGTACGCCATTGATACTGCCCAACACCAATGTTGAAAAGAACATAATGCAGATCCCGATGGCAAAAGGTCTCAGCATTGGGAACAGATCGATCGGTTCGGCACGGCTGAGCGATTGCCAGACCTTGATGCCCACGTAGAACAGTGCTCCCAGACCGGCGACACCCTTTGCTACGGCAACCATGTCGGCACACATTGGCATCATCTCATCATAAACTGAGCGAAGGACCTCGTGTAGATTGGTAGGTTCCATCTTACCAGTATTTTTGGTTTGAAGTACCGTAAAGTTCCAAGACCCTTTGGGTGTTGTTCTGTTTCTTTGCTCTCAGATAGCTTACAGAGATGTTCTTGTTGGTGTAGTATCTTACGAGGTTATGATACTCTTTGATCTCTTTGTAGACCCGGTCGATCACATCCATTCTTTCCTTATCATTGAGCGAAAGTCCATTGGCAGTGATGATCTGCTTCAGCTCTTTGAGAAGCTCGGTACTTTCGGTCAATAGTGCTGAGTAACCGTTCGCAATGGCCGTCAGCTCCTGGGCATTGAAGTTGGGGTCGTTGAGCATCTTACTGAAATTGTTGACATACATCTCAGATACATCGCCGACGAGCAGGACGGTCTGCTGAACCTTCCTGGCATCTTTGACCAAGTTGTTGATGGCTTTCAGCTTGTCATAATATTCCTTTCCCTGTTCATAGACCTTCTTAACCTCGTTGAAGTTTTTAACGACGTTGGAAACGGTTGATGAGGTCTGCACGATCTCATTGGCAGAATTGAGGATACCTGATGCGAGGTTCGCTGGATCGGTCACTACGAATTGTGCTTTTACACTGGTGGTGGTAGCGAAAAGAACTACCATTGCTGTTTTAATGATTAAATTTTTCATTGTTGTAAATTTTAAATGATTGAATTATTTGTCTTTGGTCGGTTTGATTCTCTTGAGAGAAATCCTCTTGATGGCATGTTCTACATTGCCGTCAAGTTCAGAGGCCAGATTCATGACTTCCATCTTCTCTGTCTCCTCAGTGGTGTAAGCCAGATATTCCTCGGTGGAAACTTCCGTGGCATAGACCGCAGAATGGGTTCCGCCAAGTCCGATCCAGACTTCTTTGTAGAGTCTTCTCGGATCGTTGTTCATATTGATCGAAAGTACCTGGGCTTTCTCTTTGTCCGTGAGACCTAGCATCGCCTGAATATCATCGAACTTGTTCATATACTTGCGCTGATCCAGAAGGATCTTGCAGTCTGAATTATTGATGATGCTTTCTTTGACGATCGGTGACTGGATGATGTCATCGACTTCCTGGGTCACTACGATGGCTTCCCCGAAAAATTTTCTGACGGTCTTAAACAGGTATTTGATATACTCTGCCATGCCTTCTTTGGCGATCGCCTTCCAGGCTTCTTCGATCAGAATCAGTTTTCTGATGCCTTTGAGTCTTCGCATCTTATTGATGAAAACCTCCATAATGATGATGGTCACGATTGGGAACAGGATCTTGTGGTCTTTGATGGCATCGATCTCAAACACGATGAATCGTTTGGACAACAGGTCAAGCTGTTTTTCTGAATTCAACAGATAATCGTATTCCCCTCCTTTGTAATAAGGCTCCAGTACATTGAGAAAGTTGGCAATGTCAAAGTCCTTTTCCCTGACTTTTTTTAATTCCAGAACTTTCTGGTAGTCATCTTTGACATAGTCGTAGAATCCGTTGAATGACGGATGGTGATTATTTTTCTTGATCTGCTCAATGTATCCGCTCACCGCATTGGAAAGTGCTACCTCTTCTGAACGGGTCGGCGGCTCATCATCCCTCTTCCATAAAGTCAGGATCAAAGTTTTGATGCTTTCTCTTTTTTCAATATCAAAGACGCCGTCATCAGTATAGAATGGATTGAAAGCGATCGGATTGTCTTCGGTATAGGTAAAGTACACGCCGTCCTCCCCTTTTGTCTTTCCTTTGATCAGCTCGCACAATCCTTGGTAGGAATTTCCGGTATCTACCAATAGAACATGAGCACCCTGCTCATAATACTGTCTGACCATATGGTTGGTGAAAAATGATTTACCGCTTCCTGAAGGTCCCAAAATAAACTTGTTCCGATTGGTAATGATCCCCTGCTTCATCGGAAGATCGGAGATATCCAGATGAATGGGTTTTCCTGTCACTCGGTCGGCCATCTTGATCCCGAACGGTGAGGGTGAATCCTGATAATTGGTTTCCTCTGTAAAAAAACACAAAGCCGGCTCAATGAATGTGTAAAAGCTTTCTTCACTTGGGAAATCACCGGCGTTGCCTGGGATACCCGCCCAGTAAAGCGTTGCTGTATCCGTTGTATTATGGCGTGGCTTGCATTCCATCAATGCCAAGGCACTGCCGGTATCATTTTTCAGCTGTTTCAGTTCTGAAGGATTATCCGACCACGACATCACATTGAAATGCGCCCGGATGGATTGAAGACCGTAAGAGTGTGCTTCATTCAAATACTTTTCGATCCATTCCTTGTTGATCTGGTTCGCTCTGCTGTATCTCGCCAACGAATGCATGTTTCTGGCGGATTTTTCAAACTTGGTCAAGTTTTCATCGCTGTTATCAATGAACAGATACTGATTGTAAATGTGATTACAACTTAGCAGAAGGCCCACCGGAGATGCAAATGATAACAGACAGTCACTACGGTCGGTACTCAGCTTTTCATAGCGGCTGTGTGATGAAACAGAACCCGGCAGATCATCTGTATCGGATAAGGTGTGCATACTGATTCGGTTGTTTCCAATCCGCATTTCTTCCGATCCTAGCTTGATATCCTGCAAAGAAGGATTAGGTTCTCTTGATAAGGTCAGGTACTGTTCTAGTATTCCGGATTGTTCGGCAGTTCCTGAAATTTCATCTTCAGTCATCCTTTCCAGATGGACATAACCGCTGTCATTCATAATCCTTTCGAGCTGGTCGATGGCTTCCAAAAAGCGGCTTATCACTTCTTTGTCTTTGATCTCCTTTGGGATCAGTTTGCCTTTACATAAGGATGAGAAGTTGCTCTGCATCCGCATTCTTTCTTTACTGGTCTTCGTAATGAACAGATAACAGTAGTGGTTTAAAAATGGTCTCTCATTGAAATGTCTTTCAAAAGATTTTGACAGAAAACTTTGGTCTTCTCTGAAAAGGTCAGGGTTGTAGTTTTCCTTGATAAACCAATCTTGCTTATGCACAACAGTAAAATCTGGCAGAGTCTTGATGGCCTTAAACCAAGCCGAATGCATCGCTTCATATTCAGCCGATGCCACTGTAAACAGTTCAGGAAGTCTGACCTTAAAGCAAACCGTGACATCCGCATCTTTTGAAATGATGCAATTGTTTTCAATCGCAAGCAGTGGAAATTTACTCTCCAGGGTTGCGGCTTTGGAGGTATTTCTCATACTGAAGCTTTTTGATGGTTACTTTTCAGGTAGCGATAGATGCACTTTCGGCTGATGATATATTTTGGATGCTTTTTTTGAGCGCCTAATTTCATCAGTCCATGTTCACCGTATTTTCCGTTCAGTGAGAACGTCTGCCAGATCAGTATGGAACTGCTGGAGCCGCCCATAGTAAGGCATAGATAGGTGTTGACGCCAGCCATATACATCACCATCACGCATACGAGTATTCCCAATAAGCCTCCTGCAAAAATGAACAGGTATTGTGCTTTTAGTCCTTTGAACTCTACCGTTCTTCCGATGCCTTTGTTGATATGATAGGTATTCATAGTAACAAAATTTAAAGGAAGAATGAACGGAGGATCGTTGCCGCCACGATCAGAAAGATACACGCACCAAACCAGCTGGCAGCGGTCTTGCTGGTGTCGGGGTCACCACTGCTGAACTTGTTGTAAACCTTGACCCCACCGATCAGTCCCACGACTGCCCCGATCGCATAGATCAATTGGGTAGCCGGTTCAAAATAAGAGGTTACCATTTGTGTGGCCTCATTAATCCCTGCGGTTCCATTCCCTTGCGCGAAGGCATCCGTCACTACCAAAATGGTCAGAACTGATAGCAGTAGTTTTTTTCTTTGTTTTCTCATAATTATAACACATCAATTTGTTATGTTGTGCCGCACTTTGCGGAACTATGGGACAAAGATGTTAGGGTCTTGGGATAATTTTAGAAGAATGGCGGTATCGGGAATGGTTTGGCTGTTAACTGACAACTCACTTGAATTGAATATGACAATCTTAGGTCAAAGTATTGTCGCAAGTGATCAAAACCGATGAGCACGAGATCTAAGGTTTTTCGGATAAAAACATATGGAGAATGTAGTGGTCTTATGAAAGCTATCAGGAGTTTCCAAAAGTCTCAAAAGTGTTGAGAGAAACCAACGCAAATATCGCCAATACAATTAGTGATAGCTATGTCTTTGGCTTTTTGGTAGGTGTTAAATACTTGGGTGATTTCTTTACAGAAATGAATTAATACTATATTTGATCGAGTTATGTAATATCGGCATCTTTTCAATTGTCATACTTAAATATGGTCTGATTTGTCAAGTAAGACTATCGAAAAAACTATCATCCATTATGAAGAAAATATTTCTGTTAACAATTAGCGCACTGCTCTTTAGCTGTGCTACACGCAAAAAAGACACATCCGATTTTGAATACAAAAGGATTGAGAAAGTAGCAGATAGCATAAAAATTCAGAATATTACGGTCCATAACCTTTTCAGATCACAGATCTTGGCGCATAGATCTGAAGATTTTGATTCGACAATGATCGTTCGCAATGTCTATCTACCTCACAGGAAACTTTGGGACAGCTGCTATGGAGCTATCTTTGGAGAGGATAACGGGAAGATGTTCAACAATCAAAAGGGCATGATCGGTTGGAATAGAACGCTTCTCGATAAGGAACGATCATTGATGGTAGAACGAACCAACTTGTTATTAAAGTTGAGGATTGACAAACTGCTTGAGACCAATCTTAAGAAATTTGTCAGGCTTGTTCCTGAAAGTCCGACAGCCAAGATAAGTATTGTCCTAACTCCCTTTGACGGCATCGGGTTCGGCGGATGTGATTTCGAGCAGTTTGCACTGGAACTCAATAATGGATCATTGGATATCAATTACACCCTAAACAAGGGGCTGCCGCATGAATTGAACCATTTGGTCTATGAAAAGTACAGAAATAGTCGCTCTGATAAAGATTCGGCACTAAGCCAGACCATTGATGAGGGATTCGCCTGTTATTTCACCTATGTCTTTTTTGATAGAAAGATCACTCCATACGAAGCAGTGGAAAACATGTCGAAAGCAGACTGGGAATGGTTTGTGAAAAATGAAAAAGAGATCTATCTTAAAAACAGACCGTATTTTTCAGATACGTCAGGAGATAATCCCCTATTAAGAAACGACAAACTTAAGATCTTTCCTGCTGCACCAAGATCTTTATACTATTGGCTGGGTTTTAGGATCATTTCTAAATATGTTGAAAAATACGGTGCTGATTCATGGAAGGATATCTACAAGATGACGCCTCAAGAGGTTTTGGAAAGGAGCCAATATGAGAGTTATATTGAGCAGTTGTAACTTAAAAACGATATATATCGCAGGATGTATCCTAAAAATTTGTAGGATCAGTGTAAGAATAGTAAAATTAAATTAACTTTAAGTTTTAAAATGGTCTAACTATTTGCCTTGTGATCGTCACAGGGCAGGTTGAGATCAGGCAGTTCGTCAAGGGTCTATACCTTATTTTTTGTTTATGTAAATTTCGTATTTCTCCAGTCTAAAAACCTTTACTATGACCTTAAGATATTTGTTTTCAACTCTGATCTTCATATCCTCTCTTTTAAGGGCCCAGGAGATCAATAGATTTATCTACGAGTTAAAATATCGGGAAGACTCTACAAGTACCATTTATCATAGTGAGAAAATGTTTTTGGATGCTGATGAAAAAGATTTCACCTTTCGCAGCTACGATAGGTTCATAATGGATTCCCTCTACAATTCAGACAATAGCAAAGAATATGATGACGTCGGAAAGTTCCTTTACGTCATCGAAAAGAAAGAAAAAAAGAGTGATCTATCAATTACAGAGTTTCAAGGTGCGATAAGATATAAATATGATGATAACGTCGCCCTCAATTGGTCCATCACGAATGAAAAGAAATTAGATGGGCGAGGAAAGCGACTACAAAAGGCAGAGGTCTTCTTTAGAGGGCGTAAATGGAATGCCTTTTTTGATGCCGAGATCCCAATTAATGCAGGGCCTTATAAATTTTATGGTCTGCCAGGACTTATCGTTGAAATATATGATGATAGAAGGGACTACAATTTCAAACTAATTGGCAACTATAAGAAACCCAGAAAGGACATTGGCGTACCAGTTTTCAGGTATGTTGAAAAGGATCTGAAAGTGAGTAAGGCCAGATTTTTTCAAATTATAGATGAATATAAAAAAGACCCTGCACGCGATTTTAAGGCAGGGGTCTACAACGGCACTATAAAATTGGTCGACCGGGATCCCAACGAGATCATTCGTGGTATCGAGGAGAAATATCGAGAAGAGCAGAAGAAATTCAATAATCCCATAGAACTTGTGGACCAATAGTCTGTATTGTCAATGAGTCGATAACTATCTTTATCGCGCCAAATGTCAAAAGGGGAATTTGATCAAACAAACTCCCCTATGTCGAAACCATCTACATCATCTTTAAGCTTTAGAGAAATGTCCTCATCTTCATTCGAAACACTCTGGCTCAGCAAAGCGGAAATTCGCTGTGAAGCATCACTTAATGAATTTTCCAAAAGATCGAAAAGCTCGGTTCCATGAATTTTTTGAATGATGTCAACCGCTTGTTGTTCAAGGTCAGGCTCCAGCACATCTTGCTGAAGCAGTTGTCCTGCAGTATTCAATTCCTGAAAGGTAACCCCTGTGGCAAACCCGCTTTCGATCTCAGGATCATCCTGATACTGCCAGTCTTCTTCCTCGGCTTCCCAGTCAATATTTTTGACCAGTATCTCGTCAATTTCTTTCTTTGAGGCCGTATTTTCAAATGCCTCCTCCTTGGTTTCTGAATCAAAATTATTTGCTTTTGGTACGAGAGATTCGCCTTGGCCTTTATAGAAATCAGATGGCACTGGTTTTCTCTCTTCTTTTTTTGGTTCTCCCATAATAGAGGGCACAGCTGGATGAGCTTTGATACTATTTTCTTTGGAATACTGATTTATAAACTTTCTGTCCCAAAGTAGTAGTAGGATGATAACCAATAATAGTCCTATAATGATTAGTTGTTCCATTTGATGATAGATTAAAAGATTGGACGGTATTTGCTGTTGAAGTCATCAGTGATCTCTTTTTCAAACTTTTCAAAATGATACGCCAAAATATTATCGAGATAAGCATATAAAGGGATCTGATCTTCGGCAATGATCTGAATGATCCGGGAAAGTCGTTCGTGATATTCAGGACGGATGTAGATACTTTTGTCACCACGCTTGGTCATCGTGTGATGGGTAAGAAACTGATCAGCGTAAGTGATTCCAACGCTTTTTTTGCTTTTTATTTTTTGTTTCGTTGTCGGTTCTTCCTTGTAGGTATCAAGTTTCTGGCTCGGCAGTTCCTTATTTAGGTTACCAGCCATGATAGACATCAGATATTCTTCATCGATATTGTTGTCTTCACTGTTCTTTTTATTAATGTCCATCTTTTGACAATTTTACAATTCTTAAAAACTCTTCCATAAACTGGTCTAGCCTGCATAATGTCATCAACTTAGGATCTGCCGGCATTAAGGTCGAGCGAAAAACGGTTTTAGACACCGTCTCCCCTTCCTTACGAAATCTCTTGCTGTCTGTGATGGATGTTTCCATCACTTGAAGTCCGAGATTTTTGATGACCTTGCTGTAATTCTCATACAATGGTGTTTTCTCTCTGCCATCGACCTGGTTCCAGAACAGCTGTATACTTTTGATTTCGGTATGCTTTTTCTTCATCAAGATGTTGGTAAGGACATCCGTAAAACTCAAGGTGCTTTCCAGGACAACTCGGTCGGCAGTTATGGGAGAAAAAATATAGTGGACACTGGCGATTGTGCTCAAAATACCAGCGGTATTGACTGTTCCTGGAAGATCGAGAAAAACGACATCGGGAATAACTTCGGAATTATCAAAATATGCTTCAAGCTCTTCAAAGACCGTATCGGTCTTGCTTTGGAAAATAGGATAGACTTTTTTATTGATGCTGGTAAACTGCTTATGGGCAATTTTTTTTAATACCTCATTTTCCATAACGGTTTTCAAATCCCGTTCTCTCATCTGTATCAAACTGTGCTGTGGAAAATCACAGTCAAATACTGCGACATTATAACCCATCCGATAATGCAGGATACTGGCTATTAATACAGTGAAAGTACTTTTGCCTACCCCTCCTTTCTGAGTCGAAAAGGCAATGATTGCTGGTTGTTTTTTTGTTTCCATTTTTTTTATTTTATAGTTGAATATTCGTTACTGGTGATTGCAGTAAGGCTGATGGCGAGAAAGATTGCGATACTTCCTGCGCTCTTGAAATCTTGAACTACTTAAATCAGATCTGACTTCAGGAATGAGGAGAATCATTCAATCTGTCAATTGGCCTTACTTGATGGCATCCTACACTTCTGTCAGCTTGTCATTCCGGACGGACCTTTATCCAGTGGAAATTCCGGATGTCCGGAAAGCTTGAATTCCTGAAGGCTGGAATTTTTGCCTTAAAGATCTCAAGCAATTTTGCCATACATCTGTCCTGCTAACCTTCTTGTGCAAATAAAAAACATCCGTTTCTGCTCAGCATCTAAGTGGTTGTCTTAGGCTTGCAGTGGTCTTGTTTGTCCTTATGAACATCATAAAACCTTTCAGACATTGTTATTTACTTTGTTCAATGAGACTGACCAGCCCATAGATATTGATCTTTTCAGATCTTGAGATTCCGGTAATTCCGGACTAAATCTCCTGTATAATGGGTTTGACCTTTCACCCGAAAGGGGCAAGTTGTGTTTTGAGCATCCCGAAACATTTTCGAATGCTCAAAACAACTTGCCCTGCCGGGAGCTTAAAAACAATCTCCGAAGTCGATGTTTAATTAACTAATTTGATATATTATGAATGAACATAATGGTAGACCACAGAAAAAGACAGGACGCCGTCCAAAGGCCGATCCTGCCAAGATTCGATATACGATCTCATTCAATGAGGTTGAACATTCCCGCTTTCTAGAACTTTTTGATCAGTCAGGAATGAAAGTGAAGGCTCATTTTATAACAGCTTGTATTTTCGAAAAAACGATCAAGACCGTCAAAGTAGATAAGGGGACGATGGATTTCTATATGCGGTTGACTTCATTCCACAGCCAGTTTCGCGCGGTAGGAGTGAATTACAATCAGATAGTGAAACTTTTATACACTCATTTTTCAGAGAAAAAAGCGGCAGTCTTACTCTATAAATTGGAAAAGAATACTGTTGAAATGGTGGAGATTTTCAAAAAGGTGATGCAGCTAACTGAGGAATTTGATCAAAAACATTTTAAAAATCCGGAGTAATATGATTGCAAAAATTGGAAGAAGCAGTAAATTATTTGGTACACTATCCTATAATAATTCAAAAATTGAAAAAGCAAAGGGAGAGATCCTGATGACCAATAAAATGATCGAGACAGTTGACGGGAAATATTCGGTTGCTCAATTGGCGAAATCATTTGAGCCTTACCTGTTGGCTAACCGAAATACCGAAAAGCATACCTTGCATATTTCCCTGAATCCTGACCCTAAAGACAATGTTTCTGATGAGCAGTATAAGGATATTGCTGAGCAGTATATGAATGGAATGGGCTATGGTTATCAGCCTTTCATAGTGTTCAAACATACCGATATCGACCGAAGTCACATCCATATTGTTTCTGTTTGTGTGGATGAGGAGGGAAAAAAGATATCCGATCGATTCGAAAAGATCCGTTCGATGAAGGTCTGCCGGGAACTTGAAAAGAAATTGGGTCTTATCTCAGCAGTTGAGAAACGGTCTCGGCAAGATCGGGAGATCTTACGACCAATTGATCTTAAATCTGGAGATATCAAAAGTCAGATCGCATCGGTAATAAGACATTTACCCTCCTATTACCAATTTCAATCCTTTGGTGAATACAATGCTTTGCTTTCAGTATTTAAAATTACTGTGGAGAAAGTGGAGGGAGAATTACAAGGCCAATTAAAAAGAGGATTGCTTTACTTTCCTTTAGATGATCAAGGAAAAAAAGCAGGAAATCCCTTCAAGGCATCTTTGTTCGGTAAAAAAGCAGGGATCGATGCTCTCCAAAAACACTTCACTGCTTGTAAAAACAAAAGTAATGATCGATCCGCCAAACAAAATTTGAAAAGATCGATCACAGAAGCTCACCATTCTTCAAAAGATGAGCAAGCATTTAAAAAGAAATTGAAAAAAGAGGGAATTGATACCGTTGTCCGTAAAAACGACAACGGCAGGATCTATGGAATAACGTTTATCGATCACCGGTCCCGAACAGTATGGAACGGGTCAAGTTTAGGGAAAGACTTTTCCGCAAATAATTTTCACGATAAATGGATCGGTCAGGATGGACAAAAAATCAATAACGATCATCCAACAAAGTCTGATACTAACTTACCAACTGACAATAGTATTTACAGATCGACATATCCCCTATTTGATTTTAACACATTTGAAGAAGGCAATTCACTGGATCTCTTGGCTGGTATTCTTCCTTCTACACAAAACGAGGATTATGAAGAATCCGAATTTGCAGATCAGATCAGAAGAAGAAAGAAAAGACGAAGAAAGAAATAAGGCTATAAATAGAAAGTCAGCTACAGCCAACAATTACCTATCTGATCATTAAACCGTTTTAGAATTAGTAGCTCGATAGATTGCATTTTTAAATAAATTAAAGATGCAAGGAGAAGATGATCTAAGAGGACTTGCCAAAATAATGGCATTTATGAGAGCGGTCAGTGTTATTTTGGTGTTGATGCACCTGTACTGGTATTGCTACAGCTTTTTCGATGATCGTGGATGGACTTTAGAGCTGGTCAATAAGATCCTTCAAAATTTTGATCGGGCAACAAGATTATTTAGCAAACCATTGTATTCAAAACTTTTTACAGTTGTATTGTTGAGCCTGAGCTGCCTTGGAACCAAAGGGGTGAAAAATGAAAAAATCACGTGGAACAAGATATTTGTTGCTCTAGGTATGGGCAGCTCCTTATTCTTTTTTAGCATCATATTATTACAGGTACCATCCAATTCTGCAACTGCTCTTTATATTTTTTCAACTGGTGTGGGTTATATTTTCTTGATGATGTCTGGTGTGTGGATGAGCAGACTTCTGAAACATAATTTAATGGATGATGTATTCAATAGTGAAAATGAAAGCTTTCAACAGGAAACAAAACTGCTATATAACGAATACTCAGTCAATCTGCCAACTAAGTTTTATTATCAAGGGAAACGGCATCAGGGATGGATCAATGTGGTAAATCCTTTTCGTGCTACCATTGTTCTGGGTACGCCTGGATCGGGAAAATCCTATGCTGTTGTGAATAATTATATCAGGCAGCATATTGAAAAGGGATTCTCTATGTACATCTATGATTTTAAGTTCGATGATCTTTCAACAATTGCTTACAATCATCTTTTACATCATTCTGAAGGCTATCAAATAAAACCCAAATTTTACATTATCAACTTTGACGATCCCAGAAAAAGCCATCGCTGTAATCCGTTAAATCCGGATTTTATGACGGACATTTCTGATGCCTATGAAGCGGCCTATACGATTATGCTGAATCTCAACCGGAGCTGGATCCAAAAGCAGGGCGACTTCTTCGTAGAAAGTCCCATCATTCTATTGGCAGCGATCATCTGGTTCTTGAAGATATATGAGGACGGTAAATTCTGTACGTTCCCACACGCCATCGAATTGCTGAATAAGAAATATGAGGATGTATTTACCATCCTGACCTCCTATTCCGAACTGGAGAACTACCTCTCCCCCTTTATGGATGCCTGGCAGGGAGGCGCACAGGATCAATTGCAGGGGCAGATCGCTTCGGCAAAGATCCCATTGTCGCGGATGATCTCTCCACAATTATATTGGGTAATGACCGGGGATGATTTTTCTTTGGACATCAATAATCCGAATGAACCGAAGATCTTATGTGTTGGAAATAATCCCGACCGTCAGAACATCTATTCTGCAGCATTGGGTCTTTACAATTCGCGGATAGTCAAACTGATCAACAAAAAAGGACAGCTGAAAAGTTCGGTCATCATCGATGAGCTCCCTACCATCTATTTCAGGGGACTGGACAATCTTATCGCGACGGCAAGAAGCAACAAGGTCTCCGTATGTCTTGGGTTTCAGGACTTTTCACAGTTGACAAGGGATTACGGTGATAAGGAAAGCAAAGTGATACAGAATACTGTCGGAAATATTTTCAGTGGTCAGGTCGTTGGCGAGACCGCAAAGACGCTGTCCGAAAGATTCGGTAAAGTTTTGCAGAAAAGACAAAGCATATCCATCAACAGAAATGACACCTCCACTTCCATTTCCACCCAATTGGACAGCCTGATACCTGCTTCCAAGATATCAACATTGACACAGGGATTTTTTGTCGGTGCCGTGTCCGACAATTTTGATGAGAGGATTGAGCAGAAAATATTCCACTCAGAGATTGTCGTCGATACCGTTAAACTTTCTGCGGAAGAAAAGAATTATCAAAAAATTCCACAAATCCGATCCTTTACTGATGATCAGCAAACCGACCGCATGAAAGAAGAGATCGATGAGAATTACACAGCGGTCAAAGCAGACGTTCGCAGGATCATAGAAAAGGAAATGGACAGGATCTCCAATGATCCGGACTTACAGCATCTGGTCAATAAAAATTAAAGAAAGCCTCAAATGCTCAGTTGTATTTGAGGCTTTCAAAATAAGATCACTCGCCTTCGGTATTTATAAAATGCTGACTGAGATGGTCACTTACCAACTGTAGAAACTTCGTTGGTCCCTGCTTCCTTGTCCGGATCTCAAAAATGGTCTTGTGGAAATTGCCCAGGTCTGTATCCAAAGATCTTTCAGCAAACTTGATGACCTCACTGAGTTCAATATTCCCACCATTGAAACATCGCATTTGATAAAGTGCATATACAAGTTCAATCAGACCAACCTTTGATGCGGACCACACCAATGGTGACAATGTTTTGGCCGTTGGACTGTCACCTATCTTTTCAAGCAGTTTTTTTAAATACTGGTCCAATTTCTGGCTGGCGAGGAATCTCGCGATCATATGATCGTGAGAGGTGGTAAAACTCGTGTCAAAATTATAGAAGCCAAAGGATAATTTCATTTTCAGATCGTAAGAGTTTCTGACAAATATCTTATGGTCCAGATAGGTAGCTTCTCTTCTGTAATAACTGTAAAATTCTGCCTGCTCCTCATAAAAGATTCTCAGCTTCTCCTGCTCTGCCTCATAATACTTTTTCAGAGCCTTGTTTCCTGCGTTAGGTCTATGGGATTCAATGTCCAGAATTGTTGAATAATAGATAAATTTTGAAATGAACTGCGGCTTTAGTGTTTTAAAGAAATAAACTTCTTCAGCGATAGTCTCAAAATGTAGCGGAGAGATCAATTCTTTTAAAATTCTAATGGATTCATCGATGATTACAAGAGATTTCTCTGCGATCTTTACCATATTGTCGTCGTCATCGTAAACTTCGTTGATCTTTAAATCCAGATCCTCATTTAATTTTTTGATTTTTCTAAAAATAGCTTTTGTTACCATGTCCTTTTTTTAGAAATTTACAAAAAATCCTTTATTGAAGCCCATTCAGCTCAGACCCAATTCTTTTTTTCTGTTCCTGATGTAATCTGTCGGCCTGATTCCATTGATCTCGTAAAATAGGCTTGAGAAATTTTGACGGGCTGCTATGCCGCATTCCTCTGCCAATGCTTCGATAGTATAATGGAGGTATTTATTGTCGGTATTGAGGAGATTGGTAATATAGTTGATCCTAAGTTCAGCGATATACCTGTTGAAATTCATTCCCTTATGCTCATTGATATAGATGGAAAGATAATGAGAATTGGTACCGAGTTTTACGGCTGTACCATGTTGGGTCAATCCCTTTTTCCGGAACTGATGCTCATCTTCGAACTTTTTTAGTTTTTCTGTGATCTTCTGCGCCATCGCATCGGTCAGAAAAGTCTTTCTTATCGAGTATTCAGGTACTTCTTCGATGACGGCATCATATTTCGGAACTGATTTTTCTGCCAGTTTTTTTTGTAGAAATAGATACTGCTTTTTGATCTTTTGGTCTTTCCGGTAACGTATGATGAAAATAATTAGGATCAGTATAACAAGTCCTGCAAGGAATTGAGAATAAATGGTCTTTTGCTTGCTGACCTGTTCCATCCTTTCTTTATCCTCTACCAACGTACGGCGATCATAATCCCTGTGAAGCTTTGAAGAGAGATATGCATAATTGGTGGTCAGCAAACTGTCAGCCTTCAGCAATTGGTTGGTGTAATACAGCTGCCTCTTAACATCTTTATCTTTGTAATGTTCGATAAGATAGTTATAGCTTTTATAGACCTCGGGGAGTATAAAAGCGTTAACTTCAAAAATAGAATCGATCTTCGTATAATATAAAATGGCTTTATCGGTATTTTTTTGTGCCTCGTTGATCTTGCCAAGATAGTAATACACCACTGACGCCCAAGCGAAATCATTTCTTTGGACAATGATCGATAATGAACTTTCAAGGTCGGTCTCTGCACCTGGGTAGTCCTTTTTATTGAATTTTGAAATGCCTCTGCACTTCAGAAAATAGCTATGCTCCAAAGCAAAATCGTCATCATTCAAAGTAAGGTCGTAACCCAACTCGCTTAGACTGTCGCTCTTCCTATAGTATTTAAGATATCTGCTGGTGACCGTCAGCTGGTGGAGGCTGTTCAAATATGCTTTTTTACGGTTGAACCTTTCGTTGGAATGCAGTCCTATCTCTGTATTTTTTCCATAATAGGCAACGCACTCATCAAAATGCTCCTGAGCCTCCTCATAATAACCCAGGTGTAATTTCACGACACCTAAGTGATAGATCACCTTATGGTGAAGATACTGGTCATCTGAACTTTTGGAAAAGACATAGGCTTTTAAATACTCATCCAGTGCAAATTTGTAGTTTTTATGATAGAAATAGTAAATGATGCCCTTGCTTAGATGGTCATTACTGCTGTCATCCTTTGTTCCATACTTGATGCTGGCCGTAATTGCACTGTCTGCATAGTTGATCTTATGTTTGAGATCGAACTGTCTTCCATCCCGGTAACCTTGGATCAGCTTTGAGAAATTGGCCTCATTTTTTGCTTTCTGGATAAAGATCCTGACGTCAGGCATCGCACTGATGTCGTCAATTGTTTTCATCTCATACTTTTTTCTTATTTCCTCAAAGGTCTTTTCTTTTCTGGACTGTGAAAATGTAAACTGTGATAAAAAGAAAAAGAGCATGAGAAAGCAGTAACACTTTTTCATATGCTTATTTTTAGAACCTCACCTTCTCAAAATTAAACATTTTCCTTTTAAATAAAGGATTTCTGTGCGGCTTGATGGTCTGTCAAACGGAAATTGTTCATAACTCGCATGACTAAGGGCTTAATGCCTGAAATTGAGTGGTGCAATTTTAAAATTGATCCGTCTTCATTTTAAAATAGCGCCACAGTAGGCTTTTTTTCGATTCCCAACGACGCTACCTTTGATCTCAGAATTCTAATATAATCCGGCCGGAATAACCATTTAAAACTATTTGAAATGAAAAAGTTATTCCCATTTTTAAGTCTTATGGCATGCGCATTTGGTATGCTGAATTGTGTAAACCGAGATGAAGGTTTTTCATCCAATGTTGAAAATAAGGGACTTCAGTCAACAGTGTCCTTTCGTGGAGATTCACTCATAACAGAAAATCCTATTGTGGATCCTGATCCACCTGTGAGAGACGGTGACAATTGGCGATCTGTACCAAAATAATCACTTAATCTTATATGCTATGATTCCCCGTACCTCCATATCAGTTGTCACAGGCTTACCATGTCCGGAAAGCGGCATTTGGGAAAGTATGGGGAATTTTAAAACAACCTGTCCGATCATGAAAGGCAGCAAGATGCCGGACTACTGCGGATTGAAAGTAAAATGGAGATTGTTGCGGTCAAGTTAAATTCTAAAAATATTGATGATGAAAAATTATTTGAATACCTATATTTTAATAGTCAGCTACTTTTTTATTCTGCTTTTTGTGTATGCCAGCATCAGTAAGATTTTGGATTTTGAGAACTTCCAGGTCCAGATTGCACAGTCGCCGGTTTTAAATACTTATGCTGGATTTGTATCATATGCCGTGATCATATCTGAGTTAACTATTGTTTTTCTTTTGCTTTTCCGTAAATCTCGCTTATTAGGACTTTATCTATCTTTAAGTATAATGTTTGCTTTTACCATTTACATTTATCTGATCTTGAATTTCAGTGAATCGATACCCTGCTCTTGCGGAGGCGTTTTAGAAAAAATGGACTGGACCGACCATATGATCTTTAATCTAGTATGCATTTTGTTGGTGATCATTGCAATTGTCGGATCAGAAAAGAAGGATCAAAAAACATTAGTAGGTTTCATATCACTTGCTGCTGCTTTACCTGCAATATTATTATCATTGATCTTTTATCCACACATCAATGATGACCAGGGAAGTTTTACAAGAAAAATAATGGTTCCGTTAACAGCGGAACAAAAAGTTATAAAGCTTCCGACGGATAACTACTACTTTGCAGGAAATCAGGGTGACACATTGTTCTTGGGAAATCGAAAAACACCACTGCTCCTCTCGGGCATTGATCCGGATTTTAATAATGTTAAAGTGGACACTATTAAATTGGATAATTACCATCACCAGTTCGTGAGTGTCACCATTAATGTATTATATCCTTACTTCAGTGTTTCTGATGGTAAAGTGCCAGTTATTTTTGAAGGGAAACTGCCATCGTTAAAGGCATATGACACTGGAATCGATAGATTGTATTTTTCGAGATTCTATATGCTCGGACCAAAGCATTATGTTTTTCGGACAATGCTTGTCAAAACAAAAGAAAATGAACTGGGTATTCTGAACACCGATTCGAAACAATATCTTTTATTTCCTAATGTTTTACAAACGCAGGTCGATGGTGTTTTTGACACAGATGGCGATATAAGCATCGATCGTCAAAATAAACTAATTGTCTATACACATCTGTATCGCAGTGAGATGATCAAAGCGGACTTTGGTCTCCAAAATATCCAGAGAAGACCAACCATTGACTCCTCATCCCGTACACTACTTGAAACGAAAACACTTAAAAGCGGGCAGACAAAACTGATCAGATCACCAAATGTGATCAACCGGGCACAGACAATATCAGGCAACAGATTCTATAATATTTCCAAAATAAGAGGACAGGATGAATCCTTTACAGATTTTAGAAACAAAAATGTTGTCGACGTTTACGATGCATCAACTCAGAAATACCTCTACAGTTTCTACATTAAGAATGAGAGACGAATCAAGATCAAAGGCATATTATGCACAAAAAAATATTTTTATGTACTGGCAGGAAACCAAATGACCAGATATGCATTTAAATAATTCTGTTGGCCAACAGAACAGGAGTTGCCGAAAACCTGTTAACTGAGAGTAGGCATCACATTAAATTTTAATAAAATGAAAAATTACGTTTTACCCGTAGTTCTGATTCTGATAGGAACCGGAACTGCATTCGCTACTCAAAAAGAAAAAAGTAGCACAGAAAATTTAGTCGATAGACAAGGCTATATCTTCAACAGCGCAACGAATCAATGGGATCGTAGCGTCACTTGTCAAACTGATGTTAATCCGATCTGCACCGTTGATGGCACAACAGCAGGACAGCAGGTTTTTGGAACGAGCGGACCTGAACTGGATCATCCAGAAACGGCCAATGTCGAATTATATAAGATCGACTAAGAATAGCTCCCGCAAGGGAGCTTTTGTTTTTTACATCGGATCAAATGAGTCAAATGGCAATTATTATTTTTTAAATATCGAAAACCATTGCCATATTTTAAAATCAAGGTGTGCAGGATTCGATGCTAACAAAGACTGTGTTATTTGTTGATTACGATAAGAACAACCAGATAAATTTAAATAGTATAGATTTAGGAAATGCCGAAAACCTGTTGAAAAAAAGTAGGCATCATATCAAATTTTAATAAAATGAAAAATTACTTGTTACCGTTAGTTCTCATTCTGATCGGAACCGGAACTGCATTCGCTAATCAAAAAGAAAAAAGCAAAAGGAAATTTTTAGTTGACAGACAAGGCTATATTTTTAATAGCTTTACGAATCAGTGGGACCGAAGTGTCATGTGTGGTACTGACTTGAATGTAATTTGTACCGTTGATGGAACACCAACGGGACAGCAGGTTTTTGGGACCAATGGACCTGAACTGGATCATCCTGAAACGGCCAACGTCGAATTATATAAAATTGATTAAAAAATGCTCCCGTAAGGGAGCATTTCTACTTTGTAATTGGATCGATCCAATCTGCAGGTGGCTTGTTTTTCAAATAATGTTCAAACCACTGCCAAATTTTAACATTAAGATCCAATTGGTTAGGTGGTGAGAAAACATTGTGGGTCTCGTTAGTATACTCCAATATCACCGCCTTTTTCTGCAGCCTTTTCATCCCTAGAAAGAACATCTTGGATTGCGTGGCAGGTACGTTTTTATCTTTTAGCCCAGACCAAATTAAAACCGGGATGTCGATCTTTTTTATATGGAAAACCGGAGAGTTGTCCAAATAGGTATTCCAGCTGTCAAATACGTTGTTTTTCATTCTCATCTGATGAGTTTCTGTCCTCATATAATTAGGCATAGACATGACCTCAGATTGACTGAAAGCATGAAAGACCAGATCAGAGATCATCACGCCTGCTACACCGGTTTTAAAATATTTGGAATTGGTCACTGCCAGACCTGTCTCATAGCCCCCATATGATAGACCAACTACACCAATATTTCTATCATCGACCGAAGCCAGCGACTTGGCAGTATCAATACTTTTTTCCAAAGAGGTGACAACACTGTTTTTAACGTTGGCGATCTCATGTTGAAGATCAGGCAGTAGAACAATATAACCATTCATCAGGTAATGCATGTAGTTGAATCCTATTCTTGTATTTAAATAAGGCGGCACAAAAAACAGTAGATCACGAGATTGCTGTTGATAGATATTGACGATCATAGGATATTTCTTCTGTCTGTCGTAGCCTTTGGGAAATAAAAGTGCAGCATTGGCTTCACCATACCGTGTTTCATACTGATAGATCTTATACTGGATATTTTCGAGACCTTTTCTTTCAGTTTTCATGGATTCATATACCACCGTGTACTTCCCTTTGTCAAATTTTGTCAGTTTGAATGGTTCCATAGCAAACTGAGAAGTTAAAAATAGTCCATCTCCATATCTTAATAACTCCTTGTAATGACCCTGCTGATAGTGGTGGGTTTTATTTTTTTTGTGTAGATACGTCGCAAACCCGGAATCATAGGATCTTTTATCGAGAAGGTTGAATGTGATCTCTTTGTCCAGGTCTATTTCAGCAAATTTTACGCTCCAGGACGATTTTGGATATTGACCCGCAGGAATTTTCAGTTCATATTTGATCTTTTTATCACGCCCGCTCGTGATCTGTTTCATTTGATGGGTTTTGAGATCTACAATATAATAGTCAAAACGGTCGGAAAGCATGAGGGAAGATCCACCTTTGATTTTGATCGGCATGACGGCCGGAGCATCGACCAGGCCGTTATCCCTAGGATTTTCCCAGCCATCCATCTTCAATGGCAGCAATTCGTGAACTATTCCTGTCCTGATGTGATGGCACAGCCATCTTTTGTTTTCGAAGTAAATAAATTGTTCTGTGCTGCGGTCCCAAAAATAATTGCCGTCATCTGCCCTTTTTTGCGGAAATACCCGGGAACTTTTACCATAATCCAAGATCAGATTGAGGTCAAGAATCACATTTTGCTGTTCTTCCACAACATCATTACTTTGATCATATACAACAAAGTCTCCTTTGTCATTTAAAAATCTATAAACAGGAAGATGGTCGCTCTGATCAGGTCGGTAGTCCCATCGTTTTTCTTTTATATTATAAATACCTAGATGATGGTTTAAAAAATGATCCTTACCATTCCTGTTTGAGTAGGTGATCTTCATTTCCGGATCCTCCCTGGCATTTAATTTACTTTTTAAATACATAGGAAAGATAAAATGTTCGCCTTCTCTCAGTTCAAAATAGGTATTTATTGCCGTGGCAAATTCAAAGGCCTCGGGGCTCATTATTATTTGTTTTGTCAGATGGTCTGAAGGCAGATCAATAATGTACAGTTCTACTTTTGATCTCTCAATATCAGCACAGTAGATCCTGTTATTGTGAGAAAAAATCCATTGGACACCACTGTCCAGTTTGTACCTTTTTGATTTTTGATTCTTAAGGTCTCTAAAGACAATATGGTTCCCGGAAGCGTAGATCAACCGATGGCCGATCTCATCTAAGTGGTAGGACCTGATTCCGTTTTCCTTCCATAAGACCTTCCCATCATCAGAAACTAAAAGCAGATCCTTTGAGCTTGTATTATATAAAACCACCTGTCCAGATCGCTGTGCAAGAGTAGAACTGTAATTGCCTGCAATATCTTTGTTTTGACCATTTTTCAAATTTAAGAACCGACTGTGGTTGTTGTTCTGCATCAGAATTACATCGTCCCCGAGGAATTGATATTTAACGTGCTTATCTAACATTGTTCCTTTGCTGGATCTTATATCCACCAGTTCGTCTTCATCCTTACCATAAGTATTGGTATGCTTTAATACTACATATTGGCCGTTTGGGCTGGCTGTCAACAGGGCTGTTTGGTAAAATTGTTTGTATAGGGCGGTCAAGCTGTCTATATTCTGAGAATATCCCAACCCATAGATCAATAGCAGACCTGCTATATATATTCTAATAGCCTTCATTTTGTGGATTTAGGTTTGGATTTAACAGAAGTTCTTTTTCGGGCAAAGGAAGAAACCTGAAGTATGGTTTCCATCCTGGTTTCTTCGGAGTCATGACGATATCCAGAATATCATGCTGTCTGAGATCATAGAACCGATGGCCGAATTCCGTGAACAGCTCTATTCTTCTTTCCTTGATGAGGGCGTTGATCAGCGTACTCTGATCTGTAACAACTGCCAGCGATGTCAGGCCTGCCCTGTTTCGTATCTTGTTTAGGTCGGCGACAGCCAGATCATTTTGTCCTTTATAAATATGGGCTTCAGCCCTGATAAGATATAGTTCTTCCACCCTGAGGATGACGGAATACTCTAAAGAATTGGTGCTTGTAGAATACTGCTTGTATTTAAATGGATAATAGTAGGTTTTGTTCTGCGAATCTGTCTTTTGCCCGATCCACGCGGATCTCCTTCCATCACCAGGCTCAAGATCATTGATGAAATCCTGGCGGAGTGCCACATTCGTCGGTGGTGCTGTATTAAGAATGAAAACATTGGCTTGATAGGTATTGTAGGTTGAACCAAATGGCAACAGTTGCCATATGCTGCCAGAACCGTCCTTTAGAAAAACTTTGTTCAGGTCGGTCTCCATTTTATACTGGGGATTACTGATCACATTACTGGCATATTGCACGGCAGCATCCCAATTTTTTTCATAATAGGCAATTCTTGCCAATACCGCAAAGGCCGCCATTTTAGTGGGATAAACTCTGTTTCCTGCTGTCAAAGTTTCAGGTAGTAACGGTATTGCGGCTTGCAGGTCAGACTGGCATTGGAGATAAACCTGAGTAATGCTGCTTTTACCGATCGTCTGGTTTACCTGATAATCTGTAGAATTTACATAGGGTACAGAGGCAAAGGACTGAACCAAATACAGATGCAGTATCGCTCTGAGAAAAAGCCCCTCTCCTTTTAGCCGGTTTCTTACTTCTGAGCTAAGGCTTTCAGAATTTTCCACCCCTTCAATGATCGCATTGATGTTATAGATCTGCGAATAGGTGCTCGTCCATAAACTACTGACTTTCGTAGAACTGGCCATATGGCCCAACTGATAAAAGACCGAGACATCGCTCGCGGGAGCAGCATAGGATTGAAGTTCGTCCACATAGGCACCCAAAATAACTTGAGCGCCGCCCGAAGAGCCTGATAAAAAGCCCGACTCTTCCATAGAACGGTAGATACTGGCCATTGCGGATCTGGCCAATTGGTCATCTTTAAAGACCAGATCTCTGGTAATTTGGTTTTTAGGCAGTCCGACATCGGTAAAGCTGTCACAGCTTTTGCAGAGCAAAAGTGAAACGATCAAAAGGCTTAAAAGAATGATATTTTCTATTATTGTACTTTTCATAATTGTGCTGTTTAATAGGTTAATGAGACTCCGAAGCTGAGAACCCTCAGCGGACCACTGTATCCCGGAAGGAGAAACTCCGGACTGCTGCCTTTATAGTTCGAGAACACGAACAGATTCTGCCCGCTCATAAATATTTTAGCTTTGGACCTGGCCTTGTCTGTTGTTGAAATATTATAACTGAGGGTTGCATTTTTAACCCTTAAGGTGAAGGAATCTGAAACGGTCGCATCACTGTTGATGAAAAAAGTACCCGCCGCAGTGGCTGCCGTATTGTATCCAGCACTTGGTTTTTGGAATTGGGCGTCCGGATTCTCCGGTGTCCAGTAATCATTGAAGATAGCGGGTCTATTGGACATCGAACCGATGCTACTATATTGTGTATACATGTTGGACTGGCTTTGACTGACGAACTGTAATAACAGGTCGAAACTCCAGTTCTTGTACTGAATGCTGTTCTGTAGACCTCCATACCAATACTCTTTGATCTCTTTGCTGACGACGCGGTCAGCGGCATTGATGATGCCGTCCTGATTGGCATCAAGAAAAGTGTACAGACCTGTGACGGGATCGATGCCTGTGTACTGGTATAGCTTGACCAGAGTGGTGGCCTTTCCTATCTCAAATTTGTTGGCATAGGTGGACCTTTCAAGGTTTGGAAATTCCATCAGTTTGTTTTCAGGCAAGGTGAAATTGAGACTGGTGGTCCATTTCCAGTGATCACTCTGGATATTGACCGACTGCAGCGACACTTCAAGACCCCTGTTTCTGACAGTGGCATCCAAATTAGCCTGAATGCTGCTGAACCCTACCGTAGCAGGCATTGGAATACCGACCAGCTGATTGGAACTGATGTTATGGTAATAACCCACATTCAGATTCAGCCTTTGCTTGAACAGTCCAACTTCTAAAGCGGCCTCAAACTTACGGGTCTGCTCCCAGCCGAAATTTTTATTGTAAAGCCGCTGTGGCAACAAGCCTGAAGAACCTCCATAGGATCCGCCGGTGGACTGGTACGTATCATAATATTGATAGTCCCCGATCTGGTCGTTCCCTGCGACCCCATAGCTGGTTCTGAGTTTTCCAAAACTCAGCCACGACCACCCTTTAAATAGGTTCTCTTCTGAAAAGATCCATGCAGCGCCGACGGCCCCAAAATTCGCATACCTTCTTTCAGAACCAAATCGACTCGACCCGTCACGCCTGCCTGTCAGGTTTAAAAAATAACGTTTGTTATAACCGTAATTGAATCTGGCATAAACGGCTTGGTAGCGGTACAGGGATTCATAGGCATTTGGGGTGGTAACGACGGCTGCGGCACCAATATTGGTCAGCATTTCATCCGATGGGAAATTAGTGCCCACAATGACCAGATTGTCAGATTTCTGTTCCTGCAATGAAGCACCTACCAATGCTGAAAATTGGTTTTTCCTCCATTTCTTTTCATAGTTGAGCTGCGGTTCGAGGATCCAGCTCTGGTTCAGCTTCTGCCCTTTTCTTAAGGAAGAATTGCTGCTTCCAATATTGCTGGACGGATTGTAGGTGGTCTTTGGAAAGATCTTCTGATCATTAGTGTTGTAATTGCTGTAACCGCTGTTAAGGTTCACACTGAATCCACCTCCAATGACATAGCTTGATGTGACATTGGCATTCAAACTTTTGGTTCTGACCGAATAGGTCTGTGTGGCAGGCCCCATTGGATTGGTAAAGGTATTGTTCTCCCAGTTGATCGCATGGTTGGCACTGTAAAGATCGGGCGCATTGGGCGCCAGCGTTGCATAGACCGCATTAAAATCGGTAGGCGGCAGGATATTTTTTTGTAACGCTGCAGTCCCATTGAAAGCGATCTGAAATCTTCGGTCCGCACTGCTGTGGCTAAGGTTGACGCCAAGGTTATTTCTTGTGTAGCGGTAACTCCCGGGAAATATAGTGGTCTCTTCATTATGTCCCCCGGTAATTGAGAATTGCGTATTGCCGCTGCCACCGGACACACCAATCTGAACATCCGAGTATTCAGCGGTGTTTCCCACAAAGTATTTTTGCCAGTCTGTATATTTTGTCGGACTCCACACGCCATTGATGTCATAGGCATTGGAAGGGACCGCTACCCTGTCATTTGCGAAAGCATGTTTCCGCATCGCCGTGTATTCTTCAAGATCCATCATTTTGGGGAGGTTGGTCATTTCTCCAAGCCCGTAACTGGTTCTCAGATTGAACTCCGTCCTGTCCCTTTTTCCTTTTTTTGTGGTGATCAGAATGACCCCATTGGCTCCTTTACTGCCGTAAATGGCGGTTGCATCGGCGTCTTTGAGAACCTCCAGAGACTCGATCTCATCCGGATTGATGGAATTTAAAGGGTTTGTTTCACTGTATGGAAGGATGTTGGCGGACATCCCCGTGCTGAAATCATTGATCTGAGGCAGAGGAACACCATCCACAACATATAACGGTTTGTTTCCGTCATAGCCGGTGGTCGTAAAGCTTCTTAAGCTGTTCCTTCCCCTGATCTGCACATCAAAGCCGCCTCCCGGGACACTTGAGTTCTGGGTGATGCTGACACCCGGCATTCTGCCTTGCAGTGCGGAAAGCACATTGTTGACGGGCTGGTTTTCTATGTCTTTTGCCGAGACTTTGGCGATACTACCGGTTCTTTCCTTGTCTTTGACCTTGTAGTAGCCTGCATTGAGAATAACTTCTTCGATTCCCTTTACATTTTCCTTTAAACTGATATTGATGACTTTCTGATTGTTGGCTTTGATTCGCTCTTCTGAATAATCAGGGTGTCTGAACACTAAGATGGGATTTTCTGCTGAAACCTGTAATGTATAGGTCCCGTTTTCGCTGGTGGTGGTTACCTGATCACTGCCCTGTTGGGAGATGGTTACTCCTGAAAGAGGCTTGTTGGATGAGGTTACGGTACCGGAAATGGTGCGTGTTTGGGCTTTTGTGTTGGTGCTGACAGCGGTCAGCATAAGGCCAAAGAAAATACCTCCTATCTTGTAATAGGAATTTTTCATAGATTTGTAAAAGGTTTTTTAATTGTTCAGTAATTACTAAGCTTTGCTCTTTCCCTGTAGGTGTGCGAACTGATGGGAAAGGGCTTTTTTGTTTTTTTGTAATTATAGTAGTAGATTCATTGATGGATAAAAACTTTCCTGATGCCCTTTGGTGTGAAAAAGGACTGGTGAGGTTCTATAAGCAGTGACCGCAAGGCACCGGAAAGAGTTTGATATGAATGAAATCTGTGTCCCGAGTGAGCTATTGAAAGCCTCAATAGGTTGTACCCTCCTATTGTATCGTGTAGTCTGATACTATGTTTTAGGAAGCGGGCTTAGATTTTAGTGTAGAGAGGAAGCGAACTGCATAAAAAAAAGACGGCGTGGGACTCTACATTATCCAATTCGGGGTACTGGTATACCTTTGACACAGATAAGAGAGCCCACGCCTAGGTCGTGAGCTTTCTGCTTATCATCTCGTGTCTATAAGTACCAGTTTTCGAATTGAGATTCTAAGCAATAGCTTCTAATATTCTTTGAAGTATCGCAAAGTTACATTAATGTAACATATGTCACAAATATACTTAAATTTTTCGATTTAGGTATATATCCCCAAAAGATTTTTTTAAAAAGTCAAGACTTTAGCCAAAATGCTTGTAAATGAATATCACTGAAGATTTTTTGAAAGAAATTGGTAAAAAAATTTTTGAAATTAGAACAAAGAATAAACAAACACTGGACGATTTAGAATTTTTAACCGGAATAGATTCAAGTGACATAAGTAAATATGAACAAGGAAAAATAAATCTTACAATTAGAACACTTGTAAAACTTTCGCAAGCCTTAATGATTCATCCACAAGATTTATTAAAATTTAATTTTGATTTCGACCACTATAAAAAAGATATTTAAATATTAAGTTCTAACGAGAGTTGGATTTTTTATTTTAGACAAAAAGAAGTACTTTTAATCGTTATTAAATTTGACTAGCAACTACAGTTAATTGGTATGCTTCAGATTAACCCACAAAATGATTTAATGTATAATATTTTTTGTTGAAATTGTCAGTCATACTTTGTTGATAATTCAACGAGAAAAGATTAGTTGGCTACTATATAAAATCTCAGCTAAGAAATAGAACTGAGAAAAATATTATGTCGGGAAATAATATATTGACAATTAATTTTTGAACAGGAAAGTATAATAATATCTTGAAAAAATTATTCTACAGGCGTTTAGGTTTTGAATTACCTAATCCGTATATTAAAAAGCCAAATTACGTGGGCATTGATTAAATTAATAATCTTACAAATTACGATCTAGAATGGCTTTTTGCTTTTGAAGACATACAAATAGTTCTAGAAGTTGGTACAAGTGGGTCATTAGACTATTTTGTTTTAAATGGTTCCTGCTTCACATTGGAAAATAGTACAAGAAAATTATTATCAATACAAAATTGACATTCATTTTACTGAGTTAATGTCAAAATTTTAATAAGAAATACACTTTGTTGACAGCTATCTGGAATACCTAGAAATTGACGGGTAAAAAAAATTGTTTGTAAATTTTATAAATATTTAGTTGTAGCTTTAGATGATTTTAAAAGTAAAACTTGTATTTTAAAAGAATTAAAATAATCTTTATATAATGTTGATTAATTATTTATGGAGATACTTATAAATAATAATAATAATATGGATAACGAAAATTTACATTTTAAAACAAATATCCAGATAAAAAGTATCATTGGTAAGGATTTAATTAATGATGACAATATTGCTATTTTAGAATTAGTGAAAAATTCTTTCGATGCAGATGCAAAAAAGGTTACTATCTCATTTTTAAATATTTTAAATAATGATGATGAGTATTCTACTGAACTTAGTAATATGGCCTCCAAGATTATTATTAGAGATGATGGTGTCGGCATGGATTTCCTAGACATTCAAAATAAGTGGCTAAATATTGCCTATTCAGAAAAGAAAGAAAACGCATATCAATTTAACCGTACAATGGCTGGTGCAAAAGGAGTTGGAAGATTTTCTTGTGACAGATTAGGAGAATATTTGAATGTCTACACAAAAACAAAAAAAGAAAATCATTTTTTAAAACTTCAAATTGATTGGAAACTTTTTGAAGTTAATGACATAAACAAAGAGATCGGTGAAATAAAATTAAAATATTTCTATCTATCCATAAGTGAACTTAAACAAAGCGGTATTAAACCATTTGATCACGGAGTAGTTCTAGAAATTGTGAAATTAAGATCAAAATGGGTTAGACCTAATATAGATAGAGAGGGAAATTTTATAGGTTGGAATACAGATAAGCTTACCAATATTAAAAAATATTTAGAAAAACTTATTAACCCCAATCACGCATTTGAAAAAAATGATTTTGGTATATATATTAGTGCGCCAGAATTTGAAAGAGAAAACAGTTTAGAAGAACCGCATAAAAAATTTATTGGGAAAGTTGAAAATACAATTTTTGAAAAATTAGATTTTCAAAGCACAAGTGTTGAAAGTACTTTAAATGGAGATGAGATATGTACTGAATTGAAAGATAAGGGAGAAATCATCTTCAGAATTCGGGAGAAAAATGAATTTTTCCCTCTTATAAAAAATGCAAAGATAACTTTGTATTATTTGAATCCGTATGCCAAAGCTTTTTTCACTAAACAAACAGGTATCAGAGCTGTTGATTATGGATCAATTTTCCTATTTATTAACGGCTTCCGTATACCACCATATGGTGAATATGGAAATGATTGGTTAGGCATTGATCAGCGAAAAAATCAAGGATATGCTAGATTTATTGGTTTAAGGGAATATGTTGGACGAATTGAAATCACCGACAGTGAAAATGATTTTCAAATAGTATCTAGTAGAGAAGGGATTGTTCGTAATGACAGTTTTAATTCTTTAACACTTCGAGAGGATAATAAAAGTTTTTTCTTCAAAACTTTACGTCGTTTAGAAAGGTATGTAGTTGATGGTCTCAATTGGGATAGCATACCAAAAGAAGATAAAGATTCAATAAGTTTGATAGAAAGAAAAATAATCTCTGGCGAACTTACTGATGAAGAATTAGAATATCGTGAAGATATCAAAACTAAGAAAAGAAGGGTATATGAAAGTATACACTCAATTATGGGAGCAAAACCAGAAACAGTCATTGAAATCTTCATAAATCAAGATTTAATATTAGATAAAATAGAAGAAGAAAAAGAACAATCAGAAAGAGAATTTATAAAGATTCTAGAAGATTTCGAAAAACATAAGATTGATACTGATACATTAAATAGGATTATTCAGAGAAAAGCAGATAAAAATAATGAAATAGACAAGGAAATTTTTAATTTGACGAAATATAATACTGATGCTGTAACATCTAAAGCGATAATTGCCCTCCAAATCCACCGCGATAAATTGAGAGAGCAAGAAAGTATTATATCTAATTTAAAAATAGATCTTGAAAATTTGCAAAAAAAAGATAGGGAATCTAAACAAAAAGTTGAAGAAGCAAATAAAGAATTGGAGGAGACAAGATCTCAAAATTTATTTTTAAAGTCAATCAAGTCTCAAGAATTTGATGACGTTTTAAATCTGATGCATCATATTGGAATTTCAACAGGAACAATACAAAATTATATTAAGGGAGTAATTTTTAAAATCGATAACAATTTAGAAATTCCAAATTCAGAATTAAAAAATGTATTTTCGAAGCTAAATTACGAATTGAATAAAATTTATTCAATATCTAAATTTGCTACGAAAGCAAATTTTAAAATAGAAGCTAAAGATTCAAATTTAGATTTAGTCTCATTCATTGAGCAGTATCTAATAAATGTCGTAAAACCATTTATGTCGAATATCATAGAGTTTGAAATTTCCGCAGGCGAATTGAGTGCGTTTAACACGACGTTTAAACCTATTGAAATGACTATTATACTAGATAATTTAATAAATAATTCCAAGAAAGCGGTCACTGCAAGATTGGGAGAAAAAGAAAATGGATATAAACCTAAAATAGAAGTTCTATTAATAAATAAAAATGTTGATCAATTTCAAATTAATGTGAGAGATAATGGAATAGGTATTAAAAGTGAAAATTATAAAAGGATATTTGATTATGGCTTCACAACTACAAATGGTTCAGGATTAGGGCTTACTCATATTCAAGAATTATTAGAAAAAATTGATGCATCAATTTTACTTAATGAAAACTTTCAGAACGGCGCAGAATTTATAATAATATTTAACAAAAGATAAAAAAATAAAACCATGGATAAATTTACTATTTTGATGTATGAAGACGATTTAGAATATAAAGATTCATTCGAATATAATCTCCAATCAAAATTTTTAGTAAGAGGTTGTGAACTTGTAATTGATCATCGAGTTAATGGAGACACAATTGAACAAGACTTAATAGTTAGTAATCCTAATCTTATTATGATTGATCACGATTTGGGCACATTAACTGGAGAAGAAATTATTGATATTTTAGATAATATGCCAGAATTTACAAAAGTTTTACTAATATATTATTCTGGGGGCGAGTCGCTTGATGACTTAATTGAAAAAACTAAGAAGTATAATTGCCATATTCAATGCTATACTAAAGAAGGCGACGATTTAGAAACTGCAATTCTTAAAATGGTCAGATAATATCAACATTCTGAATTTCCATAAAAGCCTCATTATAAATGAGGCTTTTGAATGATTTTATTCTTTCAAGATACTATGATTTCTAAGATTATATATTTTTATAATTCCTTCTTGATAAGTTATAATTAATTTATCATCAGCTTGGGCGAAATCACCTAATCCAGTAAACCAAATCCTGTAATCTCCTCTTCCATTTGATCTGTAGAGTGAGATAGTGGTTGGCATTTCAGAATTATCACTTACAAAGACTCCTTCTAATTTTACTTTATTATCCTGACCAAGTTCTTGATTCTCATAATTGTGAATTCCTTTGTCTTTCAGAAAATTTCTTACGACTGATGTTGCATCGATGATATTTTTAGACAAACCAGTTTTAGTCGGAATAATCAACACTTGATCACCCTCTACTGTTTTTGTAGTGGTAGATTTTATTTCTGTTTTTTCATTTTCATCAAAAAGTGATTTTAAAACAATATCCTTAATAACCTTTGCTCTATGTTCTCTAGCCGCCAGTTCATGACTTCCTTGTCTTGCTACCTCAAAATATCTTTTTTCATCGTTTGAGAGAATTTCCATTTGATCCTCGCTTCCATCAAAGTAAATATCAACCTTTTCTTCTAAGTCAAGTAAATAATATTCTAATTTGTCAAAATTAATTTCTTCAAATTTTAAATTTTGAAATTCAATAATTAATGTAAATAAATTTGCTTTATTAAACCAATAACTTTCTTTTGCAAGTTTTAAGTTATTAATAATTTTTAAAGAATTTATAAATTTTTGTAAAGGTTCATGAAAGTTTGCAAACTCAGAATTATATTGCTCTAAATAACTATTTATCCTATTATTCCTTCCAAAATATTTACCATCTAAAATCGTTGAAGTAATAAGCATAATATATTGAGAATCAAACATCCTTTTTATATCATTTTCTTTAAATACATTATGCTCAAAAAGAAAATCAATTACAAAATTTCGTTCTTCGTCGCTAATAATTACATCTGTAATTGCTTCACTAACTTCTAAATTTTTATCTACAAGCTGTTTAGCAAACATTGCAAACTCTCCATCGCCGAATTGTGCATTTAATGTTTCATTACTATTCAAAGCATAGTTTGTACTATTAATTCGCTGAAAAATCTCTTTGATATTTGACATCTCAATATCCTTCAAATCTTTCACTGATACAGGATAATTCAAGAATTGCCTCTTTGCGTCAATATCAAGGTTTTCAAATGATATAAGTTTATTTTGATTTTTAAAATCGTTTTCACCTTTAATATAATCAACGATTGTTGTCAATCGTTGTTGTCCATCAACAACAACTTCCTGTGATAGTAATGTCTTGACATCCATTGCTATACTCGCAATATATACTTCCGGAAATGGAAAATTCATTAAAATAGTTTTAATAAATTCGTATTTATGCTGTTTCTTCCAAACTAAATTACGTTGAAAATTTGGTGATGGTGATAATTGACCTGAATGTATTTTATTATATAATTCAATAATCTTAAATGAATTTGAAGGAATGCTCTCTTTAAGTTTATAATTTAAATCCATTATTATGCTATTAAATTTAGATGAATATTTTGAATGTTTTGTTTGTGATATATTTCAAAAAAGTACCAAGATTTATATATTTCAATATTTACTTTTCTCCCATACTGCATTTGATACTTACTTTGTACTCCCTCAATTTCTTTTGTTAATTTAAAATCTACAGGAAAAAATCTTGAAGCCAACCTTCCTTTCAAAAAATACTTCCCTAGATCTGTTCTTCCTCCCCAATTTTTTACGAATTCAGCATTATAAAAATTTGTATGATTAAAAAGATTTTTCATTTCCTTATCAAATAATTGAGATGAAATAACTGCTATATCTAAATCAGATTTTTCATTTGTATTGTCTACATTAAAATTATAATCAAACTCTCTATAACGATAGAAACCTGGTTGGTTAATTTCAGGTTTCAAGCTAAAACCAAGCTTTCCAGAACCAACAATAACAATATCCCTAATATGAACATTTAAAATATTTGCAATATTCCTTTTAAATTCAAATTCTGTTTTTTCCGGGAATATTTCTTTAAAGAAATATGAGTCACCCTCAATAATATATTTTTGAATCACTACATCGTGAGGTTCGTTTATACAAGCTATTTTGAAATCATCAATTGAGATCATTTAATTGTTTTTTTATTAAAACACCAAGATTAAAAGCTAAAAGAGGTGGTACTGCATTACCAACTTGAGAATACTGTGGCACTTCGTATTTTCTCAAATCACCACCTGTAGTTACTTTAGACTTAAACTGAAACCAATCCGGAAAAGATTGGATCCTTGCCATCTCGCGTACTGTTAAAGTTCTCGTTTCATCGTAATGACACATATCGTCGGGAATAGTAAGTTGTGCCGGAGCAGGATAATTTTTTCTTAAGGCTCTTTGACTTCTTTTCTTAGTTTTTATAGTTTTTAACAAATTTATAAAATCTTTAATATTTTCCAGCAATCTTTCTTCATATATTGATAAATCAACATTAGGGGCAAAAAAGAAAAAGTTTTTAATTTTGTCAAAAAAAGGTTCTAAAATATTCTCTTCATATTTATCTATAGTGAGAAGCCTATAAAAATCTTTTTTATAATTTGAATCAATATTTTCTAAAACCTGATAAAAGCGGAATCTTGCTTGAGTAATTAAATTATGTCTTCTTTCCTCAAAATTTAAAATTTTTTCATAATTAAATTCTTTAAAAAATTTGTTATTTAGGTTTTGAACATAATTTGAAGGTGCCGTATTTTTTTTTGATAAATCATCAATGGCGAGTGATACTGAAATAAATTCTGATTTTGAATTTGTAATATTTGGTAATAAAATACCATTGAATAGCTTCTTTTCTTCTTCTATATCAAAATATTTAAAATCATCAATTTTCACCTCATTAAGATTATGCCTATTCTGTCTAACCTTTTTACTGAATGATTCTGATATTTCGAATATTTTTTTACTATCCTCATCATTATATTTAGTACGCAGTTTATCAAAAATATCTTTTCTATAAGCAAGCAAAATAAATCGGGGTCTACTTTGAGGAACTCCAAAATATTTTGAATTAAGCATCATACAAATTGGAACATAACCTTCTAAAACAAATGCTTTCGAAACCTCTAACCACGCGTGATATTTTTCTTGGTTTTCTAAAAATGGAATCGTAATACCTTTAACATTTTCTAACAGGACAACTTTGGGCTTAACTAATCCAGCAAATTTAGCAAAGGACAAAGGCAATAAATTTTTTTCGTTATCCTTTTCCCTTCTACCTGCTAAGCTAAAACTTTGACATGGCGGACCTCCAGATATTATGTCGATATCTAAATCTTTTAATGATTTATATTTTTTAGATTTAATTATATAAGATAGTAAACTGTTTATATCTCCAATTAAAAGCTTACCATCTAAGTTTGAAGTATTAGTCAGATCGCTATATGGCTTTTTTCCAATAAATGGATTTTCATTTAGTCGAGATTTCAGCGATTTGTGAGAAAATCCACTATTAATCCAAAATGTTTTTGCGATTACTTTATTATCTTCAATTAATTTAGCGATGTCTTCATCTAAAAAATTATAAGCAAAAGTCTGCCCAGCCATTGGCGAAATTTCATTAGCGAACAATAAATCAAATCCAGCTGATTTTAGTCCAAGACTCATTCCACCACATCCAGCAAACAGTTCAATATGCTTCATACCTCGTATATTCTCAATTTAATAAACCGTAAAAATACGAATAATAAAATTCTTTCAATATAGAGATTTGCACTAATTGAAGAACTTTAAAATTTTTATCAAACAGCATTAAATCTATACTATTAAATACTACTCTGACAATAAAAAAAACTCTTTTATAAATCGATCCACATTACTCAAGGCTTCATAGTATGAATATCTAATTATTATATAATTGCGTATGAAATTTGTACAACCCACTATTATGATAACATTTAGTTAAAATTGTATGTTAATTAATTTAGTAGGTTTAGATTTCACAGTACTTTAAAAATCAAAGCTTGATAATGATATCAAGTTTGTGGTGCACAGCTGAACCTCGCTTTATATACTGCAATGGCAACTGACCCTTTTGTGCCGGATCTTAGCTACAATTTAACAGGTAAGCTTGCTTTCCTTAAGATACGGTCGACTACATTCTCAAAAGCTCAGAAGCTATATAGAATAGATCCGATCTAAGCCATTGTATTCAATGAAAAAGACAATTTAAGGTATCAGGAGAAATACCTTGACGTAACAATATATTATTGGTTCAATTGGATAGGTGTCAAATTCAAGATGGGAAGCCAAGAAACTACAGTGCCGCCACTGCATGGAGTATGGCCATTGATTTGCATAAATTCCTGCAATACCTTAAAACTTGCCCGATCCATTATTATCAGCAAAGGGTCAACGACTATAAAAAGAATGCATAAGGAAGCTATGTTTGCGACATTAGAAAATGAGTTTTCGCAAAAGTAATATAATTTATTTAGGAATAGCTTTCTATAAAGGACTTGACTTGGAAGAGGCAACTTGTCAGGTCTTTCTTAATGTTATGCTCCCAAAACCTAAATACTGTATATCCCATTTCTTGCAATGCAGCAGTATTTTCAAGGTCCCTTTCCATATTCCGTTCTATTTTTTTGATCCAGTATTCAGCATTCGATTTGATACGGAGCTTCTTCTCCTCCCAATTATAGCCGTGCCAAAAGTCCCCGTCAATGAAAATGGCAACCTTATACTTACGTAAAACGACATCTGGCTTTCCTGGAAGCTTCGACACATTAAGCCAGTAACGCAGCCCTTCCGACCATAGTGCCTTTCTAAAAATGATTTCTGGTTGTGTGTCTTTTCCCTTTATTTTTGACATTAGCTTCGAACGCTCTAGTGTTGTATTAAAAATATACTTTGCCATAGACAAGATTTGATCTTGACTATTAGATACAAAAATAATGTCAAAATAATTTAATAATCAATATTAATTTATGAATAGGAATTTCAAGATTAGATCTTACTAATAACTCTGTGTAATTTCCGCCAATAATTTTTGTAGCTAATTATCATTTTCAGTGGTTCCAGATCATCCGTTTTATGAAATCCTTTTTGGTAGGTTGTGTCATAACTTATCAACTTTTAATTTGACTCACTGCTCAAAGTGGCAATTTATTCTTTGCAATTCATCATTATAACTATTAGAAACTAAAAAAAGTTTAGGTAAAATTTGTACCGTTTAATTTTTATTTTAACTTCTATTTTGGTATACTTTCCAGCAATGCCCTTTTTATGGTTATTTGAAATAGATCAGCCAGATTATATTAATATTGCAGATTAAATAATTAAATTGTAAATTTACTTATCTAAAAAAATTCTTCCATGACACCTACAAAACAAGGCCAAATTGTAAAATTTCATACCCCATTAGAAGATGAAAATCCAAATCAATTATATGTAGTTACAGATATTTTTTTGGACAAAGAAATTCCCGTAGCTTCAATTCAGGCTTTAGGTACTGGTCTTTCTTTTCCACCTATTTCTAAGGTAAAGTTAAAGGATATTAATGTTGAAGAAGTAGAAACTGCAGATTTGATAGGGACCAACGTTTGCGTGCTAGACGACAAAAACCAACAGTTTCAGGGTAAAGTAATTTCTGCAAAAGATGAAAAAATACTTCTTGACATGGATGAAAAGGATGGAATTGTTTTTACTAACGTTTGGTTATCTATTGCTGATTCTGAGGGGAATCAGCATTCCGGGAATCTTTTGGTTAAAGCATAAACATTAATAGTGAGTATTTCTACTGATCATTTCTAGTCTTTTATAGTTCCAGTGTCAAGGAGTTTTCTCTTTTCCAATAGATAGGTAGATTCTTTACCCATTTATTTGAGACTTTTCAATAAAATACAGAAAAATAAAAAATCCGCTTTTAAGAAACGAAAAAATCAAACTTTTTCCTACTGCTTTAAAACGCTGAGTTATTGGTCTGGATTTAAAATAATAACAAGGTATGTAGAGAAAAATGGAAAAGGTTTATGAAAGAACCTTTATACTCTCAAGTTAAAGAAGTATTGACGAAAAGTAGATATGAAGATATTAAAGAATATTAATTGGAATAGGTTGTTGAGGATAATTTGCGTGTTATGTGGTGATAGAGTCAATCTGTTTTTCGTTTTTTATTATTTACTTCTGAGGTATTCATAGCACAATGATCTCGCAAATACATAGTTATGACAGTATTCTGTGAACAATTAGTATAGATTTTTTAAAAAATTTACAATAATAATTCCTTAAAGATCTCCTAAGCCAGTTGTCAGAAGGTTAATGACATGATTCAGAGAGTCAAATGTTTTCATACAAGAATATCTACGGCAATATAAAGGTTGTTTTTTGTCATTACATTGACAAACTTGACAAATAATGGAAACGCTCTGTCATTAAGTAAATAGAGTCTTTACATTAATATTCCAATGCCGTTTGCGATTTCATTTGCGTCGTACAGGAAACTCAAATGAGGCGGTGAAATCTCCCTTAATTGTGATGTAGGCATCAAAGCTTTTGCCGTTTTTGCTTCTCATCTTTTTAATGAGCGGGGTTTTTCTGTCATTTATTAGTGAAGTGATCTGATCTATGCTTAGCTGTACCTCGCAAACATTTCTGAACTGCATCCAGTTACATTGTTCATCAGGGCATTTGATGATCTTGTCATTGATGATAAGGTTTTGCTGCTGGCATTTAGGGCATTTTAGTTTGGGGATATTTTCCTGCGGGATGGCTAATGATAACAGTTCTTTGGTAATTTCTGATGTATAGTCTTTGATATCAGTGATAAATTGTTTTGAATCAAGTTCGCTTTTTTCGATCTTGTTCAATGACATCTCCCACTCTGCGGTCATTTGTACATTGCCTATCTTTTGGTCTTTGACTAGACTATAGACTTTTAAACCTTTTTCGGTTGGTACTAAAGCTTTATTTTTTCTGACAATGTAGTTCCTGCTCAGCAGGGTCTCAATAATGGAAGCTCTGGTGGCTGGTGTACCGATCCCGATATTTGATAGTGCTTTCTGAGCCTCTTTGTCTTCAGTTGATCTTCCTGCATTTTCCATTGCTGACAACAGATCTGCCTCACTGTATAGCTTGGGTGGTTGGGTTATCTTTTCTAGTAGCTCAGCTTGGGAGATCTTCAGCTCATCACCGATTTTCAATTCTGGCAGGTCAATGAGTGTTTCTACGTCGTCATTGATGTTATCATTGCTGTTCTGCTCTGAAAGGACTCCCTTGATGGCTCGCCAGCCTTTAGTCAGTATTTTTGAACCTTTGATGCTGAAGTCATAATGATGAACTTTGATCGTGATATGACTGACCTGTTTGCTGCAATGTTCTGAAAGGGATTCCAATAGACGATAGGCGATCATATCATAGATGGCTTTTTCAGTTGCTGTGAGTGCAGACGGGATTTTTGTAGTGATCAGTAATCCGTGGTGATCAGTTACTTTGAGGTCATTGACCATACGCTTGTTAAAATTGCCGAACTTAAGGGTGGAGATGGCGGGTTTGAATTTATCTACGGTATTGAGAATTCTGACCAGTTCCGGGATCTCTGCCCAAAGGTCTGCGGGAATATATTTGCTGCCGGTTCTTGGATAGGTAATGAATTTCTTTTCATAAAGTGACTGTGCGGTCTGCAAAACCTCATCGGCTGACATACCGAGCTTTCTGTTGGCCTCCTTTTGAAGTTCTGTCAGGTCAAAAAGTAAGGGCGACTGCTCCTGAATTGTTTTAACGGATATATCTTCTACAGTAGCTTTTCCCTCCCGCTCAATGGATCTTATAATTTGTTCTGTTTGCTTTTTGTCATCCCATTGTTCATTGGATTGACTGGTGAAGTCCAGGTATTCTTTACGGTGCTTTAACTGGATCTGAAAGTATTTCTTTTGGGCGAAATTTTGATGGTCTTCGAATCTTTTGCAGATCAAAGCCAATGTCGGGGTCTGAACCCTACCTAATGAGTAGACATCTTGGTTGGCGGCAATGCTCAATGCTTGTGTAGCGTTGATACCGACCAGCCAGTCGGCTTCGCTTCTGGCCTTTGCCGCTTTATATAAACCGTCGAATGCTGAGCCTGGTTGCAGCTTTTTGAAACCGTCCTGTATGGCTTTTTCAGTCAGGGAACTGATCCACAGTCTTTCTAATGGTTTTTTGCATTGGAGATAGTGGTAGATGTACCGGAAGATGAGCTCTCCTTCCCTTCCCGCATCTGTAGCTACAATAATGCTGTCGCATTGATCGATCACATTTTTAATAATTTTTAATTGTTTGACTGCTGAAGGATCAGGTTGGTAACCTTTGTTGTTTTGCTTTTTGATGGGTCTTGGGATCAATAGGAAGGGATCGGGAAAGATAGGCAAAGAGGCTTTGTCAAAGCCTCTTATGCCATAATCTTCCGGCATTCCCAATGACACCAAATGGCCTAGTGCCCAGGTTACGCAATAACCATTGCCTTCGAGGTAACCGTCTTTTCTTTCGTTGGCATTTAACAATTGAGCGATCTCTCTTGCAACACTGGGCTTTTCTGCGATGATGGCTTTCATAGGATTGGATCTATTGTGGTTGTAACTGTTTTTGTTGATCAGGGTGGTTGTTTAATTGTAGTTGAGTAATTACATCTTGCGCCCTCTGGATCTGACCGGTTTCTTCTGCTGGGCTTCCTGTTGCTTATTTGCAGGCTGCTGTTGTTTGGGCTCCAACGGTTCTTTGAGATTCTTGGTGGCCTCATTGGTCTTGCCATCTGAATTAACTGCCTTTTGGGTTTTATGGTCTTCTGAAGGCTGGGCTTTTTCCTTTAATTTGTTGGGGTTGGTAAAGGAGAATTCTGTCTTTGCGGTTTCCTTGTTGAAGGTGATGTAGCCTTGATAGGCTTTACCTTTGCTGTCTTCGAGACCGTCCACATAGACCGTCTGCCCTGCTTTGAATTTGTCATATTGTCCATCATCCAGTTCTTTTCCTCTGAATACTTTCGGGGCTTCCCCATCGTTTTTTTGAGCTGGGAGATTGGATTGATCCTGTTGTTGGGATTGTTGCTGGTTTTGGTTGTTATTAAAGATAAATTCTACATAACGCTTGTCTGCGTTGAACTGTACTGTGGCATCGAAAGGTTCGCCTTTTTTGGAGATCATTCCTTCAAGATAAAGCGGTTTGCCTTCCAATAGGGTCTGTTTTTGGTGGTCATCCAGCTTGATCCCTTTGATTTCATCGGGGACCTTGATGTATTCTGCCCTATAGGCGACGAGTTCATTGGTGAGGCGGTCACGGCTGATCACGGATGGGATGATCTCGTCGGTCTTGGGATTGACAAGGTCTACTACTCTGCCCATATTTCCGCTTTCTTTAAGGTTTTTCTTGTCTTCCTCGGTAAACTCGTGACCAAGGAACTTGAGGTTGTAGTTAGGTTCCTTCCGAATACCGTGCAGGTTAACGGCGATCTCGCCATTGTTTGCTGTCTGTAGTGATAGCCTTACATCCATTTTACTGACCGCTGTTCCCAGATTAATGGTGATGGGAATTAGGTTATTGGTCTTGAACCCCCTCAATAGAGGATCAAGGGCATTCATCTTTTCAAGCTTTTCCTGATTCAGCCCGAATTTTTCCATTGTCTTCCAGTCGATCTGCTCTGGCTGGAAGCGGTACTCCTGAGTGTCTGTGTTGTTTTCCATTGTACTATGATCTTTTAATTGGTTTGTATTTTTTGGCAGCATCTCGTATGCTTTCAATACTTCCTTATCTTCGGGAGATGCGTTATTAACATATTGCTGAAGGTCTTTTGCAGTGCTGATCGCATCATATTCCGAGACCTTGAAAAAATTGAATTGAGAAGGGTTCTTGAGCTGCCGGTAGAAATTGGAGAAGAAGTTGGAGAACAGGTCACCGTGCTTATCGACCCGGATCAATTGTTCATTGTCCTTTGTTTCTTCTGGTGGAAGCTTTTGCAGATTTCCATCTTTGTCCAAGCCTTTGACCATCTCGATCTTGTTGGTGTCTTTGTCCAAGACCAGCAGTGTATCCGATACCGGCTTGATCTCACTGTTTTTATTTTGTACTATTTCTTCCATCACAACTAATTTTGATGAAGCGAAAATAAAAGCAGATATTGTCGATCTTTGAATATGGTTTTGGAGAGGCTGCCTTGGCTTTGAATGTCTCTGTCCTGTTAAGAACTTAAACATTCTCTGATCAGCTGATGGACATCGGACAGCTTGTAGTAAAGCTTGCCACTGATGGTATAGTACGGCAGCTTTTTGTCGGTGCGGTAGCGTTGCAAGGACCTTGAACTGATCTTTAGCAGCTGCAATACGTCCTGATTGTCAAGCAATACTTCGCCGTCGATCTCAATGTATTTGGATTGGCTGGATGACACTTGTTCCTTAAGGATGTCGAATCGTTCCATGATTCTTTCCATCCATGCTATAAATTCTGTTCTTTCGGTATTCATAACGGTGATTTTTGATGTTAATAATGATTTGAACAGTTGATCAACTTTTAATGTGGTAAAGTTGAAGAATGCACATCACATAAAATCACTACCTTTTCGTAGTACCGAAAAGATTTTTCCTTTAGAAATGAAGATATTTTTGAAAAGATCGATATTTACAATAAAAAAGAAATATGATGGGATTTATTGAACAATGACTTGACAAGATCAATCCTTTCTCAGCATCATCTGGGCGATACTGAAGCAGCAATCCCAAGGATCAGAAAAATAATGGTGTATTGATCCATTTGAGATAAAATTTTATTTAGTGATTAAGAACACGATGCCTTCAAAGATCAAACTTCCTGCATTTTTGTCGAGTATATATTTAATCCGTGTTCTTACTTGGATAGAACAAAATCAGCAATATCCCCCCCAGTTTCCCGAGCAATTAGATCAGGATCGTAGTTTGGATAGGCAAAGTGTTCCATTGATTTGCCATCCAGCCATTCCTTATCCATTTTTCTATTTAAGCAAACGGGCATCCTTTTTTTTGTATTGTTTGGGAGAAACTTCTATTGCGATGGCATCGGCACTGGCATCCTGTACAGAAGCAAAAATACTATGCACAAAAAAAACAAGCGTTAATAGATTCAATTCACTAACAGGATCACTTATAAAAAGTAACAGCAAAGATGCGATAAAAGCAATAACTTGCGTAAGAATCAGCCAATGCTTTCTGTGACCTATTACCGAATATTGGTACCTGTCTATGACAGGCCCCCACAAAACCTGTAGAATCCAGGGAATTCCGACAATAGCAGCAAATGTACCTATCAACTGCGGTTGTAAACCCTTTGATGCAAGAAAATTGCAGATGGCAGTAGTGGCAAATCCAGCAGGGATTCCCTGCATCACATACAAATAGAAGAATGTAAAATACCGCACGGTGCGGCTTTCATTCAGCGCAGGAAAAAACATAAATTATTTAATTATAACGATGTTAAAGCTACTGAATTTATACATAGCAAAAATTGATGCTATGGATCTTTTTTATACGATAAGTAATTATTAATAATTTACGACTATAACAAGGTGATTATACAAACATAATGAATTATATATTGCTCTACATTCTTCAAGCTATCAATTCTGCGAGTTCAGGTATTATAATAACTGACAACCTGCAACCTGACAACCCAATTATATACTGTGACAAAGCCTTTGAATAATTACCGGTTTTAACCATCAAGAGATCGTCGGCCACAACTGCCGTTTCTTACAGGCACAAGATCGTACCCAGGAAGAACGCTGACTTATTAAAGATGCTGTGAAAAATGGGAAGCAATGTAAAGTGGAAATTAGAAACTATAGAAAAAATGGTTCTTTGTTCTGGAATGAACTTATTATTTCTCTGGTGAAAGATGGCAACGGAAATACCACTAATTTCATTGGAGTTCAAAATATTAGTGAAAGGAACAAATTTGAAAGTGAGCTGCGTGCCGAGAAAGATTCTATTGAGAAAAAGATTGAATTGCGCACTAAGGAATTAAACGAAAATGAGGCCTTTCTTTCCAGTATAATTCAGACGGTCAGGGAAAGTCTACTGGTTTTAAATGCAGAATATAAAGTTATTAGTGCAAATAATCATTTTTTAAACTCCTTTGAGGTCACTGAACAGGATACTGTTGGAAAAGTGCTGTTTGAGCTTGGCAACCACCAATAGGATATTGATGCCTTAAAAATACTTCGGACTAAAATTTTACCTACGAACAATCCGGTTATCGATTTCGAAGTTGAACATAACTTTTCGTACATAGGTCGGAAAATAATGCTGGTAAATGCTTATCGTGTCGAATTTGAGGGTCAGTAAAAGGATAGGATATTGATTGCTATTGAGGATATAACAGATAAAAAAGAAATTGACATGCGCAAGGATGATTTTTTGTAAATCGCCAGCCACGAGCTTAAAACACCATTGACTACAATAAAAGGTTTTGTGCAACTTCTTGAAAAGATGGTGCCTGAAACAGCTTCGGAAAAATTTATTTCCATTTTAGGTAAAGTCTCACTTAATGTGGAACGGCTTAATATTCTGATCTCAGAACTTTTGGATACTTCTTTTGTTTGATGCCATTGAAAACCTCTCTTTGGCAACCACAGAATATAAATTAAATGTTACAAGTGATACGCAAGCAACAATTTCAGGAGATGAAATTCAAATATCACAAGTGATTAATAATTTGGTATCAAATGCCATAAAGTATTCTCATGGAGCAGATAAGGTGGAAATATACTGCAACCGCGTCGGCGATTTTGTTAAAGTTTTTGTGAAAGATAACGGCATGAGCATCAGTCAGATAGATAATTCTAAAATATTCGAAAGATTCTTCAAATTGAGGGATATTTAAACAGAGATGAGCGAAAAGAAAATAATGATATACTACGGCGATACAGGAATCCTGGATGTATTGGAGATAATGCTTAAAATCGAAGGCTATACTGTATTTATTGAATGTAATAGTACAAATCTAATAAAAGAAATAAACCTCAAAAAGTCAGATCTTTTACTTATGGACCTGTGGATGCCTGTGGTGTCTGGTGATCAGCTATTAAAGACTATAAGAGGCACAAAAGGACTAGAAAATTTACCAGTTCTATTCTATCAGCTAGTGTAGACGGTGAGGAAATAGCAACAAATGCAGGTGCAGACGGCTTTATTTCAAAACCTTTTGATATGGATGATGTCAATGCAAAAATTAAAGATGCACTGGACTTTTGATAGTTATTTTACAGTAAAATTTAAAAATTTGGTAGCGTTACTTTTAAAATATTACATTTAAAGTTTTGACAATATTTAATCTATACAATACCTGCACGAAATAATTTATTTGAGTTTAGCAATTGCTTACGATTATGACCAGGCATATTTTTTGAATATTAACAGTATCTATTCATAATAGATTAAATTTTCTACTTTTTAGAACAGGCAATTGCCTGTTCTTTCAATATGATATGAATTGTAAAGTACATGCTATCATTGTGATTGATTCATGCCGGATAAATCTAATCAATTTAATTTTGCAAAATAAAACTTGTATTTGTTGTTAATCATATCAACGAAAAGGAGAGCAAAACTCTGTTTTTCGGTTTTTTAATGATTAATCATTAAATTACCAATGATATTTAATATGTACGATAAGGTTCTACAACATTTTATTGAGCGCTTTAATAATTTTGGATATGGAAGTTATGCAACATTTTCTAAAATCTGTTTTTATTCCTGCAGAAAAAAGGCAACCAAGAACAGCTATCGCAGGAATTCTACTAACTGATCGAGTCTATTGCATGAAATTTATTCTGTAAGGGACATTTTGCTGCATATGTGGAGTAAAGTTATCACAGTCTTTATCTACAAGCTAATACCCTATTAAGTTTATGGTATCATCGGTATAAGTCATCAACAACTGCGGAAACAAATACAGAATGGAAGTCAACGTCCATGATATTACAAAAAAGACATGCACTATGTTTTACTTACACGAGAATAAAAAAATATTTATTGCTTCTACATTATCAATTTCTATATAAGAAAATTTGATCATCATCGATTAGCGATAATATATGTTATTTCTACACTTTCACTAAAAAAAAAATTATTGTCAATATTAATGTTAAAAATAATTTTTTATCCTAAATATTTATTTTAATATTATATTTTTGCTGATACTTTTCAAATAACAATAATAATAATAATATTGAAATGAAAAATATCTACATAATATCTTTGTTATTCATATATCATTTTTCATCAGCTCAGGTTGGTATCAACACAGCTTCACCTTCAAGAAAATTACATATTGATGGGAACGTCAGAGTTCGTGGTATTATAAATAAATCTGAATCTTCTGCATACACCGACATACTTGTAACTGATTCCAACGGAAATATCGATTATACTACAAAAGCAAGTATGCAGCCAACCCCACAGGTAGGAACATCAAATAAAGAGAGCTATAGCCAAATTTACAATATGACAACTGAAAGTGGTGATCCATCTAAAGCACTTACTTGCGGTAAATTCAGTTTTTCATTTGATACAGGCGCATCATCAAATATTAGGTTCAGGTTATCTCAAAATCCAAATACAACAGTTAACATCTATATGACTATGGAGCAAAATTATGAAGCAAATGGATTTCAGTTTTACCAAGGTAAAACCGGTTCTGATGCCGCAACAGTTCCATTCATTTTTGATGGGACAAATTGGAATACTTATCAGCAGTTTGCCCAAGCCAATGTAGCAGATTTCGAGCAAAATGTTATGCATTTCCAATATCCTGGAGATGTAGACTTTTATAGACTTACAATATATCGAGCATTACAGAGAACAGGTGTTACAACGTATGACTTTGCTGCAGTTTGCGAAAAATTTTAAACATATGAAACCAGCTATATTTTTAAGCATTTTTATCAGCGGATTATTTATTGCACAAAACACGAATGTAGGAATAGACACCAATTCACCAACTAGAAAGCTAGATGTAAACGGTAATCTGCGGGTAACAAATACAACATCTGTTACTAATAATCCCTCCTATGATAGAATTGTAACTGCTAACAATAGTACAGGTGATATCGATTATATTTCAATTCCTTCAATTTTTCAGACAAATACCAATAATGTTGAAGTGAGAAGATTTGTTTATCTTGCACAAACTCCAGTTACAGCAAATGAATGCAGTTGTGGTGATATGACTTTTAGGATTAACAATAACAATAATCCTGAATTTAAGTTTAATTCAACAACAGTTTTTATTACGAACAATAATATTACTTCCTTTGATCTAGGATATGGCATTAAACGTTGGACCGATGCTGCATACACTTATAATAATCGAACAGTAACTCTAAACACAACTAATTATTCAACTTACCAAATTCTGGACGCCACAGCTTTTCCTGCATCCAACAATACCGCAGGTAATACGGTTCGAATTTATACCATTATACCGCCAAAACAAAATCATTTGTACAGAATAACATTGTCGAGAACAAACAATAATAGTACGGTAACCTACGCGTATGCTCTGATATGCGAAAGATTTTATATGCAAACACTGTAATTATGAAAAAAATTAGTTTACAATTGATGTTTTTAATTTCAGCATTTTATGCATCACAAAATGTAGGAATTGGAACTAATGCACCTTCAAGAAATCTCGACATTAATGGAGATTTTCGAGTGCGAACACTAACTGACAAAAGTACTGACGCTACATACAATAATGTAATAGTTTCTAATAGCAACGGAGAATTGGACAAATGGGATAAGGCAAGTATGTTAAACACCATACAGCAATTGGCTTTGGAAAATAAAAAACTAACTTATGTTTCAAATTCACCAAATGTTGGTAATAGTGTGGATTGTGGCAAATTTAGTTTTCGGTTTAATGCCAGCACTTTACCACAAATCAAGCTTGTTTCAGGACCTTCTACCTCTATACATTATACATTAATTCACAAAGTTAATAAATCAACTGATGGTTTTTCAGGAACGAACACATTGACCTCTAATATGACAGTAACAATTGGAAGTGGTACTACAGTAGATACGAATGGATGGCAGACATTAGATTCATCTTATGCTAATAATAGCCTTGACGAATTATATATTACCTATCCAGGAGATAATAATTTGTACAGAGTTACATTTCTTGCACGTAACAGTAGTGCTACACAATTTTTCTACACTATGATTTGTGAAAAATTTTAAATATATTGTAAGGTATTAAGTACTTAAATAAACAATTAGAATAGATTGTGAATGTTTCAGAAGTAGAAATTTTGGATAATTGAAAAATATGATAAGGCATGTTAAGACCAAATTTATTTATTTTGTAATATAATTATTAAGAAAAATTGATCTTAAAAAAACATTACTTCCGTGCAAGGTACTATTTCATTCTATTATATATGGCAAATAGTTTATTTATAATCTTACGAGATTTCTGACATTTTCTGCAAATTACTAATCAAGGCAGGCACAAGGAAAATTCCAATCGATGTCCTGAAAGCAATAAAGGAATATAATTGCAACAGAATATCACGTAGCCTCATAAAAATTGAACATCATTGTAATCTGATTTGCTTATGAAAGTTTAATAAAAAATGATGTGAAAAATCTGCAGAAATGGTAAAATTTCTAGAATGGAATTGTAAATTATCTGTAAAATGGTTTTAATTTTTAAAATAGTTACAAAACTTTTTTTGGGAATGTACCGCTCAGTTCAGTTATGTTGTACTAACTGACAGTCTACTTCGATTCCTGTATATATATGAACGTAGCATCTAATTCATATGCAGATTCTGAATATTTAAAATAAATAAAACCATGACGTTTGTTAGGTCTTTAATCTTTAGCAATAAGTTGAAAGGTTCGATTATTACATCCTTTTCTGATCTCAAACCTCCTGCACTATTCTGGTCGAAAATTCATTTATGAGTTGCATGGATTTCGGCATGGATGCCAGAAAATTATTGGATTCATCATGATACCCAATGATAATATAACAAAAGCATGAAGACCTTCTTCTGATAAACCTACAAAACTCATCAAACAGTTTGGAGTCAAAACCTTCCATAGGCGTAGCGTCGACTTTTTAACTCTACAGCAGCGATGAGGGCTGTAAAATGGGTAACCAAGTGCATAGTAGAAATGGCCAATAATCGTAAATCAATTTACATTGCACTTGCCGCCAACCTGCTGATCGCTTTGACCTATTTTATTGCAGGAGCTTTCACCAACAGTTATCTATGATCTCTGAGGAAATCTACTTTACCGTTGATATCCCCAATCGGCTGTTATTGCTTAATGGATTAAAAAGGAGCTAAAGCCGGCAAATGAATAACATCCTTTCCGCTATGGTAAATAATTATATTTTTGGTCGTTTGTATATTGATATTTAGTCTTGGTGGTGCGTTATCCATTTATCACGGTATCTTACATATTCTGGAGCCTAGATTGATGAAAGACCCGTTCTTGAATTATATTGTAATGGTGCTCTCAACTATTTTCGAGGGTACTTCTCTCTTTTATAGCCGTCAATGAATTCAACAAAACCCGTAATGGCCTGAATTGGTGGGATGTGATCATTAAAAGCAAAGATCTCGCAAGCTTTCTTGTAGTCTTTGAAGATGGTGCGACAGTCGCAGGTCTTATCGTTGTAATACTTTTGATGGGAATCAGCCATACCTTCAAAAGCCCTGAATCTGATGGGCCGCCTCTATCATTACTGGTATCTGTTTATTTTATTCTCGCCAGCGAAAGCAGAAACTTATTGATGGTTGAAGGAATAGAGCCGGAAACGAGAGAAAAGATTGCAATACTGCGTGAAAAAGATGTTGCGGTGGTCAGAACAAAAAACAACTAACAACAAACTGAATAAAAAAGGAGAGCAAATAAATGCTCTCCTTAATGATGTATTTATAACTTATGATGAATAAGTCAATACAAACATACAAAATTTATATTAACTTTGCAATGTTTTTTAGAAGACTAAATTAATTTTTTTTAAGTTGAAGCTATCTCGATCAGATAGCTTCTTTTTTTATAACTTAACATGAAATGTGTATTGTTGCCTTATCTTTTATGCAGCAATGATTTTAAGAGAGGCATTTGCTTGATTTGGTACAGTTAAATGGCGGGGTTTTATCTTTATTAGTTGATAGTGACACTGTACTTTGATACCTCTTATCACTCACTGGTTTTGTTATGATCACGTAATATACATTAATATACTCCAGGTAATCATAAAAATATTCATGTGATCTCCAATCTTTATCTAAAAGCTTTTGCAAATCAACAATTTGTGAAAAATAATATACTAAGAAAATAAGAATAAATTTGTAAAATATTTTTCATTTTTATAATATTTTAATGAATGCTTCACGGCGAGTAATATAGCAATAATTTATCAGGAACCTTATACTTTAATTAAGGATGATCGTATTAAGGCTTCCATTTAAGTTGTAAATTCCAGTGATAGTGACCACCCAATTTCAATTCAAATTGACCAGGTGATTTAGGTTTAAATTGACCACATTAATTTTGATAAAACTCTTGCTTATCATTACTTTCCATTCACTGTTAACACCTCTCTTCTTCTCATAAATTCCCTCTGGCGTTCCACGCTGTGAGACTGTCTAGAATAGCATCAGCGAGGAAACTGGGTTAAGAAAACAAGCAACAACAGATTTAACAAATGTATCTATGTGCATAATCAAACATTTGAAAAATTAACTCGTCAGATCAAGAACGGGAAGTTGTGTATTATAAGTTTGCGCTTGGAATCTTGAATATTTAGATAAAACTTTTGGTTATATAACACCTTCCTACGCAGTAAGGCAATACTGTATAGAGAAGGATGCGATAATACACCTTTTGCCTACGACAAGTGGTAATCAAGACGCTATTTCGATTAGTGAAAATACTAACTGGTGTTTACAATGCATTATAATATAGAAAATCTATGCTAAACATACTTATATCATCTGGATTTTAGCGACGTAATTATTAAAAGAATTACTTTTGCAACCCTTTATTCAAAGCAAAACACAAGTGATTTAAACGAAATGGTAACATTACTTGTTATCATTTTTTTTTATTAAAATAGAGAATGTAAAAACATTCTCTATCAAAAAGTCAGTTGCCGAAAAATGAAGTTCGGAATTCAAATATACACTTTTTTGTCAAAAAAAATGCGATAAGATTCATTATCACATAAATAATCTATAAGATAAGCAAAAAGTACTGCTCGTAAAGGTTTCTTTGGCTTTTTTTTAAGCCTCAAATTCAGCTAACACTTTCTGAAAGGAAACAGGCTACTATTTGTTACAAAGAAGACGTGGAAAACTACTAGATATTGATAATTATACTCCGATTACTAAAACTTTTTATGGCGGATGAATCAAAAGATCTGAATCCGGAGACTGAATCTAAAACTGCATTGCAGCTTGGAAAATCAAAGCTTTTAGGCTCAGAAAAACATTTGAGAGAAGTCAATTTTATCATTAATCGATTTTGTAAAGGACTGGATGAAAAAAAAATTCTTTTATTAACCTCGGATGAAGATTATCTCTCTCCCACTAATCAAGTTTCTGGATTAAAAAAATATCTGTAAAAAGAGTTACTAGGAAATGTTACCACTATGTAAAGAATGATAATAATATTAGGGATGATGATGGAAAAGTCATTACAGCAAGTGAAGATTTTATACCGTCAAATATATGTATCTGGATAAATTAGTTGCAAATTAATATTCAGCCAAAGTCATTCCACTTTATTTTAATATGGCTCAGGCAGCGCGTTCGCATACAATTAACAAAACAACTTTAATATATGTACTTAAAAGAAATCAAAGACAACTCTCTTATAAAAAAAATGTAAAAATAATTTAATCAATAAAAGCCAGCGTGAGAGCTGGCTTTTATCTTACCTTCAGTTCTTTCAATAATGATTTGAACTTGTGGCAAAGGTAAATATTTTTTATTCAGAATTACTAATCGTCTCGTAAATTCCATCTCTTAGATCATCTTCTAAAAGTTCATATAATTTATCATATTTCTTATTCCAAGCAAATTTTGAGATCTCTTTGTATTCTTCAAACTTATTAGTCCTAATTGCAAAAACTTCGTAACCCCCATAAACTTCAATAATAAATTCTATTACAACTGTTTCATCACCAATAAAGTGGGAATTTGCACTGTATATTTCCAATTGATGATCTTAAATCTCAAAGAAATGACGGAGATTAAGCTTTCCAGGATTATTTTGTGAATAATCATCATTTTCGTCCAGCTTTTTGATTACAACATATTCGGTTGTCCATAAAGGCCAATAGATTTTATTCAATCGTATATATTATCTCGTGATAATTGATCATCTTGGGTGGAGTTGTACAAACTGCAACCATTCCAAAACGTCATTATCGAGTAAGGCAGAATACAAAACAAAATGCTCGTCATACTAACCATAATCAAAAAAACCTTCATCGAAGACCATTGGGTTATCTTCTGAAATATCATATTTCTCTTTAAACTCTGGAGTGAAGACAATAGCTTTATTATTAGATATCGGATGGATGTAAGCAAGCATTTTCCTATGATATAAAATCTCATTTGTTACTGTGACAAAGTCCTTAAATGAATCGATACTGTACGCAATATCATCAGTTGTAGGTAATTCCATAAATTTGGAAGCTAATTCTTTTGCTACATCCAAGTATATCTACAATATTGGACTTCCCAATTTATAATTATTAGCTAACATTTTTCGCCAGCCACAATCATCAGACATCATAGGTATACCCTATTCTTATTTATAGAAAGACCGCACATCTCCAATGAATTTTGCTGATAATCTTCTCTAGTTCAAATAAATCTTTTATTCCCATATTACCGGTTTCTAACTATCGTTTAATTTATTATTTTCTTACTGATTGTCACTCCTCCAATTGAAGTAATTCTGAAAATTAAAACTTGATTCGCCTGTCCTACATTGAGCGAGAGGACTTTTGAATTAATATTTTTAGCAACAACTAATAACCTTCCGTTCATATCAAAAACCTCTACATGATCTAAAGTAGCCTGTTTTGAACTGACGACAATATCCTTATCTTTCTTATAGAGCACCACACTGTTCGATTCAAGTCCGCTAGTATTCTCACTTGCTAAAAAATTGGAAGTATAGACCAACTCGAAACGTGAATTATAAATACCGGCCTCCGTGGAAAAAGTGTAAGATGCATTTTTTAAATTCTGATCAATATTTGTTATTTTGTCCCGAAGATAAATGTCTTGGCTTTCTGAGAATATGCCATCTACATGATCAATAGCAATGGTATATGTCCCGGCAGATAATGTACGGAAATTGAGTGGAACGATATCTGAGGAAACGAAAGGCTCCCTGCCCTGAATAATATATTCACCGTTGTCTAGCCAAGAGGTCAATGCCGTAGATCCGTCGCCCAGATATTTTCCGTCGGATTGGTCGATACCATTGCTTGCTGAAGACATGTAAGCGATCAGCGTTTGGCCGAATACACCAGCTGGGTTGGTTACGTTCAGCCAGATGCGGCTTCGATTAGCTCCAGATATGTTTCTGAAAAACTGGTCAGCATCATTAGCCGACGTTCGCATTTTGTTGCTGAATAGCAGGTTTGCAGAGCCACCGGCCGTTTTCTTCTGTACAATAAAGCCCTGCCCTATCTGGATAAAGCCGTTAGGTATATCGCTAGTTGCTGATGGAGTTCCTGAACCCGATGGAACACCTGTACCGCCAGCTGTAGTATATGTCGCATAATATGCGCTGGCATCTGGAACCGCGTTACGCCTTCTCCAGAAGTAAATAGTGCCGTCTATTGCCGCTGCGTTGGCAGCAAGAAAAAGGTCGGCATTCATCATAGAAGCGTATGGATTAGAGACCAGATTAAATCCTTCACTACCATAAACTAAAGGCACAGTTACAGATCCATTGTTTGGTGTACCGGTAAAGATACCAGTCCACCGCTGAGGGAGATTTGACCCGCCAGAAGGAATATGATTGTCAGGCATTCTGATAAGATATCCCATCCCTGCAGTAAAACCGGTCACCAGAGGATCGACTACGTTGAAAAGATCTGTAACAGGATTGTAGGTATAAAAACGGTTGGACAGTGTTTGAGGAGAGAAATTCTTCAATTTCTGAGATCCATTCAGCGGTGATCCCCACATCGTATAATCTAATTTATACAGGGCAGCACTACTTCTCTTTAGGATAATATTACCAAAATTCTGCTCATTGCTAAGCTGCACTAGATTGGTATTGCTCTCCATGGTCAAAGTAGAGCCTGAAGCTACAGTCAACGTACCGTCTAGAGTCAGATCAAAATTATCCGGTACGTATACGTTTGAGCCGTTTGTAATCGTTAGACTGCATGCATTTAAATTTGTATCTAAAGAATAATTGCCTCCCGAAACAACGGCTGCAGTTCTGATGTCCGGGATTCCATTGGTCCAGGACTTACCATTCCATACAGTCGTTCTGGTATCAATTATGGCTGTTTCAGTGAACACAGTTCCACAAGAGGAGTTACCAACGGCAGCCCTGAAATAGGTAGTTCCAATGATTTCACCAGCTTCTCTGCTAGTTAATGTATTAGTAGTATTATTAATAGTTATCGGATTAGCAAAGTTCGGAAGATCCGAACGCTGCCAGTAAAGTACCGGCGCTGTGTTTCCGGTAAGGCTGATTGTTTCAGGCTCAAAAGCGAAGCACACGGTTTGGTTTGCAGATAATATTCCGGCAATAGGAGCGGGGTTGATAGTGACAGATGTCTCACCCGTCGCACTAATTCCGTTAGCGTCTTTCACTGTTACAGTATAAGTACCTGTCTGTGTTGGTATTGCCGTGGCAGCGTTTCCCAACCCACCTGACCATTCATAAGTGTAAGGCATATCACCACCCGTAACATTTGACGCCAAAGCAACAGTCTCATTAGCACAGAATGTTCCACCATTTAAGACGGCTGCCGTAAAAGCCCCACCTTTAATTCCTGTAAAATAAGACGTCTTTGAAGGCTCTAAAATAGCACCCTCCGCAGTTAATGTTAAATTATTTAATGGAGAAAAGCGTTTCCAAGGGTTTGTCTGCTGACTGAACGTACCACTCAACTGTGCCGCATACATTGGTTCTACGGAAACCAGGATTTCGGCAGCTACAACATTTGCTGTGACTGTAGCCAAAGATCCTGTTATTCCTGTCTGTCTTACACTCCAATATCTGCTTAAATAATTTGTTAAACTTTGATTTCCAGGATGCTTCATATCAGTGACTGATACTTCCACGAAGGCATTTGAAAAAGTTCCTGAAGTGACATCAACAGTTATCGGACTATAAGCAGGAGTACTGGTAAGTTCTCCAATAGGGAAAAAATAGGAATCAGTTGTAGTAAACGGCCTTCGGACAAAGCCTGTTCCTTCAGCAACAATCATATTTTTAAGGCTAAAAGTTCCTGCTACAGCAGCTGCTCCAAGTGTAAGATCAAAGTTTCCTATGTTAATTCTACCGGCTGTCAGGGTAAGTAGCCCGTTAACTGTCACAGTACTTGAAAGCGATAGACCGGTATCAGAATTGTTAACCGTAAGATTGTGAAAGTGTGGATTTCCTGTTCCGCCGATACGCTGCGGTTCCAATCCTGTCATCACAATTGTTTTTCCTGAAAAATCTACAGCCTCATTAACTGTAAAATCACCGCTAATTTGAAGAGATGAAGGGAAGACCGCACCTGTTCCGCTTATAATAAGATCATGATAGGCCGCTGATGCCCCGTTTGGTAGGGCAATCTGTTGGTTTATTCCGGTATATTCTACCGTATTGTGGATGGCTGCCGACGTAAAATTGCCCAGCCTCACAAAAGAACCCGAAATCCGCATAATGTTATCCGTCAGCGGCCTGAGTCCTGCATTACTATTTATAGTTATGTTATTGAAATTTGTCACTCCCGCAATGGTCGCATCAAGATTGGTGAAGACGACACGGCTTGTTCCCGTTCCTGGATTAAAAGTTCCGTTGTTGATCCATGCACCTGCGCCGTTATTAACGGTTAATTGAGAATCAGCGGGCGCATTTAGAATTCCCCCCGTATCAATTTGAATCGAGCCGATAAGGGTAGATAAATTAAGGCTTGGGTCATTCAAGGTTGTAGCAGCATCCGGAATAAATACGGCCGTTTGGTCGGAAGGAGTTGCGGAAGGTGTCCAATTGTCTGCTGTAGTCCAGGAATTACTTACCGAACCGTTCCAGATTAAATAAGCAGCAGAGGATTCATCTAATGTTAGATTTACCTGATCAAAGTTACTGGTAAAGTATAAACCAACATTTACATTGGTGAGCTCAACCCAATTGTCCGTTGTGCTATAGTTGGACCGACCCTGCTCCAAGGTAGTTCCGCTTGCGTTTATACGTGCCCAGTCTACGAGCTTTTCCTCGTCATTACCATTAAGCTCCGAATCAAGATAATGTCCTTTTATAATAGCTTTAGTTCCCGCTGCACCAGTTTGTATAAAATCGAAGGTCCTTTTTATTGCACCCGGTCTCCATGCAGGTGCAGTTCCGGTTAATGTCTTCAGACTTAATGATGTCGGTAGTGTCCCTACGGCTGGAAATATAATTGAAGTGTTTGGATTTCCGAAGGTGTACAGTACGTTGGGCAAAATACTGTTTCTGGTAGTGATGCCTGTAACATCACCCTGCCCTATGTTTGTCGCATTGGGACCCATCGTCAAAACGTAACTTCCCATATCGAGACTTCCCCTCACACCATTAGAAGGATTGGCCTGAGGAAGAAAAAGAACGCCATTTACGTTAACTGCGCCACCGGCTGATGTTCCCTCTGGTGAATTTAAGGTCAAGTGATTATAAGTGCCGGTTACCAGGGTCTGGGCCGCTATAGCATCATATGTCACCTTACCGGTTCCCAGAAAAGTTTTTCCAGAAGGGAAAGGAAGAGATGTCGTATTCTGTGTTCTTAAATTTCCGTTGACTATGATTGTCGAAAGGAGACCTGTCAGTGCATTTGTTCCAAGATTCAGCGTGTGGTCAATTCCTACATTTAAAATACCATTGATGACGACCGGGTTACTCAGAAATACTTCATTTTCAGGCGCATCAAAAGGAACCCGAAGATCATTTAAAAGGTTTGTTGTTCCTGATATTGTCTGATCAAAACTCAAGGTTGGATTGCTGCTTCCCATCACAGAAAGATTTGAGGCGGCGCTACCTTGCAGTCCGCCGGCAATCGTATTGGTCACTGTGCCACCCAAAGTAAGCGTATGGCTGCCGATGGAAAGTTTTCCGGCGGTCAATTTCAAATCTTCGGCGACGGTAGTGTTTCCTGAAAGACTCGTGTTTCCGTGTACATAAAATGTCTGTGCAAGTCCTTCAAAAGCGGCAAAATTACTGGTTGGATTTGCCGATAAAACTATATCATCAAGCGCAAATTCGTCGTAAGCAGATCCTGTTGCCGTCGCACCGCTCCATCTTAGATAATACACACCCTTTGCTGGAATGTTTAGTCCTGTAATTGTTGCCACGCGGTAACTTGATTTCCAAAAAGGACTGACGTCCGCCTGACCAGATGAAACTACATTCAATTGTGAAATTCCTGTAAATGTAACATTGTCAGCAGAATGGCTGAAATTGAAACTGCTGGAAGTCGCTTGGTCATTGTAAACATAAACTTTATAACCGATACTCAGAGAGGTAATCGGTACTGAAGTCTGGTTTTGAAAGCGAAGTGTAACAGTTCCGGGATTAAAATCCTTCGTTGAAGGCTGTATTCCCAGCGCTTTATTATTTGCCGAGGTTTCGAAAGCATAAATCCCGCCTGCGCTTACACCTCCGGATGAAATGCCGCGCCCAAAGTCAGGATTGCTGTTAATGCCTCCGAACGGAATTGCCCCGTCCTCAAAGCCGGTAAGTGACCACGCATTTGAATTAAGTTGTCCTGCTGCAGTTGCTGGGTCAAAGCCGGCACCTGTAAACGGTCCGTTGTTGACACCACTCACTGTCTCATCAAAATTAATTTTATCGACCGTGTTTGTATTGCTGATCTGCCAACCCAAGCTGGAAGTACTTTGGTTGCCTTTCAACGGATTCGCCGTTAAGTATCTTGTTGTAGCTGCCGTTCCGTTGTATTCGAAAACTGCTGCATAATAGGTAGTAGAAGATGACAATCCAGTGACTGAAACAGTATTGCCCGATCCGGCATATACAACATAATTCCCGGAACCTATTTGTGATCCGGAACCGAAGGCAGTATTTGCTGTATAGCCAGTCCCGTCCGCAGGTGATGAAGTAATATCAGTTGCGGCCCTGATCACGACCAGGCTGTTCAGACCAGTTCCTGTTCCTTTTGTCCAGCCTATATTGAAACTGTTTGAGGTAACGTTGGTAAACGTTAATAAGGTAGATTGGGCGGTTGGTGCTAAAACAGTCACTGCTGAAAATTCGTCAGCGCCCATATCAGGTCCCATATTTGGACTGGAATCTGTGCTTCGCACCTGTCCGTCGATGTCGGCAGGAACAGCTGGAATCACCTGTCCTTTTTTCGAAAGTTCTAGGTTGGTGCCCGCATTTAGATGCAAATCAGACACTGATGTGAAAACGGGCAGGACATTTAGAGAATTGACGTCGCCTCCCGTAGCGGTTCTCCATTGTGCAAGTGTTGTAGAAACTGCCTCTCCCGATCTTCCTACGTACGTTGCATAATAATCATTATAATTTAACGCCGAAAAAGTAACGCCTGTCGCTATCTGAATAGCATACGGTCCAAAATAGGTTTCTGTCCCTGTTTTGCCGGTATTTGTAAAGATGTTGTTCCGAACGTCCAGATTGGTTCCTCCGCTAAAATATATAGCAGCCGAAGTCCCGGTTTGTGCCGCATTCATGGCAACGGTATTGTGGTAAAATCTGGAACCGACACCGTTTGCGACCACAATTCCCATTCCTGTATTTCCAAAAGAACCGCTGGAAGCGACATCCGAAATGAAATTATTGGCAAGCAATATTTGCGAAGATTCAATAGTGACGTCCAGATGAATTCCATAGATGGATCCACCGACTGTATTTTTAGCATTTGAAATCTTGTTCGCTGAAATTTCAAGAGTTTTAGCAGATCCTTTAATCCAAATGGCGCGGCCGTTATAAGTCCCGGATGCTTTTACATCCTGAAGTAAATTTCTCCTGATAACCGTGTTTTCTGAGTTTTCGAGCACGATTCCCAGATTGGCATCGGAACTGTTTGTATTGGCAATGGCAATCATACTATTGTCGAGGATATTAACATTCCTGACATTAGAAAATAAGATGGGTGTCGAAGTTTTCTGCGCATCGGTTGTACCTCCTCCAAGATTGTTGGCAGAGAAAAGGATGTTTGAACTTCGCAGTTCGGCTGTATTACCTCCTTTGACAATCATCCCCTGACGCACGTTTGAAAATAAATTGTTTTTTACATTTATATCTGAAATCAGTGCGGTAGCTGTTGTACCGCTGAGTGCATTGTTACCATTACGGCTGTTACTTCCGCAGAAGATTCCTGCGAGTATAGATTCGCCACCGTTGGGAGAATTCATCTGAAGGTTAGCATTCGAAATACTAATATTGTTTGCAGCGTTGGCGCCATTTGAGGAAATCCAGACCACTGTTCTCGCTGTATAACCAATATTATCATTGTTGACAATTGTGAGATTACGGGTATTTCCGTTGGCTGTATTACTGCCGTCGATAATGATGTTATCAGCACCGTCCACCTGCAGTACACCCGGGACACCGGTCCAGTCGTTCTCTTTTGATGCTGTAATGATAACGTTCTTATTTCTGTTCGGCTTTATAGTCAATGTATTCATAGTGCTGGTTCCAGGGAATTGAACGATCCTAATAGGAAAAATTTCACCTGGTCCGTAAGTGGTATTGTCCAGCAGAAACGTTACAGGTCCCGCCACACCATCCGTATTTATCCGTGCAATCGCGGTGGTAAGCTTATCAAAAGGAGCAGGCTGCCCGCTTCCAATAACGTACGTCCCGGAAAGTGCTGAACTTGAGGGCGACTGCTGTGCGATTGATGAAGATACTAACAGAAATGCAAAAAACAGTAATAATTTTTTCATAAAAATGAATGTAAAAATATTTGACTTAAAAAACTAAATCCATCAACTTCTGAGTAAAAGCAGATCGACAATACAAAATTTTTGCTGATAATAAAATACTTAGCCATTTACATTTTTTCAGACTTAATACGTTATATTAGAAATACGGTGCATCATGCAATATGATAGATTTATTGTGATTAAATATGTGAAATATATTACCATATTTAAATATCATTTTATAATTGATAAATATATTTATTTATTTGGATATAATACACATTTATATTAACTTTATATTAAATAATATACTTTTATAAATTGTACAAAAAAAATATAAAATGAGAAACTTACTCATAATATTTACGCTCATAGCAGGATCTTTTACCCTCGCTCAACAGCGTGACAACGTCTTTGGTGATAGAGAGAATCATAAATTATTTGATCAGGAAGAGAATAGACAGGAAGAGATCGGTCCCAGCCAACGCGGTCCGGGTACAAATACGCCAGATGGTGATCTTGAAGATGCAGAGCCGGTACCTATTGATAAGAACAAAGGTTGGTTATTGATTATCGCCGTGGCAATTATCGTTTACTACACAGTTATAAGAAAAAGGTCGCTAGGTAAATAGTTGTACTAAAATCTCTTAAAATTTTTATGTCAATTTTCATATCATCTATCAGACGTTACTTAAATTAATGATGCTATTTTAGTTATTTTACACTACATCTATTTGCATTTTTCTATGTTATTAACTTTTTTGCGCGGACCATTATATTATGGTATTCACAAAGTGAATCGTAATAAAAAAAAATTACCAACGAACAATGGTATCTGTCCAGGATGCTGTTGAAGAAAAATGAAAATTGCTCATCCTATTTACATTTTCCGAGAAACCCAAGCATATCAAACAGATTTAAAAAGGAATCAATGGGATTACTAATCAAACGTTGTCGTAAGAATTTAAGACGCTCCAATCAATAATAATGATCTCTACTAATGATGCACTACTGCTGTTAGCCGGGAACCACGCTATGTGTTTAATTATAAAGTAATCTTGATTTTTGCATAATTGATCATTCTTTCTCTCGGAGATGATTTCAGATACAGATATTGATTCCCCAATTCGTGGAAAAAAGGGAATATTCCATTTAATCGTGACTGATGAAAGATTATAACATAACTTTACTTCCATAATTTTTATCCTAAGATAACAATAAAAAATTATTAAAATGTCTCTAATTCAAGACAGCTATCTTAGCCCTTGAAAATTTGAAAACCAAAAGAAGTTAACATGGATAGGAATCAGTACATCAAATCTTGTTTTTTCTTGAATCAACCTTTGGATCAGAAATTTGTGATATAATTGAATTTCTTTCAATAATATTGCTATCGAATATGCTTCTTTTCCTGTTGAACAACCTGCAAAGCAAATTCTGATCAGTGGATAGTTTATTAATTGATGCAAAATTTCTTCTCTCAAAACTTTAAAGAAATGAGTATTTCGGAACATTTCTATACCGTATCTCTGTAAAACTTGTGAAATAGTCATTCATACAAATCCGGATGACCCGTCTTTTGAACGAATCTCTTCTGTATCATCTACAGTAATTTTTCAATAGACTTCAACAATAGGTCAACATCGATCGGCTTTTTAACATACGCTTGTGCTCCGGCATCGAGACATTTCTGTCGGTCTTCTTACATTGCCTTCGCAGTGACTGCAACAATCGGTATCGTATTGATTGATGGCGTTTGACGTATGATCTTTAACGCAGTATAACCATCCATATCCGGCATCATCATATCCATCAATACGATCCCGATATCAGGATCACTTTTTAAAATCTCGATAGCATCCTTTGCTGTCGTCGACGTTTCTATCCGAAAATCACGTGCCTTTAATGTCAACTTAAGCGCAAATATGTTTCGGGGATCATCATCAACGATCAAAATTTTTTTTTTCATATTTCGGATAATTAGTTTTTTTTGGTCTTATGCATTATGCAGCCTTAGAACTTATAGTTTCAAGATACTGTACTTAAGAAAGAACATTCATCAATTTGACCGTTATTTAACTTTGATAGAGCCAGACACGAAGCAAAGAAAGAAGTTGATCCATATCAACAGGTTTCGTAATATAATCCGAAGCCCCTGCATCAAGACATTTCTGTCGATCTCCCATCATCGATTTGGCAGTTACAGCAATGATCGGCATCCTAAAGTATTTCGGAATTTTTCTAATCTCCTTTATCGATTCATACCCATCCATATTTGGCATCATCATATCCATCAAAACGACATCTACATCAGGATTCTCAGCAATCTTTTCCAACGCCTGAACGCCGTCCATTGCCACAATGACCTCTACATTATATTTCTCCAATGCTTTCGTTAAGGAGAAGATATTTCGAACATCATCATCGGTAACGAGAATTTTCTTTCCACTCAACACTTCCGTCAGTGAACCCAGAGTTCTGTTTCGTATGTTTTCGGGCGAACCGTTCTTTTCTTCGACCAGATGCAGGAATAATCCGACCTCATCCAAGATCCTCTGATAAGAATGTGCGGTCTTTACAACAATCGAATCAGCGTATTGTTTGATTTTCAATTCTTCGGCCGTAGATAAATTTTGTTCTGTAAAAATAATGATCGGTAGATCTTCCAGACCTTCATGGCTTTTTATCGACTCTATAATTTTATAGGAATTTCTTCTGTTAGCACCGATGTCAAAGATCACACAGTCCACCCCATTTTGATTGAAAGCTTTAACACTGTCCTCCACCGTATCTTCTACTGACATCGAAATATCAAAATTACCGAGGAAATAAGAAAGCGCACTGGCATGTTTGGCATTTTCTTCTACGATCAAAACTTTCTGTGGCGATCTTTTTAGGGCTTCCTCAATCTTCCTGAAAACATCCGTCATCTGCTCAATGGCTACAGGCTTATTAATAAAATCGATAGCACCTTTCATCAAACTTTCCTTTCTTACTTGTAGTGAAGACATCATATGAACAGGAATTGGTTTTGTCTGAGGCTCAGACTTTAATTGATCCATCACTTTCCAACCGTCCATAACAGGAAGTTGTACATCCAGTAAAATAGCATTGGGATGGAATTCCATTGCCGCTGATAATGCCTGATCCCCTCTCACGACTACTACTCCCTTGTAGTTCTGCATTCGTGCAAATTTTAGTAATGCCTTGGCAAAATTGGTATCATCCTCGACGATAAGAATTACTTTGTCATCTTTTGAAATGACGTCTCTGTCGTCCTCAACATCATCAGGAATCTCCAGGTGACTGGAAACCGCTGTCACATCATTTTCCTCATAGTAAATAATGTTTTTGATCTCTTCGTCATCATCCAAAATGACATCAACCAAATTCTGATCTGAGTGCCCGCCTCCATTGACAAGAGTCCGTCGTGAACTTGCACTCATTGGGATGACCAGTCTGAATTCACTTCCTTTGCCGACTTTACTTGTAAGACTTAGATAACCACCTAATAATTTGGCAATTTCCCGGCTTATGGACAATCCAAGACCGGTCCCTCCAAATTGACGCTGCGTCGATCCGTCAGCTTGCTGGAATGCTTCAAAGATGATCTTCTGTTTATCTTCAGGAATTCCGATTCCTGAATCCTTGACAGAGAAAATAATGAAATCTTTATTATCCGGATCTATTCTAATGTTCAATGCAACACTTCCCTCTTTTGTAAACTTCAGAGCATTGGAAAGGAGATTCCTAAGAACCTGATCCAATCGCAGACGGTCCGTCTCGACGCTATCAGATAAGCTTTTGTCGATATTGATACTAAATTCAATTCCTTTTTCTTTGACCAAGGGATCCATTAAATTTTTCAGGTCCCTCACCACTTCAATGATCACTACATCTTCATACTCCAAAGACATTTTTCCGGATTCGATTTTAGCCAGATCTAAAATTTCGTCGATCAGCGTCAATAAACTGCTTCCTGCACTTTGAATGACCTTCGCTGATTCTATCTGATCTTCAGTAAGGTTTTCCTCATGATTCTCCCCCATCAGACGGGATAAAAGTAGGATCGAATTCAACGGCGTTCGTAGTTCGTGTGACATGTTCGCCAAGAACTCTGATTTATACTGTGTACTTAAGGCCAGCTCTTCAGCTTTTTTCTGAATCTCGATATTACGTTCGGCGATCAGCTGATTTTTTTCTTCCAATGATTTCGAACGTTCTTCCAGTTCCGTATTGGTATGCATAAGTTCCTCTTGCTGTACTTTCAGCTCTTCTTCCGATGACTGAAGTTTCTGAGTCTGCGCTTCGAGTTCTGAATTCAAGTTTTCCAATTCAGAGTGCTGAACCTGAAGTTCTTCTGACTGTGCCTGTGTTTCCTCCAAAAGACGCTGCTCTTTTTCACGGCCTCTCGCTGCGCGGAGTGCGATGGCAATATTCCTTGAGCTTTCAACAAAATAATCTATTTTATCCTGATCAAAGTTCTCGTTTGAGCTTACCTCTATTACTCCAAATGTGAGTCTGTCCAGTATAATAGGTATCAAAAGAATAGCTTTGATCTTAATTGTACTGCTAGCAAAAGTTATCGCAAAATCATCTTCATTTAGATCATTGTATGCTTTCGGTTCTTTCTGAACAAAGACCTGACCTACCATTCCCTCTCCTGGATCGAAGGTCTGTTTCATATTATTCTCCAGACCGGATGCAATGCTCAGTTTCAGTTTTCCATCGTCCATCAGGTAAATAGCACCGTTGATACAGTCTCCATAGTCGATCAACTGGTGGAGAGCTTCGGCCGTGACCTGTTTTACCAATTTGTTCCCTACCAGGGATTCATTCAAAAGAGCCATACCTTTCTGTCTCCAATCGCTTTTATTGATCTTCTCGAAAGAAATTTTAAGGGAGTCCGTCATATGATTGAGGGAATCGACAAGATCTCCTAGCTCACCATTATATTCATCAGTTATTCTTTGACTATAATCTCCATTCGATACCCGTCCTGCTACCTGCTGGATCACAGTGACACGTCTTGATATCTCAAGATCTTTATCCTGTAGTTCCTTTTCCAATTTATCCCTGCGATGCAGATCATTACTTAGTTTAACATAGAAGAATAGTGTAACAATTACTGCTGCCAGTGACGAAAAGACGATAAATAAAATGGTCGTAGCCGATGAGCTATCAAGATCCCTGTTTTTCTTCTCAAGGCGTTTTTCCTCATATTGAATGAAATCTTTGACGATCCTTCTACAGTTGTCCATATAGTTCTTACCCGTCAGCATTTCGTCCTGCGTCATCAAAATACCTTTGCGTCTGTTCTCAACAAACAACTTGATCGTCTTAATATTTTTATCTGCATTATTCTGCAACATTGCAAGCCTCTCAAGTTGGGATCCATCACTCAAACCAACGTATTGCGCACGAGCTAATGCTTTAGAATATTCCCTTATTCCTCGGTCATAGGGTTCAAGGAAATTATATTTTCCAGTGATCTGGTAACCCCTGTTTCCAGTTTCGGCATCAATGAGGGAAATAAGAACGTCCTTTACCGCGATCATCGATTTTCTGCTTTTCACGACACTGTCACGATAGGCCATCTGATTCTGGATGCTCAGGTAAGATGCGGCTGAACTGGCAATTAATATAAGCAAGGAAAACCCAATCCCGAATTGAAGATTTCTTTTAATTTTTTTAGGCATAAAATTAATTTAATGGTAATGTAAAATAAAATGTTGAACCTTCGTTAACTTTACTTAGAACACCAATGGTCCCTTTATGTTCTTTAATAATTTCAGAACAAATGAACAGCCCTATCCCCATCCCCTGAAACTGCACAGAAGATTCTTCGACACGATAGAATTTACGGAACACCGCATCCTGTTTAATAGCAGGGATCCCGATCCCAAAATCGGTAACACTTACCTTCACTTCATTTTCAGTCGTAGCTGTCGTTATAATAATTTGATTATTTTCCGGGGAGTATTTGATGGCATTGGTCAAGAAATTGATCAACACCTGCTCTATACGTATCGTATCAAAATGAATCAGTTGATTGCTGCTTTCGAAGTTGCGATCAATTTTGACATTGCGATCGTTGCTGGTCTGCAGAATGGTCTCAACCGTACTATTGATCAATTGTTCGAGATCTGACGGCTCTTTGTTAATCTTAAGCTTTCCGTTTTCAATTTTGGAGACATCCAACAGGTCGGTTATCAATGTATTGAGCTTCTCGATCTGATCCAATGCCTTTGTTACGAATACTACGTCGATATTTTCCTTGCTTCTTTTCATTTTACGTTCAAGAAGCTGGATATAGGCCTTGATGCTTGTTAAAGGCGTTTTCAATTCATGGCTGGCAATACTCAAGAACTCATCCTTCTCTTTCTCAACCTTTTTCTGATCATCTATATCTGTGAAAGTCCCTACCCAGTTTTTGACCTTTTCGTTTTGATAAACAGGCGACATTCTCAGCAAATGGTATCTGTGATCTTCTGTATACCGGTTTTTGATTCGTATCTCCAGCTCAAGTGGTTTTCCTATGGAAATACATCGATGAAACTCTTCATCAATATTCACATCGTCGATATGCGTTTTGGGAAATTCCTTGTCGGAATGAGAATATTGAAACCACTTTTTATTGACAAAATTGACAATTCCATTTTCATTTGTTGTAAATGCGATCTGGGGCAATGCTTCCAACATCAGATGGAAGTGATCGATCTCCGACCTCATATAGGCCTGAGCTTCCTTTCTCTCTTGAACCTCCAGTTCCAAACTTATTTGCGACGTTTTCAACGCCAATTTCTTTTCCTGCAGATCGTAGAAGGTCTTTACTTTCAGCATCAGAATTTCCGGTTCAATAGGTTTCGTCACATAATCTATACCACCTGACCTGTACCCTTTGGTAATAAACCTTTTGTCTGTATTGACTGCAGATAGAAATATGATGGGAATCTCCTTTGTCTTGCTATAGGCTGCCAATGTTTCTGCAACTTCGAATCCATCCATCCCTGGCATCTGTACATCCAAAATAATTAAAAAATAGTCATTTTGTAAAGCTTTTGCCAAAGCCGCTTCGCCGGAATTTGCAGCATGTACATAAAAACCTTCGGACTCCAGTAATTTTTTTAATGAATAGATATTATTTTCGTTATCATCAACAATTAAGATCATAATTCGCAGAATAAATTTTAAAAAAAGGTTTATATCGATTTGAGCTAGCAAAAATACTCACAAAATGTCAAAAAAAATTATTTAGATAATAAACCTGCATAAACATATAAGCTGACTATGGAAACAATAATATACTAAGGTGGAGTCATATAATTAATATGTGTAAAAGCTTTTATTAACTTTAACCTGATTAACCCCACTAGTTAAAAAGGTTTTGTCTGATGATTAATCGGTAAGGACAATGAGAAAGAACATTGATGAAAGTTTAAACCAAGTATAAAAGAGACTACAAAAATTTGTCAGGCATTGGTATCTTACTTTTCTTCATAAACTCAACTAGTTCCTTATATTTGGTCTCATAATGGCCGCCACCGCATTGGCCATTGATACTGCATACATCCGATGGTTTAATTCTCAATATCGTAGAAATTTTATTCAAAATATCAAGGTTGATTTTGACCTTTGAATTCTCTATATCCGAATATGCTTTCTGGGAGATTCCCATTTCAAAAGCCATATATTCCTGGGTAAAATCTTTTTCCCTTCTAATTTTCCTGATGCTTTTGCCACATGAGTTCATTATCTGCGTTTTAGTAGTTTTCAGTATACTTTAGAACTTTATCTAATAGTATCAGACAAAGTTACCAAATACCTTTGTAAAAACATAGAAACCGACTACGATATTTAATACACTTTGGAAACCTTTAATCTGGTATATTCCATTGAGACAATATCATTTTTCAAGTTTTAAGAAAAAGGAATTATGGAGACACAAAAATTTAATTACGACAATCAAATTGTCAGGGCATTTCTCTATGCGACTGTTACATTTGGGATCATTGGTTTTATCTTGGGGCTTACCGCTGCTCTGATGCTGTTCTATCCGGAATTACCAGAATTTTTATTCGGGACAGATGACACGACCATTCAAAGTTTAAAAAGCGGCAATATACAAGGATTAATCAACTCGCAGGGAGCTATGGGCTTTGGCAGGATAAGAATGCTTCACACCAGTGCTGTGATTTTTGCATTTGTCTGCAATTCTTTTTTCTGTGGTGTGTACTACAGCATGCAGAGGCTGCTGAAAACCAGAATGTACAGCGACACGCTTTCCTGGATACATTTCTGGAGCTGGCAATTAATGATCATCGCTGTGGTGATAACATTTCTTATGGGTATCAATACTTCAAAAGAATATGCGGAACACGAATGGCCGATCGACATTCTGATTACTGTTTCTTGGGTTATCTTCGGGATCAATATGTTCGGAACGATTATGAAACGGCGTGTAAGACATCTGTATGTCGCCATTTGGTTCTACATTGCGACCTGGATCGCGGTGGCAATGCTTCATATTTTCAATAATCTGGAAGTTCCGCTTTCCTTCACCGGCTGGAAATCATATTCTGCTTACTCAGGTGTCAAAGATGCGCTGGTACAATGGTGGTACGGTCATAATGCGGTTGCATTTGTTCTTACAACACCGGTTTTAGGGCTAATGTATTATTTCCTTCCAAAAGCTGCGAATCGTCCCGTGTTTTCATATAAACTGTCCATCATCCATTTCTGGTCCTTGATCTTTGTTTATCTTTGGGCAGGGCCTCACCATCTGCAATATACCGCGTTGCCAGCTTGGGCGCAGGCCGTGGGAACCGGATTCTCGATTATGCTGATCGCGCCGTCCTGGGGTGGAATGCTCAACGGCCTGCTGACCTTGAGAGGTGCATGGGACAAAGTGCGGGAAGATCCTATCCTCAAATTTTTTGTTGTAGCAGTTACATGCTACGGTATGGCAACTTTTGAAGGTCCTTTGCTCGCCACAAAATCCCTGAACAAGATCGGACATTACACCGATTGGGTGATCGGCCACGTTCACCTGGGAGCACTTGGATGGAATGGTTTGATGGCATTTGGAGTTATTTACTACTTAGTTCCTGTAATGTGGAGAACAAAAATATGGTCCATCAAACTTGCAAACTGGCACTTCTGGCTGGGAACTATGGGAATTATCTTTTATGCCGTACCGATGTACATTGCAGGCTTTACCCAAGGACTGATGTGGAAGCAGTTCAACGCGGATGGAACATTGGTCTACAAAAACTGGCTGGATACGGTTACTGCCATTCTACCCTACTTCAAAATGCGGTTCTTAGGTGGATTATTCTATCTTAGTGGTGCCATAATTATGGTAGTCAACATTTATAAAACGATCAAGGCCGGTTCTTTTCAAAAAGATGTTCCTGCCGAGGCTGTGGCTTTAGCCAACGTCGGAAACTCCAGAAGACAGGGAGAAGGATGGCATATTTGGCTGGAAAGAACACCACACCTTTTATCTGCCCTTGCATTTGTTGCAATAGCAATCGGCGGATTTGTAGAGATTGTTCCTACACTGACCATAAAAAGCAATGTAACTCAGCTGGCATCTGTGAAACCCTATTCGCCCTTAGAGTTGGAAGGCAGAGACCTTTACATAAGAGAGGGATGTAATTCCTGCCATTCACAGATGATCCGCCCTTTCCGGGATGAAGTAATGAGGTTTGACAGTAAGAACGGGCAATACTCCAAAGCTGGAGAATTTATTTATGACCGGCCTTTCCTTTGGGGTTCAAAAAGAACCGGGCCCGATCTTCAGCGGGAAGGCCAAAAGAATCCCGATTCCTGGCATTTCAAACATATGTACAACCCAAGGATCACTTCCGCAGGATCCATAATGCCCCGTTTTCCGTGGTTGATAGCGAACACATTGAATCGCAGTCAAATGGTTGAAAAGGTCAAATTGATGAAAAATACTTTTGATATGCCTTACACAAAATCAGAAATTGATTCTGCTGATCAGTGGGCAAACAATCAATCAAAAGCCATTGTTAAAAGGATTTATTCTGAAGCCGCAGACCTGAAAGATCAGATGGAAAAAGAAAAAATCTCAAAAGGAAACGCTTTTGTTCCACTTGAGAAACGGGAGATCATTGCTTTGATTGCCTATCTGCAAAGACTTGGTACAGATATCAGAACGACAGAAATTAAAACTGCTTCCATCAAATAATTAACCTTGAAATCTCAACAGAAAAATGAAAACGAGAACACCGATTTCAATTTACATTACCCTTACTGTGGTATTAATGTTTGCCAGCTTCCAGATGTTCGCTGCTGAAGGCTACTTAAAAACCCCATTTTTCTAGGGACTGCTTGTAGTCGTCTCCCTTCTTCTGCTCATCATGAATTCCATCGGAGACTTAGTGGAAAACGCCAAATTCAAACTTTTGTCTGCCGAGGAGAAACAGTCTTATTTGAATGACAAAGCCATTCCCTATTTCCAGAAATTGTGGAATTCCGCTTTCAGAAAACAGTCACCTACCGAGGAAAAGCAACTGCTGATAGACCATGGTTTCGATGGCATCACGGAACTGGACAATGCTTTGCCGAAATGGTGGCTCGGATTGTTTTATTTCACGATCGGTTCCTGCGCATTGTATCTGATTGCCTTCGCTTTTACAGATTATGCGCATCCTGAAGCGGAATATCAGAACGAAAGCAGAATGCAATTAGCATCAATTAAGGATTATGAAAAGACCGCACCACCAATAGATCTGGAAACAGCTACCTACAATTCTGAAAACATTGCAGAGGGTGAGCAGATCTTTAAAACCAACTGTATCTCATGCCATTCTGAATCTGGAAAGGGCGGAATCGGTCCGAATCTGACAGATAAGCAGTGGATCAACATCAAACAAAAAACACTTTTTAAAAACGTTTTCTGGATGTTGGAAAACGGATCTCCAAACAATCCCGCTATGCGCCCGTTTATTAAGGAAGGTACAATTTCCGGCAGAGAAGCAGAGAAAGTAGCAGCCTACATTTATCATATCAATCAGGAAAAAGCTACCATCACAGAGGCGCAAGGTGGTGCTGCACCTCAGGGTGAGACAGCAAATTGGCAACAGTAATCCATAATAATACATTGACCCATATAATTCTAATAGAATGAACAATAGATCTATACACAATTTTCATATCCCCGTAATGGGCATCGCTTTTACGATAGATACTCCTATCCGTGTGGCGCAGTTTGGAATTTCCTCGGTCATATCAATCATAGATGACGAGATCACTGAAAAGATGCGGAAATTCTACAGCCAGAAATTCAGTTTGAGCTTTACAGAAATCTCAATTAAAGCTGAGGACCATCGCGCAAAAAGAATCACGGCATATCTGAATATGGTAGACGATATCGTCTCTGAAAAATTTAAAGCATTCAAGGAAGAACTTGTTAGTCAGAAGCAGTCTTTGATCGATTTTACAGACATGCTTCCAAATACTTCAAAACTGAGATCCGAACTGAAGAATTTTCTTTCTGCCAGACAAAATACAGAATTAAGTTTGCCAGATTATCTTGACCGCCACCTATCGCCGGGGAACATTGATGTCAATATAATGACCAAGATTGATAAAGATAATTATAGGAATAAGGAAAAATTACCTATCATTTACAACGATGCCCACGCATCCCTGCGCGGATTTGCACAAAGTAAACTTTCCTCCTCCGTCGTACTTTCTGCAGGTATGAATCCCAGATTATACAGCTACATTGAGCAGTTTGAAGATTTCTATCCTGATTCCGAAAATCAACTTAAGAAGAAGATTATTCTAAAGGTCAGCGACTTTCGTTCTGCGATGATCCAAGGTCAGTTTTTGGCTAAAAAAGGGCTTTGGGTTTCGGAATACAGAATCGAGTCCGGTTTGAATTGCGGAGGACATGCTTTCGCCACAGAAGGACATCTGTTGGGACCTATCTTAGAAGAATTCAAAAGAAGAAAAAATGAATTGACAGACAGTGCCCATGATCTTATGATTGCTGCTTTAAAAAAGAGGTTGAGAACTGTTCCATTAAAACCATATGAAATCAAGATCACAGTTCAGGGCGGCGTCGGAACATCTGAGGAACATCAGTTTCTTATAAGTCGTTATGGTATAGATAGTGTTGGATGGGGATCACCTTTCCTGCTGGTTCCCGAAGCAACATCCTTAGATCCAGAAACAAGGCAATTGCTCGCAGGATCTGAAGAATCAGATTTTTATTTGAGCAACCTATCACCATTGGGTACGCTATTCAATACGATCAAAGGAACTTCCAATGAAAGAATTAGGAGATCAAAGCCAGACGACAAGCACTCCGGGAGCTCCTGTCCTAAAAAGTTTTTGGCATTGAACAAAGAATTTTCTTCTGATGGCCTATGTACAGCATCTGCAAAATACCAGACTTTGAAGTTCGAAAAATTAACCAAGGATAAAATGGCATTGGGTTCTTCCCAATCAAGGACAAAAGAAAATGTGATCAGCGAAAAAGCTTGTTTGTGCGTGGGATTGGCAAATTCAGCTTATATTGAAAACAAAATAGAGGTCAAAGGAGTGGATCAGGGTGTCATTATTTGTCCAGGACCAAATCTTGCGTATTTCGACAAGGAGATATCGTTATCAAAAATGGTGAAACATATTTATGGATATATAAATGTGCTCTCAAATAGCTACCGACCAAATATGTTCATCAATGAACTTAAAATGTACGTAGAGTTTCTTAAAACGGGTATGTTAGAATCCCATAAAGATACGACGGTCGCCAACCAGAAAAAATGGGAAGTATTCCGACAAAATCTCGTGAACGGGATAGCCTACTACGAGGATCTTTTTATGGAGCCATCATTTCCTCAACTAAATATTTTAAAAAATAGTCATAACCTTCAACGATCTAAGTCGTCATTGATATTATAATTTTCTTTAAAGAAAAGATTGATGGAAGTTTTTTGAATCTTTACTAATAATTCTGTAGTAACTAAAATAAAAGGTTTGCAAGATCCTATATTTGTAAAAGAAGATGCATTGAGATCTTTTAGAAAAAATATGAAGGAAATGAGGTTGATTAGGTCATCGACCACGTTAGAAAAAAGAGCAAAATATTAACTCATTGATCAATACTAATCTGATCTTAACGATCGCATACCAATATTGTAGCTAATAATCATCAGAAACAGGATCTGTAAATCCTCACACTTACTATTCATCTATTCTTGAATAGTTGGAATGCTTATAACTACAAATTCTACTATCACTAAACATCCGTTTCCACTACGTAGAGAGCACATAATATCAGCTTTAGCAAGCATCATTAATATAGTATTACTTGACTTTTGATAAAAGAATATTCATTAAAACATAATGCTAATCTAACACAAAGTTTTGTTTCAATGCTTTCGTCATCCACTAATAAAAAAGGTGATAAGAATTCATTCAATTTTTGAATAAAAAAGTTGCCTAACTTGTTGTTGAGCAACGCATATGAAAAAGTAAATTTCACTAGCAAAATTACTTTTTATGTTAAATGATAAGATTAAACTTTTACTTTATCACACTTTTTATGCTTGAAAGTAAGCTATCCAGATCAAAAGGCTTTGGAATAAGCTCGTCCGGCTGGCATTGATCTGCCAGCGTCTGTAAATTGGCGTGCGCACTCATTATGATCACAGGGATATCTTCACTTTTGGTATCTTTTTTTATCTGATTGCATAATTCAACACCTGACCCGTCAGGGAGGTTGACATCAAATAAATATATGTCAGGTGTGACATTTCTATCTCTTTCTCCGAACTGTTTTATGGATAAAAAAGAATACACCTCAAAATTTTCAAGATTGAGAAAAATCTCAAGAACTTCCATAATATTATTATCGTCTTCAACTATGTAAATCTTTCGCATATATACGTTTAGCAATTATAGCACCAACTTTCAGTCAGTTCATTGTTATTTTTATGACTCAAAAAAAATCTTTACAATGGAAGGGTAAACCAGAATGCAGTACCAATTCCCAATTCACTGTCTACACCGATCTTTCCTCCGTGATTCTTTATAATATCGGAACTTATGTAAAGCCCAAGCCCAAGTCCAGTGAACTTCTGTCCCTGATAGTTTGTGCGATAGTAGCGGTCGAACAGATGAGTAAGCTTGTCCTTGGGAATTCCAGGGCCTGAATCGTGGACGCTGATCATCATTTCATTACCATCTGTCTTCTTAGCTTCTATCCTGATGTCTGAATCCGGAGCGTATTTTATGGCATTGGTGATGAAGTTGACCATCACCTGCCCGATCTGCATATTGTCAGCCTCAACGATCTGACCGGTATCACCTTCGAAGATAATTCTCTTTCCTGAAGGGTGTGTCAGGCTTGAACAGCAGTCGTCAAAAAGTTCAGCAACAGAAAATGTGCTTTTCTCGATCTTCAGCTGCCCCTGTTCCAGTCTGCTGGTATCCAAGAGGTCGTTGATCAGACGGGTAAGTTTGTCGAGGGTGCCGACAGATTGGTCCAGCAGTCTGTTCCTGGTCTCGTTCGTCAACCTGTCGCTTGACCTTTGGAGGAGTTGCAATGTTGCCTTGAGAGATGTTACAGGCGTCTTTAATTCGTGACTTGCGATACTAATGAAGTCATCCTTGCCTTGGGAGATCATCCTTCTGGCGGTCACGTCCATAAATGTACCGATGCCCCCGGACAGATTTCCATCATCATCGAAAAGAGGTGCTGCGTTGATCGATATATACATCCTATCCCTGCCAGGTGGTTGCACGCCTATCTCGCGGTCGAAGACTGGCTTTTGGGTTGTCATCATTATAGACATCGGGTGTTCCTCGGAAGGAAGTGGTGAGCCATCCAATCGAAGGTTCTGCCATTGAGGATCATCGTATGTCCTGTCCTTTATCCTACTCTCGCTGAGGCCAAGTATTTGCTGTGCCATAGGGTTTGCATAGACCAGGTTCCCCTCTGCATCCGTTACGCCGACACCCTCTGCCATCGTTTCAAGGATACTGCGCAGACGCTGTTCACTGTTCCGGATGGTCTTTTCCAACTCGCTTTTTTCTATAATGGTCTCTTCTTTTTCCTGGATCGCCAAGACCTGGGATGTGACCTCCACTGCAATATCGATGACCCCTACCACTTTTCCGTCTTCAATGTAGGGAGTATAGCTGAAGTTGAAAAATCCTTTTTCCAGATTTCCGTTGCGATTGAGCGTAACCGGGTTGGAAAGATCAGAGTTGAATTTTCCCTTCTCATAGGTCTCGATGAGCAGATCAGCAGCATTTTGTCCCCTTAGTTCAGGGATCTCCTCGAACAGAGGCTTACCAATTACGCTCTCATCCTTGCCGAGAAGTTCCAGCATCGATGAATTGATCATACTAATAATAAAATCATCGCCTTTGACCAACAACATCGCTACAGGCGACTGCGAAACGATATTGCTGAAGCTAACCTCCCTGTCGTACAATTTTCCATTGAGCCGGGTTATGGTGTCATTAAGTTCCTTTAATTCCGTGTTGCGTGATTCAAGATCTTTATTCGAGCTGGTCAGGCCTCTAATATCGCCTTTGAATCCACTATTTTCAGAATTTAATTGTGCATTGTCCTTATTAAGCTGCTCATTGAGAAGGTCTATCTTTTGATTCGCCGTCTCTAAATAATCATTGGTGGCTGAATACTCTTCGTTGAGCGCTCCCAGTTCTTCATTGGCACTTTGGATCTCCTCATTGAGTGCCGTCAGCTCCTCGGAGTATTCTTGCGCTCTTTTTTCACTGGCCTCCAGGGCTTTTCTGGAATTGACATTCTCTGTCACATCCACAGTAGTTGCCATCACCGCATCAACATTTCCTTCATTATTTAGTAAAGCGTGGAAATTGATATCAATGTATTTGTCAATGATCTGTCCGTCAAGATATGATCTGAATGATACGGACTCAAAATTAACCGTCTTTCCAGAATCAAATACCTGATCGAGCTGATCTGAAAATACCTGTCCCTTTAAAAGTGGGAAGACCTCCAACAGTGGTCTGCCTTGAGCGCTGTCCTCACTTTCTCCCCATATCTCCAACATCTCGGGATTGGCGGTCTCAACGATCATATCAGCACCTCTCAGGAGTGATAATCCTATAGGGGTTGTCCTGAGCACCTCATGCATCCTGCTCTCTGTCATTTCCAGTTTTTGGAAAGTTTTTGTCAGAAGAGAATTTGTCTCGTTCAATTCTTCATTCGTTGCCCTGTACTCTTCATTTGCGGCCGCAAGCTCCTCATTGATCTTTTGTTCAAGTGCTTCCTTTTCACGGATAAGTTCCCAGGCCTTTACCTTTTCAGTCACGTCGGTCGCAGTGTGGAGAATGCAATATATCTTACCATCTGCGTCAATGATGGGTCTGTAGATGAAATCAAAATAGGAGGTGACCATTTCCCCATCGATCTCCAAGGTTGCCTGAGTGTTTGTGGCCTCATAGACCTTTCCTGTTGTCCAAACATCCTTGAGAAGCTGTGTAAATGGCTGGCCTTTCATCTCAGGCAGTGCATCCTCAAATCTCCATCCCTTGATCGAGTCATCTTTGCCCCATATCTTGAGCATTGCATCGTTGACAAATTGGATATTCAGGTCAGGTCCGGTATAGATGGCTGTAGCATCACTGGATTGTTTAAGGATCCCGAAGATGGCCTCAGTACCTAATGCCGAAAAGTAATTGATCATATTGTAAAAGCTGATTAAATGTGATCATCCGCTCATAGGAAAGAGAAATACTGACAGCCAGCTTAATATTTACTATAGCAACAGATCTAGAGTATATTGTTGTTGGAGTTTAAAAAACTAAATTATTTTAAAATAACCGGAATGATCTACAGGACATATCTATTGATGGTAGACACAAGCTCGTCAAGATCGAACGGTTTCTTGATGTGATCTTCAGCTTCACAATCATTTTGCAATGAAGCAATATGATTGCTGGCGCTGATCAGGAGAACGGGTATGTTCTTAAATTCTCCGTTGTCCTTTAGCAATTTGATTGCAGCAACACCGCCGATATCAGGAATTTGATTGTCCATTAAAATAAGATCGGGCAGAAAAACTGAAACCCTCTCTAAGATATCGTGTGAGGTCTTTGAGATCTCAATATCGAAACCACTATCGATGAGGATGATCTGGATAACTTCAAGTATCGCTTCATCGTCATCGAAGATCAAGATTTTTTTCTTTGGCATTAATTATTTATCATTCAAAATTATACGAGATACTTTTTGACAATTGCCATAATCAGATCCATTAAATGATGATGCAAATATACTATATTTTAATTACTAATTACGATGAAAATCTGTCCTCTAAGATACCTATCCGGTCAGCAGCTATCCTTTAATAATACAACCTTAAAATCTGAATCCAATGTGTCTAAAAATCTTCAATATTAGTTTTTGTACATGTGTAAAAAAATGATCTTCTGATCACAATATTTTTGAAGTTTACATTACCTAAAATATTGTTATACGGAATATGCACCATACTACATTTTGAACGTGTAAATAATATTAATAATAATAATAATAATATATTTCATATCAAAATGACGGATTAATATCAATTCATCTTCTAATGAATCAGAGAGCAGTACATTTATTTTAATTATAAAGATTAAAAATTTTTGTATTATGAAACAACCCAAATATCACAGGTGGATAAAAATTATTCTCCATGACAATAGAATAAGTATAGATGCAACAAAAAGATAGATATTGGTGCACTTATAAATATTTTTATTCCTTCTGTTAAGATGTTGTAACATAAGAACAATAACAGAACTTACAATTATATTGATATTGTGGTCCCTTAACAAAATAACATTTACATTAGCACTTGGGTTAAATATTAATCCCTTTAAAAAAAATAGAAGGTAAATAATCCACGAGGAAAAGAATATATTCAGATATTTAATCAGATCTAATTCTCCGAATATTGACGTTTTTTGTTGGAGGAACATCAAAATTAAAAAATTCAGACAAAAACCGATAACGATTATTGTAAATCCTACAAAAGGAGTTTTGCCCAATAAAATTTTATTCAACAAAAAATTAGTGGCAATAACAAAAGTTGCAACTGCAAGCAACTGTGAGATGGAAATGATGAAATTTCTCATTTTGGGATTAGTTTTTTTGTTAAAATACATCTTGATCAATACTCTTTGAAGTAGAACACATAGCAGGATCAAAGATTATGACAATTTACTAATAATATTTCAATATTTTTTATGATTTGAATCACATACTATATTTTTGTTGAAAATTTAATAATGATTAAACCATAAAAAATAAAAAAAATCGCTTACAATAAGTGTTTAAAAAAAACAGTTGCTGTCGTCTGAATGTAGAAATTCTAAGGATGATATTCTTTGAATTGGTGTCTATAATAATTATAATATCGTAAAAATAAACTTTTAAAACGGCGATCTAATTAATTTTTAATATTAATTACTTTAATTATCAGATTAACAAAAAAGAGTTTTAAATATTTTTTTAATATAAAGATTATGACTGCAAGTAATAAATAAAAACTTGCAACAATTAGAAAACCAAAGGATAATTTATTCAACTCTTCGCCTATCCAAAAGGCTATTCCAAGATTTAACAAGAGGAAGAAAAAAGATATAAATGTACCAGCAACTGCAATTATTATCACTGAACCAGCTGTATGAGCTGATTTTTCAATAACTTCAATTTTGATAAGTTCAATTTTTTTTGAAATATATCGCTTTACTAAATCTATCATAGTCTTTCTATTGGGTTATTAAGATGAAAGATCCACATTTTTATTAACTTGCTTCACTCTCATCCAATACGTTTCATAGAAAAATAGGAGAACCATAATTGGTACTCCTAGATTTCAAGATAAAACTTGTTTATAATAAGGATTAAATGATTATTTTGATTGATCAAAAACTTTGCCAATTAGGAATCAATGAGCGATAGAAAAATAAAACATTAGATATCACTTAATTATAAGTAATTATAATTATAAGATGTGGTGTGATATCTTAAATATGTGTGATCGTGCGATTATTATGGATAATCGTGCTATTTAATTACTCCTATTTGGGCGTAATTTAGCCTTGTCAGAAATCTTCATTAGGGGATAAAAGATAGGTAGTTGTATAATTGATAATTTTTTCATTTAAATAATTATGTTTTTTAAGAAGGTTTACAATTCTTTGTAACGACGAGATAAAAATCAATTAAATATTATATTATGATTCCAAAAACAATGAAAGCGGCAGTTGTACATGGTTATGGACAGCCATTAAAAATCATGGAAGTTCCTGTGAAAACACCGGGACGATATGAGGTTTTAGTAAAAGTTATCGCTTGCGGGGTCTGCCATACTGATCTTCATGCTGTTGATGGTGATTGGCCTGCGAAACCAAAGATGCCCCTGATCCCGGGACACGAAGGTGTTGGGATTGTTGTAGCGTGCGGACCGGAAGCAATGGTAAAAGAAGGTGATGCGGTAGGTGTTCCATGGCTTTATTCGGCTTGCGGATGTTGTGACTACTGTATCACAGGATGGGAAACGCTTTGTGAAGTACAGCAAAACGGAGGTTATAGTGTCGATGGTGGATTTGCAGAGTATGTTATTGCAGATTCACGTTATGTGGGACATCTTAAATCCAATGTCAATTTTATTGAGATAGCTCCGATCCTATGCGCTGGTGTAACTGTTTACAAGGGGCTGAAGGAAACTGAGACAAAACCTGGAGAATGGGTTGCCATTTCAGGAATCGGGGGATTAGGTCACGTAGCTGTACAGTATGCAAAGGCTATGGGCATGCATGTTGCAGCGATCGATGTATCAGATGACAAATTAGCGATGGCGAAAAAGCTGGGCGCAGATCTCGTTGTAAATGCAAAGGACACCGATCCGGGACAATACCTTCATAAGGAAGTCGGAGGAATGCACGGTTCACTTATCACTGCTGTATCTCCCATTGCATTCAAACAAGGAATAGATGTATTGAGGAGAAAAGGAACCATTGCACTAAACGGCCTTCCTCCAGGATCTTTCCCACTACCAATATTTGAAACAGTTATAAAAAGAATTACAGTGAGAGGTTCCATCGTCGGAACCAGAAAAGATCTGCAGGAAGCACTGGACTTCGCCAATGAAGGTTTGGTAAAAGCAACTGTCACATCTGCAAAACTAGAAGATATCAATGATGTTTTTGATAAAATGAAAGCTGGTCAGATCGATGGAAGGATTGTTTTAGATATAGCAAGTGCTTAAATCAACAAATAAAATTTCACTATTTTTATTTAGTTCGTAAGAACGAAAAATATTAACAAATGATGGAAAAATTAATATTTCGAGGTATTACTCATTAGAGTGAGATGGGTAATACTAAAAAATTTTAGTTGCTAGCTTGAAGCTGTCGACGCGAATACTGTACGTGGATTAGAAAAAAATTGATCGACTTGCTGACCAAACCATATCTTCAATAATTTACGATATTAAATATCAACTTGACCATTGATAGGTAAATGAATAAAATTTAACTGTTGATGGTGTGACAGCAGAACCCAGTTACTCCGTTTGGATATTGCTGTTGTTGCATTAGCTGCAAAGAAAGAACTACGTCATCCCAACTTAGTGTTTTTCAATCTTATTCATAGAAAAGATAACAAAAATTAGAAATGGATCGTATACTGGAAAACCAATAAACTATCTAGATTGAGATAACTATATATTGCGTGGACAACAGCATCAATATTAACAATAAAAAAAAAAATAATGTTTATTTTGGTGAACATTATTTTACTATTTTAGGCATAATAGTTGATGTGATTTTTGTACCAGACTATAGATTATACAAATCACAAAATAATAATGACTGAAAAAATCCCCTTCATTTAATGAAACCGGGGATATTCTAGTTAACAATACCATGAATTACAAACTTGAACTCAATGTACAGCCCAACGGCACCAAAACTATTTTTAATTCGATAACGTTTGCAACCTTTAAGATCAATATCATCGATAGGTATAAAGGAAACATGATACAGAATCCTATTCATTTGGAAACAATATTCAAAGTAAGAACATCGGACAACCAGCTTATAGAGAACAAAAGGGGAAATACCAGAGTCTTTTTAAAAGATACCGATCTGGAGCACTACAGAAAACTTATAAATACAATCAATTCTCATCAATACAAAACAAAAAAAATTGATCAGATTATTGCAGATGAGAAATATGTAAACTTTATGATAAGTTTGTTGTTAAGCAACTACAATCTAAACTAAATTTTAAGAAATTTGTCAGCAAAAATGTACCTCCAGAGAATAGTATGATCTTAAATATATAAAATCTAGTATTCTGCCACTTTGGTTATTTTAGCAGGGTCTATTAAACTAATATGGTCTGAAATGAGCAAAAAAAAGATTTGGCCAATGTCGTTTGTTAAGATAATTTAAAAGTGCTGCATTGCAATTATTCAATTGGAATAGTACATTGCTTGCAATCGTAAAGAATGCATCGCTATTAGTGCGTAGGTATAATGTAACTTTCTCAATATTTCTATTCAGCACTAAACAATTAATCTAGTGATTTTTGTCATTTTTAGAATTAAAATTTACAGCGTAATACAATTAATAAAATTATTTGCTATTAATTTGTCTACCATTATTCATTGATGGAATGAACTATAACTACTAGACCTAAATTATGATGCTGTCTGAATTCATTTTGATTCTTTCAATTGCAACAAAATATGCACTATCCTTCCAAAAAAAACATATCCTTTTTGAACATTCTGAAACTAAGATCTCCAAAGAGATCGTGCTGGAAAGTGATGACAAAACATTTTATTATAGGAATTCACCAGGAAGAGGCAAAAGGAGGAATTATCGAGTATCAAGATAAAGATCAATACAATTTAAAGTGTAATGTGATCTTAAAAATGCTTTAGATTTTAGTATGACTGCTCGGTATCACATATTAAATAATCTATTTGATCGTGCGACTTCTGGGATTTTACCATTTCTGACCCCAGTTGTGCAGATCCAAAATCAGCTTCAAAAGCTCCTTACCTTTTGCACTTGTCTCATAATGTACCTATGGAGGAATCCCATCATCGATATTTCTGGAAATAATCAATGACTCATCCTACAGCACCTTCAAACGTCTTCCCAGAAACTGATCAGAGAGCGTAGGAAATTCCCTTTTCAATTTGCTGAACAGTGCGATGTCATTGTCGATACAATATAAGATCTGCATTTTCCAGCGCAGGGAGATATTGGCAGGGATCTCGTTCACATCACAAGCTTCTGCAAGTTTCTCCTTGTTTTCTGTATTGGATGACAGTGTTTTTCTAATTGCTCCCATAATATCATCATCTGTAGACTCACCTTAGGGTGAGTCATTGCAGTCTTTAGGGTCTATCATTACTTTTGACCCATCGTTAACAATACAAATTTAACTTGTTGAATCGATTCTATAATTTTGATTACATCTTTTGTTTTCAAGCTTTCCGATATAGTAAATATTTATCAGCGTATTGTAGGATTTGTTAAATTAAATGCGAAATTTGCAGACTATCTATTTTTTAATAATCCTGCCCCAAACATCGAATAGCTTATGCGTACAATAGAGTGTCATGAAGAAAAGATCCATCTCTGTGGAAACATCCAGGACCTGGGCTATCTGATTGTATTCGATGATTACAGTTGTATTGCTGCAAGCGAAAATATATCCGAGATCACATCTTTCACAGCCGCGACAATCGTTGGAAATTTTTTGGAGGATATCCTAAATGATATAGTGCCAAAACTTGAACTCACCCATGCGGTCATTGAGAAGGAAATTTCAGGAAACTTGTTCTATCGTTATGTTGAAAGGATCCTCCTTAACGAACAACACTACTACATCAGCATATACAGACACAATAACAAGTTATATGTAGAGATCGAACTCGCTCATAGGGAGCAAATCAAAAGTACAAGCCTTTATTATTACGCAAAATTTATAGAAGATAGAGAACTGGAAAGTACTTGGCAGTCCCTGACGCATCTGATAAGAGAGATTATCGGTTTTGACCGTGTCCTGGTCTACCAATTTCTTGAAGATAAAGGAGGAAAGGTCGTAGCCGAATCCAAGAATGACAATATAGAATCTTTGATGGGATTTCGCTACCCGGAATTTGACATTCCGAAGCAGGCCCGCGAACTTTACAAGATCTTCCATGCAAGGCATACGGCAGACGTAGATGCTCCAGTATTCAAGATATTAGGGCGTTCAGCAGAAGAGATCGACCTGACCAGGTGCAGTATCAGGGCACTCTCTCCCACCCATCTTCAATACATTAGGAATTCAGGCATGCGGGCAAGCGCTAGCTTTTCAATTATTGTGGAGGGCGAGCTATGGGGAATGGTTACTTGTCAGCATCATACGCCTATACACGTAGACCTGTCTCAAAGACATCTATGTGTATTTCTGACACAGTATGCAGTCAACTACTATCTGGCGGAATTTCAGAAAGAAAAGCTTATTTCCCAGACGGTAATGGGCATTTTGGAAAGAGACTTGAAGGCAGAACTGCTGATCACGAGGGACAAATATGGAGTACTGGAAAGATTTGGCGGTCAGATCATGGAGATCATATCTGCTAATGGTCTGGTAATTAAGCACGATTATGGTAAGTACACGTTCGGACAGATCCCAGATGATGAGAAATTACAGGAAATTGAAAAATTTATTTCAGAAAGATTGTATGAAACTATTTATTTCACGGATGCCTATGATCAGGTCAGCAGAGTATCTATAGATGATAAAAATCCATTTCTCCCAGGAATTTTGAGACTTGACCTTATGCCAGCAACAGGGTGGTATCTGTATGCTTTCAGAAAAGAAAGGATCGTGCAGGAGACCTGGGCCGGAAAACCCGAAAAGGTAATCCGATATGATCCGCATAATAATGTGAACTATGCTTCCCCAAGAAATTCGTTTCAAGCTTGGATCGAGATCACAAAAGGGAAAGCAGAAGCCTGGAAACACTCGGACATTCAATTCTTAAAAGATGTAGCAAACATTGTCCAGCATTCCATTGCTCAGCGTGGAGGAGAGATCGAAGAGCTAAACAAAGAACTAATCCGCTCGAATAACGCCTTGGAAACTTTCGGGTACACCTTAACCCATGATCTTAAAAATCCATTGACATCGATTCAGCTCTCAGCTCAGATGTTCATTCGTAAAAAGGACATGCCAGATGCGCTGAGATTAAAGCTGGCAGAAAATATCATTGAAAGTTCTAAACTGATCAATGACATGATGGACAAGGTCTACAAAATGTCTCAGGTAACGAATATTGAGTTTGAGCTTGAGTTGATCGATCCCACACCTAAGATAGAAGCTATTGCGGAAAACTCGAAATATCAGTATGAGGTCACAAATCTTCTATTCGATCTAGGTCCTTGCTTGCCTATCTGGGGTGAGAGAACACTTATATATCAGCTATTTTTAAATATCGTCGGAAACGCTATCAAATATAGTAGCAAAAACCAGTCACCGAAAGTAGAAGTATACAGCAAAAATGAGGGGGAGGGTAAGATTATTTATTATATAAAAGATAATGGTATCGGTATGGACCTGAGCGATCAATCCAATATTTTCGAGATTTTCAAGAGGATGCCTAATACTCAAGGTTTTGAAGGTTCGGGGATTGGTCTTTCTATTGTGAAGAGAATAGCAGATAAGCTTGGTGCAAAAATATTTGTAGAAAGTGAGCTTAATATTGGTACGGTATTTATGATCGAGTTTTCTGAAAGTATTTCTTTGCAGCTTTAAGGATTGAAACTGCTTTAACTATACGATGATCTTGATTTGTCATCATAAAGTCAAATGATATTCATTGCATCTTATAAATTAATGCTGAAAACTATATCTGTATTTCACTCACAACTTTAATGATAAAGTCCTGGAATAGAGAAATTGGCGCTAGCAAGAATAGCTGTCTCAGTACCCAGATCGCGCGCTCATCTCCATTTTAAATCGACCTTAGTTCTAATATTATTGTTGTTTTTAAAAAGGATAGCCGATCGCAATATTCAATATCAAATTATCCTTTCTCCAAGCGCTATCTCCGAATTTCACTCTATCCAGCACCCAACGGTCACCTTTTTCGTAGTAAGGAACCTTCAAAGGCATTGCAAGATCCAATCTCAAAACCAAGATCGAGAAATCCAATCGCAAACCGACTCCAGCGCCGACTGCTACTTCACTCAAGAAATCTTTGGAGAATTTTCCGCCAGGTCTGGTATTGACGCCTTGTTCATTGATATCATCATTCACCAACCAGATATTTCCTGCATCTACGAAGGCCGCTACATTTAGGAATTTGTAGATATTGGCTCTGTATTCTGCATTCATTTCTAGTTTGATGTCACCTGACTGGTCAAAGTAGAAACTTGCATTCTGAACTCTCGGATCATAACTTCCCGGTCCTAACGTTCTGGCTCGGAAAGCTCGAATACTATTACTTCCGCCGACAAAGAACTGTCTGGAGTAAGGCACAAACTCTGAGTTTCCATATGGATAGGCAATTCCGGCAATGATTCGGGAAGCAAAATTTGTCTTCTCATTGAACTTATGATAGAACCTGAAATCGTGTTCCATCTTCGCATATTGACTGAATGGAACGCCGAAAATATTTTTCTGATCACCTTTTTTCGCATTCGCTCCGGTTACAAGTCCAGTGATATTTCCTGCCAGATCCAACATTCCACGGTAATAGATCGTGTTGGTCTTTGGCGAAGTTGTATTGGTATAAGTATAAGTGTAAGTTGGTCCAAAGATCAATTGTTTGTCCACTACCCTTTGTAAAGTTGGATTCGCAGGAATTCCATTTTCAGGGTCTCCGTTGATTTGTTGGCGGTATTTATCGGTTATCGTTTGAGGCGCGACCATCGTGATATCAATGACCTTCAGATCGTGTTCTTTTCTGACGTTCTCTTTCCAAACGTAACCAAATGACGCATTGAAGTTGTGAAGCGTGTACAATTCCGTACGGCTTTGATATTCATATCCAAGGTTGATGTTGGTCCTAGGAACGAATGCACTGGAAGAATTAAATCTAAAAGGCGCCACAATTCTCGGAATGGAAAGTTGGGTGTTCGCCCCAACTCGGATGATGTTGTTCGCATCTTTTGGTCCACCCAACTGAACATCGAAAGCACCATATACAGCCGCTTTGAACTGCTCAGCGCCTCGGAAGAAGTTTCTGTGCGTCCAGTTCAGGTTCACCTCGCCTCCACCATAATTGGCCGAGTTGGTTCGTCCCAAAGTTTCCAAACGCAACGACTGGATCTGTCTTGGTGTCAATAAGTAATAGGCATCGAATTTATGATTCAAAGAATCTGAAACGACAAATTCATTTTTCACAAATTTGAAAACGCCTAAACTGATCAATCTGCTCAAAGTCAAGTTGTGGTCTTTACGGTTGTAGACATCGCCTTTTTTAAAGTACAAAGCGCGGTCAAAGATCCTTGGTTTGAATTTATGATCCGGGTCGATCACGTAGATATCTTCGTAAGCATATTTGGAAAGGGAATCTGCGTTCATCGGAACAGTGTATTTGCCGTCTTTCACATCACGAATGTTGTAATTGGGGAAAACCACCACTTTATCAATGGAAAATTGCTGCGTTGCAAGGTCTGGCGTTTGTTCTTTCAGTTTGACATTCAGTTCCACCTTGTGATTTTTTGCCACGGTGCTGTCTGCCTGGACGATGATATTATCTGGATGAAAATAGTAGAAACCTTTCTCCTTTAGTCCATTGTCGATCCTTTCCCGTTCGGCTTTGATGACGCCGAGATCAAATGGATTTCCGACTTTCAAAAGAGATTTGTCTTTCAAATTTTGAATTTCCTGATTGACCAAAGTCGAATCTTCCTGGAATTTGACCTGACTGATCAAATACTGATTTCCAGGTCTTACCGTGTAAATGACCTGTGCTTTTTTATTCTTCGAAACCGTGTCGTACTTCGCTTGCGCATTGAAATAGCCTTTGTTCTCAGAATAATTGACCAAGATATCTTTGTTGAATTCCTTATCGACATCGCCCAACAAGACAGGTTTTTCACCAAATTTATACTTCAACCAATAGTTGAATCCTTTCTCCTTCTTAGGTTCTTTGGCAATATTGTACGCATATAATTTTGGTCTCAGACCAAGAAAACTTGAGTTGGGTTTTGGCGTCAGATTTTCTTCGAGTTCAGCCTTTAAAGCTTTCCTTTGCTTCTTCGGAATGCTGTCGTTTTCGATCTTAACTTCGGCGCCTGTGTAAAGCATTTGTCCATCTTTCAGAAATTTGGTATTGCTGCAAGATGAGATGATCGCGATGGACGACAAGGCAATGACTGGCTTAAAATGGATTGGAAATCGGCTCTTCATTATTATTTAAAATCTACTACTTGGTTATTGTTTTTTTGTCTTTCTAATTTTCTTTTCTCACGCTTGGAACTCTGGAAAATCTCACGGAATTTATCATAATCCAAAGTGATGATGAAACCAACGCCTGTTTCCACGATCTGTCCTTGCAAAGCGACTTGATATTCGTTCTTACGGTAAGCTCTCAACATATATCTGCCATCTCTGGAGAGGCTGTAGTCGATTGTGACATCACCTGCGATATTGGTCGTATTCTCGTTTTGTCTGGCATCGCCTTCCAATCCGAAGTTACTTCCTACAGATACTTTCAATCGGTCATTCAGTAGTTTTTTGCTTAAGCCGACATTCAGGTCTGTTCTGGTGTTTTGAGCTCCTGTGGAATAATCTTCGGAGGATTCCAGATCGAAATTAAGGTCAACACCTTTTATCAAATCGGAAGCCAAATTATTCAATTGTTGCGATAGGATCTTGCTCACACTTTGTCTCGCCAAAGTTTCGGTGGAAAGTCCCGCACTATTTTCAAACGGATTTTCACCGATAAATCTATTTAATAAAAGCAATGCGAAAACCTGCTTATTCATTTCGTTTTCTTCCGTTCTTAGTTGTGCTAATTTTTGATCCACAACATCTTTTACGTTGGAAGAAATAGAGTTATTTTTTTCATCCGTCGTAATATCAAACGTGATGACCGGTTTCAACAGTTCGCCTTTCATTTGAAGCAAAGTATTGAATTCCATTCTCTGTTTATACTGATTGAGCATTGCGGCACTTTCTCCACTGATCTGCTGTTCCACAAGATCCAGCGGCGCGGTTTGGGTTTTATAAACTGCCGTGATGTCAAGCGTTGCTGCGGTCGGTTCGCCCGTCCAGGTGATTGTACTTCCTTTTTGGATCTCGAATTTACGTTTCAGAAGGCTCACGGTCATATCGTAGCTTCCCTGCTCTACTTCGTAAACGCCGACCAAAGTGGTTTTTCCGGATGGGTCGATTCCGCCGGTCAATTCTGCTTCACCTTGAAGTTTCACAAAATCACCGTTGGCTTTGTCTATGACCACAGACATTTTGGCTTCTTTGCTCACTTCAATATTGACACTCACGTCCATTCCTTTGATCTGGTTTTTGGCAGCCAAAGAATCTGTAACGATGGTTTTGTTCAATGCGATCTGGTCTTGGTCAATGAATTCTACAATGCCGTCTCTTTCCTGCAACGATGGACTTGATTGAGGCAACACAAATGTAAAATCTGTATCATCCGAAACCGCCAGTCTACCATCGACTTTTGGAAGGTCTAGGTTTCCTCTTACCTTCAAAGCAGCGTCGATAGACAAGATCCCGTACATCAAAGCGTCATTTGATTTTTCTGAATTCACGACTTTGAAATCTTTGGCATTGATGTCAAGATTGAAGGCAAAATCCCTGTAGGTCTGAGTCAAAACCTGACCGTCGATCTTAAGCGAATTTCCGTCCTTATCATTGATTTTGAAATCATCAAACTCGATTCCTCGGTTGGTGAACGCGATTTTATCATTGATCTTTCTGAAATCACTTCCAGTTTGCGCAATCATCAATCCGACATTATTCATTTTCACATCGCCGAGAATTTTCGGTTCAGTCGTTGTGCCTGTAATTTTCAGATCACCTGAGAGATAACCTTCTGTGTTGGTGATTGCATTCATAGAAAAGCCTTGTAGCGTTTTCATCTGAAGTTGATTCATCGCCAGATTCAGGTCAAAACTACTTGCTGCAGTGTTGTAATTTCCAGTGATCTTCACATCATTTTCGTTTCCGGAAAGCGCAATATCTGCATTGATGATATCGGCCGAAGTATTATTGGCCTTCAAAGCTAGATTCCCAACTGGACTTCCGTAAACAAAAAGGTCGGAAACATTGATGTCTGCATTGAAATTCATTTTTTTGTTCAAGTCTCTCAACTGCGCTGTTCCGTTGATCGTTCCTTTTGCCAACAGCGAATCTTTCTTGATGATCTCTGTAATGGTTTCGATTTTGAAATCTTTCAAAGTGACATTCAAAGGACTGTTTGGCGACGTGTTTTCTGATTGAACCAAGATCTCGCTTCCAGAATTTGACAGTCTGAAATTATCCGCAAAAATCCCCTGACTTCCGATCTGGATCTTGTTACCGTCAGCAACGGCCCAATCCATATAATTCAACTTCAAACCATTCGGGTTCAAAGAGATCTCTGTAATGTCATTCATCGATTTGGCGTTACCAGCAATCAGGAATTGTGTAGCGTCTTTATCGTCTTTGGTCGTGATGTTATAATTAATGATATTATCGGCGACATCACCATTGATATTGACTTTGTTCAAAGCAAAACTTTCGCTCTTCAAAGCTGCAACATCCAGATTATATTGTAGAGCTTGATTTTCGTTGGTTATCTTCAGGTTTGTATTTTCAAGCGAATTGGTGCCATACAAAACCTGCGGGATTTTTGCATCGAGTTCTATTTTTTGAGAATCAGCGTTGTAGTTTCCAGTGATATTGATGGTTTCAAAGCTTTTCAATTCCGGAACGAACTTTCTGATCAAGTCGTCGTTTTTGATCGTAGCATTGACCGTGAAATATTGTCCAGCATCGATTTTCGCTGCCTTTCCTGGTTTTTGGAATTGATAATATTGATTCATCGTTTGCGACAAAGCCCCGAAGATTTGGGTCAATTTGTATTTTCCATTCAGTTCCACATCCGCAATCTGAGAATTGAATTTGATCTGCGTTGAATCCGCTGTAGAAACGGCCAACAAATTCACTTCCTGGATCGGATAAACTTCCTTCGTATCAGAAATTGCGAAGTTTTTCAGATTCAAATAACCATTCAGATTATCCGGATCAAGGCTTTTAAAATCACCATCGATTGCGCCAGCCAAGATCATTGGCGAACTGTAAAAACCAAGTTTGTTCAAATCTAATTTATTGATATTCCCATTGACTTTCACCGTTGGATTCTTGTCGTCGTAAACACCAGAAGCTGTCAGTTTAAGATTCGCATTTGGGTCTTTGGAATTGAGAACAATGTTGTAAGCGCCACGATTGATCTTGCCTACCAAATTCATATTTTGATAACGATAACCTTTGTAAGTCGCCGATTGCACGTTTCCTACAAGGTTCGCATTTGCATTTTTGAAATCAAAACTTTCACCTTTCGCAGAGATCTGCGCCGTAATTGCACCCAGATCTTTGTTCTGAATGAACTTCCCGATCTGTAGATTTTGCAAGTTGGCTTTCAAATCGTACAACTCACGGTTTTTTCTACGCATATCAACTTGCGCTTTGATTCCCGCGTTTCCGAGTGTGGAATACAAACTAAGATTAGTATTCACAACTTTCGTCGTGCCTTTCGCAAAGCCTTTGATGCTGAAATGCGAAGGCAAAGAAATATTGGATGGAATCGTGCCTTTTGGAACCAAATTGAAAATTGTTCTTCCAGATGAAGCCAGTTCGCCAATCTTCAAATCGTAATACAGATTGTCAGGATTCATCGCATTTCTGATTCTACCTGAGGCATTGACGCGCAATTGATCCAGACCAGAAACTCTCAGTTCGTTGATCAAAAGGTCATTTACCAAACCTTTTACGTTGGCATTAACGGACAGAATTGCGTTTGGATATTTGTTGAATGGCGCGGTATTTCTAAGCGTAGGAACCAAATTCAGAATATCAGCAAAACCAATTTTGGAATCTTTGATATTTGCAGAGATCTTGACGGCGCCAGGATTTGCAGATAATTGCTCGATGGAATTATAATTAAGGACAACCTCATTTCGCAAAATGGTTTTCGAAGTCTGAAGATAAAGGTCTTTCAAGTAAGCTTCTTTGTCCGAGTAAACAAAATCCGTATTGAATTTTTGAATATCCAAACCTCGCGCTTCCTGGATCTCAGCCGATCTCACACTTCCTGCAAAACCATTGTTTTCCATTTTGAAATCACGAACGTCGACATTCAGTTTTCCAAAATTAAGATGGTTGAAATCCATTCCAGTTTTGGTTGGCGCCACCGCTGTATTGTTGTAAGTGACTTTCACGTCATTGAAAATCAACTTTCCGAGAAGGACTTTCATCGCTTTTTCCTGCGCACTATTTTTTGAAACTTCAGGCGTTTTTTCCTCTTTCGGATTCGCATTTGAAGCTGGAAGGAACAAGTTGGCATTGATGTTTGCGCCTGTCAAATAAACATTTCCAACATCATAAGCATTATTTTGAAGGTCGAGATTGTTGACTTTGGTGCTCAATTCCTTAAATAAAACCTTCGCGAAAGTTTTAGAATTATCGTCACCGTAATCGATATTGAAATTCGTCAGTTTGATTCCGCTCAAGCCCAACTGCATTGGTTTTTTCTGATTGAGAGAATCCACTTTTTCCTCCACATTTTTGGAAACTTCTTCGATCAGATCTTGTTTCAATTTTAATTTTAAACCATCCAGATTGATATCGTTGACCGCGTATTTGTTATTTTGAAGGTCGAAAGTTTTCACCCGCGTATCAAATGAATTGAAGTAGACCTTGATGTCATTTTTCGACTGTTGGTCGTTGAATGTAACACCGATATCTTTAAGATTAATTTTATCAAGAGAAATAATAAAAGGCTTGGATGGACTTTCCTCTTTTTCCGAAGTCGCAAACGCATCCATTATGTAATCAAAGTTGAATTTCCCTTGCGGATCACGCACCACATTGGCACGAACACCTTCCAGATCAATTGAAGTCAGATCCGCTTTTGATTTGATCAATTGCCACATATCCAATCCGACATCGAATTTTCTCACCGCCAAAAGTGTATCAACCTTTTGACCTTTCAAGTATAGATTTTCGATGACCAAGCTGTTTGGGAAACCGATGTAAACCTTTTCCAGACTTACTTTGGTCTTGATCTTACCTTCAAGGTAGACAATCAATTTATCTTTAATAAAATTCTGAACGAATGGCAGCCTTAAACTAAATATGAGCAACACAAAAAAAACCACAATCGCAATGATGGTTCTGATGATACGTCTAAATAGTTTTCCTTTATTGAGTTTTTTCAAATCTTAAAATTTAAAATTTAATTTCTTGAAAGAATGTAGTATGGCGTGTGAAGTTCATTATACTAAAAAAAAACAATTTAATCAATATATAAACTACAAATTTTTTAACATCATCTGATAATAGAAGTTAATCACACTCTGCAATATTAGCTACGTAATATTGTGATAAAATCTATGCTAGAGTTATCACAACAGTTTTCACTATGATAATAAGGATTTTCTAATAATCATAAACTCACAAATGTAACATAAAATGGTCTAAAATTGATCTTGGAATGTTAAATTTCATTCCATGATTGAGCAAAAAAAAAAGACTGCCACGAGTGACAGCCTTCGAATATAGAATTGTAAAATTTATTTTGCTTTAAAATACACTCTTCTATTAGCTTTGTTTTTCCATTCAGGACATTTTGAAGCAGGATCACATTCTGGATATTTCAGATCTGTTTTTCCATTTCCAATGGCATCCAATTTTGAAGAGCTTGCGCCATTCGTAATTAAATATTGTTTTACATTGTCCGCTCTTCTTTGAGAAAGTGCTTGGTTATAAGCCTCTGTTCCTCTCGTATCAGTTGCTCCTACAACAGTGTAAGAACCGCTGGTAGAATTGATGTAACTGATGGCGCTGTTAAGAATCGGCGTGTTGTTTGGCAAGATTCTGTCTGAGTTAAGATCGAATTCGATTGCACTCATTGCAGTTTCGTCAGATGATACCATACCATTGTCTGAATTCGTTACAGGACAACCATTGTTTTCTACCGGACCTGGAACTGTTACACATTTATCATTAAGATCGATTACACCATCCATATCAACGTCCAATGCTACACCTGCACCATCCACTCTAGCACCTGCCGGAGTATCAAGCTGTCTGTCCCAGTCGTCGCAAACTCCATCATTGTCAGCATCTCCTGTTTTACACAATTTGATGTTATCGATTTTTGTTTCAAGTTCGTCAATTTTTGTGTAAGCCTCATCCAATGGGTCATGCCACATTAGGTTTGGTCTGTTTTTGCCCAAGTTGATGGTAAGACCCAACGTCGGGTTGAAGAAGTTATCAGAAGTATGAGAACTGATTCTGTTCACAGCACTGTATTGATCACTTCCACCACCGTCAAATGCTTCGTCTCCGGTTACAACGTACATTACTCTACCTTCGATATCAACTCTATTACTGATTTTATATTTCAAACCAACACCAGCCTGTCCGAATAGTGAGTTGAACTTAAATGGTTTGTTTTCTGTCATTAATCTTTGTCCAGTTTCATCTTTTTGGTAAGCTCTGTAAGCTAATACACCTACACCAGCATATCCGTGGATTGCCCATCTGTAGTCTGCATTGCTATCAACTCTTCTAAGAAGGTTTGAGAAATTGATGTCTCCCAAGAGTGAGATTGCATCATATTGTGTTCTTGCTCCAACTTGTAAAGAAATTGATGCATTGGCAGGTGCTGCATCTTTAGTATTGAAATAACCTTGTCTTGTCTCACCACGGTCGTATTGTAACTTCAAACCAAATGAATGCGAAAGAGCCTTGTCTATACTGAAATAAGCTGAATAGCCTACAAGCGTGTTACCACTTTGGATAGATTTCAAATCTGCGTTTTGCATCAATGGAATACCACCACCAAATGAAACAGACCAGCTGTTGAATCTTGTAGAGTCTGATTTTAAAGTAGTTCTTTCAACAGAGTTAGTGTTTGTGGTTGTCTGCATCATTTCTTGCGAGAACATCACTGCCGGGCACGCAAAGGCCAACGACAAAATGGTTAATTTTGATTTCATAAAATATAATTTTAAATTGTTTTATTAAAATTGAATGTAAGTTTTGGAAGTAATAGATACTTCCTCAGAAAAGGAAATTTCTACCAGGTGCGTCCTAGTAAACAACAATTATACCAGATATGATTTATAAATAATTATTTAGAAGCTGTAAGGGGTTGCTCTTTATATTTGGCAGTGCACCCTCAAATCTCAATCCCTTGATCGAGTCACCTTTGCCCCATATTGAGCACTGCATCGTTAACAAATTGGATATTCAGATCTCGTCCGATACAGATCACTGTAGGATTATTGGATTGTTTAAGGATCCCGAAGATCGCCTCAGTACCTAATGCCGAAAAGTAATTGATCATAATGTAAAAGCTGATTAAATGTGATCATCCGCTCGTAGGAAAGAGAAATGCTGAAAGCCAGCTCAATATTTACTATAACAACAGATCTAGAAGATATTGTTGCTGGAGGTAAAAAACTGACTTATTTTAAAATAACCGGAATGATCTACAGGACATATTTATTAACGGAACACACAAGCTCCTTAAGATCGAACGGTTTCTTGATGTGATCCTCAGCTTCACAATCACTTTGAAGGGAAGCAATATGATTGCTGGCACTGATCAGGAGAACGGGTATGTTCTTAAATTCTTCGATGCCTTTTTGCAATTTAATTGCAACTGTTACATCAGATCTGATTATTTTGATAAGGCTTTTAAGATCCAAACCATCAATTATGTATAAAACAGTTCTCACAGTATGTATCTCATATATCAACTCCAATAAATTCGGACGAAAAAGAAACTGTTCTTTGGGTTGTAATTCTTAAATAATACTTTAAAAGAAGTTGACATACAGCAAATTAATTAACTTACAACTATTTGTAAACTAAAAGCTTTCATTTTTTACAAAAGAAAGGACTATCTTTTTAAGACAGCCCCAACTTAATTATATAATAAACAAAAAATTAATCTTTAATAATTTTTTGTATATGGACTTTGCCATCATTGGCCTTAACTCGAAGAATGTAATTACCTTTTATCAAATTGGACACATTTATAGAAGACACCAATCTAGAGTTTTTCACATTTAACTGTTTACCTGAAAGATCATAAATTTCAACGGATTCCACTTTCAATCCGTCAGATAATTTGAAGTTCAAAATATCCTTAACTGGATTCGGATAAATCTGCAATTGTCTGGAATTGACAACATCAATCGTTCCAAGTGTGGCATTTACCCCAGTTATGCTCATCACCCATCGAGCCGTTGCAAAAGCTGCAAGCCCTCCGGTTCCAGTTGCTGTGGGAGTAGTAATGCCACAGGTTTCCGAAGACAAATAAGAAGGCCCTGTTTGAGATGCAGTATTGGTTCCCATGTAGAATGCCTGAGGAGGAGTTACATCGCCATCATGATAAATTTCAACAACAAATGTTGAACCTGCTGTTACAGTAGTACTTAAGTTTGTACCTGTACTTACAACTGTTACTGCGCTCGATGCGGTGAGATCAACATTTGATGTACCGAGTAACGTAGCGTTACCGGTAGGAAATCCACCCCCTGTCCAATTGTAAATGTTGACTTCTACCGGGAATGAAGAATTTACTGTCTGAACACCAAATGAAACATTAGTAATCTTATAGTCGTTCGCTATACCATAATCTGATAATTTAAAAACTCTAATATAAGAATTATCGGCAGTGTAGCCGTTAGCCTGGCTACCACAGGCAACGGATCCCGTAGGTGAAACAGTCTGGGATCCACTCTGAGTAATAACTTGTCCAAAGGAGTTGGTTGCAACTATAGCAACTCCTAACAAAGTAAAGATTTTTTTCATAAGATAAAATTTTAATAATTAAAATACGACAAATATGTCATAAATTTAATGATAATGAATTATGCTTGACAAATAAAAACAATATTTAATATTTCGAAAAGCTTAAACGAAAACTCTTACGCTTTAATTCCATTTTGCAAAGTCAGCAAGCTTTTTCTACTGCTTAATAGGCAACATCAAGTGATTAGCCATTTCAAGGAAAGCAATTCCGTAATATAAAGTTGGCAAAATCTAAATTGTTTGGAGGTTCAAGAAGATAATTTTTATCTCAAGGAACTGAGAAAACTAAAATATTGTCAAAATTATTATTACTTCCAGTGATTATGATCATCGATAAGATAGTGTTGATGCTTAACTACGTAAATCGATTTTACAAACGCCAGTTAATAAGTTAAAAATCTGTCAATGGTGACATTGTTGCGAGGCTGCAAAATTTACTGGATCATCATCTCAATTAGAAAATGCAATAACGTATTCTGACGGTACAATATCTATCCGATTGTTTGAATATTTCGTAAACTTACTTATGAGATTTACGCTAAATCTCTAGTAAAACATAGAGCAATATATCTATCGAAAACTCATTGAAAAGCAAAAGAAAGATCATATTAGTAGAAAATAATAGTAAAGGTAGATCGCCTATGACTGGGTTATTAATATTCGCGCTCGGTGAGTAAATTTTTTAAAGCAAAGATCAAAACTGCTTACTTGAAATGTAAATTTCTTTCATTTTAAATGAATTCGACAAGATGTATTAAGATTTGGACCATCGAGCTTAAAGCTCGTTTTCCTTAAATTCCATTAACTGGTTGATGAAAGTCTTACCTTTCATATCATTAAATACAGCAATAAATAGTATCTCAAGAATTTAATAAAATTAGAATAGTCATAAACATAAATGTTATAAATTATCAAAAATGTGTATTTTGAAGCTGTGTTTTATTATAATATATCGTGAAAATACTTGTAGAATTATAATCGGTTTATCCCAATAATATAAAACATATGGTTGCAAGTGTAGCCCCAAAAAAAACCAGTAAAGTTTAAAATTATAAATTTATTAACTTTAATTGAAAAAAGGATATGGAAAGAGCAGATTCGGTACGGAGCAGATTGCAAAGATAGTGAAGAACTACGATGGACGTAGAATTGTGCCGGGTAAACGGTACCTGTCGCCAGGCTTTCTATATATTGCGGAGTAAATCCGGTCGGATAATTCGGGGGGGCTAAAACGATACAAACAATTGAAAGAAGAGAAAGTGAAGATGAAGAATGTACGCGTACCCTGCCTTTGACTGAGAAGCTATGCTGTATATTATCGAATATAAGGCTTTAAAACCGGCTACAAAAGAAGTTTAATAAAGAAATACAAAAGAAATTAGAATTGTTATTAGCAAGGCGCTCCTACAATTTAGGATCAGCAGAATTTCTATGGCTTACAAAAGTCCGTGAGAATGCGGTGCTTTACAGCCTGCTGCTATCATTGACGGAAGCTTCTGCCTGCGTTGGAATGTTACCACCAACTTCGCAACTAAGGTGATAGAAGCTGATCATTCCATTAAAACAGACGTGGGGTTTGAATTCTCAAAAATTGATAAACCATTACGGAATATCAAAAAGCATAAGAATGGACAACAGACTGGTATTTATCTTTCACGTAATTCAGAACTGGCGTTTATTAGACGATATTATGTTTGCTTACAACCATCCGATAAAGCATACGCATAACTTTCTGATTAAAAAGTATAATTAAAATCATCATCCGCACGATGAGTTGTATGGTTTAGCATCGGTGAGAAAAAAAACAGCAAGCTAAAGCATTCGAGTGTTTTTTCGTGACCACTTTCCCATACTAGAAACAGCAAACTATTAATAGAAATTACCACTTTTGACTCGTACATAAAATTGTGGGCCTATAAAAATACAGCACCATGCTTTATTTGTAATAGAATTTCCTCATAAGAATAATTTTAATCTTTAAAACTTTTACAACAGTTTACGATCTCTATGATAAAGCTCCCCTTAAATCTTTATTTTTTAGTCAGATCTTCACCAGGGGAACAGGTTATTATGTTATTCTCCATCAGCTTATCAAAAAGGACTTGCCTGCAATGTACATCGTATGTCCTATATATATTACTTATATGATATTTGACCGTGGAAACCTCGATGCAGAGAGACTCCGCAATCTGCTTATTTCCTAATCCATCAAGCATGAGTGTCAAAACTTCCCGCTGCCTTCGATTCAGATTCTGATCATCTTCAATTACCGCCCTATCAAATATCGAAAAACCTCGAATCTCATTATATTGTTGAATATGCTTTTGCAAGTCCCCGATCAACTGCTTTTTTCTTGATGCCCTCTTTTTAAAGGAGATCATCTCCATATAAAAATATACGCTCAGGCAAAAGAAAAATAATGTGGCAATACCATTTGCCAGCCCAATGTTTAATGAAAAGTCCACTATTTTTGTTTTTATTTAGATCTTAATAATTAACGACGAAGAGAAAGACATATATTAAGTCCGTAGTAAATTTTTATGCCAACTAATTATGCTGTATATCGATTAATCGAAGATAAGTTATCACGATGGAAAATCTCAGGTTATATTCTATAAATATATTTATTTATCGCAGACAAAAGTTCGTTTAATCGAACAGTTTCTTTAAGTGATCCTCTGCTTTACAATTATATTGTAATGAAACAATATGATAATTGGTAATATACGGCAAAAGGGGGAATATGTTCTTAAAATTTTCATTTTTCTTTACAAATTTATTGCAGCAACACCACAAATATCAGCGATTGGATCTTTCATTAAAATAAGATTAGGCAAAATTCCGATGCCTTTTCCAGATATCATTTGAGTTCTTTGAGATTAACACGATCCATTAGAATGATATCAATAACCTCTAGTATGTCTTATCGTCATTAAAAATATTTCTTTCTTTTTTTGTATTAATTATTTATGATTCAAAAAATTATACAGTATTATTTTCATAATTAAATCGCTTAGTAATGCAAATAATATGTCATTTAATATAGCTTCACGTATTGTAACTTTAATTAATAAAAAGAAGCTATCTTATAAAAAAGACAGCTTCATTTTGAAAATTATTGTAGTCTTCTAACAGACATTACAAAGTTAATACAAATATTGTATACTTGTACAACTTATTCATCATAAGTTAGAAGTACATCTTTAAGGAGAGCATTTATTTGTTCTCCTTTTTTAGGTTTGTTATGGGAATATCGTTAAATTAAAACTAAATGCAAAGCAGATTAGTACATTCAAATTAACGTTGTGAAATTAGATAATCCTCTTTTAAACATTACTTTACACTGGCATATTATGTTATCTATCAAACTCAACTAATTCTAAGCTTTCTGTTACATAAATTTATAGAGACTCGGATGTGGGTTCATATTTATATCTTTGGAAAATCTCATATTATCGAATGTCAATAGATAATAAACTAATAAATAATTAGGATTCGCCAGGTTAAGATTGTTTTGTTCTAGTTTGAACAATTCTAGAATAAATTAATATAAAATATAGTTATTAATTTGTTATATACAAAATACTTTCAAATCGAAATCTAGCTTATCTAAAAGTTTTATTAGCGAACTGCTTTAACATTAAAATTTTAAATTTACATGAAATTTTAATGGTAAAAAAACTTATCAAATTAGTCATAATAATACCTTTTGCAAATGCTCTTTCCTAATTTATTTTTGATGAAGCAGTGTAAAATTTGTTTTACGAAAAAAATATAACCTCCTATGTTTTAGTAACTAATACATATTCCTAACCGAAATAAAATTATATTTAAATTATTCACTCCGATCGACACTAAAATATGTAAATTTTAATTTTTCAAATATTAAAAAAAATAAGCCTTGAAAATTGTTAAGTAGAGATATAAGCCCCTAACATTTTACGCCAACGCAATTGTGATCGTGCTTGTACTTAGGTAAAATATATAATTTTCTGAATACTAATTGGTAAGATTACTTTAATACAACCTTACCAATTATTTAGATTCTTCATTGTAACACAATATATATAGTCACTAGTATTTCCTCCCCGACTAATAGCAAAACCTGTAGAAATCAACATCTTTAATTCAAAGATTTCTATAATAAGAGCATGTTGAATGATGAATCAAGTTGCATTCTATTATAACGAATATTTATATTTAACGGTAGATGTTATTCAAATAACCATATTTGCAAGACAAAACTTTTCCCGATAAAATAATATATCATCTTATCACAAAAATTATACAATTTTATCATTTCTAGGTTCGGCACCAGATACTATATTCTCCGAATCTTCCATAGATGCTAACTGAGGGCTCCACTTAGCATGCTTTGACGGCTTTATTGCATGCCCCATTTTCTTAGCGTATACCTTTGTAAATTCAACACCAAAGAAAATGATCTGGCAGGTATAATTAATCCATAACAATAGTAATATGATTGTGCCAGCAGTTCCAAATGCAGAACTAGGATTAAACTTGTCAAAATAAAATGTCAAAAGATATTTTCCTAAAGTAAAAAGTCCTGCTGTGACAACTGCTCCGAACCACACTGACCTCCACTCTATTTCTACATCTGGGAGTATTTTGAACATTGCTGCGAAAAGGAAGAATGTTATTAAAAATCCAACTAATATGTTAATGATGTTTACAATAACAAGCGTTTCAAGACTGAAACGACGAATTACCCAATCATTAGCTAAACCGATGAAAGAACTCAACATCAATGTGATCAATAAAAGAAAAGCTATAACTATAATCATTCCAAGCGAATTTGCACGATCTAATAAATATTTCTCCCAAGCTTTTTTGGGTGCTGCGATAACATCCCATAATTTATTCAATGACTTTTGAAATTGAAAGAATAGAGATGTAGCACCGAACACTAAGGTGACCACACCAACTATTTTCATAATTACGTTTTCTTTATCAACCATACCACCAATTACCATTTCCTCAAGGCTTTTGCCAACATCTTTCCCCATCATACTACCAATTACCTTTGTTATTTCGCCTCTTACAGCCTCTTCACCAAAGAAAATTCCTGTGATCCAAATAATGATAATAAGAAGGCCAGGAATTGAAAAAATTGCACTGTATGCTAAACTCGCAGCCTCTGTACCGAGATCTCTTGCACTCCAGTCTCTGTAAGTATCTTTGAGTATATCCCAAAAGTTGATAAGTTTTTTCATAGTTTATTAGAAAATAATGGTGATATTATTAAATTCAAAATTCATACCTTCTTACAGAGATATGCAAAAAATATTCTTGTGCTCTTTCAATAATATTATATTTAGATTACAAACACAGAGTATAAAGTAACGATGTAAAAATAAGATTAGTTTACATATATTCGCAATTTATATAAGTAATTGAAATAAAAAATATATTCTTGCCCACTCTACAATTTTGTAAAAACCAATACTAGAAATTGATCGTATATAGTGTGGCTTTGACTGAAATATTAATTACCTATTTATAACAAGGCCTTATTTAATAATTATATTATGAAGAAAATTTTATCTTTATGTTGTTTTACCATAACATTGTCTGCATATTGCCAGATGGGCATCAATACTACTGCACCACAAGCAGTATTGGATATTACAGGTATGGACATATCAAATCCTACAAATATGGATGGTCTTTTAATACCAAGGATCAATCAATTTCCAGCCATAAATCCTACTGCAACGCAAAACAGTATGCTTGTTTATCTATCGATTCCTACACCAGCGGCATCTACATTTGGTATCAACGATACAGGATTCTATTACTGGAATTATTCACAGCTAAAATGGATAGGTCTGGACTCTTCAAAAACAACTTGGCTATTAAGTGGAAATGGCTCAACAGTCGATGGTATCAATTATATTGGTACTTCAGATGACGTACCACTTAGCTTCAGGATCAATAGCCAGAAAGCCGGCAGGCTATCTTCTACTGAAACTTTTTATGGATACAAGGCAGGAAATAGCAATGTGGGAAATTTTAACACGGCCATCGGAGAGAGTTCATTATTTTCAAACTCAACTGGTAATCATATTGTAGCCATAGGATCGAATTCAATGCACTCCAATTTGACAGGTACTGAGAATACTGCAGTTGGGGCAAATGCTATGCATGATAACACGACGGCCTCCGCAAACACAGCCATTGGTTATGAGGCATTATATTCAAATACTAAGTCAGGCGAAAATGTCGCTGTAGGATATCAGGCTCTCAAAAGCAATCAAAAGGATTCCAATACTGGTGTAGGCTACCAATCCTTATTTTCCAATACTAACGGTGACTCCAATACAGGGATAGGTAAAGAATCATTGAGAAATTCAACCACCGGCAATGCCAATACCGGCCTTGGAAGGGAGGCGCTAAGAATGAATACATCCGGAAATAATAACAGTGGTTTTGGAACAAATTCTCTGCGCAACAACACAATAGGAAATGACAATACGGCAGGTGGTTACATTTCATTATTTTCAAATGAGGTGGGATCAGGTAATTCGGCCTACGGTATCAATTCTTTATTCCATAATTTGTCTGGAAACTTTAATGCGGGATTCGGTAAAGAGACGCTATATAATAATACGACTGGAAATCATAATGTTGCAATGGGTTTTGCCTCACTGTATTCCAATACAACCGGAGACCAAAACATCGCAATAGGAATGGAAGCTGCACGGGATAACATTTCAGGCACAGGTAACATCATCATTGGCAATGAAGCCTCGCGGACTAATCAGACAGGGAACAATAATGTTGCAATTGGAAATTCAGCGCTATACAACAATAATAGTGGTAGCAATAACACAGCGATAGGTCACCAGGCAGATGTTTTGTATGGAAACCTGACCAATTCAATGGCATTGGGAAATGGTGCTCAAGTAAATCAGTCCAACAAAGTAAGAATTGGAAACAATGACATCACCATTATCGAGGGCTTCGTCGCTATGACTGTCGCTTCTGACAGAAGATATAAGAAAAATATAAAAACGATCTCACTGGGGTTAGATTTTATCAATCGTCTGAATCCGGTTGAATATATAAAGACTAATAATTCTGAAAAAACCAAAGAATGGGGACTGATAGCACAGGAACTTCAAGAAACGCTTAAATCTGTTGATTACAACAATGCAGGGTTAATTAGCAGTGATAAAACAAAGGAAAATTTTCTGTCAGTACGATATACTGATCTGCTGGCACCGATGATCAGAAGTATCCAGGAGCTATCTGAGATGTATAAAATTAATGAGACGTTACAAAAAACTATAAAAGATCAGCAAAGAAAAATAGACGAATTGTGTATTAAACTTGAAGACCTGGAAAATAGATTAAATGCTCTATCCTCATCGAAATAATAAAATAGAGAATCTTATCATTATGTGGGAAGAGACAGCATCAGGGAAACATCGGTTATATTATTACAGCTATTAGCCGAAAGAATTAGGTATAAAATGAAGCATTGATTGACTTGGTTATCAATCGATGCTTTATAAATTACTAATAATTCCCTATCGTTAACATTAACAAATGTTGAGATAATCTTTTGTTTTAAATTCCCCTTTATTGAACTTCCAAATTTCAATCCGAGACCACCCTTTATAATATTATTATTAAGCATGTTTTAATCGGGGGAAAATCGACCTTCTAAGGATATATGGGCAACCTCTTCGAAGATCTTAACCAAATTTTTATATAAATAGATCGTTATAGTTTATATAAAGATTTTATAATTTTAGTAGTTTTTGTAGTCTAAATATCTAATTTCGTAGGTTTATTGTATATTTGCATAGTATTTATCTGAATTAATTGATTGACAATAATTAATATTTTAATTCTCGACGATTATTCACAATACTAATTATAATATTTTTTATGCAATAATCTTTTGGTTTTAAACATAATTATTTATGCTCAAGACAATGGAAAAATTATCAAAGTTATTGTGCTGTAATATGCTTATATTATCAAGCATTATATTAGCACAGACACCTTCAGGCTTTACTGTAGTGAACAGTTCGGCAGCGGTTCAGCAAAATTTTACGCGAAGAGGCGTTAGGGATTTTCCTGCAGCTAATAATTACATTTTACATTTTGGGCAGATAAGCTCAGGGAATGGCACATCCGTTCCTGTCCTTTCTGGCTTCAATTATAATTCACAACATTTCATTCCTTACAATCATTCAAGCACAACACCATATACTCGCATTAAATTAAATAGGATAGCCAATGCGAATGTTAGAAATCTTAATAGATTTACAGGTTTTTTCGAGCGCTCTTTGCCTACAGGTACAGGTAATTCTGGTACCTTGGAAAGATATTATAAAGCAGAATATATTGACAATTTAGAAAGTCTAATAAATAGCTATGGTATTAACAGAGGTGTTGACAATTTGTTTGCTAATGCTGGAGGAACAGTGAACAACGTAGAAAGAATAGATTTAATTATTGATAATGGTGTTACTGTTCCAGTTGGTATTTCACTTGCTAAAATAGGAACTATGATTTTGGAGAGAGGCGGTAATGACAGATATAAGGTAGCCTTAATTACATCATTAGATTCAGCTGGAAATGTTGCAAGTCTCGGAAATTTAGTATCAAGAGCAACTTCAAATTTTGGTGCTACCGGTTACTCAATGGAGTCGGATGTCTTTCAGAATTCCAGTGCTGTACCTACCACTGCAGATGATAGCATAATAAAACCTGCAACAATAATCCCTTCACAATCTGTTTCTGGGGACTTTGTAGATTTTTCCACACTTGGGGCAAGCAATGGACAAGTCGTATATGGAATTTGTCTGTTTCCAGGAGATGTTACAGCGAGTATGGATTTGATTGGTCTTAGTGACGTACCGACGAATACTGATGATACAACCAACGGTGGACTTGATCTAATGGGTGGAGGAACTTTCTTTTTAGCAGACGATATTGTTCCAGGCCAGGTAAGCGGAAATGTTTTTATTGATAGGGACGGTAATTCTATTATCAATGGCACTGGCATTGGTTCAATAAAAGGAAATCCTTTATTTGCTTACTTAATCAGAATTACAACAGGTGAAATACTTGCAAAAACAACAGTCAATAGTAACGGTGTCTATAATATTCCGTCAACTATTCTAGATGCTGGCGAAACCAATTATCGTATAATTGTTGACACAAGAAATATTAGTACAAATTATAATTTTACATCATCAAATATTCCGTCCGGATGGACTTTAGTAGGCGAAGATTTTGGTGTTGGAAATTTAGCAGGGTCTGGTGTCGAAACGGGTACTGCTGACCTGAGAATTCCTGCGAGATTTAATGCTAGCAATCCTATAATTACGAATGTTAACTTTGGAGTTGCACCTCCTGTATGTGTAAAACCAGGAGCTTCAGGAACTCCCACTGTATTCACAAAAGTGGGAATTTTGACTAAGCAATCTATCACCAACTCGAATGCTCAAAACGTTCGATGGCCAGAGAATGTCCCCAATGGACATATTGTGATGGATAGTGATAGTAAAGGATTTGTAATAACACATATGACTACTGCACAAAGAAATCTATTGGTTCCAGTTGTCGGTATGTTAATTTATAACACTGACTTAAAGTGTGTCCAACTTTATCGCGGTACAAGCCCAAGTGTGGATTCGACAAGAACAGGATGGAACTGTCTAGAAAGAGGTTGTAACGAGGATTAAAATCAGAAGCTATCGAAGTTGTTAATAAATATGAAATGAATAGAATTATTAAGCTTATACTTGTTGTTTTAGTGTTCTCTAAAGCAAGTTTTTTAAGTGCTCAATTAGCTATTGGTAAAACATCAGTTACAAACAGTAGTGTCTTGATAGAGTTTTCTAATGAAAATAAAGGAATTATTATTCCACAGATCGCTACTCCTAATGCTTCATCCGGTGGGACATTTGTATACAACTCATCCGAGAGAAGTGTTGAGGTCTGGGAGGGAAGAACTAACAATGATGCTGGAGGTTGGGTAAGTCTGACAAAAAACGGGACGCCTGGTGTAAATCATACCTTCACAAATTTGGGATCTGATGTAAATACAAATACTGGTGCTGTAATAGGTGCAGCAAATAGTAGTAAAATAGGAATATTGGTTTTGGAATCCACTACTAGAGCACTCGTTTTACCTAATGTCGCTAATCCTCAATTGAATATGAGAGGAACTATAGCAGGTACTTTGGTTTATGACAGTATATCCAATACATTTGCCATCTATGACGGCGTAAACTGGAGTTACTGGAAATAATTGTATCGATTTTTATCAGCATTAGTAAAGCTAGCACAAGATAAATGATAATTAAATTTTTCATTGTAAGCTTTATTAGCAAACAATTCCTTTACTCTTAATATGTTAGAACAAAAAAGTTAAAAAGGTTCAGTTTAGTGGGTAACAATTTAGGTGCTCTTGAAGTAAGTAGAAATGTCTACTCGTTAACTCATTAATTTGGGATCTGAAAGAAAGTTTATATAAAAGAAGATAAATTTTTTATGGCAGGCGAAAAGACTGATGAAAAACATATAACTTTTGATCCCTTTAGAAAGAACTTTAAGGGCAACTCAGGAATTAAGAGTTGTTAAGCTTGAAAGTGATTCTTTGAAAGCCGGTTAGATTTACGGGTAAAATTTAGTTTATTCCTAATTCAGAGTAATTATAAACAAAATACCGACTTGTATCTATATAACTGACTTTTACAACTTTGGAAAAGTAGACGTTTTAGCATATTTTTTACCAACCACCCTCTGGTCTATAATTACTGCAGGTATTTTTTTGGAGACATTCTATATCTTATTAGAAAATTACTTTCTAGTACCTCATAGGTTTAAATCAGATAAGTATTGTTGGTCATGAGAATTATATTATTAAAGGTATAGTACTTGATCTAAGTGGCTTGAGGTTATTTTTATGAAAACATTCGCAAAATAATCAATAGTTGAAAAATCCCTCTTCAGGTGATGAATCAGGAGGCTTTTCAGTCATCCGCTGGACATTGAGCGTATTTAATATCCATAAACGCTGCCCCTATATTTGATAGTGAGGGGCAACTAACCGGTGGCATCGGAACATTTATGGATGTAACGGCAAGAAGAATGATCACCCAGGGAAAGGATGATTTTATCAGTATTGCCAGCCATGAGCTTAAGACACCAGTTACTGCCCTTAAGATAGCACTTCAGCTTCTTGAAAGGTCACATGAGAAATTGTCTTCAGAGGTGAGAGGCAAATTAATTGACCAGTCTGTAAAAAGCCTCGATAAGCTTTTCAAACTGATCGACGAACTGCTTGATACCAGTCGAATGGAGCAAGGCCATATGAAACTTCACAAAACCATTTTTTCATTAGCTGAATTATTTGATGAATGCTTATCGATTTTATCCCAAAAAACTGATCGAAAAATCACTTTCGAAGGTGATACATCCATAATGGTAGAAGCAGACAATCAGCAAATCGGACAGGTCTTAATAAATTTCATTTCTAATGCGATCAAATACGCGCCTGCTTCGAATGTAACTGTGAGAGTACAAATATTAAATAATGATAAGCTCAAAATAACCATAAAACATAATGGGCCGGGAATTCCTGAAGAAAAAATTGGAAATTTATTTGAAAGGTATTACAGGACCGATTATAAGGGACAAAAATTTACCGGTCTTGGACTGGGACTATATATCAGTGCAGAAATTATCAGAAATCACGGTGGAAATATCGGGGTTGAAAGTCAATTACGGAAAGGGAGTGAGTTTTGGTTTACTCTGCCTCTACAATGATCCCTTCATTTTAATTTTTGAATCATAATTTTTGGTCTTTTTTTACAGTGGTTCTGTAATTGCTAAGTGTAAGTATGAGAAAAATTATTTTGGTAGAAGACGATCAGGCAATTAGAGAATTTTTAGTAATTTTCTTGGAATCAGAAAATTATACAGTGAGGTCTTTTTCAACAGTAAATGAATTTTTAAATCGTGATCAGAATGATTTACCAGACCTTTACCTTTTCGATGTGATGCTACCCGATGGGTCAGGAATCGATCTTTGTAAAGAAATAAAAAGAAGCGATAACAATAACGGTATCCCAGTCATTATTATGAGTGCCCATGCACAGCTGAGTCAGTTAGAAGACTTTTGTGATCCTAAGCATTTTATCGCCAAACCTTTTGATATTGATGTGGTTCTCAATAGGATAAAAGTTGCAATCAAAAAGTAATTTAAAAAAAATCTTGAACTGTTAACATAAAAGCTTTGATCAGGCTCGTCTTAAAGAATATAAAATTAAAAATCTATGTGCTTCGAGGACATCACTTCGCAGTACCCTGTCAAGGGTCATTTTATAAGTTCATTTACATCGTCAATTAAGGCAACTACACTGTTTCAACATACATATTGATGAACTATCAAAGATAGAAATGCAGTACCATATCATTTTGGTATATTTGCAATTACCTCTAAAAATGGCATATTCTAATTAAGATCCGCGCATCAATCAAAGCGACTAAAACCAGTGAACATCCATAACAAAAAAAGATACATAAGCTTTCTCAAGTTCAAGAGAGATTTTCAACAGTATGGCCTTGAAAAAGCCCGCAGTTATGAATTGATTCTCCACTGGCTTAACAACAGGCTTAGTAGGAGCCAATTTCTTCTTCTCTCCGGAATTCTTGTGGGTTGTACGGCTGGTATGGCGGGTGTTTTATTGAAAACGATCGTACATAGTATTCATTTTTTTATAACCAATAACATTCATTTTGAATATCAGATACTCTTCTATATTGTTTTCCCATTTTTGGGTATCGTCTTAACAACCACAATAGTGTTGACAATATTTAAGGGTCAGGATAGAAAAGGGATTGGTGCAATATTATATGAGATTGCTCAAAATTCGAGTATTGTTTCATCGGTCAAAACCTATTCTCAGATCGTTCAAAGCGCAGTTACCGTAGGCCTTGGAGGATCTGCGGGTCTTGAGAGCCCAATTGCCGTGACCGGCGCCGCTATTGGTTCAAACTTTGCCCAAACTTATCGGCTCAATTATAAGGAAAGAACTCTTCTACTGGCTGCTGGTGCCACGGCGGGCGTAGCCTCGGCTTTTAACGCGCCTGTAGCAGGTGTAATGTTTGCCTTTGAAATTCTGCTGACAGGAGTGGTTTTTACAGATTTTATCCCACTGGTAGTTGCTGCAGTATGTGGAAGTCTTTTGTCAAGGATTTTGCTTCAGGAAGATATTCTCTTTAGGTTTCACACCAGAGAGGCTTTTAATTACCGGAATGTACCTTACTATCTTGTTTTAGGTATTGTGACAGGGCTGTATGCAAGGTATTTCCTGATCATTTCCCACCAAGTTGAACATTTTATCAAAGGACTGAAAATATCGCGGCTGCGTAAAGCAATGCTTGGTGGTGCCGTATTGTCATTGCTGTGCGTGCTTTTTCCACCGCTATTCGGAGAAGGATATGAAACCGTAAAAGCTTATACCAATGGCAATACAAATTCTATTATAGAAAATAGCCTTTTTAGGTATGTAGACATTAAGGAATGGACAATTATAGTCTTTTTGGTTTTGGTTTGTCTTTTAAAGGCATTTGCCACTTCATTTACCATTTTCAGTGGGGGTAATGGTGGTAATTTTGCACCTTCGCTATTTGCAGGTGGAAGCGTTGGGTTTCTATTCGCTATTATCTGTCAACAGATCGGGTTTAAGCAAGTTCCTGTGTCCAACTTAGTTCTTGTAGGAATGGCCGGTGCTATGAGCGGTATTTTATATGCACCACTTACTGCAATATTCCTGATCGCCGAGTCCAGTTTTGGATATGATCTTTTCATACCTTTAATGATCGTTTCTGTAATTTCCTATCTGATAGCCAAGTGGTTTTCACCTATATCTCCTGAACTGAAATCTTTGGCCGACCAAGGTAAGATCTTTACGAATGGGCATGACAAAAATCTGCTTTTCTCGCTTCATACAGAAGACTTTATTGATAAATATTCCCAAACGATTAATCAGAACGCTTCGATAACAGAACTGTCTGATATAGTGAAAAAAGGAAATAAGAATATTTTTGCAGTTATTGATGATGACAAGAAGTTGAGAGGTATTCTTACTTTGGATGATATCAGACCATACTTTTTCCTTAATGACAATGACCTGGCGCCTTCAATAACAAAAATAATGAAGGCTCCTGCTGCGTTTATCCATCCCGATGATAAGCCTAGAGACATCCTTCAGATCTTTGACAATACCGGTACCTGGAGTTTGCCTGTGGTTGATCAAATGAATGTATTTATTGGCTTTATTTCTAAATCATCGATCCTGACGAGCTACAGACAACTGCTGAAAGATTATTCTGACTGATCATAATATTCGCTAAAATACTACTAAAAAGTAAGTACCATTGACTTCTGGAGATAGTAATTTAGGTTTCAATAAAGTTAAGAATAATCCTCAATCTGAACTTCTAAAATCAGAACGACTTATCCATGATTCTGCTTTTATAAACAAGACTGATAACTAGTTAATTAGATTAATAAAATCTTCGAGCTTTTAACCCGCATTTTTTTCCAATGCACAAATCTTAGAAATTTTAAATAATATCATTCAGTTTAAAATTATATCAACCGAATCTTATCGTCTAATCAAATCAGCATTTAATTATTTCTCATTTCACCTTTTAAGATATACTTGAAAACTGAAATTTCGTGAATTAAGTTTGTTCAAATAAGTTTTAATCAATTATCTATGACATCGCAAGATTATTTTTTTCTAAAATAATTGTTTACTTTTGTCAAATTAAATATTTTGTCAAAGATAATGTCGTTAATATATATAAAATTAATGCGAGGAAAAATAATAACTTGTTCATTCCTTTTATTTACAATGCTTTTTTGTTGTGAATCAAATGCGCAAACCCCAGCTACTGAAGCATATGGTTTCTGTCCAAAGTGTACTACAAATATGGATGACGCTCCTCCTATTTACCTAACGGACGGATATTGGTTCTCCAATAATAATACCAATAACTCCAGAATCGCAAATGCAACCAATCAGCTAATTGGATTTAAGACAAATACTACAGTATATTCTACGGGTGTTAATGATGCTCTGCTTACTTCCAAGAGTGTTTCCTATTCTGCTCAGAACTATAAAGCTTTTCCGATACGAGTAAACACAACGACATCTAGTAATCATTTCATAGGTCTTCCGAAATGGGATGAAAACGGAGTATATCGGACCAGCTATAATGTCGGTGGTGTAAATACAACTTTTGGGTCCTCCCCACCTTGCAATGTTCCAAGAGAGAATTATATGAGGGATGGAACAAACGGTTTGGATATAAGTACATTGCTCTTTAATATTCCTTCTCAGGAGATGACCTTCAACGTTGACGTCCTTGCTGACATCAATCCTTCCTGCATCAGCGATGACATACCAGATATCGTTGTAACACAAATGGGAGCACCACCTACTGGCACTGGTCAGGATAAGTTTAAATTCACAGATGCCTTAGGAAATTTAGTTGGCACAGAGATAACAGTCACTCTTAGCGGTGTATTCCAAGTAGGAAGAGGGCGATATGCACTCTACAACACGGATGGGTTATGTAGCTCTCCAACAGGAAATTATTCATTCAATACAGGTTATGAACCGTGGACAGAGAGACCTGCACCTAACAATACACAGAGAAACAGTACTGCATCCTCGGGTAATGGTGATGTCCGCGATACTAGAATTTTAACCTTTAAGCTCAGTGATTTTGGAATAAACGTTATACCCTCATCTTCTGGTTATTATGCAAAAGCAGTAAAATTTGTACATGTCTTGTCGGGTGACAGCGATCCTGCTTTTACCGCATATAATACAGGATCGCTCAACGTCTATTGCTATGAGGACCCTACCACATTAGGAATTGAATTGGATACCAATATGGGAATTAGTGCGATGGGACGAGCTGGAAATGCAGATGCTGACAACTGGCCAATGGAAAGAAAAGGTGGTTGGATAGCATTGGAATCAAATAAAAAACCGATGGTCATAACACGGGCTACGACCACTGAGATCAACAACATCACTAATCCCGTAGAAGGAATGCTAATATTTGACACTGTAGAACACTGCTTAAAAATGTATGTGAATTCGACAACGGGATGGCGTTGCTTTAATCGAAAAACCTGCCCTTAATGAAAAATATAATTTTATGCCTATTCACAGCTGTTTCAAATGTATTATTTTCTCAAGTTATCATAGGCGATAATGTAGGAACAGCGACAAACAAAACATCCGTATTAATGGAATTTTCATCAACCCAGAGAAAAGGTATTATCTTACCTTATCTTACAGATATAAGTGATGTAAATACTCCAGGTAGCATATTTTTGAGAATATCAAATCCTACTACCGCGCCAATAGCAAAAATCGTATACTACGATTATGATGGTACGTTCAAAGATTTGTCTCCAGAAGCAAGTGGCATCGGTGCGAAGCTGAAACTAAACATTCAGCCTATTCTTAAAGAAAATAGTAACTCCAAAGTGATTATAGGGGATGAATCATCTACAGCCAACGGTATATTGGTACTAGAATCTAAAACCAAAGCGATGGTTTTGCCAACGGTTTCATCTTACAAAGAAATTGTCAATCCTGCTCCCGGAATGATGGTATTGACAGGGGTTGGAGAGAAAACATTAGCGTTTTTCAATGGATCAAAGTGGAGCTTTTGGTCTTATTGAAATATGCTTTTATATAAAAAGAGATTAGATGAGATATCTCTTTTTGAAAATCTCTCAGCCGATTGGTAAAATAATCTTCCATTGTCATAAAATTTTTTCTAGAAACGGTAACAGTAATGAATGTGAGATTTCTTTTGGAGAGATACAGCCCAGCCAGTAAGTGGGAGATAATTATTGCTAATAAGTTTTTAGGACTGTTATCTCATATAACATTATCCCGTAAATAATTTAGATTTATAAGTGTAATATTTAATTCTCCCAAAACTTCAGTTTTGTAGCCTTTAAAAAGAGATTTTATTGCCTCATTTTCTTTTATTGCAAGATGACTTTTTTTCTTGACACAATCTTTGTGCTCTTCACATATTTGTAGCTTTTAATTCTTTTGGTTCTATAAAATTTACTCTGACTTTATCTTCGGTATTTCCGCACGCTTTGCTTAATAATGCAATATTTTGAATTGTCAGAGAAATGTCGCTATTATTATATACTGTTTTCCTATTTTAAAAAATAAAATTTTACTGCCAACAGAATGTTCTAAAAATTTTCAATCAGATCAAGCTCCTCAATCGCACATTCTTCCTCTGCATAAACAGAGTGCTCTACAAATCTAAAAAAACAATTAATTCCAGATTTTTTTCCAAATCACATTTTTTGACGGTGATTTTTATTCTCGTTTTCTGTTATATGAATCGACAAATTAAGGTTTTCCACTGCCTTCTCTTTTTAAATTTGGTTGGATAAGAATGTAGATTGCGTCTAAATATATAGCCACCATAAACTGCGATCGGAGGCTCTTTCCAAAATTTGGTTTAGGGAATCTAGACTTCCTTTTTATATCATTTAGTATCCTATCTTTTATGGACAGGAGCCAGTCATAGATTTACTGATTGTTTTGCGAGAATACATTTTTGCAACACAGTAGCAAAATGTTCATTAGATAAAAATTGATAGTTTTCATGTGTTGTATTTTTTGTTAAATTTAAATATTTAAATTTAAGCCATTCATTTTCAACATTTGATAAGCGTACACTAAAGAATAATTTGACCTCATAACATCCCCACTAAGGGTATATTATAATCCATATTTTTTTAATTGACCATATAATTCGATGGAAACAATTTTATCCTTACGGGCGGACTTTCTTGCTGATTTGGATAATTTTGGTGAAATCTTCAATCCAAATATGTTCAAACTGTCAAATGGACGACTTAATCACGATGGTGGATTTATATTCTATAAATCCGTGATTTTTTTTAAGAACAAATAACTGCATAACAAATTATGGCCGATGATAATTGAGCTGGAAAGCTTTTATTTCGCCTACTTTAAAAATTCAGTATTTTTACTTAATCACGGCTTAGTACACAATTATAAATTTGGTTAAAAATCAATGTTATGTTTTTATCAAGTTTTATGGGATTTGAATTCATTATTATATGCTTATTTTCGCTGTTGCTAGCATTTTTAATAGCACACGGGAGAAAAAAATAATTTTCCTATCATTTTATCTCCTAATTAGAGTATATGATTAAAATTGTACAACGGCATACTGAACTGTTGAATTTTTGATAGGACAAATAAGCCCTGCAGAGCAAATATGAATTACATATGGAAAACATATATGTCAATTAAAACTTTGTATATCTTCGGTGAGTCTTTTACCCAAATATTTGATTTAATCTTTCTGAATAACTATCCTTTGAATTAACAATTTGATGTCCTTTTTTTATTTGCTACACAAAACTTCCGGTATTTAATTTCAGCGGCTACACTTGGTATGTAAAAGATTGCTTGATCATATTTACATTTTATTATAATGTTTATATGAGCCATTTTCGGGAAAATGGACTGTATCATTTGCCCAAATTATGACACTCAAACCTAAACGTGTATTTAATCTATTAACTTTGAATCATAATTAAAGCCTATGATTTTTAAATTGATAAAAACGTATAATTTATTGCTTCTTATTACACTTTTAGCATTGATTTTATCGTCAGAAAATCTTTTAGCACAAAGTCCGGAAGCATATAATAAGATTTATACAAAAGCTTATCTGGAGATTTCTCAGAAAGATTTTCCAAGAGCTATCCAAATTGCAGATTCTCTTTATAATATTTCCGAATCTCCGCGTTACAAAGCAAAGAGCCTAATGCTATCAGCGACCCTTATGCAGCAGTCCGGAGAAATAAAGAATGCCGTGGAATATGCTTTGAATGCAGACCAGATACTTTTAGGAAGTGATGAATATATATGGAAAGCAAAAATTTCCGGCTTTTTAGCTTCCCAATACAGAAATCTTCAACTTTATAATGAATCCAAAAAATATATTGATCAAACTATAGAGACTGTTTCTCAGATTAATGATCCCAGAATGGTTAACCAAACGATGGGTTTTATTATGCAGGAAAAAGCTTATTACGAAATTGACCAGAAGAATTATAATCAGTCTGTCATCAATATCGCCGAATCTGAAAACTATTTTAAACTCAGTGGACAAACTAATGACTTTCTTACCGCTAACAATGAACAGCTGTTAGGATTAAGTTATTTTCATCTGAAGGATTACAGTAAAGCACTTTTTTACTATCAGCATTCTCTGGATAAATTAGGGAAAATGTCAGATAATTTTCTCAAGGCACTTGTGCTGAATGGACTGGCAAAAACATACTTGGCTAAAAAAGATCCGTCCAATGCAAAAATATTTATAGAAGAAGCTCAGAAATTAGCTGATGAATCAAATTATCTTAATCTCAAAAATGAAATATACCAAACTTCTCAAAAATACTTTGCTCTAATAAAAGATCTTGATAATTTGGAATTAAACAAAGCCAAACAGGATTCTGTTCAGGAAAAGATTTCAGTAAAGTCCTCTGCCTTTATCAATGACTCCTACTCAGGTCTTAAAAAAAAGAATGATGAGCTGGCAAGAGATTCAAACGCAAAAAATATGTTACTACTTACTACAATTCTGGTACTGTTATCTGGCTGTGCTTATTTTATATTTTACAAGCAACGCCAAAAAAGAAGCCTTAATAAGGTAAAGCAAATTCTTAAAGATTTTGAACAGATAAAAAAAGACACAGTTGAGGATGTTACTACAGATATAGTAGGCTCTGAAAAGGATGCCGTTAGTCCTGAAAATATCGGGTTACCAATATCAGAACCATCCACCTTGATGACGGATATTACAGAGAAAAAAATACTTTATAATTTAGAAAAGTTTGAAGAATCTTTGCTGTTCACCCAGAATACCATTTCCCTACCGTATGTAGCAGCATACTGTGGCACTAACACCAAATATCTGTCTTACGTAGTCAATACGCATAAAAAGAAAGACTTTAAAAATTACATTAATGAATTACGTGTACGGTACATCATCCTAAAATTGAAAAATAACAGCAATTACCAGAAATACAAAATTTCAACATTGGCAGAGGAAGCAGGCTTCTCTTCCCAAAGCAAATTTGCAGCAGCATTTAAAAAAATAACCAGTGTAAACCCGTCTGAATTTCTGGATCACTTAAAATCTCAGCAGCTAAATTCACTATAATCATCCGGGGCTGATTATCCAATCCTATCTGATCAACTCATTCATTTCGAAATTTCTTGTCTTTCAAATTAAACTGCTTTCTCATCACAAAAATGCCATCCGCATCATCTAATATTCTTAATAGATGAGATCGTCCGTTTAATAATTTCTAATTAGCTAGATAACAAAACCCATTGAATATCAGTACGCTAAATCAACTGTATAAATAAAATCATAGTTCATTTTCCCGAATTCGAACCTTCATCTTCTTGTGAAACTGTTTTAAGAGCAGGTATTTTGCACAAAATTAAAACGATAGAAAATAAGTACAAATGATGAAAATGGGATGCTTTTCCCGTGTAATTATCGGGAGAAGTATTTTTTGGATCCAGTCCATAATGTAGTTTAGATAGAGAAAAGCAAAATGTAATTTTTTTCGGAACATTAAGATTACGTTGAAACCTTCTCCCCCATTTATGACACTTGTTCTGTTCTGTGCCTTTGATTTATAAATCAGTTAATAATCCTGATATATTTATACGACACAAGATGATACAAAAATTTCTTAACTTTCTAAATGATGGAAAGCTTTTAATTAGCTTATTCTGTCTTCTTAACAGCACACCTCTTTTAGCCGACGGATCAAGAAATCTATACCCTGCCGGCACATTAGGTGGCCGTGCATTTTTGTACAGTAACTCCTACAGTGGAAGCAATGGGGTTACATTGGCTTCCTGGCCATTTAAGTCGCGAGGTACCCACTATGCGTACCTGAAAGCAGGGGAAATCTTACACACCGCCTCAAGCGCACAAGGGATTGGTAATGGGAGAATTGTTATGACAGCGCCTGATGGAAGCATCTATACCTCTGGCAATAATACCACAGGACAGATTAGCAGCCGAACAGCTGAAAATGCAGGACCTAGGTTTTTGTCACAAGCGGCAGGCTCCAACCGTTACATTACATTCAACCGCACCGCTTCTTTAAATCAGGCAGGAATATGGAAGATTGAATTCTTACCCACAGGGGATATCAATTCTTCAAGCACACCAACAGTAACCAATATTGCAGCGGATTCGAATTGGACCCAGCCAACGGATTCTGAATTGATAGCAGCCTGGGATGTGGCTGTAGAATCATCCGGCTCTTGGATTCAGGGACGTGTTTATTCGACCGTCTTTAATCTGCACCTCAGCAGCAGTCAGACTGCTGGTTTTAACGGACAGGTGTATGCATTGACTAAGGATGGCTACATTTACAGGGTTAATAACAATGGTAATAATGGCGTAGGTTTTACTTTTTTTGTGAATAATCGAGGATTTATTACAAATAATGAGTCTACTTATAAAAGCATTAACTATTCTAGCGGCATCTCTTCTTCTGTTCACTCACCCTTATTAGCAGACACGTCTCAAGATATTACCCATAAAATCTTCTATGCTACTCCTGCCACTGACATGCCCGCCAATGCTAATGGCAGTGTTCCCGGGAATAATACGTGGTTACGTAACAATGTGATAACGCCTAATGTACTCAATGTAAATCTGGTGGGAGCAGAAACTACGCCTTCTCAGGTCAGTACATTAAAAGGTGGATACGTAAAGTTTAATGCAGCCGTACAAGGTGCGTACACAATAACAATAGAAAGTGCCTCGAATCCTGCAACTTTTGTTACCAGGGTACTGACAGGAATAGCCAGTGCTGGAGACAACAGTGTTTTTTGGAACGGTAAAGATGGAAACGGCAATAATTTACCAGAGGGTAATCAGCCTATAAGGCTGAAAGTGCAGCTTCGCGGGGCTGAAGTGCATTTTCCTTTTATTGATATGGAAATTAATCCTAATGGGATGATACTAGAACTTTTAAATGGTGCTGATACCAGCATAGAACGCTATAGGGTTTATTGGGATGATACAGATATCACAAGAACAGCCACCAATAATCAAGGTAAGGCCTCCACACCAGCTAACGCCAGTATTTCTGGATCATTAAGTGGACCTAGTGGAACAGGCGGCCACATGTGGGGGCAGCAGAATAATAATTCCAGCCCATTATCAAGTACAAATCTTGCAAGTGGCTTTGCAAATGAAAAGTCGATTGACACCTGGTCTTATATCAAAGGACCTGAAGCACAATCACAAACCTCAATAGTTGTAAAAACTGCGGACTTACAAGTGACTTCCATTACAGCAGATAAAAACAGTTTGTCCATTGCTGAACAGATCACTTATACCGTTAAAGTTAGGAATAACGGTCCAAGCAGTGCTGAAAATGCCCCCTTCCGTTTTCTTGTTCCAGCAGGATTTGATTCAGTCTCGATTAGTTTCTCAGGTAACAGCTGTGGGAGCCAATCCACTCCTGTAACCTACGATCCTGTAAATCACGTTTATGTATCAAAGATTGACATTCCGGCTGGCTGTGAAATTACGTACATATTTACAATGCTGGTTACAAGCGCTGCCAATGCAGGAAATATTCAGGTCGAAGCCAGCATTCTGCGCCCAAATGATGTAACAGATCCTGACGCTACAAATACAACACCAGGAGTTCCTCCGACTGATGCTCATTATGAGTGTACTAACAATGGGTCTGGCGGAAACTGCAACAATATTTTAACCTACAGCAATGTGACATTTACACCTGTTGAAATCTGTACAGAACCTGTGGACGGTAATGCCTTCCAATGGAGCATTGAGAATTCTTCAAGTCCTGTAGTCACTCAAAATATAACGCAACCATCATCTAATTACGGATTTGTCTTTGACATCTATGAGCTGGATAACTCATTCAACCTAAACATCAACGGAACTCTGATAGCCGCTCAAGAACTTCAGTTTCAGTCGTCGGGAACTTCAGGCATTAATGTGAGATTTGCCGATGGTTCCCAATACGAAACTGATACAACACATAACGGAACTAGAGCTGACATCTGGCAGATGAGAGGTAATGCTGCCAATCCGCTGATTCGTATTTCAATAAGTCCCTCAGGCGTTATCTCACTGTTTGGAAGCAAGGCATCATATGGTCCTCTGCAACCTCTAGTTCTGATGAATGGCAATACGCTGAACTCCATCTCTTGGAACCACACTTCCACAAATAATATAACAGTGACACAAAATGTCGTGGGCTTAACTATAATGAATGGCTATGGCTATGGTCTTAATATCACACAGTGTGCCTGCTATAGACCGGCTATGTTAACGGGTACTGGACTGGATACAAAAATGGGAATCACACTCTTACAAAGAGCAGGCAGTCAGACTGCGGATAATTGGCCAATGGGAAGAAAATCAGGGCATTTGGCACTTGAATCTAATACAAAAGGTTTTGTAATAACGCGTATGTCGACTGTTGAAATACAGGGTCAGATGACTCCTTTAGTTATTGCACCTAAAATTACAAGTCCCCAGGAAGGAATGATGATCTATGACACGACAGCCAGATGTTTAAAAATCTACCATGATGCGGTCTGGAGCTGCTTTAACAAACAAGCCTGTCCTTAATACATTATAATCAATTTTAAACTTTTTATGAAAAACATAATTTGTACGCTAAGTCTTCTGATTTTCAACCCAGTTTTTGCTCAGGTGATTATTGGTAATACAATTGGTACGGTACCGTCCGGACAAAAAGAATCAGTGCTTCTCGAATTTGCATCTGGACAAAATAAAGGGATTATACTTCCGTATGTTAGAATAGTACCCTCAGGAAGCAGGTTGTCTGAAGGGACAATGGTGCTGGATGCCACAGATCCTCAAAGGGCTAAAATCATATATTATAATGGTGTGATTGATATGAATTCATCTGATGGCTGGTTCGATCTCAGTAACGGAGACACTGCAGATCTTACTTCAATAATGGGAACACAGCCAAGTCCAGCAGCTGTCACTGAATTTTCAGAATCTAAAATGATCATCGGTTCAAACAGTTCTTCATCTGATGGTGTTTTAGTTTTGGAATCACAGAGCAAAGCAATGGTTTTACCAATGGTTACTAATACAGACGATATCCCTGATCCAGCTCCCGGAATGTTGGTGTACATTAACAAAGAGGGGGCAAAAAGGCTTGCGGTTTATAATGGGAATGCATGGACATATTGGAAACCTAACGATTAATAATTGAGCTCCCAACATCAAGCACTAAACTTAATCATATTTATGTCGGGCAGTTGTTTTAGTTAAGTTCAATGACCAAAATTTGTGTTTTTTCTGCCCGGCTTTAATAAAAACCATGATAGTAAGTAATCAAAAGCAGTATTCGAAAAATAACAATTCAAAGAAATCTTTGGAAACTATTATTTATCTTAATAACATCTAGTAATTGTATATTATATATATCAATAATTAATTATACCCAATTTTATAGCAACAGAAACTACCTGTGCTGTTGTTGTCACATTAAGTTTAAAAAAAATGTTTTTGCGATGTGTTTCGACAGTATTGATACTTATATGCAGTAACTTTGAGATTTCAGAACTTGAGTAGCCCTTACCAATTGCACTTACAATTTCTTTTTCTCTTGTACTTAAAATGTTCTTTTTGACAATGATATCCTGGAATTCAATAGTATCTGAATAATAGTATTTTTCATTTTTGTAGTGAAGATCATTAATAACTTTTATCAGCTTTTCTTTAGATGTATTCTTAAGCAAATAAGCATCAATGGTATGCCTGTTTCCCATATCACGAAAACTGCTCATTACTATTATTTTAATTTTCGGCACGTCCTGCTTTACTCGCTGTATCAACTCCAAACCATTCATTTCAGGCATTGAAATATCTGTGATGAGAATATCTACGGATTGATTTTGAAGGTAATGCAAAGCACTTTTAGCATTATCTGCAATGAAAACCACATTAAGATTTTCTTGTAGAGATAAAATTGAATTAATACCATCAAGAAATAATTGATGATCATCTACAATCCCTATATTTATCATAATGTGAAAGTTATAGTTATTGTAGTTCCGTTATTTGGATATGAATCTATTTCCATATTGGCATCAAATATTTTTAATCTTTCGCGAATATTTTTCAGTCCAATTCCTGCCTGGTTATTTAAACAAAAGCCCTTTCCGTCGTCTTCAATCATTATACATACTGATTTTTCTTGATGTGTAACGCTTATCTCTACTGTATTAGCATTAGCATGTTTACGGATATTGTTAACCAGCTCTTGTACAATTCTGTAAAGGTTAGTTTTCAATTCCCCCTCAATTTTTTCCAAAGCATTTTGAGGAAAAAATATTATTTCCGTAGAGAAGATACCTTTTTCTTCGTTTTGCTCGGCAAGATGCTGCACGAGTTGATAAAATGTTTTTTCTTCCAGAAAACGGCTACTAAGATTGTGGGAAATTTCGCGTATTTCCTCCTGTACAGTACTGATCTGTTCCTGAATCCTAAATATGCCACTGCTATTAAAATTGACATTCTCTTTGTCAAGCATAAAATTAATACCTGCTAAACTCCCTGAAACGCCATCATGAAGTTCTTTCGCTAAACGATTTCGCTCTAAAGTCTGTCCATCAAGACTAGCCTTTGCTTTGTTTAGTTCCTGCTGTTTAATATTTAGTCTTTCTTGAGATTTTAATTTATTTTGATAAAATAGAAAGCCCAGAATCAATAAGAAAAATACAAATACCAAAACATAGTACATTCTTGCCTTTTTTACTTTCTGCAACTGATTTTCTTTGCCAAGCAACTGTATTTGGCTATTTTTCTTCTCTACCTCAAATTTAGCCAATAGTCTGCTATAATTATTTTCCTTCTCAATGGTAAAAAGACTGTCTTTAAGTTTATAAAACAGATTTTGATACTCAAAAGTCTTCTTGTAATCCTGTGTTTTTTTGTAAATGCCACTTAGATTTTTCAGAATATCTAACTTTTGTTTTATTGGTACCGTATTTTGATCATAAAATTTGTAAGCTAGTTCATAATATTTAATAGCATTTTGATCATCATTTATATTCATACAATAAGCCCCATAATTGAAGTTAATATAGAAATATAAACTTTTATCGCCCAGCTGCTTAGCTATATCTTCTGCTTTTTGTAAATAACCTAAAGCCTTTTTATTGCTTAATGCGTTTTTAGAGTCTAAAAAATTGCCACTTTGATTAATCCGAATATTAAATTGTTCCCGTTTATCATGGGTCAATTTGGCTAGATTAAACGCCTTCTCATAATAACGATGTGCTTTTTTTATATTCTTTTTTTTAAATGTATTGGCTATAAGAAAATATGCAGCCATCTGTCTAGCAGTATCTTTTGCCAACATTGAATATCTGGGAATAAGTTCGTAGTTTTTTACTGCCGAAACAGTGTCGCCTTTGGCTATTAACAGATTTCCTAAATTTAAATGTATAATGCCAAAATATTTATTATCAGGTTTTTTCTCTAGATATTGCTTTGTTTTCTGATATTCATTGAAAGCTTTATCATATTCATTAGCTTCAAAAAAGATGACACCCCGTAAGTTGTAAATGCGATATAACGCATCTACGTTGTTGGTTCTTTTTGCTAATAAAAGTGCCTTGTCATTATATTCTCCAGATTTCAAATTATTATTAATATTATAATAATAAAGCGCGTATAAAAAAAAACATCGCGACTTATAAAAGTCATTACCAATTTTTTCGTTAAGCTGCTCAGCTTGTCTGCAGTAGTAGTAGGCTGAATCGGTATCTTTATAAATAACAGATGTGAATTTATCAAAAAGCTGTTCTAATTTTTCTATTCTATTTTGAGAATAGAAAAATGAGCAATTAAAGATAATTAGGCAGATTAAAAGTATTTTTCTCATTTAAAAAATCACGGCATTATGTGATAAATTTTTTTCATTGCTCCAATATCTTTGCTAAAGATAATAAAAGCTTTTATGAAAACAAATTTCTCTGTTGTGATGTTAATATTGTTTCCTCTATTGAAAGCGCAGTCAAATTGTAATTATTCAGAAAGCAACCCTATCTCACACGGTTACAACTGCGAAGAAAGTATCTTGATTTTCACTAGTTCAGTAGATACAATTGTAAAAGGTAGCATATCTGCAGCAGACCAAATTTTCATAATTCCGACACAAAATTACAGCATTTTAATATTGCCTTCAGACCCCTGTTTCAGTTGTACCGAACCTGATAATACCACTACGGTGGGTACAAAAAAAGGAGGTGGAAGAATTTATAACAGACAGAGAGAAACTCCAAAAGCAGATCAAGGGAATGAGATTGTTATTAGAAGAAATCCAGTAGGTAATATCTTGGAGCTTTCTTTGAAAGACGGAAGCTTGAAAAAAATAATGATTTTTAATGCTATGGGGGAAGAAATTGTAAATACAGATTACGTTGGAAAAACAACAGAGCTGAACGTTTCTAATTTTACAAAAGGTATTTACTGGGTAAAAGCTATAACCAATGAAAACAAGATAATTACAAAAGAATTTATAAAAAAATAACAACAAAAATTTAAACTATGAAAAAAGTATTTTTACTCAGCTTTCTAGCACTTGCAGGTATTGCTAATGCACAGAATTGGTCATTAACAGGAAATTCAGGAACTACCGAAGGTGTAAATTTCCTAGGCACAACTGATAACAAAAGCCTTGTATTTAAAACAAATAATATCGAATGGCTAAAACTAACTCCAAAAGGACGATTGGTATTTCAAAATATTGATAATGGTTTAGGGTGGTCTAATAATTTATTCATTGCAGGTGGGAACGATACTGGAAGTGGAATTGGAAATACTTCTGTGGGATTGGGATCTTTGGTATCAATTACAACAGGAGCTTCTAATATTGCGTTGGGTTCAAATTCATTAAGAAGTAATACAACCGGTACTAATAATACAGCTATAGGAGCTAATGCTATAATGGGCAATACTGTTGGCGGCGGAAATACTGCGATCGGTGTCAATTCTTTAGCTGGGTTAGGAACACTGAACGAAAATACAGCTGTTGGGACTAATTCTATGTCAAGAGGGAATGCTACAGCGAGCGATGTTGCCAATTATAATTCAGCCTTTGGCCTAGCCTCTTTAGGAAATATAAATAGTGGTAATTACAATACGGCTTTAGGTAGAAGAGCTTTAAGAGCATTACTCAACGGATCTAATAATATTGGAATTGGAGAAAATGCAGCGGCCAATCTTATTACAGGAAATAATAATATAATTATTGGTAACGAGCTCACTACAAGCTCTTCAAGCGCAAGCAATCAATTAAATATTGGAAATTGGATCAGAGGGAATAACGGAACCATAGGAATAGGACAATTTACAAGTGTTTTACCGTCAGATGGAATAGCTTCCGATGGAAAAAAATATAAGTTATTCGTTAAAGACGGAATTAAAACAGAAAAAATAAAGGTCGATATCTCAACTGAAAATGGTTGGGCAGATTACGTGTTTAAAAAAGATTACAAATTAATGTCCCTAAAAGATGTTGAAATGTATATCAGTATAAATGGACATCTGCCAGAAGTACCATCTACCAAACAAGCGATAAGTAATGGAATAGAACTGAAGGAAATGAATATTCTGCTTCTTAAAAAAGTGGAGGAACTTACCTTACATCTTATTGATCTTAGCAAAAAGCTGGAAAAGCAAAATGAGCAAATAAAAATATTAGAATCTTCTAAATAGAAATATTATGAAAAGATTTATTAATGTTTTTATTATGCTCTGTATAACAGTATTATACAAGGCGCAAAATAATCCTTTTCCAATAGTTTGCTTGCATGAGGATATTTCTGCTCACGGAGATAATCACAATAATAATATTGCTGCAGGCACCAATTGTGGAAATACATCTCCATACTTCAACAACAACAGTTTATATCTGCCTAAAATTTCTGATGATGTAATTTATATTAAGCTAAATTTTATTTTTCTGACAAAACCAGATGGAACAGGTAATTATGAACAAAATAATTTGGAACACACTCAGTTTTTGGATGATATAATAAGTGGAATAAATTATAGATTAGCCAATTTAGGTAGTCCAACGTCAGAGTGTGAAGGCTATGGAAATGTCAACTTGACAGATACCAGGGTGAGAGTACTTGTAAACAAAATATGGAAAGTAGATCCAGCCTGGGATTTACTACAAACCGGTTACAATCCCAACAATGGGCCTTTAGGTGGAACAATGCCTCTATATCCTCCATCTCAAAATTATTATTATACTTATCTTGATAATGATGCTTCAATTCCTGAAGGTATAAATATAGTATTTTCAAATAATGGGGAGACATATAATGACTTTATGAATGGACTATATAGCAATTACCCAACCGGACCAAAAGATCAGTGGGCGGCCTCAGAATCTCCTAATAACTACAATTTGAGTAGTAAACTTAGACAATATTTTCCTGACTTTTATAATAAATATTTGTGGATGAAACATTTTGTTGTGGGAAATCCAACTTGGGGAAGTCCAACTTGGGAAACAGTAAGATCTTGGGGACTTGGTTCCAGTGGCGGATTCTTGCATGAATTAGGTCATAATTTTGATTTGCCTGCACATTATGGTGTATGTGGCTCTAATATTATGAGCTACTATCAGGGAACTCGTGATTATCTTAGCAATTCAAATATCTCGCAGCTTTATAGAATGGCTTCGATCTCCAATGTAAGACAGTATTTTACTAAAGATTCCTTTAAAAATACGAGTATTGCTGTAACAAATAATCAGACATGGGATTTGAACTTCAGATTGTATTCAAATGTTCAGATTGACAGTAATTCGAGCTTAAGAGCGACCTGCAAAATTATAATGGCTCCAGAAAGCAGATTTGTTGTAAGAAATGGCAGCAACTTTATAATTGAAGCGGCAGAAATTGCATCAGCAAACAATTTATCGTGGAACGGGATAAAGCTGGAAGGAAGTGGCTATCTTCTAATAAATCCAAATACACTAATTGATACCAATAATTTTTATGCCTATGCAGATAATAGTTTTTTCCAAACCGGAGAAATAGCCGATCTTCAGTCGGGAAGATCAGAAAAAGTATTAACTGAAAATGCCATCGTGGACAAAAATTATAAAATTTACCCTAATCCAACAGGGGATTTTATCAACATTGAGACGCAAAGCAAAATATCAAAAGTTGAGGTCTATAATTTATTAAACAGAGTGTTTTATCCTAGTTACAATGGTAATAAAGTAGATGTAAGGAGCTTGCCAGCAGGTAACTATGTCCTTAGAATATATACTGGTTCAGAGGTGAAAACCGTAAATTTTATTAAAAAATAATTAAACTAAAAAACTAATCACTTCTATATATATTTAAACCACCGATTTCTCGGTGGTTTTTATTTTTAGCTGATCATAATATGCTTCCCTACAAAAAATCAAAGAGACTATGATAGGAGTCTAATAATGCATGAGACTTAATAATTCCAAAAACTCCACTGGTTGCCATTATAAACAGCAAGTGTCTTAATACCCCCGTTATTAATCAATACCATCATTCCCGGAGCAGGATTGACAATATCCTGATAAGATGATACTATGGGTAAAACCATAGCCTTGGTTGAGGACTCAAGAACGAGAATCCCATCTGCTGGAGAGCTTGGGCTTCCTATGACTACTTTTGCGTTGGCATTTTCTTTGGCAATGAGTTGTAATGCAAGGTATGACGATACATCGGCTGTCTGAACACTTAGGTCAACCCAAGCACTTCCATTGTAATATTCTATTTTTGCAGCGGTCGGTACTGTTGCATTCAGTATGAGGCTACCAGGCGTTGTCAGTCCTGTTTTGTCTGTGATGTAAGGCAGAATCAAGCCTTTGTTTCCTGCATTCGCAAACTCCATCAGTACAGAGGTTTTATCTGTTGCGGTTCCCACATTATCGCCGAAAATAACCTGACCGTTAATGGAATTACCTAATAATAGATATAGGGGTAGTAATAAGAATTTTCTCATTTTAAGGACATGATTTTTTATTGTAACATCTCCACCCAATGCTGGCATTGACAAAGATTTTTAAACAGTTTTCGGTTGTGTCATAAACCATCATCCCTTCTACAGGATTGGTGATATTAACAAGAAAAGTATTTTTGGAACATACTTTTATTCTAAATCAATTGAATGCATTAAATGACTATATCTAATCAAGTACCATGGCGAATTATAACTCAGACAATAAGATAGTACAGATCCATATGCTCACCGGAGCTTACTCTTATTTTATTCTCATTTATCAATTCCTGAAGTATAGGTCTTAAGATCGGTCCTTTTATTTTAGTGCCATAAATGATGTCAGATACTGTTGCACCAGTTCCTAACCCATAATATTCAAAATGAATCTTCATAAAATTAAGCACTTTTTCCTTCATTCATCGCTACTGTTGAAAGCTAATTTATCATATTTTTACAATTTTATCAAACGATTTTAATCGATTGACAAAACGGTATTGCACTCACGTGATCTTTCTAGTCTGCAGTGTGAATCCATGACTAGATCATTTTCAAATTATAATTATAAAAAATGTCAAAAAAACCTCACTTCAAAGCTATAATCACTTACCTCGCAACACAGGAAGGAATTAAAACGCCAGTATCATCCGGCTTTAGAACGGTGATCAGATTCCCGTATGACGAACGGGATTTTATTGCCGAACAAAATTTTTTGGAATCAGAAATTGTTTTTCCCGGCGACACTGCCAATGTCGATATTATACTATTAAAATCGGAAGACAAGGTAGAACAAATATACAAAGGATTGGGCTTTGATCTTCTGATTAATGAAATGATCATTGGCAGTGGATCAATAACTGATGTTTACAATGACAAGTAGATTGGTCCCAAATCATTAACATCTGGATTTACACTTGTACAGATTGGCACTGGTTATGAATTACATACCAAAATATGAGCTCATTAACATTAAACTTAGATATTATGGGAATCAAACCTGGACCAAAAAAACTGCAGAATCCACAGGTAAGCTAGACAAACGGCAACACGACAATAAGGAGACGTCAAAGAATAAGTCTTCTCTTAAAAAACACAATCATAAAAAGGGTGACTGAAAATATGATTGCCAGTAAAAAATCCCGAGAGATTGGGATTTTAAATTGATTTAGTCGCGATACTTTACTTGATCTATTTCTACTTATAACTCGTCAACCTTATTAAATTTTTAGACAGTAAGAATTATCACATCTTGAAGGATCCTCTTATTGAAACTGATTTTGTACGGTATTTGATAGGTTTCTTACTTAACCAAATACATTATTTATATGCAGTTTATAGATTTTAAGAAGGAGCACTTTTCAAAAAGTGAAGTAAATGGAGATTACTATATTGAAATTCCCAAAGAAGAATTAGGATTCGGCGATATAGAAGTCCACGAAAAGAAGGACGGTGGTCACTATTCGAAAGCTGACTACAGTTTAGATGAAGATATCAATAAGGTGACCGTTAAAATGAAACAGCCTAATGATATCAGGGTGAATTTTTAATCTTTAAAAGGTTATATTTTCCACATCATAAGATGCATTGCATTATCAAACTATCTAAACGCATCCGCTTAGATAGTTTTTTTTAATTTTTCAATTACAGCATTGACGATGCTTCAAGATGATTAAGTAGGTTTATTTATATTTAGCCATATTACAGATAGACCTGCTGAAATCTTTTTTATATTCCGTTTCTGGTCAGTAGTGAGATCTTATATGCTTCATCCCGCAATTTTTGAATTCTTCCTACAGGTTTTAGAGCGGAAATACTTTCAAATGGATTAAAGGACATCTGCTCCACTACCCTATCATCTTTATCAATTAAGTCGTTTATTTTAATTCGTCCAATGGAGATAAAATCAGAATCTTTCCACATCTTATTTAAGCGATTGACAGGCTGGTCATTTAAGTTGTAACAATACTGACCATCAGTTCGAGTTCGTAATTATGATTGGATAAATAATCTTCTATGGACTGATCTATAGTATTCTCTGTTGATTGCGAAGGTACTGATAAAGGAACCAGTTTATATTTCACAATGTGCTCACCTAGTCTATAAGCACCAATACTGTGATAATTGAATGAAAGAATGAAACGTTTCCACTGTATGATAAATCTGATCGCCTCTGTTATAAATGAGGGATGGAAAAAACCTGGTCTTACTGCAATTGTGTTTTTTAGAATTTTTACAGATTGCCAAAATTTCTGTAGAAAACCACCTGAAAAAAAATGATTGAGCGCTGTAAATATTTTTAGAAATCGCGAAATATTAACGATTGGGAACAATGGGAAATTGACCATAGGCAAATTTAGAATCGTCTCTTGATTATTGAAAATCTTAAGTGAAAATCCGTAAGTAGGGATTGTTCTTTTTTGCGACACCAGCTTCATATGGGGATTGGAAATCCTTATGATGCAGTCTGTTGACCCGATTGGAAAAAGATTATGTTCCTCAAAATTATTATATACTGAAAAGGTTCCAAGCAAAGAACAGTAAGGTGTTGCATGTGCATCTCTGGTTCGATAATTCGTGTGATTGATAATGGTCGATTTTTCTACAAATGTTTTTATAGAATTACTTGCGCGTTCAAGAAGCTTTATTTCATCGGAGCTTAGTTTATCCATACTAGGATCGTAGTTGAGTTTTCTTTTCATACCCACTACCAAATCCAAAAGCAAGCCACCCGTGATCAATCATTGTTCAACTACAATGAAAGTTTAATGCCGATAGTTTTTAAATAGATCTGACTATTAATTATATAGTGATAATGCGATAGTAAGCGCAGAACTAGCTATGATATAGCTCCTTTTCTTGTCGGATATTAATCAACAGAATGACGCCTTCTTAAAAACAAAAGACCACCAAATATTATCGTGCGCTTCACCGCCTCAATATAATTATCTTCATTTAATATAGAGTAAAAACAGAAAGTACTGTCAATAAATTTTACTGTCCAAGGATCCAAAATAAATGACTAGGCACCTCATTTGTTTATCTATTTTAATGAGTAATGACAAACCAAATTATCTGGATTTTAAATCTGAAGATTATTTCTGGAAGCCCGGTATTGATTACCGCAAGTATCCGGAAAAATACAGGGTTGGCAAAGGAGAACAGGGGGTCTTGATCTGCGAACCTTATAAATCGGAAATGGGTAAATACTGGCGTTTTAAGAATTCAGAGATCGCTGCAGAAAGTTCTGAGAAAATTTTTGATCAATTTCTAACATACCTTGAACAGAACGATTTTGTAGGAGCTGATATGGCTAGAAAATATCTTCAAATGGGCTTTACAAGAGCAAGACGTTATTTCAATTACAAAGGCGGTAAAAAGTATGATGCCGACAATGATTACAAACTTAAAGAACGAGGTACCGGAGATCCTGAAAAAGCCAAAGCTGCTGAGATATTTTATAAAAAGTGGAAAGAGGCAGAAGAAAATCCAGTTTACGCAGAGATGAAGGTCCAGTGGAAAAAAGATCTGGGATGAAATTAAAATTTACTACGACTGCTGTATAAATCATCTGGAACAGTTTTGGTAAATCTACGATTTACAAATACTTAATAGCCGTAAACAAATAACTATATACTGAACCTATGAAAAGAGATGGACTAAATAAAAGCTTCTGGGAAATATCTTCGGAAACTGAAATACAACCAACGGTTAACAGAACAGATTACGACACCGTTATTGTCGGCGCCGGAATTACCGGAATTACTTTAGCTAAAGAATTGCAAAACCGTGGACGCAGCTGTCTTCTAATAGAAAAGGAAAACCCAGGTTTTGGAACTACTGGCGGCACCACTGCACACATCAACAATTTTTTTGACGCATCCTATGATGAGATCATTTCAGATTTCGGTAAGGAATCTGCCATACTTTTGGCAGACGCTGCTAAGGAATCTATGCTGCATATTAAGCAAAACATCATCAGATACCATATCTCATGTGAATACAACGATTGCAGTTCATTTTTGTTCAGCGCCGAGGACAATCAAATGGAAAAGCTGGAAAAGATATTGGAGTCACATCAACAGGTAGGGATTGAAACAACACAGACTTATTCCATTCCCTTCGGACTGGAATTCAAAAAAGCGATTGAAATAAAAGGTCAGGCACAATTCCATCCTTTGCGATATATCAATAAACTGTTAAAAGAATATGTTAAACGTGGCGGTGCTGTTGCAACTGGCAGTCAGGTGACGGATCACCAGAACAAAGATGGTGTAATAACCATCAGAACAGATAATCATTCCACATATACTGCTAAAAATCTGGTGTGGGCAACACATATTCCACCAGGAAACAACCGTTTTAGTGTGATGCTGGCTCCCTACCGCAGCTATGTCGTTACTGTTAAACTTTCCAATCCGGTCCATTCTATGGCGCAGGCAGCCGACCTTTATGATCCCTATCATTATATGAGATACCACAAATCAAATGATGATCATTATCTGATTGTCGGGGGCTTTGACCACAAGACAGGCGATGAAGATGACACCGAAAAACCTTTCCAAGACCTGATGGCTTACGTAAATGATAACTTTACATACCAGGAAGTTGCCGCAAAATGGTCTTCGCAATTTTATCAGCCCGCCGACGGATTGCCATACATCGGCAGAATGCCCGGAGAAGACAATATTTACATAGCAACCGGCTTTACGGGTAACGGGATGACATTTGGCACGATGACATCACTGATCATTCCGGACCTGCTTGATGATAAGGAATCGGAACTTGCGAAGCTTTTATCTCCAGCACGTATCAAACCGTTAGCAAGCGCAGCCGGTTTATTTGATGAAGTTTTCAATGCCTCGGTACATTTTATCAAAGATAAATTCTCAGCTGATAAAATAGAGGAACTTAAAGAAATCAAAGCAGGGACTGGCAGAATCGTCAAGTTTGAAGGCAAAACTTATGCAGCTTACCGGGATCAAAAAGCAGCAATACACCTTCTAAGCCCCATATGTCCCCATACTGGCTGTACAGTTAAGTGGAATCCCTCTGAGGTATCGTGGGACTGCCCTTGCCATGGGTCACGATTCGATATCAATGGTAAACTGCTGAATGGTCCAGCACTTAAAGGTCTTACACCACTAACTGATCAGAGAGAGTGATGTGAAACACTTACGTATCCGCTTTGATTAGATTGAAAAAAAATGAAAATAATATTCAAGTAAATTCAATAAATAAAAGGAGAGGCCAGATATCTGGTCTCTCCTTTTATTTATTGGGAATCTTTCTGCGTAAAAAAAAGACATTGCCGCCCAACGAAAATCTAAAAATAAGAAAATGTATTCCTTAATTATAGTATAATATAAATCATTTCCATTGACCACTGTGGTCTAATCAGCTTATTTGACAGCCGATTTTGTTTTTTCGGACTCCATTAAATGGTGTTCCAAAGCGGGAACAGTCTTTGTAGCAAATGATTTTAGGGATGCTTCACTACCCTCCGTAGATTCTTTCTTAAATGCTGCTAAAACTTTTTTGTGATCGTTAACCATTACATCCGCGAACATACGGTCAAACTCAGCGCCTTTTTTAGTTTTTAGCTCATCATAGGTCTTCTGTTGTTCAGCATTGACTGAGCTTGGTAATGTATATCCTGTTGCCGAAGCCCAGCTTTTGAGTTCCTCATTAGCTTTGCCGTGGTCCTTTGCCATCATAGCACCTAAAGATTTTACCGAAGCGTGGGTTCCACTTGATGAGGAAAGCTCCCCAAGCATCACTTCTGCCATCCCACCCTGTGCAGCTGCATCAGCAAATTTTTTGTCCTGAGCTGTTAAGTTAGAACTGCTCTGGTTAGTTGTGGGAGGTACCGCTGTGGAATCGGTCATCGTAACGGTGGTATCAGCAGTTACCGCTGAACTGTCAACTGAACTGTTTGCATTTGTTGTTTCTTTCTTTTCGCAAGATATAATTGCGATCAGTGCCATAAAAGTTAAAATTGATTTTTTCATAATAATAATATTTTTTGATTGGTTAGTGATTGATATTGTTCTCTTTACAAAAATTAAGCCTAGAAATAATTATGAGTGAGCGCGCCATCAGAAAATGTGTTTTTCCATCTCTAAAAAAAATATCAGAATGATTTATTACTAAATCCATCTTAATTCTTTTAATTATGGTTTAAAAAAAATGAGATGGTAAGTTAAAAAAATAGGGAGAAACAAATTGAAATGCTACTCCCTATGGTATATGAATGAAACATGGTTTTTCAAAACGGGGACAGAATTGGCCATCATCCAAAGATCTGTTAAACTATGAAATTGATCTTTCTTAAAAGGTCGATATCAAATTTTTCGCCAGTAATAATTATTATCACTGTTATAATCTGCCGGGCACGCGGCACAGGCTTTGAATAACTAGACCCAATATGATTGCATCAAAATATTGACAATAGTATGAATAATAAGGTAATCCTAAACAAAGCCAGTAAGGCTATTTCTGAAGGTGACTATGACATATTCATTAATTTTTTAACAGACAATTTCACGTTGAATTTTGTAGGTGAATACTTTATCACATTATCTTTATGAACAAAAAATGGGCGTATTTTACCGCAACCTTCGCAGCAACGGTTTCTCTGATTTATATTTCAGGATACGGTTATATTTTTAAAGCGATCATTACCAACTTTAAGCGGGGATCTCTAACTCCTTCCAATGATGATGGTGAAAAGTTCCCTGCTCACCCTGTTACAAATCAGCAAGCCCAAGCTTTTGCAAAGGATGATAGTTATAATTCCACTGTGCTCTCAGAAAATCTGCTGAAGGATCTGAGAAAAACAGGAACATCTTCACTGGTTATGATCCGGAATAACAAAATTGTTATTGAACGGTACTGGAAAGATCATCAGGCATTCTGTCCTCAAAATTCTTTTTCAATGGCTAAAGGTATTCTTGCAATGCTTGTAGGCTGTGCAATTGATGATGGATATATTACATCTGAGAATCAGCTTATATCTGAATTTCTTCCAAACTATAAGCACAGTACTTATGGGAAATATCTGACAATCAAGCACCTTTTGACGATGCAGGCTGGGATGGACTGGGATGAGGAGTACCACCACCCTTTTGCGCCCAACTCCAAACAGTATTTTGTTGACGATCTTTCAGAGCAGACTTTAAGTGTAAAAGTTAAAGAGATGCCTGGAAAAAAATATGATTATCAAAGTGTTTCTGCACAATTATTAGGGCTGGCTTTGAAAAAAGCTATAGGACAAGAGCTGGCAGATTACCTCTCCAAAAAAATATGGCAGCCGCTAGGAATGGAATTTCCCGCAAAATGGAGTATAGACGAGAAAGGTCTCGAAAAAGCGTTTTGTTGCATCCATGCTTCTCCTGTGGATTTTGCAAAGATAGGTCAATTGGTATTGCAGGATGGAAATTGGAAGGGCATACAGATCATTAGCAAAAGTTATCTTCAAAGGATGCTCACACCTACAAACGAAAATGACGCTTTTTGTTATTCTGTCTGGGCAGATGATGACCACAAATTAAAACACCGTTTCTTTTATGGATTCCTGGGTCAATTCATTATTATAGTCCCCGAAACGAAGATGGTCATTGTGAAAACCGGTCTGTCTAATCAGTTAAAATTTGATCAGAAGCTGCGACCCTGTCAGGTGCGTCTATTGATTGATGAACTGAAGGATGTGATATAGTCACTTAAATAAATAATTATAACAGGTACTACTGAAAGGCAGACTGTTTATAGTTGATCAAAGATTAACACAACGGCTTATTCGATAGCAATTCTTTTGATTAAATTAATTTCATTAGCACTAAAAGGTCGCATAATCCAAAAGTCATACTTAGAGTAACCACTGTATCAAAATGATCCCTGTGAAGACAGGGATCTGTAAAATAAAATCTGATACTATTTTGGAATTATTTTGGAAGAGGCATTAGTCTCGCATGCTGTATTGCGAATTTTTTAGAGGGAACGTTTGTGCTGTCCGTGAGCTCGGAAAACTTGGCATTCATTATCCAAACCTTATCTCTTGCTTTTGTAGCAGTGGATGGATATGTAAATCGGTCTGCTCCTAATGTCGAAGCTGACACCTTTGCAGATGACCAGTTGTCCGTCGAACTCAGTTCATAGATCTTATCACTACCTCCATTTTGTACCACCACAAGTTTGTCATCAGCAGTAAGCAATAATCCATCACCATTCATAAAAAATTGGTCAGTGCTCACCTTTGTAATATTTTTCGGCTTACTGAGGTCAATCTTGTATATGTTTCCTGTGCCACCACTAATAACTAGTAAATAACCGGAAGGATGATAGACAATACCATTCAAACCCACACCTTCTGTTTTGAACATCGGACTTTCTGCAAAGACGGACGCTTTTCCAGCCGGGGTTACCTTATAAATCACATTGGCAAAGCTATCAGTGATGTAGGCATTTTGCTGACCGTCAAAAGTCAGGTCATTGGGAAAGTGATTTCCGGGAACTAAATTTGCCAGATTTACATCATCTGTTTTCTTCCCTGTTGACATATCTATACCGACCAGACGGGCCATTTTTTTCTTGGTTTCAGGCGTGCTGAATTTGCTGTAATTGGCATCACCAATACATGCGAATACACGCTTTCCGTCTGGATGTACTTTAACGCCGTAGCTCGATTTAAATGTCGGATCTGTTATGACGGTACTGTATAAGCCTGCAGGCGTAACTTTACCAATGTTTCCCAGCCTAGCTGAAGAAACGAAATACACATCAGAAATACTGTCGTAAGCAATACCTTCAGGATATGTTTCGGGTGCATTGAATTCTATTCTGGCAGTCGGCTGATCCGGTATGGCAACTGTACAGCCAGCCAAAAGGATGCATGATACTATTTTTTTCATAATGTTATTTTTGTTTGATACTATACAAAACGCCATTGGCGTCATCCGAAATAAACACTGTTCCTGTCTGCGTTATGGCAAGACCAGCAGGTCTTCCAAATCTCGTTTTTCCTTGAAGAAAACCAGTAAGAAAATCTTCTGCCGCCACTGGCTGACCATTCGAAAATTTTATCTTCTGTACTTTAAAGCCGACCGATTTACTTCTGTTCCACGATCCATGCCAATTGACAAGCGCATAACCACTATATGACGAACCGGCAGGAAAAAACTGAAATCCGAGTGGTGCCATATGGGCTTGAAATTCCATAACTGATGACTCGGTTGTTTCCACCCACTTTTCCTTGCTGTTACCAGCCGGATCTTCTCGGGACTTATCGACTTCTTTTTTGGCGTAGGCAAAGGGATAGCCATAATTTTTACCTTCTTTGATGTTGTTAAGCTCTTCAGGCGGCCAGTCGTCTCCCTTCGCATCACCGCCGTTGTCCACGCCCCACAATTCGTTGTTTGCTGGACTCCAGTCAAAACCAATTGTATTTCTGAGACCTGATGCAAAAATGCTGCGTTTCCACGTTAAAGGATCGACCTGTATCATAGTTGCTGCCTCTTTATCGGATTCTTTACAATCATTACATAGCGATCCGATTGAAATATAAAGTTTACCATCCGGTCCAAAATCCATCGTTCTGTTAGGATGCTGTCCTGCACTTGGCATATCTTTAAAGAGCATCTGGCTCAAACCTAATGTTCCATCAGCATTCATTTGATACCGTCGTAATTCATTATTATTGCATAGATAGAGCCAACCATCTTTCATCGTAATACCATGAACACCTTTGAATTCTGCTACAACAGTTTTTATCTCTTCGAACTGGCCATCCCCGTTGGGATCCTTTAAAAGAAGGACATCACCTGTATCACGTCTTGTAATATAAAGATCACCATTAGGTGTGTAATAAAGCATTCGCGGCTTGCCGAGACCTGATGCTGCAATTGAAACTTTCCAGCCACTAGGTACTTTTAAAAGGCTGACCATTTCCGGAAGAAAATCCAAATGCTCCGCATAGTTTGTAGAGTGCGTAATTGTTGTCACTTCTTTTGGGGGAACGCCGCGCTGGGCTGATATATTCGAAAATACAAAAGCACCAACAAAGGGCATCATTTTTAAAATAGTTTTATTTTTCATACTTTCTGATTTATTTATTTTCAACTTTACAAATATCAGACCCGAATTGACAAATTGATAAAATTTTAAGTAAATAATAGTAATAATCTAAATAAAATCGATTTCCATTGATACATTTAAAAAATATAACAGCAATTTAATAACATTATGATCTTAATCATAACTCTATTAAAATAATATTGTTTATTACGGCTTTAAAAACAACGCCTTATCTCCAAAATTCGTTGTACATATAATACTTAAAACCTATGCGTTGTGGTATAACTCGTCGCCATGCCTATTTAATACATTCAGATTTAAAATAATAAAGACTGAATTCAATTATAATTCTTTGCACAGCGAACTCTCATTGAATTAACTTTTGAAAAATGAATATTGCCTAAAATGTGGGTAACTGCTATAATAAATATTGAAATCGATCGGAATATTTCAAAAAAAAAGACCGTAAAAAACGGTCCTTTTTTTCTGATAATTCAAAAATTATTATCCTAATCTATGATGGATTATTCCTTTCCATTTCCAATTCCCAAACTCTATGATTTGCTACAGCATTTATAAAAGTTTCATCAGAACTTTTACTGCCGGAAATGATGATGGCCGGATCTTCGTGAGTTTTTTTGCTTACCTGGCTTGCTTTATATATTTCGTCTGTGTCCGTTCCAAAATAAATAGCCTTACAATGCTTGTATGCTTCATTTACAAATAGAATCGTTCCTGGTTTATTATCTTCATTCAATAAATTTTCAGCAGATTTTTTACCGCTGCAAACATATAGCGCATCAAAACAAACGCTTGCAGTGCTTGTCAAAGAATGTTTTGGGGTGAAACTACTGCCATCATCTCCTGTAACCGGTGATAAACTTCCAGCTATAACCTGGATCATAGCACCTTTCGATTCTAATTTCGATTTTAAAGAGTTGACTTCCGCAGCACTGACACCATCTTCCATAATGAAACCAATCACTCTGCTTTTTATTGAGTCCTTAACCGTATTTTTCATACTTAAAGCATCAGAGCTCTTTGTTAACGGTTCTTTCTCGGCGCTTTGAAGCGTTTTTGGATCTGCATCTGCTGGAATACTTCCATTAGGCTGTTTTAGTTTTGTAACTCCAACACCTACTTTTTTGGCTACCAAAGCTGCTAAATCTTTATTAATAAAAGCTAATTGCCCGACTACTCTTTCACGGATTGCAGGAATGGTCACTTTTGACAATTCAAATATCAGGGCATTTTGAAGGTGCTTTTTTTCCGGAGCAGACTGGCTGTTATAAAATAATTTTGCTTGAGAGTAATGATCTACAAAACTCTCGCTTCTTGCCCTTACCTTATGTCCGTCTACTCTTTCTTCCTGAGATGCAAACCCGCCGTCTTTCCACATCGCTTGAAATGGACAGCCGCCTCCTATTGAGTTCGGTTCATAGCTTACTTTACCCTTCGAAATCTGCTGACGCATATGGCCATCGCGTTGATTGTTGTGAACTGTATTGATTGATCTGTTGATCGGAATCTCGTGGAAATTTGGCGATCCCAATCTAGACAGCTGTGTATCGGTATAAGAAAATAATCTGCCCTGCAACAATGGATCATTACTGAAATCAATCCCTGGAACCAAATGTCCCGGATGGAAAGCGATCTGCTCAGTTTCTGCAAAAAAATTATCCGGATTTCTATTCAACGTGAGTGTTCCCACCAGCTCAACCGGTACCTCCTCTTCAGGAATCAGTTTGGTTGGATCCAGAAGATCAAAATCAAATTTGTGTTCATCTTCTTCTGGAATGATCTGCACGCCAAAGTCCCATTCCGGAAAAGCACCATTTTCAATCGCATCCCAAAGATCTCTTCTATGGAAATCCGGATCTTTTCCAGAAATCTTCGTTGCTTCATCCCAAGCCACAGAGTGAACACCTAATTTTGGTTTAAAATGGAATTTCACAAAGTGCATCTTGCCTGCTTCGTTGATAAATTTAAAAGTATGGACTCCAAAACCTTCCATCATCCTGTAGCTTCTCGGAATTGCCCTGTCACTCATCGCCCACATAATCATATGCATACTTTCCGGCATCAATGAAATAAAATCCCAAAACGTATCGTGAGCTGATGCGGCCTGTGGAATAGCATTATCTGGTTCAGGTTTTACAGCATGAACCAAGTCGGGAAATTTCATTGCATCCTGTATGAAAAATACAGGAATATTATTTCCGACGAGATCATAATTACCTTCTTCCGTATAAAATTTTATAGCAAAACCCCTCACGTCTCTAGCAAGATCTGTACTCCCTGCACTTCCTGCAACGGTAGAAAAACGGACAAAAACCGGTGTTTCTTTCCCTTCTTCTGACAAGAATTTAGCTTTCGTATATTTTGCAAGACTTTTATTAAGTTTAAAAGTTCCGTGCGCTCCTGAACCTCTTGCGTGAACAATTCTTTCAGGAATTCTTTCGTGGTCAAAATGGGTAATTTTTTCTCTTAGGATAAAATCTTCCAACAGACTTGGACCTCTTTCTCCAGACTTTAAAGAGTCTTGATTATTGCTAATCTTTAGACCTTGATTGGTGGTCAGCGCCTGATCAGAATTATCTGTCGTATGATTCTCGAGCTGATGTAACTTTTCATCGGAAAAATCCTTTTTTTTCATAATATTAATATTTGGGTGTTTGCTAAATTTAATCATGATTTAACAAATACTGTACCTGTGATAAACTATAAATACTATCAATAATGGGTATAAATAATCAAAACAGATTGGATGATATAATGTACTATAGTAGATGAGCTTATAACCGCTTATCTAGTGGAAGGCTCAATTTAACTTATATTTGATGAAGGAGGACAATTAAATAAAATTCTTCTTTATATGTTTGTACTAATGCTAGGATTATTCTGCGTCTTTTTAGATAGCACAAAAATTTTTAGCAAAAAATATTAAGTAAAAAAAGGTAACAGAATATAAATATTACCATATTAGATCAAATACACAAATAAATCAACTGCAAAGCATAATGTTTTCACAAAATATCTAAACCACTTTATGAGGCACCATTCTTGTAAAACTATTGATACACTAAATAAAAATATTATGAACAATGACAAAACAATTTCAGTACTCAACGATTTACTGAATATTACGAATGACAGAATTGCAGGCTTTTCAAAAGTAGAAGATAAAGTTTGGGAAACACACTCTGATTTAAAATCAGCTTACGATGATTTAAAATCAGCTTACGATGATATGGTTTCAAGATCTACAGATATGAAAAACGATCTAATCAACCTTATCAATACAAAAGGTGGAGAAGCTGATAACTCAACAAGTGTGTCTGGGGCTTTTCACAGAGCTTGGATCGATGTTAAAAATACCTTTGCAACCGATAAAGATGAATCAACACTTGAGAATGTAGTATTTGGAGAAAAAGCAGCAATAGATGCTTACCAGGACGCGTTGGACAGTGGAGACCTATGCCCTGAAAGTACCACACTAATCTTAGACCAGCTCCATCACCTTAAGGCTTCCTATGCTAAATTTGAAACTTTGGAAAGCATCAGCTAAAGTTTTGTGAATACTGATTTTATTGATTAGTATCAAACAAAAGGAGATAAAAATAATTTAACTTATTTTTATCTCCTTTTTAGTTTGAACTTACAGGTAAATAATTATTGTGAGAGTAATAATTTATTCACTACCAATTTTTTTCTGAAATGCACTGATACCAGCAAGCTTATCAGTGCTTATCTGATAAACAACTTCGACACAAAAGGATGACATTTCGTACAATACGAATTTCAACATATCTGTACTGGTTTCACTGATGACTTTTCCTTGAATTATTACCAGCTCATATTGAGACTGATTGGTAAGATTCTTAAAATCATAATATGAAATAGCCATAATATTAAGTGTTATTTTTTTGTTTACTTGTAGATTTACAGATCACGGATCAAACGAAATGTCAGATTAATTCTCTCTTTCATAAGTATTGTAGATTTAGCGATCCGATGTTCCCAATGTTCCTGCAGATCACCTTTCATAATGAGAAGGGATCCGTTTGTAAGTGGCAGGCTGTATTTGCTCTGATGATGTTCCTTTTTTCTGAAATCAAAGTTTCTTGTTTCGCCTAAACTGATAGAGGCGATCACTGGGCGCTTTCCATACCTGCTCTCTTTATCCCGGTGCCAGGCAACTGAATCATTGTTGTCACGATAAAGATTTAATAGAACACCATTAAACCGGTAACCGAATTCTTTTTCTATTCTTTCTTTTAAAGTTATCAACTCCGGGGTCCAGGAGTTGGTGTTTGATGTATTATTATCTGCTGACTCGTTGTCTTTTGAATCCCCGTACCAAGCTGTTAACCTTGGCGTTATAACCATCTTATCATACATTTTCTGAATACGTTGTTCCCAGGGCACGGTCTGAAGCAGATGGTCTTTTAATCCATCAGCCTCTTCCCGCTCAGGAAATTCTCTTTGTATTCCAAAAGGTCTTTTGGAAATTCGTAGAATTCTGCGGGATCAAATAAACTCAATTGTCCCATTGTGATTTTAAATAAAATATTTATTTTTGTTTAATCCCGTTCAATGGGATTAATTTTTTTTCATCATTTGTGTTTTTAGCTTCCCTTCGGGGAAGTTTTCTGAATAACTAAGTTCTAAATAAGCTTTTCGAAATAGATTTAACCCTAATCTACAATTTTTGATTTGATTTGCTTTATATCGGTTTTGATCTCTTTGATAAAATTTTGAATATGATGTTCTGAGAATTCATCAGGCTCATATTCTTTTGTATTGATACTGCATGCAAATTCCCAGATCTCTTTGATCTCAGGCAATGGAATTTTGTACGGCTCATAAAATTGATTGTCAGCCTTAACCCAAATACCATCTGCTTCGTGAAACTGAAATCTTTTGTAACTGATACCATCATTGGTTGTGATGAAAACATAAGTTCTGTCTGTTTTCAGATCCGAAAGATTTTCGACATACTTCCCTACGATGTAGGTTCCATTCTTATAGGGTGGCATTGAATCTCCGTCAGCGGGGAATGCCCTGAACTTACCACCTTTCAAGAATGGTAACGATATGGTCTCCAGACTTTCTATGTATTCCGGATCTCCATAGCCGTTTAAGTAACCCATAGAAGCTTTTTGTGGAATAATCTCAATCTGATCATTTCCATCCTGATCAACTCTAATAGGAAGAACGATTCTATTATCGGGAAGTTCTATAATTTCGTCTATAGAAAATTTTCTGACATCTACCGTTAACAAAAGGTCGATGCTGATATTATAGAATTTTGAAATTCTAATCAATATTTCACTCGGAGGTTCTGATCTTCCATATTCATACGCGACATATCTGGATCGGGTTAGAATTAACAGATCCGCCAGCTCTTGCTGCGTCATATTTTTCTTACCTCTCAAAAACGTGATATTATCAGAGAATTTCGACATTGTTACAATTTTAGACAACAAAAATACAAAATTTGTTTCAAAACGTAACTAAGCTTGTACAATGAAAAGAGCAATTGCAAATATGGACCTAGATACTTTCTTTGTCTCCTGTGAACCGCTGAGAAACTCCGAATTGGAGAAAAAGCATGTGATCATAGGAGGTAGAGACCGTGGTGTGGTGGCATCATGCTCATATGAGGTCAGGAAATTCGGAGTACGGTTTGCGATGCCTATCAAGATGGCACTGCGATTATGTCCGGAAGCAAAAGTGATCAAGGTTAATATTTACGTATTTGCAAACCTCTTGCAGGATCTAATAGTTGAAAATCCTGGGCTTAATTATTTGCGCGAAGTTATATACGCAATTTTAGTTAGGCGTGATTTCAACATATTTGCAATATTTGATTTCATAAGGGGGGCTGTAATATTAGATAAGCTATTTTCAGGAGCAGAACTATTACAGTTAGCAACTAGTTTTACTGTATTTGGTTATCGTCTATCTGAAAACATCGATTTGGCAAGCAATCAAGAAGGAGTAAAGACTGAAGTAAAAAGTCAGGTACAGGCAATGGATAAACAGCTTTTAAAATATCAGAACGAACTCAACAAAATACTATCAAAGCGAAAGAAACGATGCTAAAATCAGTAGATGCTTATCTCAAAATAAATAATGCTAATAAGCATTTAGATAGTTTTGTGAGATTTTAAAAGTAATTATTAACTCTTTGGGTATTGCCGAAGTGGGGCATTTGAAACCGTCAGTAAAAATATAGTGCAAAGGCTGATATAAGTAACAATTGTTGATGAGCTCCGTCAGCCCCCATTATGGAAATACCTTGTTACAGGCAGTGTTTTTAGTTTCCTTAGTATTCACCGTCTTTTACCAAGGACAACTTGCAGGTTCTGGAAAGTATTCTTCGCTAATAAACTTTCCTGTTGGTCCCTTTTCGTCAATCATAGCATATTTAGCAATTCGTTTTCCTGCTAGTTCAGGAGTACTTGTACCTTGATGTCCTGTAAAATCAGTTTGGGTATAACCTGGGCAAACCATATTTATTTTAAATTTACTACTGTCACGAAGTTCATACGCAAGATTTACAGTGTACATATTTAATGCTGCTTTACTTGATTGATATACCGATGTTTTAAATTCATTTGTGGGACTTTCTGGATTAGAAGCAATTGTAATTGAAGCCATAGCAGTACTTACATTTACAATTCGAGGTTGTTCTGATTTTTTTAGTAACTCAACAAATATTTGCGTTACACTTACTACTCCAAATAGATTAGTTGCAAATACTGAATAGAATTGTTCCAATGTGGCAGTAAGTGCTGATTGTGGAAAACCACCAGAAATTCCTGCATTATTTATCAAAACATCTAATTTACCTTGTTCCTTTTCAATGATGTTTTTAGCTGATAAAATAGATTTTGAATTGGTAACATCTAATTCAATAGCTTTTATATTTCCAAACCCACTTGCTAATAGATCATTTACTGCTACTTCTCCTTTCTGAATATCTCTACAACCAATGTAAACAAAATATTCATTTTGTAATAACTCTCTTGCTGTGGCTAAACCAATACCTTTATTAGCCCCTGTGATTAATGCTGATTTCATTTTTTATTCTTTTTTAAATTAATAATGCAAAATTGCAATGAATAAAAATGAGCTGATTTACCATTTGGTAAAAAATCTAACGTATATTTTTTCTAATTCTGCTTAATGATTGTTGAGTAACTCCTAAATAAGATGCAATATAAGTTAAAGGTATTCTATTGATAAGGGATGGATGATTATTCATAAATTCAAGATACCGAGTAGTAGCATCTTCTGAAATTACAGGACTTTTTCTCGATTTTTGATAAAGGCATTTTTGAACCATTTTGTTTTTGATATTATCCCAACCCACAATGGTATGAGTAAGCTCATCCCAATCATCGTTTGAAAATAAGATCAGTTTACAATCAGTACAAGCCTGCAAATATTCAGTAGATACTGTATTAGCTTTAAAATTAATATAGTCAGCTATAAGGCTATTTTCAGTTATGAAACATCGGGTAATTTCTTCACCTTTGTTATTGTAATAACAACCACGAACAACGCCGTCCACAAGGAAACCGACTTGTCGGGGAATTTTTCCCGCTTCGGAAAAATAGTTTTCTTTCGAAAGTTTTAACTCTTTAGCTTTGCCTGCAATAAGGTCAATTTGCTGTTTGTTCAAGTTGCCAAATTGCAAAATATATTCTATCAATTCTTCCATTGTCGCAAAGTTAGCAAATAGCTACGTCTGTCATTTACCAATTGGTAAAAAGCAGGTTGTGATGTCAAATTATTTTAATTGGCTTGGGTGTCCTAACATTGCCTGTAACTTTTATATAACCGCTGTATTTACAGCGCGTATCTATCCATATTCGACTGAATATGCGATAAAATACACGCTTTTATCTTTTTTCAGTTTATTATTACCTAACAAAAAAAAGAGCCATTACATTTGCAATGGCTCTTTTTAGAATAATTTTATTAAATTATTATTTCTTAACAAACTTGATTGTTTGTACACCCTTATCTGTAAAGATGTTAATCAGATAAGTTCCTTGAATCAATGTGTGGACGTTTAGTTTCCTTTCGTTCGACATTGTTCTCTCAGAGATTTTCTTACCATCAATAGACATAATCACAATCTTAGTAATTTTATCTTCACCACTGAAATGTAATATATCATTAACTGGGTTTGGATAAATTTGAAGCTTGATATTACTGCTCGGATTATTCACTCCTAAAGTATCATTATAAGCCAAAACAGCTAGCGACGTTTTAGACTCGCATCCACCAATTGTCTGAGTAGCGTAATAAGATTTATTATTTACTATTAAAGTAGTCATCGGTAAAGCATTGATGTGATCTGTCGCATCAGTAGCTGTTGCATACCATTTAATTCCCTGACCATTAACAATCAGTACACTCAGTGTATCTCCCGAATTGAAAGTTTGTGTTGTAATACCAGTCGGCGCATTCACCACATCTGCTTGGGTGATTGTAAATGATTGAGTTGTCTGACAACCATTGGCATCTGTTACAGTGACTAGGTATGGTCCTGCTGCAAGGCCGTTTGCGGTAGCTGCTGTTCCTCCACTTGGTGACCAACTGTAAGAGTATAATCCAGTTCCGCCAGTAACATTCACTGTTGCGGAACCAGTTGCACTACCATTACAAGACACATTGGTTTGTGATCCTGCTGTTGCTACCAATGCTGTTGGTTCTGTTATTGTTACAGATACATTTCCTGTACATCCATTGGCATCTTTTACAGTTACAGTATAAGTTCCCGCTGTTAATCCCGCTCTGTCCTTTGTAAGGATACCACCGCCCCAGTTATATGTGTACGGCGCAGTTCCGCCAGATGGAGTGAGTGTAATTGATCCATTGGATCCGCCATTACAGCTTACATTATTTTTAGTTGCAGATGCACTAACTGATGATACTGTCAAAGCTACACTGTTGGATGTTGCTGTAGGTGCACAAACCCCTGATGCAACAACTCTATATAAGTAACCATTTAATCCCGCTGTTGCTCCTGTTATTGTTAATGTAGAGGATGTAGCTCCTGAATATGGTGCTCCATTGCTGATATTGATAAAACCCGCTCCCTGATCTACTTGCCATTGGTAACCTGTAGCATTGCTTGCTGTTGCTGTAAAAGTAGTTGTTGCTCCTGCGCAGATGGTACCTGCACTTGGCTGGGATGTTATCGCAGGTGCTGAATTTACTGTCAGTGTTGCACTGTTGGATGTTGCCGCAGGCGAACAAGCTCCAGTAGCTACAACTCTGTAAGCATAACCATTTAATCCCGCTGTTGCTTCTGTTATAGTCAATGTTCCTGTGGTAGCTCCTGAATATAGTGTTCCATTGCTGATATTGATAAATCCTGCTCCCTGATCAACTTGCCATTGGTAACCCGTAGCATTGCTAAATACTGCCGAGAAAGTTGTGTTAGATCCCGCACAAACAGTTCTTGCACTTGGCTGGGATGTTATCGCAGGTGCTGAATTTACTGTCAGTGTTGCACTGTTGGATGTTGCCGCAGGCGAACAAGATCCAGTAGCTACAACTCTGTAAGCGTAACCATTCAAAGCAGATGTTGCTCCTGTTATCGTTAATGTAGAGGATGTAGCTCCAGAATATGGTGCTACATTGCTGATATTGATAAAACCCGCTCCCTGATCAACTTGCCATTGATAACCTGTAGCATTGTTAAATACTGCAGAGAAAGTTGTGTTAGATCCCGCACAAATAGTTCTTGCACTTGGCTGAGAAGCTATCGCAGGTACTGAATTTACTGTCAATGTTGCACTGTTGGATGTTGCCGCAGGCGAACAAGCTCCAGTAGCTACAACTCTGTAAGCGTAACCATTCAAAGCAGATGTTGCTCCTGTTATAGTTAATGTTCCTGTGGTGGCTCCTGAATATGGTGCTCCATTGCTGATATTGATAAATCCTGCTCCCTGATCAACTTGCCATTGGTAACCTGTAGCATTGCTAAATACTGCCGAGAAAGTTGTGTTAGATCCCGCACAAACAGTTCTTGCACTTGGCTGGGATGTTATCGCAGGTGCTGAATTTACTGTCAGTGTTGCACTGTTGGATGTTGCCGCAGGCGAACAAGATCCAGTAGCTACAACTCTGTAAGCGTAACCATTCAAAGCAGATGTTGCTCCTGTTATTGTTAATGTAGAGGATGTAGCTCCTGAATATGGTGCTCCATTGCTGATATTGATAAAACCCGCTCCCTGATCTACTTGCCATTGGTAACCTGTAGCATTGCTTGCTGTTGCTGTAAAAGTAGTTGTTGCTCCTGCGCAGATGGTACCTGCACTTGGCTGGGATGTTATCGCAGGTGCTGAATTTACTGTCAGTGTTGCACTGTTGGATGTTGCCGCAGGCGAACAAGATCCAGTAGCTACAACTCTGTATGCATAACCATTCAAAGCAGCTGTTGCTCCTGTTATAGTCAATGTTGCTGTGGTGGCTCCTGAATATGGTGTTTCATTACTGATATTGATAAATCCTGCTCCCTGATCTACTTGCCATTGATAACCTGTAGCATTGCTAAATACTGCAGAGAAAGTTGTGTTAGATCCTGCACAAATAGTTTTTGAACTTGGCTGCGAATTAACAGATGGCGAAGAATTAACCGTCAAAGTCGCTCCATTGGATACAGCTACCGGTGCACAAGTGCCTGTTGCTATTAATCTATATATATAACCATTAAAAGCAGCTGTTGCTCCTGTTATAGTTAATGTAGCTGTTGTAGTTCCTGAATATTGTGAATTATTACTGATATTGATAAATCCTGCTCCCTGGTCAACTTGCCATTGGTAACCAGTAGCATTATTTGCAGCAACAGTAAAAGTAGTAGTTACTCCTGCGCAAATTGTACTTGCGCTTGGCTGGGATGTTATCGCAGGTGCTGTACAAGCAGAATAAAAAGAATATCCCGTAGGTACATTAACAACTGTAGGATCATCATATTTCAAAGCAGTCCAATTGTTTCTATTTAATATAGCTGCCTTTAAAGCTGCCAGAGAAGAAAATGGAGCTCCAGCACCATTGAACTGTCCTTTCGTATAATTCTGAATATTGGTAGCAGGTGGTGTTGGCTTAAAGAAGCCCACCCAAAATGCACTGCTGGCATTTAAGCCAGGCGGCATATTGGAAGAACTTGGTCCTGCAGAACAAGCTGAATTAATCCCTATTGTATCCCATGAAGTATCAGTTGTATGTACTGAATAATAATCAATTGGGCAGTAATTCCAATGAAAACCCCCAATCATAGTTACTCCACTTGCTGCCGGGTTTCCTGCGCCACCCTGAAACGCTATAATTTGATCTCCAGATGGTGATGATAATGACAGACCATTGGCATTACTTCCCGCAATGGAAGCTACTGTGCCTTTTGCAACATTATTGACTTTGGCACTTAAACTTTGAATAACCACCTCTGTACCAGCTGTCACATTATCACTTCCCAAAGACCAGGAAATTGAGCCTTCAGTTCCGCCATTAGCGGACTGCCAAGTATTATTTCCGAAATACCCTCTGTCGGTAAAATAAATAACTGTATTAGGTTGAAGATCTTTTAAAGCTACAAAGGAAAACTTATCGTCAGTAACTGTTTTAGTTGCATCAAAGGAAGTGATTAAAATATCTCCAGCTGATAGCGTTGTCTGAGATTTTACAATGCCGGTTCCACTAAGCACCATTATAAAAATCATTAAATAGAAAGATTGTACTTTCTGCGATTTAATTTTTATAAGTTCAGGACCTGAAAAAAGATGACAGATAAGTCGCCGTAGTCCTGAAAAAATAAAATCCATTTTTAGTGTAGGATAAAATTTTCTCATGTTTATTTATTTTTTGTTTGTTCATGGTAGTTTTAGAAAAATCACAATTATAATTAATTATTAATCAATGATTTTCACAAAACTAATTATTTTTTTACAATTTCAAAATTAAATTATCGTTTTTACATACAATTGCGTATAAATACCTAATCGATCATTTGGCTCGATCCTTATTAATATAGTTTCTTCAAAGAACGCATCGATAAGACTTGATTAAATGATTGCAGTGGTTTTTCAATCGAAATGAAAATAATTTGAAAATTCTGAAATTTGAAATCTGCAGGAGAAATAATTGAAATAGATCAAAATTAGCAGTTATCATTGACCTATGATATTCGATGGATAAGGATAAATCCCCTGAGATCAAGAGGCATTCGGGAGATTGTAAGTATAACTTCCCGTGATCCATATCCGTAATAACATGAAATTGGAATATTTAAAAAAAATGATATAATTGACTTTGCATTTTTTCCATGGCAACAAATCAAAAATAATTGATAGTCATAATTTGCGATCTATTATGTGATCAATCTAAAAAGAACATCTAAAATAAGCTATCACCTTTAAAAATTCGCTGACCATATTTGCCTCGTCATTATTATATTACATCAACCTAAAAGCTCCTATATTACATCATTTACTGAAATTATGAATTATTATTGATCATTGAGCAACTATAACTATATTAATGGCACATTATTGGTTATTTTCCGAGCATAAAATTTAAAATATGAAAAACAACATTACAAATTGGTCATTGGCAATATTTTCATTAACAATGACAATATCCTGCTCAAAAAATGAATCTTCAAAATCTGTTGATTCCAAATCCGGAGATACACTAAATATCTCTACTCTAAAACCATCCGGACCAGCACCGGAATGGGGAAAAACGATCAAACCTGAAATGCAGGCTGTCATCGAAAAGCTAGCCAGCTATGGCGACAAACCCATTGAAACTCTTACTCCTGAAGAAGCTCGAAAAAACCATACGCCCACAAATGCTGTTATGGATCTTGTAAAAGAAAATAATATTGCCGTTCCAGCACCTAAGGTTGATACAACAGGAGTTAATATAAAAATTGCAGGCGGTAAAATTCACGCAAGAGTTTATACACCGAAAACCGGCAGAGAATCATACCCAATTATCGTTTACTATCATGGTGGAGGCTTCGTCATTGCGGATCTTGATGTTTACAATGCATCAGCTCAGGGATTAGCAGAGCAGACTGAATCAGTAGTGGTATCTGTTGCTTATCGTTTAGCTCCGGAAAATAAATTTCCAACAGCACATAATGATGCTTTTGCAGCCTACGAATGGGTAATTAAAAATGCCGCAACAATTAAAGGTGATCCTAAAAAAATTGCGGTGGTTGGTGAAAGTGCAGGAGGAAATCTTGCCACTAATGTATCAATTATGGCAAGAGACAAAAAAATTATGACTCCACTACATCAGGTTCTTATCTATCCGATTGCACAATCTGACATGAATACTACATCATATACCAAATACGCTGGTGCAAAACCTCTGAACAAACCGATGATGGAATGGTTTACAAAACATTACCTCAATAATATGAATGAAGCGAAAGACCCGAGGATTTCCCTAATTAATGCAAATCTAAAAGGTCTTCCCCCAACAACGATTATTACCGCGGAGATCGACCCGCTACATGATGACGGAACGATGTTGGCTGACAAGCTTTCTGCTGCAGGAGTAAAGGTGAACAGCAAAAACTACGAAGGTGTCACTCACGAATTTTACGGAATGGCGATCGTGGTACCACAGGCAAAAGAAGCTCAGGCTTATGCTGCTGAACAACTGAAAGCTGCTCTTAAATAATATCGCAACTTTATTTAAAATTTGAAACTATAAAATCCCCATTATAAGACTGGGGATTTATTTTTAGGATAATAAAAAATTTAATAATACCAAATCAATCCACAATATGAATCAGCAAGAAAAAGATAACATTAAAAATTATGTTAGATATTCAGACGAGATCGAAGTTAAGCAACCCAACGAAGATGAAGACAGTCGCGCAGTGGTAGAATCAATGGCGAGAGTCAATAAAATCATGTTTGAGAGGTATCGCCACGCCGTGCGTGATGCCCACGCCAAAAATCATGGAATTCTTCGCGGAGAATTAGAAATCTATGACAATCTGCCTGAACATCTGGCTCAAGGTCTTTTTAAAAAACCGTGGAAGTACCCAGTGATCATCCGTTTTTCTACAGCATCTGGAATGATAGAACCCGATAAAAAATCTTCTCAGCGGGGAATGGCCATTAAAGTGATCGGTGTTGAAGGCGAAAAGTTTTTAGCCGAAGATAAAGATGCTCTGACCCAGGATTTTCTTTTAGTCAATTACCCGATCATCCCAACAGGAACAGTCAAAGATTATCTTGATCAACAGAAAAAAGTCGAGGAATATATTAACACACCCGAACTTTTTCAGAGTGTTCAGGGAGCGATGCTCGTTGCGGGAAGAAAAATTAAAAATTTAATTGGAAAAGAAGAAGACCCCAATCATTTCAGTATACCCGGATCACATATTTTAGGTGACCGTTACTTCAGTATGGCAGCAATACGATACGGAGATTATGTTGCTAAAATTTCCATTGCTCCGAAATCAGAAAATGTCGCTAGCCTCCACGGGAAAGATATGGATGAAAATTTAATTAAGAATGAACCTGAAAGTTTTCTGACCACCATCGTAAAAAACTTTTTTGAAAATCAGACTGCTGTCTACGAACTCTCTGCACAGTTGTGTACTGATCTTGAAAAAATGCCGGTTGAAGATGGTTCCGTTCAATGGATGGAAGATGTCAGTCCGTTTCAGACAATAGCAAGTTTGACTATCAGTCCGCAAAACACGTTCAGCCCGGAACGAAGAGTGTATGGTGATGATGTTCTGAGTTTCAACCCTTTCCATTGTCTTTTAGAACACAGACCACTCGGTAACATCATGCGTGTAAGAAAACTCGCCTATGAAACCTCATCCAAATATCGTCATCATATGAATGCTGCACCACGCGTGGAGCCTAAAAGTATTGATGAATTGCCCGATTAACTATCTGAGCAATGTATAAAAAAAAGAAATCCTAATTCGATCAGGATTTCTTTTTTGATTAAAAATAATGTATATCTGTTTTTTTGTTAATCGATTTTTTTAAGTCGTATTTGACTGCAAGACATCACTCAAATTTAATTTAAAGTCCACTTTCATTACACAGTATAGATCACTTCAAAAATCTTAAAAACACATTATTTATTTCGCCATATCAATGACATAACGAAAACGTACATCTTCATTTTTTATCTTATCAAAAGCATCGTTGATCTCTTCGATTTTAATCAATTCTACTTCCGGCGCAATACCATTTTCTGCACAAAAATCCAAAACTTCCTGCGTCTCTTTAATGCCGCCGATCAATGATCCTCCGACAGATCTACCAAATTTAGAGACTTCCATATTATTGATTGGCTTATCATATTCTCCCAAAAGTCCTACCGTTACAAGTGAACCTTTTACACCCAAAAGTGGAACATAGAGATTAATATCAAAACCATAAGGAATTGTGATCAGGATAAAATCAAAAGCTAATTCATGAGCTTCCATATCTTTTTTGTCTTCTGAAATAATGACTTGATCAGCACCCAACTTCATTGCCTCTTCACGCTTTTCTTCCTTGGTGGTAATGGCAGTTACATTCGCACCCATAGCTTTTGCAATCTGCACAGCCATGTGACCCAAACCACCAATTCCTACAATTGCCACTTTAGAGCCATCTTTAATATCCGCTTTTTTAAGAGGACTGTAAGTAGTTATGCCTGCGCATAGGATAGGGGCTGCATTGGAAAGTTCAAGTTTATCGGAGATTGTCAACAAAAATCCTTTGTTAACAACAATATGGCTGGAATAACCTCCAAATGTGTTATAATCAGATTCAGGATCGTTAAAGTAACCGTTGTAAGTCATTGTAGCGCCATGCTCCCCCAGACAAAACTGCTCTTCTCCATTTTTACACGATTCGCAACTCTGGCAACTATCGATCATACAGCCAACACCTACGATCTGACCTTCGTAAAAGTCTGAGACTTCTGATCCTTTTTCAATAATTTTTCCGATCACCTCGTGACCCGGAACGCTAGGATATCTAGTATTTTTCCAATCGTTGTTTACCTGATGGATATCACTGTGACAAACTCCGCAATAAAGAACTTCGATAAGCACCTCATCCGTCTTAGGCTTATCGCGGACAACTTCCATTTCTTTTAGTGTTTTACCGTTGATCAGATCTCCGGACGCACCATAACCCTTTACAATAAACTGGTAGTCATTATTTACAATACTTTTTTCCATAATTGATAATATTTTGATTGGTTCCACATCTGAAATTAGTATCGTAAGCCAACCTTCAGATATTCTGACATCACAATTTTCAGACCAACTGCTCTTATTACGGTATTCTTATAATTTTATCGTTGCTTAAAAAGTTTTTTTTACTTTAATATAAGGTTGACTAATGTGGTTAAAAGATTTTGTTTATTTCTGCCAATATTTTTCAGTACGATATAAACAAAGTAAATAATAGGCATAAAAGAATTATACACTTCTCTGTATTAAAAGTTTTTCACAAAGCCAACCCCTACACTTTTATTCTGATAAAAAGGCATAATGATAGTCGCTGACTTTTGATTTTTCCCTCCTATCAAATGATTGATTTTAGGATATAACCAATAGGCTAATTCTGTCGAAAGGATACCAAAACCTGCTCCCCCGACAACATCGCCGAACCAATGTTTGTCATTCAGCATTCTGTAGACTCCTGTGAAAACAGCTAAAGAATATCCCGAAATTCCCAAGAAGAAATTGGTGTCCTTGTATTCCCTGAACATAAACTGGGCAGATGCAAATGCGATCGCAGTATGCCCTGAAGGAAACGAAAGATTGTGGGACTGATCCGGCCTCTCTTCTTTCACGATATGTTTTAAAGGCACTACAATAGCTGATGTTATCAACATAGAAGTTCCGTAAATAATGCTTCTATCTCTAAAATTATGCTTTCCCTGCACTCCAAAAGCATTTAAACCGTACACCAAAGCAGCAGGGGCAAACTGGGTATAATTATCCAGTCTGATATGATCCGGTTTGTGCTCGTTGATCTCATCTCTGGTAGAGAAATTCAGTTGTTTAAGACCATTCACACTTATACTCGCAACACCATAACCAATCAATGCAGTGGGAATGATCAGTTTTTTATAATTTAAAGTATTCTTTTCGGTATTTAAAACTACTGTACTGTCTATTTTTATTTCCTGAGCCTTGATTGTATCATTATTTTGAGCTTTTCCGAAGACCGATACTAATATGAAAAGGCAGCCTGCAGTTTTATGAAGATAATTGGACATTTCTTTTTTTGTGTATTAAAATTTGTTAGGATAATTACTGAACCGGACATTCACCTCTTTAAATTTCGAAAGGATATTTTGTCCGTATGGTGTAAAATATTGATGATTTGAAAAGAAATCATTGTTCTTCCTCACCCATTCTTCATCGGTAAAAATGAGCCAAAGGTATTTTTCGAACTCCAGTCTTAAAGCTTTTTCATATTGATAATAGATGGTTTTTGTTAAATGGACCATATCTGCATCACACATCACCTGATCAGTTAAGAATGTCGGATGCTGGGGGTATTTTGTGGAATCAATGCATTGCAAAACTTGATTGACAAAACTATTTTCACAACCGAAGTTTTCTAAAAATGTTTTAGCAATTCTCATGCTCTCCTCCTCATGACCTTTGTAACAGGAAGCATACCCGCAATCGTGAAACCAAGCTGCAACTTGTACAATGCACATCTCATAGTCAGAAAGATGGGTTTGTAAACCAATCTCCCGCACCGCATCAACAACATCACATGTATGTTTTATATTGTGAAATGTAAGCTGGTCCGAAAGATTTTCCGACAAAAATAATTTCACATAATTGCTTACAGCTTCAACTAAATTATTCATATCCATTCTTAAGTTCTCAATTAAAATTTGTAACTATAGCCTAGTCTCAACACTTGTGTTTCGTAATAATCATCGCTTGAGTAAGCAAATCCATTTCCCTGGATATTTTTCTTAATGGCCATTGTATTCAGCAGATCGCCGGCATTAAGGAATATTTCTCCTTTTCCGTTTTGGATTGATATTTTTATGCCCAGGTCAATTGATAATCTCGACCCGATCTTTCCCTGCGGAATAATATCCGGAGCCAGATAAACGGCGGTTAACTGGACATCAAAACCTTTGGAGATCTTAAAAACATTGTTCAATTTTACATTTCCGGAAATGGCTGTTTCGCGATTGGCAGAAAATATATTGGGTTGCGGATAAAGGTTCTCTACCGAAAATGCATCGATCTGATTCCTGTAAATATTTCCATTGATATTAAAAGAATAGGCCTTTGAAACCTTCTGATTCAGGATCATTTCAAGCCCTGAATTATAACTTTTTCCCGCATTTTGAAATACAGCATAGATCAATGTGCTTCCAGGAACAATACTGGAGATCCTTGTAATCGTTCCGTTTGCAAAACGGTGATATAATGCTGAATATAAATAACCACTATCCCAATTATATTTATGCCCCATCTCGACGGAATTGGTAAATTTCGGTCTTAGCTGTGGATTTCCTACCTTTATAATTTCAGCGTCATCGTATTTTGGAAATACTCGAATATCAACTTCATTCGGCCGGTCTACTCTCCTATTGTAAAATATTGATATCTTGTTATGGTCGTTTAATTTATAAGCCAATCTCAGGTTTGGAAAAGGCTGCGTATAATGATAGCTGTCACTTTTATAAGTCGGATGATCGGAGTTGACATCATACTGAATTTTTACATATTCCAGTCTTACTCCCAATTCGGCTTCCCATTTTTCATTTTCAAAAATGTAATTCCCGTAAACCGCAGGAATTAGTTCTTTATAAGTCGCCCAACCTCCCGCGTTGACATCTAATACCGAATTTACACCCGGAATAAAATTCATATCCGTAGGAATGCTTCTGTTTCTCAGCTTGATCCCTGTTTCAAATCGTCCGTATTTCAGAGATTTTACATAATCAATATTAAGATCATAAACCTGCTCATCCGACAATAATTTAAAAGCATCCGTCCCGGTCGAAAACGGCAAATAATTATCATAGAAATATTTTTCGTCTTCTCTGTGGAAAGTATAATTGAATCCAACATTCAGTAAATGCCCGGCATCTTTGAATTTATGCTGATAAGAAGCCGTTCCCATAATTGTGGTTTTCAGCTCATCCTCCAAAAACTGCCAAAGACGAAGACGCTGAGAAAAATCTGCGTTAAAAAATGGCTGATCCCCGCGATCAATGATCTTTTCACTTCCATACAATCCTGAAATGGTCAATGTATTTTGAGCATCGATATTCCAGTCGATTCCTGCTTTTGAGGTGAGATAATTTGTATTTCTATTTCTTTTTAATTGTGAATTAATGATCGCCCCGTTGTCGTATGTTCGGGTTACAAATTCATTTTTATTCAATGTCTCCGTATATAAATTATCTGCCTGAAGGAAAATATTGACCTTATCCTTTCTGTAGTTAAGAAAAACCGAAGGATTGATTTTTGGCGTGATCGTACATTGAGGTCTGATCGTAGGAAGATTTTCTTTTCTCACCCAATATGAGCCTGTTCCATACGTGAAATCAACTTTGCCGTTCCAGCCGTTTTTATTATTTTTCTTCATAATAATATTGATGATTCCGGCATTTCCGTTGGCATCATATTTTGAAGACGGATTGTTGATGATTTCAATTTTATGAATCGCAGAAGCAGGGATATTATCCAGTCCACTTTGACTTCCGAAACCTGTAAGAGCGGTCTGTTTACCGTCAATAAGAACTGTTACTTTATTAGATTAACAAAAAATAAATATGTACCTATTCCCTTAGAAATAAATATTATTAAGTTTGGCAAAAAGGTATTAAAAAGATCAAAATGTTAATTTTCGATCTTTTCAATACCTTTTTATATAAATTAAACTGCTGTACTTATATTACAGTTTTTAATCAGTTCCTAACCTGTCCCCCATCTGCCGCAATGGTCTGACCAGTCACAAACGATGAGTCTTTGGAAACCAGAAATGACACAACACCAACCAGATCTTCCGGCTCGATTACTTTTGGGATGGCCTGCATTTTCGGCAGATAATCAAATATTTCTGAGTTTTCACTCTTCATAGATTTGGTATTGGTAAGTCCGGGAGCGATCACGTTAACAGTAATCCCATCAGCTCCCACTTCACTCGCCAATGCTCTGGTGAAACCGATAACCCCACCTTTGCTGGCAATATACGCCGTCATTTGTGGTGCGTTGAGAAAGAAAGTTGTACTTGCAACATTGACGATACGACCATACTTATTTTCTCTCATATAAGGTACAAATGCTTTGCTCATAAGGAAAGGACCATCCAAATTAACGCTGATCACCTTGCGCCATGTCTCATAGTCTGTATCCTCAAAACTTTTCCAAGGATAGATCCCGGCATTGTTGACCAATGCCGTAATCGTACCCAACTTTGCCTGGACCTGTGCGGCAAAAGCTAAAGTTGCTTCAGGAGAAGTTACATCTACGACCGCTGAAAAGAATTTTGCACCTTCTGCTTCTACCAGTTCTTTTGTTTGTACCGCTTCTACTACATCTGCTACCGCAATATCGAAACCGTCTTTTGCAAGTCTTACGGCGTAAGCCTGCCCTATTCCGTTAGCTGCACCAGTGATGACAGCTGTTCCTTTGTTTGACATAATTCTGTTTTTTAATATTTATATATTGATGTTAAGCTTCAGCTAGTGAAGGATAATCCACATATCCTTCTGCACCGCCGCCGTACATTGTTGATTGGTCTGGTTGATTAAGTTCTGCATTCAATTCAAAGCGCTTTGGAAGATCCGGATTCGCCAGAAAAAGCCCACCATATGAGATCACTTTTGCAATTCCTTTTTCAAGTTCTGCTTCGCCGGTCTCTCTGTTGTAGCCACCGTTGGCAATGACTGTGTTATTAGACAATCTGCCGAAGGTCTCCATAACATTGTTCGGGTAATGTGGTAATTTATCCAAAGGGAAAAGACCGTTCATAAGATGAACATAAGATAATGAAAATGAATTCAGACCTTCGATCAAAGCGGTAAACTGTGTTTTTGGATCGTCATTAAGAATGCTGTTGTAAGGAATTGTTGGTGATAGTTTGATTCCTACTTTTTCTCCACCTACTGCATTTACCATTTCTGTCATTACTTCAAGTACGAAACGGTTACGGTTTTCTGTACTTCCTCCATATTCGTCTGTTCTTTGGTTAGAGCTTTCTGCAAGAAATTGGTTTGGAAGATATCCAAAAGCAGCGTGCAGTTCTACCCCATCAAAACCAGCCTCTAATGCATTAATCGCAGCCTGTATGTAATCTTGTACGATTTGTTTTACTTCTTCATTGCTTAACTCTTTTGGCGTTTCATAATCTGCCATTCCCTGACCTGTAAAGTGTTGTTGCCCAACAATTGGTAATGCTGATGGAGCCACCGGCAACTCACCATTTTTAACGGTGGAATGCCCCACACGTCCTGTATGCCAAAGCTGAGCATAAATAACACCACCTTCGTCGTGAACTGCTTTTGTCACATTTTTCCAGGCATCGATCTGTTCCTGTGTAAACAATCCCGGCGTGTATGGACTTCCTTTAGCCTGCTCAGAGATGTTAATCCCCTCTGCAATGATCAAACCCGCACTGGCTCTCTGTTTGTAATATAGAACCGTAAGATCGCCCACCACTCCATTCTCATCTGCACGGCTTCTTGTCATTGGTGCCATTGCTATTGAATTTTTCAACGTTTGATTCCCTACCGTAACTTCTTGTAATAATTTCATTTTTTTTTATATTATTTATTAATATTTAAACCATTGTATTTCATTTTTCTAATGGCTGAATCTGTTTATTTTAAATTGATCTACGAGAAATATTGTTGATTTCCACTGTACATCCCACCTTTATAAGATTCTGCATTCTCATCGGTAATGAAAAGCACCAGTTCTGAATCTACATCTGCCTTTATGACGATCGTTTCATCCTTGATGATCAGACCCTCTTTCTTTTTCAAGACGATATCTTCACTGACCTTCACAATCCCTTTAAAAACATAAAGAAGACAGGTTAGTCCTTCTCTGTCCAGTTTCGGAAGTTCGATGTTCGCATCCTGTAAAAGTTTGGTATCGTACAGCCAGGTCTGACTGCTGAACTGGAAATTGGTCTCATCCGTCGGAGAACCTAATAATCTCCATTTGTTCTCGCTATGGATCTCCTCCAGTTCACGGAAAATCACTTCCGGATCCAGATCTTTTTTCCCAGGACGGATAAAGATCTGCAATCCTTCCATCGGTTCTCCTTCGCCTATGATCTGTTCTTCGTGGTGAAACATTTTTCCTGCTTTCATCAGCATCAACGTATTTTTGCCGATGGTCTTTTCAAAGCCTTCGGAATCCTTATGTTCTGCTTTACCCGTTCTGAAATAAGACAAGATCTCATCATTAACGTGCGGATGCATCTTGATGATAGTATTTCCGTGGATCTCGGGATGGTCTATTCTACCAATACTTCCAATTCCAGTGTCCATTTTTGAAATGGCTAATCCGGGATATAAGATCTTGATCGGACCGTGGCCTCTGAACAATGTTTCATTTATTTTGGTAAGCATATTTAATTTTTTTTAAGAATTTATACTACAAATTTAAATCCTTTACTGTACTTTTGCAAGTAGTTACACAAATGTACAGTAGTAACATATTGTAAAGCATTTAATATAATAGGGTATTAATGGAAGCAAGAAAATTGAAAAAAGTTGAAAAGGTTGAACATAAATGTACTTTAAAAGATGTTTTAGATATTGTTGGCGGTAAATGGTCGATCCCAATTATCTATACTTTGGCCGATGGAACAATGAGATTTAAAGAATTGGAACGCGCAGTTCATAACATCAATACCCGAATGCTGGTCAAGGAACTTAAGAGTCTTGAAGAAAACCGTATAATCACTAGAAAAGCATATGCAACCGTTCCGCCTACAGTTGAATACACATTAACTTTAAAGGGAGAGAAACTGCGTCCTATAATTGATGACCTCCACAAATGGGGAGAAGAATACGTCGATCTGTAAAGTTAGTTCTATACTATTTTTGCACTTATTTTAAATCATTTTATAAACTACCAGTCCCAAACTGGATCACATATATTTAGATTAGCACAAATCGGTATTTATTTACTTTTTTTAATTGTACGGTAACAAAAGATCGGATTACCAAGACTTAAAAACAAGCTAAATCACAGATATTAGAATATATTATTTTTTTATCTAAATGAAATAATTAGATTTCAATCGCCGGCTTCTGCCTATGGTGCAGAATTGTTAAGATATGCTCGTCGTTGCCAGCGACAAGATTATTTTTTTTCTAAAATTTCAGAAATTCTCGTTAAATCTTCTATCAAATAGTTCGATATTTCTTCGGTTATGGGTCCAAGACCGGAGTTATATTTATATAAAAATTATAATTATTTAAGTCCATTGATTAAATAATTAGATGCCAAAACTTTGTTGAAATCACATTCCCCTTTTCAACCCAACGCCTGTACTAATTAATGCTAATTCTTATGGTGTGTATCAAGTTCCAACCTTCACATACTATAATACCTGTATACTTTTCTATCAAAAATAATGATTTTTAAAGTTAAAAATAGAATTCTACTATAGCCATTTAACAGTCAGAAATTTTTTATTCTTGCATTACTTTTGTTTACTCATACGATTTACAATCGCAGTTGCAGAAATATCAATATCATTTAAAGTTTTTTTTCTACCATCTTTTATCCAATCCAATAATTCATTTCTAGAAAAATAAAGACGATTTCCTTGTTTGTAAAACGGAATCTCTCGTTTACAGACCTTTGAATAGACTGTTGATAAGGTAAATTTTAACAAGGCCGATGCAGCTTTTGCACTTATATAATCTTCGTCAGAAATTTCAGGTCGAAATGTTTTATTAAGCAGTTCCTCCATCCTCTCTAATCTTTCATCAATGTTTTTCATAAAAGCGGGGAGCTGATCAAAAGTGTAATTTTTCATAATATTTTTTACAATGATATTGAGTAGAAGTCAAGCCTTTGCAAGATGGCGAAGTGCGGAACTCTTTGACCATTTTTGACCTCAAGAAACAAAATTTTCTACTTCTATATTGCATGTACTGTGTAGATCAGAATTTAAATTTTCACCTATATTAAATATGCTAAGTTTAATTTTTTCAGAAGCTTCCTTTTTAAGGCTGTCTACAATTTTGGCGTAGATCTCTGTGGTTGAAATATTTTTATGTCCAAGCAATTTTGAGACTGTGTAAATCGAAGTTCCTGCAGCAAGTTGCAATGTTGCGAACGTATGCCGAAAACCATGAAAAGTAAAATGTTTTTGTACTCCTGCATTTACAAGCCATTTTTTTAATTCTATCACAACATGTCCATATTTTAAACCTTCGAAAACGCGAGAATCTGGATCGCCGGCCTGGCCTAACAATTGAACAATTTGATCAGATACTGGAAAATATTCTGCACTGTCCGTTTTTTCCTGACTGTACAAGATGTAATAATTTCCCTCATTACCCTGGAGTTCTTTCCAGAGAAGTGTTACAACATCAGAATAACGAAATCCGGTCATTGCGGAAAAGAGTCCTGCTTTTTTTACTATTTCAGAATCACAATGTGCAGAAGCCATTTTTTCCAGCTCGTGCATAAATAAGAATTCACGATGCGTATCTTCAGGTGTAATACTATCTACAATATGACCCAGGTCGATTGGTAAATATCTTTTTTTAAAGGCTTCTTTTAGAGTTTTTTTAAATTTAGCGAAATAGCTTACTGCGGTATTCGTTTTTATTTTTCTTTTGGCACGTCCTATTCCTGGTGAGGAGAGAAGAAAATCAGCATACTCTTCACAAAAGCTTTCATTTAAATGTGTGAATGGCAAAAATTCTCCTGCAAAAGCTTTGAAGTAATTAATAGACATTCGCCAGTTATGACTACCCTCTCTTTTAGAAGCCTCCTCTTCAAAAAAATCGATGAAGTTTGATCTCAATTTAGAATCTGATAGAAAATCAAAACGTCTGTTTTGAACATCCAATTGGCGTTTTGCTCTTATATACTCTCCTAGACTTAACGTTTCTTTGTTATGGTCCTTTTCTAAATTATTTTTGGGACGTGTATAGATGTAAATTTTTAAATAATATTTTCTCTGTAGTTTGCCTGTTTCCAAATTTGGAATAGGTGGATATATATCTAAAAACAAACTATGTTTTCCCCCAGCAATTGGTTTTTTCCTTAAAGTAACTTTTGACATGACACTAACTTTTAATTAATATAGAAATTTGATTGGCACAGTGTTACAGGATTGGTCGCTATTGGCGTCCTATTTCATTAGCTAGCGTAACACAATGAATTATTTCAGTTAGTATCTGATATGAAATCTTTTAAGTATTGGATCAATTGCCTGCTTTTTAATATACACAAACTTGCCCTCTCTATATTTAGGGATATTGTTTCTGCATATAATTTTTCTTAATGTTACCTCAGCAAGGCTGTACTTTGCCAAGATCTGTCCGACTGTGTAGCAGTCTTTGATTGGTGGGCGTTTGTCTTCAACTTGCACTTCATTGTGAATGTCAACTTCCTGAATTTGATTACTGAACATCCCGTCAAGATCTTTTTTGAGAATTCTGGTTTTTCTAATTGATAAATTGATGGCATTGAGTCTTCCTGATTTTATCATGTGGTGAACTGTTCTGCGATCACATTTCAGCATTGAGGCAACATCATTAACGGTCAAATACTCTAATGTTTTTGCAGCAATAGAAGGAAGTTGCCTTCTATTTTGCGTTTCAACCTCGCTTGCCTCGATCTTTTGTTTTTTAATTCTTGCTTTATATGCCCTTTTAGCACAGTTGTCTCCACAGTACCTCGTAACGGTAGTTTGTGCTATAAATTCCTGCCCGCAATGTTGACAAATCCGAGCAATTTTAATGTTTGAACTCATAAAATTAATTTTATGGGTTATTAAAACACATTAAGGTACTTTAAGATACAATAAGGTTCATTAAGGTACATTAAGCGAAGTAATCTCTCCCTTGTTAGTAAAAAATTAATTATTATGGGTTTGAGGGACAAATGGGGGACAAATTTTGCAAAAACGGATCAAAATATGACAGATCAAAATAAAATGAATTTTGACTAATCATTTAATAATCAGCTATTTAATTTGTTTTAGTTTGATTGAATTTGTGCGTCTATTTGCCGATACAAAACTTCGAAAAAATATTCCCCAACACCTCGTCATTGCTAAACTCCCCAGAAATCTCACCCAGATGTTCCAGTGCATTTCGCAACTCATAAGCCAAAAGCTCGGTTGTGATTTTAGAACTCACGGCCTCCTCCACTTTTTCTACCGAATCCAGCGACTTCTTCAAAGCTTCAAAGTGGCGTTGGTTGGTAATGATAACATTCCCTTCTTCGGATTTCAATTGCTCTACAAAAGAAGACAACTCGTTTTTAAGGTCCTGAATATTCTGATTCTCAACCGCCGAAATCTTTATAAAATCAAAATCAGTCTCAATCTCTTTTCGGAAAGCTTCTTCCACAAGTTCATACTTCGTAGGAAGCACTTCATCGATTTTTGTAGCACAGATGATTAGTTTCAAATCCTCTCGCAACAAAGGTTTCAAAATTTCAAAATCCTCAGAAAAATCCTCTGTTGACGCATCGGCCAAATACACCAAAACATCCGCAGAATCCACTTTTTCCTTGGCCTTCTTCACGCCAATTGCCTCAATCTCATCCACAGTTTCACGAAGTCCAGCCGTATCAATTAATCTAAAAGCATTGCCTTTGATGTGCAAAATCTCCTCAATTGTATCGCGCGTCGTCCCAGCAATATTACTCACAATCGCTCTTTCTTCTTTCAGCAAAGCGTTTAGCAAGGTAGATTTTCCTGCATTTGGTTTCCCGATAATCGCAACCGCAGTTCCATTTTTGATCGCATTTCCATACTGGAAACTGTCAATCAAAGAACTCAATTTAACTTCAATCCTATTAAGCAATTGATTAAGAGCCGATCTGTCCGCAAATTCCACATCTTCCTCTGCAAAATCAAGTTCCAGTTCTATCAGTGATGTGAAATTCAAAAGATCTCCTCTAAGAATCGAAATCTCCTGAGAAATCCCACCTTTCAGTTGATTCAGAGCTACTTTTCGGGACGCTTCGTTGTCAGACGCAATCAGGTCGGCGATAGATTCTGCCTGGGAAAGATCGATCCTTCCATTCATAAAAGCACGCATCGTAAACTCCCCAGCCTTGGCCATTCTTGCGCCATTTTGAATCAAAACTTCCAGAATTCTTTTGGCAATATAGGGTGAACCGTGAAAAGAAATTTCCACAGAGTCCTCCGTCGTAAACGTCTTTGGAGCGCGGAAAACCGAGATCATCACCTCATCTATCACTTCATCTACTTCTTTTATAAAACCGTAATGCACAGTATGAGAATCCGCTTTTTCCAGATTTTTACCTTCAAATATTTTATTCACGATTTCAAAAGATTGCTCTCCAGAAACCCGTATAATTCCAATTGCCCCAATTCCGTTGGCAGTTGCCAGTGCGCAGATAGTATCCTGATTCATACTGCAAAGTTACGTGTTTTTGATCATATTTTTAGGAGCCGGGAACCTGCTGTCCGCTATATCTTTTTTATTTTTTTCAGCATTTTACGTTTAGATCAGCAGAACATCAAAAAATAAAAAAGGATGCCGCTACCATCAGGGCTAGGGCATTGGTCTGTCAATCAAATTTCCACAAAGAATTCAGCACTTTATCGACCTGCATTAATCAAAAAAAATCCGCCTCAAAAAGAAACGGACTTAAGATAAAGTGGTTAGTTAGTAAGTTTTATTCTGTAAAAGACTATAATTTTCGGAACCGCTCTCCGACTACAATAGCGTAACCTTGGTCAAAGGCCATCGTCACATCTATTCTGTCATATTTGCCTGTATTTGCGCCTTTCCATCCACTTTCGCCATTACTGCCATATTTCAGGATCAAGACCACTTGATAATTGCTGTTCGTTTCACTTTTTCTTTTCTGAATATTTCCTTCAGCGTCCGTTTCTATCCAATACTCTACAGGATAAGCCTTCACATCGTGCACCTGAAAATAGCCTGTTCCATCAGCATTGATTTCCACAATCGGCTCTTTCGTTTTTTCATACAGATATTTCCCTGTAATTTCTGCCGGTATGGCTTTAGTCCCATAATAGATATGATTCGCAACAGTAAATTTTTCTACCTGTGCAGACAGAAAATTTGTAAAGAGTAGTAGAACTAGGAAAGTAATAGTTGATCTCATAACAGCATCATTTATTTTACCCAAAGTTAAACCAGTTGGACAACCGAAACAATACGCCAAAAGGAGTATTTTTCAATCGACAGCAACATTACACTTCAAATCCTTATCTTTGCACGAAATTTTTTAAGACAATGAACGCATTTATAGAAGAACTGAAATGGCGCGGACTTTTTTCCGATATGACGCCGGGAACGGAAGAACAACTGGATAAGGAACTCACGAAAGCCTATATCGGATTTGACCCGACCGCAGATTCTTTGCATATCGGAAGTCTTATTCAAATTAAAATCTTAGCACATTTCCAACAGCACGGTCATCAGCCTATTGCTTTGGTTGGTGGCGCAACAGGAATGATTGGTGATCCTTCGGGAAAATCTGCCGAGCGTAACCTTTTGAGCGAAGAGACACTACTCCACTATGTAGATTGTCTTAAAAATCAACTGTCAAGATTCCTGGAATTTGATGGCGATGGTGACAACAAGGCGATTCTTGTCAACAATTACGATTGGATGAAGAATTTCACGTTTTTGGATTTTGCTAAGAATATCGGAAAACACATCACTGTGAACTATATGATGGCCAAGGATTCTGTGAAAAAACGTTTTTCTGGCGATTCTGGTGTGGACGGAATGAGTTTTACGGAATTTACTTACCAACTTTTGCAAGGTTACGATTACCTTCACCTGTTTCAAAATGAAGGTGTTAAGCTTCAAATGGGCGGATCTGACCAGTGGGGAAACATCACGACCGGAACAGAACTCATTAGAAGAAAAGCGCGTGGTGAAGCATTTGCCTTGACTGTTCCATTGATCACAAAAGCAGACGGATCCAAATTCGGCAAGTCAGAAAGTGGAGAAAATTATTGGTTGGATGCAAAAAAAACTTCGCCTTACAAATTCTACCAATTCTGGTTAAATGCGACCGATACGGACGCTGAAAGATTCATCAAGTTCTACACTTTCCTACCAAAAGAAGAAATCGAAGCGCTGATCGAAGAACATAAAACGGCGCCTCACGAAAGAAAACTTCAAAGAAAATTGGCAGAAGAAGTAACAATTTGGGTGCACGGAAACGAAGAATACGAAAAAGCCTTGAAAGCTTCCAACATTCTTTTCGGACAATCCACTGCAGAGGATCTTGTGAGCTTGAATGAGGAGCTTTTCCTTCAGGTTTTTGATGGCGTTCCTCAAAAAGAATTGTCAAAATCAGAAGTGATCGGCACCAATATCATTGATTTAATTTCTGAAAAAACAGGTTTCCTCAAATCCAAAGGTGAGGCTAAAAGAGAATTGGCAGGAAACTCGATCTCAATCAATAAAACCAAGGTTGGTGAAGATTATTCCGTTTCAGAAAATGACCTTATTGATGGAAAATTCCTGTTGATCCAAAAAGGGAAAAAGAATTATTTCATTGTAAAAGCAGTTTAGGAATTCGACAAATTATACTTAACATAAACCACTTTCGAGTGGTTTTTTTGTGGTCAAATTTCAGCTATCATTGAGAATTAATGTTATCTTAGTTTTTAAAAGACAAAGGATGCATCCATTTTCTGTAACATTTCAAACCAGTGAACATTTAGTATTTAAAATAATTTCTGGGTTATTAGCTTTATTCATTGTTGGAACGTGGCTTTACAATTCTAAAGATGTCAAATTACTTTTACGCTTACTTGGCGCTGTAATTGGTGGTTTTGTAAGTTATTATATCGCCGTGCTTTTCTTTGGGATTTTACAATTTTCTTTTATCACGGTGAAAGACAATTTCAATCCAAATAAACAATTCGCAACGATAATAAGATACGAAAAGCATATTAGCAAAATCACCAGGAATAGAAATGCTTCTAGCAGACGGACACAAAATACTTTTTACAAACCACTACTGGAATATAAAGATGACGACGGCAATATCAAAAACACATTCGGCGATGTCTCATTCAGCGAAAATAATAAGAAAGCGATTGGCGATCAAATCGATGTGATCGTAGAAACTGGACAGGTAAGAATGATTACGCCAATAAAGAATTTTACTTTTGTAGTGAACATTCTGTCGGTTTGCTTTCTCCTGATCTTCTATTGTATTTTTTATAATTATGCCAGAAAACAATCCTTTGAGAACGTTGGAACATTCGCACTTTCGATATTTGGTTTTGTAATTTTCCCGATTGCTTTTGGCTTGTTGATCTATCTTTTCTTAAATATCGGCTACGAATATTTTTTCCAGAATAAGAGATTCGTGAGCAAAAACGTGGCTATTCTATTATCTGGTTTAGGGATTTTTCTGGCGTTATGCTTCATTGGCTATATCAGAATTCTCATTGAAAATGTCTTTCTTAAAAAAGGAAGGAAGAAGAAAAAAAGGAAAAGAAAAATTCTGAGTTAATGGTAGAATCATAGACTTTTGAACTCAGATTTTATTTCAAAAATTTCGAACTATTTCCGAGATTGGTTATCTTTGTTTTATGGATTTACAATACCTCGTAAGAGAACCTCAAAATATCACTTCAGAAACACCAATTTTATTTTTAATTCACGGCTATGGAAGCAACGAACAAGACCTTTTCAGCTTCGTTCCGACTTTGCCGGAAGATTGGTTGGTCGTAAGTTTCCGCGCTCCAAGAGATGCTAACAATGGCGGCTACGCCTGGTTTGACATCGACTTTATGAGTGAGGAGAATTTCTTAGATGTGCCTCAAGCCGAAGACGCTGTAAAACAAGTCTTGGAAAGCATTCTGAAAGTCTCTAACCATTATGGATTGACTAACAACAAAACTCATCTTTGCGGTTTCAGTCAAGGCGGAATGATCGTTTATTCTTTGGCGTTGCATTATCCGGAATTGTTCTCAAAAATAGCATTGCTAAGCACTTTCCCAGAAGATAGATTGTTGAAAGATATCGTGAAGGACAAAAAGAAATTGGAACACTTGAGATTCTTCGTTTCTCACGGTACAGACGACGCTGCAATCCCGCTGGAATGGGCAAAGAAAGGTGCAGAATTACTGTACGACCTCAGCGCCTATTTCTCTTTCCGAGAATATATGGCTGGACACGGCGTGAATCAGAAAAATTACATCGACCTGATGGATTTCTTCAAGAAATAAATTGCTTGTTACATTTAGCTTATGATATTTAGCTTATAAATAAAAATCCCGATCAAGTAACAATGATCGGGATTTTTTATTTTAAAGTTGAATTTTGAAATTCTAATTTTTCGCTTAAGAATTCATCAAGTCTTCGATCTCCTCAACGGTGATTGGAATATTTGCCATCAAGTTGAAAGGCTTTCCAGACGCTTGAATCACATAATCATCCTCGATTCTCACACCGAATCCTTCAGCCGGAATGTAGAATCCGGGCTCATTGGTGAAAACCATATTTTCCACAAAATCATCGGTCAAGATGCCGTAATCGTGCGTGTCCAATCCCATATGGTGAGAGGTTCCGTGCATCATAAACTTCTTGTAAGCCGGCCACTTTGGATCCTCGTTTTGAACATCAGCTTTGTCGATCAAACCTAACTGCAGTAATTCCGCAGTGTAAACTTCGCCCATTTCTTTGTGGAATCTGTACCAATTATTTCCTGCAACCAAGCGTTGTTCTGCTTCTACTTTACATCTTAGAACAGAATTATAAACTTCTTTTTGCCTGTCAGAATATCTTCCGTTTACAGGAATCGTTCTTGTTAAATCGCTGGAGTAATTTCCATATTCTGCACCAACATCCAAAAGGATCACATCACCATCTTTGCACTGCATATTGTTTGCGATGTAGTGAAGGACATTCGCATTGTTTCCGCTGGCGATGATTGGAGTGTAGGCAAATCCTTTACTTCTGTTTCTTATAAATTCGTGGATCAATTCTGCTTCAATTTCGTATTCCCAAACATTTGGTTTTATGAAACTTAACAATCTTCTGATTCCTTTCTCCGTAATATTACAAGCATTTTGAATTAATGCTAATTCTTCTGGTTCCTTGATGCTTCTCAATCGCTGGAGAATCGGATTGCTTCTTTTGTAGTTGTGCATCGGAAAATCAGTTTTTACTTTTTTAATAAAACGATCTTCGCGGATTTCGGTCTCTACAGAGCTTCTGTAATGTTCATTTTTATTAAGATAAACATTCTCAGCTTCGTACATCAACGTCTTGAAAACCTTATCAAAATCACTCAACCAATAAACAGTTTTGATTCCCGAAGTTTCAAAAGCTTGATCTTTATCCAACTTCTCACCTTCCCAAACGGCGATATGTTCGTTGGTCTCTCTTAAGAACAAAATTTCACGATTCTCCTCCAGATAAGCGTCCGGGAAGATCACCAAAATACTTTCTTCCTGATCCACACCACTCAGATAAAAAATATCGCGATGCTGCTGAAAGGGCATTGTAGAATCGGCGCTGATAGGATAAATGTCGTTTGAATTGAAAACTGCCAAAGATTTTGGTAATAATAATTCAGCAAATTTCTTTCTGTTTTTTACGAATAATGAGCTTGGAATCTTTTCGTATTTTGTAGTCATTTTTAAATTTTATTTAATTAAGTATTTCCGCTTGCGAAAAGAGGAAATGCTAAAAAAGAGTTCCAAATTTACAAAACCTAAAAGGATTACATTTAAAAGCAGAACTTAAATTTTTCATAAATTACGATTTAACATAATATTGAACTTTTATTTATTTATATTTGAGATTCCATAAGCCTTTAGATGAAGACTACCTACAAAATCGTACTTGTTTTTTCTCTGATTTTCCTGAGTATCCTAAGCTACAAACTCAGTTCAAAAAAGATTAAATCTGATATTAATTTACCGGAGCCAAAGCTAGAATTCAACTTCCACAACGATATTGAGTACAAAAACAACTCTTTGAAACTCGATATTTATCAGCCAAAGATAATTAGCAAAGTAAAATCCCCCGTTGTAGTTTACGTTCACGGTGGCGCATGGAACAAAGGCGACAAAACGATGATTAGAAAAAACTTCAGAGAATACATCTTGGAAGAACTTCTAAACAATAATTATACAGTCATCAGCATAGACTACACGCTTCTTGATAAAAACACGCATCTGGAAAAGCCTTTGCAGGACACAAAAGATGCTTTGAAATGGATCCAGGAAAACGCAGAAAAGTACAACCTGGACACGAAAAATATGGGAATCTGGGGCGGTTCTGCAGGTGCACATATTGCTTTGCTAACGGCTTACAATCAGGATATTAAGAAAAATAATTCAGATCTAATCTACCCAAATTTGAAATATGTTGTAGATTTTTATGGTCCAACAGATCTTAATGAATTGTTCAAGACTGAAGCCAATGGAGTTTCACTTAGTTTTTTCAAACTTTACGCACCGGAACGCTTCAAAATTAGACACGAAAAAATAACACAGCTGACAGGTTTTGACATTAATACTAATCTACAAGAAGTCGTTAAAAAATCGACAGAATATTCTCCAGTAAAATACGTTTCCACATCTACCGTTCCCACTTTGATTTTCCACGGAACCGAAGACACAATTGTGAATTTTGCGCAGTCGCAACAATTGGAAGAGGCACTGAAGAAAAACAAAATCCCACATCAGTTACACACTGTGGAAAATGCCAAACATACTTTTGGAAACATCTCTTTGAATGAAGCCAAAGATGTGTCTAGAAAAACAGTAGATTTCATCAAATCTCATACAACCTATGAAAACTAATCACTTTATTTTCGGAAGATTATCACTAATAGTTTCGGTTTTGATATTTTCATTAATGAGTTCGCAGATTACTTTTAAAATCATTGAAAGTCCTGTTGAAAATAAGAAAGATCAAAAGATTTTCCTTGCATCAAATCTTAATAATTGGAATCCAAATGATAGTCAATTTGAATTCAAACAAAACGATCAAGGTTTTTATATCCTTACCATCCCTTCCAACACTCAAAAAATTGAATATAAAATAACACAGGGAAGCTGGGATTTTGCCGAGACCGATAAAGATGGCAATGGAATTCCCAACAGAATCTTAGAAAATCCTGACAAAGCTCAAACTGTTGAATTACAGATTGCAGGTTGGAGTTCACCGAAAGAGAAAAAACATACAACCGTTTTCAACGTCAAGGTATTGAGTGAGAATTTCAATATTCCTCAACTCAATACGACAAGAAAAATCTGGATCTATCTCCCACCCGATTATGGAACTTCGAAAAGGGAATATCCTGTCATTTATATGCACGACGGCCAAAATCTCTTTGATGATTTTACGAGTTTTTCTGGAGAATGGAGTGTAGATGAAACATTGAATCAGATTTTTAAAGAAACCGGAAAATCTGCCATCGTCATCGGAATTGACAATGGCGGCGACAAGCGATTGTCCGAATATTCGCCGTGGAATAATGAAAAATATAAAACAACTGGCGAAGGAGACCTTTACGTAGAATTTCTAGCGAAAACGTTAAAACCATATATCGATAAAACCTACAGAACCGAGAAACAAGCTTCCAAAACTTTGATCGTGGGAAGCTCGATGGGTGGACTGATCTCGCTGTATGCTTCTGCAAAATATCCGACTGTTTTTGGAAAAGCTGGAATTTTCAGTCCTGCGTTTTGGTTTGTTTCTGAAGATTTGAAGAAATATTTGAATATTAATAAAAACAATCTGAAGAATTCCAAATTCTATTTTGTGGCCGGAAAAAACGAGGATGAGACGATGGCGCCAGAAATCGAAAATGTTGAAAAATTATTATTAAAAAAATCTATTCCGGCTAAGAATATCGTAGTGAAAATAGATGACGACGGCACACATTCTGAGAGCTACTGGAAACGAGAATTGAAAGCTAGTTTGATTTGGTTGTTGAATTAAATGATCATTAATTATGAGTCTAATGTAATTTCACGTTTGCTTTAGAATGACAAAATTTAATTCTGATAACAAATCGTGTTTTGTGTAGAATCTGCAGCCCGACTTGAGTGGAAATCCTTTTTTGTGGGTGGAAAAGCTAAGGCAAAAAGATTGGGAACGGAAGGCGGATAAAGCTGCCCTAATAAATATTAATCTTCAAAGCTTACTTGCAACGCCAAAATTGCTTCCCAAAAATCCAAACAAAAACACTAAATTTGCAGCATTTATGGAAAGTAACAGACAACGCAAAGTAGCACAGATCATTCAGGAAGATATGGCGGAGATCTTCCGCAAGCAGGCATCAGAAAGCAAACAGAGCTTTTTGGTTTCGGTTTCTGACGTGAAAGTGACAGCCGATCTCAGCATCGCAAAAATATACCTCAGCATTTTCCCTGCAGAATTGAGACAGCCAATTATGAAGGAGATCAATACGAACAACGCTTACTACAGGAATTACATCGGGCAAAAGATGGCCAAGCAAGTGCGTATCATTCCGCAATTGGCATTCTACATCGATACAAGTCTTGATGATGTTGAACGCATCGAAAAAGAGTTGAAAGGCGAAGGTGATAATCCAATTCTTTAATTTTTCAGACGATTGAAAAATGCTTTTTACATAGCATCACGCTACCTTATTTCTAAAAAAGGAAGTACGGCGGTCACGTTTATCACGTGGCTCGCGGCATTTGCTATGGTGGCTGCAGTGGCTGCGATGTTTATCATCATTTCGGTTTTTTCTGGTTTGGAGGAACTGAATAAAGATATGATCGCCAATCTGCACGCAGACCTCACCATAAAAAGCAGATCGGGAAAAGTCCTTCCTGACATCGATAAATTGGAAAGATCACTCAGAAGTAATTCTGATGTTGCCAATTTCTCCAAAGTGATCGAGGAAAAAGTTTATCTAGGCTATAAGGACAACGGCGAAATTGCTTATCTGCGAGGTGTGGATTCTGCTTACATCCACGTGAACCCTATCAATGAAAGTATTTTTTACGGGAAATATCCGGACTTCAAATATAACAATGAAGTCATTATGGAAAATGGTCTGGACAACAGACTTTCGCTTCCTGTGAACTCCAGTCAGGATTTTGCGACAATACTGATGCCGAAACCCGGGAAAGGAATCATCCAACAGGAAAATGATATCTTCAACAAAAAAGACATCTACGTCAGCGGTATTTTCCCTGGAAATGACCAACTTGATAACTACATCATAGCGCCTATCGAACTTGCTCAGGAACTTCTCGGGCTTCCAAAGTCGGCTTGTTATCAGATTGTCATCAAACTAAAAAAATCTGTCAATCCGGAATTGGTAAAGGCCGACCTCATTAAAGCATTTGGTGATAAGATTGTTGTCAATACCAAATCTGAAGAAAATGCGGCATTTTGGAAAATGATCAACACCGAAAAACTGATGATCTATTTGATCTTTGGATTAGTGATCTTTATTACAACCTTCAACTTGGCTGGCGCGATCACGATCCTTCAGCTTGATAAGAAAGAACAGGCAAAAGCCTTGATCGCTTTGGGATTCAATAAGACAGACCTTAGATTGACCTATTTCTTCACCGGATTATTGATTGTGTTTTTCGGTGTGGTTTGTGGATTGCTGATTGGCTCCGCTATCTGTTTTACACAGATCCAGACAGGTTTCTTCAAAGCGAGTGAGAATTTAGCTTTCCCAGTGAGGATTGAAATGTTCAATTATATTGTGGTTTCAGCGGTTGCTTTATTTTTCGGCCTTATTATTTCTTTGTTATTTTCTAAAGTCAACAAGCGTTACCTTATTGAAAAATAGTGAGATCTTTATTACATTCAGTCTTCTGTATCCAGCTGTGAAATACGATTTGAAGCATCTTACACTTTTGTCGATTATTCCTACTAAGTCCATAATTTAATTGACAAAAATTTGCTTAATCTTAAATTTTACTTAAAATTTAAATAAAGGATTACAAATCAAAAAAAATAAATATAACTTTACGCCCTAATTTTTTGAAATGAAAAAATCTATCCTTATTCTATTTGTTGGTATTTTTGGGTTTGCAAATGCCCAGGAGCCAGCAGGTTATTACAGTACCGCAAACGGACTTACCGGATATGCGCTTAAAACAAAACTGGGAGAAATCATTACCGCTGGTTATCAAACCAAAAGTTATGACGCGCTTTACACAGCTTACCCGACGACTGACACAGACAAATTTTACGAAAATGACGGTTCTGTTTTGGACATCTATTCTGAAAATCCTGCCGGCGCAGATCCTTACAACTATCAGCACGGTGTGAAAAAATGTGGAAACTACTCAAACGAAGGTGATTGCTACAACAGAGAGCACACTGTTCCTCAGAGTCTTTTCAATGAAGCTAGTCCAATGGTTTCTGACGTACTTCACATCTTGCCAACGGACGGTAAAGTCAATGGAATGAGAAGCAATTATCCTTTTGGGAAAGTGACCAACCCATCTTGGACTTCCAAAAATGGTTCTAAGGTAGGAAGCAATACTGTAGGAAGTTATTCTGGTACTGTTTTCGAGCCAATCAATGAGTTCAAAGGTGATATTGCGAGATGTCTTTTGTATTTTGTCACAAGATATCAAACAAGATTATCAGGTTTCTCTAGCGGCAATATTCTTAATACAAGCAATGTCAACCAAGGATTGCAAACTTGGGAACTGAATCTTCTTCTACTTTGGCACCAGCAAGATCCGGTTTCTGAAAGAGAAATCGTGAGAAACAACGGTGCATACGCGCATCAGAAAAACAGAAATCCATTTGTAGATCATCCAGAATGGGTAACTGCAATTTGGGGTAGCTCTCCTCTAGCTGTAGATGACGCGAATTTTTCTAAAAATCTAAGCATCGCTCCAAATCCTGTGAAAGGAAATGTGATCAACATTACTGGTGATAAGGATCTGAAGAAATTCAAAACAGCAATGATCTATAATATGGTTGGTCAAAATGTTCAGACGGTTGAGAATCCTTTCCAAAACGGAAATACAATTACTTTGAACAATTTACCTAAGGGCGTTTACATCCTAAAAACAGGAGAATTAAACACCAAGTTCATTATAGAATAATTAACATAAAGATATTATACTTAAAAGACAGGAATTATTTTCTGTCTTTTTTTTATTTACGATTACAAAACTCTGTTTATAATTCATAATTCGAAAATAATATTTCTTTGACTATTATTTTAACTTTCGTGTTAAAAACTTATTGTTTTGTGTTTTAATATATTTAATACCTTTGCCATCCTAATTAATTTTAATGAAAAAAATAACTCTTCTTTTAGGACTTGCGATTTCCTCTTTAGGATTTTCCCAAGCTCCAACCGGCTACTACGACGGAACTACAGGACTTACCGGTTTTGCATTGAAAACCAAGATAAGCCAGATCATCACTTCCGGACATCAGGACAAAGGCTACAATTGGACTGTATTTGCTTCTGCTGACAGAGATAAATATTATGAGAATGACAACAGTGTTTTGGATATCTATTCCGAAAATCCAACTGGTGTAGATCCTTATAAATATACTATTGGGACCAACCAATGTGGAAACTACAGTGGTGAGGCGTCTTGCTACAACAGAGAGCACACGATCCCAAAATCTACTTTTGATGACAAAACACCGATGCACAACGATTACAACCACTTGTTACCAACAGATGGCTATGTAAATGGGAAAAGAAGTAACTATCCTTACGGAGAAGTTGGAACGGCGAGCTGGACTTCAAAAAATGGTTCAAAGTTAGGTTCAAGCAAATTGAATGGTTATGGCGGAACAGTTTTCGAGCCGATCAATGAGTTCAAAGGTGATATTGCGAGAATCTATTTCTACTTTGCAACACGTTACGAAAACAACATCCAAAGTTTTGTTTATGATATGTATGACGGATCTAAGACCAAAGTGTTTGCAGAGCCTTTCTTAGCAATGCTTTTGAAATGGAATCAGCAAGATCCAGTTTCTCAAAAGGAAATCGACAGAAACACTGCTGTTTATAATTACCAAGGAAACAGAAATCCATACATCGATCATCCTGAGTGGATTACAACAATCTGGGGTGCTGCACCATTGGCTGTAGATGATGCTTCTTTCTCCAAAAATCTTACCATTGCACCAAATCCTGTAAAAGGAAATGTAATCGCTGTGACTGGAGACAAAGATTTGAAACAATTCAAAAAAGCGATGATCTACAATATGGTTGGACAAAATGTTCAGACCATAGATAATCCTTTCCAAAATGGAAACACGATCACGCTAAATAATTTGCCTAAAGGAATTTATATCCTTAAAACTGGCGAATTGAACACGAAATTTATTGTCGATTAAGACTCTTAATAAATTATAAAGTTCAGAAAACAGTTGTCATTGGCAACTGTTTTTTTGTACCTTGAAATCTCAAAACAATTATATAATGAGACCTAATCGATTATTCAAATTTTTATTCTTAGCCTTCATTTTCAACTCTCTCCTATTCTTTAGTCAGGACAAACCATATTGGAAAGAGATCCAGGAATTCAAACAACTTGATCAGAAAAACGGAATTCCGAAGAAACCAATCCTGTTGGTAGGCAGTTCATCTTTCACAAAATGGACTGACGTCAGCGATTATTTCCCAGGAAAAACAATTGTTAACAGAGCGTTTGGTGGATCAAGATTATTGGACCTCAATAATTATTCTAATGAATTACTGGATCCATACAAACCAAAACAGATCATCATATATTGTGGTGAAAATGACGTTGCAATGGATAATCCAACTGCTGAAGAAGTTTTCGGAAGATTCAAAACATTCTTTGAAACAATCAGAGCAAAATATCCGAAAGTTCCGGTAGCTTATGTTTCCATCAAATATTCACCAAGCCGAGAACAATTTTGGCCAATCTTAACAGAAGTGAATCAACTAATAGAATCTTATCTTAAAACTCAAAAAAGAACCGATTACATTGACATTACAAAAGTGATGAACGACGAAAACGGAAAAGTTAGAACAGATATTTTCTTAGAAGATATGTTGCATATGAAACCGGAAGGCTACAAACTTTGGACAAAAGTAATGGCGCCTTATCTAAAATAGCCTTCGAGAATCTCAACTGTAATTCTAAATGCTTCGAGAGCCTCAGACTGACAAATTAGAATGTCACGCTGAGGCTCTCGAAGCATTTGTTAAATTTTTATTTTCTATTTGTATTTATTCTAAATTAATTTATATTTGCAGATATGAATCAGCCAGTTATCGCATTTAGAATTGCACCTCTCGCACCAGCATTTGGAAATACAGAAGAGATGTATTGTGGAAAAAAGACCTGTTGTAAGAAATTCAAAAAAGGAAAACGCTGCAAAAAGTGTCCTGGCCGCGAAAAAATCAGTTAAGCATCAGCCAGATGATCATAGCAGCCAATGCTAAAAATATAATCAAGGAAACCAATCTTTTAGATTTGGTTTCTTTTTTTTGCGCTTTCGGGAAAGATTCGGATGGATTGCTCAATGATTCTTTTTGGTCAGGATTTGATTCGTTTTCTGCCAATTCTGTAATGGTAATCCCTTGAACAATTGTTTTGTGAAGGATTGTGTTTGTTGCGTGAAGTAAGATCTGAAATTTACCATTAGAATCAAATTCCTTAATTCTAATGGTTCGTTCACCATTCGGTTTTTCCAATCCGAAAGGGACGATTTTCACCAGGTCCGCATCATACGTATTCCAATAGATCGTGATTTCCTCATCTTTCTGAGCGCGGATCTTACTGGCAGAAAAGTTCTTGATCTTCGGAGGCAAAATACTTTTGACATTGCGTTGCTGGCTATTAAGATTCTGGTCGTAAATTCTCTTTCTCTGAGGATCAGTAAGCGTTTCGTAAGCTTCCTTCACTTCCTTGAAACGATCGGAGAAGTAGTCATCGTTCTCATTTTTGTCCGGATGGTATTTCAAAGACAATTTCCGATAGGCTTTTTTGATGTCTTCAGCAGAGGCATTTTGAGGAATCCCGAGAAAGTAATAATAGTCCTTCACAAAACAAATTTAACGATTTCGACCGTTCAAAAACAAAAAACGGAAAGCATAACTTCCCGTTTTTTCTAACAATTTAATTTAATTTCCTAAAAATTGCTCCGCTTCCGCAGTTCTGCGCTGGCAGCAACCTCTTCCGAATTGCGTTCTCACTTTCTCTTTCAGCGAGTTGTACTCCTCGTCGTTCATCGTTCTGATCCTGTCTGCGAATCCGAATGGTGTTCTTTCCTTCACATCATATTCGTCAAAAATCCCTCTTACGAATGCTTTTCTTTTCTGTGCTTTTTTTGCGATGATGGCGATGGCGGCCAAACCTGCGATCGCTAAAATTCCTTTTTTCATTTTATTTAAAATTTTACGTTTTACATTTAGGAAGACGCAAAGTGACTTTGTTTACCTTAAATACTTTTTTGGGAGCCTTTATACATCTTCCACTCCCGCTTTTTTCTGATTGCGAAAGAAACGAACCATTCAATTGAACATCTCAAAAATCGCAATCACAAAAAGAGCTCCGTTCAAGCCGGGGCGCGCTTCGCAGAGTTGAAGGTTTTGTCGTAGATTTGAGAGTTTAATTTATTTAGATTTGAATTCGCGAAACTTTAATCATATGAAAATAATTTCATCCATTATCATAGTACTTTTTAATACTATTAGTAATAACCTTTTTTCGCAAAACTTAAGACTTTTTGAACCAATATTAATAGCGAATGCTAAGGACACAGTAATTGATGGTAATAGAATTAATAAAGTAATTGCAGATTATTACAATCCAGATTTTAAAAAGATGAATAAAGAATATCTGAGATATAATTCCAAATCTCAAATTGTCGAAATCTATGATAAAAAATCAAGTGCTTTCAAATCTTTCATCAATCTAAATTTCCAAGGTGAAACTAAAGAAAATTATTTTGGTGTTTTTAAATATTTTAAAATAACTCAGAGAATAGATAATGAATTTAAAATCTCTCCAACGAGTGGTAATTTCCCTAATCACTTTCAAAAAATTAATTCTATTGATATTTTACAAAAAGAGAAAAACTACATCATTGTAAAATTTAACTATTCAGATATATATGGTTTCAAAGGTTATGGAGTTCTGAACTTAACAGATTTTCAATAAAATTACAAAAACAAAAAAGCTTTGCAATTGCAAAGCTTTTATTCTAATTCGTTTTCATAAAGTCGAAAGCGCCTTTTCGCAGATGAATTCCATATTCCAGCCAGGCTTTCATGCAGGCGAGGAAATTGGACCAACCTTCGGTTTGTCCGATTGCCCATTTTACGCCCTTCTCATCCATTTCGTGACCTTCTTCTGACACTTTTATAACGGTATCATTTTCAGAAAGTTTCTGTAGTTCTATGGTTACAACAGACTTTGGATCCCAGACAAAAACAATCTTTTCATTTGCGATGATTTCCTTTGTTGTCAATGGATAAGAACCTTCAAACTCTGGAAATGCCCAGAAAATTTCTTTTCCAACTTCCATTCTTGCGGAACCTTTGGAAATGAAATAATTCTGCATTTTCTCAGGATCAATGATTGCTTCAAAAATTTCTGAAACAGCTTTCTGAATTCCGATGGATGCTTTCGCAGTGAGTTTTTCCATAAAGCTAAATTTTATCCTTCGTAGCCAGAATCTTTACTGAAATTTACCATCCAGTAAACTCCGAATTTATCTTTGAAGCTTCCGAAATAATCGCCCCAAAACTGGTCTTCCATAGGCATTTCTACTTCACCACCAGCTGACAGTGAATTGAAAATACGGTCTGCTTCTTCCCTGCTATCCGGAAAAATAGAAATGTAATTTCCATTGCCTTGATTGAGCTTGTGTCCCATAGACGGAACAATATCAGAAGCCATTAATAAGTCTTTTCCGATTGGCAACGCAATATGCATCACCCGGTTTTTCTCGTCCTCAGATAGGTTTTCAGTTCCGGGTGCATTTCCCATTTTCATCACGCCGCCGATGAATTCGCCACCGAAAACGGATTGATAAAATTTGAACGCTTCCTCAGCCGTTCCATCAAAATTGAGGTATGGATTTAATTTTGGCATAACTTGAATTAATTATTAGTAATTATTAATCTGTAATTAAAAAATGTTTGTAAATTTTAATAAAGAAAAAAGTCTCGCAGATCAAGCTGATTTTGCAGATTTATTTCAAAAAATCTGTTTAATCGGCGAAATTAGCAAGTGAAATCTTTAATGTGCCTGAGTCTTCTCTGGATCGTCATAATTTATCATCCATTGGATTCCGAATTTGTCTTCCCACATCCCAAAATAAGCACCCCAGAAAGTATCCTGAAGTTCCATTGTCACTTTACCGCCTTCGGAAAGTTTTGAGAAAAGATTCAAGGCTTCTTCTCTGGAATCGGTATTGATGGAGACAGAAAAGTCGTTTCCGTTTTTATATTCACCCATTCCAGGAAGTGAATCGCTGCCCATTAAAGTTGTTTCCTTAGAAATCGGAAGTGAGACGTGCATTATTTGGTTTTTGTACTCATCTGCCAAAGGCGGCATCCCTTCCGTCGGTGGCATATCGCCAAATCTTCCCCAAAAAGGAACTTTGGCCCCAAATGCAGATTCATAAAATTTAAAAGCTTCTTCGCACTGGCCGTGGAAAGTAAGATAAGGATTGACTGTTGCCATTTATATAGTTTTTTTTAAGTTTAATTTTTAATATTTCAAATCTGTATCGAAGTCGTATTTCATTCCTTCGTACCCGAGAATTTTTCTCATCAACCCGATTTGCCCGCAGAGATAATCTTCTCTTCCGATGCACATTCCTACGAAATTGAGAACGTTTTCCGGAAAGAAATCGATGTTCATTCCCATCTGGAAATCTTTATCTAAATCCTCATCCGTCATTTCCAAAAGTCTTTTGTAAACCAATGGCGAGATGTGATGAAAACTATCTTTCAGTTCTTCCAAAGTTGGATAGATAAAATTTTCGTCCAGTGCCTTTCCCTGAAAGAAGAGTTCGCCTTGGGGATTTTTCTCATCCAATCCGAGCACATTTCCCAATGCGTACCGCATATCCAGAAAATTACCCGCCATCCACACCACGTGATTGGTTTTTCCTTCGATCCTTTTCTTTGCATCCTCTTCCGAAATACCATCCAAAACCAGTAAAAAGTTTTGAGAATGACCACGAAATGCAGGAATGATAATGTCAAGTTTCTTTGATTTTGGTGTATCCATTATTGGTGTTTTAATTTTTCTCTGACAATTCTTTGATGATTTCCAGGCCTTTTTTGAAGCCGTTGTCAAACATATCTTTGAAGCTGTCATCAGAATCCACTTCTATTTTCAATGTGATTTTTCCGTTGTTTTCTTCCAGATAATAAGCTTCTTTTCCTCCACTCCAGACTTTAACCTTTTCACTTTCGGTGTCTTCTACTCCATCTTTGATCTCACCCAGGTGTTTGAAAACTAAAAATTTATTTTCTTCGATCTTATCAATTGTACTTACCATTCCGTTCTTTTTACTGGAATCTGTAAAATAAGTTTTACCACCAACTTGCCAATCTGTTACCATATTGGAATCCGGACTGAAGAAGTATGTCCATTTGGAATAAGTATTTTCATTCCACAAAACATCCCAGACTTTTTCTGCAGATGCATTAATTTCTGTTTGATACTTTAATGTTTCCATAACTTTTTTGATTTTAAGAATTTGCGGCGTCTTCGATTTCTTGGATGATGATCTTTTTCATCTTCAGCATTGCATCGAAGGCTTTTTTATTTTTTTCAGGATTATCGGTATTCGTAAGTTCAATCAATCGTTTTGGCGTGATCTGCCAGCTGAATCCGTATTGATCCTTTAGCCAACCGCACATACTTTCTTCGCCATCTGCCGTGAGCTTGTTCCAATAAAAATCGGTTTCATCCTGATTGTCCGTCATCACCACCATCGATGTTCCTTCCGAAAAATTGAATTGATGTTGATGGGAACTGTCCATCGCTATCATCGTGTAGCCATCGATTACAAATTGAGAATGCCCGATGTTGCCTTCTGGTTCGCCTTGTCCGGCTGGATAATTCATAATACCTTCAATTTTGGAATTGGGGAAAATTGAAGTGTAATATTGTAAGGCTTCCCGGCACTTTCCGTTGTTCTTTCCAGTGAACATCAGTACGGGTGAGAATTTCTGACTGAACTTTTCTTTGCTGTAGTAAAGTTGCCACGAGATACCAAACTGGTCTTCTATCCAAGCATATTTTTCGCTCCAGGGATAAGAATCTAATTCCATCATCACTTTTCCGTTTTCAGAAAGTTTTTGATAGTATCCTTCGACTTCATCTTTCGATTCACACATCATCATCAGAGAAACCGTGAGATTGGGTTGAAACTGAGGGCCTGCATCCAGGAACATCAGCTTTTGACCTTCAATCTCAATATTGATGACCATAGAATTATCCATCGTTATCTTTGAATTTCTGAAAATCGACGTGTAAAATTTCGCAGCCTCACTTCCCTGTTGGTTGAACCAAATGCAGGGAAAAATATCATTATTCATAATAGAGAATTTAAAGATTAGAATTAAAGACTAGAGTAATTCTTAAGCAATATCAATCAAACACTCTCAGCATATTTCTTAAAGTTATCCAAGATTGCCTGCCAACCATCTTTTTGAAAGTCCAAAGGATTCTGATTTTCCGGGTCGAAATTTTCTGTCACTTTGGTTTTATCTTCGGAAAGTTTTTCAAAAATCACCTCGATGTTCCTGCCATCTTCAAAGTGGTATTTTAAACTTTGATTTTCATTCACCTCATCATAAATACCGACAAGATCGAAGCCAAAACTGCCATCTTTTGCCTGCATTCTTACTTCCAATTTTCCGCCAACCTTCAAATCGTTTTTTGCCGATGGGCATTCCCAACTTTCGTGCGCGAAGTTCCAATTGGTGACGTGTTTTGGATCATTAAAGAAATCCCAGACATCGTTTATTGATTTGTTAATTTCCGTAGTGACTGTCAGTTTTTGCATTTTTAATTGTTTTGAATTGTTTATTTCAAAGTTAAAATTCTTCTGGAATTACCAACTTGTCATAAGGCAATATCTTTTCAACAAAACAAAAATCACTCATAAAAGAGTGATTTTCAATATTATTATTTTTCAAATTTGATAGGATATTTGACATTTGTAAAACTATCTATGCTTGCCTTGAGCGATCCTACTGCGAGTTCTGCTTTTATCAGGACCGGCACTTTATTTTGATCATTGGTGACCCACATCGTCACGCCTTCTTTATCCTTAAAAACCCTTCCACTTACAACGGAAGGAATAATTTTTAGACAATTGACTTTACCAAATTTTGTAGAGATCTTCTCTGTTCCGACCACTTTCAATTGAAATGGGAACAATTCGTCATCGATCCAGACACTCATTTTCAGTACACTTCCTACTTTTAAATTGTCAACGCTTCTCAAATAGTAGAAACAAGATAAAATGTCCTGAACATCGTTTGGAACTTTCACCGTTTTCGCTGGTCTGTCCGTGTGTTTCTTATCGACCAGAACCAAAGTATTGTTATTTGTGTTGAACGTGCTTTGAAGATGCTGTGTGTAGCTACCTTCCGAAACATTCCTTACATAGAACAAAGGCTCCTTCTTTTCACTGATATAACTTTCGTAAACATCTTCTACCTTGAAAAAGGCCTTCGCAGCACCGCTGGTTTTTCCAACGCCTCTTACGTAGAATGCAGGCTGACCTTTATATGAAGTTTTGGTTGTAGATAAAGTAGCGTTACCGGCAGTGATGAATCCGTAATGAATTCTGAAACTGATGGTCTCTCCAGCATTGATATTATCAAACTGCGCAGAAAGTGCAGAGAACAGGAAAACACCGATAAATAAAAATAGATTCTTCATTAAACTCATTTGAAATCTTGTAAGACAAATTATTTGCCAAAATTAAAAAACAAAAACCCTTCTAGGCGAAGGGTTTTATAAAAAGATATTAATATTACATAATATTGGTTCCATCTGGGATTACTGCATTTTTCTTAATCACCACGATTCCTTCTTTGATCGAGTGTGTATCGTAGTCGCCGTCTGGATGATGTTTTCCACCAATGATCCTTACGTTGTTTCCGATGTAGCAGTTCTTGTCCAAGATCGCTTTGTCTATATAACAATATTTTCCAATGCCCATACTTGTGATGCCATCTGCTTCATTTTGTACCACTTGCTGAGCGGTTTGATAGTAATCTGCTCCCATCACATAGGAATTCACAATTGTAGAACCGCGATCGATCCTAGTTCTATTGCCAATGATGCAATTCTCCACTTTGTCTGCCATAATGATACAACCATCTCCAATAATCGTCTTACTCACGTAAGAACCATTGATCTTCGACGGCGGAAGCATTCTAGCTCTTGTATAGATTGGATTGGAACTGAACAGATTGAATTGTGGAAGATCCTGAGCAAGATCTAGGTTTGCTTCATAAAAAGATTCGATAGTACCGATGTCTGTCCAATAGCCATCGTATTGATAACTCAAAACACTGTAGTTTCCAATGGCCGCCGGAATGAAATCTTTACCGAAATCATCACCTTCGTGCTCATCAAACAGTTTTCTCAAGACATTTTTTGTAAAGACGTAGATTCCCATCGACGCAAGATATTCCTTGCCTTTTGATTTGCTTTCGTCACTAACCTCGGATTTCCAGTCATTCAAGACCTCGTAACCTGGTTTTTCTGTGAAAGAGGTGATATTTCCCTCTTCATCGGCTTTCATAATTCCAAATCCAGTTGCATCTTTTGCATTCACAGGAATGGTTGCAATGGTAATATCGCCACCTTGTTCCTTATGAAAATCTATCATTTGTTGGAAATCCATCTGATAAAGCTGGTCTCCGGAAAGGATTAAGATATATTCATATTCATATTTTTCCAAATGCTTCATCGTCTGGCGAACCGCATCTGCTGTCCCTTGATACCAATTTTCGTTCTCCACATTTTGCTCAGCAGCTAGAATATCTACAAAGCCTTTGCTGAAGATATCGAAGTGATAAGAATTTTTGATGTGAGAATTGAGTGATGCAGAATTGAACTGGGTCAAAACCAAAATTCTGTTAAGTCCAGAATTAAGGCAATTAGAAATTGGAATATCTACCAAACGGTATTTTCCTGCAATTGGAACTGCTGGTTTTGATCTTGTATTGGTCAATGGAAATAATCGGCTTCCTCTTCCGCCTCCTAAGACAATGGAGATTACACTTTCTTTCATAAATGAGTTTTGGTTATTTTATGATTTTGTTATCGATTAAAGTTAATCATTCTTTGCCAATATTACGCCAATGTGAATCGAAATCATTAATAATTATAAAGATTTTCATAATTTTTAGCCGACTTTTCCCAAGAGAAATCAAATGACATATTATTATAGATCAATCCCTTCATCAGATTCTTTTGGCTGTAGATATGCAAAGCCCGTTTGATGGCGTGCACGGCATCTTCTGCACCGGCATTGGTGAAATTAAGTCCACTTCCGCCACTGGATATATCCTGAACTGTATCTCGCAGACCGCCTGTATATCTTACAATCGGAACAGTTCCGTATCGCATCGAGTACATTTGGTTGAGTCCACAAGGCTCTACTCTGCTTGGCATCAGTAAGAAATCTGCCGACGCATAGATCTGATGAGACAAATATTCTTTGTAACCCAAATCGATTGCGAAGTTGACATTGAATTTGTATTGCAATTCTTTCAGTTTGTTTTCGATATCCTGATTTCCGGAACCTAAGACTATGATATTCAAAGCGCCATTAGTTTCCTGGATGCTTCGTTCTACAATCTCTGGCAAAAGGTCTGCTCCTTTTTCGCCTGCAAAACGGCCGATGAATCCGAAGAGTGGAAGATTAGGATTAAGGCCGTACTCGGCACAGATCACCCTTTTGTTTTCCCATTTGCCTTCCTCTGCGTAATCTTTATTATAATTAAATTTAAGCATCTCGTCCTTCTCAGGATCCCAAACTTCGGTGTCAATTCCGTTAATAATCCCAAACGCTTTTTGACGTTCCTGATTCATCAACGGTTCCAAACCTTGGAAACTGTAGAACAATTCCTGCAAATAACCGCCGGAAACAGCATTGAAGGCATTACAACTCTTGATCATCGCTGCCATTGGATTGATTCTTCCGTTCCAATCCAAAATTCCAGATTTCCAACCATCGAAATGAGGTAAGAAGCTGGACATTTTCCAATCCATACTTCCCTGATATTCGCCATTGTGTATAGTTCCGATGGTCTTAATGCCTTTCAGAAAGCTAAATTCATAACAGTTGTCGATCATAAACGGAACCAAACCTGTGTGATAATCGTGGCAATGGAAGACATCCGGACGGATCTGCATCGCACTCAGCCAATGCAAAACACCGTGCTGGAAGGCAATGAACTGCTGACTCTCGTCCCAATAGCCATAGACACTTTCACGGTCCAAAAGTCCTGGAATCTTGACCAAATAAAGGTCGAAACCGAGAACATTGCTTTTCTCTTTGAAAACTTGGACCTGGTACATATTGAACGACTGATGGATAAAGCCATCAAAGACCACTTCAAAATCGTGGTTATAGAAAAATGGTTTGTTGTACCAAGGCATGATCACGCTGGCATCCAATCCCATCTGGTTTTGATATTTTGGTAGAGCTCCCACTACATCTGCCAGTCCACCGACTTTTGCAACAGGATAACATTCCATCGAGAGGTGAAATATCTTCATATTTATTTTTTCTTTTTAATAAGAACTTTGTTTTTTGATTTTTGTTTGATGACCTTGTTCTGTTTCAAAACCACACCAGACAATGGCGGCAATCTCAAAATGATTGAATTTTCCCGATTGTCCCAGCCTTCATCCAGTTCTTGAGAAATGACTGCTTCTACTCCGCTTCCGCTATATTGCGTATCATCAGAATTGAGAATCACTTCCCATTTTGTGTCTCTTTCTACGCCAATTCTGTAGTCAAAACTATTGGGTGTAAGATTGAGAACTGTCATTAGAACTTCTTTATTTTCTTTACTTTTTCTAAGGAAAATAAAAATCGAGTTATCTCTGTCATCAGCATTGATCCATTCGTATCCATTTGGTGAGAATTGCTGCTCGTACAATGCAGGATTTGATCTGTAAAGCAAATTGAGGTCTTTTACAAAATTCTGAAGGTCTTTGTGAACCGGATATTCCAGCAAATGCCAATCCAGCGACGTTGTGAAATTCCATTCGTTGGTTTGTGCAATCTCATCACCCATAAACAATAATTTTGCGCCTGGATTTGTGAACATATAAACATACATCGCACGCAGGTTAGCAAACTTTTGCCACTCGTCTCCAGGCATTTTATAGATCAAACTACTTTTACCGTGAACTACTTCATCGTGAGAAAGTGGCATCATATAATTTTCATTATACATATAAACACTTGTGAAAGTGATCTTGTTGTGATGATATTTTCTTGCGATTGGATCTTCCTTGAAATAATCCAGCGTATCGTGCATCCAGCCCATCATCCACTTCATTCCGAAACCAATACCATCTTCGTGGACAGGTTTCGTCAGCCTTGGAAAATCTGAACTTTCCTCGGCGATTGTCTGTACATCGGGAAATTCTCCATACACAGCGACATTAAAATCCTGAAGGAATTGTTTCGCTTCCAGATTCACATTTGTTCCGTAGATATTCGGTTCCCATTCGCCTTCGTTTCTGGAGTAATCCAGATGAAGCATCGATGTCACCGCATCGACCCGAAGTCCATCGGCGTGATATCTATCAAGCCAAAAGATTGCATTTGAAATTAAAAATGATTTGACCTCTGGTCTTCCGTAATTGAAAATGTAAGACTTCCAATCTGGGTGAAAACCTTTTCTTGGATCTTCGTGCTCGTAGAGAAATGAACCATCGAAAAAGTGCAAGCCATTGGCATCACCCGGAAAATGGGATGGTACCCAATCCAGGAAAACGCCGATATTATTTTTATGAAGTTCGGAAATGAGATACATCAATTCCTGTGGTGAACCAAATCTGTTTGTAGCGGCGTAAAATCCAGTGATCTGATAGCCCCAACTTGGGTCATAAGGATATTCCATCACGGGCATCAATTCTACGTGGGTGAAATTCATCGCCTTGAGATATGGAACTAATTTGTCTGCGATTTCACCATAGCTAAGATAGCGTTCTGGATTTCCAGGATCACGCATCCACGAGCCAAGATGGACTTCGTACACAGACATTGGCGATTCCAAACTGTTATGCTTTGCGCGATTTTTCATCCAATCTTCATCCTGCCATTCATACCAAGTGGTGCAAACGACAGAGCTGGCTTGTAGCGCTTTCTCAAAACATAGTGCATACGGATCTGCTTTTTCTAGCAAAATTCCAGTATTGGTTCGGATGCCATATTTATAAACTTCACCAAAATCGAGACCTGGAATAAAACCTTCCCAAATCCCAGATTGGTCCCAGCGTCCTGCCAATTGATGTGAAAATGAATTCCATTGGTTGAAATTCCCGATCACGGAAACCTCTGTTGCCGTAGGTGCCCAAACTGAAAAATAAACGCCTGAAACGCCGTCCACTTCAACTTTGTGAGAGCCAAACTTCTCGTAGAGTCTGGTGTGTTTTCCCGAGCGGAAAAGATAAATATCAAAATCGGAAAATAGAGAATAAGGCTGAACGGTCATAGAATATTGGTGATGATTGATAATTAATAAATGATTTTTGATCAAATATTACAACCTTACCAAGATAAAGAAATTAATCGATACATAGTAATTTTTTTTGTTAATTTGATATTACGTGATAGATCGGAGGTGGTCTTAGTTACTTTGAAGTTAAATTCTTCATTATGACCAAAATCATTTTGATGATAAACCAGTCCATCCTCAAGCAGATATCGTTCCATTGGTAAGAAGAATTTTGAAGTGGAAGGTTTTTGCGATGATAATATTGCTTTTTTCAAACTTAAAAAGAAGGATTTTTTTAAATATCAGGGATTGACCGTTTGTGCCCACAGATAGGTTCCGACATTTTTTCCCGTCTTTTCGAGTTGTGTTTTGGTGGACTCAAAATCCAATGTTGCGATGATGAAAAGCCATTTTGTATTTTGTGGGATGCTAAAAGACCAATCTTGTGCTGGTACATTTTCTTTTTCTCTCAGCAATAGCGATAAGGACGAAAGCACTTCGACATCCACCACTTTAAAATTCAGATTGGTTGACACGGCGTAAAAATTAAGTTTTGCGGTGGTGGCATTTTTTGGTGCTCTTATCTGATCTCCCCAAGCTAAAGCAGGAAGGCCAATGCTCATTGTTTGATCTACAATTTCATTATATTTTGGATAGAAGTTGGTGTAACGCTGCCACTCTACTTTCGGGTTGAAGTTGAAGCCAATCATCGCTTCGGGATCTTGGAAACTAAGGAGCGTCGTTCCGCTTTCGGTGACTTTACTTGAAATCGTTTTGAGCAATCTTGTCTTGTGCTTTACTGCTTGATATTGATGGGAAACCAGACCTATTTTATCTTTCAAAAGATTTCTATACAGTTTTTCCTTCACTCCAGCCAAAGCAAACTTTTCGGCCTCTGCTTTAGTATTTTTGGTCTGTTTTGGTTTGTTTCCTTTTTCGCGGACGTAAACTCTATCGCCATCATTGACGAAAACCAGATTGCCTACGGCACCGCTCAAGTTGCCATTCTTTTTCAATCTTGCCATTTTTTTGTGTTTTTAGGTTATGGTTTATGGTGGTACTGTTAACCCACCGTTCGATTTTAGAGCAATGTAAAAGTAACAATAATCCGATACAGATGTAATATTTTATTGGACTTGTATTGGAGTTGTGATGGATCTGTATTGGAGAAGCTTCGTAGGAAATTCGGAATTGTGAGATTGATTGTCACGGTAGATAAAGTAAATGAATTTTTGGGATTCGTTTTCTTCTCAGCTTATAAAAATCTGAGACCTTATTTGACTGCCCCCATTTTTCACAATCCAGCGTCAGGGCATCCCTAAAGGTCGGGAGATCTGGCAAGTACCAGGCTTTGTTGGTATTGCTTTACTTAGAAGATGGGATGCTTTGTGAAGTTCCTGTATCAATGCATTATCTTTTTCCAACGGATTCAAATGACGTTTTTGTCTCTATGATTTCCGAAGCTGAAATTGTATAAATCTAAATTCATCATTAAAAATATTGTTATTCGCATTTTCAATAGAAATAAACAGACCTAAAGCGACGAGGAGAAAAAATCTATTCATAATGCGAAGTATAAAAATAATAAAAAAAACTAATGATTTCACCTATTTGTTGATAATATCAAAATAATTTGTGGAATTGTTAGACTTTCGTATATTTGAGTGTTACCTGCAATTTTCTAAAGACTGCATCCATGAAAAATATTTGCAAGCTAATTTTAGTGTTTATTTTACCTATTTTGTTTGGATGTAAAGACGAACAAAAATTACAGAGAAAAAAATTTCTAAAAACTGCAAAAATTTATTTTAGCGAAGAGTTAAAAAATAATGCAGACTATAAATCCTTAGACTCTTTGAGAATATTAAAAATTGACACATTGTCTGATAAAGACGAATTATATCTATATATATGTCAATTATATAGATATAAAAATCATTTATTATCACAATCAAAATCGCCGAAAGATTTGTACGAATTAAAATATGGAACTGATGATTTTGATTCGCAAATGTATGAAGACTACTTAAATAAGTTAGAATATAAGTCTGTAAAAGAAAAAGAAGCAAAATTTAATGTTCTGAGTGATTCTATTGACATTATTAAAAAACAAATAAAACATTATGAACAAATATTAGTCAAAAAAGATAGTTTAAATTTAAGTATGTATGAAGTTGAATATATTTATCAAATAACAAATAAAAATATGATTACTGGAAAAGGTGTGACATATTTATTATTTACAAAGGATATGAAAATAATTGAAAATAAATATCTGGAAATAAAAAATCTTCAAAAATTTCCATTTATTAAATAGAAAAACTGCAGATAACAAGGGTTTTGCAATAGTGGGGCGAAACTGTAAGGTTCAACGACAGTTCTTCGGTTCAACTTTTGTGCAAAATTGAAGATTTGTGCTTCGATTGCCCCACCATCGCAAAGCCCCAAAACGTTAGTGGCAATTTTAAACAAAGCAACGCTAAACTAAAAAATACAATAAAATTAAACTATTAGATTATAATAAAATAAACGACAAATATGAGTTGGGATGTTGTTTTAGTAAAAGAAAGATTTGAATTAGAAAACAATAATGACTATTCACCACCTTATCTTGGTAAAAGAGATGAAATAATTGACGCACTATTGAAAATTTTCCCGAATTTGGACTACACTGATGAAAGTTGGGGTATTTTGAATGAGGCAGATTTTTCAATAGAATTTAATACGGGTAATGAAGAAATTGTGGATTCAATAATGCTTCATATAAGAGGCGGTGGAAATCCATTGAATGTAATAAAACTAATTATAAAAGAAATGAATTGGGAAGCTTTGGACTGTTCTACAACTGAATTTATAGAAATTGACGAAGACAATCTTGAAAGTTGGACTGAGTTTCAAAAATATAGAGATAGTGTTTTGAAAAGAAATAAGGACTAAAACTTTGAAACTTATTTAAGAAATAAACCAAGCAAATTATTTTGAACAAACTGAGTGAAAAAAAACTGCCACTAACAAGGGTTTTGCAATAGTGGGGCGAAACTGCAAAGTTCAACGGTTGTTCTTCGGTTCAACTTCTGTGCAAAATTGAAGTTTTGTGCTTCGATTGCCCCACCATCGCAAAGCCCCGAAACGTTAGCCGAAATATTACCCTACAATATGTCAGAAAAAGAATTTATTCCAGAAAAAAGGTTATCCGAATTAACAATAAAACTTGTCAAAAAAATATTTCTTGCTCTCATCGCAATAATTACATATTATCAATTTTATGAGTATCTAATAGAAAAAATCCCAGTTAATATTGAGATAACTAATTCAATAAATAAAAAATCATTTATTGAAACTGAATTTATATTTAATAATAGTAATTCTGCTATAGAAGAAAGTGACTTCACAAAACCTATTGAGATTGCATTATCTAATAAAATACAAAAAATCATATTTGATAAAAATCAAAAAGCAGTGCCAACATTTAAAATTGACGGCAACAAACTCCTTTTTCAGTTTGATTTGTTAAATAAAAATGAAAAAATAATCTTTAAGACTATAAGCGCTGATATAATAGAAATTAAATCAATTAATTTTCGAATAAAAGACGTTGATAATATTGAATTTTATCACTACTTGAAAAAACCAAAACCATTACAAAGGTTGACCACTTTTTGGTTGATAGTTTTTGGTTTATCAATAATATTATTTTTTGATGCTTTAATTTTAATACTAAAGGATGCAAAACTAACTGAAATGAAATATTTGGTTAGAGATTATCCTTTAAATGAAAGTAATAAGTATGATTTTATGGAAAAATACAGGCAACTGTACAAAGATTATAAAGTTAGATTTAAACTTCCTGAAAAATATTTAATTGATTTTAAGGTTAAAAATCTTCTAGATATATATAAACAATATACAAAAAAAGATAGAGAGTTCATTAAATATATGATAAATATGAATACAGAGTTCGCAATATTATATCGAACTAGAACTATATTTATTATTATCTCTCCAATTTTTATTTTAGTTTCACTGATTGGAATAATATTTAATTAATTCTATTACGACTTTTCGATCCTACATAAAATACCATTAGAATTAATCAATACTTATTTATTGAGAGCTTTTCTATTTTTGGCTATAATAATGATTATTTTCCCTCGTAAGTCTATGAATATATTGTTCATAAAAAATAGTAAAAATGCGGTGAAATTTTAATACTTCGGCTAACAAGGGCTTTGCAATAGTGGGGCGAAACTGCAAAATTCAACAGTTGTTCTTCGGTTCAACTTTTGTACAAAATTGAGGTTTTGTGCTTCGATTGCCCCACCATCGCAAAGCCCCGAAACGTTAGCGGTCATTGTAAAGACAAGACGTAAAGACAAACAGAACTGAAATGGAACCAACTTTTAGATGTGGAACGAGGAAAGCAATTGACGAGTTAGCTGTAGAACTAAATCTACCTAACGAGAGTTGGATGCAAGATTGGCCAATTGAAGTCATAGTTCCTACTGACATCAAAATTTATCTTAACCATTACGAAAAGCTTACTGACGATGACAAAAAGTTTGTACTAATGGAAGGAATATTGGATGCAATAGAATATCAACCAACGGAAGAACTCTTTTTAAAATATTGGAATAGGGTTAAAGAAATTTTAGATAAAGACTTTGCAATACACGAATATACAATATATTATTGGGCGTGCTTTGGCAATGAAAATCTTGACGATTGTTGGAAAATTACAACTCTAATGCGAAAATTATGGGTAGACAAAAAATGACAGACAAGGAAAAAATATTGTACAAAGCAATTGATGAAATTCTATGGAAAGATTGGGATCCAATTGGACTAAATGACATAGAAGAAGTTCGAGACGAATATCAAAGTTACACACCTCACATTTTTAGTTTGACAATTCAAGGTGCGGACAAAATAAAAATTGCAAAACATCTTTATGAAATTGAAACAGTAAATATGGGAATGAATTGTAATAAAATTCATTGCGAACAGATTGCTGAAAAAATATTAAAACAAATTGAATAACAAACAACGAACCGCTAACAAGGGTTTTGCAATAGTGGGGCGAAACTACAAAGTTCAACGGTAGTTCTTCGATTCAACTTTTGTGGAAAATTGAAGATTTGCGCTTCGATTGCCCCACCATCGCCAAGCCCCAAACCGTTGGTGGCAATATTAACCGAACAGACCTTAAAAACAGAAAAAATGGAATTACCGAAATTTAAATACAGTCCTAACGCATTCGAACTTGACATTTTCGAAAATGTAGAAGGAACCTGTTCTGTCTGCAATGAAAAAAGACAAATCAAATATACAAGTTCATTTTATAGCGTTGACGAACCCGAATATATTTGTCCTTGGTGCATCGCAGACGGAAAAGCATCTGAAAAATACGAGGGAGAGTTCAATGATTATGAGGGAATTGAAAATTCAGAGAATATTGAAAAAGAACTTTTATTACAAGCAAGTGAAAGAACGCCAAGTTATACAAGTTGGCAGCAACAAGTTTGGCTAACACATTGTAACGAACCTTGTGCTTTTGTTGGGTATGCTGACACAAAGACGATAGAGCCTCTAATGGAAGAATTAAATGACGATATTGAAAATAATGGCTATGACCCTGATTTTATAAAAAGTAGTTTAACAAAAGACGGAAGTTTAGTTGGCTATTTGTTTCAATGTGTAAACTGTTACCAACACCGACTTCACGTTGACTGTGACTAAATGAATAAAAATACTGCCACCAACAAGGTTTTGCAATAGTGGGGCGAAACTACAAAGTTCAACAGTTGTTCCGCGGTTCAACTTTTGTGCAAAATTGAAGTTTTGTGCTTCTTTTGCCCCACCATCGCAAAGCCCCGAAACGTTATCTGCAAGCGCACCAAAATACTTTTAAAATGAAATCGAAATTTACATTCAAATCCTATTTTTTACTAGTTTTAATTGTTGCATTTGGATTTCTCATTTGGTATGTTGTCCCAGCTTTTTTTAACAATCCATATTATGATGAAAATTTATTTCCAAAAATTTTCGTTCCCTCAATAACCATTTTTAGTTTTATAATGTTATTTTTTGGTGAATTAAGAACTAAAAGAATAAATATAAACTTAAATAAAAATGAAATAATCGTTAAGAGGTTTTTTGGACTTATAACTGAAAATTATAGACTATCAGAAATAGATGGTTGGAAATATTCACATTTGAGTTCCCGTGGTGGAACTTATGAATATTTATATTTAATAAAAGATGAAAAAAAAACAGTAAAAATATCTCAGTTTTATCACAAAAATTATTTTAAATTAAAAAACGAAATCCAAGGAAAATTAAAATATTTGGGTTACGAAAATTTCTCTTTTTTAGATGAACTAAAGGAAACATTTACTTGAAAATGCCTGCAGATAACAAGGGTTTTGCAATAGTGGGGCGAAACTGCAAAGTTCAAAAGTATTTCTTAGATTGAACTTTTGTGCAAAATTGAAGTTTTGTGCTTCTTTTGCCCCACCATCGCCAAGCCCCGAAACGTTAGCAGAAATAGTAAAAAAATACGTTATAAAATGAAAAAAATAATATTTATCGGGTTTTTAAATTTTCTATTTACATTTTCATATGGACAAATAAACACCGATTTGATTAAGAAAAATGTAACTGAAAATCCTAATGAAAATTTTTACAAACTTTTAGAAATTTTCAAATCAAATCCTTCTGAATTAACACAGGAGCAGCTAAATCAACTTTATTACGGAAGTAAATTTTTGAAAATTGATTACACTATTGGAAATTACAATAGTGAATCAGGAACATTTTGGAAACCTGCGCACCGAAAATTATCTAAAAGTAAGGCAGAAAAAATCGTGAAAGAAGCAGAATTAAAATATTTGAAAAATCCACTTAATAAAAGTCTGTTAGATGATATGATTAATATTTACAGCGCATTAGATGAAAATCAAAAAGTAGATCTATGTTACAAACAGAAAGATTTACTAATACAAACTGTAAAAAAGAGTGGAGACGGAAAAAGCGAGGAAACGGCAATCTGTGTTTTAACGGCAGGAGAAGTTTTACAACAACTTGAAAAATTAATACAATCAGGACCAAGAGCACAATTTGACCAAAAAATGAAGCAACTTTCAGATGGAAGTGTATTAACAATTTATAAGATTGGAGATAGAGAAGTCTTTGTAAAATTAGTTGGCGGATATTTTCTGTAAAAAACTACTGCTTCTAACAAGGGTTTTGCTATAGTGGGGCGAAACTGCAAACCAAAAAAAACAACGAATCGTAAATGAAACGCTACGAATTGTAAATGGTTTTGATTTTCAATATCAAAATTTTTAGATTTGAATCATTGAAATAAATGGCGCATATTTGAGAGTTGTGCGATATGCCAAACCAACATTATGCATAAATGAAAAAATTATCAGACAGACCATTAAACGATTTTAACGAAGATGACCCTGAAACATATTTTTGGACTGATGGAAAAAAAGTGTTTCATCAAAAAAGTTTGCTAAGAGGAGCAAATCCTGAGACCTTTTTATTCGATGGAATTTTTGCAAAAGACGACAGTAAATGTTTTTGTGGGGAAAGTTGGTTAAAAGATGCAGAGGTTGAAACATTCAAAACATTAAACTTCACTTACGCCATTGATAAAAACAATGTTTACACTATTACAGGCAAAGTGAATAATGCCGACATTGAAACATTTAAAGTTTTAGATGATGGTAACGGTTTACTGGGATATAATAAGATTGGAATTCCAGAATATACATTTAATAGTTATGCAAAGGATAAAAACAATGTTTATTATCACAATTATGACGGAAAACCAAAAATTATAAAGAATGCTGATGTAAATACTTTTATTTCTCTATACGATGGATATTTTGCAAAAGACAAAAATCACATATACGGAAACGGCAAAATAATAAAAAATGCTGATGTAAAAAGTTGGGATAGTATATCTAAAATCTCAAACTCTTATTACTCTAAAGACTGTAAAAGAATATTTTATGGTTTTTGGGAAATAAAGGCAGACTATGAAACTTTTCAACTCGAAATTCAGAAAAATGCAAAATCTGTAACTTATCAACTTGCAAGAGACAAAGACAATTTTTATAGAAATGGAGAAATCATTACTAAAGAAGAGTTTGAAAAGTATAGTCGGAAAACAAATTAACCAAACTAAATAAGCACAATCGCACAACAAGGGTTTTGCGATTTGGGGCGAAACTGCAAAGTTCAACGCCAGTTCTTCGATTGAACTTTTTTGCAAAATTCAACATTTGCGCTTCGATTTCCGCCACATCGCCAAGCCGTAAACCATTGTACGACATTTTAACCAAACTACCGTCAATTATTAAAATTTGATATATGAAAATATTTAAATTATTTACAATTCTATGTTCATTGAATTTATTTTTGTCTTGTGGTGTTTGTCTTCCTAAAAATCTTGAATTTAAAAACATTCAGTATTTCACACCAAAATCTTTAGAAAACATTGACACAAATTCTGAGTATGTCTGTACCAATATTTATGAAGCGGATAGTAATTTTAAAAAATTAGGCGAATCTTGGGATTCATCATCGAAAAGAACTATGAAATTTAATAAAAATGGTTTTATTGAAGGAGTTGGAATGCCAATAAACAATAAAAATGAACAAGCAATAATTTATACAAAAAATGGAAAACTCTTAATTGATAAAATTGGCGCCACTCAAGACCACTGCAAATTTATTGACACATACAAAGTCAAAGTCATTGGAAATAAAATTTATTTACTGCAATTTAGCGGAATAACAAATCGAAAAATGTGCTTTGAATTTCAAAAAAATATTTAGAATAAAAAACATCGCACAACATTGGCAAAATGCGGGGTTTAGGGAAGTTTAACTTTTAATAATATTTATCCGCCGCTGCTTTTCAATTCCAGATTTTAAGTAATTTAGTTCAATTCCAAAACATCAGCTTCGTTGTTCAATTTAGCCCGCACTTCGCCTATACTTTTTCGTTAGCAGAAATATTAAAAAAATACCCTATGAAGAGAATTTTATCAATAATTACAATTGTACTTTTTTTAGCAAGTCCTAAAGTATTTTCACAAATTGACAAAAATGGAAACCCAATTTTTAATAGTTTACATATTGAGAAATTTAAATTTGAAAACATCGAAATAGTTTCAAATTATTATACAATAAAAAATAATATTGACAATCAATCTTCTTCTGTTTTCATTAGTGAAAAACCAACTTCGGAAGACTATATAAATTTCTCAACCAAGCTACCATCCTATTTTTTTATGATTGTTGACAAAGGAAATGTTCTTGGAATGGCAATGCTGATTCCTAAAATTGAAGATGATTCATTTTTCTATAACGTAGTAATTCCAAGTGAAAATTCAAATTTTCAAGTTTCATCTCAACTGAAAGGAAAAATAACCGAACATCGAGCAAAAGAAATATTAGATATAACAAATGCTGAAGCAAAAATTAAGAAGACAGTTTTGAATTATAATGACAGGAATTTCGAAATACTGAAATATGACCAAATTATAGCAGAATTAAAAAATATTGTTTTAGCAAAAATTACTTCTGAAAAAAACGTAGAGAAGAATAATATAGAAGAATATATCAAAACAGAATCGAAAGAAGGAGGAAAACTTGACTTCAAAAATGCAGTCGAAAAATATGATGGAGCTTTGGTTGGTTTCGATGGAGTTATGTATAATAAGAAAGATTTTACAATTTTAATGTGGGGAGCTTCTGTAAATCAAGTTGGAATAAAAGATTTTGCGAAAACTCAAGCTCTGTGGGAAGAGATTAATAATAGAAAACTAACAGAACCTGAATTAAAAGCCTTAAAAAAAGGATTTGAAACAAAACTCAAATAAATACTTCTGCTAACAAGGGCTTGGCAATAGAAGGCGGAACGTCTAAATTCACGCTTTGTGCCTCGGTTAAAGTTTGTATTTTAGTTGAAAGTGTGGGCTTCGGTTTTCCCACCATCGCCAAGCACAAAAATGTAAGCACCAATTATAGAATGACAAGACTAAAACAGAATTATGGACTTTTAATAATCGGAATTGCAATTGGTATCGCATACGGACTTGCGACAAGGTTGGTATTCGGACAAGAAGCAACTCTGGCTTCCGTGACATACTTATTTATCATTCCTACAATTTTGGGAATTATTCCTTTAATGTTTGTTGACAATGACAAACTAAAATCGTATCGTAATATAATTTTCATTCCTTGGCTGACTGTTGCGACTTTTTTCTTTACAATGTTTTTATTTGGAATAGAAGACTTTATTTGCTTATTAGTTCTTGCAGCTCCTTTTTTTATTCTGGGAACCGTTGGTGCTTTGATTTATAGATTTGTGCAAATCAATAGACAAAAGAGCAAAGGAAAACTTCTGACATTAGTATTGTTGCCTTTTCTATTCGCATCAATCGAAGAATATATACAAAGTCCTTCTGACACTTTTAATGTGAAAAGTGAAGTTATTATCGATGCAAAGCCTCAATTAGTATGGGACAACATTGTTGAAGTTGAAACAATCCACCAAGATGAATATAATTCCGGTTTTTTCAATTCAATTGGAATTCCAAGACCTATAAGTGCGACAGTTGATAGAAAAGAACTTGGTGGACAAAGAATAGGAAACTTTGAAGGCGGTTTAAAGTTTATTGAAACAATTACCGAATATGAAGAAAACAAGAAAGTTTCATTTGACATAAAAATTGACCCAACGACCGTTAGACAAAAAGTATTTGACCAACACGTTTTGAACGGCAACTATTTCACATTTGTTGACGCAACTTACGAACTGACTGTGTTGAAAAATGGACACGTAAAATTGGCACTTTATTCAAGTTATCAGCTGACTTCAACTATCAACTTTTACGGCAAATTTTGGGGTGACATAATTCTAACAGACTTTCAAGACAGGCTTTTAAATGTAATTGAAAACAGATGTGAAACGAAAGAATAACTGATGCTAACAGGTTTTGCGTGGTCACTTAGTGCTTGGTTTTGATATATCTCTTTACAAATGCTAATGATTAATGCATTTTTGAATATCCAATTAAAATTTTATCTTAACTTTATTAATAATAATTGATGACGATTTTCGCCGACAGCAATTTTCAAAGTGACGATTGACGTAATAATCTTTCATTAATTATTAAAAATTTGAAACATTTTAAACACAACGAGATGGAAAAAACTAATACTATACTAAGAGGTTTAGCGACCATCAGCTTCTTTGCTGAAAATTTGCAGGATGCAACAAACTGGTACACCGAACTTTTAGGCATCGAACCTTACTACACTTTTCCAGACAAGGAAAATCCTGCTTATGTTGAGTTTCGTATTGGAGATTTCGAGCACGAATTGGGCATCATCGACAAGAAATATCAACCCAAACTTGCTTCGGGCAAAATTGGTGGCGCAGTTGCCTTTTGGCACGTGGACGATATTCGACAGGTTCTTAAAAAATTAATAAAAATGGAGGCGAAAGAATACGAAAAAATCACCGAAAGAGAAGACGGATTTGTTACGGCCTCTGTGATAGACCCGTTTGGTAACATCTTAGGAATTATGCACAATCCCCATTATTTGGAAATTTTAAAATTATTGAACAAATAAAAACGGTAGTGCAAAAATGGTTATCAACAAACCGTTAAAACATTTCATTTATCAAGATCATTAACAACAATAAAAAACACACATTATGATTATTTTTGGAACAAGAGCCAGAACATTGGTACCAAAGGAAAACAAATCCTACGACTGCGATTACTGTCAGACGAAAGGCAGTGTCACATTTGCTTTTATCGCGCGCTATTTTCATATTTTTTGGATTCCGATTTTTCCAATCTCGAAAAAAGGAATCAGCCAATGTAGCCACTGCAAACAAGTGCTGTACGAAAATGAAATGAGCCCAAGGATGAAGCAAGATTACGCCAATGCATCTGCGAGCGCAAAAAGACCGATTACCCACTATTTTGGACTGTTCATTATTGGCTTAATTTTCTGCACCGTCATCTACGGCATTACCACCAACTCTATCAATGAATCCAAATATTTAGCCGAGCCGAAGGTGAATGATGTTTATGAAATCGAGAAAAATGGTTCTTACACACTTTACAAAATTTCGGAGGTAAAAGGTGACACCTTGATTTTCAAACCGCACAATATGATGGCGGAGAAATATATTAAACTTTCCGAATTGCAGAAGAAACATAAAAATGACTATTCCGACGAAACGATAAAATTCACCAAAGCTCAAATAAATTCGATGAAAGAAAGTTCTAAAAGTGATTTTGGAAAGATTTATAGTATTAAACGCGAATAGCGTATTTATTTAGATTGTAATCCTTGATTGAAATCAATTTTAAAAGAAGCGCTTTCAACACAAGCATTAGTCTTTGTGTTGGCGCGATTCTTATTTGTTCCTATTTAATCTACAAAGAATACAACATTCCTGAAAGAATTGCACTGAGTTTGTTTCTTGTTGCTAATTTATTTGTCTTAATATTTAGATTAAAACAATTCTACAAAATGTATAGTTCAGGAAATAATGTTGCGTTGAAAACTGATGAATTCGGTATTGAAAACAATACACAGGCTAAAAGTTATTTCATCAGCTGGAGTGAGATTAGCGCCTTTGAAATCGGACATTTCAGAATCCGCCAAATCTACATTAAACCAATAAATCCAAATCACTTTCCGCGGAAAAAATATTTTGGACTTTACTTCACCTCAAAGCCTGAACCTTTGTGGATAGACAGCGATATGATTGATATTAAACGAGATGAGTTAATTAACATTTTAAATAGAGAACTTCATAATTACAATAAAAAAAGTAACAATAATTCCTTTAAAACAAATCAATCATAAAAACTCAAACATCAAGAGATGAAAAAACTACTACTAACTTTATTTTTTACAATCAGTATTTTCGCTTCTGCACAAGAATTGCCAACCGAACCAGCAAAAGGTTTTGCCTTCCCTATCGGAACAAAGTTTACAATCAAACTACATCCTACAGACTCTACGAATTTTGATTTTTCAATCATCGAATTTGAACCATTTCAAGAAATAATCGATAGTTGGGAAAAAAGTAAACTGTTTAAGGAAAAAGGCCTGGATGGAACGATAGAATTTTACTTTTGTTTAGGAACACACGGCAAGACCGAAGAAGAGAAACAAAAAAATATGAAAGTGTTGCTTGTGATGAAGAACAGGACAAAATATGCTCTTTCGTACAAATCAGATATCCAGACTGTTGAGGATGGAGAATTCAAAGAAACTTCAAATGTCGGAACTTTTCCCAATGCACAAGGAACAGAAATTTGGCCCTATATGATTCAGCAAATTGGTTTGCACGATTTCGCGATAATGAAGCAGTAAAATAATTTTCCAGAAGAAAATTCTTCAAATATTGCCAGGACAAACAATCCCATTCTTGGAAAGCATTTTGCTGTTCATTTCCCAAAATGAAAGTTATGAGAATCCTTTGTTTTTCAATTCTATTTTTAGCAATCACCTCTTGCGCGACGAAAAAATACACCAAAGCCAACTTACTTCCAAAAGGCATAAAATCTGCGACGGAAGAAGTCTATGACATTTCAAATGCTCAGAGAAAACTTCTCCAGAAAAAGGAAATGGGATTCACCAAAAATGGACGAATCAAATCTTCCAAAACTGTAGATTCTGGCGGAAAGCTTTTGCAAACCACCGAAAAGAAACTTTGGTTCACGGTGGAAAGATATCCCGACAAAGATTCATACTATTGCAAAACGCGATGGAAACCGAATCAGCGGGAACGCATCAGTTGCTACACGCAAAAGCAATACAAACAAAACGAAAGCATCTACCATTACAACAAAAACGGAAGCATCGACAAAATAGTTGATAATTTTGACACCTTCTACACGCGTCAATTTCATTATGCTAATGATGAACTTTCCAAGATTGTCGTCACAGGAAAAGACAATGAAAAGATTGATGAGCTATCAATAAAATGCATCTCAAAAGACGAAAAAGGTACTTGCCTGAAACAAACCAGAACTTCTACAAAATCAAACAAAAAGGAAGAGATTTTGATTAATCCGAAATACGATTAATAGCCAGTTTAAAAATGATTTAAAAATAAAATTTTCAAAACGTTTTTCGTTCCCCTGACCCTAAAGGGTGGAAAAACGCATTGAGAATTTCATCAAAATTACTCCCTTTAGGGTTGGGGAAATAATTTTGATGAAATTTAAACAGGCTCTAAGTTTAACTATTAAAATTTAAACAAACTCTTGATAAAATCCTTGTTCAAAAACTTGTCCAACGGATAGATTTTCAGGAAGTAATTTCCAATGAAAAGCAGAATCAAAACGACGCTTGGTTTGTAGAAAAGATTCAAAATATTATGTTCAAAATCCGGCAACAGAATCGCCACATTGATTGACAGAAATCCCAAAATCAAAGCGTACATCATCTCGATTCCCAATGGAAAAACTTTGAACTTAACGTAGTTGAAAACGATTTTGATGATATTAAACAATGACAACGAAATCGCGTAAGCAACAGCAATTCCGAGAATTCCCAAGTCTGTGTAAGTCAGGAAAATCATATTAAGGCTAATTGTAAGAACCGCCAAAATCAACATCACCACAATATTGAATTTGTAAAACTTCGACAACGAAATGATATGACCGTTGAAACCCGTCGCCAAGTCAAACAACATCGCAAATCCTAAAATCCAAAGAACTGGCTCAGCACTTCGTAAATCCTCGCCATTCTTCATAAAATCTGCCAGGTAAGGAAATCCTACAACGATGCAACAAAACAAAACCAAGCCTAAGAAAAACAGACTGAGCGAGGTTTTCTTATGAAATCTGTCCAGCTCGTCGTAATCGCCGTTCGCCAGAACTTTGTTGATGATAGGCGCAGAAATATTGAAAAGTCCCATTTGAGGAACCACGATAATGGAGATGATTGAAAAAATATTGCTGTAAATCCCGTTTTCCTCGAAACTGATGTACTCGCCAATCATAAAATTATCAATTCTGATAGCGATGTAATTCCCGATATTCCCAAGAAATCCGAATAAACTGTAAGTGAAAATCTCACTGTAAAACTTGTCTTTTTTAAAATAATCCAAATTAAAATCCGGTTTGATTTTCTCCAAGCGATTGGTGTAAAATCCGTATCCGAGTAGCGAAATCACGAACATCATAAAGAAAAATCCATAAGCCGATTTTTCTGCAAATCCCATAAAAAAGAAAAGGCAAAACGCGCCAAGATTGGCAATCTTCGGAACAAAGTTTTCGAAGATATTGGGAACTACTATTCGCTTGTAATTGGTCAGAAATTTATTGAAAATCGAGGATAAAGCCAAAACCAAAACCATTGGCAAAATCAGACGTTTCATTTCCCAAAGTCGGCTTTCCTTGAGACTTGGAAAGAGATAATTGAGTAAAAAGTAAGCGCCGATAAAAATCGCAAAATTGATGAAAATCGCCAGCAAACTAAGCGACAACATATTGTGGTGTTTCCCATCAGCATTCACTTTGCTGAAGAATTTGACGTTGGAAAAACTGAGTCCAAAAACTACGATTGGAACTATCATTTCGGCAGTTGGCAAAATGTAACGGAGCTTTCCATAAAACTCCATATCGTACGGAAAAATGAAAATCGCCGAAAACGTTCCCAGCAAAAAACCGAGATAACCAATGATGGAATATTTTATACCTTGTCTTGCAACGACACTCATAGTTTCAATTTAAAGTTCTAAGTTTTTGTCAGCCTGTGGTTCTTGAAGACTTGGTAAAAATATGATGTTATTGATGTAATCTTTGTAATTCTTCACATTGTCAGGATTTTGCTGATTCAGGAATTCTTCTGTCAACGTTTTCAACTTTAGAGATTCTCTGTCGAGATATTTGACGGAATAACCCCAATCGGCAATTTCGGAAATCAACGTCCATAGATTGTCGTCGTGATGGCGTTGTTCCATTTCCACCATCAAAATAGGCTTGAATTTTTCAATCGTTCTTTTCGCGCCACGCAAAGTTTGCATCTCATTGCCTTCCACATCAATTTTGATAAAATCGAGCTTTTGAAACTTAAAATTGTCATTCTGAGCGGAGTCGAAGACCAAGTCATCCAAAGGCTTCACCTCCACTTTTTGAAGAATCGTTTTCTCCTCATTTTTCTCTTTGATGGAAGTCTGCAAAGTTCCTCTCGTATGGATTTTCTCACCATTGATGACAGGAATTTTGAATTCGGCGATTGTTGAAATATCAGACAAAGCAACCGACGACAAAATGACTTTCGGGAATAATCGTCCCAATCTTTTGAACAATTGTGGATTGGGTTCGAAAGCGTAAATATTTTCTGGTTTCAAATGGTTTTCCAAAGTGAAAAGATAGGCGCCGACATTGGCTCCAACATCCATAAAAACAGCATCTTTTGCCAGAATATTTTTAATCCAAAGAAACTCAGGTTCCACTTTCCTCGCCAACAGATTATGAGCATCCAGACCTTTCAGTTTTTTGAAAAATCGGCTTTTGTAGAAGATTGGCGAAATGTATTGTAGATTCTCAGCAAGCTTACTGTAAACGCTCATAAAGTTGTTTCATAAAGAAATGAACGGCAAAGAAAAGGGATTTATTTTACAAATCATAAAATTTTGTTAAAATAATAAAGTCGAAGCAGTGACCATTTATTTGAAAAAATTATTTTTTGCGATGTAATCTGTACTGATTTTCAAGCTTTCGAACATATCCTTATCGCTGGAATCCTGTTCTACAAACCAATGTTTCAGTCCAGCTTTTTCTCTCGCTTCAAAAATAGTTTTGAAGTCAATCGTTCCGTTTCCTATTTCCGTAAAATCTTTGGTTCCAGCTTTCAAATCCTTCACGTGCCACAGTGGAAATCTTTTGGGATATTTTTCAAAATATGTAAGCGGATTCAATCCCGCTTTCGCCATCCAATAAAGGTCGAGTTCCATTTTGACCAAATCGGGAGACGTATTTTCTAAAATGAAATCATAAACAGTTATATCATCTAACTTTTCAAATTCAAAATCGTGGTTGTGATACGCAAATTGGATTCCTGCTTTCTTGGTTATTTCGCCAGATTGATTGAGCAATTCGGGCAGTTTTTTGTAATGTTCCAAAGTCCTTTCTTCCTCGAAAAGATAAGAACAAACCATATATTTGGAACCGATGAAGTGCAAATCTTCGACAGATTTTTCCCAATTGTTGAGCAAAGTTCCTTTGGTATTCTGAACAATTCCCGTAGTGTGATGCGAGCTGATGATTTCCAAACCAACATTCTTCAGAATCGTTAGAAATTCCGTTCTGGTTTTTCCAAAGAAAGTGCCGTCGTAGCCGTAAATTTCGACTTGACTAAATCCCAACTTTGCTAACTTTTCCAACGCTTTTTCCAAGTTCTCAGAAATCGCATCCCGAACCGTGTACAATTGGATGGCTAAAGGTTTTCTAATGTTCATCATATTTGAAGTTCCACAAGCATACAATCCTAAAAATCCCAACGAAGACAAGGCGATAAAATCTTTTCGGTTCATTATCGATTTTAAATTTGATTAAAGATATTTATATTTTTCGAAGTATTAATCAACTTAGAGCCTGTTTAAATTTCATCAAAATTATTTCCCCGAACCTAAAGGGAGTAATTTTGATGAAATTTTCAAGGCGTTTTTCCACCTTTTAGGGCTGGGGAAAGAAAAATGCTTTGAAAATTTTATTTTTAATCATTTTTATACAGGCTCTTAATAATTCCAGAATTTTAATAATCATCCTCATAGACAGATTTGTAAAAAATCACATTACAAATCCCCAAACTTGTTTTAAATTTGATTTTTAAATTGTCTTTAAAAAAATTTAAATTACTTTTATGAAATACCTACTTATAATTATGTTTTCACTTTTCGGATTTTCAAAAAACAAAGCGCAGGCAAAATCGATTCACAGTTTCAAAGTAGAAGCCTTGGATGGCTCTACGATTGACTTTTCTAAGTTCAAAGGCAAAAAAATATTGGTTGTGAATACGGCCTCGGAATGTGGTTTTACACCGCAATACAAAGATTTGCAAAAATTGGCGGACACTTATAAAAATAAATTGGTGGTCGTAGGTTTTCCAGCGAACAATTTTGGAGGACAAGAACCTGGCTCTAACAAAGAAATTGCAACATTCTGCCAAAGAAACTATGGTGTGGATTTCCCGATGGCTTCTAAGATTTCTGTAAAAGGTGACGACATCGCGCCCATCTACAAATTCTTGACAGACAAGAAAGAAAACGGTGTGAAAAACACAAAAATCCTTTGGAACTTCACCAAGATTTTGCTTGATGAAAAAGGAAATGTGATTGACAGTTTCATCAGCACCACCAACCCAACGAGCGAAAGCATCACGAAATATTTGAAATAGACGGACGTCGGATGATGGAAGTCAGAATTCAAAAAAGAAAGCGTTCAAATTATTGAACGCTTTCTTTTTTTTAATCAATTCTCAAAAAATTTCCATTTTTGTCGAATTCCAAGTCGATGTCATTATTTAAATCAACTTTGATTTTATTTTTCTCTTTGTCAATGGCCTCTACTTTGGCGCCTCTGTATTTTTTATCAACATAAGCTTTTATTTTTACAGGAATCAAAGCCGTCGGAACGCCTTGTTTATCGCTGATTTCTTCCCAATTGCCATTTTTATCGAAGTCGATTTCTGCCCCGTTGTTCAGCTTTACTTCGTACTTTCTACCGACAAGCGTGTTCTTGGATTCGTATTTTGCAACTGTCGCTTTTGGATAATATTTCGCCAAAAAGCTTTTGATATTTGCTGGCATTTGCTGGAAAGGCACAGAAATATTGGTTGAATTTACTTCCAAATTTAAAGAAACTTCTTTCTTCTCAACGGCTTGAAAAAGCATTGCTCCAGAGAACAACAGGACTAAACTTAGTTTATTTGATTTCATAATTAATTATTTTTCTGAAATTAACTAAATTATTGACAATCAAAAAAGCGACCAAAATAGTCGCTTGTATTATTTTAAAATCTAAATAGATTTAAACAAAAGGCAATTTCACCACTTTCGCAGGAATGTCCTTATTTCTAATTCTGATGAAAATCTCTGAATCGAGTTTGAAATTCGGTTTGTCCACGTAAGCCAATCCTATTCCGACTTTCTTCATTGGTGACATCGTTCCGGAAGTTACTTTTCCGATGATTTTTCCTTCTGCATCCACCACTTCATAATCGTGTCTTGGAATTGCTTTTTCTAACATTTCGAAACCTACTAATTTTTTAGTAATTCCTTCAGCTTTTTGATTTTCCAAAAATGCTTTATTCACAAAATCTTTATCAAATTTCGTAATCCAACCTAATCCCGCTTCAAGTGGAGACGTTGTATCGTTGATGTCATTTCCGTAAAGACAAAATCCTTTTTCCAATCTCAAAGTGTCTCTGGAAGCCAATCCGCAAGGAATCAATCCGAAATCTTGTCCAGCTTCAGTTAGCGCGTCCCAGATTTTTTCTGCGTTGTCATTATTAAAATAAATCTCAAAACCACCACTTCCCGTGTAACCTGTATTCGAAATGATGACATCAGAAAAACCAGCCACAGAACCCACTGTGAAATGATAATATGGAATGCTTGACAAATCTGTCTCGGTCAGTTTTTGAAGAATCTCAGTTGCTTTTGGACCTTGGATGGCAATCAATGACATTTCGTCTGAAGCATTGGTCATCTTTGCCCCGAATTTCTCATTGTACTGTGCAATGTGGTTCCAGTCTTTATCGATGTTTGAAGCGTTTACGACGACGAAATATTTCTCATTTTCCATTTTGTAAACAATCAAATCGTCTACAATTCCGCCAGTTTCGTTTGGCAAACAAGAATATTGTGCTTTTCCGTTCTCAAGCGCATCCACATTGTTGGAAGTTACGAATTGCAAAAGGTCTTTCGCAGACGGACCTTCGATGAAAAATTGTCCCATATGAGACACATCGAACATTCCCGCTTTTTCGCGGACAGCAAAATGCTCCTCGTTGATTCCGGCATACTGAACAGGCATTTCGAAACCTGCAAAAGGAACAATCTTAGCTCCCAAAGAAACGTGTTTATCGAATAAAGCGGTCTTTTTCATCTACTTTTTTATTAATTTATTTATTGCAAGCAAATCTAAAAATTTATTATGAGTTTTTGGTTATGAATGATAAGTTACATTTCCAAATTAATATCATTTTTAGATTGCGACATTAATGTTAACTTTGCGACTCAAAATAAAAACTATGAGCGACACGATTCTTTGCCCGAAATGCCAATCCGAATTCACCTACGAACAAGATAATCTGCAGGTCTGTTCCCAATGTTTCTACGAATGGGACCCGGCAGAAGTATCTACGGAAGGGAAAATTTTCGATTCTCTTGGTAAGGAATTGCAAAATGGAGATTCTGTGATTGTCATCAAAGACCTTCCTGTAAAAGGCGCTCCGAAAGATATCAAGGCTGGAACGAAAGTGAAAAATATTAGACTAAGACCAGAAAGTGACCACAATATCGATTGCAAAATTGATGGTTTTGGGTCGATGGCTTTGAAGTCTGAGTTTGTGAGGAAAGCTTAGTAAAAGATAGATAAAAACACTTCGACTCCGCTCAGTGTGACAAGTTTAATACTAATTGTCAGGCTGAGCGGAGTCGAAGCCTTTTAGATATTAAACAAAAAAAGGAAAAATTTGGCAGGGTCGACTTTCAAAGACTTTGATTGCTTGCGCTAATTTCGGTCCTTAGGGGCAGAAAGAGAATTAACCAAAAATTTCCTGATGTATTTTCGTTTAGCAAAATTAGAAATTATTTTTAATTCAACAAACTGGAAATCTATAAGTTATCCATATTTTATCCACAAAAAAAAATCCATTTAATTGTTGAGTGGGAATTTGAACGCAAAGTCCGCAAAGATTTTTTTGAAATTATTGAAAATATTTTAAGGTTCGCAAAAGCACTTCGACAAGCTCAGTATAAACTGCAAACTCATCAAAGTTTATAATTAATCAGGTAATATAATTAATTATAAAAATTTAAGATTCACTTTTCCTTCAAGAAATTCATCTGTATAAATAATGATTGGCTTATCATTAATCAATAACTTGTTTCGGTAATGAGAACCGGCGAAACGGCTGTCAGAAACGGTTGCCTCTACTCCACTTTCAGCAATTTTGATTTGATGTGGGAAGTAATTGGTTTTCTTTAAATTCAATTGAGACTTTTCTACTTCCGTGAAAATATTGACTTCGCCGAGAAGCCTTGCAACGTAATCATTGTAAGGATTTTCGTAGGTTTCTTTCGGCGAATCATTTTGAATTAATCGTCCTTGTTGCAAAACCACGATTTTGTCCGCCCAAGGTAAAACTTCTTCCAAATTGTGTGTTGAAATAATCAAACTGAGATTATATTCTTTGACATAATTAAAAAGCTTTTCCCTCAACTCAAATTTTCTGGAAAAATCCAAGTTGCTGAAAGGCTCATCGAGCAAAAGCATTTTTGGAAGAACCGCCAAAACCCGTGCAATCGCAACTCTTTGCTGTTGTCCGCCACTCAGATTCTTTGGAATCACTTTTGCGAATTCCGTCAAACCAACAACATCCAGCAATTCTTCAACTTTCGCTTTTTTCTCTTTGAGATTGATGTTGGAAATGAATTTTCCTACGTTGTCATAAACAGTTCCGTACGGCATCAAATCGTAGTTTTGCGCTACAAATTTCATTTGAGATTCGCCTGGAACGAGATTGCCTTTTGGTCCGAATAGTTTTTCGCCTTCAAACAAAATGTCGCCACTTTGCCAATCTATCAAACCATAAATCAAACTCAACAAAGTCGATTTTCCACAGCCACTTTCGCCAACCAAAGCGATGATTTGTCCTTCATCCACATTTAGATTAAGATTTTGAAACAATGGTTTATCGGTCTGATAATTGAAATACAGGTTTTTAACTTCTAACAACATCTTGCAAAATTAGTGGTTGAAATCGTAATAATTTTATTATTTTAGCAAAAACACAAATTTAGACATTATTTAAAAATTTCATTATGAAAAAGACAACTTTAATCTCCGCCATTTTATTGATTTCCGCTTCGGTTTTCATCATTTCTTGTGGAAAAGACAAACCTGTGACCAGCGAAAGCAATGAAGTTTTGACAACATCCGACGGACAAGTTTATGTTGTGGACACGCTAAATAGTAAAGCAGAATGGAAAGGTTTCAAAGTTGTAAAGTCTGACAACACCAGCCACATCGGACATTTGAAATTCGAAAGTGGCGAAGTGACGGTGAAAGATAATAAGTTGGAAAGTGGGCAATTCGTGATTGATATGAACTCCATCACAAACGAAGATTTGAAAGAAGCTGAATCGAATGGAAAACTTCTTGGACATTTGAAAAGTGCAGATTTCTTTGATGCTACAAAATTCCCGACCGCTTCATACGAGATCACCAAAGTGTCGGAAGGACTTGCAGGAAGCGATTACAACACAGTTCTGGACGGAAATCTTACTTTGAAAGGAATCACAAAACCTTTCACTTTCAATGCCAATGTAAAAGTTGACAAAGGCGAATTGATGATCGCTACAGAGCCCAAAGACATCAACAGAGATGAGTTTGGCGTGAAATTCCAAATGCCTGCCGCTGAAGGTCTGATCAAAAATGAGATCAATATCCAAGTTAAAATAAAGGCAATTGAAAAGAAATAACTTGAAGAAACAATAGACAAGACTTGATCATCAAGATTAAAAATTGAAATCTGCTTTCCAAAAAGGCAGATTTTTTTATTTTAAAATCGTATTTTTGCAATCTATATTTTATATATAACAATGCTAGAGAAAATTGATGACCTATTGGTAGAAGTACAGAATTTCCAGTCTTCCACCAAAGATGAAACAGAACAGTTCCGACTAAAATTCAATGGTAAAAAAGGGATCATGAATGATTTCTATGACGCTTTGAAGCAAATTCCCAATGAGCAGAAGAAAGATTTTGGACAGAAGATCAACATCTTGAGAAACGCTGTGAATGAAAAGCTGGAAGAACTAAAATCTTCTGCAGAAAGCAAGATCATTCTTGAAAAAGAAGACCTTACCAGACCAGGTTTTCCTCTGGAATTAGGTTCTCGTCATCCAATCAATCTGGTTAAAAATAGAATTATCGAAATCTTCAAATCCATTGGTTTTGCTGTTGCAGACGGACCTGAGATAGAGGACGATTGGCACAACTTCACCGCATTGAACCTTCCGGAATATCATCCTGCGAGGGATATGCAGGACACATTTTTCATTGAGCAAAATCCTGATGTTTTACTGAGAACGCACACTTCGTCTGTGCAGATTCGATATATGGAGGAGAACGAACCGCCGATGAGAATTTTGGCGCCAGGAAGGGTTTTCAGAAACGAGGCCGTTTCTTCCCGTTCACACTGTATTTTCCATCAGATCGAAGGACTTTACATTGATGAGAATGTTAGTTTTGCTGACCTTAAGCAAACTATTCAATTCTTTACGACCGAACTTTTTGGAAAGTCGAAAATCAGAATGAGACCTTCATATTTCCCTTTCACAGAGCCAAGTGCGGAAGTTGATGTGTATTGGGGATTGAACTCCGAAACCGACTACCGAATCACAAAGGGAACAGGCTGGTTGGAAATTATGGGTTGCGGAATGGTAGATCCTGCCGTTCTTAAAAACGTGAACATCGACCCAGACAAATTCTCAGGCTATGCTTTCGGAATGGGAATCGAGAGAATCGTAATGCTGCTTTACCAAATGAGCGACATCCGTATGTTCTTTGAAAATGACAAAAGAATGTTGGAACAATTCAAGAGTTTATAATCACTTTATTAAAAAATATTAAAATCCTGTGAAAAACCAATTCACAGGATTTTTTTTCTTATTTTTATAACATAACTTCTATTAAATAACATTTTATAGTAAAATACTTATCAAAAAATTTAGTTGATAAAGCAATATCTTTATGATATTCATTAATTTTGCGGCTTATAAATATTATTTATATAGTGCTTATATTAAAAAAACTTAACCAAACACAAATGACCTCTAATAAAGATCACTTCAAATCCTCAAGATTTAAATTTCGAAAAATTGTTCATTATTCTTTGATCGTTTGCATTCTATTGATTCAGTTGATTATAGCTGGATATTTTTATAATGAATTCAAAAATCAGAAAAACGTAGCATTCATTGAAAATCAGTTAAAAGATGTTCACGCTCTGGAGCATCTGACAGACAAATCCAGAAAAGAACTTCTGACGGCACAGGACTATTTTCAAAAATATATAATGAGTAACGATGACAAATATTTGGATTCGTACTTCCAATCTGTGAATGTTCTTACGAAAAACCTGGACAGCATCAATGATTTGAAGGACAAAAATCCGAGATTAAAAAAAATCATCACTTTACAAAAAACAGACTCCGCAGAGATCAAAAATTTTAAGATCTTGACGGATTCTTCGTATCAGGTTTCCGCAAAATCCAATATGAAGTTGCGTGACATCGCCATTCCACAATTCAAAAAGTACGAGTTCAAATACGACTTTGACAAATTTGATATAAAAACCGAAACCAAATCTGACACCGTAAAGAAAAAAGGATTGTTCGGAAGATTAGGTGATGCTATTGCGGGCGTGGAAAATGTTCGAAAAGAAAGCACAATCATCACTGTAGAAAAAACCAAAAAGGATGGTCTTGCCAAAATGAAGCGCGAGCTCGACAGTATTTTCAAAAATATGAATACCTACTACTCTACAGAAATCCAGAAAGTACGTGTGAATGTGGTAAAAAACAAAGATATCAGCACCAATAGGAATAAACTGTTTGAATCTTTTAACAGTCTGATGGTTTACAGCAATAATCTAATGAGTGTCTATGAAGTTGCAATCAAGGATTCCAAATCTGAGCTGGAAAATGAGTTGGATAAACAGAATTCTGCTAGTAATAAGATCAGAACATATCTCATTTTTGGTGCGATGATTTTGATGTTCGTCGTGTCGATCTTGATTATGTACTTTACAAGGATTGCATTTATTTATGAAAAAAGACTCAACTCTGCCAACAAACAGATCAAGGAAAATCTAAATTTCAAAAACAGAATTTTGGGAATGCTGAGTCACGAACTTAGATCACCGCTAAAAATAATTGGAATCTTTATCAAAAGAATCAACAAGAAAACCGATGATGAGAAAATCAAGGAATATCTAAAATCAATCAGTTTTACAAATGATACGCTATTGATGCAGGCCAATCAAATCTTGGAGTACACCAAAAATCAGCAGGTTCAAAACAAGTTGAATCCAAGTGTTTTCAATCTCAACAATGAGATTGAATCTATATTAACAGCAATCGAACCTTATATTGAAACCAGGAATAATAAATTTGTCATTAATAAAAATATTGACGAGAATATAATGGTCAATTCAGATTGTACGAAGATCAACCAGATTTTTATGAATATTCTGGGGAATGCGAATAAATTTACAGAAAACGGACAAATCACAGTAAAGACTTCGGCAAAATATCTGGATGAAAACACCGTTACCTTATCTACAGAAATAATGGATACCGGCGCAGGAATTTCGAAATCCGACCTGGAAAAAATCTTCGAACCTTACTACCAAGGCGTATTGTCGGAAGATGTGGAAAATCTGGGTGCAGGTCTGGGACTGAGTCTTTGTAAGGAGATTATAGAATTATATTCCGGAAAAATCTCTGTAGAAAGTGAGCTGAACGAAGGAACAACCGTAAGTTTCTCTATTAATTTGAATGTTAATAAATGAATCAATTAGATAAGTCCATCAATTTTTTATTGGCGGATGACCACAGTTTGATAAGGCAAGGTATTGTTTTTCTTTTAGAAGAGATGGAGATAGAATGTGAGATTTTTCACGCTTCAACTCTGCAAAAAGTTTTGGAATCTGTACAAGTTAATCCAATTGATATTGCCATTATAGATGCTCATTTTCCGGATGGAAACAGCCTATCCATCATATCTGATATCAAAAACATAAGACCTGAGACCAAAATTCTTATTTTCTCCGGAATTGATGAAAATACACAATCGCTAAAATTCATTAATGCAGGTGCGAATGGTTTTCTTAGTAAGTTGAGCGAAGAAGAAGAAGTTCAAAAAGCAATATTGAAGATGATAAACGAGGGAGAATATATTTCTCCGGCAACACAGGCGCTGCTGGTGAACTCCTTCCGAAACAAAAACCTCATCAATCCACTTTTCTCATTGACAGAGAGAGAATTGGAAATTGCCGAAATGTATGCCGAAGGTCTAGGGAATCTGGAAATTGCCAACAGACTGGACATCAAGCAAAACACGGTTAGCACACTCAAAAAAAGAATCTTTGATAAACTGAACATTGAAAATATCGTTGAACTGGTAGAAGTGATGAAGGATCATTCCTAAATATCAAAAATATTCCCCTATAAATAAGACTGATTTTTCGAGATCAGTCTTTTTTTTGTAGATAAATATCTACAAGCTCATCGACATATATCGAAGCTATTTAAAGCAATTATATTAATGATCTTGGTATTTTTGTACCAAGATAATCGACAATAAAAGACACAAAGAAAATAGTAAATCTAATTGGTTCTGAAAACACAAATGATGAAACCAAAATTGTTGAAGATTCTAAAAAACAACTGATGAAACAGTATCAATTACAAAGTTGAGGAATAATGTAATAGATACGAAAGGGCAAAAACACAAACACAAAAAGATTCTAAAATTACAAATGAAGAATCACGTATCAGAAATGATGCAAAAAGAAAAAAGATTCAAAAACACAAAATGATGACATCTTTTAAAATCATAATTGCAGAGTCTTACAGATTCTGTAATTGTGATTTTTCTTTTGAATCAGAACTTTTAAATTGCGATTATCATACTTAAAAATAGATTTTAATAGATATATGACAGAGAATAATAAAATATACTAAATTAAATAATTGTAATTCAATTTATTTATTTAACTTTATAGAAACACAAATGGATAATGAAAATCAACAATCAAAGAGAGATCGCTATTGCGATGTACGGATTCTTCCTCCTTATTCTTCTGGATCTAATATTTCTTTTTTTAGCAAAAACAATCTTTATAATTCCTAATACAGTCCTTTACAGCACTTTTTTGGTAATTCTATGTTTTTCTATATGGCGAATAGTTACTTTGAAAATATTCTCAATGGAAGTTTCCGAACACATTTGCACAGTGAAGTACAGACATCCACTGATGAAGTTTCGACAACCTGTTCTTGAGGTTCCTTTACAAAAAGTCATTTCTTTAAAAACAGAAAAAGGTATTGTCAATTACATTCTGGTTATTGGGATTATTACTAAAAGAGGCATTAGAAATTTTTATTACAGACTTGGACGACTTCCTCAAAATCAACCTGATAAAATTAAAAAAATAACGGAATTCATAGCCTCTTCGCGAATCAAAACTGAGGTTGCATAATCAAATTTATCAGATAAGTTATTCAATATTTAAACATCAATTATATCCATAAGGAATTTAACCTTTCCTGGTCCTGTGAATTATTTCACAGGATTTTTTTGTTTAATGATGAGCGGGCATCGAAAATATCCTACATCAATTTCCAGCAGACCTGCTTTGTCTAATTTTGAAAAATAAATAATTGCTAACTTTAAAAAAATAAAATTATGAAAACAGAATTCGAATCTATTCCTCTGGTAAAAAACGAATCCAAAAAACGTTTTGAGATAGAGATTGATGGCCATTTTGCGTTTATCAATTACGGCGAAACCGATAATCAAATTGCATTGGTACACACAGAAGCTGAACCAGAATTGGCAGGAACCGGCGCTGCAGCAGCTGTTGTAGAAAAGACTTTGGAATTCATCAAAGAAAGTGGTAAAAAACTATTACCATTCTGTCCCTACGTTTTTGCATTCATCAAAAAACATCCGGAATGGAAAGCCATCGTAGATGAAAAATTTGGCGCTTACGACAAACTTTAAAACCTAAAAAATCAACTCAAACTATGAAAATATTTGCATTCGCAGGAAGCAATTCCTCCACTTCCATCAACAAAGAATTGGTGAAATTCGTCTTGAAAAGTTTTCCAAATGCGGAAATCACCCTGATTGACCTTAATGATTATCTGATGCCGGTTTTCTCTGTGGACCTGGAAAAAAATGGTTTTCCAGAAGAAGCCCATCGGTTTTTAAAAAACATAGAAGATTCTGACGTCATCGTCTGCTCTTTGGCAGAGAACAACCGTTCGTACAGCGCTGCTTTCAAGAATATCTTTGACTGGGCTTCCAGAATCAATGTGAAAGTGTTCCAAGATAAACCAATGTTCCTGATGACGACTTCGCCAGGCGGATACGGCGGTGGAAATGTGATGGCAGAAGCGTCAAAATTCTTTCCGCAATTTGGTGCAGACATCAAGGAAACTTTTTCTTTGCCTAAGTTCTATGAGAATTTTGATTTGGAAAATGGAGTCGTAGAACCAGAATTATTGAACACCATCAATTCGAAAATTGAAAACTTTAAAAGTCAACTATAATGGACACACACGAATATAACGCTGGCGAAATCACCATTCTCTGGAAACCGAAAGTCTGCATCCACGCAGGCGTTTGCGTAAAGATGTTGCCACAGGTTTACAATCCGAAAGACAGACCTTGGATAAAACCCGATAATGCGACTACAGAAGAACTTAAAAATCAAATCGAAAATTGTCCGTCTGGCGCATTAAGCTATCAATTAAATTCATAAGAAAATGGGTGTAAAAGTAAAAGCCACGCTGGGAACAGAAAAATATTACACTGAGGTCATTGCCGGAGAAAATACATTGATAACAGATGAACCTGTTGACAAAGGCGGTGGAAACAAAGGTTTCAATCCTTTTGAGATTCTCGCCACCTCGCTTGCAAGCTGTACTGCTGCGACCCTGCGAATGTACATCGATAGAAAAGGCTGGGACATCCCGACCATCAATGTGGAAGTGGACCTGGAAAATTTTCCGCAGACCAAAACGGCACAATTTTGTAGAGTTATCGATTTTGGGACGACCGAAATAAGCGAGGATATCAAGGATAAACTTTTCAAAATCGCGGACGCTTGTCCTATTCATAAAATCTTGACCAATAATATTGACATCTTAACCAAAATCTAAATCATATGTTAGAAATAAAACAAAACAACAAAGAGACAAAAGGCGAATTCATAGCATTTCTGGATGGGAAACAGGCCGGACTGATGACCTACTCCTGGGCAGGCGCAGAGAAATTCATCATCGACCATACAGAAGTCGAATCAGAGTTCAATGGCAAAGGTGTTGGTAAAGAATTGGTCTACAAAGCTGTCGAATTTGCGAGAGAAAACAATCTGAAAATCATTCCGCTTTGTCCTTTCGCAACTGCAACTTTTAAAAAGAATGAAGAAATCAGAGATGTGCTTTAATGATAAGTGATAAGTTTTGATTTATACTAAAACCCGTTTCTGTAAAGTGAAATGGGTTTTATGTTGAATCTGCAGCCCGACTTAAGTGGAGCTCTTTTTTGCAGCTGGAAAAGCTAAGGCAAAAAAAGCGGGAACGGAAGGCGGAAAAGCTACCCAAATTCTAAAACCAATTCTTAACTCTGTTGTAATCCAGGAAATAGGTCACTCGAAGCGAAAGATTGTTAATCATCGGTGCATCAAAAAGTTCGTTGAAGTTATTTTTGAATCGCATTCTGGAAACTTCCAGATAATTGCTGGTCGCATTTCTGTAAAGCAAAGTCAACTGACTGCCCGGCGCAAACCACCACGAATAACGCAAATCCACGTTCCAGGAGTTGTAGGTTCCGGCAAGATTTGGATTGTAGGCTGTATTCCCGTTCAGGCTTCCATCGTTGTTTAGACTGTAAAATTGTTTGTAAGTGACATCGGAAAAATAATGGCGGAAAGCCAATGACAGCGCCATTTTGTTGTTGAAAGTATATTGTCCCGTCACGGAGTTCTCATAGGTATTTCGCTGACGTCTTCCCATATAAATCTGGTCGGCATTTCTCCCTGCAAAACCAACTTCGTTGTTACTAAAAACCGGATTGAATTTCCAAATGAGATTCAGTTTGTCGGACGCTCTGTAACGCAGATATAGTGACGGAATCACCTGATTTCTGCCTTTCTGGTCGTAAGCATAATAATCGATTGAAACATTGTACTGCAGTTTTTTCCGGCTGTCACTTTCGAAGAACAACCAGCTGTCAAAATAACCCGGAACGTTGAGATATCTTCCGAAAGTTCTTGGTTCGTAGATATCCTTTTCTCCATATGGCGTGAACTCTACGCCGCCTCCAAAACTTTGAAACTTCTTGTTGGTGAATGAGTTGTTGTGATTGAAAACCAATTTTTGATTCAGGAACGGTTCCAATCTGTGGTAATAATTGAGATTGAAATTGAGATACATATTGTTAAGATTTCCTTTGGGCTGGAGGATTCTGTAACCGTACCAGGCGTTGTGGTTTCCATAATTCGTGAGCGTCGAAAATCCCAAATCATTGATGTCCCAATTTTTATCTACCAAATTCGCATTGACCTCGAAGCGGTGATTTCCTGAAAATTTTCCAATCCCAGCGCTTCCTCTCGCTCCAAAAGTAGTTCCGTCCTCTTTTACCCAACTGCCTTTGATGTTTCCGTAGTAATTGTACGTATTCTTTTTGTTGGCAATATTCCAGAGCAATCCCGTCGCGTTGGCATCACGGAAATTCCCCATTCTAATTGTGCTTGTATTGACCAAAGTGATGGAAGAATTGCCGCCAAACCGCTGGTCGAAAACCAAAACATTGTAATTGGTCCAAGGTTCTACCGTTTCTTTTCTAGTTACTCCGGTTTCATTGCTTTGAATGGTCGCTTCCATTTTCTCGGTCACACCATTGAAAATCCCGATTCCCAAACCTTTCTTAGTTCTCCCAGAAATTTTGAAAGCGTTGAACAATTTCACTTTTCCCGGATATTCTGTCAAGGTTTCATTCTCTGCGATTGTTGGATAAATGGAAGGTTCGCCGCCTACTCTTCTGGAATAGAACATATCACCTTTGCTGAAAAGTTCCGTGCCTTCCATAAAAAATGAACGCTGCTCGGAAAATTGTTGTTCGAATGGTGTTAAATTGAGAATCGAATTATCAAAATTAGCCTGACCAAAATCCGGGACCAAAGTCATATCAAAAGTGAAAGCGTCATTGATTCCATATTTCAAATCCATTCCGCCGTTGACATTCATCTCGGTCTTGCCATCAAAATTGTTGACGTAGGTTGAAAAGTAAGGTGTGAAAGAAAGTCTGGTCGGGGTTTTTACGTTTTCGATTCCATTGAGGATTCCGTCATACAAAGTGAAACTTCCTTTTGTATTATCGATGTGATTCCAGGCGAGTTTTTTGCGTTCTCTCTGGATATTTCGGAAGAAGTTGACGCCCCATTTTTGAACATTGTCCTTTGGAAATCTTAATTCAAAATAAGGGATTTTCATTTCGACATTCCAGCCTTTATCTGTGATTTTCACGGCGCTGTACCAGATTCCGTTCCAGGTATCATCTTCGCCATTATCATTGGTCGCTTTGGCATCAAACTGAACGCCAGCCGCCGTGACTATGAATTCGTAACTCTGCTGTTTGTCATTATAACCATTGATGAAAACGCCGAAAAAATCATCATTGTTGATGACGTCCCGTTCTGTGAGTTGTCTTGCGATTTTATCTGGTTCATTGTCATAAAGTGTCGCTGCAATGTAAATTCCCGTATTGTCATATAAAACTTTTACTACACTTTTTTGATTCTCAGATTCCGGTTTTCCATTTGCAGGTTGGAACTCGATGAATTTGTCTGCGATGGAGGCATTTTCCCAAGCTTCTTCGTCTATGACGCCGTCAATTTTGATGGATTTATCGGTTCGTACAGCATTCATTTGTCGTCTGACGATGCTGTCTGAAGCGATTACTTTTTGAGCAGAAATATGTCCAAAAAAAAGAATCAGTCCGAGAATGCCAAGTTTAGTTTTCATAGTAAAGGTTATTCTTGAGATTAGACAAAACAAAGAACAACTCTATTACATCAAAACAAAAAAAATCAGACAAAAGCCTGATTTTTTAATTTATTAATTTAAATTATTTTATTAATTACGGTTTGTAACCATCTTTCAAAGTCACCGTTCTGTTGAACACCAAAGTTTCATCAGAAGAATCTCTGTCCTTCATATAATAACCAATTCTTTGGAACTGGAAATGGTCGTCCAAAGTGGCATCTTTCAAGCTTGGTTCAGCAAATCCGTGCGTTACGTTCAACGATTGTGGATTGATGAATTGGATGAAATCCACATCTTTCTCAGCATCCGGCTGTTCTGTGGTGAACAATCTTTCGTAAGTTCTGATTTCGATTGGCAATGCGTGTTTTGCAGAAACCCAATGTAGTGTCCCTTTAACTTTTCTAAGACTCGCCTCAGTCCCACTTCCAGACCTTGAATCTTCGTCATAAGTTGCAAAAATAGTGGTGATCTCGCCATTCGCATCTTTCTCAACACGTTCTGCTTTGATGATGTACCCTGCTTTCAAGCGCACTTCTCCATCCAATTTCAGACGGAAGAATTTCTTATCCGCTTCTTCTTTGAAATCTTCTCTTTCGATGTAGATCTCTCTGGAGAAAGGCACTTGTCTTGTCCCAGCGTTTTCGTCTTCAGGATTGTTTTCCGTTTCCAACCATTCTTCTTTATCTTCTGGATAATTTTCAATGATCAGTTTCACAGGATTTACGACCGCCATCACACGCGTTGCCACTTTGTTCAGGTCTTCTCTTACACAAAATTCCAACAATTGGATATCGATCAAGTTTTCACGTTTTGCAACACCCACTTTTTCAATGAAATTTTTGATGGCCGTCGGCGTGTAACCTTTTCTTCTGAGTCCAGAGATGGTCGGCATTCTTGGATCATCCCAACCTGTTGTGATATTTTCCTGAACCAATCTTTGAAGTTTCCTTTTGGAGGTCACCATATAAGAAACGTTCATCCTTGCAAATTCTCTCTGTTTTGGCGCAACACTTTCGTTATCATAAACCTGATCCAAATACCATTCGTACAACGGACGGTGGTTTTCAAACTCTAATGAACAAAGGGAATGCGAAATCTGTTCGATATAATCGGATTCTCCGTGTGCCCAATCGTACATTGGATAGATCTTCCACTTTTCGCCGGTTCTGTGGTGCGGTTCTTTTAGGATCCTGTACATCACAGGGTCACGCATATTCATATTCGGAGAAGCCATATCGATTTTCGCACGCAAGCTCATCGCACCTTTATCGAATTCACCATTCTTCATTCTCTCGAACAGATCAAGGCTTTCCTCAACCGGACGGTTTCTGAAAGGCGATTCTACACCTTCCTCAAAAGGTGTTTTTCTCTGAGCGGTGATATCTTCCGAAGATTGCTCATCTACATAAGCTTTACCTTGTTTGATGAGCTCTACAGCCCAATTGTAAAGTTGGTCGAAATAATCTGACGTGTAAAGTTCCTGATCATATTTGAAACCCAGCCAATCGATGTCTGCTTTTATAGAATCTACGAATTCCTGCTCTTCTTTAGCCGGATTGGTATCATCAAAACGAAGATTGACAGGCGCATTATATTTCTGCCCCAAACCAAAGTTGATGCAGATTGCTTTTGTATGACCAATGTGAAGATAACCGTTTGGTTCCGGCGGAAATCTGAAACGCAATTGTGTTGCGTCCAAGCCGTTTTCCAAATCATCTTCTATAATTTGCTCGATAAAATTGAGTGATTTTTTTTCTTCTTCCATAATCTGAAACTGAGGTGCAAATTTAACTTAATTTCCTCAAAAAAGGAAACGAATATCCTTTATAAATTTTAACAATATTCAATATAAAAAAAGCCTCCGTAAACCCTCTTTATTAGCTTTTAAATGTTAAATTTGTGTGAACTTTAAACATTTGGTCATATAGAGTTCATTTTTTTTTAATTTTGACATATTAATAAATCGAAATGAATCGTAAAAAAATCCTTTTAATTGATGATGAACAGGACATCTTGGAAATCATCTCTTATAATTTGGAAAAAGAAGGCTATCAGGTTTTCACTGCTGGTAACGGAAATGAAGGAATCGCAAAAGCAAAAGAGATTTTGCCGGATCTCATTCTACTAGACGTTATGATGCCCGAAAAAGACGGCATCGAGACCTGCCAGGATCTTAGAAAGGTCAAAGAACTTCAAAAAACATTGATTGTATTCTTGTCTGCAAGAAGCGAGGAATTTTCTCAACTAGCTGGCTATCAAGCCGGAGCAAATGATTACATTGTCAAATTGATCAAACCAAAAGTTCTGATCTCCAAAGTAGCTGCTTTATTACAGCTAGGCGCCAACTCTCAGGAGAACTCCAACTACATCGAAATCGGCGACCTCATCATCGACAAAGACAACTTCAAAGTTTCCAAAGCGAAAGAAGAGTTTTTGCTCCCTAAAAAGGAATTTGACCTGCTTTACCTTTTAGCTTCCAACACAGAAAAGGTATTCAAAAGAGAAGAGATCTTGGAACGCGTTTGGGGCAACGATGTGATTGTAGGAGAAAGAACAATCGATGTACACATCCGTAGATTGAGAGAGAAACTTGGGATCAACACGATCCAGACACTCAAAGGAATTGGTTATAAATTAGTAGTATAAGGTTTTCTGAAAAGAAAATCTTTTTTTTGAAATGAGATTTAGAAATTCGGTGAAGATCAATTGGATATCGGTTGCAGCATCATTTTTATTGGTGGCTGTGGTTGGCGTCGTTGTCTTGCTCTTTGAGTTTTATACGGACGACATCTACTACAAAACTCGGGATTTCAATTATTTCCTCATTTTTACCCTTTGGTTTTTGTTTGTCATCAATTATTTTGTTCTGGAGTTTCTGTTTAGCTTTTACAGTAGAAATCAAATCAGAAGAATCACGAATATCCTTCCGGAAGACATCATCCACGATTACGACACGGACCTTGGCTTCAAAGAACTCGGCGAAAAGATGCACGAGATGAATCAGCGAAATGCCGAGATGGACCTGATGAAAGAAATGGAAGATTACCGAAAAGAATATATCGGAAACGTTTCTCACGAGCTGAAAACGCCATTATTCTCCATTCAAGGTTACATCGAAACATTGCGTGATGGCGGTGTGGAAGATTTGAACGTGCGCGACAAATATTTGGAACGAATTGACAAGTCCGTAGAAAGACTTCTCAACATCGTGAAAGACCTGGATATGATCAACCGTTTTGAGGCAGGACAAATTGAACTGAAGTTCTCGACTTTTGATATCAACCATTTGATCCAGGAGGTTTTTGATCTTTTGGAAATGGAAGCGGAAAGACAATCTATGACGATGCAGTTGCAGACCACGCAATCTCAGCTATTTGTTTTTGCGGATAAACAGAGAATCTCGCAGGTTTTGATCAACCTGATCTCCAATGCCGTGAAATATGCGAATCGCGAAGAGGCGCAGATCATCGTTTCTACAAGAGAAGGAATGAAAAGCATCCACATCTCTGTGGAAGACAACGGAATGGGAATCAAACCGGAAAATCTTCCCAGGATCTTTGAGCGTTTTTACCGCGTAGAATCCAGCAGAAACAGGAAAGAAGGAGGATCAGGACTTGGATTAGCGATTGTAAAACACATTATGGAAGCTCATAAACAAATGATCTCCGTAGAAAGTGTCTATCTTTCCGGAACTAAATTTAAGTTCAAATTGGCCAAATCTTCGATTGAAAAAATGAAGAAAATGAAAGCTAATTTCATCGAATAATTTTGATCCTGAAAACGCTGAATTTATAAAAAACTTTTTTGAAAAAAAATTTACTAGAAATTTTTATGGAATTTCATTTGTTTTATATTTGCATCATTAATCAAGCTAATAAAGTTAAAGTAAAACAACAATGGTTTATAAGATAAGAGTAATTCTAGACGCAAAGGATACGATCTTCAGAGACATCGAGGTGAAAGGTAAACAGACACTTTGGAATCTGCAATTGGGTATCAAGAGCGCCTTCAATTTACCAGGTGAAGAGTTGTCTTCTTTTTATTTTTCTGATGATGAATGGAATGAAGGCCGCGCAATTCCTTTGGAAGATATGAGTGATGACGGCGACGGCGAAATAATGTCCGACATCTACCTGCCAGAAGGTTTCCCTGCAGTTGGAGAGAAAATGAGATTCCAATACGGATTCATAGAGCTTTGGGAATTTTTCTGCGAGCTATTGGAGATCGTGGATGAGAAACCTGCTGTCAATTATCCGATCACGGTTTACAGATTTGGAAATGTTCCATTGAAAGCGCCTAGCAAAACAGGTTCTTCCAACGGAAAAAGCAAAAATTCTGTAATGCCTTTGTTGGACGATGATTTTGGAGACTTCGAATCGGAGTTCAAAGCGACAAGTTTTGAGGACGAAGATGATGACTTCAACGATGACGAGGAAGAAGACGGCTACAACGACGTTTTCGAAGAAGACGATGAAGATTAAGAATCTTTTCTGAAAAAATTAAAAGCCCGAGTTTTTCGGGTTTTTTTATGTTTAAAATTCCAATTTTAAATATCTATACCATTTTTACAATTCAAAATTAGGCTTTAATGGCTTATCTCACTTTAATCATTTTATCAACAGAGAACCTGACTGTCAATACATTAAAAATAATTATTAAATATTAAATAATATAATATTATGATTAATAATATTTCAAAATAAACATAAGATAATTTTTAAACTATTTACAAAAATTTAACAACATATATTTAATTATTTAAACAAATAAACAATATTATTATATTAATTATAAAAATAAATAATTTACGGTACGATTTTAGAATACATATAAACAAGTCGAATTAATTAAATTTTGACTCATTATATAATAATATGAAAAAATATCTAAAATTGGTAGCTTCTGTTGCCTTCGTGGGTCTTAACTCGTTAATGACCGCTCAGGCTCCTGCTCTTGGCACCACTTCCAACTTCGCCCTTTTTTCGAAAAATGGTGCTGTAACAAACACTGGGCTTTCTCACCTTACAGGAGATGTAGGAACTGCGAATGGCGCTGCCACCAACTTCGGGAATGTAGACGGTGTAATGCATGATTCCGACGGCGCTGCAGAAAGTGCTGCTGCTTCGTTAACAATCGCATACAATCTGCTAAACGCTGCGACTCCTAATTTTTTCCCGGCACCACTTTTAGGGAATGGACAAACACTTACAGCCGGTACCTATTCAATCGGCCAAAGTGCAACGCTTGACAACACTTTGACGTTAGATGGCGGCGGTAGTGCAAATTCTGTTTTTATCATCCAGATTCAAGGTGCATTTTCTTCTACTTCAGGATCTAAGGTGATTCTTACAAATGGCGCTGTTGCATGTAACGTCTTCTGGAAAGTTGAAGGACTTGTAAATCTTGCCACCAATACAGAAATGAAAGGGACAATTGTCGCAAACAATGCAGCAATAGTTCTTAACGATGGTGTAAAACTTGAAGGTCGTGCACTTTCCACAACAGGGGCAATCTCAGTTTCTGGTGTCACAGTTACCAAACCAATCGGCTGTGGATCTGTAACTCTTACTGGACCATTGCAGCCTGCATTAAACTCTGTAGCGTGCTATACAATCTTTACAGGAAGCGGAACGGTTACCAACTCTGGCGTCTCTTTAGTGACGGGCGATATTGGATCCAATGTTGGTCTTACAACTGGTTTTTCTGCACTTAATGTAACAGGGACCATCCATTCCAATCCTGATATGTCAACCGCGACTTGTGCCACAGATCTTGGGACTGTTTATACTTATCTTAATATATTACCAACAGATATTGAGCTACTCTATCCTGCATCTTTCGGAAACGATCTTGTTTTGACGCCGCATACTTACCTTCTAAATGCTGCTACAGTTCTGAACGGAAATGTAATTCTAAATGCCCAAGGTAATGCAGACGCAGTTTTCGTTATCAAAATAGTTGGTGCTTTATCAACCAGCACTTATGCTTCAGTGATTTTACAGAACGGAGCTCAGGCAAAAAATGTCTTTTGGAAAGTGGATGGCGCAATCAGTTTGAACGACTACTCAAACTTTAAAGGAACTTTGATTGGCAACAACGGTGCAATCAATTTGAATACTGGCGTAAATATAGAAGGCCGCGTTCTTACCACAACTGGCGCTGTAGCAACTGCAAGCATTACTGCTGTGATGACCGCAGGATGTAATACAGGAACATTGGCAGTAGGCGCTTCAAATTTAGACAAACAAAATGCTAAGTTTTATCCAAATCCATTTACCTCAGTTCTAAATGTTAGTTTAAATGATACAAATTTAGGATCTAATCTGACAATTTACAATGCAGCAGGATCAAGAGTGGTGAGCAAAGTTTTAAATGATAAGACAAATGCTTTACAAATGACTCTTCCTGCAGGAACATACTTCTACCAACTGAAATCCAAAAATGGTAAACAACAAACTGGTAAAATTATTTCCAAGCCATAGGATAAATCCTAATATGATAGTAGAAATACTGAGTAGAGAATTTGGATTATTTGTTACTGGTGTTATTTTAATATTATACTACGGGTCTAAAGCGAATAAAAGTAATGACAAGTAAATCTATTTATAAACCATCGAAAATTAAACTTAAACAAAAAAAGTCCTGCCAATCGGTAGGACTTTTTATTATTTAATATTGAGACAATTTATTATTGCTGCGGATTAAAGACATTTTACAGCATCTCTCCTATCCTTATTCTTCATTAGCAAATCAAAATGCTTTTGTAATTCTGCAATAGAACAATTTTTCATTTCCTTATTCGGAACATTTTCAGATTTTGGATTGTTGGCAGATTTGGATTTCAAAGTATATTTTTTCTCCAAACATTGAATTGACTTACCATTCACAATATAGAAACGCTGCTCAGTCACATCATCTTTCGTCTCTGGCTTGTCTGCCGTTCCACCATCGAAACTCCAGACAGTTTCATCTTTAAAGACAAAATAAGGTTTTCCATCAATAACAAAATAATTTTCAGTCGATGAAAAATGACTGTCCGCCTGGAAATGTTTCACAACTTTTAGTGTACCGTTTTCGGAGTAATAAACCACATTACCCGAAATCTCATCACATTCATATTTAAAACCTACCGAATCCAAATCCTTCGCTACCAACTTAGAATTGACCAATTGATATTCTTGTCTTATTCCATTTACCGAATTTAAATCCTTACTCAAGCTGAGCGAATGCGATTTTACTTTCGTACTGATGGCATCGGAAGAAACAGAGGCGTCTTCCTTTTCATTCTTACAGTTGAAAATTAAAACAAGGCCGATAAGTAAAAAAATATTTTTCATAGAGTAAGTTCTTTAAATTTTGAAGATTACCAACAAAAAATGTGCAACAATCCCGAAAACGAAAAACGCCCACATTTCTGCAGACATTTTTCACTAACTAAAACTAAACTTAAAACTTAATATTATGCTTATGGATTCCCATACATATTGGATTCGCCACCGTCTATTGCAATCACCTGACCGGAAACATATCCGTTCTCATCACTTAATAGGTAGGCAACCAGATTTCCAACATCTTTCGGATCACCCAATTTTCTGGTTGGGTTTCTTGATGCATATTCTGCTTCGGCAGCTTTAGGGTCTTGTGGATTGACTTGATTGAAAGCTTCTGCAACCATCGGCGTCAAAATCGCTCCTGGAGCAATAGCGTTGGTTAGGATATTATATTTACCATATTCCAAAGCGGCATTTTTCGTCATTCCGGCAACAGCGTGTTTCGTCGCGACATAAGCCGTTTGATTGGACACACCGCGAATTCCTCCTACTGAAGCGACGTTCACAATCCTTCCACCACCATTTTTCTGAAGTTCCGGGATGATGTACTTCATTCCGTAATAAACACCTAAAAGATTGATATCAATAACTTTTTTAAAGACCTCGATATCGTAATCTACCAGTGGTGCCTGCTTACCTTCGATTCCCGCATTATTGTAAAGTCCATCCACTTTGCCGAATGTCTTTACCGTTTCATCCACATAATTTTTCACCTGTTCTTCTACGGACACATCCGCTTTGACAGTTAAGAATTTACTTTCTGGATATTTGGATTCCAGTTCTGACTTTGCTTTTTCCAATGCTTCAGAATTGTAATCTACCAATGTAAGATCTGCACCTTTGGAGGCGAGAGATTCTGCAGCAGCAAGGCCTAATCCCATTGCTGCACCTGTAACTATAATTGTTTTTCCTTTAAAATTTGACATGATATTGTATATTATTTCATTGCTTCATTATGCAACATTGATACCTATCTATTATTAAGAAATCTTAAAGTTTTGCTAAATTTCACTCTAATGATATAGTTGAGAAATACCAAGCAATACTTTTATCAAACATTAACAAGGCCGAATTTCCCGGGCTTTTTTATTTTTATTACATTTACAGAATAGACAAAAAGAATTCATAAAATCAAGAGAAATTATTTTAGAATGAAAAAACTGATTCTTATCCCGGCAATCGCCGCATTATTAGTATCGTGCAAAACATTGAAACCTACCGAAAATACAACTATGGAACAACCGCAAGACTGGAAACGAACCACGAATATCTATGAAGTCAATGTAAGACAATATACGCAGGAAGGCACTTTCGAAGCTTTTGAAAAACACTTGCCAAGACTCAAAAAAATGGGCGTGAAGACACTTTGGTTTATGCCAATCACACCCATTGCGCAACTCAACAAAAAAGGAACTTTGGGAAGCCAATATGCGGCCTATGATTACACATCCATCAATCCTGAGTTCGGAACCTTGGACAACTTCAAACATTTGGTGGACGAAGCTCACGAAATGGGTTTCAAAGTGATAATAGATTGGGTAGCAAACCACACAGGTTGGGATCACGTTTGGACCAAATCGCACCCAGAATATTATTTGAAGGACGAAGACGGAAGTTTCCACAAAGCCAGCGGAATGGATGACATTATCGAGCTGGACTTCACCAACAAAGAAATGCGTCTGGAAATGATCGAGGCAATGAAATATTGGGTGAAAGAAACCAATATCGACGGTTTCCGTTGCGATCTTGCAAGCTGGGTAGAAGTTGACTTTTGGCAACAAGCAAGACCAGAAGTGGAAAAACTGAAACCAATGTTCTTCCTAGGAGAATTTGATGAGTTGGAATCACCCGAATATGGAAAGGTTTTCGATGCAAGCTACAGTTGGAAATGGATGCACCTGACCAAAGACTTCTATCAAAAACATTTGCCACTTTCAGATTTGAAAAACCTTTTGGAGCAATATTCAAAAATTGGAGACAATTCAATGAGAGCTTGGTTTACGAGCAATCACGACGAGAATTCTTGGAACGGAACCGAATACGAAAAGTACGGAGATCTTGCACCAGCTTTGGCCGTTTTCTCAGCAACTTGGAATGGCGTTCCACTTTTGTACAACGGACAGGAATTGCCGATGAAAACCAAACGTCTGGAATTCTTTGAGAAAGATCCAATTCCGTGGACAGAAAAATTTGCGATGGAAGATTTTTATAAAATATTATTAAATCTAAAATCCGAAAATCCTGCACTGCGAGGTGGCGATCCAGCGGTAACGACGTTCTGGGTAAACACCACTGCGAACGATAAAATCTTGGCTTACCTAAGAAAAAATGAAGACAGGGAAGTTTTGGTTTTGATCAACACGAGCAAAGATCCTGTCAATTTCAAATTGGAGGACGACCATTCTATCGGAAGCTACAAGAATGTCTTCTCCAAATCCAAAGCTGAATTCACCAAAGGTTCTGACGTAAGCCTGAATGCTTATGGCTATTTGGTTTTTGAGAAATAGGATGTAGATTTGAAGAAAATAGACTGATAGATGAAAGACTTTTCATCTCAACAGAAAACCCCTTCAGAGTTTTGAACTCTGAAGGGGTTTATTTTTGATATAATATAGATATTAATAAGCGGCTGTAAAACGCTGTTTCACAAAGTTATTTTGCTCCAATTCATCCACCAAAGCCACGGCAACATCTTCAACGGACAAAATACTTCTTCCATCCGCATCGAAGACTGGATTTTCCAAAGCCGTTCTGTAAGTTCCCGTTCTCACGCCAGCTGTTCCCTGATGCATTTCGATTGCTGGAGAGAAAAATGTCCAATCCAAAGTTTCGTTTTTCTTAATTTCATTCAGATAATCTCTGGCTGCCGTCGCACCTGGTTTGATGTCTGTAGGGAAATCTGGACCATCCACCAATTGATTTCCATCAATGTACAAACTTCCAGCGCCACCAACTGTGATAAATCTCTTCACTCCTGATTTTTCAACTGCACTTTCAATGTTTTTAGAACCATTCAAAAAGTCATCATAAAGATTTGGGTTCGTCCATCCCGGATTGAAAGTATTGATCACAGCATCATTCCCTTCCAGAACTTTCGCCAATTCTTCCACATTGTTTACGTCCGCGCTGATGGCACTCACGTTGTCCTTCTCCTCCACTTTTGAACTGTCTCTTGCGATGGCGTTTACCACATAACCTCTGTTCGACAACTCGTTTACGACTTGTTTCCCCACGAAGCCTGTTGCTCCGATCACTGCTACTTGTTTGCTCATAATTTTTAAATTTAAACTAATTGTAATATTATTTGTTACATTTTATATAAAAATTTTTTAATCGAATTGATGGGTAAAATCTGACAATTTCTTACCCTCCAAAAACTGAAAAACCAAATCATCAGTTTCAGTAAATAATTGATTTAGATTTTTATTAATGTCCTTCCCCACGCTACAAAGTGGATTTGGATTTTGATTTTTTTTGCCAAGAACTTCGGAATTTTTTATCGCTTCATAGATTTCCGCAACGTTGACTTCTTCGGGATTTTTAGCAATCCTTACGCCTCCATCTTTTCCTTGTCGGCTTTCCACCAGACCAGATTTTTTCAGATTTCCCAATTCTTTACGAATGACCACAGGATTCACGTTGATGCTTCCTGCCAACCAATCAGATGTCAGCCATTCCTGCGGATCTTTCGCAAGAAGGGTCATAATATGGATTGCCGTTGCAAATCTTGTGTTGCTCATAATAGTGCAAATGTAAAACAATTTTTAAATGTAACAAAAATAATTACAGTTAAATTTTTCTTAACTGTAATTATTCATTTAAGCTTCTTCTAAACTAATTTATAGATCTTTACAATCAGCTTAATCAGCGAGAGAAAATTAACTATTGTTTAGTTTCAATCTCAACAATCTTCTTTCCTTTTTCCCCAAGATATTGATCAAGAATCGATTCGTAAATTTTGTAACCATCATCAACATTCGTGAAAATCACAAGACCTTGTTTGGTTTTGGGTAAAATAAAAGCAATCGTGTTGACACCTTTGTCGGAACCACCGTGTGAAAGTGCGATTTCGTTGTTTCCCAAATCATAGATCTCAAAACCAAGTCCGAAATACTTGTTCTTTTTGGTTTCAACTTGTTTGGTTTTCATCGCTTCGAAAACTTCGGGGGAAAGCAATTCGTTGTTCATCACGCCGATCAAAAATTTACTATAATCTTCTACCGATGTCATCAAATCATCTGCTGAGCTGGCTGTTTTATTTTTGACAATATCGTAAGGTTTTCCGCTTTTGTCGTAACCAATAACGATTCTGTCTGCCATTTTTTTTTCATTCCAAATGTAACTTGTCTCATTCATATTCAAAGGTTGAAAGACATATTCTTTGGCTAATTGTTCCAAGTTTTTATTAAATTTTTTCTCAATCGCTTTCCTTAAATATTCAAAACCTTCACCAGAATATTGATATTTCGTTCCGGGTTCAAATTCAAAATTGAGTTTGTTGTCCTTATTCATCGAACGCCAATTGGGGAAACCGGTTTGATGACTTAAAACTAATCTTGTGGTCAACTTTTTATTTCGAGGATCATTCGCGATATCTGGATCTGTAAAATATTTGTAAAGCGGTTCATCCAGACTCCATTTTCCGAGACTTACCAAACGTAAAACCGTCATTGCGGTCACAGGTTTTGTTAATGACGCTACATTGAAAAGTGAATTATAGGAAACTAAAGTTTTATCATTTAATTTCCCGTAAACTTTTACTTGAGTCAATTTTCCGTCTTCGATCACGCCCAAACCTAAAGTTGGAATGTGGTTGTCTTTGATTAATTTTTCTAGATTGTCTGTCAATTTTGTTTGATTAGGATTGCCGTGGTCATAGCTTAAAACGTCACTCATCAACCAATTTCCGTTTTTCTTCGTCCAGACAGACGTGAATTTTGCCTGTCCGCCCAAAACATCTTCTTTACCTTTTTCACGGATAAAAAACTGATGTTCTCCGGTTTGAATCGCGCCGTACAATTCGCCATTACTATACAACGGAAAAACTTCTAAACTGCTCTCAATCACTTTGCGAATCGGCTTTTGGTTTGGATTTCCGCAAATGTTTTGTTTCGTTCGTTCCATAAACAATTTCTTGTCTTGGAATCCGCCGTTGTCGTGGTAGAATTTCAGATTTTCGTCAATCGTTTTTTCTAAATAAGCGATGTCGCAATTATTAAAAGCACGTTCGAAAAACAGGCTGTCTTGTTTCTTGAGTTCTAAAAATAATGGGGAATTTTTATCAATCTGAGCTTGTAGATTTCCCAGAGAAAAGAAGAGAATGAAAATGCTAAAGTAGAACCTTGTTGCCATTGAAATTATTTTTGACAAAGATTCAGAATTTGACAAATTAAATTCAAAAAAAGAACCCGACAAAAACCCGACAATCGTCGGTTAAATCTATATAATATTGAAATTCAGTCTATAGCGAAGACATTGTCTCTTATCAATTTTGTAAGCATTCCTCAAAATAATGAAAACGTTTGTGAGTGTTAAGCCAACCATCGTCATCATTACAGATGCAGAACCGAGTTTTAAGAAAGCAACAATCAGAAAAATAATAGGCGAAACAATGGCTAAAAATATTTGAATCGAAATGATTTCTTTGGAGATTTGGGATTTCTCTTTGGTAAAAATCATAATCAACAAAGGCGGTAGAAAATTGGCAATCGGAAACCACGCAAAAGGAAGTGAAGAAAGGTTGATGATTTTGATCACAGTTGAATTGAAAATTTCAAATTCTTCTACCGTTGAAATTTTTTTCTCAGTTTCAAATTCATTTATTAAAATAGGTTCTTCAATCTTAATTTCTTCTGTTTGAATAATTGGAGCCAACAAATCTTTTTCAGTAATATCAAGTGTTAAAGCCAAAGTTCTCAGCGTGTAACCTTTCGGTTCTGTTCCAGCTTCGATGCGTTGAATAGTTCGTACGGAAATCCCAGACTTTTCCGCCAATTCTTCCTGCGTTAGATTCTTTTCTTCCCGTATTTTCTTTAGTTCCGACATTAATGATAATCGATAATTGATTAATGATAAATGATTTCAAAAACAAATTTAGCAATTCGAAGAATGCCACAGAAATTTTTATCTCAACTCAACAAAAAAACCTCTCTAAAAATAGAAAGGTTTAAAGTTTAATTTTATGAAATCCTTATTTCTTAGAAATCGCTCTGGAGATCACGATTTTCTGAATCTCGGAAGTTCCTTCGTAGATCTGAGTGATCTTCGCATCTCGCATCATTCTTTCCACGTGATATTCTTTCACATAACCATAACCGCCGTGGATTTGAACTGCTTCTATCGTCGTGTCCATAGCCACTTGAGAAGCGTACAATTTTGCCATCGCACCACTTTCTGAGATGTCTTTTCCTTCATCTTTTTCAGCGGCTGCTTTGTAGATCAACATTCTAGCTGCCATAATATTCACGTGCATATCTGCCAGTTTGAAAGCAATCGCCTGATGGTTGATAATCTCTGTACCGAAAGATTTTCTTTCTTTAGCGTATTTCAAGGACAGTTCGTAAGCACCGGCAGCAATTCCTAAAGCTTGAGAAGCAATCCCGATTCTACCGCCATTAAGAACCGCCATTGCAAACGCAAATCCGAAACCGTCTTCGCCAATTCTATTTTCCTTAGGCACTTTCACATCTGTGAACATCAAAGAGTGCGTATCACTTCCGCGGATTCCTAACTTATCTTCTTTCTTTCCAACCTGGAAACCTTCCCAACCTCTTTCTACGATGAAAGCGTTAATTCCTTTATGTTTTTTCTCTGGATCAGTTTGTGCGATCACAACATAATAAGTTGCGTTTCCGCCATTGGTGATCCAGTTTTTGGTTCCGTTCAATAAATAGTGATCACCTTTGTCTTCCGCAGTTGTTGACTGCGACGTTGCATCAGAACCTGCTTCTGGCTCGGATAATGCAAAGGCACCAATTACTTCACCACTTGCTAGCGGTACTAGATATTTCATTTTTTGTTCTTCGCTGGCAAATTTCTCGATTCCTGCACACACCAAAGAGTTGTTGACCGACATTACCACTGCCGCTGATGCATCAATCTTGGCAATCTCTTCCATTGCAAGAACGTAAGAAATGCTATCCAAACCAGCACCACCATATTTCGGGTCCACCATCATCCCCAAAAATCCCATCTCGCCCATCTTTTTCACGGCATCGTAAGGAAATTTCTGTTCGTTATCTCTTTCGATGACGCCTTGCAAAAGTTCTGCGTGAGCAAAGTCCCTTGCGGCCTGTTGTATCATTTGTTGCTCTTCTGTAAGATTGAAATCCATAAGTCTTTTTATTATATTTTTCGTCCGTAAATATAAACTTTTTGACAAAAAATCAAAGGAAAATGCGGGATTTTGTTATCTGAGAAAAAAAAATTATATTTACGATAATGTAAACTCAATTTTAATTTAATATTAACAACGATATTTTATGAACGTTAAAAGAATATTTGATTTTTCTGCGCTGGCGTTGGAAAAATTCCCCAAAGAAGACTGCCTGGTGACCAAGAAAAATGGCAATTGGATGAAAACTTCTACGATGGAATTCGTGAATCAAGGGAATAAAATATCCCGTGGACTTTTAAAATTGGGCATCAAACCTGGCGATAAAATTGGACTTATCACAGCAAACAACAGAACAGAATGGGCGATAATGGATCTTGGGATCTCTCAAATCGGTGTTGTCACGGTTCCAGTTTACCCAACGATCTCTGAAGAAGATTATATTTACATCTTCAACAATTCTGAGATCAAATATTGTTTTGTTTCTGACAAAGATCTCTATAAAAAACTGACGAATGCAAAAGCACAGATCCCTTCCTTAGTTGGTGTCTTTACATTTGATGATGTAGATGGTGCGCCGAGCTGGAATGAGATCATGGACCTTGGCGAAAACGACTTGACACAAGATGAAGTTGATGATCTTGCAAAAGCCATTAATCCTGAGGATGTGGCAACAATAATCTACACTTCTGGAACTACTGGGAAACCCAAAGGCGTTCCTTTGACACATAACAATCTGGTTTCTAATGTCATTGCGAGTAATCCAAGAGTTCCAAAAGATAAAAGCCTGGACTATAAGGATTTGAAAGCTTTAAGCTTCCTTCCGATCTGTCACGTTTTTGAAAGGATGATTTTCTACATTTACATGAGCAACGGAATCTCACTTTATTTTGCTGAAAGCATCGAAAAGATCGGCGAAAATGTGAAGGAAGTGAAACCACATTATATGACGGTTGTTCCAAGATTGGTGGAAAAAGTTTACGATTCTATTTACAACAAAGGAACTGCTTCTGGTGGAATAAAATCGAAGATCTTCCTTTGGTCGCTTGGCATTGCAGAAAAATACGAAATTGGCCAGCCGAAAACCTTTATGCACACGATTGCTGACAAACTGGTCTTCAAAAAGTGGAGAGAAGGTCTGGGTGGAAATTTGATCACTTTGGTTTCCGGATCTGCCGCATTGTCAAAAAGATTGAACGTGATGTTCCACGCTGCCGGGATTCCGATTTTGGAAGGTTATGGATTGACAGAAACTTCACCTGTGATTTCCGTTAATAGTTTTGGAAAAGTAAAAGCCGGATCCGTGGGAATTCCTCTAGAAAATCTGAAAGTGAGAATCGAATCAGACGGCGAAATCGTGGTAAAAGGACCTTCTGTGTTTGAAGGTTATTACCAAGATGAAGAAAAGACCAAAGAAGCTTTTACCAGTGATGGTTACTTCAAAACAGGCGACATCGGAATGTTGGACGAAGATAATTTCTTGTTCATCACAGATCGAAAAAAGGAAATGTTCAAAACGTCTGGCGGAAAATTCATTGCGCCTCAGGTGATAGAAAATTTGGCTAAAGCTTCGAAGTTCATCGAGCAGATCATGGTGGTTGGTGATGGTGAGAAAATGCCGTGTGCATTGGTACAACCCGACTTTGCTTATGCCAAAAATTGGGCAGATCTCCATAATGTGAAAGTGGCTGAATCTCACAAAGCAATTGCAGCAGATCCTGCAATCAAATCGAGAATAGAACAAGAGATCGAGAAAATAAATCAACATCTGGGCAAATGGGAACAGATCAAGAAAATAGAATTGACACCAAAAATCTGGACCATAGACGACGGTCTTCTCACACCTACGCTTAAGCTCAAAAGAAAAGCGATCAAGGCAGAATTCCAAGATCTCTACGACAGAATGTACAAATAATGGAAAGCTATCCTTTGGATAGCTTTTTTTATGCAATAATTAACAGTCGTAATATTTGGAAATAATTATATTTGCTAAGAACGTAAGTTATAAAACTATGGAAGTAAAAAGGATTTTCGACATTCCTTATTATTCGAAAGCCAATTTCGAGAAAGATGATTTTGTCTGTGACAAAAGAAATGGGAAATGGGAAAAAGTGTCAACAGATCAATATATCAATATTACCAATCAGCTTTCCAGAGCACTTCTGGAATATGGCTTGAAAAAAGGTGATAAAATAGCGCTCATTACTTCTACCAATCGTGTAGAATGGTGTTTTTTTGATCAGGCCGCTTTACAGATCGGATTGGTTACGGTTCCAATTTATCCTTCAATCTCAAGTGAAGATTGTGTTTACAATCTTGAAAATTCTGATTCCAAGGTTTGTATTGTTTCCGATGAAAAACTGTTCGAGAAAATCAATTCTATCAAAGATCAACTTCCTGATCTAAAAGAAATTTTCACTTTTGATGATGTTTCTGGCGCAAAAAATTGGAAAGAACTCTTTGACCTAGGAAAAGAAAATGACAATCAAAAAGAAGTTGATGATATCAAAGATTCGATTTCTGAGGATGAATTGGCTTCCATCATTTATACTTCCGGAACAACTGGGAGACCAAAAGGTGTGATGCTGACTCATAAAAACATCGTTTCCGATGTTCTTGGGTGCGAAGACAGAGTGCCGCACAAGGATTCCAAAAACAGAGCCTTAAGCTTTCTTCCGCTGTGTCACGTTTACGAACGAATGATTCTTTATCTTTTCACGACCAACGGAATTTCTATTTATTTTGCCGAAAGCAATGAGAAGTTGAGTGAAAATCTGAAAGAAGTGAAACCTCAATATTTGACCGTCGTTCCAAGAATGATCGAAAAAGTTTTTGATGCGATCAACAAAAGAGGAACAGAATCTGGTGGAATTAAAGCTAAAATATTCCTGTGGTCACTTAAGATTGCAGAGAAATATAAATTGGGAAGTTCAAAATCCTTGTCACATATCATTGCGGACAAATTGGTCTTCAGCAAATGGAGAGAAGGTTTGGGTGGAAATCTGATTACATTGGTGTCTGGCTCTGCAGCATTATCCAAAAGACTGAACACGATGTTTCACGCCGCAGGAATTCCGATTCTGGAAGGTTATGGCTTGACGGAAACTTCGCCAGTGATTGCGGTCAACAGTTTTGGTCACACCAAGATCGGCTCCGTGGGAAGACCGATTGAAAACATCGAGGTGAAGATCCAGGAAGATGGTGAGATCACGGTGAAAGGTCCGACTGTCACGCAAGGTTATTACAAAGACGAGGAAAAAACCAAGGAAGCCTTTACGGATGATGGCTACTTCAAAACTGGCGATATCGGAATGTTGGATGAGGATAATTTCCTCTTTATCACAGACAGAAAGAAAGAAATGTTCAAAACATCGGGCGGAAAATATGTTGCGCCGCAAGTAATTGAAAATTTGGCAAAAGCTTCACAATTCATCGAGCAAATAATGGTGGTTGGTGATGGCGAAAAAATGCCGACCGCGCTTGTTCAACCGGATTTTGAATATGCAAAAACTTGGGCCTCCAAGAATAAGATCAATATCGGAACTTCACCTGAAGAGATTGCTAATTCCAAAGAACTGAAAGATGAGATACAAAAAGAACTTGAAAAAATAAATTCACATCTTGGCAAATGGGAGCAAGTCAAAAAAATCGAGTTGACGCCAGAAGTCTGGACCGAAAACAATGGTTTGCTCACTCCTACTTTGAAGTTGAAAAGAAAGGTGGTGAAAGAACGTTTCAATGATCTGTATGAGAAACTTTATGATAGGTAATCACCACCGAATTGGAATGACACATTGCAGCCCGACTTGAGTGGAAATCCTTTTTTGCTGTGGGAAAAGCGTAGGCAAAAAGATTGGGAACGGAAGGCGGATAAAGCTGCCCAAATAATTATATAAATGAACATAACCCGAACAGAATTAATAAAGATCTGCGACAGATTTCTTGAGGACAAGATCAGCAAAGAGGAGATGATCCATTTTGCAACTTCCGTGATGTTTGATGACGAGGACAAGTACGAGTGTGATGACGAAATAGTCGAGGAAATCCTGGCTCAATGGGACAACGTCCATACGCAGCATAAGATCAACAAACTTAGCATCCAGTTCCTGAGAAACACATTATCGGAACTTAATTGATAAAAAAAACGCTTCGAAGTTCGAAGCGTTTTTTTATTATTTTTTCTCTGCCAATTTACTCCAAAGATGAAGAATGTAAACGACAATGATCCCCAATATCCCAGCTGAGATAGAAAATATGAATTTCGTATTCTCATCGTCCATAAATCCTGCTTGCCAATCCAGCGCATAAAGACTAACTGCAATTGAGAAGATAAAGACGGCCAAGAATACTTTATAAAATGTTTTCATTCTGATGAAATTTTAAAAATGAATATAGTTCTGAAATAGCTGTGCAAAGTTAGCGGTAAATAATTTAATAGAGATCGCCAAAAGGATAATTCCGAAAACTTTTTGCAAAACCTGAAGTGACCCTTCTCCCAATTTTTTCTCTATCCAAGGTGCTAATCTCAAAACAGCATAGACCAAGATCGTGTTGAGGACAATCCCGCAGATAATGTTGATATCGTGATATTCTGCTCTTAATGACAATGTTGTGGTCAATGTTCCTGCGCCTGCAATCAAAGGAAACGCGATAGGAACGATAGATGCAGCTTGAGGTTGGTTCGTTTTATGTATCTCTATGCCAAGGATCATTTCTATTGCGATGATGAAAATAACGAAAGCACCTGCAATTGCAAATGAATTGACATCTACACCAATGAATTTCAAAATATTATTCCCAATGAAAAGAAAGGAGATCATCAGTAATCCGGCAACAATTGCTGCCTTCTCCGACTCTATCTTCCCGAATTTTTGACGAAGTGAAACGATAATCGGCACTGAACCCAAAATATCAATAACAGCGAACAAAACCATAAAAGCTGTCATCGTTTCCTTGATCGAAAATTCTTCTAAAAACTCCATAACTTTAATTTTAAAGATTTCGCAAAAATATGAAATATTTTTGAAAATTTGCTAAAGTTTTTTGTAGACTTCTTCTATTTCGTTCAAAAGCTCGGTTTGGTTGTCTTTGGTAGAATAAGGCGAATATTTTTCGATATTTATTTTGGTAATCAATTGGTTATATTTTTCGACTGCACCTTGTCCAAAATTGTGTTTCAAATAATCTTTAAAATCCGATGAAAATCTGGTTTTGCAATATTGATCCGCATCTGCTCTCAAATCTTCAAAACCTTGGAAGAACTGTGAAGTTTCGCCACCGTCGATGGTTCTTTGAAGATAATTGAAATGAGAATCTACATCGAATGAAACATTGTTTTTCAACATCGCCTCGGTTTCCGCAATATTGACAATAGGTCTTGATGCTATTTTCTTCTTTTCAACGTCAAGTTTCCTTTTGTCTTTGATCTTTTTATTAAAATAGAGGAACAGCATTGCACCACTTCCTACAATGAAAAGATTACCGAAGATCACCATCCAGCTGATATCCTTATGTTCTTTCACCTTCAGTTTTTGAGTGCTCAAAACAGGCGAATCCACCTTTTCCAAAACATTGTTGGTGTACTCGTTTACCTTTTGCAAAGTTGTTTTGGCATTGGCGATATCTTGAGCATTTACGGTGTTTAAGGCTAGAAACTTAGATCCCAACTCCACATATTTTTCTTCTTTTGGATCGAAGTAGGAAAAATCTTCTGTTGCAATTTTCAGGTCGCCTCTTTTTTTAGGGATGATGACATATTGCGCTTCCACATTCCCTTCGATCCCATTCACTGTCGCAATCGAATTATTAATGATCTTCGGTTCAAAGACCTCGTAATCTGGAGAAGGTAAGATCTTCGGAACAATGGCTGGCGAAAGATTTCCGTTGCCGGAAAGTTTTACAGAAATATTGAAGGCTTTGTTGATCTCGAAATTCTCTTTTCCTTTGTCAATCATTTCTATCTTCAGATCATATTTTCCGACCGCATTCTTGAAATTTTCAGGTGCACCTGCCGGCAATCTTTTCACATTGAGCTTGGCTTTATTCGAAACCAAAACATTTTTATGATTTGTAAACGGAACTTCCATCGGCGGAACTTCCATTACACCAGAAACTTTTGGGATGATGACAAACATACCTACAATCTGTGCAGAATAATCATTCTCAGAATCTTCTATCGACTCATCGAAGTTGGCAATGGATCGTATGGCAAGATTTCTCGCAGGTTCGAATTTAGCAGGCTCAAGATGACGAAAATTAGAAATATTTCTGGAAAAAGCTTTTAACACAACCACAGCAGGCTCATCTTTATAAACTTCCCGCTCTTCCAGCTGCATATTGAGATACATATTTTTTGCCGGATTAGTAGTGGCTACAGCTTTTTTTTCTGCTTCTTTTACAAAGATATCAATCGGTTCTGTTTTGTACATTTTTCCGTTGATCTTTACAAGTGCAGAGCCTATTTTTATATTCCCGGTTTGTTTTGGATTCAGCAAAAACTGATACACCATTTGATTTATTCTGATCTTCTTTACTGGATCAATCAAGGTATTTTGCTCGGAAGCATAGTCGTAATTAAATTTTGAAAAATCTGGAAGTTTCATAGGCGTTTCCTGTATTAGATCTTCACCAAAAATCTCCAGCACAATTGTGAAGGTAATTGGCGTATTGACACGGAAATCCTGCGTATTAACCTCCGAATAAAGATTAACCTGAGCAAAGGAAAAACCCGATGCTAAGAGGAATAATATGTATAAATTTTTCTTTATCATTTACCAATCTTTCTCATTGCTTTGCGGCATAGAGTTAGATTTTTTATTTAAAATTCTTCTGGCAGTTTCTTTTTCCCGATTTTCCATGTCTTTCAGGATTTGTCTTTCTGCTTCTTCTGGTATTTTATTTTCTTCTTTCTTAGGCTGGTTTGGCTTTCCCTGGTCATTCCCTTTTTGGCTATCGCCTTTACCATCTTGTTGATTCTTCTTTTGGTTGCCCTTATCAGAATCATCACTATTTTTTTGATTCTTGTCGCCGCCTTTTCCTTTGTTTTCTTTCTGTTTCTGCTGATCTTTTTTTTGCTTGTCTTTCAGCATTGCTATTTCGTAATTCTTTCGGATTGCTTCGTTGTAAGGATCTTGCTTCAACGCTTGTTTGTAATAGTCAGCAGCTTTTTCCGGGTTATTGGACTGGATGGAGACATTTCCCATATTGTAGAGCGCTGCAGCCTTCTCGAACTTGCTTTTGGTGTACTTTGCAGCTTTCTCATATTCAGCGGTTGCTTCTTCGTATTTTTTGCTTTTGTACAGTGCATTTCCTAAGTTGTAGTGAGCAGCATAACTATTATTTTTTTCAGCAATAGCTTCAAGATATTTTGAAGAGGAAGCATCGTACTCCTTGGCATCAAATTTCTTATTACCTTCGTACACCAATGCATTATAACTTTTCTGCGCAACGAGAAATTGCGAGGAAATCAAGATAGAAATTAGGACTAAAGTAAACTTAAAATTCATTGGTACAAAATTATCCGTTTTAATGTTAAAATCAACATCTTAAAAGTTAAAGTTGGGTTAAAAATAAAGCTCAAAAACGCCTTTAAATAAAGCATTTTTTAACATTCAGATTGCGATTTAACATAATAAAACCACTAAGAATTATCTCAGTGGTCTTTAATTTAAAATTCTGAACCTACATTTTAATATAAAATTAGCTTTAAATAAATTAATTTATACATCTACAAAACAATAGTTTACATATATTTAAATAAAGCAATTTCTACCAGTCTCTTTTCTTTAAAACGTAATAGCTAGCCAATAGAAAAACAATTGACCAAATCAGACAAGCAATGACACTTTCTACAGGATATTCAAATTTGAATTGCATGCCTAAAAGTTTTGCCATATTTGTTCTTACTAATGGATTTGGAATAAGATTTCCCATGCTTTCTAACGGCAAATAATCTGTGTAGAAAACTTTTGTATTAAGAATCTGAGCACGCTGCAGTTCATTAATATTTCTCATTACTCCTACTGACTCGATAAATATTAAGAATTTCTCAACAAACCAGAACATAAATAATCCTAAAAACACAAAAATTGATTTCCTAAAAAGAACTGAAAGAAACATCAATAATGAAAAGAAGCTAAATAACTTCAGAAAGTAATTGAAAACAAAGTAAGCTTCTTTAAATATCAAATCGCTCTCCTGTGTTGTTGAATAACTTTTACCTAAAATAAAAGCCATTACAAAAACGATGACGGTTGAGAAAAATGTAAAAATCAGTATAGTTAATAGTTTAGAAAAAATAAATTCTTCCCTACTCAATCCATCAATTAGATTTTGCTTGAACATTCTATTGCTAAATTCTTGACAGATAGAGAATACGATAATACATCCAAGGAAAATTTTTAGTAATCCTACAATGTAAGTTGTGAAATTCCAAACGCCGGGAAAGTCGTACATCCCTTGTTCTTTCAAGTTAATATTATTTCCAAACAGATCAAAATCTACCAATCCAACATACAGCAATGCAATCAAAACAATAAAGTACAATCCTGCAAAAATCTTGAACGGTTTGTAATTTAGGTTTTTGAGATATTCTAATTTTAATAATCTTATCATGAGTTGGATTGTTTTACAAGTTCTAGGAATTGAGTCTCGAGGCTTTCTTTTTTCTTCATTAGGTGAGATAGAAAAACACCTTTTTCAAATAGTTTTTTATTAAGTTCAGAAGCCGAAATATCTTCTGAAATCTGAGCAATGACCAATTGATCCTTTTCTTTGACGCTCGAGAAAATATTCAAACTATTCAGAGCAGAAATCAATGCACTTATGTCGTCAGACTTCAATTCAAAAAATCCTTTCGTGTTGCTCATTGCATCTACAGAACCGGAATAGATTGCTGTTCCGTGTTTCAAAACTATAACGTGACTGCAGATCTTCTCAATCTCGTCCAAGAGATGACTTGCGACGATGATTGTAGTTCCTGAGTTTGCAATTGAATTAATAATATCTCTAATCTGAATAATTCCTTCCGGATCAAGACCGTTTGTAGGCTCATCAAGAATCAGGACTTCGGGATTTGCAAGTAGTGCTGATGCAATAGCCAGTCGCTGCTTCATTCCCAGTGAATAAGACGAGAAAGCATCTTTTTTACGCGCCAAGAGATTGACAGTTTCCAAAACCTGATCTATTCTTTGGATAGAAACACCCTTAATTGTCGCTACAATTTCCAGATTTTTCTCTGCACTCAGGTAAGGATAAAAGTTGGGTTGCTCGATAATTGCTCCAATTTTCTTCAAAGTATCCGTATCTGTGCCTTCTTTTCCGAACCACTTCCAGCTTCCAGAAGTAGGATTGATGGTAGAAAGCAGCATCCCGAATGTTGTAGATTTTCCGCTGCCATTTGGCCCTAAAAGTCCATAAACATTTCCTTTTTCTACATCAAAGGAAATATTATTGACGGCAATCTGTTTGAATTTCTTGGTCAGGTTTTTGACTTCCAGAATTTTCTCCATAAAATATTTATATAAAAGTCTTGTTAATCATAGAAACGTTACAGCATTTGTATAGTTTTTGTTAATTTTCTGAAAAGATTTAAAAAATGATTCAGAATATCACAGAATTTTCCAAGCAACTGGATATTTCCGAGGAAAGCATCAAGCAGTTCATTCAGGATTTTGATCTTGAAATCTCCGAATGCCTTTCGCCGACACTCAATATTACCCAAAATTTCGAAAGATTTGCAACAGAAAATCAGAAATTTCTAAAAAACTATGAAAAAGATTTGAATGAGGAAAAAACAGCGGACGAAATCGCAGAAAGAATTCACCAGCCCAAAGAAAAGGTTGAACAGATCATACAAAATAAATTACCGAACGTTTATGACAATGGTCTTTTCAAATCATCCATTTCAACTTTCGGAATAGACAATCAACTTGGAGGCAATTATAATTTTATCTATAATTATTTCGGAAACAAAACAGAACTTAAGCAAAGAGATTTTATAGGTTACAGAGATTTGTTTTTCTATATTTCTGATATGTTGGAACCTTTTCTGAATCCAGAACAGTCCGCAAACTGGGGCATACAGAAAGCAGCAGGAATCATTGTGTATGGTCCGCCGGGAAGCGGCAAATTTTTCTGGGCGAAGAAAATTGCAGAGTTGATAGATTTTGATTTTTTTGAAGTACGCCAATCACAACTCAAGTCAATCCTCATCAATGATAGAAAAATAAACTTTGATGAATATCTTTCTCAAATGCTCAAAAAAGACAAAGCGATTTTGTTTCTGGAAAACTTTGATGATATAATGATGCAGAGAACCGAAAATCAAGCGTTAACTACTGACTATGAAGAAGTAAAGGAAAGTACACTCCATCACATAGAAAAGTTCCAAAAGGAAAATATTTTGATGGTAGGTTCCGCAAAAGAATTACAAGGCATTGAATCTGAAATTCTGGCTCCGGGAAGATTCGATGTCCTGATTCCAATTTTTCCTCCCAATAAACAGGAGCGCGCAGAAATGCTGCTTTTCAATATGACAAAAAATCTGAATGAAAATGCGACGCTGCTCAAAATCCTAAAACACAACAATGCAGATCAACTTCCTTTTTGGCAGGAAACTGCGGGAAAGATGAAAGTATTTTCCAATACGATGATTGTGGACTTCACACAGAGTCTTAAAAAAAGAATCCGAAGCTTGTACTTGAAAAACAAAACAGAAAGTATTGATATAGGAAACGGCATTATAGAAGCATCTTTGAAAGAATCTGCATCCAAATTAACCGGTGATTATCTCAACAACGTTCTGGAATTTTTATCCGAAGCTGAAACTAATTCTTATGATCGTTTTACAATAAGAATAAGTGATCTCAAAGAAGAACTGGAAACTTACAAAGCGAAAGGCGAACCTGTCAGAACCATTGGTTTCCATACAAAAGACTAATAAAAAAAGCCTGAAAATCAGGCTTTTTTTATTAAATTTTAATTCTATCGGCGAGGTTTCCCATCATCCACATCTTCAATTTTTTTGGAAACTGCCATTGCAGAAACCAAATCGTTCAGTAGTGAGCTGGCCGCAGTTGGCGTATTTGGCAATAGCACAAGATTCGACCTGTTATTTGCACCAATGGAATGCAGCGTATCATAATGCTGTGTCACTACGATAAGAGCTGATGCTTCGTGCGCACTGATACCGGCAACATTCAGCATTTTCACAGATTCTTCCAAACCTTTGGCGATTTCTCTTCTCTGGTCTGCGATACCCTGTCCTTGTAATTTTTTAGATTCCGCTTCTGCTTTTGCAACGGCTACGATTCGGATTCTCTGTGCCTCAGATTCGTACTCCGCTGCGGTTTTTTCACGTTCAGCAGCGTTGATCCTATTCATCGCGTGCTTTACCTGATCATCTGGATCAATATCTGTCACCAAGGCTTTGATGATATCATAACCGTAACTTTGCATAGCTTCCTGAAGTTCAGCTTTCACAGCAACTGCTATATCATCTTTTTTAAGGAAAACATCATCTAACTTCAATTTTGGAACTTCTGCCCTTACCACATCAAAAACATAAGAAGTAATCTGATCGTGCGGACTTTCTAATCTGTAATAGGCATCTGCAACTTGCGTTCTGATAACTTGAAATTGCACAGAAATCTTCATTTTCACGAAAACGTTATCCAGAGTTTTGGTATCAATCAAGACATCCAATTGCTGAATTCTTAGATTCATTCTCTTAGAAATCTGATCGATGAAAGGGATTTTGAGGTGCAAACCGGCATGCCTTGCAGAATGAAATTTCCCTAAGCGCTCTACCAACGCTGCAGTTTCCTGCTTAACAGTGAAAAATGAAGCGAAAAGTGTAATCAATCCAAAGAATACTATTATTCCTATATAAATCATAATTTGTTTATTTTCCTAAAGATAAGTTTTTTTACTAATTGTCACAAACGGAATTAGACATTATTCATTTATTAACTATCAAAACTAATTATTAGATATATCACAGTAAAAGTTCATTATTACTAAACAATTTGTTAAATTTGTGAGAATAATAAATCTAATATGAAGAAAAAACTATTTTTTGCAGTTGCAGGACTTGTGACGAATTCCCTTTTCATGGCTCAAAACGTTTCAGTTTTCAATGACGTTCCGTTTTACAGTATGTACCACTATTTGGGAGAAGGACAGACGATGCCACCAGAAGCTTTTTCGCAGATTCCCGCCGGTGCCATCCGCTTACATGCCTACGAACAAGACATCATTTCCCGTAAATTAACGGATTCGGAAATTGCCTCCATTGGAAGTAGTGTTACTATGAACATCAAACTGATCGCTGCTTGTGATAACTACGACAGAATTGCGGGTGTCAATTTGGTATTAGTCCCAAAGGGAAGTACAACTTATACCTTCAATCAGGCAAATATTAAAAGGATTGAAATTGGACGTTTCATTACACCTTTTATGAATAAAAACGCAGCTATTAAAGAAGTTCCTTACAGTTACAAAGTGGATAATATAGCAAGCATCCTGCACGATTCTGCTCTCTCATCTACCTACGATTTTTGGATTGAGTTCCGTGCAGATGGTTACTCAGCAGCAGCAAATACAGAAGTTGCCGGTTGCGCAGACAGAACAGATGTCTTCCGTGGCAATCTAGAATTTGTATCTACAGGAACCGCTACAAGTACACAGAATTTCTTTTTGCCTATTTCTTACCGAGATAATCTTAACAATTACAACGCAACAGATGTTCCGGGACAGACAACGAGATTGGTAACTTTCACATTAGACCAAGCTGTTCCCAATGCTGTTCTGCATTTGACAACTTCTAACCATGGCTCTAACTCAGGAGGCGAAGAATATGTGAAGAGAGTTCATAATGTTTATCTGGATGATCAATTGGTTCATCAATACATTCCAGGTGGTAAAAACTGCGAGGATTACAGACAGTACAACACACAAGGCAACGGAATCTATGGTACTACAGCCAAAACATTGAGAGGCTGGATCTCCTGGAACAACTGGTGTCCGGGCGACGTCATCCCAAATCGTGAAGTAAATCTTGGTAATCTTCCTGCCGGAACACACACAATTAAACTAGATGTTCCTACTGCTGTTTTCGCATCACAGCAAGGATATTTCCCAATATCAATGTATATTCAAAATCAAAAAAGCGGAGAAGTAATCTGTACTGCACCTTATGATTTCAAAATTACAAATCAGGTGAATACAACGGTAGATATTGCGTGGAAAGAAAAGGAGAACGCAACCGAATGGCAGACACTTTGGGGCAGAAGAGGTGTTTTCACAGCTGCCGGTGCGGAAGTTTATCGTGATATCAGCAACGAACCAAAAGATTCCAGAAGTGATCTCAACCTGAACTGGATCTACGAAACTTACGTAAAATCTAAATGTTCTAATGAACAAAGCAGCGTTTGGTATGGACCACTTTACTCAACTCAAGTCAGATTGGGAACAGACGATATTGAAAACAAAAAAATATCTGTCTATCCAAATCCGACCAAGGATTTTGTAAACATCAACAGTACTTCAAAAGTTTCCAAAGTAACCGTTTTTGCGGCTGATGGCAAACAACTTTTGGAAGATTCTACTACCAAAATTAATGTTTCGAAATTAGCGTCAGGCGTTTACCTTATGAAAATTGATTTCGCTGACGGAAAATCATCGACTCAGAAAATTGTAAAACAGTAATTTTATTATTAATAATAACTAAATTCCCACTTAGAAATAAGTGGGAATTTTTTGTCACAGAAAATAAGCTTTATGAATAATCGTTTTGATGTAATGAAATATCTAAGTTGTTGTCTATTAATAATAACCATTTCCTGCAAAACCCACGTAGCCTCCCAACCAGAATTTTCTGATCTTGCAAATAAAAATCAGATTGAAATCAGGAAGATCCATAATTTCAGATTTCTTGGAGGACTCAAAAATTCTGATGGAAAGATGATAAAAGACAGCCTGATCTACCGCAGCGGAAATCTGCATGACTTAAGACAAAGTTCTTTTACTGACTTTCAAAAACTAAAAATTAAGAAAGTGATTGACCTGAGAACGAAACAGGAAATCACTAAAGAAAAAGATCATCTTCCCAGCGATATTATTTATAAAAATTATCCCGCTTTTGAAGATAATAATGATGAAATGAAGAATGCTAAAAAACTAGCTCTAAAGGGAAAAATAAAACAAACAGATGCAGACAAAAGAATGCTGAGATTCTACACCGAGTATGTTTCAGAAAATCCGCAAGTCATTAAAACAATCATCACGGAAATCCTGGACTCCGAAGAACCTGTACTCTATCACTGTACTGCAGGAAAAGACAGAACTGGAATGATCACTGCCATAATCCTCAAAATCCTGAAATTCGATGATAATATGATTTTTGAAGAATATCTGGTCTCAAACGATCTTAGAAAAAATGTGATAGAAAAGAGACTGAATCTTGCCAATAATCTTCATTTCGTCTTTCCTAAGCTTGACATTGGCGTCATTGAAAAAAGCAGTTGGATTGAACGTGAGTATTTACAGGCCGCCTTTGATGAGATTGATAAAAAATATGGTTCGATGGATAATTACATTCACCAGGCTTTAGAAATTTCGGAGTCAAAAAGAGAATATTATATTAGAAAATTCCTGAAGTAAACGTTCTGAAATTTATTAAATAAAAAAGTCAGTCTAAAAAATAGACTGACTTTTAATTTATTTGAATCCTAAAATTAAGGTTCTATCTGTGTTCTTTCATCTCCTTTCATATGAAGATCGTTGTGCAGTTTTTTGTATTTAAACCAAGCTACAGCCGATAATAGAAGCATATAACCAATTCCTAAGTAAACCCAAAGCGGAAGTGGAATCGGATCTCCTTTCGCGTAGGAATGCAATCCAGAAAGATAATAATTCACGCCAAAATAGGTCATTACCATCGAGCAGAATGCGAACATTGTAACGACGTGGAAAGTGTATCTGCCTCTCAGTCCCGGAACTAATCTCATATGGATCACAAAAGCATAAATCATAATGGAAATGAAAGCCCAGGTTTCCTTCGGATCCCAGCTCCAGTAACGTCCCCAAGATTCATTAGCCCAGATTCCTCCTAAGAAGTTTCCAATCGTTAATGCTAATAATCCGATATTAAGAGACATTTCGCTTACAATCGCCAATTCTTTCAGCGTCGTATCATTATGTCTTTTGAAAGTATCTTTGTTGGCGATGATATAGAAGATTAAAGAAATCATAGCAATCAGCATCGACAATGAGAAGAATCCATAGCTGGATGTGATGATCGCTACGTGAACCACTAGCCAATATGATTTCAGGACAGGAACCAATGGTGTGATTTGCGGATCCAAAGCAGAACCACCGTGCGCAAATCCCATCATAATTACTGCAACCAAAAATCCCGCTGCAGGAATCAAAGTATTTGAGTTTCTGTACAAAGCATAGCCTGCCGTGATCCCAACCCAAGAGATGAAGATGATGGCTTCGTAACCATTACTCCAAGGTGCGTGCCCAGAGATGTACCATCTAGCTACCAATCCAAAGAAGTGGAAAATATATCCAATTGCACCAATGTAAATAAGCGCTTTAATGGTTTTATTAAGGATCTTGTTAGGTTTAAACAATTCCACAAAACCTAAAATCAAAAGCAAACCGCCAATAAGCGTGTAGAAAATCAACAATTTGAAGTTGATATCCAGTTTATTTATTAAAATCTCGAGTTTCACTTTGGTTTCAGACGGTACTACATTTTTTCCCCACTTCTGCTGATACGCTACTACTTTTTCAAGTTCTGCATCAGCCTTTGCCCAGCTCCCGCCTTGTGTTGCCATAAGTACGCTAGATAAATATGGACCAAGAACTGCCTGTGCATTTTCATCTGGTTCAAAAGTAGGTGTCATCACAGAGTTCCAGGTGTGGTTGGAATCGTTTTTAACAGGAATTGTGCGGAAATATTGGTAAGACATAATGCCATTAAGCACCTGAACTTTGTCGTTTAGTTTAATGACAGCTTCGTCATATCTTGTTCTTTCAGACGCTTTTTTTCTGAACGCATCATTGTAGTCATCCTCCAAAACAAAACGTAGATTTCCGTTTTTGTCTGCAGGGAATAATTTGATCAAACTTGTGAAGCCTTCTTCCGTCGCTTTGGTTTTGGCTCTTAGATCCTTTCCTACTTTTCCTGCGGTTTCAATCTTAATGATATTCACCTGTGCCCAGAACATTGGATCGATAGTCGCCGCTAAAAACCATTGATTGGCATCCAGATCCTGGAAAGTAGAACGTAACGTTAATTTATGTAAAATATCAAGAGCCTGCGTATTAGCCGGAACAATACGACCTTCATAATTTTGAACTAATAGAGAACCAAATTTATCTGCATGTTCTTTACTGATCTCGATATTCTTGACCATTGCATCTGCGTCAATCACTGCAGGATTTTTATTTGGAGAAGTTGCTTGTGCCTCTGTGTGAGAATGCCCTTCGTGACTTCCATCCTTTCCGTGCATATCGATTTCCTGAGCATTAAGTCCGAAACTTAATAATAGCAAAACAACAACCTTCGCTTTTTTCTTGCTAATGGTTTTCAGCATTTGATTTAGACTCCAGAATCTGGAACCTTTCCAGAACATCGTCACAAACATCCCGATAAATAAGAAGGCATAACCTGTGTAACTGATCAAAGTTCCCCAGAAATCGTGGTTTACAGAAAGTACGGTTCCTTTTCTATCTGGGTCGAAACTAGCTTGGAAGAATCTGTAACCTTTATAATTAAGAACGTGATTCATATAAATATTATAAGGCGTTTCTTTACCATCGTCCACTATTTTCACGTGAGATTCATAAGCAGACGGTGAAGAACTTCCCGGGTAAGTTTCCATAACGAATTTTTCTAATTTCAAGGCGAAAGGCTGTGTGAAATAAACTTTTGGTCCAAATCCCAACATAATATCCAGTCCATCAACTTTGATCTGTTTGTAATTATTTGGATTTCCTTTCTCCACAACTAGATCAACCAATTGTTTTGTTTTTGGTCCTGAGACTTCCACTCTCAAGAGATCCGGAACGTCTTTATCTTTTTGTTTGTCACCTTCGTAATTCACCAGTTTCCCTTTTTTCGTTCCTTCCGGAATTACCAATTTCAATTGATCGATGGTGTATAGACTTCTTAAAACCAAAGGCTGGAATTCATCCTTTTTAGTTGTCCCCGTTGCTTGAGTTGCCATTGTCATAAATGCAGCATCAGTCGGTGTCTTGATGTAAAGTTGTCCATCCTTCTTTTGGAATTCAACCGCGCCATCAATTGCTGTTCTGTTGTAGCTTACCAAAGTTCCATTGATATTTTGGACATCGCCTTCACCCAAATAGATATTTTGACGCCCACCCATATCGCTGGTAGAAACCAAATGCAAATATTCTTTACCAGCTCCAGTAACCAGACTATCTTTCTTTCTTTGAATATAATCCACAGCTTTCACAACGATCTTTTCTTTTCCTAAGAAATCATAGGTCGCCTGAAAATCGTGGTGAAGTGGTGACATCAAGTAAGGAACATCGTGGTAATTTTGCTGCTCGCCTTTTTCCTCAATTTTAATTTTGAAGAAATGTTTGTCTGTGATGATCTCATTATTTGTTTCGCCCTCACGGATGTGCATTGTCCCTTCAAAACTGATGTAACGTGTAATTGCACCGCCGATGAATATTAAAATGAAAGCCAGGTGAAAAACCAATATCGGCCACTTCTCTCTTCGGAAAAGTCTGTATCTGCCAATGTTTCCAATGAAGTTCAATATTAATAAAAACATAACGGCTTCAAACCATTTGGCTTCGTAGATCAATGCTTTGGCAGTTGGTGTTCCGTAATCGTTTTCAATGAAAGTGGCAACAGCCATAGAAATTGCGAAAACCAGCAAGAGAAGCGCCATCGTCCGCGTAGAAATAAGAATATCCTGAATCTTTTTCATAGTTAGATATCTATTGTTTTTTGTTTGTCAGATGTCGTCGCCAAATGCTTATTAACATTTATTATAAGCTTACTTTCCGGCGGTTTCATTCTGAAATTTATAGTTTACAAAAATAAGGATGATAAACCACAACGGCATCAAAAAAAACTGTTTTTTGTCACTTTAAAAGGGATTGCGCTTATTTTGAAACATTCTTAATAAGCGGTTTTATGTTGAAAATTAGAATGCTAAAATTTTTATCATTTTAAATAATTTAAAAATGTCCCTCAACAATTTATATGACTCATAAAAAACATTAAATTTGCAACTATTGTCGATTTTTAAAATGAGTATAGAACAAAAAAACACAACTGCTGCGAGCAAAATCATCTCCAAACCAAGGATCATTTCTGGTATTACTTTCATTGTATTATCCATTGTTTTGACGCTTTCTTTCGTTTCTTATCTGATGAATTGGAAAGCAGATCAAAGTCAGGCAGGAACAATGGCGGATAAAACCGTAGTTTCTTCTAATCTGTTTGGGAAAATTGGTGATTGGTTGGGCAATCTTTTCATCTTCGAAAGTATCGGTGTTGCAGCATTTGTTGTGGCATTTTTATTTTTGGTCTTCGGAACATTGATTTTTAAGAAAACGTATTTCAAACCTTGGAAAACCATTTCGCACAGTCTATTTTTCATTTGCTGGACACCCATTTTCTTCGGTGCAGTTACTGGCGGTGAAGGTGTTCTGGGAGGTGTCTATGGTTATCAAATTATGGATTATCTGAAATCTTACATCGGTTCTGTCGGACTTTGGATGGTACTTTTTGTAAGTTTCGCTTTATATTTTGTTTTGGAATTCAATCTAAGACCAAGCTCTATTAAAAATAAACTGAATGACATCAATGATAACACATTCGGCAAGCTGAAAGGTCTGATGCCAGATTCCAATGAAGATTTTGAAGCGGATGAAGAATTGGATAGAGAAATTGTTCCAGAAAAATTAACTGTTAACGAAGTTTCAGGCAAGACCGACAATGATTTTAGCAACATCAAAGTGACCCAGGATTTTGAGCCGATAAAAACGCCTAATAAAACAACGTTTGTTGAAGATCTTAAAGAAATTCAGCATGAACAGATTGTCTTATCCACTGAAACTCCAATTCAAAAACCAATCGTTGACCAACCAATTGTTATAGAGAAACCTTTAGTAGAGACGCCAGTTGTAAAAGCTAATGACGACATCACGCTTAATATCGAAGTAAAGAAAGAGGAAGTCTTTGTACCAACAGCGGAACAGCAAAAATCTGACGACCTTGTCAGCAAACACGGCTTGTACGACCACAAATTGGATTTGGCCAAGTTCCAGATGCCTTCTGTTGAATTATTAAAAGATTACGGCAATGAGGAAATCACAATCAACCACGACGAATTAGAAGAAAATAAAAACAGGATTGTTGGCTTGCTAAAAACTTTCAACGTTGGAATTTCTGAGATCAAAGCGACGATCGGACCAACAGTTACACTCTACGAAATAGTACCAGAAGCGGGAATCCGAGTTTCAGCGATCAAAAAATTGCAGGATGATATTGCTCTGAATCTTTCCGCACTTGGAATCCGTATCATCGCACCAATGCCAGGAAAAGGAACGATAGGAATTGAGGTTCCACGAAAAAATCCGACAATGGTTTCTATGCGTTCCGTTGTTGCATCGCCGAAATTCCAAACTGCGGATATGGATCTTCCAATTGTTTTTGGAAAGACGATTTCCAACGAGGTTTTCGTGGCGGATCTTGCAAAAATGCCTCACTTATTGATGGCTGGAGCAACCGGACAAGGAAAATCGGTTGGGATCAATGCGATCTTGACTTCTTTAATATATAAGAAACACCCGAGCGAACTGAAATTCGTAATGGTAGATCCGAAGAAAGTGGAGCTTTCTCTATATTCGAAGATCGAAAGACATTACTTGGCAAAATTGCCTGACACAGAAGACGCGATCATTACAGACAATGCAAAAGTGATCAACACTTTAAATTCACTTTGTATCGAAATGGATCAGCGATATGACCTTTTGAAAAATGCATTCTGTAAAAACATTAAGGAATACAACGCCAAATTCGCTCAAAGAAAACTGAATCCCGAAAACGGACACCGATATTTGCCTTACATCGTTTTGGTTGTCGATGAGTTCGCCGATCTGATCATGACTGCAGGAAAAGAAGTTGAACACCCGATTGCACGTCTAGCGCAGTTGGCCAGAGCGATTGGAATCCACTTGATCGTTGCGACACAAAGACCTTCCGTAAACGTCATCACAGGTATGATCAAAGCGAATTTCCCTGCGAGGATTGCCTTCCGTGTAATTTCGGGAGTCGATTCTAAGACCATCTTGGATTCGCCTGGAGCAGAGCAATTGGTTGGACGTGGTGATATGCTTTACTTCAACGGAAATGATTTGACGCGTTTGCAATGTGCGTTTGTAGATACGCCGGAAGTAGAAAGAATTGCGGAATTTGTGGGTGAACAAAAAGGTTATCCAGACGCTTATCTTCTTCCAGAATATTCCAGCGACGAAGGCAGTTCAACCGTTGGTGCCTTCGACCCGAACGAGAAAGATCAGCTTTTTGAAGACGCGGCAAGAATCGTCATTTCGACACAACAAGGTTCAACATCAATGCTTCAAAGACAGCTTAAACTAGGATACAACAGGGCCGGAAGAATTATGGATCAGCTGGAAGCAGCAGGCGTAGTTGGCGGTTTCAACGGTGCGAAGGCGAGAGAGGTTTTGATCTCCGACCTTGGTTCTTTGGAACGCTTGTTTGATGAGTTGAAAGGGAGATAAATTAGACTATACTTTAATAAAGCCTTAACACAATTAGTTAAGGTTTTTTTATAATTTTATTCAAAAATTTAAACCGATGAAAAAAGTAATTTTAATATTAGCCACACTAACTTTTGGATTGGCATTCTCACAAAAATTAAGAGAAACAAAACCAAGCGAAAAACGCGAGAATAAGATTCCAGCAAATCCTTATCATAAAGCGGATTCTACAAAAACCAATGAAATCAAAAGAGGGAACAACGGTGCTGCATTTTACAAAAATGTAGACTCTGCAAAGGCCTCTCAATACAGGATGCTGAACAAAAAACCAAACCAGCAATACTCCGAATTACCTCAAAATAAAGATTCGACCGACGTCAATAAAAAAGAAAAGAACAAATAAATGTCCACACACGAACTCCTCTACAAAGCCATAAAAATCGCTACCAAAGCGCATAAAAAACAAACCGACAAATACGATGCGCCTTACTTAGGTCACGTTTTCCGCGTGATGAATGCGGGAAAGACCATCGACGAAAAGATCGTTGGCATCCTGCACGATGTTGTGGAAGACAACCCAGAATTCCCACTAGAATTTCTCCGAGAAAAAGGTTTTCCGGAACACATTCTAGAAGCTGTGGAATGTCTAACGAAACGGGAAGAGGAACATTTGGATTATGACGCGTTCGTGGCAAGGATAGAGAAAAGTCCGTTGGCAATCGCTGTAAAACTGAATGACCTGCGCGACAATATGGACCTCACCAGATGTACAACATTGCTCGAAGAAAAAGATTTGAAACGCTTCAACAAATATCTGAAAGCCTATCTTTATCTGATTGAAAAATATTAGAATAATTCATTCTGAAATTTTCTTTCCCTAATCCTAAAGGGAGGAAAATTTCAGAAAAATTGCACCCTTTAGTGTTGGGGAAACAATTTTTAATCCACCATCGGGATCACAATATCCTTCTCGTCATCCGTCCCATCAATCGTAAAGTTGAGCGCGAAATAGAGGAAGTGAAAATTATCATTTCCTTTCAAAGCAAATTCCCGCTGGAACATATAACCTGAAGTCACAGACAAACTGTGGTTGAACTGATAACCAAAACCTGCGAAAGTCCGGTTACGCTTGAAGTTTGGGTCCACAGGTCCAAGGAAGATTTCCTCAAAAGCATTCACGAAGAAAGTTTCTTCCTGCACCTTATCTTTATTGATCGGCAAAGTAGCGCTCAGTCGGTATCGGAAACGGTTTGCCTTGGTATGTTCGCCCGTTTGGCTGGCGTAGAAATAGCGCTGCTCTGCCCTACCCCTGTGATCCAGCTTCAACTTTCCAAGCCGCTGCGTAAAAGTATATTGCAACCACATCCGGAATTCCTCCTGAGAGATTTTCATCTTTTCGTAAGTTCCGTACCGCCCGGCGCCTACAAAAACCTGATTGTTTTTCGTGATGTTGTAGCCAATTCCGCCCTTCGTCTCATAATAGTCGATCACGGTGTAATCCCGTCTGGCTCTCGTCTGCAGCTCTACATAGGCCATCCATTTCGGGCTCGCTTTGTACGTAAAAGACATCATATTGAACCCCGACAAATGATCTTGTCCAAACACCAAACTTCCTACGAAAAGAAATAAAAAACTGAGCTTTTTCACGGCACAAATATAATCAAATCCCAAATTGAAATGCTAATTATTTGGGCGTATCCCTTTGTTTTTGCTCAGACGTTTCTCCATTTTTATAGAGCGCTCTCAGTTCAGCAAAAAACAAGCGGGTCGGGCTGTCCACTATTATCTTTTTGTCTAGAACGTTTCCCATCCAAATTAATATTTAGCCCAAGACAAAAAGGATAACCGCTTCCATCCCTTACGCAGCTTGGGTTATCAGCAAGACCTGAGTCCATCAATTAAAATTTATTCTAGAATTATATCTAAGTGTAATCCATTCCAACCAACTTGTTTAAACAAAATACAAGTTGTGGTTTTCTCTACGCAATCTGTTTAAACTAAATATAAGTTGTGTTTTTCTCTAAACAACTTGTTTAAACCAAATACAAGTTGTGGTTTTCTATAAACAATCTGTTTTAATATAATTCAAATCATTAAACAAAATTACAGTCTAATACCAATTCCTAAAAATTCAAATTCAGAAATAAAAAAAACCCTTCAACAGAATTGAAAGGTTTTATAAAATATTTCGAACAAGTTTTTATCCTAATAAAAGCGTCAATGGACTTTCCAGATAAGTTCTAAGCGTTTGCAAGAACTGAGCACCTGTTGCGCCATCGATTACTCTGTGGTCACAAGCTAGAGACAATTTCATTGTGTTTCCAACAACAATCTGTCCGTTTTTTACAATCGGTTTCTCCACGATGGCTCCTACAGATAAGATTGCAGAATTCGGTTGGTTGATGATCGATGTAAACGTCTCGATTCCGAACATTCCAAGATTTGAAACAGAGAAAGTAGAACCTTCCATTTCGTTAGCTTTAAGCGCTTTTGTTTTCGCTCTTCCAGCCATATCTTTTACAGATGCGGAGATGTCGTTGTAAGACATAAAGTCTGTATTCTTCAATACTGGAACTACCAATCCGTCCGGAACAGCTACTGCTACCCCAACGTTGATATTCCCGTGGTGGATGATCTTGTCACCTGCCCAAGAAGAATTAACCTGTGGATGTTTTCTCAATGCCACTGCAACCGCTTTGATCACCATATCGTTGAAAGATACTTTGGTATCTGGCACAGCATTCATTTCTTTTCTCGCTTCGATCGCCTTATCCATGTTGATCTCAACAGTCAGATAATAATGTGGCGCAGTGAATTTACTTTCACCCAATCTCTTCGCGATGATGTTTCTCATTTGAGAATTCACAGTTTCAGAATCTTCTCCTGGCGTGAATGCTACACTTGGCTGAGCAGAAACCGCTTTCGGCGCTGAAGCTGCAGCTGCTGGCTGAGCAGACGGCTGATAGTTTTCAACATCCTTTTTCACGATTCTTCCGTTCTCACCAGAACCTTTGATAGCGGAGAAATCTACACCTTTATCTTGTGCGATTTTTTTAGCCAAAGGAGAGATCGCGATTCTTTCACCTGTAGAAGATGCAGCCACTGGAGCCTCTTCTTTTTTATCTTCAGCTTTGGTTTCTGTTTTAGCTTCTGCTTTTGGAGCAGCTGCTTTTTTACCGCCACCTGAAACCACACCAGAAACGTCTGTTCCTGCAGGGCCGATGATTGCTAAAATCTTATCTACTTCCGCAGCGTCACCTTCAGCAACACCTTGGTATAATAAAGTTCCGTTCACTTCAGATTCGAAATCCTGAACAGCTTTGTCAGTTTCGATCTCTGCAAGGATGTCACCTTCTTTTACAGTGTCACCAACGTTCTTTTGCCATTTTGCAACTTTCCCTTCGGTCATTGTATCAGAAAGACGAGGCATTGTAATCACCTCTACACCTTCAGGCACTTCGGCTCCGCTCGTTGATTCAGTGCTTTCAGTTTCTACATCTGTAGATTCGCCTTGCGTTTTTGATTCTTCCTCAGATTTACTTTCAGCAGCAGCTTCCGGTTTTGCACCTCCGCCATTCGTTAGTGAAGAAATATCTTCTCCTTCTTTACCTATGATTGCCAAAATAGAATCTACTGGTGCAGCAGAACCTTCCTCTACACCAACGAATAATAATGTTCCGTTGATCTCGGATTCAAAATCCTGAACTGCTTTATCTGTTTCGATCTCTGCAAGAATATCACCTTCTTTTACAGTATCACCAACTTTTTTGTGCCATTTTGAAACTTTGCCTTCCGTCATCGTATCCGACAAACGGGGCATCGTAATTACTTCTGCCATAATTTTTTTTATAAAATTAATTATTTTCTAATTTGTTGATGAATGGATAATCCGGAGTGGAATATACATAGTCATAAAGAAGATTTGCATCTGGATACGGAGAATTCTCCATAAACTCTACACATTCTTCTACAAACTCTCTTGATTTTTCTTCCAAAGCGTCCAATTCTTCTTGGGTCGCCCAATTGTTATCAAAGATTCTTTGTTTCACAATCTCGATCGGATCTTCCAATTTGTATTGCGCCACTTCGTCTTTTGATCTGTAAGGTTCAGCATCCGACATAGAGTGACCTCTGTAACGGTATGTTCTAGCCTCGATGAAAGTTGGTCCGTCTCCTCTTCTTGCTCTTTCGATCGCTTCGTAAGCCGCTTCTGCCACTTTCTCTGGATCCATTGCATCTACAGGAAGACAAGGCATCTCATATCCTAATCCTAATTTATAAATATCTTCGTGGTTGGCAGTTCTTTTCACAGATGTTCCCATTGCGTAACCATTGTTCTCACAAACGAATACCACAGGAAGTTTCCAGTTCATTGCCATATTGAAAGTCTCGTGAAGCGCACCCTGACGAACAGCACCATCACCCATAAAACAGATGTTGACCGCTTTTCTGTCAAAATATTTGTCACCGAAAGCAATACCTGCTCCCAAAGGAATCTGACCGCCAACGATACCGTGACCACCATAAAAACGGTGTTCTTTACTGAAAATATGCATAGAACCTCCCATTCCCTGAGATGTTCCTGTAGCTTTTCCACAAAGTTCTGCCATGATTCTTTTTGGGTCAACGCCCATTGCCATTGGATGGATGTGACATCTGTATGCTGTGATCATACTGTCTTTGGAAAGGTCCATTGCGTGGGTAAAACCTGCTGGAATGGCTTCCTGACCGTTATAAAGGTGTAAGAAACCTCTGATTTTCTGTTTAAGATAAAGAGAACGGCATTTGTCTTCAAACCTTCTCCACATCGTCATTTCTTCATACCATTTAAGGTAGACTTCTTTTGAAAATTCTTTCATTGTAATTTCGAAATATGTAGCAAAAATAAGAAAAAAATATTTCTTTATTGTATGCATATTATCATATTTTTCCACAGATTAAATTCATTAGGTCAATTTAATATAAAAAATTGCGCAATCGATTGCATTATTAATGAACTTAATTCAAAGAGAGAAGTTTGGAGAAAATGATAAATGTTGTATATTGAGGTCGAAATTTTGCTGAATGGAAATCAAAAACCCAATTATTATTACGCTTTCGAGAGTTATCTCGAATTTCTTCAACCCGTTGGTTTCTCTTGTCATTTACTTTTTCTATTACAGTTACAAGAATTACACGTGGGAGCAGGCTTCTGCAAAGTTTTTACCGATCCTACTTTTACTGATCATTCCTGTTGCGCTTTGGATCTACAGAAATGTGAAGAATGGGAATTACACCAATATGGATGTTTCGAATCGCAAGCAACGGCATTCGCTTTACATCTTCATTATTATTGCAACGGTCATCTTCTTGGCCGTGGATTTTTACCTTCACAAGGAAATGGACTGGGCAATTTTTATGCTTTGTATTCTATTAATATTGATGCAGGTCAGTAATTTCTTCATCAAAAGTTCGATGCACACGAGTCTGAATATTTATGTTGCGGCTTTGTTCTTCACCATAGAACCAGTGATCGGGATCTTTTGGTTTCTGCTTTCAATCGTCATTGCAATTACCAGAGTGATCCTCAAAAGACACACACCAAAAGAAGTTTTGTCCGGTGGCGCGATCGCTATTTTTGTATCTTTAATCTATCTTGTAATGGTGAACGCCATTATTTTCTAAAATATTTATTTTTATGATGTTACAAACGTTAACGCCTTCTGAAGAAGAAATAATGCAACTCATCTGGCACAAAGGTCAAATCTACTTCCGAGAATTGATGGACATTTATCCAGAACCAAAACCTCATCAAAACACAGTTTCCACATTCTTGAAAATCCTGGTGGACAAAGATTATCTTTCAACCGAAAAACAAGGCAGAATCTATCTTTACACGCCAACAATCGGTTTTGATGATTACAAGAAATTTGTTCTAAAACGCTTTCTAGAAACTTACTTCAACAATTCAGGAAGCGAATTATTGAAAGTTTTGGTTGAAGAAAAATTTGTCGAATCAAAAGACTTTAACCAGTTTTTTGAGGGAAAAACTACCGACGTTTCTTTCAAAGAAAATATTGAGGAAGACAATCACATTCAGGATTTCATCAAAGAAATCACTGGCGAGAAAAAGTCAAAGAAAAAAGATAAAAAGGAAAAGAAAAAAGGTAAAAAGAAAAGCAAATAAGATGTAGAATTTTTTACTTTCGATTATAATTTAATTCTCAAACCTCCAACATTATGAATCAAAAGTTAAACGAGATTTTCGGGAAAGCGAGTTTTGCCATTCGGCAATTCCCTTTGGTTTTATTGATGGCTTTGTCGGCTTCGATTTCTTTGATGTTCATCGCTGAGGAAAATTTCCGTACTAGCGAAAAAGTTTTCACGTTGACCAAATTGATGTTGGTTTTTTGCTTGGGAATTTCATTGTTGTTTGGTTTGAAGATCCTTTCGCAGAGAATTGGAAAACAAATCTTGCTCGAAGTTGGCGGAATTTCATTCTTAATAGGATTCTATTTTCTGTTGCCAAAATTGCAAAAAGATTTCACCGAAGTTTATGCATTTCTACTAATTCCAACTTTCATTTTATCGCATCTTTTCGTTTCGTTTGCTTCATTTTTCAGGCAGAAAACCGAGATGCATTTTTGGCAATACAACAAGAATCTTTTCATTAATATTGTCTTGACTGTGATTTTCACAGGCGTTTTGACTGGCGGAGTCGAATTGGCGATTGTCGCGGTGGACAAGCTTTTTGATTTTAATTTTAATGATAAAATATATCTGCGCTTTTTTTATTTATTAGCCATATTTGGAAGTAGTTTTATCTTTCTTTTATTCAATGAAAAAGGTTTGGAATATCTGGAAAAAGAAGGCAATTATCCAGTCGTTCTGAAATTTTTCACGCAATATATTCTGATCCCACTCCTTATTATATATGTTGTCATCTTGTATTTCTATTCGGCGAAGATCCTCATCAATTGGGAATTGCCGAGAGGTTGGGTTTCATATCTTGTGCTCGCCTACTCGATTGTTGGGATTTTGGCGATATTGCTGGTTCATCCTTTGAAAGAAAACTCGGCGAAATCTTGGGTCAAAATGTTCTCAAAGATCTTCTACTTTACCTTAATTCCATTATTGATTTTACTTTTCACCGCCATTTTTACAAGGATCCTGGAATACGGATACACGGAACCGAGATACTTTGTCGTGCTACTTTCAATTTGGTTGGCTACAGTCGTTTTCTATTTTATCATTAATAAAAATGCAAGTATCAAATTCATTCCAACGAGTTTGTTTGCCTTTGGATTGTTTGCTTTGATATTCCCTTATCTCAATACATTTTCCGTAGCAAAACGAAGTCAGAAAAATCAACTGCTTCAAATCCTCAATGAAAATAAATTGCTTGACAACAACCAGAAAATCGATTTTTCCAGGCGAGTTGTCGATAGCACAGCGACGGAAATTGCGAACAAGTTTGAATTTTTGGGCAAAAGGAATGAAACCGAATCTCTAATCAAATTAATAGACGACAAACAGAAAGATCTAGCTAAAGATATTGCTCAGTCTAAAAATTCATATTCGCTTTACTACATTGTAAAAGACCAATTTTCTAATATTAAAAAGACAGATAAATCGACCTCGGATTATCAAAGATTAGAATTAATTTCAAATCAACAAATTGTAGATGTTAGTGGTTACGATTATGTTGTTTATTTCAACAGATATAACCACAGCGCCAAAACGATTGGCAATGACACGTTTGAGATCTTCGACAGAATCACAGATGAGGAACCGCAGTTCAAAGTTATTTTAAATTCTAAAGAAGAAGCCGATTTTTCTTCATTGATCAAAGATCTAAAAACAAAATACAAAGGAAAAATCGGAAAAATAAATTTACCCGAAATGGCGATGGAAGGTGATCTGGAAAAGTATCATCTCAAAATATCACTGGGAAATTTGATCATTGAAAAGCACAAAAACAATTCTTCACCAACCATAGATTTTGAAAACGCCTATTTGTTGATCAAGAAAAAGTAAGATTTTAAAATCATTTTTCAGAGGTCAATTTGATAAATTACAAGCACAAAAAAAAGCGATCTAAAAATAGATCGCTTTCTTGTTTTGTTAAAGGGATATTACCAACGGCCGCCTCCACCGCCTCCACGGTTTTCTCCACCACCGTAACCACCTCCACGGTTGTTACCACCTCCGTAACCACCACCACGGTTGTTATCGAAAGATCTTCTTGGTTTCTCTTCTCTTGGTCTAGCCTCGGTAACATTTAGTATTTTACCGTTAAATTCTTTCTGATTTAAAGCATCTAATGCTTGTTTTCCTTCTTCGTCTCCCATTTCTACGAAACCAAATCCTTTTGATCTCCCAGTGTCACGGTCAGTAATGATCTTTGCAGAAGTTACTTCTCCAAATTCTTCGAATAATTCTTGCAACTGATAATCTTTAGTTGCGTAATTGATGTTTGAAACAAAAATGTTCATTTTAAAAAAAAATTAAGTTAACTGTTGTTTTAATATTATATCAGGAAAAACAACAAAAGAAGATTATTGATTTCAAATATAATTGAGTGCAAGATACAATTATTTTTGAATAATTATATATTTTGAAAATTAATTTAAAGTGAATTGAAAATCTGTCAATCCACCTGTTTTCCTCGGCTTGCTTCCAATATCCGGAACCAATCTATTGCTTCCAAATCAATCAATAGTGATTTTTTCAAGTGTCTGACGGTTTCTACTTTAGAGGTTCCGATCACGGGAATGATCTTCGCTAGAGGCTTCAAAATAAATGCTAACAACAGCTGGTTTTCCTCAACATCATATTTATCAGCAAGCTCTTTCAGGACATTGCCAATAATGATATTCTGGTCTGTCTTTTCCGAGAAATAATTTCCCATCACAGACCAGGCCATCGGTCTCAGACCTTTGCGCATCAATTGCTCCAAAGTACCATCATAGAAAGCGTCCAAATGATTGACTGAGACTTCGATTTGATTTGTTACTAAAGGAAAATATTGATTCAATAAGTCGAATTGGGAAGCAGAAAAGTTGCTCACGCCAAATTCTTTCACTTTCCCTTGGGACTTCAAAGTTTCAAAGACCTTGGCAACCTTTTCTGGATCCAACAAAGGCGAAGGGCGATGCAAGAGAAGAAGGTCAAGATAATCTGTTTTCAAATTACTGAGACTCTCATCAACACAATTCAGGATATAATCAGGTTCGTAGTTGTAATATTTGAGAAGCGATGGCTTTTTCTCAGAATTCATCACAATTCCACATTTGGAGATCAATTGAATTTTATCTCTTTCGATATTCATTCCTTTCCAGGCATTACCGAAAAGTTCTTCCGTAGTGTGACCTCCGTAAATATCGGCGTGATCGAAGGTACTGATCTCTTCCTCCAGGCAAACTTCTATCAGTTCCTGTACTTTTCTCTCGGAATGATCTGCGCCCCAAACGCCCCAACGCATTGTTCCAGCTATTAATTCTGAATACATATTAATAAATTTTTACAAATATATTATGTTAAACACAAAATACATTGATAAATTTGATATTCAAAAAATTTAAGTTTATGAAGAAATTTACTCTTTTACTGATGTTGGGTTGCGCTTTTGCCAAGGCTCAATTCACCAGTCCGAATAACGGAACCAGTTACACGCTGACCAGCTTATCTGCTGCTGCACCGACAGTTTTGGTGAAAAGTGGGACAGATTACACGCTGACTGCAGACCTTACACTTTCTGCCACAGACAAGCTTTTGATTGACGAAAACACAACCTTGAAGGTCAATTCCGGTGTTGCAATTTTCATCTATGGCGAGTACAAAACGTCTACTGATAATTTTACGATCACAGCAAGTACAGTTGGAAGTCCGTACAGAGGCATTCGCTTCGAAGAAGGTTCTGTTGCCGAGATGAAAAATACACGAGTTGAATATGGCGGCGGCGTTCGCGTTCTCACCACCGGATTTCTGATGGATAATTGTATTCTTTATAAAAACAACAATTCAGGAACTACAAATCTTGCCAGCAGTGCAGCTTTGGCGATTTTTCAGGGATCAGGACACGTGGTGAAAAACTCTCAGTTCCTGGAAAACTCGAGAGCGGGAATCAATTCTGGAGCTTCAGGCGCTGTCTCAATTGATATCATTAATAATAATTTCTATGGGAACAATACAGACAATGGGAATTATCCGCAGATCAATATGGGGCCTTCTGGCGTAGATTCTACCAGAGTTTTGAACAATACCGTCATCGGGAACAGAGCCATCACCAAATCTGGCGGAATCTCGGTTTCAGGTTTGTTGGGAGGACTTAATCGCTTCAGAGTTCAAGGAAATACTGTAAGAGATAACAGATATGGAATCACGCATCAAGGTGGCGGAAGCAGCGGAATCATCATTGATAACATCATTGAAAATAACAACACGGAAAATCTACCAAACCTGGGTGGAAGCGGAATCTCCCTCACAGGAACTCAAAAAGTAACGGTAAGAAACAATCAGATCCGTGGCAATCTTTGGGGAATTACGGTTTTGAGCAATGCGATCATCGACCTTGGAACAGAAGCTGATCCTGGTAATAACATTTTCAAAAACAATGCGAATGCAGGAAATACTGTTGCACTCTTCAACAACACTCCAAATCTTGTGAATGCCATTGGAAACTGCTGGCGAGAAGACGAACTTTCCACAGACGCAATGGTGCAGGCCGTTATCGGAAGTCAAACTCCAAATACGGTTTCCTTCAAACCATACAATTGTGCTGATCCACTTGCTGTTTCAGATGTTTCGAGATCATCTATGAAAATCTATCCAAATCCAAGCAAGAATCATTTTTTCCTTGACACAGAAAATGCAGGAAATATTGTGATCCAAGATCTAAGTGGGAAAGTCGTCCATTCTGCAATTGTGAACAAGGGAAAGAATGAAATCAACACCAATTTGCAATCTGGCGTGTACATCATCACCCAACAATATGAAGGGAAAAGATCAAACACAAAACTCATTATCAAATAATTGATTTTGAAATCAAATCTCACAAAAGCATCACAAATCGTGGTGCTTTTTTCATATCCATAAATTGACTAAATTTGATTTATGAAGATCTCTATCAAAAATATGGTTTGCAACCGTTGTATTTCCGCCGTCCAGGCTATTTTTGATGAACTTGAGATTGAGTTTTCCAACATTGAACTTGGTGAAGTGGAAACTAAGAATGAGATTTCCGACAAAGTTCTCCAAAACCTGAATTCTAAACTAAAGTCCACTGGTTTTGAAATCTTGGAAGATTCATCCAAAAAACAGATCGAGAAGATCAAAAATCTGATCATCCAAAAAATATCTGAAGAAGATATCACCGAAGAATTCATTCTGACCGAATTTCTAAGTTCTGAGCTCAACAAAGATTACAGCGCGATTTCCAAGCTTTTCTCACAAAATGAAAATGTGACGTTGGAACAATATTTCATCCTTCAAAAAATTGAAAAGGTGAAGGAACTTTTGCTTTATAAGGAATTCAATCTGACAGAAATTTCTTTGAAATTGGGTTACAAAAGTGTGCAGCATCTTTCCAATCAGTTCAAAAAGATCACAGGCTTCTCTCCTACCCAGTTTTTGAATTCTAATGAGAAACGGATTGCTTTGGATAAGGTTTGATCACAATTTTAAAGAAAACAAATGCAATCCAACCTCAAAATCCTTCGAGAACAAAAAAACCTGACCCAATCTGAATTAGCGGAAAAGTCGGGACTTTCTTTGCGAACCATCCAGAGAATCGAAGCTGGAAATCCACCCAAAGGTTTTACGCTGAAAGCGATTACAGAAGCGTTGGATATTCAACCAGAAAATTTGTTTCCTACAGCAGAGGAAAATCCGACAGTCGACCGAGCAAAACTCATCAATCTTTCTGCCTTGTGCGGATTGATCATTCCATTTGGTAGCATTATTTTTCCAGCGATTTTGACCTACAAAACCAAAGATCCCATCAACAGAGAATTAGGGAAAAGTGTTGTGAGCATTCAGATCATTCTGGCTTCAGTTTTCTCTGTTTTGATGATCATTTCTCCGTTCATTCAGAGGTCAATATCAATCAAATTTCCATTATTTTTGATTCCATTGATCGCCTTTATCATTACAAAAATCTGCATCATCATCAAAAACGGAATCAGCCTCAATCAAAACCAAAATATCAGTATTAAACTGAAAAACAACTTCTTATAAACTCTGTCATAAAACTGACGTACAATTGTCATATCAATTTTTAAAGTTAATTGATCTGTAAAACCGAATCTTGCAGAAAAATTTTGACAATGAAGTTATTCAAAAAGATCGCACTCGGATTTTTAGTTATTTTGATTTTGACCGCAGTGGCAGGTTACATTTATTTTGACCAGAAATTCACGCCAGAAAAAAATTATTTGACAATAAAAAACGAAAGTGGAAACATCCCGATTACCTGGCTCGGAAATGATAAAAATGTTTTGCTTTTGCCCATTCATTTTTCTGGAAAATCGGAAACTTACTATCTGCAATTTGATACAGGTTCCGCTTACACTGTCTTTTATTCCCAATCGATAAAGGACATCAGAGAAATTTCTATTGATAATGAGCAAGCAAAAACTTCATTCTTTGTTGGAAAAACCGAAATTTCATCAAATCAATTTAAAATATATAAAACGAATAAAGACGATAAAAGTGATTCGATAAAAATCATTGGAACGCTGGGTGCAGATGTGTTGGAGGACCGAAAAACGCTGATCAACTTTAGAGAAGATCTCGTTGTTCTAAATGTATCCAGCATTCCTGCAGATTACAGGAATAAGCTCATCGATTTCAAATTCAAAAAGAGAAAAATCATTATTCCCGGAATTTTGAAAGGTAAAGACCGAAAATTCCTCTACGATTCTGGAACCAGCGCCTTCGAATTTTTGACCTATAAAGAGGAATGGGAAAAATTAAAGTTGAAAAATTCCAAAGTGAAGGTAGAAAAATCCAAAAGTTGGAATAATGTTTTGACTACTTACACCGCCAGTTGTGATCAGAATATCGAATTTGATCATATCAAAATTCCGATTAAAGAATTGACGTACGTGGAAGGTTTTTCGACTGCACAATTTTCTTTGATGAAATTCTCAGGAATGTCTGGAATGCTTGGCAATAAGATATTTTTGGACAACAGTTTGTTCATAGATTGCATCAATAATAAATTCGGTATCAACTAATTATATGGTTAAGTTTGGATTTGTAAGTATCTAATTTATAAATTTGGATTTATCAAATATAAACTATGAACCCAGAAAAAAACTATATAGAAATCAACCGCGAATCTTGGAACAACAGAACCGACGCCCATTTGGAATCTGAGTTTTATGACCTCGCAGGTTTCAAAAAAGGAAATACTTCGCTTAACGATATTGAGCTTGATTTGTTGGGCGATATTAAAGGAAAATCTATTCTGCATTTGCAATGTCATTTTGGTCAAGATTCTATTTCCTTAAGCCGATTGGGTGCGAAAGTCACTGGCATTGACTTGTCTGACAAAGCTATTGACAGCGCTAAACAATTGGCAAAAGAAACCAATACAGATACTACTTTTATTTGCTCTGATATTTACGATTTGCCCAATCATCTTGATCAAAAATTTGACATCGTTTTCACAAGTTACGGAACGATTGGTTGGTTGCCAGATTTGGACAAATGGGGAAAAGTGATTTCCAGATTTTTGAAACCAAACGGGAAATTTGTCTTTGTAGAGTTCCATCCTGTGGTTTGGATGTTTGATGATAATTTTGAAAAAATCGCGTATCGATATTTTAATTCTGGTGCGATTGTAGAAACAGAATCGGGAACTTATGCAGACAAAACTGCTGACATCACACAAGATTACGTGATGTGGAACCACGGATTCAGCGAGGTTTTGAATAGTTTGATAACAAACGGACTCGAGATCAATTCTTTAGATGAATACGATTATTCTCCATACAATTGCTTCAACAAAACGGTAGAAATCGCGCCAAAGAAATTCAGAATCGAGCATCTTGGCGATAAGATTCCGATGGTTTATTCTGTTTTGGCGACCAAGAAAAATTAATCATCAATTTTCAGGATAATAAAGAGAAAGTAAGATTCATAAAATTAGAACCTTACAATTAATAGAAGGTTTTTATTTATGACCTCAGTCATATCCAAGGCAAAGATTAACAATTATCTTTGAGGAAGTCTTAAGCTTATCTTAAGTAGTCAATGCGATTACTTTAAATAATCACATACTTTCACGACCCAAATTACAATCTTATTTTAACGGCATTAAAATGGGTAGTATTGAAGTACAGATAATTACATCTTAAACCTTATATAAAAGATTTGAAAAAAAACCATAACCAATTCAGTAAATCCAAATTATCAGAATTGGTAAAATCTTCTCAACTGATTGGAGAAGAATCGCTCGCCGAAGCCTCAGAGACTGATTCTGTCAAATCTTTTCCCGAAAAAACTTTAGCCAAACTAAAATCCACAAAATTTTTATCAGCAAGCATTCCCGAAAAATTGGGAGGTCAGAATTTAGGATTGATTCCCGGAACCAACTTGGCAATGCTCAATATTCTGAAAAATATTGGAAAAGGAAATCTGGTGATGGGACGAGTTTTGGAAGGTCACATCAATGCGCAGATTTTAATTGACCAATTTGGCTCCGAAAAGCAAAAGAAGCTGTTTGCAGAAGATGCGATTGCGGGTAAACTCTTTGGAGTTTGGAATACGCAAGCAACTGATGGAACTTTCCTCACAAAAGTGGAAAAAAACATTTATCAATTGAATGGTTCTAAGACTTTTGCGACGGGAACAGATTATGTTAGCCGACCAATTGTCACTGCCGCAAGGAAAGGTGGAGCTTGGCAAATGTGTGTCGTCCCGCTTGATGAATCATCCGTAAAAAGCGATTCCAGCTGGTGGAATCCAATGGGAATGCAGTCCAGCAGAAGTTTTAAAATGACATTTTTGAAAACCAAACTTCAGAAAATTAATTTACTCGGAAAAGCCGGCGAATATTACCAACAACCAGGATTCAGTGGCGGTGCTGTACGATTTGCGGCTGTTCAGTTAGGCGCCGCGGAGCAACTTTTAGATGAGACAAAAAAATATCTCGTGAATCTAAACAGAACTCAAGATCCGTTTCAAAAAATGAGATTGGGTCAAATGGCAATTGCTGTTGAATCAGGAAATCAGTGGATTGTTGGTGCTTCATCAAGAATGGACCGTTATATGAAACAACCGACTAAAAGTGAGGCGGAACATTTTGTCATTTATGCTAATATGATGCGAACCGCCATAGAGCAAATCTGTACGGATGTGATGAACCTTTGTCAAAAATGTGTTGGTGCACGTGGTCTCAACAAACCTTATCATTTTGAGAGAATCATTCGTGATCTAAGTACTTATCTAAGACAACCTGCGCCAGATCAAGTCTTGGCAGATGTTGGTGGCTACGTCCTAAATTCTAATGTTCCTGCAAGTGAGATCTGGAATATGAACTTAAAAAAAATTAAAAAAGATGAATCAAATAAATCTTGAAAATATTCCGTTGGCACCAGAACAATGTGTCACAGGATTTGGAACCACATTGATTGTCGCTCCACACGCCGATGATGAAAGTTTGGGTTGTGGCGGTGTCATTTCACTGTTGCGAAAATATGGGCAAACAGTTTATATTTTATTACTCAGCGACGGAACTTTGTCTCACCCAAACAGCAAAGAATATCCTGCAGAAAAGCTAAGAGATCTGCGCGAAAAAGAATTAATTGAAGCCTGTGCAATTCTTGGCGTTGCTGAAGAAAATATCATTTTTGGCAGATATCCCGATAGAAATGTGCCGACATTTGGTGATGAAAGATTTGAAACCTCGGTTAAAAATATTTCCAAAATGCTGGACGTCATCAAACCTCAAAGTATTTTCGTGCCGTGGCGCAGAGATCCACATCCGGATCATCAAGCATCTTTTCAATTGATGAATTCTGCTGAAACTTCCAATGCTAAAATTTATGAATATCCAATCTGGCTCAAGGAATTGGGGCAATCTGGAGATGAACCAACCAACGAAGAATCAATGCCTTTCCGACTGAACATCAGCAATGTCTTATCTCAAAAACAGGAAGCAATTTCTAAACACCGTTCTCAAATTACAGATTTGATCAATGATGATCCGGAAGGTTTTAGGCTTTCTCAAGAAATGCTGGATCAGTTTAATGTACCCTACGAAACATTTTTTATCTCAAAATAATGGAAGAAAAACAATCTTTAGATTCGGAATATTTCAAAGGTGTCTATGACGCCAATGAAGATCCTTGGAACTTTGAAGCCAGCGAATATGAGGCAAAAAAATATGCGGTAACGATTGCTTCTTTGCCCAAAGATCATTATGAAAATGTTTTAGAAATCGGTTGCTCGATTGGCGTTTTGACTCAACTTTTGACTCAGAAAAGCGAACATTTGTTGGCAACAGATATTTCGGAAAAGGCTTTAAATCTTGCGAAAAAACGTTGTGAGAATTTGGAAAATGTCACATTTAAAAAACTCAATTTTCAAAATGAACTTCCGGAGGATGAATATGATCTGATAATGGTTTCCGAAGTGGCCTATTATCTTTCGCCAAACGATTGGGAGACGGCTGTCGGAAATTTATTTGACAGATTAAAAACTGACGGAAATATCGTCCTGGTACATTGGTTGCCAGAAGTTCACGATTATCCGCAGACCGGCGACGAAGTTCATCAGAGTTTTGAGAAATTAATGAAAGACAAAATGACGAACATTTTCACCGGCAGAGCTGAAACTTACAGAATTGACGTTTGGGCAAAATCGTGACTGGACAATTCCTGAATTTTCATTTGTAAATCTTTAATCGCTGTATCAATCGAGACTGCAGGAATATTTTCTTTGCTCCTTTTATTTTTAATGATCATTAATTTTTGAAACCATTCTCCAAAATACTGGCAATTATTAAACAAACTATAATTGTCTTTTTCAATAGTGATTTCGGGAATTATTTTTTTAATTTTTTGATGAAATTCTGACTCGGTAATTTGATTTTTAGAGTTCCATAAATCCAATAAGCTTCTTTTTTGAACAAGCCTTTGTGTAATTGAAGGGCAAGATTCAACAAAATAATTGTCCACGTTTTTTCCTAAGTTTTTCCAGACATTCAGTTGGTGAGAAAGTCCGATTTCAGTTCTGCCAATCCACCTCGCAGACGTGTGAACTTTTACATTGTAACTGTGTCGAATTTTCGCATCGATGGTTTGCAGTCTGTCAAAAAATGCACAATCTTCAAGGTAATCTACCTCAGGAACACCACCGGATTTGGCATAACAATCTGTCGTAATCGCAAAACTGCCGTTGAAATGTTGATGATGTCTTGGATGAGGATCAAACTCGGAATCGATGATTTTTGCTTCCAGTTCTGCAATCAAGAGTTGGTATTTCTCGTCTTTAAAATGATGCAGAAGTGTGAATTCGTCCAAGTTTTCAAGTTCATTTTGATAAAGCAAAATCCTACCGCCTACGACATCTGCGCCATTGATGATTTCCTGTTGTGTTTGCGAGATCCAGTCGTTGGCAACCGAAGTGTCTCCATCCGTCGTCATAATAATACCACCACCAATTTGCATAAGTCTGGAATAAGCAGATTCCATCAACTTCCTGCGAATATATCCGATATTTGCCAGCGATTTAGATAATGTAATTTCCTGCAAATGAATGTTGAGATGCGGATGCTCAAGCTGGAATTTCTTGATCAAAGCGACCGAATCATCGGAACAATTATTAGCTAAAACCAGGATTTCAAATTGATTAGAATCAAGACTTTCACTCAAAATATCAACTTGGTTTGCAAATGACGAAAGCGTCTGTAAAATATAAGTCTGCTCATCTTTGACAGGAATCACAATACTGGATTTTACGCTAGGTAAAATTTGAAATTTCGAGAAGAAAGAATCACTGTGATTTTCGGTGGAATCCATCATTTAGCATTATTTAGAGATAATAATTGAACTAGAATTATAAACCAATTCTTCTCATATTAGAACAAATCAGTTATTTACAATTCTAATACCAATAGGTTTTCTTAAATTGATAATTATTAAATTAATTGATAACGAGAAAGGGAAAATGGTAAAATTGCAAATCGCTTTTTTCATTATTTTTATAACATCAAAGGTTTAAATTTTGATTCCACTTGGTTTAACATACAGAATATCAATAAAATAAAACAAATTATATGATTAATATTAAGGTCAAACGCGAAAAAATGAATGCCGTTTTTACGAAACACCATTTGAGAGGTTTGCCTTTCGATGCGGTCATTCATCATTTCAGCGAGAAAGATCAGCACGAACATATCCACGATCATCCGTTCAGTTTTACGACGCATATTTTAAAAGGCAGTTACATCGAAAGGATTTACGAAATCTTTGAAGACGGCACTTACAATTCCTCCGAACATCACAGAAAAGAAGGAACTTCGCATTTCGTACCAGCCAACACTATCCACGAAATCATCGAGCTTCCAGAAGGTGAATGTTTCACGGTCATCCGTCCCAATGAATGGGAAAAGGAAACTTATTTTTATAAGTTCGAAGATGGAAAAGCTTTCAAGAGAAAGTGGAATCTGCGGAAATTCAGGCCGATAGGATAAGTTGATTTTCAGTTAGATTTAAATTAATAATTCGTTAGATTTTGCCAAAGAAGAGCAGGAAATCATCTTAAAAATCACAACGAGATAGAGAATTTTTAAAAGTGAAAATTACAGAAAATCCTACAAAATCGGAATGATATATTGAATAGATTGACAGATTTGTAACCAAACTCACACAAAAGATAGCTATTTTTGCTTCTTCATTTTTCGATAAGCTCAAATACCTTTTTCAGTTGAACAATCTAAGATATTATCTCTCCGCCATCATTGCGTTTTCGCTTTGGGGAACCTTTAGTTTGGTTTTGAAACCGCTCCACGAGTACGCTTCTTTGGATATTCTGTTTTACAGAGTTTTCAGTTGCGCATTGATTATGACTGTTATTTCATTTCTATTCAAAAGGAAAAAACTCGCCAATAATCTGGATTATTTCCAACAACTTCCTCCAAACAAAAAACGAAATCTGATTGGTCTCAATGTTCTCAGCAGTGTTTTGTTGACTGCCAATTGGTTTTCATTTATTTTTGTGATGAATCACATCAGCGTGCGCGCAACTTCTGTCGCCTATTTGGTTTGCCCGATTATCACGACGATTCTCGCCTATTTTATTTTGAAAGACAAACTTACGAAGCTACAATGGTTGTCGGTTTTTCTCAGTTTTGTTGGATGCGTCTTGCTGTCTTACGCCAATTTGATTGATATGTTCTACAGCAGTCTCATTGGTTTCACGTACGCCTCGTATCTTGTGAGCCAAAGCATCAACAAAAATTTTGATAAGTTCTTGGTTCTCAATTTTCATATTCTTTTGTCAGCATTGATTTTGGTGCCCTTTTTCCCGGTTTACTCTAGTGGTTTGATCACCGATTTCAAATTCTATTTTTACGTCGAGATCATCGCAGTGATGTACACTATTGTTCCGTTGCTTCTCAATCTTTATGCACTTTCAGGAATCAGTTCTTCCAAAGTTGGAATGATATTAAACATCAATCCGATCATTGCTTTCGTCTTGGCTGGCGTGGTTTATCACGAACCGTTGGGAAGCTTGCAGATCTTTTCTTATGCTCTGATATTTTTGGCGGTGATTGTTTTTAATGGGAAGGAGATATTTAGGTTAAAGGATAAAAAAGCGAGATTTTTATAAGTGTTATTTAACAAAGTTTGTGAAATTTTGTGAATGAAAATGAGAAAGAAACAAGCTAATTTTATAATAAGAAAAACTTTAAAATGAAAAACAATTACTTATTAATCCTAATTCTTCTCTCAAATTTTATTTTTGGACAAAACAAACAATTTCTCTACGAATACAAATTCATTCCTGATTCAACCAACAGAACAGATATCAAAACAGAAATAATGATATTGAATTTTCAAAAAGACAGGTCGGAGTATTATAGTTCAGTAAGATATGCATCAGATTCTGCTCAATTTGAAGACTATCAAAAAGGAATCAATTCTATGCCATCTGGAAATGCGATAGTCAATGAGTGGGTTACAAAATATCCTAACTCAAATCAATTGGTCCATACTACATTCTTGATTTGGGACAAGTACAAAGTAAAGCAAGATGTAGAATTCAATTGGAAATTGACCACTGAGTTTTCTAAAATTTTAAATTATGATGTTCAAAAAGCAACCACCGAATTCGGTGGTAGAAAATGGACAGCCTGGTTTGCAAAAGAAATACCAATCCAAGACGGACCTTACAAATTCAAAGGTTTACCTGGTCTGATTCTGAAAATTGAAGATAGCAGTAAAAATCACGTGTTTGAACTGAAAGGAATTAAGTCTAATCAGCAACCGTTCGTCTATCCTGATTTGCATAATTACCGTATTGTTGAGTTAAGTCACAATCAATTTGTTAAAAAATATAAAAATTATCGCCAAAACCCAACATCTGATTTAGTGGGAAGAATACCTGACCAAAGAGATGCTGATGGAAAACTCAGAACATCCTCCGAAATCCTCAGGGAGCTAAATCAGCAAGCGCTGGAAAGACTTGCAAAAGACAATAATCTAATTGAATTAAATCTACTTGATTAGATATTGTAATTGCAAATGTGATATATTAAACAGTTATTTAGATTAATTAAAAATAACTTTGTCACTCACCCTTTTTTACTTATTTTTACCTCATAATATTTAATCAAAAATGAGAAAACTAATATTCGGAGGAATAGTGGCTTTATGCGGATTTGTGACAGCTAATGCACAGTGCAAAACCGTTTCCACATTGACAGAAAATTTTGACAACTGGAAAGATATCAACAAATGCTGGTCTATCCAAAAAGGCGAAGCAATGCTCTACGCCAGCGAAAACAAAATCATCTTCTACTCGATGACCAATCCGAAGGAAAATATGTATTTGGTGACACCGAAAATCAAAGCTGGAAACTACACGCTAAGCCTTGATGTGACGGACAATGGCGGAGAAACAACCTTGGAAATTTTGTCCATCCAAAACGCTTCAAATCCTAAAACTTTCGCCACAATTGCAAAACCTGTGAAAATTGGAAAAGACAAAAAAGTCTTCAACATCTCATTGAAAAAGGACAGCAACTTAGGTCTGAAAGTGATGCTAAATGGTGTGCATCAAGCCGTTTATTTGGACAATCTTTCTTTGAAACCGAGAAAGTAATCAGTTTAATATTTAAACTAAACGCTTTATATAAATCTAACCTTCAGAATTTTCTGGAGGTTTTTTTATTAACTACCATTTATGATGTAACAAAAACTCTCTTAAGATTGTCAAACTATTAAAACAAATCAAAAAAAATTTCAACTCAAATATTTACAATATCACATTATGAGTAAGACAATCCTTTTCCTACTGGCGTTTATCGGAACATCAATTTTTGGTCAACATAAAATTCTATCGATTCCATAATGGATAAAAATGCCAAGGAATTGCTAAAAAATTCAAAAGCATATTCAGTCTCCATTGGTATTTTAAAAGATGGAAAAGTTTACACCAAACATTACGGCGAAATCGATAAAGAGAAAGGCAATAAAGTAAACGACAATACTTATTTCGAAATTGCTTCCGTCACAAAAGTGATGACAGGTTACTTGCTTACTCAAGCTGTTCTGGAAAAGAAAGTGAATCTGGATGATGACATTAGAAAATATCTCAAAGGTGATTATCCCAATCTGCAATACGATGGCAAACCAGTAACAATCAAAGATTTGATTTCTTATCAATCTGCAATTCCTAGCGTTTTGCCAGATGACAGAGCAATTATGAAAACATTTGACGACCAAACCACATTCAAGCTGGTAGAACTTTATAAAAATTATTCGAAAACCGATTTTTTGCGTGACCTAAAAACTGTAAAATTAGACACAATTCCCGGAACAAAATACCTTTACAGCAATCCACGCCTTGAGTTGACAGGATTGATGCTCGAAAACATTTACGGAAAGCCTCTTGAAAAATTATTGAAGGAAAATCTCTGGTCAAAACTGGAAATGAACAAGACAAAATTTGTATTGGATAAGAATGAAATATTAGCAAACGGTTATAATAGCAATCACGTTTTGATGCCACATTTCAAGAGTCAATTGTGGGGCTCATCTGGTCTTCACACAAAATCGACTTTGGGAGATTTGATGAAGTTTTTAAAGTTCGAATTGGACGGTCAAAACAAAACGGTTCGAGAATCACAGCGAAATATTACGAACAGCAATCAAGATTGGTATGGCTATTTTTGGGACCGAATTTATGTTTCAGAATTCGGTAACTATGCGTACAAGCACGGCGGAGCATACGGCAATCAGGTGATGTTTTCTGTATTTCCGGAGCAGAATTTGGGCGTTTGTTTGATGGTCAATATCAGCGGACCGGAAACTGGCGAAATTCTAAGCAACTCCACATTTGACGTTGCCAATGATTTGCTGATTGATTCTCATAACAAAAATATTTACGGTTACAGATTAACAGACGACAAAGTGATTTTCAGCTATCAGCACGATAAAAGATTAGATGCAGATTTGCTAAAAAGCATTTCAATTGCCGGCTCATTCAACGATTGGAATCCAGAAAATAAATCCTTTCAAATGATTAGAAAAGACAATCACACATTTGAACTTGAAATTCCAAAATCACAATTCGAAAAAGGAAAAGAATACCAATTCAAGTTTATCATTAATAGAGTCAGATGGATGCAAGCGCCAAGCAATGCGTTGAATGCAGACAAAAAAGACAAAAATCTGATATTGAAGATTGAGTAATTGTAACAATTTTAAAATCACATATAACATCTTTCCATTTATTAACCCTTCAAGAAATTTTTGGAGGGTTTTTATTTTATTCATAGCTTATTTCATTCTTTTTTCATCAAATTTGCGCCGAACAAATTAACAAAAGATAATTTTCTATGGATAAGAAAAATATAGTCGTAATAGGTCTTGGCGGTGTTGGTGGATATTTCGGATTCAAAATCAATCAGTTTAATGTGAAAGAGAATCCGTTTCGTATTACGTTTGTCGCAAGAAGTAAAACCTATGATGTGGTATCGAAAAATGGACTTACACTACTCTCTCCAGAACATCCGGAAAATATCACGAAACCTGATGAAATCGTTCAAAGCATTTCCGAAATAGACAATGCTGACCTTATTCTCATTTGTGTGAAAGAATATGATTTGGAAAACGTTTGCGAACAATTGAAACAGGTCATCAGCACAAACACAATCTTGCTTCCTTTGATGAACGGCGTTGATATTTATGATAGAGTCAAGAAAATTATTCCCGGAAATACAATTTTGCCAGCTTGTGTTTATGTAGCATCTCACATCAAGGAGAAAGGAATCGTGGAACACAAAGGAAAACCCGGGAAATTGATATTCGGCAAAGACCCTTCAAATGTTTCGGAAAATGTAGATTGGATAATCAAATTAATGACAGACAGCGGAATCGATTTTGATTTTAAAGAGAATTCTTTTGCGGACATTTGGACCAAATTTATTTTTGTAGCCAGTTTCGGATTGGTGAGTGCAAAGTACAATTCTTCTATCGGAACAGTTTGCAATGATACTTTACAGAAACAGGAGGCCACAGCCATAATGAAAGAAGTAAAAGCCAGCGCAGACAAAAAATCGATTGGTCTGCCAAGCGACATCATCGAAAAATCTTTTGAAAAAGCGTCCACATTTCCACCTGCAACGCCAACGTCTTTGCAATTGGATATCAATGTTAAACAACAAAACAACGAACTCGAATTGTTTGCTGGCGCCATTATCCATTACGGAAAAGAGCTGGGAGTAGAAACGCCTTCAACTCAAAAAATACATCAGGAATTAACAGAGAAGATTCAGCAACTAAGTCTGTAGATATCGAAAACCTAATCAAAGCCTTTAGAAAATCTAGAGGCTTTTTAATTTCTGATTATAACATCTTTCCATTTATTTATAACAGATTGAATTCTATTTTGCTGAAATTTGTATCAATAATTATCAGAGCGAAGCGTACTCATCTTTGTGCCTTCAAAACATTTAATCTTTAAAATAAGAACTTGTGCGCTTTGTGTTAAAATAAAAAAATGGAAAACCACACTCATCATAATCACGAAAATCTTCACCCAAACCAAAGAATTTCCCCAAGTTCCGTCTATTATTGCCCGATGGAATGCGAAGGCGAAAAATTGTATTTCAAGCAAGGCAGATGTCCCGTTTGCAATATGTTCCTCGTTCCGATTGAAGAGCGTGAAGACCAACGAAACAAGCCAAAAACCTATTCCAAAACCAATCTTCCAGAAAGTTTCAAAGATAAAATTGGCGAATATTTTTGCCCGATGTTTTGCGAAAGTGACAAAACCTACGAATCGGATTCCGGTTGCCCGGTTTGTCATATGCATTTGGAGGAAATCACAGAAGATTTGGTCAGAAGTCAGAAGCTGGAAGCTGGAAGTTCACACACACATCAAAACACCAAACACCAAACACTAAACACCCATCAAGAAGGAAAATACTATTGCCCGATGTTCTGCGAAGGCGACAAGGTTTACGATTCCAATGTTGGTTGTCCGGTTTGCGGGATGGATTTGGTGATGATTCCGATAAAAGGTGAAAAACACGAAGACAAGACCTATCAAACTTTGCAAAGAAAATTCTGGATTGCTTTAGGATTCTCTGTTCCCGTTTTCATTCTTTCGATGGGCGGAATGTTTTTTGACTTTCCTTTTTCTTATCAAGTTCAGGCGATTTTGGAATTGATTTTAACGATTCCAGTCCTATTTTATGCAGGTTGGTTTGTGATGAAACGTGGCTGGATTTCGTTCAAAACGTGGAATCTGAATATGTTTTCTTTGATTGCGTTGGGCGTTTCTGTCGCATTTATTTTTAGTTGGATTGCTTTGATTTTTCCAGATATTCTTCCCCACGAATTGTCTCACGGTGGGAAAGTTCCGTTTTATTTTGAGTCGGTTTGTGTGATTTTGACTTTGGTGATAATGGGACAAATGTTGGAAGCGAGAGCGCATCAAAAAACTGGAAAAGCCATTGAAGCGTTGATGAATCTCTCGCCGGAAACTGCCAATTTAGTCGTAAATGAAAATGAGAAAAAAGTTGAGCTTTCTGAAATTAAAATCAATGACATTCTAAGAGTAAAACCGGGCGAAAAAATTCCTGTGGATGGAAAAATTATCGACGGAAATTCCAACGTTGACGAATCGATGATTACGGGAGAACCAATTCCATTAGAGAAAAAATCGGGCGACAAAGTAACATCCGGAACCATCAACGGGAACGGAACTTTCCTGATGAAAACGGAAAAAATCGGCGATGAAACCTTGCTTGCCAAAATCATTAAAATGGTGAACGATGCCAGCCGAAGCAAAGCGCCAATCCAGAAATTAGCGGATAAAGTTTCGAAGATATTTGTTCCAACTGTGATGGCGATTTCCGTTTTAACATTCGTCGCGTGGTACATTTTCGGTGGCGAAAACAAAATGACTTATGCCTTTGTAAACGCCGTCGCTGTATTGATTGTCGCTTGTCCGTGCGCTCTCGGATTGGCAACACCAATGAGTTTGATGGTGGGAATAGGGAAAGGCGCGCAGAATGGAATTTTGATAAAAAACGCCGAAGCCTTGGAAGAAATGCACAAAATCAATGTCCTGATTACCGATAAAACAGGAACTTTGACGGAAGGAAAACCAAGTCTGGACAACATCGAAACTTTTGAAAACTCAGACAAAGATGAATTCTTAATACTCGCAGCTTCATTAAATCAAAACTCTGAACATCCTTTGTCAAACGCGGTTTTGAATGCCTTTGGACAATCATTCGAGTCCAATCGGGATGACAGTTTTGAAAAAGTAGAAAGCTTCGAAAATATTTCCGGAAAAGGCGTGAAAGGACTGATTAATCAAGAAGAAATTCTATTAGGAAACGAATCTTTGCTGAATCATTTCAACATCAATATTCCTGAAAGTCTGAAATTAAAAATTAACGAAAAACAAAACGAAGCGAAGACCATTTCTTATCTCACAAAAGCTGGAAACGTTTTAGGATTTTTAAGTTTTTCGGATAACATTAAACCAACTTCGAAACAAGCGATTGAACTTCTGCAAAGTCAAAACATCGAAGTTATAATGATGACGGGTGATAATGAAAACACGGCAAAAGTAGTCGCTGAACAACTTGGAATCAAAAACTTCAAAGCCAATTGTCTTCCCGAAGATAAAATGAACGAAATCAAAAAACTTCAAAACGAAGGGAAAATCGTGGCGATGACAGGCGACGGAATCAATGATGCGCCAGCTTTGGCTCAAGCCAACATCGGCATTGCAATGGGAACCGGAACCGATGTCGCGATTGAAAGCTCAGAAATCACATTGCTAAAAGGCGATATTCTCGGCGTTGCAAAAGCGAAAATCCTCAGTGAAAAATTATTGAAAAACATCAAAGAAAATCTGTTCTTTGCCTTTATTTATAACGTTTTGGGAATTCCGCTCGCCGCAGGACTGCTCTACCCTTTCTTCGGCATTTTATTGAGTCCAATGATTGCGGCCGCAGCGATGAGTTTCAGTTCGGTTTCTGTGATTCTTAATTCTTTGAGATTGAATAATGCGAAATTGGATGTATGATTTGAACCACAAAAGTCACAAAAGAAAATTCTGAAAATCATTTTAAAAGTTCAAAAAAGAAATTCTTAATCCTTTTTTGAGCTTTTTGTTTTCGTAGAAATAAACTATAACCTTTTGTGACTTTTATGGTTAAAAAAAAAACGGCACCGAGGAAAACCCCGATGCCATTTCAAAACAAATATAAAACCTTAAAAAATCGTCTGATTAAAATGAGACAGTCAGCTTGCTGAAGACGTATCTTCCGTTCTGTCCAAACTGAGACGAAGAACGTGAGTAGATAAACTGGTCATTGTTCGTAGAAGCTGTCACATTCTTCGTTGGATAGATATCAAACAAGTTGTTGGTTCCAACTGTCAGGTTGAAGTTTTTGCTAATATTATATCCAATTGATAAGTCCGTAATGATCTTATCTGACACCAATTGATGCTCGTTTGGCAAAAGAATACCGTCAAAGTTCGCATCCACATTGTCTGCACCATACACTTTTCCGTAGTAAGTATTTCTCAGGTAAACACTGAAGTCATTCCAAGTTAAGCTATGAGACAAACTCGCTTTCACTTTCGGAACTGAATCTTCCAGATAAACTCTGGATCTTTCTCCAAAGTAAGTTGTATCCAATCCTGCATTTTTCAACAGATCGGAAGCGTGAATATCGCCAACTTTCTTTGTTCTATTGAAGTTGATGGCAAAGTCGTTATTAAATCTGAAACTTTCTCTTCTGTAGGTATGGCTGATGACAACGTCCAAACCTTTAGTTTCTGTATCGATGGAATTCGCAAAAAACTGAGCAGCATTTACTTCTGCCTTATCAAATTCTTGTTGAACAGGTCCAAGATTTGGGTTAATAGCGATCTGCTGAGCGGTTGGTCTTGCAAACTGATCTGTCAAAACAATTCTGTCATCAATTCTGATGAAATACGCATCTGCAGTAATATTCAAGTTCAGAGCAGGAATTTTATACGTAAATCCGGTGCTTACAGACTTTGAAGTCTCTTGCTTTAATTTATTAATTCCCAAACCTTTTGCAACTGCAGAATCATTACTGAAAGTTCCAACTTCTACCAAAGATGGCGCTGTTCCTCCCGGAAGTGTTGTAAATAAGGTTGATGTCGTATTGTAATAGATCTGATGGATCGATGGCGCACGGAAACCTGTGGAACCTGCAAAACGGAAATTAAGATCGTTTGAAAGTTTAATCCTGGAAGCCAATTTGTAATTGAAAGTCGAACCAAAATCTGAATAATCCTCGTAACGAACAGCTGCATCGACCAATAACCAATTGGTAAAATTGAATTCTACATCAGCATATCCGGCGTAGGAATTTCTATTTTTATTTATGGCATTTTCCGCTCTGAAGCCTGAGAAAACCTGAGAACTTCCTGCCAAAGTAGCTCCAAAAAAGTCAGTTGGTTTCAAAGAGTTTGGCGTCGTTGGCGTTTGAGGATTTCCGTTGATATCATAAGCTGTGTAAGAAGCTTCCTCACCTGGATTGATTCTGAAATTCTCGTGACGTTGTTCTGCTCCGAAAGCGACGTTGATTCCTTGGAATACGTCAAACGATTTGCTGAAATCCAAATTGATGGTGTTCTGCAAAAACTGCAAACCACCCGCTTTGAAAGTGCTTGGAGAATTGAATCTTAAACTCGTATTTCCAGTATTTTCAATCGTGTAATCAAAACTGTTTTGTCCGAAAGTATTGCTTAGATCAACATTCCATCCATTCCATTTTCCCTTAACGCCTGCAGACAAAGAAACATCCTGAATTCTGGTATGAATTTCTGGCAAATAACCGTCAATGTAAAGTCCTGTGAAAGTTCTAGCTTGGTTTGGTCTTCTGTAAAAACCGCCTGATTGCCCATCTCTGATAGAGTAACCTCCAAAAGTATAAGCTTTCCAATCATCATTCAGTGGCACTTCTGCATTTAAAAATAATTGGTGGTTGTTCAGTTTGGACTGCCCAACTTGCATGTTGAAGTCTTTTCTGGTTTGTCCTCTGTAAGCCAATTCATTATCTGTCACATTCGCGCCTAAAATACCTTGAAGCGCTGTAATTGTGGATGCATTTTGAATACTTGTTTGGAAACCAGAATCAAAATAACCAACGCCTTGAGAATATTGGTGAATCAAATTCACGAAATCTTGCTCACCTGCAGTTCCTTTCAGATTTGTGATATTATTGAAATAAGACGAAAGATTGACGCCATTTTCAGCCGCTCTTTTCTCGATTGCGTTGTACGCGTTGTAGATTGAACTACTTTCTGTTCCAGCTCTTCTCGTAGGATCACGGAACTGGGAAGACCAGGTGATATTATAAAAACCACCTTTGTTGCCAATCTTATTTCCGTAGTTCAAATCCAATTGATATTGCTGACCGTCATAATTTCCTGTGTGGTCTTTCGCTGCGTTGGTGAGATAACCACCGTAGTTCAATTGTCCTGTCAGTTTTCCTGTATCTCTTTTCAACTGGAGGTTCATTACTCCGGCAATCGCGTCAGAACCGTATTGTGCAGACGCTCCGTCTCTCAAAACCTCGATTCTGGAAAGTGCAAAAGCTGGGATTGCATTAAGGTCAGTTCCCACCGTTCCTCTTCCTGGAGCACCATTTACATTGACCAAAGCTGATGTATGTCTTCTTTTTCCGTTAATCAAAATCAAAGTCTGATCTGGACCCAAACCTCTCAACTGTGCAGGATCTGAGTGATCTGATCCATCTGCATTGGTCTGAATGGTAGATGTAAAAGACGGCGCGATCGTATTAAGGATTTGATTGATGTTAGTCTGCGGCAAACTCTGCTGGATCTCTTTCAGGTTGAAAACGTCCACTGGAACCGGGCTGTCCGCTTTGGAACGTCCACCACTTCTGGATCCGACCAAAACCACTTCCTCGATCTGTTTGTCGGACACGGTATCTTTGGCAGGTTTTGTTTCCTGAGCTTGTGCGAATGTAATCCCAGAAAAGAAAATTACCGCCGCTGTGAGCGCAATGCCTTTCCTTGAATTAATAATAGTTACTTTGTTCATATATTCTAAATTTTACGTTCTATAAATAAAAAAAACTTCCCCCAGACAAGTCTAGAAGAAGTTATATTAGGATGTGTTTGGTCCAATAATAAAAACTTTTAAACTTATTTTTCCTTTTTTCAAAGGCTGAATGCAACACCTTTCCTTTCGGCAGGTTGTTAAGACGTCTTAAGGTCAGTTCCCTCGGTCTTTCTTAATAAGTATGACAGCAATTCGTAATCACTTTGCAAAAGTAGGGTCAAAAGATTTATCCATCCAAATTTATTTCCTACTAATTCGGTATGATAAATATCATAACAGATTTAATTAATTGATTCAATGCTGATTGGCACAGAAATTAATCATTAATAAAAATGAAAACATCGAAGACGAAATACCACATCGGCTGTTCCGGATTTTACAATGCAGACTGGAAAGGTTCTCTTTATCCTGTAGATTCTCAGAACAAAGATTTTTTGAAATTGTATTCCCAGACTTTTGATATTGTGGAAATTAACAGCACCTTTTACAGAAAACCAACGGCCAAAACACTTCAAAAATGGGTAGATGAAACACCAGATGATTTTAAATTCATTATTAAAATTCCAAAAACGATTTCTCATCAAAAACCTTTTGAAAATAAGAAAGAGGAGATTGTGGAATTCTGCAATTACATCAAGACTCATCTTGGAGAAAAGTTGGCTGGCTTTCTTTTTCAATTTCCGCCTTCCTTTCATCACACATCAGAAAATCTGAATTGGCTTAATGAAAATCTGCCTGATGACTTTCTAATTGTGGTAGAATTCCGTCATATTTCTTGGTGGAATGATGATGTTATTAAAATATTCAAAGACAAAAAATGGATTTTCAGCGGAACAAGTTTTCCGAGCAATCTTCCTGAGGACATCATTATCACAAATCCAAACATAGGATATTATCGCCTTCACGGGAAACCGACACTTTACAAATCGCCTTATTCAGAAGACTTTTTAAATGACTTGGCAGAGAAAATTAAAAAAACTAAAATGGAATTTTACATCATGTTCAACAACACTTGGGGAACTGCTGCAATAGACAATTCCCTGTATCTTAAAACATTACTCTAAGTTGTTTGTTTAAGTCTTTTTGCTGACAATAATGCAATGACAAATCCCGAAAGCAACAGCAATAATTGATACTGATTGATAGGAACGGGTTCTCCCGGCGCACCTGGCCCAAACGAATCACTTTCCTCTTGTAAAGCAACGTCGTTGTCATCTTTAAAATGCTCATAGATCTGTCTGGAGCTATTGATTATCTTTTTCAAATCACTCATTTCCTGATTAATTTGACGCTCACTATTCTTACTCAGATTGTCATAAGGCCCTCTGGTAGGATTGTTATATGGATTATTGGAATGCCAGTTTTGTCCAAATATTAATGGTGATAAACAAAGCAAAATCAAGACACATAGTTTTTTCATAGCTCAGTTTTTACTTGATTATTTTTCTGGTCAAAACCTCATCGTCACTGAATATTTTCAGTACATAAGTGCCATTTACAAGCGCACTATGTGAAATCCTGATGGTTTTGGAATAATCCGAAACTTCTTTCAGTAATCTTCCGCTCATATCAAAAAGCTGAACTTTCCTCAGGTTCTTGCTACTTTTTACAACGAAATCCAGCTCATCTCTGTAAACATACAAGTGATTGCCAATTGAGTTTTCTGTATCCAGATAATTTTGAGGTTTGTAAACAATCTCGAATCTATTCTCATCTATTCCTTTGATTGCCTGGAAGCTGTAGTCATCTTCCGAAAGATTCACGGTCTTATTTAGTAACTTGTCTTTCAGATAAATTGTCTGACTGCTATTAAAAATGCCTTCCTTAGTGGCAATCGATATTTTATAGACTCCGTTTATCGAATATTTGGTTCCAAGTGGTACAATATCTTCCGTAGAAAGCGGATATTTCCTACCGTCGATTTGCATCTTTTGAGAGTCCAATAATGTGTAAACCGAGTCGTCGCCGATACTCATTATTTCAGCATCATAATCGCCATCGTATTGGTTAATTGCGCCATTGATGTATCCAACCAAAATGGTGTTGGTAAAATCTTCCGGTGATATCATCTGTAACCAGAATCGGTCTTTGGATGACGTCGTATTTTTCGCGTTGTAGAATACTCCTGTCTCACCTGTCCGTATGCTGTTGTTAAAATCCAATTGATGCGTGACTAACGGCGAAGTCGTGGTTGCAGGATCCCTAACTTGGATGATGAATCCTTGTCCTACTTTGATAAACTGCGTTGGCGTAAGTCCGCTGTTTGGCTGCGTCGTGGTTGGCGGCGTTCCCCCGGTCAAAGTTAGAGTTGCATAATTGTTACCAGTATAACCAGAACCGGATTGGTTAAGTCTCGGTGCCACATTGGTCCAGAACCATACTTTCCCAAAGATCTTGGTGCTGTTGGTATTGAGATGGAAGAATTTATCAAAATCAATATTCGAAGGATATGGGTTTCCTATCAGGTTATAGCCGTGCTCGTATTCGATGTTGTTTTGAATTGTATTTTTGGATTTTTGAACCGTTGCAGAATAAACGCCATTGTTGATTTCGCCCTTGAAATGGAAGTTTGCCGAAGTCAGATTATTTTGGTCAAAAGTGTTTTTTCCTCTTATTGCATAGCCTTTCCCCGGCACAAAATATGGATCTGTGGTTGCAGCGAAATAATCATCCGGCTCATTGTATCTGTAAATCCTATTGTTGGGTGTTCCGACTGAAAAACCATCATTTATTGCAACGTTGTTCAACAGTTTTTGATTGCTGACTGGCGTTCCCCAATAGGTGTAATCCAACTGCCTCATATGAACATCCCGCTTCACTGTGATTTTTTTGGAATCATTTGTTGCATTATCATTGGTCTGAATCAAATTAGCATCACTTTCCAAAACAATGCTGTCGTCTGCCGATTGCGTGATGTTGCCATAAACCGTCACAGTACTGTTTGGTTGGATATTAAGACTTCCATTCAGAACCTTTAGATTCTTTGAGGTGAAGTTGTTTGCAATGTTGTAATTATTATTAATACAAGCGCCTAAGCTTTGTGTAGGTCCTGTTGTATTGCTCCAAGAAGTGCCATTCCAGCTAATATAGGTATCAGGATTCTGGTATTCGTAAGCGCCCATATCGATGGTACACTCAGAAAGTCGGTTGTTGCCTGCGAGATCCTTGTTTGTGTTAAGATTACCTCCGTTGGCAGAATATAAAATATTATTTCCTTTATCTATTACAGGGCTGGTTGCTTGTAATCTGTAATCCCCAGAAGATGGATTCACAAATAATGGATTGGTAGAACCATCTATATTGCCATTAGTTGTAGTACTGATGCCTTGAATTAATGAGTTTCTGATGTCATTACCCGTAGTATTATTAATTCCTGAAGAGTTACCATAGATAAGCGTATTATAAATCTTAGGTCGAGAATTAATATTACTGTATATTCCTCCACCAGTAGTTCCTCTGTTACCAAAAATAGTACAGTTTATTAATAAGGGGTTAGAACCTGTATTTTCATTAAATATTGCACCACCAGAGCTTAAAAAACTTAAATTATTTTGAAAAATAGTATTGTATATTTTAGGAGAAGCAACGCCAACAACAGCAATCCCGGCTCCAACATTGACTGAATAATTCTCTTTGATATTACATGCTACTATTTGAGGATTTGAAGTTTTTATAAAAATACCGCCACCGCCAGCGCCACCTACACTTTCTCCATTCACTATTAAATTAGAAATATCCGCATTGCCACTTTTTACTACAAAACCATTTAGCTCTGCAACACCAACTTCACCAGCACTAATGACCACATGCCCAGCATCCTCTCCATTACCACTGAGAGCTAATGTAGCACCAGTACCCGTGACAACATCATCATCGTTATAGTCACCACTCAACACACTACCATTATCTCCAAGGATTCTCGTATCCGTAAGGTCATCTATCCCATTAGCCGGATCAAAACCACCATACAGCTGTACATTTTTCACCATCACAAATGCGTTGTTTTTACCTCCATCCGTTTTATATTGCCCATCTGCAGCGTTGTACAATGGTTTGTAAGTTCCTTTGGCTACAAAGACTTTTAGTGGTGTTGCATCGTAAATATTATTGTTCGCATCATACTGTGTTCTGGCGCATCGCATCACATCTGCCAACTCTGGTGTGGCGTTTGCCCAGGAAGAACCACTTTTGTTTCCGCCTGTTACATTTTTATCCACATAGGCGATAGCTCCAAAATTATTGACCGTCACGCGGACTTTTACTCGGTTGGTGGTGTAGGCAGAGCTGAGACGATATAATTTTCCTGTATTAGCCTCGGTAACCAAAATACTTCCATTGGGTTCTATGGCTAAATTATTCTCACCACTTGCAAAAGTATATAGGGTTTCTAGATTACTGCCATCAGGATTCATTCTACGCAGTTTTCCATCAACTTGAATAAAAACAATTCTACCCTGCTGATCAATTTTTACATCATAAGGTTGACTAATTCCAGTTCCTATACTACTAATCCCACTACCATCACTATTCATTTTTTTGATGGCATTATTCAACCAATCTGCAACCCAGATATTAGCGTCACTATCTTCTGCCACAGAAGCTGGATTATTAAATCCTGAAGCCAATACTGTCATATTAGCACCATCAGTATCCATTCTTTTGATAATATGGTTCCAAGTATCTGCCACTAGTAGTTGACCATTAGCTTGCTCTACAGCACGGAAAGCGCGATTGAATCCACTTCCGACAGCAATAGGATTATTACCACTGGCATCCGTACGTAATATTTGGCTAGATCCCCAGCTGCCTACCAGTAATTGCCCACCTTTCTGAATATTAATACCCAAAGGTCGATTAAATCCTGACTTGGCAGCAAGTAAACTACCGTCTGAGTCAAGCTGCTGAATAGTGCTATTTCCCCAATTCGCTACCCAAATCTTACCATCATTGGCAACTGCAACACCATATGGTGAACTAAAACCACTAGCAATTTGTATTGATGAACCAGTACTCTGCATCTCCACATAGTAGTCCCCAGTTGCCAGCGGTGCATTGCTTGCCAAAGCAGTCCCGCCCATTTGTGTTGTGTACCAGTTGACTGTATTACCAGGAAATGGTGTTGTCACCAAATTGCTAACCATACTTGTACCACAAAACATTTGAGCATCATCACTAATTCGCTTGGCAAGAACTTCTGTTCTAGTGCTTTCTACAGAACTTACTGTTTGGCTCACGTAGTATTTTGTATTATCTGTCAAAGCGGTTGTTGTAGCTAAGGCCGTTCCACCCGTATGTGCCCCATACCATTTTAAATTATCTCCTGTAGCCGTTAGGTTAGCGATCGTTCCATTGCCTGTGTAGATCTGTACCGCTGCTGCTGTAGGCGCAGATACCACTGTATATTCATATGCCCCCATATCTATAGTTGTACCGTTCAAACGGGAGTTGCCTGCCAAGTCCTTGTCTGTGGTTAGGTTACCGCCATTAGCATTGTATAGCGTATTACTTCCTTTATCTATTACAGGGCTGGTAGATTGTAATCTGTAATCCCCAGAAGATGGATTCACAAATAATGGATTGGTAGAGCCATTAAGGTTTCCATTAGTTGTACTGCTAAGCTCTTGTATTAAAGAGTTTTGAATAGTACTATTGGTAATATTATTAATCCCGGAAGAGTTACCATAGATAACTGTATTGTAGAGTTTAACTTGAGGCGAATTTTCATTATACATAGCGCCTCCGCTGGCTCCCCGATTACCTGTTATCGTACAGTTCACAAAAGATGGACTTGATGATCCTTGAGAAGAAGAACTTACAATTGCACCTCCACCATAAGCTGCATTAGTTGCCAAATTATTAAGAAAAAGAGAGTTTATGATTTTTGATGATGATGGATATAGTGCCATTGCTCCACCCGCATTGATAGCACTATTTTCTTTAAAAGTACAAAATTGAATGGTAGGATTAGAATTATTTATATAGATTCCACCTCCTACATATCCCGCAGTCGAATACCCATTAAATGATATTGATATGCCATTAGTATTTCCTCCTTTTACTACAAAACCATTTAGTTCTGCCAAACCTACAGCACCTGTGCTGATAAGTACACGTGCTGCATTCTCTCCATTACCAGTAATAGCTAATGTAGCCCCAGTACCAGTCACAACGTCATTATTATTATAGTCCCCAGTTAGGATACTTGCATTAGTAGCAATACTCAAATTTCTATCCGCTAATGCTGCTTCTGTACCTGCAAACCCTCCGTAAAGCTTTACATTGTTTACCATCAGGAAGCTATTGTTTCTATCAGTAATATTAGGACCTGCAAAAGTATCTGGACGATACATTGGTTTATAGATTCCTTTAGCTACCCATATTTTCAATGGTGTGGTTGTGAAGTTCGCTTTATTGGTATTAGCCCATTTCAGCGCATCTGCTAGCTCTTTGATGGCGTTTGTCCAAGAGTTACCAGAACCGTCTCCGCCAGTTACGTTGGTGTTGACATAGAGAACATTATTAGCATCAGCAGAGATAGGTATTGTACAAGCTACAACACCCGCTACATCCCCACTTATTGTCCAGCCTTTGGTACTTACCAATTCATTTCTAGTCGCCGCCGCGTTAGTCCCATATGTTCTGCCGGTTGCCCCCAGACTTCTGCCCGATGGCGTAGCAGGATTAGCCGCCCAGCCCATCAGCGTAGCAGAATAGTTTGCACAGTCTAACCCTGAGAAACTGAGCATACCAACTAATTCTACTCCACTATTCAAAGTCCAGTTCCTGATATTTTGATTAAAAGCTGATGCATTATAGAACATACTTAGCATATTCGTCACATTAGCAACATTCCAATTCCCGATATTCTGATTAAAAGATGATGCACCATAGAACATATTTTGCATAGTCGTCACATTAGCAACATTCCAATTCCCGATATTCTGATTAAATGCTGATGCAGACTGAAACATACTTTGCATATTCGTCACATTTCCAACATTCCAACTCCCGATATTCTGATTAAAAGATGATGCAGACAGAAACATACTCTGCATAGTCGTCACATTTCCAACATTCCAACTCCCGATATTCTGATTAAAAGATGATGCACTATTGAGCATAAAAGCCATACTCGTCACCTTAGAAACATTCCAATTCCCGATATTCTGATTAAAAGATGACGCACCGTAGAACATAGCATACATATTCGTCACATTAGCAACATTCCAATTCCCGATATTCCGATTAAAAGCTGATGCACCATAGAACATATTTTGCATAGTAGTCACATTTCCAATATTCCAGCTGTTGATGTTCGCTGGACCATTGAGACTACTACAATATGTGAACATCTGAGACATATCCGTCATCCCATTCAGGTTGGGGACATCGGTAGCTGTGATGTTTAGATTGGTACATCCATAGAATGCATTCGCCATACTAATCCAAGCCACCGTACCCCATTGCTTTACATCTGTCAGGCGCTGGCGGTCTGTTCCATTACTAATATTGATTCTTCTAAAATTCGTCGGTTCTACGCTCAGCTCTATGGTTTTATTTGCTGGCAAGCCTGTAATATTTGCGGTGAAACTACCGGAAGCTATTGTCCCACTACCATTAGCCGAATTATCCGTCGCCCTCCAACTGTAGGTTACCACACCTGCCACTGCTACTCCAAAAGTTAGAGAAGTAGTTCCGCTGGAAACAGAACTTCCTGGATTGCTTAGATTCCATAGCGTAATGAAAGGCGTATCTGCTGTAGTTTTTTTAGAATCATTCCTGTCAAACACCTGGGATTTTCCAGAAGAAAAGTATGGAAGCAAAAGGGTCATCAATAGAAACAAATAGAGTTTTTTCATCTTTACAGGAGTTTATAAATAGTAATCCAGAAAACAAAGAAATCCGATAAGAACACAAACTCCAAAAAACAGGGGTGGACAAAGGGGTGGACAAATAATTTTACAAATAAGTATCATTAACTATCAGACCTTTACAAAAAAATCCAAGGTTCAGACAGATTTAGAATAACAATATAAAACAATGTAAATTCAAGAATTTTCAGATATGCATTTACATCAACTTTACTTCAAAAATTTTTAGATTTTCCCCTCATTCATTTTAGTCTTGACTTACTTTGACTGCCTGTGAATACAATTGGAGGGATTTGACCGCTTCATTTTACAATCCTTCGGATCAACTTCGGGTTTTCTTCGGATCGGCTTCGGAAAAAAGATGTTTTTTCCGAAGCCGATCCGAAGAATTACCAAACAAGACCCGAAGAAACATAAAAAAATCACGGTACTTTTTACAACCCCATTCTTTGAAATTGCAATCATTTACCCAAAAATCAATCATCTGGAAATCAGCAATTGATTCTAAATGTTTAAATTTGAGAAAACAACGGAACTATGAAAAAGAAACTCGTCGTTCTCTCCGGCGCAGGCATCTCGGCAGAAAGTGGTATCAAAACATTTCGTGATTCCAATGGACTTTGGGAAAATCATCGCGTGGAAGATGTCGCTTCGCCCGAAGGTTTTGCTAAGAATCCAAAGTTGGTTTTGGACTTTTACAACGCCAGAAGGAAACAGCTGAAAGACGTAGAGCCCAATGCGGCTCACAAATTGCTTGCAGAACTGGAGGATTTATTTGATGTTCACATCATCACTCAGAATGTGGACGATCTTCACGAGCGAGGCGGTTCCACCAAAATCATTCATCTTCATGGGGAACTTAAGAAAGCGAGATCAATCGATAATGAAAATGAGATTTTGGATTGGGAGGAAGATATTCATTTAGGCGATCTTCATAGGGATGGCTCGCAACTTCGCCCTCACATTGTCTGGTTTGGCGAAATGGTTCCAGAGATGGACAATGCAATTGAAATTGCTTCACAAGCTGATCTGTTCTTGGTCATCGGAACTTCGATGCAGGTTTATCCCGCCGCTTCTGTCGTGAGATATGTTCCAAGTCATTGCGAAGTTTTTGTCATCGACCCAAACCTAGAAAATCCAAATTCGTTCACACGGAATGAGAATTATTTTAAAGCCTCGGCCACGGAAGGAATGAAAACTTTAAAACAAATATTAATAGAAAAGTATAAATAATGCAGGTAGAAATTAGAAAATTGACCGTTGATGATTATGATGATCTGGCAGAAGCAATGCAGAAAGCCTATCCTGTGATAGACGACAATGTCTGGAGCAAAAGGAATATCCAAAAGCTGACATCCATATTTGCAGAAGGACAAATTTGCATCCTCGTCGATGGAAAATTGGCAGCAGCGGCTTTGTCCATCAATGTCAATTATGAGCTTTACGGCGACCAACATACCTACGACGAGATCACAGGAAATGGAACTTTCAACACGCACAGCAATATCGGAAATGTACTATATGGGATTGAAGTTTTCGTAGATCCCGATTTCAGAGCTTTGAGACTTGGCAGAAGATTGTACGACGCCAGAAAAGAACTCTGCGAAATTATGAATCTAAAATCCATCATCGTAGGTGGCAGAATCCCAAATTATCATTTATATAGTTCAGAATTATCACCTCGAGAATATATTACAAAGGTTAGAAACAAGGAGATCTTCGACCCAGTTTTGAGTTTTCAAATTGGTAATAATTTCTCACCTGTCAAAATCCTGAAAGGTTATCTCAAAGGCGATTCCGAGTCCGAAGAATACGCTGTACTTCTGCAATGGAACAACATCTACTACACAGCGAAGAAAAATACGATGCAGGACAGTGTCATTCGTCTCGGCCTTATCCAGTGGCAGATGCGACCTTTGAAAGACATTGAGGAATTTTACAAACAAGTCGAATTTTTCGTAGATGCAGTCGCCGGCTACCAATCAGATTTTTGTCTGTTCCCGGAACTCTTCAATACACCTCTACTCGCCCCTTTCAATCACTTGAATGAAAGAGAATCGATGGAAAAACTCTCTGAACTCACGGAAGAGATCAAGGAAAAAATATCAGAAATGGCTATCAGCTATAATGTCAATATCATCTCCGGAAGTATGCCAATCTTGGAGGAAGGACAACTGTTCAACGTAAGTTATCTCCTTCATAGAGACGGAAAAATCGATGAATACAGAAAAGTACACATTACGCCAAACGAAAAGAAATATTATGGAATGGCAGGCGGAAATGAGATCAAGGTCTTCGACACAGATTGTGGAAAAGTGGGCGTTATCATTTGCTACGATGTCGAGTTTCCCGAATTACCAAGATTATTAGCAGACCAAGGAATGAAAATTCTATTTGTTCCATATCTCACAGATACTCAGAATGCTTACACGCGCGTTCGCCATTGCGCGGCAGCAAGAGCCATAGAAAATGAGTGTTATGTCGCGATTGCAGGTTGCGTGGGGAATTTGCCTGGCGTGAATAATATGGATATCCAATATGGTCAGGCCACGGTTTTCACGCCGTCGGATTTTGCGTTTCCGTCCAATGCCATTAAGGGCGAAGCAACGCCAAATACCGAGATGACCATCATTGTAGATGTGGATTTGAATTTATTGAAGGAGCTACATTACAACGGTGCCGTGAAAACATTGACAGACAGAAGACAGGATTTGTACGATGTGATATTGCGAAATCAGAATTAAAATTTGGGCAGCTATTTCCGCCTTCCGTTCCCGCTTTTTTTGCCAAGGCTTTTCCCAATTCAAAAAAGAGCTCCACTCAAGTTGGGCTGCGGGATTGTGTATAAAAATAACATTTTTCAGAAATTACTTTGTGAGTACATTTAACAACGCTTCAAATTAATCATCTAAATTTGTATAAAATTATAAATAATGAAAAAAACGATTTTCTTAGCTGCTGGTTTATTATTTTCAATCTCCATACAGGCTCAAACGCAAACACAGATTTTTGATATTCTGAAATCAGCTGTCAAAACCAAAACAGGCGTTGATTTGAACAATACGAAAACACAAAACCCCGCGACTACGACAGGTTCAACCACCACGACTACGAACTCAAATTCCAATATCAATCTTGGCAATCTGACTTCTACCCAAATTTCATCCGGTTTAAAAGAAGCTTTGAATCTTGGTGTGAAAGAAGGCGTACAAAAATTAGGTGTAACGGATGGTTTCCTAAAAAATGAAGCCGTTAAAATCTTAATGCCCGAAAAACTGAGAAAGATTGATACAACACTTAGAAGCATTGGTTTAGGAAGTCTGGCAGACCAGGGCGTTAAATTGCTCAACAGAGCGGCAGAAGACGCCGTGACAGAAGCAACTCCGATTTTTGCAAATGCGATTACATCAATGACGATTACGGATGCAAAGAATATTCTTTTGGGAAGCAACAATGCAGCGACCAATTATCTTCAAACCAAAACGCAGACACAACTATTTACCGCTTTTCAGCCAAAAGTACAAGCATCATTGAGTAAAGTTGGCGCAGACACAGTTTGGAAAAATATGATTTCAAAATACAACACCTTCACGGGACAAGCGGTAACGACTGACCTTAACGAATATGTTACGAATGAAACCATCAACGGTGTTTTCAAAATGGTAGCTGAGAAAGAATCTGGAATTAGAAATAATTCTGCTATGAGAACCACTTCTATTCTACAAAAGGTTTTTGGAGCAGTTAAGAAATAGATTTAGAAGTTAAAAATTAGATAATAAGAAAATCCACAATTACAGTTTTGGATTTTCTTATTATCTAATTATATTTTTCACTTAACTTCAATCGTGTACAAAGTAGAAAATAGTTTTTTCTTTCTATTAAGGTTGAATTTTGAATTTATCTCTGGTTTATTATTTAGAATAATCGAATCTATATCTTTTTTAATCTTAATTTTTTTATAAGGAAAGCTTTCCTCTGAACCTCCCCATCCTATTGCTGAATAAATAGTGAAATTTTTTTTTGCTTTGATAACTATCGAATCATAAAATATTGAATCAAGTTTAGATTCGTAGAAGTACTTTTTATAATTGGGTTCTGTGAAAACATAAATATCCTTCTCAGAATTATTATTAATTATATAAGAGTATCCAGGATCACAAGAAATAACTGTGAAAATTGAAATAAGCAAAAAGATATATTTCATTAAATAAATTTAAATTTTAAAACACCATCTCCGGAATCTCACCATCAATAATCAATTCAGCTTCTGTTGCTTTGATGATATCTTCAACCGAAATTCCCGGAGCTCTTTCCAGAAGTTTGAAACCTTTCTCGGTCACTTCCAAAACGGCTAATTCTGTCACTACTTTTTTGACACAATTCACGCCTGTCAAAGGCAACGTGCAATTCTTCAAAATTTTAGATTCTCCAGCTTTGTTCACGTGCATCATTGCGACGATGATATTTTCTGCAGAGGCGACCAAATCCATTGCGCCGCCCATTCCTTTCACCATTTTCCCCGGGATTTTCCAATTGGCAATATCGCCGTTTTCGGAAACTTCCATTGCGCCGAGAATCGTAAGGTCAACTTTTTGACTTCTAATCATCCCAAAACTGAAAGCCGAATCAAAAAAAGAACCGCCTGGTAGAATCGTGATGGTTTGCTTTCCAGCATTGATAAGGTCTGCATCTTCTTCGCCTTCAAATGGAAAAGGTCCCATTCCGAGTACGCCATTTTCACTTTGGAATTCTACGGAAAGATTGTCTGGGACGTAGTTTGCCACCAATGTCGGAATCCCGATTCCGAGGTTTACGTAGTAGCCGTCTTTCACTTCTTTGGAGATGCGCTGTGCGATTTGTTCTTTGGTCAACATAGTAAAAACTTATTACTGCAATATATATAAAATTAGGTTTACAGAGAAATGCTTCAGATTTATATCAGTAATTTTGCACCAATTATTATGAAGACATTATTACACTATCTCAAACCTCACAAATGGTTGTTGATTACTTCGTTAGTTTTGGCAACAATCAATCAGGTTTTTTCTTTGTTTGCGCCCGCTATCACAGGAAATATTCTCGACCAATTGGTCACACATCCCAACTTTTTCGATAAAGAAAAATTAATGCCCAGAAACCTGAATCAATTTCTTTACGGGAATGATGTTTTCCACGGCGCGTTTTATTTCCTTGGATTATTGATTGGAACCGCGATGATAAGTAGAATTGCCAAGGCTTTTCAAGATTATGTCGTGAGTGTGATTACGCAGAAATTTGGGGCGAATATTTTCACGGACGGTCTGCAACACTCGATGGCATTGCCCTATCAGGAATTTGAAGACCAAAGAAGTGGCGAAACTTTATCGATTTTAACTAAGGTTAGAGAAGATTCGGTGAAATTTATTACCAATTTCATCAATATATTCTTTGGGATTTTAGTCAGTATTATTTTCGTTTCCGTTTATGCGATTCGTTTGCATTGGTCGATAATGCCGGTTTATGTCGTTGGAATATTTCTCATTGCTTTTATCACGAATCTATTAAGCAAAAGAATTAAAAATATTCAAAAAACAATTGTCACTGAAACCACGAGCTTGGCGGGAAGCACGACGGAAAGTTTGAGAAATATCGAAATCGTGAAAAGTCTAGGCCTAACCAAACAAGAAGTTAAACGTCTGAATAACAACACGTACAAAATCCTCGGACTTGAATTGAAGAAAGTCAAAAGCATCCGCTCATTAAGTTTCATTCAAGGAACGATGGTGAATTTTCTTCAACAATTGATTACGCTGACGCTTTTATATTTGATTTTCAGAAACATCGTGACGCCAGGACAATATCTGTCATTGATGTTCTACGGATTCTTTATTTTCGGGCCAATGCAGGAGATTGGAAACATCATCATTTCCTATCGTGAAGCCGAAGCTTCCTTGAAAAACTTCGATAACCTGATGAAAAAACCAGTCGAAGAAAAACCTTTGACGCCAAAACAAATTGGCGCGATTGAGGAACTGGAATTCAAGCACGTTTCTTTCAAGCATCAGTCAGCGCAATACAAGGCTTTGAACAATATATCGTTTGATGTCAAAAATGGCGAAACGATTGCTTTTGTTGGGCCAAGTGGTTCCGGGAAAAGTACGTTGGTAAAACTTTTGGTGGGACTTTACCGCGCTCAGGAAGGGAATATTTTTTATAATGAAATCAATGGGAAGGAATTTGATTTTGATGAATTGAGAAATCAAATCGGTTTTGTAACCCAAGACACGCAACTTTTTGCAGGAACAATTCGAGAAAATCTTCTTTTCGTAAATCCAGACGCCACCGAAGCTGACATCCAAATGGCTTTGAAAAAATCAAGTTGCACAGGCTTATTAGAACGTGCCGAAAAAGGAATCGAAACCGTGATTGGAGAAGGTGGATTGAAATTAAGTGGTGGTGAAAAACAGCGAATTGCCATTGCCAGAGCCTTGTTGAGAAAACCACATCTGTTGATTTTTGATGAAGCTACTTCTGCTTTGGACAGTATCACGGAAGAAGAAATCACAACCACCATCAAAGATATTTCTGAACAAAAAGAACAAATCACCGTTCTCATCGCCCACCGATTGAGCACCATAATGCACGCCGACAGAATCTACGTTTTGGAACGCGGACAAGTCATAGAAATGGGCTCTCACGACAATCTGATTGCCGAAAAAGGTTTGTATTATGCGATGTGGAGGCAGCAGATTGGGGAGAGGAAAATATAATGGGTTGTAACTTTTTATTTGATTTGCAAGTAATGTATATTTGTTTTCTTAGTTTCTTACTCCCAACTTTAAAAAAAATTAATGATTAATTTTGAAAATTTATTAAGTGCTTTGATTGGTTCTGTAATTGGTATTTTTATCTCTGGGTCTTTTGGTAGATTAAATAATGCGATAAAAATAAATAGTTATAGAAAATTAATTCTAGTATATTCAAAGTTTATTGTCATAAGAAAAGCAGAAAAATACATTTCGAATTTTGAAGAGTCTAAATCTTATATACTCGACTTCGTCGAAATGCATAATTATGGTAAAAAAGCAGAAATTAAATTTGATGCAATGCCTATGTTTAATAGTGATATTTATAAGAGCATTCCTACTGAGTTTTTATACAAAATTTTCCTAAATAAAGAACTGTATACTGACTTCTTAGATACCATTTATAGCATCGATTTTTTAAAATCAAATATGCCATCAAATAAAATTTCAGAGTTTAATCAGAATATTAAAAATCATATAACATATCAAAACATTCCACTTAAAGAAGTAAATAATCATTTAGAAGATTGTTCAACAGTTAAAAATCTTATCGAACGTTTTCAAAAAGATTCTGATTTTAAGATAAAAAGAGCAAAGGGAATTATTTATGAAGTTACAAATATAGATGAGAAGCTTAAAGGCAATAATATCATCTGGATAATTAGATATTTTTTTAGTCAATAATAATTCTCTTAAAAGATTGATTAAAAATTAAGGCAACAACAAATCCTGAGTTCTTTTTACCTCTTCCTTACAGTCCTCTGCTCAATCCTTTTCTCATAATTCTCGCCTTGGAAAATCCTTTGAACCATAATTCCGGGAATGTGGATTTCGTTCGGGTCCAGTTGTCCTGGTTCTACCAGCTCTTCCACTTCTGCAATCGTGATTTTTCCGGCGCCTGCCATTGGGAAATTAAAATTACGGGCTGAACCTTTGAAAATCAAGTTTCCTGCGTGGTCACCTTTCCAAGCTTTTACGATGGAGAATTCTGCTTTGTAGGCGTGTTCCAAAATGTGTGGTTTCCCATCAAAATCTTTGACTTCTTTGCCTTCCGCCACTTCTGTCCCGAAACCTGCTGGTGTGTAGAATGCGGGAATCCCAGCTTGTGCTGACCTGCATTTTTCGGCAAGTGTTCCTTGTGGCGTGAGTTCTACTTCCAATTCTCCGGAGAGCATTTGGCGCTCGAATTCTGCGTTCTCACCAACGTAGGACGAAATCATTTTTTTGATTTGTTTTTTCTGTAATAATAATCCCAATCCGAAGTCGTCAACGCCGGCGTTGTTGGAAATGCAGGTCAAATCTGTGACGTTTTTGTTGACCAATTCTGTGATGCAATTCTCAGGAATCCCGCAAAGTCCGAATCCGCCGAGCATTATGGTCATTCCGCTTTCTATATCTTTTACCGCTTCTTGGGCGTTTTTCACTCTTTTATCAATCATAAAATTGAGTTTTTGTCTTTCAGTTTCTTAGTTCATAAATATAAAAAAATCTGCTTGAGTAGAGGAAATAAATTAGAGAAAAGATTATTTCTATTGAGAAAGACTTCGATTCCGCTTAGCCTGAAAATGTAATCTAACTTTACTTTTCCGAAAATTGATTGGATGCTTACGTGAAAATTCAATCACAAAACTTCCTCTTTTGCGAAGCGCGCCCCGGCTTGAACGGAGCTCTTTTTGTTAGCGCAGGGAAAAGCCTTGGCACAAAAAAGCGGGAGTGGAAGACGGATAAAGGCGCCCAAATAAATCACAAAAAAAAGCCATATCCGAAATCGCATATGACTTTCTTTAATAACAATTTAAACATTTATCTATTATCTATCGTGACGCTCACAGGCATCACGTAAGTCGTAGCCATCATATTTTGCTTCAGTTTGTTGACGTCCACTTTGTAAAGAAGATTGGCCAAAACGTTTTCCAGTTCTTTGCTTACATTTTTGCAGTCGCCTTTGGCGTGGATATTTGTGATTTTTCCGTTCTCAGCGAGACTGAATCTGACGTCTGAATTGATGACGCCTTCCTTATATTCCGATTTTGTGAAGTCGAAATTATCTCTCACTAGATTTCTAAGTTCCCCGAAAGCATCGCCAGAGCGAAGCACCACTTCCTGTATATTTTTCTCAGATTCCTGAGCCTGAGCCACACTGAACAAACCTGCCAATACAAATATTGATAATGCAACCATTTTGCTAATCATTTTCATTTCCATAATCAATTGATTTTGAGTTAATATTTATCTTATCTAATGACAAAGTTACAACATTTTAATATTCCGTTCATATTAAATTAACATTGAAGTTAAAAATTTAACATTGGGATTTCAAAAAAAAATTCCAAGAGAACTGAATCTTCTGGAATTTCTAAATTTATTTTAAATTTTTATTTATGATGTCCTGGTGCGAAAGGCCTTGCAGACTTGCTTCCGTAAACTTTTTTAGCGTGTCCTGGTGGCATTGGTCGCGCCCCGTGTCTCGGATGCTTTGGTGGTTTCGGTGGTCTTGGAGGTGCGACGCAAGAAAAACTAAGAAGGAAAATACCAGTTGCTAAATAAATTTTTAAAGATTTCATAACTTTTATTTTTATGAATAATGACAAAATTGATACCATTTGAAAATTATTGGACGGAGCAAGTCGTCGATATTTGCTTTTTCTAATGATAATCAATAAATTTGATTTACTGAATTAAAATTAACATTATGTCTATCACCAACGAGTCAGAATTAATAGGAATGCAGAAAGCCAGCGAGGCTGTAGCATACGCTTTGAAGGAAATGAGAAACTTCGCCAAAGCTGGAATTTCGACCAAAGAATTGGATGATTTCGGAGGAAAAATCCTTGAAGAGATGGGCGCAAAATCTGCTCCTTATCTGACTTATGGTTTTCCAGGTTACACTTGCATCAGCGTGAATAATGAATTTTGCCACGGGATTCCATCTGAGAAAACGATTCTGAAAGAAGGTGATTTGATTAACATTGATGTTTCTGCGGAGTTAGATGGCTATTGGTCAGACAATGGCGGTTCGTTTGTGATTGGAGAAGATATCAACCAACATCAAAAACTGATTGATGCTTCCAAAGAAATCCTGCAAAAAGCAATTTCCAATATCAAAGGTGGCGTGAAAATCTCAGACATTGGTCATCTGATGGAAACCGAAGCCAAAAAACGTGGTTACAAAGTCATCAAAAATCTGACTGGACACGGCGTTGGCAGAAGTCTGCACGAGGAACCACACGAGATTGCAAATTACCGAGACCGATTCAATACGCAAAGATTCAAGAAGAATTCTGTGGTGGCGATTGAGACTTTCATTTCCACAACTTCCACGATTGCGGACACTCAAAAAGATGGCTGGACAATGGTTGGAAACAAAGGTGGTTTTATGGCACAACACGAACACACGATTGTTGTGACAGACGGAAAACCAATGATTTTGACCGAGGCAAACGGAATTTATAATTAATATTCTTCTTCGAAAATTAAAAATTTAAAGACAAGGCAAACCCAAAAGGTCCATTTCCGAACTCCAGAGTAACTTTATTTTCCCAGTAGGATTGACATCAAAAATGGCTCTTTCCGGAAATTGAACATTCGAAGTCGAAGTTTTATCAAACCATTTGAAGTCATCATAATACGTGAAGTGCAAGTTCTTGTAATGGGAAAAAACTTTCGGATTGTAGTTTCCAAGACCATACATCATCTCCGTACTTTCCTTGGATGCACTCTTTTTGATTGATTTATTGAGTTCAGAATAGTCTTTTCCATAGTCCAGTGGAATCTCCTTTTCTGACGCTATCAGAGGATTTCCCACGGTATTTTTATCGACGTTCAAAATGTAGGCGACATAGTCATTCGAACATTCGTTGGATTGAAAAACGACTCTTTTCACGTTACATTCTTGGGAAGATTTGGTTCCGTAAACAAAGAACTTTTCTTTCATTTTCTTTTTGAAAACATCTTCGAATCTCTTATTGTAGATTAATCTGTTCACAAAAAGCGTGTCGTAATATTTGTAATCCTTCATATCTTTTCCGTAAATCCACGGAAGAGAATCCTTAACCAAAAACGTTTGATATTCCTTAGAAAGTGGAAGATTATCATTATCAAATTGCACCGGAATACAAATCGCGAAATCCTTATCTGTCAACTGATAAACGCCAAAAATTGAACTCTTATCAAACTCATAATTTATTTTTTGCTTGATGGTGTCGCTCTTTTTAGTCGCAACAACAGCAACTGGTTTTTCCTTTTTACAGGATAAAAAGATGGAGAAAATGATGAAAAGATGAAGGCAATTTTTCATTTGTTACTTTTAAGGTTTATAAAAATAAAAAAGAATCTGCTTTCACAAATTCTTTTTCTATAATAATATTGATATTTATTTTTACATTTCCTTTTTCAAAAACTTCGCTGTCAAACTTTTCTTGGATTTGATAATCTGCTCAGGCGTTCCTTCCGCAATGATTTGTCCGCCGTGTTTTCCACCTTCCGGGCCGACATCGATAATGTGGTCAGCGAGTTTGATAACGTCCATATTATGTTCGATGATGATGAAGGAATTTCCTAATTCTACCAATTGATTGATGGCTTCCATCAAGACTTTTACATCTTCGAAATGAAGTCCGGTTGTAGGTTCATCAAGAATATAAAGTGTATTTCCGGTTTGTCTTTTTGAAAGTTCCGTCGCCAGTTTTACACGTTGAGCTTCTCCTCCACTCAAAGTCGTGGATTGCTGTCCAATCGTGATGTAACCCAAACCAACATCCTGCAAAGTTTTCACTCTGATATAGATTTTCGGAATCGGCTGAAAGAATTCTACCGCTTCATTGATTGTCATTTCCAAAACATCAGAAATCGATTTTCCTTTGTAACGAACTTCCAGAGTTTCGCGGTTGAAACGTTTTCCGTGGCAAGTTTCGCAATGAACGTAAACGTCTGGTAAGAAATTCATTTCAATGACTTTCAAACCGCCTCCCTGGCAAGTTTCGCACCGTCCGCCTTTTACGTTGAACGAAAAACGTCCAGCTTTGTAACCTCGGATTTTACTTTCAGGTAATTCCGCAAAAAGATTACGAATATCGGTGAACATTCCAGTGTAAGTCGCTGGATTTGAACGTGGTGTTCTTCCAATTGGACTTTGGTCAACATCTACGATTTTGTCGATATTATCGATGCCTTCGATGCTTTTGTAAGGCAAAGGTTCCTGAATCGCTCTGTAAAAATGGCGGTTCAGAATTGGATAAAGCGTTCCATTAATCAAAGACGATTTTCCACTTCCGGAAATCCCTGAAACGACAACCAATTTTCCTAATGGAATTTCGAGATTGACATTTTTAAGGTTGTTTCCAGTTGCGCCTTTCAGAACAATTGATTTTCCGTTTCCAGCTCTTCGTTCTGCAGGAATTTCAATTTTTCTTTTTCCTGTTAAATAATCCGCCGTGATTGTCTTCGCTTTTTTGATGTCTTTCGGATGACCTTGCCAAAGGATTTCACCGCCGAATTTTCCCGCTCTCGGACCAATATCCAAAACGTGGTCGGCTTCCAAAATCATATCTTTATCGTGCTCCACCACCAAAACCGAATTTCCGATGTCACGAAGATGTTTCAGGGAATTTATCAATCTTTCATTATCTCGCTGGTGAAGACCAATTGAAGGTTCATCCAAAATATAAAGCACGTTTACGAGTTGAGAACCAATTTGTGTCGCCAAACGGATTCGCTGAGATTCGCCTCCGGAAAGGGTTTTCGAGCTTCTGCTGAGACTCAGATAATCCAAACCGACATCCAGAAGGAATTGCAATCTGGTTTCGATTTCTCTAAGGATTTCGTACGCGATAATTTTATTTTTTTCGCTGAAAGTATCTTTTACATCAGCCAGCCATTCCTTCAAATCTAACAAAGAAAGGCCGTTGATTTCTGCAATATTTTTTCCATCAATCTTGAAACTCAAACTTTCCTGACGAAGACGCGCGCCTTTACAAGTCGGGCAAACTTCTTCCGTGGTAAAATTTCTTTCCACCAAAACAGCGTCATAATTTTCACGTTCGTCCACGATTTCTTCAAGAATATGAACCAAACCTTCGAAGTTGATTTTAATCTTTTTCGAGATTCCGGCGTGTTTCAGTTCTTTTGTAATATCTTTATTATGACCGTAGTAAATATATTCCAAAGCTTCTTTCGGAATATCTTTGAACGGCGTTGTCAAACTCAAATCGAAAACTTCCAGAATTAATTTAATCTGAGAGAGAATCCATTTGTTGGATTTGATTTGCTCGAGTGGCAAAAGCGCACCTTGATTGATTGACAATTTATCATTTTCGACGAAATAGTCGGTGTTCACTTTTTTAACTGTTCCAAGACCTTTACACGTTTCGCAACTTCCTTTCGGCGAATTGAATGAGAACGTATTCGGTTCCGGCAAAGCCATTGAATCTCCCGTGATATCGTCCATCAAATTCTTACTGAAAAAATGAATTTCCTCACTTCCCATTTCCTGAATCGCAATCAATCCCTCGCCCATATCGGAAGCGGTTTTCAGGGATTTCTGCATCCTCAGTTCCGTCGCCGATTCTCCGATAATCCATCTGTCAACCACCACTTCCACATCGTGGGTTTTGTAACGGTCGAGTTTCAAATCATATTCGATGTCTTGCAAAACACCGTCGATTCTGGCTTGCGAATAACCTTTTTTGGAAAGATGAATGAACAATTCGTGGTAATGTCCTTTTCTGGAACGCACAACAGGCGCCATCAGATAGACTTTTTTTCCCTTGAAGTTTTCTTTGATGGTCTCAAGAATCTGGTCTTCCGTGTAACTCACCAAACGTTTCCCAGAACTCATTGAATAAGCATCGGAAACCCTTGCGAACAAAAGTCTCAGATAATCATAAAGTTCGGTAATCGTTCCAACGGTCGAACGTGGATTTTTGTTAGTCGTTTTTTGTTCGATGGCGATAACTGGAGAAAGTCCTTCAATTTTATCAACATCCGGACGTTCCAATCCGCCAAGAAACTGTCTTGCATACGCAGAAAACGTCTCAATGTATCGCCTTTGCCCTTCCGCAAAAATCGTATCAAATGCGAGGGAAGATTTTCCGCTTCCGGAAAGTCCTGTGATGACCACCAATTCGTTGCGTGGGATTTTGACGGTGATGTTTTTGAGGTTGTGTTCTCTAGCGCCGTATATTTCGATAAATTCCTGATTATCTTTCATTTATAGATATTCATTTCTTTTTTAAAGGTCAAATGGAATCGCTAATTTTTATTGTTTTCTTCACTTTTAATGACAGCGATTTCATTGAAAAGTCCAATTCTGGGAAAACGCAAATTTACGGAAATTAACTTGTTTATGAATCATTGCAGAGTACCAAGTTTTGTTAAATTAGTAAGGTTTGAAAAATCTTTGGTGAAAAACTTTGAGCTTAGTATTTAACACAAAGACACAAGAAAAATCCGTTGAAAAAAGTTTAAGGCACGGGAAAATCAAAGATTTTCATTTTATAGCCATTTTGACATTGTAATTTGTGCGTTTGCGTAGTAACTTAATCAGCGCCAGAATCCAAGTTTAATAATATTTAACAGAGTTTTGGACTTAAATAAATTTTTGATAGACCTATCTTTGCGACTTGAAATAAATTAAAAAATGAAACACCTATAACTAAAATTTCTTCAAAAAGGAAATATATCTGGGTGTAACATCTGACCATTAACAAAAAATAAATATTTACAGATGAAAAGTATTTTATCAAAATTCACATTTGCTGTTTTAATATTCTCATCTTTCTACTGCTTCGCTTGGGGATTGACTGGACATCGCGTGATTGCAGAGATTGCGCAACATCATTTGAGTTCGAAAGCCGACAGAAAAATCAAGAAACTTCTGGAAAATCAGAAATTGGCCTATTACGCCAACTGGCCGGATTTCATCAAGTCTGATACGACTGGCGTTTGGAAAGAAACGTCGTCTTGGCACTATGTGAACATCAATGCACAGAAGAATTTTCAGCAATTCAAAGATTCTTTGGAGGCTCAGAAAAGTCCGAATCTTTATACACAAATTAAAAGCCTTGCAACGAAAATCAAAGATAAAAATACATCGGAATCTGATAAAAGAAATGCTCTGATTTTCTTGGTCCATCTGGTGGGCGACCTACATCAGCCACTTCACGTTGGGCGTTTCGAAGATTTGGGAGGAAATAAAATCAATGTGACTTATTTTGGACAAAACACGAATTTACATTCACTTTGGGATTCGAAAATGGTAGAGGACAGAAAATATTCTTACACAGAATTTGCAAACCTTTTGGACATCAAATCTAAAGATGACGTGAAAAATATTCAAGGCGGAACTTTGCAGGATTGGCTGTATGACAGTCAGAAAATTGCAAACTCCATCTATTTTCATACGCCGAAAGATTCCAAATTGAGCTACGATTACAATTACCGTTTCGAATCTACTGTTGAAAGACAATTGTTGTACGGCGGATTACGTTTGGCGAAAGTGCTGAATGATGTTTTCGGGTAAAAAATAAGAGATAAATAAATTCTCGCAGATTTTTTGGATTTTGCAGATTAGTATAAATCTGCAGAATTACTAAATCAACAAGAAAAAATTATTAAATAAAAATTATTTTAACAAGTCCAATTCCAACAGGTTATTGGACTTTTTTATTTCTTCCTTCAACCGTTTTTCTCTTTCGCGGAGATAGTCATTTTTGTTGACCATTTTACCATTATCATTGACCTCGTCCATTTCACTCAAAGTTTGTCGAATCGACTTATTCGGGTCATCTCTGAATTCTTTTAAAATCTGTTTATACTTTTCCTGAGACACATTTTGATTGGTTCCGAAATCGAAAACAAAATTATCATCTTTTGCATTGATACTTTTTAATTTCTGAATTCCAGCCAGTGTAAAAGTATGAGAATTAGTAGAATCGTGAATCTTTAAAATAAGGCCCGGCAAACCTCTGAATTTGTATGGACCTTCCTGAATTGGAATTTCCGTCGTGAACCAAGCTGTCCATTTTCTACCAGCAAATTCGGTTTCTGCTTTTTGGATTTTAAAATTTCCTAATACATCATTTTCAGGTGAAATTTTCCAATTGATAACTCTATCATCTTTGACATTGTATTTTACCTGAGCAATTCTTGAAATCATTAAAACAGAAAAATCAGGATAATTTTTGATGATAAAGTACGAGTTTTTACTTTTCTTAATTTTTAAATTTGAATCAGAAATCCCTTTATCAACATTCGATTTTGAGATTGAATCGTATTTAAAATTATCGTAGCTGTAGAATTTTGAAAATTTGTCGGAGACATCCAAAGCCATTAATTCTGATTCAATTTTGTCACGATTGAGAGAATCCGAAACAGATTTGTATTCGTACAGGAATCTTTGGTTTTGAGACTTTAAATTGAAAGAAATGGTGAGGAAAATAAAAAGCAGTTTTAACTTCATTCGAAAATCTTTTCAAATAAAGATAAGAAAATTTAGTCTAATTTTTTAAGCATCCAAAGATTACAACCAGAATGCCCTGAATTCCCCAAAGGTCTTTCCAAATATTGAAAGCCTTGTTTTTCATAGATAGAAACTGCTTTGCTAAATTCTGGAATACTTTCGAGATAAACTTTTTTATAACCTAATTCTTCAGCTTTTTCAAGACATTTTTCGAGTAATAATTTTCCAATTCCTTTTCCTCTCGCTTCTTTTGAAAGATAAAATTTAGCGAGTTCTGTTGTGTCATCAGGCAAATTGTCAGTGGGGAAAATTCCGCAACAGCCTAAAATCAAACCATCTTCCTCCGCTACAAACAAAGCTGATTTCTCAGTTTGAAAGAGTGAATATAAATCATCTGTCGTCGGGTCGGAATAAACTGTTCCATCGGTGCAACTTACTTCAAAATCGTGGAAGGCTGTTCTGATAATTTTGGCAAGAATGGCGTTGTCTTCAGCTTTGTTTTCTCTAATGATTACTGACATTTTTTTGAAAATATTTTAAATTAACCAAGGATATTTGTGATATATTCCATCCAAAAGCATTGCGAGAATTCCAAAGAAAATCCAAAGTCTGAGAAGATTTAAAGATTTGAATTTATCGTTTTTTTGATTTCTGAACAACATATAAACTGTTCCCAGAATCACAACGATTGTCAGTAGAAAATACCAAGCAATAATATTTTTGAAGCCAATTCCAACGCTTAAAATCAATGAAACAATCAAGGTGATAATTAATAAAATTAATAAAATAGACCTCGTGTTTTGAAATCCCAATCGATTCGCAATCGTTTCGTAACCAAACATTTTATCTGCATTTCTTGTCAAAGTATCTTTTGTAACGTCGATGATGAAAAGCATTAGAAAAAGAAAGATTGCCAGAAACAAAATCTTTAGTGAAAACGTCTGATAATAAATCAACATTCCGAAGAATGGATAAAGCGTCAACGCTACGAACGTAAAATTATTAAGGACAATAATTTTGCTGAGTTTATGGCTGTAAAACCACATCAAAAACTGATAAATCAAGAAGAAAATAAAAACACGATGCGATACGAAAAACGCCAATCCAAGCGACAATGCGTTGAGAATGACATACGCCGTCAGAAAATATTTTTCCTTGAGGAAATTCTGTAATCTGGAACGGAAAGGTTTGACCAATTGGTCTTTTTCCTTATCATAAAATCGATTGATAATTCCGCCTGCTAATATGCTGAGAACGGAACAAATGATGATAAAGTGAACCTTATAATCGAAAACGAAATTTCTGAAACTTTCTTCACGATTGAACAGGAAAAACGTGGAAACGTAAATTGCGAATGTGAGCAAAACTGCAACAAAAAAACGAGCGCCCAAAAGAAAACCCATCAACTGAGAAACACGGTACAGGGCATTTCGGGAAGTTGGTTTCGTTTCGTTGGTCATTTTTTATTTTTGATAAATCTTTTAACCACAAAAGTCACAAAAGATTTTGATACAATTGAGAATTAAAATTAAAAAAGTAAAATTCAAAAGAGCAAAAAGGTGAAACTTTGTAGACTTTTAAGTAAAATCTTCAAGCTATCCTTTTGTGACTTTTGTGGTTGAAACTAGAATCTATAAATCACTTCTTTGTGAAAACCTTCCAGCATTTTCTCCGCCTTTTCATAATCTTTGGAGAAGCCAAGAATATAACCTCCGCCTCCACTACCACAAAGTTTGAGGTAATAGGCATTGGAATCGATTCCTTTTTTCCAGATGTTGAAAAGATTTTCCGGAATCATCGGGCGGAAATGTTCGTAAGCCCAAACGGATAATTTCTTCAGGTTCTTGAAAAACGGATTCATATCTTTTCTAAGGAAAGCGTCGATGCAAGCGTTGTTGTAACGGATGAATTCTTCTTTCAAAGTCTTGCGGAAACCTTCGTTTTTCAACTTTTCGAAGAAGATTTGAATCATTGGCCCAGTTTCGCCAATCGTTCCAGAATCAATCAGGAAAATTGCGCCTTTGCCCAATTCTTCTGCTGGAATGGAAACTTTGTCAACGCTGTCTTTGCTTTCAATCAGAATCGGAAGATTCATAAAGCAAATCAACGGGTCGATTCCTGAACTTTTTCCGTGGAAATAACTTTCCAACTGACCGAAAATCATTTTCAAATCCTTCAGTTCGTTTTTGGAAATCGTATCAGGTTCTCTTTTTGTGAAAGAATATTTTTCGAAAATCGCGGCCACCAAAGCGCCCGAACTCCCTACTCCATAACCTTGCGGAATATTGGAATCGAAGAACAAACCTTTTGCGATGTCTGCTTTGAAAGATTGTACGTTGAGTTTAAATTCCTCAGGCAATTCCAAATCCAAAAGATAATTGGAATATTTATCCAAAGATTGGTTGGATTTCTTTTCAAAATCGTTGTCCAAATCGGAAAATTTGAGTGTTCCTTTATAAAAACTGTACGGTAAAGTGAGCCCTTGAGAATCCTCAATAATGCCATACTCACCGAAGAGAAGAATTTTAGCGTAAAATAAAGGGTTTGTCATAGTGTGTTTTGATGTTGCAAATTTACAAAAAATAAACTATTCGACTATTATCAAAAAATGAACCGCGATTTTAAATTTTTATTAATTATTCAAAATTAATCTGATGATGGATACAATTTCAAAAATCCTTCGTAAACGCTTTTGTGCAAAATGGTTGCGTGATTATCGTCCTGCATTAGGTTATATTCTAATTTCAGTTTCTTTTTTCCTGAATTTTTGAGAATTTGAAAAAGTGAATCCGCATCTTTTACCATTGTTTTATGTTCATTTTTCCCGACAGACACATAGACAAATCTTTCTTCATCTTTTTGTGAGGAAAGTAATGAATTAGCCTTATTCAAAAGACTTTCATCATCCCACCAAAGACTTGGACTGGTGATGAAATAGTGGGTGAAAAGTTCTGGTTTATTCAATAAAATCTCAGTTGCCAAAAGTCCGCCGAGAGATTGACCAATGATATATTTTGTCTTATCTGTCTTATAATTTTTATTGATGAAAGATTGCAATTCTTTTTCAACAAATTCAATAAACTTGTCGGAATGTCCTGTCGTAGGATAATCATTCCGCAAATCTTTCAAATCTGTATGGAACGTGAAATCCCTTTTTCTATCAACGTTTGCAATACCAACAATGATGAAATCCGGCATTTTGAACTGCAGATTAAAAAACTGCTGAAGTCCCACCAGATGAAGGAAATCTTCATTCATACTTCCGTCCAGAATGTAAATGACAGGATAACTTTTCGCCTTGTCATAAGTCTGTGGAAGATAGATATTGAGTGTTCTTTTTTCATTAAGAATCTTAGAATCCAAAGTTATTTTTTTCCCAATAATCAAATCTTCTGAAACCGAAGTTTGAGCGTTGAAAGCTGTAAACAGTAATAAGAACAGGAAACCTAAAATTCTCAAAATGACAATTATTTGGTATTATTTTTCACTTTCATAAAACGAATCAATATCAATCCAATCGCGAAGAAAATCGTCATCGATAAAGCGGCATAACGCATATTGTTGTAATATTCTATCAACGTTGCAAAGATGAAAGTTCCTAAAATAATCGCGATTTTTTCCAAGACATCATAAAAACTGAAAAACGTCGTGTTGTCCATAGAATCCTGTGGCAACAACTTGGAATAGGTTGACCGAGACATCGCCTGCAAACCGCCCATCACCAAACCAATCACAGCAGCGATTCCGTAGAATTGATATTCTACATTCGGATTTTCTTTGTTCAAATAATAGGCTGAAAGACAAGCGCCAATCCACAATGCTACGGTGATACTAATGACATTCTTGTTCCCTATTTTCTTCGATAACCAAGAGAAAAACAAAGCTCCGATAATCGCTTCGATTTGAATTAATAAAAGTGTCATTATCAATTTATCCTGCGCCATATTGATTTCACGCTTTCCAAATAATGTTGCCATTAGGAAAATCGTCTGCATCCCAACACTGTAGAAAAAGAAACTGGAAAGGAAGAATTTCAGATTTTTATCGGCAAAAAGATGACCGCCAACTTTGAACAATTCACGGAAACTTTGTTTGAAAACATCAAAATAAAACCCGAAATTATCTTTCAAAACTTCGAAGAAACCACCTTGTTCTCTATGACTTTTAAAAATATTTTTATAATTAAGCAAAACCAAATCTTTCGGCAATTGCTCCTTAACCTGACCAAATTGCGGTAAATGTTTGAAGGTATATTGAGAAAAGCCAAACCACCAAGCACCAGTCAAAAGGAAACTTACACGCGTGTAAATAGCTGCTTGCTTAGGCGTTTCCGCAAAAACCTGAATCAAAACCAAACAGATAATCACCAAAATCACCGAACCCAAATAACCATAAACGTAACCTTTTGCAGAAAGAGAATCCTGCTTGTCCGGCGTTGCAATATCCGGCAAAAAGGAATTGTAGAAAACCAAACTTCCCCAGAAACCAACACTCGCCGTAACGCTGAACAACAAGCCCAGCCAAACAGTTCCCATTCCCGTAAACATCGCCAATCCCATACAAGATGTCGCGCCCAGATAGCAGAAAAACTGAAGGAAAGATTTCTTGTTCCCAATCGTGTCTGCTAACGACGATAAAATCGGGGAAAGCAAAACGACAATCAAAAAGGAAAGCGTTAGAGAATAGCCATAAACCGTGTCTGGATGGTACTGCTTCCCAAAAATGGTAATCATATGAGGCACCGCAACATCAATCCATTGTTTGGTTTCTGCAACATATTCTTTCTTTTCATACGCCGTGGTAAGGATTGCGTAATAAATTGGGAAAATTGTGGACGTGATGACCAAGGAATAAACCGAGTTTGCCCAATCATACAACGCCCAAGCGCGCATAATTTTCGGATTATTTTTGATTGAGTTTTCTGGAATTGTTTTTTCTATTTCGGACATTGGAAATAATTATTTAGACAAAAGTAAAAAAAGGAATTACAAGTTCACGAAAAAATGCGTTTGTATCAAAAATTTAATAACAAAAACCCTTTCAAACTTGAAATCTGAAAGGGTTTAAATTTTATTTTAATTAATAACTATTGCAGGTTTTCGATAACTATAGCCGTTGCGCCACCGCCACCGTTGCAAATTGCGGCCGCACCATATTTTCCGTTGTTTTGTTTCAAAACATTAATCAAAGTGACAATGATTCTTGAACCAGAACTTCCAAGCGGATGACCGATAGAAACTGCGCCACCATTCACATTCACTTTTGAAGCGTCCAATCCTAAAACTTTGGTATTCGCCAATCCAACTACTGAAAATGCTTCATTTAATTCAAAGAAATCGATGTCTTCTTTTGTCAAGTTTGCTTTCTTTAGTGCAATTGGCAAAGCTTTCGAAGGTGCCATTGTGAATCTTTCCGGTTCTACAGCTGCATCAGCGTATGAAATAATTTTCGCCAGAGGTTTCAATCCCAATTCCTCCATTTTCTCTTTTGACATTAGAATTAAAGCAGATGCGCCGTCATTCAAAGTTGAAGCGTTAGCTGCGGTTACTGTTCCGTTTTCTTTTTGAAAAACTGTGCCTAATGTTGGGATTTTATCAAACTTAACCGCTTTATATTCTTCATCTTCCGAGAATATAATCGGGTCACCTTTTCTTTGAGGAATCGAAACAGGAACAACTTCATCTGCAAATTTTCCAGCTTCCCAAGCCGATGCAGCTCTTTTGTAAGATTGGATTGCAAAAGCATCTTGTTCTTCTCTCGTGATGTCGTTTTCTTTCGCGCACAGTTCTGCACAAACTCCCATATGCTGCTTGTTGTAGACGTCGGTCAAACCGTCTTTCAAAAGGCCGTCCTGCATTTTGATTTCGCCGAGTTTCACACCATTTCTTCCATCAATATAATGAGGAACCATCGACATATTTTCCATTCCGCCAGCTACGATGATATCGACGTCGCCAGCTTTTATCGCCTGAGTTGCCATTGTTACGGCTTTCATTCCCGAAGCACAAACTTTATTAATGGTAGTAGAAGGTGTGTGATTGGATAAACCTGCGCCCAAAGCTACTTGTCTTGCCGGAGCCTGACCTTCGCCAGCCTGCAAAACATTTCCCATATAGATTTCCTCAACCAAACTCGGGTCCAGTTTGATTTTGTCTAAAGCTCCTTTTACAGCCACAGTTCCCAATTGTGTTGCAGGAACCGTCGAAAGACTTCCCATAAAACTTCCCATTGGTGTTCTGACCGCTGATACAATGAATACTTCTTTCATAATATTTTTAATTTTTTTTGATTTTAATTAATTTTTAACACAGGTGCACAAAGTTTTTTTTTAACTACTAAATGTTTTAAGGTCACAAGGTTTGACTTTGTCAAATTTCAAAAATCAATTGTGCTCATTGTGCAAATCTTTGTGACTTTGTGGTTTAATGATACTTTTTCTTGATGCAATTAAAATAACCACTGCGCCCAGAAACTCGATGAACCATCCCCAAGATAATTTCACGATTCCTGCGAATGTGGATTGCCAAGACTTGAAGGGTAAAAAGCTGAAATAATCTAAAGATTTCAACTTAATAGCGACAATTGTAAAAACAAAAAGCGATATCATTAAAAATGACATTATTCTCACCAATTTATTTTTACCAATCAGGATGAAAACCAGCGTCAATAAAGAAAATCCCCAAAGTACGATGGCGAGTGTATTATCCACTTTCCAATAGTTCCAGTTTCCAACAATTAGGATATGGACCAAGGGCAGAAAACTCCCTGCTACAACCAAAAATAATCCGATTAACTGTAAATTTTTCATTCTTAAATCCTCTTTGCCAATGTAAATAAAATTTTAGACTTGCAAAAGTGATGCTGAGATGAAATTTTGTTTTAATAATATCAAATTAATTATTTTTAATTTTACTCTTAGAAATAATAACCAATTTTAAAGAACTAAAGTTAATGACAGATAAATATTTTTGTCACTGTTGTGGCTACAATACTTTAAGCGAATTTCCAAATGGCACTTACGAAATTTGTAAAATATGTTTTTGGGAAGATGATGAATATCAAACAAAAAATCCAGAAGAAAATTGTAGTCCGAATAATGTTTCATTAATTCAAGCAAGAAAAAATTTTGAAGAATTTGGAGCTTGCGAAAAAAGTATGATTAAAAATGTCAGAAAGCCTGATAAGTTTGACGTTCGAAAATTATAAACTCAAAAAGCACACTCCTAAAAGTGTGCTTTCGAAAATAATAAAAAAGTGTTCTATGAAAATGTTATGTTTTAAAAATCAATGTTCGCAATCTCGATTCCGATTTGGATTCCGTTTTTGTTTGGTAAGATGGTTTTGTCATTGAAGATTGGTGTAAAATCTTTCTTAATAAATAAAGTTACACCGCCATAACCCAGACTGAATTTTCCTCCGAAAAGAAAAGCATTCACGCCGTCGTCCAAAGTGTAATCATACTTTTTGAAGTTGTCGTTTTCGTTGTAATATTTCACTTTCACGATGCTTCTTGTGTTGATTCCCGCATAAGCACCTACTCCAACCTTCCACATTTTCTTTCTCACGTCCAGATATTGTTTGCCATCATATTCTGTGTATTTTGGATTCAGATACAATTGAAATTCAATTGGTAAAGTCAGGTAGACATTTCTAAGTTTTGAACGTTTCAATCTACCTTCTTCGAAATCTTCAAGAAACAATTGTGAATTTTCCTGAACAAAAACCTGCGGACGTTTCGGCATATAAGTGTCTGTTCTGTAAGCCAAACCGTATCTCAAAACCCACGGGCTCGTGAAACTTCCCAACTGACGGTCTTTTCTGAACTGCACTTCAATGCTGTGAGAATTCCCGATTCTCATTTCGGAATCACTTTCAAACGGATTGAAACTGCCTTTGTCTTTGGTCAGATTTGCGAAAGCGTAACTAACACTTAATGAGCTTTGATTTATATATTCCTTTGGCGATTTATCTTTCTTTTTTATCGAAAGAGATAATCCATTTCCTCCAAGAGACAATTCGGCTTGTGAAGCAGTTTTCCCGTTGAAAGGTTTTTCGTAGATGGATTCTTTGACAGTTTCTTTCGTAATTTCATCCAAATGATTTCTTTCGTTTTCAATTTTTTCATTGATGAGCGTTTCGTACTTTTTAGAAACCGCTTCTTTCTGAGCAATCTGTTCCGCTTTTGTGATTTTTCCGGAAGAGAAAGCTTCATCGATTTTGTCCGTTTCAGATTTCATATTTGCTTTTTCTATCGATACGATGGAATTGACTTTTTCCGTGTAGGATTTCATCTGATTATCGAGCGTATTTTGGGCTGTAGCAAAGCTTGAAAGCATTGCCAAAAGTAAAATTTTGAATTTCATAATAGTTTATTTAGTTGTTATAGAATCTTTGTCGTAGAGCGTAATTCCGAAGAGTTTGATGCGTTTTGGATTGGGAAAATCCGAATCAACTCTAGGTTTTGAAACATTGATTCCCATCGCCGATTTCGGTGTTTCGGTTTTCGCTTTGTCAATTTCCACGCCGAAAAGTAAATCGGAGGAGGAAACATATTTTGGTCGTTCTTTAGGTTTTTGAATTTCATTCTGAGCCAGTTTTTCTTCCGGCTGAGGAATAGAAATTTCTTCTTTTTTAAGTATGACTTCCTTTTCAGAAACTTGATTTACAGTTTGATTTTCCTTTTTAATTTCCTCTGTCATTCTGAGCGGAGTCGAAGGTTTTACATTTTCAACTGCCAATCTTTGATCATCAGTTTCAGAATTAATTTTGATTGGATTTAATGTCTCAACTTCATTATTTTCTGATGGTACAATTGGATTTGAATTTTCAGTATGATTAGCAAATTCCTTACTATCCTTAATATCAGATTTATTATTAATCATCAAAAAACTTCCACCCAAACCAATCATAAGTAGAATCACAGCCGCATATCTTAACCAAAATATTTTCGGCTTCTCTTCTTTCGCAGGCACTTGGTCAAGCTTTTCTTCCAATCTATCCCAAAGACCGTCGGAAACGCGCATTTCCTTTTGTTCGTATTTAGATTTCAGATTCTGCATTTTGTTTCGTATTTTGTTGATTAAAATAATCCGTTAGCCATTTTTTCGCTTTGTTCAGCTGACTTTTGCTAGTTCCTTCTGTGATATTCAGGATTTCTGCGATTTCCTGATGTTTCTTTTCTTCAAAGACCGAAAGATTAAAAACCAATTTATAACCAATCGGCATTTCCCTAAAAATTACCTCCAAATCGATATCCTGAGAAATCGCATCCACATCTTCCGTCTGTTCCGCAATCGAATCCGTAAATTCAGTTTCTGCATACAGAATATGTTTGTTTGTCCTGATAAAACTAATCGCGTCATTCACCACAATTTTCCTCAGCCAAAACGGAAACGATTCATAGTTTTTACAATCTTCAAGCTTCGTAAACGCTTTGTAGAAAGCATTCATCAACACATCTTCCGCATCATCCCGATTATTGATGTAAGAACTCGCCACCGACAACATTTTCCCCGAAAACATCTCGAACAAACTCTTCTGAGCCAGTCGGTCATTTTTCTTTGCTTTGGAAAAGATATGTTGTAAATCTCGATTCATTTTCTCTTTCTGACTATAAGACGGCAAAATACCAAAATGGTTGCCTCGGTTTTGAAAACAATTTGAAATTAATTTACAAACAACTGACTATCAAATAAATAAATTCAAAATAAAATATCGCAGATTTAGCAAATTTTGCAGATTATCATCAAAAAAATCAGCTCAATCAGTCAAATCTGCGAGAAAAAAGTATCAATTTGGGCAATTCCCTCGCCCTTCCAAATGCCACCGCTCGGGTCGGGCTATCCGTTGCAATCTTTTTTTCCTCACCCTAAATCCCTCTCCAAAAGAGAGGGACTTCCAGCCACAAAAAAAGATTTCCACTACTATCCCTATTGCGGGATTCGTCTTCAATTGAAATTTTCTACAAAAATCAAATTTTTAAATTATTTCCATTTAACGAAGTTAGAACGTAGTGCCTTAAAACATAAAGTAGCAAAAATAGCCTCTGTGCCTTTGTGTTTAATTTGTAAGTCTATCATTATTTCCCAACATTCATCAATTTCTTCTTATTTTTGCAAAAATTAAAACAAACGTGGTAAACACAGACCAAATAAAAGATATCCAATCCAGAATAGAAGACCTGCACAAGTTCCTCCAAATCGAGAAGAAAAAAATCGAAATTTCCAACGACGACGAGAAAACCGCAGCACCAGAATTCTGGAACAACTCCAAAGAAGCTGAAGTGTTTCTGAAACAACTCCGTTCCAAGAAAAAATGGGTAGAGGGTTATGACGATATCAAAACAGAATTTGAAGACCTTCAGGTTCTATTAGAATTTGCAAAAGAGGACCCAGATTCTGAAAAAGAACTGGATGAGTCTTTCCCAAAATTAGTTGAAAAAGTCGAAAATTTGGAATTCAAAAATATGCTTTCCAACGAAGGGGACGAACTTTCAGCCGTTCTTCAAATCACAGCCGGAGCTGGCGGAACAGAATCTTGCGACTGGGCAAGTATGCTGATGCGGATGTACACAATGTGGGCCGACAAGCAGGGCTACAAACTCCGCGAACTCAACTTCCAAGAAGGCGATGTTGCAGGAATCAAAACTGTAACGATAGAAATCGACGGCGAGTTTGCTTTCGGATATTTGAAAGGTGAAAATGGTGTTCACAGATTGGTGAGAATTTCGCCTTTTGATAGTAATGCCAAACGTCATACGAGTTTCGTTTCCGTTTATGTTTATCCTTTGGTGGACGATACGATTGAGATTAATATCAACCCAGCCGACATCAGTTTTGAAACGATGCGAAGTTCAGGCGCTGGTGGACAAAACGTAAACAAGGTGGAAACCGCCGTTCGTCTTCTTCACGCACCAACTGGAATTATTATTGAAAACTCAGAATCGCGTTCTCAGCTTCAAAATAAGGAAAAGGCAATGCAACTCCTGAAATCCCGACTTTATCAAATCGAACTTGATGAACGCCTGAAAGCCAGAAACGAAATCGAAGCCGGAAAAATGAAAATCGAATGGGGTTCTCAAATCCGGAATTATGTAATGCAACCTTATAAATTGGTGAAAGATGTCCGCTCCGGACACGAAACTTCCGATGTAGACAGTGTGATGAACGGAAATATCACGCCTTTCCTGAAAGCTTATCTAATGAATGAAGGGCAAGCTGGAAGCGGGGAAATGGATGAGTTGTAAATTCTTATTATTTAAATTTTATGGAAGATTCTATTGAGGAAATTAAAGTTAAACTAGAAAAATCGTTAAAAACTCTTTATACTCAAGAAAAATATTTGTTAGAAAATTCTGCAAATGAAAGAAGCTTGACTCACAAACTTGCAGAATATTTACAAATAGAGTTTCCAAATTATGATGTAGATTGTGAATACAATATTGATATTGACTCTCAAAATAAGAGAAAGAAATGGATTTCTGCAAAAGTCAAAGAAAAAATAGAAAAAATTCTACAACAGATTAAGGATAATATCAGTCCACAAAATTATGACATAACAAATGAAGTTAATAAACTGTCTGTAAATTTTTACCCTGACATTATTGTTCATAAAAGAGGTTGTAATAAATTTAATCTACTAATAATAGAAGCAAAAAAAGATTTTGATGATGATTTTGATGAACAAAAATTAATTGCCTTTACTAAATCAAATCTAGAATATCAAGGTGAAAATATTTACAACTATACTCTTGGTGCTAAAATAATATTTAATACTGGAAATAGATATACAACCACAGATTACGATACACCAATTTATTTTTTAGATGGTGCAAGAGAATAATAATAATAATAATAATAATAATAATAATAATTAAAAACATAAAAAAAGCCTCAGAAAATTCTGAGGCTTTGATTTTATATTTCTGTATTGAGGTCCCAATTTTCAAGATAATCGTTGACGTGTTTCAGGAACATTCCGCCCAGACTGCCGTCCACTACTCTATGGTCGTAAGAATGTGACATAAACATCTTCTGACGGATGGCAATTACATCTCCAAACTCAGTCTCAATAACTGCTGGCTTCTTCACAATCGCTCCAACTGCCAAAATTGCAACCTGAGGCTGAGGAATAATCGGTGTTCCCATCAGGTTTCCGAAAGTTCCAACGTTCGAAATCGTGTAAGTTGCGCCTTGCGTATCAGCTGGCGTCAGTTTTTTATTTCTTGCTCTGTAAGCCAAATCGTTAATTGCTTTTGCCAATCCGGACAAACTTAATTGGTCAGCATTTTTGATTACTGGAACAATCAGATTTCCGTCCGGAAGCGCTGTTGCCATTCCAATATTTATATTTTTCTTCTTAATAATCTTATCACCATCCACAGAAACGTTAATCATCGGAAAATCCTGAATCGCTTTCACGACCGCTCTAATGAAAATCGGCATAAAAGTCAGTTTCTCACCTTCTCTTTTCTGATAGGAATCTTTGTTCTTCGCTCTCCAGGTCACGACATTCGTCACGTCGGATTCTATGAAAGAAGTCACGTGTGGCGAAGTGTGCTTGCTATTCACCATCGCTTCTGCAATGATCTTGCGCACACGATCCATTTGGATGATCTCATCGCCTTCTCCAACTTGAATTGGAGCAATGGAAACCTTCGGAGCCTGTGCTGAAGTCTGAGTAGGTTGAGAGATAGCTTGCTGAGCAGGAGCTGATTTAGCCTCAGCATTAGTTCCTCTATTTTTAACAAAATCAAGAATATCTTCTTTTGTGATTCTACCTTCTAGTCCACTTCCTTTGATATTTTTAAGTTCAGATTCCGTAATATTTTCCTGCTGAACAATATTTTTAACTAATGGCGATAGATATAAGTCTGAATTTTGATTTGATGAATTTTCAAAAACATTCGTTAATGGCTGTTCCAAAGTATTGATCACTTCCGGATCTGGCTGAGGAATCTGATCTTTAACTTCTTCATAAGTTTTTGATTCAGGAACTTCGGGTGAAGAAGAATCCGCATCTGTTTCCAAAATCGCAATGGCCTCACCAATCTTCGCAACATCATCTTTCTGTTTCAGAATCTTGACGATCTTCCCCGAAACTGGTGTCGGAACGTCGGAATCTACTTTGTCTGTCGCAATTTCAACTACAGAGTCATCTTCTTTTACAAAGTCACCTTCATTGAACATCCAGCTGATAATTGTTGCTTCCATTACGCCTTCGCCCATGCTTGGGAGCAATAGTTTGTATTCTGCCATTGTTTCTTTTTTGAATTTCCCCAAAAATACATTTTTTTTTATTAATTATATAATTCTATTTTCTATAATTTATGCCTTTGATTTTTTCATAAATTTGATCTTCAAAATTTACAAGCTTAACAATGAATATTTATTTAAGTGCTGTCATCCATATCAAAGAAAACTCGATGATGGATGCTATCGAATTACTAAAAAAATTAGTAATAGAAACCCGCAAAGAAAAAGGCTGCGTTCAATATGATCTTTTCGAAGATCACAGGAACAAAGGTGTTTTTTTCATCCATGAAAATTGGGAAAGCGGCGAAGATCTACATAATCATCAGGTTTCCGACCATATGATGAAATTTCGGGATGGTATTGCAAAATTATTGGAACAGCCAAATATCGTGTATGTCGGAAACAAACTTTTCTAATTGCGTTATTAATAAATTTTTAGTTAAAGTTTTACCAAAAGATCAAATATTTGAAAATTGTTTATATTTAAATCACTAAAAAGGAAAATTTTCAATATTTTTGTTAATCATTTTTTTTTAAATAAATTTAATTGTAATATGAAAATAAATCAACTATCTAAATGCGCTGGTATTGGCGTATTCTTTTTGTTTGCCAATCTCAATGCGCAGTCAACTGAAAAAATCATTAAAAATTTTATAAAAAGCGATGTCAGTTTTCGTAATAATGAGAATGTAGAATTTAAAATCATAAATGAGGATAATTCTACAAGTTTGAAATCGAACGTCGTAAATGTCCAGCAATATTATGGTAATACACCAATTTATAAATCACTGGCAAAAGCCATTATAAGAGAAGGAAATGTTATTTCTTTTAATAATAATTTCCAGAAAATAAATAACACTGTAATTGCTGACAAGATAGACAAATCGGAGGCCTTGTCAACCGCTTTAAGATTTTTAGATATTAAAGATAGTGGATTCCAGCTGATGGATGAAAAAGATGGAGACCTTATAAATCTTCCGGATAATAAAGTAGCAAGTATCAGATTTTATTTTGAAAAGAATAACACTTTGATTCCCGCTCAGTTATTCTTCATCAACCAAAGTAAAGAAAATAAGTTTTTTGGCACTCTGGTAAGTCTTACTACTGGTGAAATCCTAGAGAATAACAAGATGATTGACGAATGTTCTTTTGAGTCAGATCATTTTTCCGGAGAATCGTCTTCTGATGTTTCAAATCATTTGGTAGCACACTTCAACAATCATACATCTCCAAAGAACACATCAAAGGCTGCTACAGATGCTTCTTACAGCGTGTTTCCATTCCCAATAGAAGCCCCAACGTTCGGCGCTAAAAGTACCGTTACAAATCCTTGGGATCTTACAGCTTCCCCAGAAGGATGGCATTCTAACGGAACTGTAAATTATACTAATACATACGGTAATAATGTACTTGCCTATGTAGACAATAGCGCTACAAATACTGCTGGATTTTCCCCAGTGAGTACTACAACAGGAAGTTTAACATTCGACTTTCCTTTTGCTGAAGGTGCGGCTCTTAGTGCTTACGACAACAGGGCATCAGCTGTTACCAATTTGTTTTATGCAAACAATATGATACACGATATCATGTATAAATTTGGATTTACAGAATCTACAAGAAACTTCCAATCCAATAATTTTGGAAAAGGAGGCGCAGGTAACGATGCTGTACGAGCTGAGGCATTTGACGGAAGCGGATACAATAATGCTAATTTTGCATCTGGCTACGAGATTTTGAACAGTAATGGATCATACTCTACGCAAGCACCAAGAATGCAAATGTATCTATGGAACTACAGCGTTCCTCAAAAGAAAAGATTATTCTATACAGATCCAGCCCTTGCATCCAGACCTGCAGTAAATACAGGTGTAACTAATTTTGGAAGACAGTTGATGGAAACTGGTATTACTGGAGATATTGCTATCCCTTCTGATATCACAGGATGTACAGCATTGACAGCTGGAAGTCTGACAGGTAAAATTGCAATGGTCAATACCACGGGTTGCGCGTACAACATCAAAGCAAAAACTGTACAGGATGCTGGTGCAATCGGAATGATTGTACACAGAACAACATCTAACACTGTCACAGATATTTCGGTAAGCAATGTAACGAATGTCAGCATTTCGACAATTATGATTCCTAGAGATGAGGGCGACTTCATTAATTCAGAACTTACTGCTGGCAGAACTGTAAATGTTAATCTAAAGGATCTTGCTGTCGGATACAAAAATTCAAGTTTTGACAATGGCGTTATGATTCACGAATACGGGCACGGCATCTCTAACAGATTAACTGGTCAAGGCTACAACTGTTTGACCAACTTAGAGCAAATGGGTGAAGGATGGTCTGACTTTTTTGCATTGATGCTTACAAACACACCTAGCTACACTTCCACAACAGGAAGAGGAATTGCTACCTACTCTACGAATACTGCTACAACTGGTTTAGGAATCAGAACTTACAGATACACAACAAACATGATTGCAAATCCATTCACATATGCTTATACAAATAGCACAGGTGGACAGCCTCACGCAGTTGGGCAAATCTGGGCAACAATGCTTTGGGATCTTCATTGGAAAATGGCAGAAAAGTATGGTTACAACTATGACATCACTGCAGATCCTAATTCGGGAAGTGCTAAAGCCCTACAACTGGTAATGGATGGTCTAAAACTACAACCTTGTAATCCTAATTTCGTTTCTGGTAGAGATGCAATTTTACAAGCAGATCAATTAGCTGGTGGAGTAGACAACTGTCTTATCTGGAATGTTTTTGCGAAAAGAGGTTTAGGAATAAATGCATCTGCAGGTACTACCGCTATTACAGACCAAGTTGAGAACTTCGATGTTCCTGAAGCTTGTGTTCTTGCAACAGATGATATCGTTAAAAATAAAGCATTCGGAATCTATCCTAATCCTGCAAGAGGAGAATTCTTCATCAAAACCACTCCTACTGTCGGAAATGCGACTGTAAAGATCGAAATTCTAGACCTGAATGGTAAACTTGTAAAATCGCTTGACAGAAAGAAAAATAGTTCAGAATCTATTTCTACAAAGGGTCTTGTGAGAGGCACTTATCTTGTGGTGATTACAGAAAATGGTAAATCTAGCGCAGAAAAGTTGATCGTAGAATAATCAATACTCATACTTACTTTTGAAACCTTTCCAACTCTTTTGGAAAGGTTTTTTATTTTTAGGTTTTAACAAACTTTATTATTGATAATAATTGGCATCAATCTTGAAAACTTAACTTTGCATAATTAAAATTGCAAAAATTAAATGAAAAATTATATTACAAAATCTTTTTCTGCTATCGCTTTATTGGGAATTAATCTGATGATTTTTGGTCAAACTATCGACACAAAATCAAAGACTATTCTTAATGACATCACCAAGAGCTATAAGAGTAAAAAGAATTCTTATTTCAAATTTTTATATACATCTGGAGCTTCCAGTCAAACAGGTATCTTCTACTCTGATAACAACAGATACAAATTAAAAATAATGGGTACTGAGCAGATTTTTGATGGAAACAAAGTCTACAGCATCAGTGAGGAAGATAAAGAAATTACAATCGCAAAACCAAATGATAACCAAGTGGCATTTTCGCCTTTGAGCTATTTGGATTCCTACAAAAAGGATTACAATGTGACACACTCCGGTAAAAAAACAATTAGTGGAATTCCGGTAGATGTTATTAAAATGACACCTGTAAAATCTAATGGATTGAAAAGTGTTACTCTGTATGTAAATACGCCTCAGAAAAAGCTTATCAAACTAGAACAGCTTTCTACCAGCAATGATTTGGCTGTAATTACGATTAGTAATTACAAAGAGAACCAAACACTCTCTCCATCGACTTTTACATTTGACAAATCAAAATATCAGAACTATCTGATCACTGAATTATAACAGTAAAAACCGAAAATAAAAAATGCATTACAAAATCTGTAATGCATTTTTCATTTAAACTAACTATATAATTAACTAAAAACTTCAAATTATTTTTGGACCTTAAAATCACTTGCACCCGGATAAGGCTGAAGATAACCAAGATTCCAATTAGATTGCAACAATGATTCTATGAATAAATCATCTCTGTACTTATGCGGATCATAGGGCGTTTTCAAACTTACATCTGCAATATTTCCTTTCACATTCCACCAGAACGCACTCCATCCGCCACGCAATTCTTTGATGATTTCATAAACCGTTTTTCCTGTTGCACGGTACATTAATTTAGCAAAAACCTGACCTTCAGTTGTTGTCAGTTGCCTCAATTGTTTTTCGTAGCTAGCAGCCAGATCAGTCTGTCTTTGTTTCATATAGCGACTTCTGTCTGCACCTTTCATATTGGCACTTTCTTTTTGAATATCACGATACTGTTCTAAAGCATCTAAAAATAATGGATATACGCGGTTTAGTTTTTTATTAAGGAAAAAATAAAAATTCCGGTCTAATTGGTTATTGAAATGAGGATTTGCTCTTAGAGTCAGTTCATCCATCACAATCACCTGTTCACCGTTTATTTTATAAATTTTAGCTTTTTGAGCTTCGTCATAAAAATATTCATTACCAAATTCGTCTTTTTGTAAATTGCTTTTCGGAATATCATCAAAAGATTTTACCTGCAAAGTATCCTGCTGTGAATAACAAAATAAGCCTGTAAATAAGAAAAGGATCGGGATCAGTTTACGGAAAATCATTACTTTTACATCATCTAAATTAACAAATATTAATATCAAAAATCATTCCCAATAGATATGAAATTCGAAAAGAAATCAATTAAATTCCTGGAACAATATTTAAACACCGCTTCGCCAACAGGTTACGAACACAATGGACAAAAAGTTTGGATGGACTACATCAAACCTTATGTTGACAAAATTGAAGTCGATCATTACGGAACAGCTTACGGAATCATCAATCCTGAAGCAGATTTCAAAGTCGTAATAGAGGCTCACGCCGATGAAATTTCTTGGTACGTGAATTACATTACAGATGATGGATTAATCTACGTCATCAGAAATGGCGGATCCGACCAGACCATCGCGCCGTCCAAAGTGGTGAATATCCACGGAGAAAAAGGCATTGTGAAAGGCGTTTTCGGATGGCCGGCAATTCACACCAGAAGCGCCAATCAAAACGAACCAACGCCAAAGATTGAAAACATTTTTATTGATTGTGGCGCAACATCCAAAAAAGAAGTTGAGGAATTGGGAGTTTTCGTTGGTTGTATGATCACTTATCCAGACGAGTTTTTTGAACTGAATGATAGATATTTCGTTTGCCGAGCTTTGGACAACAGAATTGGCGGCTTTATGATTGCTGAAGTTGCAAGATTGTTGAAAGAAAACAAAAAGAAATTACCTTTCGGCCTTTACATCACCAACTCCGTGCAGGAAGAAGTTGGACTTTATGGCGCAGATATGATTGCCGACACCATCAAACCAAACATTGCCATTGTGACAGACGTGACCCACGACACCACAACGCCAATGATTGAAAAGAAAAAAGAAGGTGACCAAAAATGTGGCGACGGACCAGTTGTTTTCTTCGCGCCAAGTGTACATCATACCATCCGCGAATTGATTATTGACACAGCAAAAGAAAAAGAAATCCCTTTTCAAAGGGCAGCGGCAAGCAGAGCAACCGGAACAGATACAGACGCATTTGCACACTCAAACGGTGGCGTTCCAAGTGCATTGATCTCTTTGCCTTTGCGATACATGCATACTACAGTTGAAATGGTTTCTAAAGAAGATGTAAGCAATGTTATTAAATTGATTTATGAAACTTTGTTGGAGATTAAACCAGATATGAAGCTCAAGTATCATTAAGATGCAAGGTTTGTTATATCATCTGACTCGTAAGCCAACTTTTATATCCACTGCAACTGCATTATTTTTTATATTTTTAATTTTAATGAGTGTTTATAAACTGTTAGTTCCGCCAAAGGTTGGTTCTGCAGATAATATGATTATTGAAATGCTGTGGATTTTCAGCATCGTTCCATTAGGATTATTTGTAATCGACAGATTAGTCGTTAGATTGATAAACAATATAAAATTAACAATCATAGAAGTAATAATATTTGGATGCATTTTCCTTTATTATTTCATAGTTGTCAATCCATTTTAGAAATAAAAAGTAAAGTAAAAATGAAAACAAAACTAATTGCACCTTCCCTTCTTTCCGCAGATTTTGGAAATCTACAGAGAGACATCGAGATGCTCAACAATTCCCAAGCAGACTGGTTTCACGTGGATGTGATGGACGGCCGATTTGTTCCAAACATTTCTTTCGGATTTCCCGTGATGAAAACTGTTCAACAGCACGCAAAGAAATTCGTGGATGTTCATTTGATGATCGTGGAACCTGAAAAATATGTTGAAGAATTTATAGAACTTGGAGCCGATTTGGTTTCTGTGCATTACGAAGCTTGCGTTCACCTTCACAGAACTATTAATTTAATCCAAAGCAAAGGCGCAAAAGCCGGTGTTGTACTGAATCCTGCGACTCCCGTTTTGATGTTGGAAGATATCATTGCAGACGTCGATCTGGTTTTGCTGATGAGTGTCAATCCAGGATTTGGCGGTCAGAAATTCATTGAGAACACTTACAAAAAAATCAGCGAAACCAAAGATTTGATTTTGAGCAACAACTCCACAGCATTGATTGAAGTAGATGGCGGCGTAAATCTGGATAATGCTTCAAAATTATTTGATGCTGGCGCAGACGTTCTGGTAGCCGGAAATGCAGTTTTCTCTTCCGCAGATCCAGAGAGAACTATCGAATTGTTGAAGTTGTAAATTGATTTGGAGCTTAATCCCGCTATCCGCTATATCTTTTTTGCCAAGGCTTTTCCCCAGCAAAAAAGGATGCCGCTTCTATCGGGGCTATGGAGATACTACAAAAAAATAGGCTATCAGTGTTGATAGCCTATTTTATATTTTAAATCTTAAAAGAAATTAGAAAATCTCTCTTCCAGAAAAATGGAATTGCGCTTCGATCAAAGCATTCTCGTCTGAGTCAGAACCGTGAACTGCATTTTCTCCGATGCTTCTTGCGAAAAGCTTTCTGATAGTTCCTTCAGCCGCTTCAGCAGGATTTGTAGCTCCAATTGTAGTTCTGAAATCCTCTACCGCATTATCTTTTTCCAAAACCGCCGCCACGATTGGACCAGAAGACATAAAGTCAACCAATTCTCCGTAGAAAGGTCTTTCAGAATGTACTTCGTAGAATTTCTTAGCATCAGCAACAGTAAGTTGCGTCAATTTCAAAGCTTTGATTTTAAAACCAGCTTCACTGATTTTTCCAAGGATCGCACCAATGTGTCCGTCTGCAACAGCATCTGGCTTGATCATGGTAAATGTGATTTTTCCTGACATTATTTTTTAATTTTTGTTTTAAAGAAGTGCAAATTTACAATAATTTTTTGTTACATTTGTCAACGGAAATTCTTTTCTGGGAAAAGATATTTTTTGGCACACAGTTTGCTACTTAATATTCGATTCTCATGTTTAATTTGAGTTTTCATGGTTATTAGTTTTTACCCTGCTTCGGCAGGGTTTTTTGTTTCTATTCCTCAAAGTTTGAAACAAAAAAACCTCCAAAACAATTACTCGTTTTGGAGGTTTTTTATTTTATAAATAAGCAATCCTAATTGCAATGGATCTACGCAGTCAAATTCTAATCACCCTGATCTACAAATGCCAGCTCATCCGGATTCTTTACCGGATATTTTTCCGTAAAACATCCAAAACAGTGATCTGGCGAACCTAAAATACTGATCAAATTATCAACGCTTAGGAATTCTAAACTGTCAACATCCAGATATTTTCTGAGTTCTTCCTTATTCATATTGGCAGAGATCAGATCGTCTTTTGTTGGTGTATCAATTCCAAGAAAACACGGCGCAATGATCGGCGGAGACACACTTCGGAAGTGGATTTCCTTCACACCTGCGTTTTTCAATATCTTCACCAAACGTTTGGAAGTCGTCCCACGAACGATGGAATCATCGATGATCACAACTCTTTTTCCTTTGATCTCAGAAACAATGGGATTCAATTTCAAGTTGACCAAATGTTCTCTCATTTCCTGTGATGGAATAATGAACGAACGTCCAATATATCTATTCTTGATCAAAACTGGACGGAACGGAATGCCTGAAGCCTTGGAAAAACCAATCGCAGCAGGAACGCCAGAATCTGGAACACCAATCACAATATCTGCATCCACAGGCGCTTGTTCCCAAATTTTCATTCCGGATTTTTCACGAACCTCGTGTACATTGATTCCTTCCAATGTAGAATCTGGTCTGGCAAAGTAAATATACTCGAAAGCACAAATCTTATTGACACAATCGTCTTTCACGATGTAAGATTGCAGACCTTTCTCATTATCACTCGTATAAATGATCTCGCCTGGCAAAACATCACGCACATATTGCGCTCCTACTCCATCCAAAGCACAACTCTCTGAAGCTACAACGAATGTATTCTCATCGATTGCGCCCAAAACCAAAGGTCTGATCCCATTGAAATCTCGGAAAGCGAAAAACTTGTTTCTTGTAATTCCAACTACGGAATAAGCACCTTCGATCTTTTCCATCGTGGCTTTGATGGCACCACGAAGTCCAAGATCCAGATTTTTTTGAATTAATCTTAAGATAACCTCGGTGTCAGAAGTCGCACGGAAAACCACGCCTTCATCTTCCAATTCTTTTCTGAGTTGCTTGGCATTGGTCAAATTCCCGTTGTGAGCAATCGAAAGGATGATCTGATCATACTCATTCTTTGCAAAGAACGGTTGAAAGTTATATTTCTTTTTGTCTCCCGCAGTCGTATACCTGGTGTGACCGATCACGGTGCTTCCCATATATTGCTGAGGATCTTCTATCGATTTGAAAACGTCCAAAACGAGACCTTCATCTTTCACAGAATGGATCTTCCCGTTGTTCCCAACAGCTATCCCACAAGCTTCCTGGCCACGGTGCTGCAAAGCAAAAAGTCCGAACTGTGACAACGAAAAGGTGTCTTGATTCTCTGTAGAATGCAATCCAAAAACGCCACATTCCTCTTCCATTTTATCAAAAGGATAATGAGCTTCCTTTTCTTCTTTGGAAAGATGCTTGGTTTCTTCGAATTCCTGATAGCGGTTTTGAAAAGCATATTTCGGTAATGTGCTATATTCTTGAAATTCTAAATCCATTGATTTGGTTTTTGGATTATTTAGCTAAAGCGGTTTGTAGTCTGTCGTAGATCTCAACGTAAGCTTCTGTGATTTCACCCAGATCTCTTCTGAATCTATCTTTATCCAGCTTTTTCATCGTGTCCTTGTCCCAAAGTCTGCAAGTATCTGGAGAGATCTCATCTGCCAAAACAATTTTGCCATCTGAGGTTTTTCCCAACTCGATCTTGAAATCTACAAGGATCACATTGGCTTTGTCAAACAGGTCGATCAAAAGTTGGTTGATCTTATCTGTCAAAGCGTACATTTCGTTTAGTTCATCATAAGTGGCTGCACCAAGGAAAACTGCGTGATGATCGTTGATCAACGGATCTCCAAGGTCGTCTCTTTTGAAACAAAGATCAAAAATAGTGACTGGTGATTTCAATCCTTCCTCCACGCCCAATCTCTGAGCCATACTTCCAGCAACATAGTTACGAACGACCATTTCCAAAGGAATGATGTCCACTTTTTTTACCAGCTGCTCTCTGTCATCCAGTTTTGCGATGAAGTGCGTTGGAATTCCCTTTTCTGCAAGATATCCGAAAATAAGTGTAGAAATTGCATTGTTCAATTCGCCTTTTCTATCGAACTGTCCACGCTTTTGTGCATTGAAGGCTGTAGCATCATCTTTGTAACGTACAACAACTTCGTCAGGCTTGTCTGTAGCAAAAACCTGTTTAGCCTTACCTTCGTAAAGCATTTCTTTCTTTTGACTCATAATGACTTTCATTTTTTCAAACAGAATTCGCTTTCACGACGATTTCCGTTCAAACTTTTTTACTGATTAGATTTACGCACAAATTTACGAATTTTTTACATAAAATTAATACCACAGGATAAGAAGGTCATCAAATAAAAAAAAGCCAATTTTCAAAGGCTTTTTAAATTATATTTTGAGAAAATCCAATTCTATCTTTTGATGAATTTTACAGATCTTCCGTCGATATTCAAGATATAAGTATTTGGGAGCAATGAGCTGACATTGATCGATCTTTGATTAACAAATGGATCATTAATGTTTTTTATTAATTTTCCAGACAGGTCATATATTTTAGCAGATTTCACTTTACTCACATCACCGTTGATGTTGAGGACATCCGCCACTGGATTTGGATAGATACTGATCTCATTAATTTTATTATTAACATTATTCACCGCCAATGTACCAAGGTTCAAACAATAATCTGATTCGTAGGTTGTCCATTCCGCACTATCGAAAGTTGATGTTGGATTGATGACATCTGCATTTCTGTAAAGGGATTTATTTGCGTTCGTATTGTCAACGCCTTTGCTTCCTACCGCGTCAATTGTAGTTGACTTATAAGATAATTCTACATAGTTTGTTCCTGTAAAAGTAAGTGCTGGTGCGTTGGATACAAATTTTGCATTCGAAACATCAAAACAACTGAAGTTCGCATTCGGGTTGATGACCACAAAACTTTGGTTATCTTCTATCTTTCCTTCCAATTCCGTTGGTTCTCCGAAAAAATAATTGCTAATCTTCAATTGGATTCCCAACTTGTATTTTTCCAAATCAATAGCGTGACCAGTTCTGTTGGCAATCTCAAAAGCTTTGTTGTAGCCCGTTCCTTCGAGATATTTAACGATTTGAAGGTCTTTTGCAAAAACATCGGTTGCTAAAGTTGTAACATTCAAAGTATTGCTCTGCGGACTTTCCAGATAAGAATTATCATAGGCTTTAACAGTGAAATTATAACTCGTTCCTGGTGTCAAATGGTCAATCGAAACTGAATTAGTTTTTGTAGTCGCCACCAAAACATTATCCTGATATATTCTATAGCCAATAACATCAGGTTCTGAATTGGCTTGCCAGGTCAAGTTAACAAAATAAGCGGAATTTCTCGCTAACAAAAGTGAAGAAGGTGCTGTCGGCGCCACATTATCGGAAGTTTGATTCCAGATAGCGCTTACCCATTCCGGATGATCAACAAATGGATTTCTATTTTTCTGAATATTGAAAACCGAATTATTCCTATCAATCTCTCTTTGCGAAACCGGATCTTGCTGATGCCAATTGAGAAGCATTGCGATGTACCAACTTTCGTAGGCTTTCTCCTCACTTCCGTCCAAAGGATTTTGGTCTTTTGTCGGGTCAGCCGCGTTGGTGGTAAAATTGAAGTTTCCTAATTTCCCTTCATATCGAACGGCAAAATACAAAAGAGACCTTGCCACATCGCCTTTGAACTCATCAACAGGCTCATAAACCCTGCCTGTGTAAGTCGCATTAGGTGTTCCGTTTAAAGCTTGCTTTGACCCGTTGGTAAAATTGTAATAAACCGTTGAACCTGCTTTTCCATAAGGATAATTGCTTCTCAGCTGGTTGATCCTCGCGTCGGTCGGTATTACGAAAAACAAATCGGAATACATCGGATAGGCGCTATTGAAGGAACTTTGCGGCATCATATGTTCACGATTCCATCCAAGTCCTTCTGCATTTGCACTTCCAATAATGTTGTTAAGTGTATAATGATACGCAGTTGTCCCAGTCGGATTATTTGAATAAAGGTCTAATAAGTAAGTTGTGTTATCGGCACCATAATCATAATACTTATCTAGATCTGTTTGCCCATAAAGAGTCTTCAAATCATCGTAATGGTAATTGAATGTCTTTGTAGAAATAATTTCGTGAAGCTTGGTCTTCAAAGCATAACCTGACAGATTTTCTGTCCCAGAGTAATATTCCGCCGGAGCCTGAGCAAGGCTAAAAATTGGGAAAGCAGATAATATAAGTAAGTATTTTTTCAACATAATTCAGATTTAATAACGGTCATAAAAATATCATTTTTTTACAAGATTTAATTTATTATTTTGAATTTGAATATTAATAATGATTTACATTGAAGTACTAAACAAAAAAATCCCCTACGAAAGGGGATTTCTATGATTTATATAAACTTGTTTATTCTCCAGCAATAATATTATGAAGTGAAAGTTTCAAACTTTCCAACTGTTCTTTTTTGCTGTCCAATTTTTCGTAAGTGTCTTTCAATAAAGGATTATCGCGTGTTGCAGTGCCAAAGAATGACAAGTTGTTCTCAAGCTGCACAATCTCTGATTCCAGGTCAGCCACCTGATTTTTGATCTTTCTCGCTTTGTCTGTCAACTGGCTTTCGGAAAGGTTTTCCTCTTTCAGATCGAACTCATTGATTTTGTTGAGTTTCAACTTCTCTCTAAGCGTTTTGTTGAATTCCGTATTGATGGACAATTTATCTTTCGGAACTTTACCAACCGCATTCCACGCGTTTTTGATAGTCTCGATTTTCTCCACAGAACCTTCCTCGTCTGTCAAAGCTTTCAGGTCTTCAAGAAGTGCTTTTTTGCTTTTGTAATTATCCTTCCAGTTATCGCCCGTCGCGTTATTTTTTTCTCTGTAATTTTTGAAGAATGTATTGCAAGCATCACGGAAATCGTCCCAAACTTTGTTCGCTTGGCTCCTAGGAACGTGACCGATGGTTTTCCAGTCTTCCTGAAGTTTTTTGAAAAGTGGAACCACAATATCCCAATCTTCAGAATTCATATTGTCCTGAGCAGTTTTTATCAGACCTTGTTTTGCTTCAAGATTGTGAATTTGTGAACCTTTCAGATTTTTATAGAAATCATTTTTCCCAGTGTTGAACTCTCTCAAAACCACTTTGAAATCTGTCCAATTTTGATTGGAAACTTTCTTCGGAACTGGCCCCAATTTTAGGAACTCGGTACGCAGGTCTTCTACTCTCTTTATCGCTTGTTGCCAATAAGTATGGTTGATAGATTCTGGTTTTGCAAGCGTTTTCAGTTCCTCGATGATTTTGGTTTTCTTCTCGAGATTTTCCAATTGTTCAGATTCGATGACAGCAATCAACTCAGATTTTCTTTCGTGGATCTTGTTGGAAACTTCTTTGAACTCTTCCCAGGTTTTCTCACGGAATTCCTCTGCTACAGGTTCGGCTTCTTCTTTCCAAAGCTTGTGAAGATATTGCAATTCATTCAAGGCTTTTTGAACTACTTTTTCGTCTAGCAATTCTTTGGCTCTTGAGATGATGTGTTGTCTTTTTTCCAGATTGTGGGCAAATTCCTGATGAAGGAATTCTTTATTCAAATCCAACATCTCATTGAACATTTTCAGATGGTGGAAATAATTGTTGTTAAGGTTTTTAAATTCGGATTTGGCCACTTGTCCTGCATTTCCCCAAGCTTCTTTGATCTCTCTTATCGATTTGAAAAGATTGACGCCAGGTTCAGAATTCGTATAAAGATTTTTAAGTCTTTCTATAATGCTCAGTCTCTCGTCCAGATTTTTTTGATGGTCCGCTTCCTGAGACTTATGGAATTTGTCCTGCTTTTCTCTGAAGATGTTGACCAAGGCAGATAGTTTTGAAGCTTGCGGATGATTGAACTCAAAATGCTCTTCCTCATTTCCCTGCTCCACAAAATCGTGCTTTTTATCTTCAACCTCGTCTGCCACTTTATGATTCGCGTGATCTCTTAGGGCATTGAATTTTTTCGAAAACGAATGCGCATCATCTTTGTTGACGATACTTTCCATCTCGTCCAAAGTTTCCTTCAAAGAAAGATTGGAATAGTTTTCTTCCACAGTCTCGATTTCCTGATGTTCAGCTTCCGGTTCAGCCTCAGTCTCCGTTTTTTCCTCTACAGGAACTTCTTCTGTGGATTCGGGTTCAGCAGATTCTATCTTTTCATTTTCGGAAACTACTTCTGATGTCACTTCTTCTACTGATTGATTTTCAGCAGACTCGACTTCAGAATTTGGTTTTTCGATTTCAGGATTTTCGTTTTCAATACTCATAACAAAGCGAATTAATTGGCGATAACAACTTTTAAATGCACTAAATTAAATGTTTTTTGTAGAAAACACCAAATAACATTACTAATTTTCCAAAAAAATATTAAATAATTCACAATGTCGTCAATTTGATTTTCCAAAAGTCAGTTTTACTTGACAAAGGCTTTCTAATGTTGTATCTTTGCCATTCGAACATATTTTAATACAATAAAATCCGTAAATTTTATGAAGACATCCGATTTTAATTTTGATCTGCCAGAAGAATTACTAGCCGAACACCCATCAGAAAACCGTGACGAAGCTAGATTGATGGTTCTTGACAGAAAGACAGAAACTATTACACACCGTCTATTCAAAGACGTTATAGAATATTTTGACGAGAAAGATCTTTTCATTTTCAACAATACTAAGGTTTTCCCAGCAAGATTATTTGGGAACAAAGAAAAAACAGGAGCTAAGATCGAAGTTTTCTTATTGAGAGAATTGGACCGTGAAACACGCGTTTGGGATGTTTTGGTAGATCCAGCTAGAAAGATCAGAATTGGTAACAAATTGTTCTTTACAGAGGACGAATCTCTGGTAGCAGAAGTGATCGACAACACGACATCAAGAGGAAGAACACTTAGATTCTTATTCGATGGTTCTTACGAGGAATTCCGTGCAAAACTGACAGAACTGGGTGAAACGCCACTTCCAAAATATATCAAAAGAGATGTAGAACCAGAAGATGCCGACAGATATCAGACGATCTACGCAAAAATCGAAGGTGCTGTAGCAGCGCCAACAGCTGGTCTTCACTTCTCAAAACATTTGATGAAAAGATTGGAGATCAAAGGAATCGATTTCGCTGAGATCACGCTTCACGTTGGTCTAGGAACTTTCAACCCGATCGAAGTTGAGGATCTTTCCAAACACAAAATGGAATCTGAAGAGGCCATCATCGATGAGAAAAATGCTGCCATCATCAACAAAGCTGTTGAAGAAGGACGCAGAGTTTGTGCCGTTGGGACAACTACGATGAGAGCTTTGGAAACGTCTGTCTCTTCTAACAAAAAGATCTCTGCTTACAGAGGTTGGACCAACAAGTTCATCTATCCGCCACACGATTTCGGAGTTGCCAATGCGATGATCACCAACTTCCACACACCAAAATCTACGTTGATCATGATGATCGCTGCGTTCTCCAACAAAGATTTCATTATGAGAGCTTATGAGGAAGCAATCAAAGAGAAATACAAATTCTATTCTTACGGAGACGCGATGTTGATCCTTTAAGAATCTTGATTTTAAATATAAATGCGCAGCTTTTTGGTTGCGCATTTTTTTATGTCTTATATTTTATTTAATTTCATCGTATGAAAGTATTTTCCTTCTTAGCCTTACTATCGATCACATTTTCTTGTTCTCAAACGCAGGAAAATTTTTCTACCATCGCCTCATTACCAAAAAAAATAAAAGAAGCATCTGCTGCAGAAATCTCAAAAGCGTCGCCCTTGATCTGGACCATCGAGGACAATCACAACCATAATATTCTTTTCGGGTTCAATGAAAAAGGTGAATTGGTAAAACAGATCACCATCACAAATGTTGAAAATAATGATTGGGAAGATCTGACCTCTGACGAAGAAGGAAACATTTACATTGGCGATTTTGGAAATAATGACAACGACCGACAAAATCTTGCCATCTATAAAATCAATGCAGCAGACCTTAATAAGGACGAAGCAAAAGCACAGTTCATTGTTGAATTTTACTATCCTGAGCAGACGGAATTTCCACCGAAGAAAAAAGACAGGATTTTTGATGTAGAATCGTTCTTTATCTTTAAAAATAAATTCTATCTGTTCACGAAAAATAGAAGTTCAAAATTTGACGGAACAACCGTCCTTTACGAAGTTGAAAATAACCCACTTCAGAAATTACCAGCTAAAAAACTTGGAAGTTTTGTGACTTGCGACCAGTTCAATCATTGTGCGGTGACGAGCGCTGACATCAGTCCAGATAAGGACAAAGTTGCGATTTTGAGTTCCGATAAAGTTTGGATCTTCACGAATTGGAAAGGCGACAATTTCTTCTCCGGAGATGTCGAAAAAATTGAGCTGAATCACCATACACAAAAAGAAGGACTTTGCTTTAAAGATGAAAACACGATCTGGATGACAGATGAAGGTGATAAGAAAATCACCGGAAATCTTTATCAGTTGAAATTGAAATAATTCAATCATAATAATTTGGAAGCGGAAAATTGCGTCACAAAATCCTCAAATTCTTTCTTATAACTTCTACCTACAGGAAGGCTGTATTTATTCAATATAATTTCATTGTTATTGAATGCAGTCACATATTTTGAATTAATTAAAAACGAACGATGAATCCTTACAAAACCTTTATCAGAAAGTGAATTTTCTAAATCCATAATTTTATTTTTAGTAACGATTTTTTCTTCGTTTTCTAAAATGATTCTCACATCATTTCCTTGGCTTTCAAAGTAGAGAATATCGGATAAAATTATTTTCCGATTCAATCTATCAGCTTTTACAATGATAAAATCTTCAACTTTTTCATTAGAAGAAATGTTTCTCAACACACGCTCTATAGATTTGAAAAATCTTTCGAATGTAATTGGTTTCAGAATATAGTCAACCGCTTCTAATTCAAATCCTTCTATGGCAAATTCGCGATAAGCTGTAGTGAAAATGGTTTTGGGTTTTTGATTGAGGGATTTCAGAAATTCGATCCCGTTAAGATTGGGCATTTCAATATCCAGAAACATCAGGTCAATAGATTTTGTCTGCAATATTTGATAAGCTTCAATTGCATTTTTTGCAGTTGCAACCAATTTCAAGGAATCAATCTTTGAAATATGATTTTCCAAAAGTTTGATAGCCAAAGGTTCATCATCAATTATAATACAATTTATCACTTTGTTGCGGGCGTAATTATTTCTACACTAAACCAATTTTCATTTTGCAAAATATTAAATTCAAACTGATTGTTGTAAAAGATTTTCAGTTGCTCTTCTATATTATTTAATCCCAAACTTTCTCGTTCAGATTTTAAAATTTCCGAATAGGTGTTTTTAATCCGAAAAACGGATTGATTTTCATCAGTTTCAATTTCAATATTAATTTCAATATCTCCAAAAGATTTTCCAGCGCCGTGTTTAAAAGAGTTTTCAACCAAAGAAAGATACAACAACGGCGGAATTTTGTTTTCAGAATTCAGCTTTTGAGTTTTGAATATTTTTAAACGTTCGTCATATCGGAGTTTTTCAAGCTCAATATAATCATCAATGATAGAAATTTCATCAGAAACAATAACTGTTTTATGTTGACCTTTATAAAGAACATAATCCAAAATCTCCGAAAGTCTACTTATAGATTCTGATGTTTTCCCTGAATTAATAATGGAGAGAGAATAAATATTATTGAGTGTATTAAATAAAAAATGTGGATTAAGCTGTGATTTCAGAACCTTTAATTCTAACTCTGCTTTTTCCTTAAGAAGTTTGGTTGTGTTTTGTTTTTCACTTTTATATCGCAACATAAACATCGCAGAGACAAAGGCAAAATCGCCTGTAATAATAGAAAAAGTATAGTTAATCAATAAATATCTGATGTCTGTAAAAATGCTATAAATGCTGTCCTGTGGAGAATTACAAAAAAATGGTTCAGCTATGTAAACAATAAAAAGGCGATTAATGACAGAAAAAACATACAGAGAAATAAGCAGTAAAACTGAAAATAAGAAATAATTTTTTCGGTCAAAAAAATGCTTTATGAGAACATAATAAATAAAATTCCCGCTGATAATCTGAAAAATCCAATGGCACAAATCATAGTAAAAAATCAATTGGATATTAGCGTTCTCATAATGTCCATAATTCCTCGCTTCTATTAAAAGAAATAATGCTGTCCAAAATAAAATTTGAAAGCCAATGTTTGATTGATATTTTTTCCAAGTTCCGATTTTCACAATCTTCAAAATTATAAATTATAATTCGAAAAAAACTTTTATGAATGTAGAATTGGCAAATCGAATGACAAACAACCAGAATGATAATTTAAAGTGCAAAAAAAGTAATACACATAATAATCTTCGCTTTCTGAATATTATTTTAAAATCACAATAAAATTCCAAACATCTTGCAGGAAAAAAAATTAATGCAGACAACTTCTTCTCAAAGATTTATTGGATTAGACCATTTAAGAGCCATTGCAATTCTTTTGGTATTAATGTATCATTATCGCGCTTTTTCGCACCCAAATTGGATAGACATTTATGGACGTTTTGGGTGGACAGGAGTTGATTTATTTTTTGTATTAAGCGGTTTTTTGATTTCAAATCAATTATTTAAAGAAATTAAAAATCGGGGGAATTTTAGTGTAAAATCATTCTTCATAAAACGTTTTTTCAGAATTATCCCGCCTTATTTTTTCACATTGCTGTTATATTTCTGCTTTCCATTTTTCAGAGAAAGAGAATCGCTTTCGCCGTTATTGAAATTTTTCACTTTCACTCAGAATTATGGCTTAGATGTCATCAACAACGGAACATTTTCACACGCTTGGTCTTTGTGTATCGAGGAACAATTCTATCTGATTCTGCCTTTTTCACTCCTATTACTCATCAAATCAAAAACATTCAAATATCTAAAGTTTATAATCTTCATAATCATACTATTTTCGATTTCGGCAAGATATTTTTCTTGGCAGGAATATGTTTTTCCCAATCTCAATTCGAGTGAATTTTGGAAAGTCTGGTACATGAAAATTTATTATCCAACACACACAAGATTGGACGGACTGGCAATTGGGGTTTTGATTGGATATCTTTTTCAATATTCTTCGAAATTCAGAAAATTGATTGATGAAAATGGTAATCTGTTTTTCCTATTAGGATTAGCTTTTCTTGGTTTTTCATTTTGGATTTGTAATGACCAAACTACTGAAACTGCATCGATATTTGGTTTCACTTTCGTTGCTATAAGTTATGGTTTTATAGTGATTTCTGCAATTTCTAAATCCTCATTCCTGAACAAATCAATAAACTATTTCACGACTCAATTAGCGAATTTATCTTTTGCAATCTATCTTTCTCATAAAGGAATTATCCACATCATTCAAAGCCTGATAGAGTATTACAAAATTTCTGTTTCGGAAAATTTATCATTGATTATCTGTCTAATTGGATGTATTATTGGAGGATTATTTTACAGATATTTTATTGAAAAGCCAAGTTTGAAATTGAGGAATAAAATCTCTGCTAATCTTTCTTTGTAAAAGAATAAAGCAACATATCCGTAAGAACTTCCTGTCTTTTTCTGTAGTCATTTCTCAGTAAACCTTCCAATTCAAAACCACAGAATTCTGCCACTTTTTTGCTGGCAATATTGTCTGGTGCAATTTTCATAAAGATCCGGATCATCTCTTTTTCATTGATACAAAAATCGCGGAAGGTTTTCAGAGCTTCATAAGCATATTTATGTCCAGAATAATTACTGAAGATGAAATAGGCCAACTCTCCTTTTGGTACGCTCCAATCGATCTCTCGGACAGAAATATGACCAATCAATTCATCGGAATCTTTTAGAAAAATCCCAAAGTAAAAACCTTCATTATTCTGAAAACTCTGAATTTTCTTTTTGAAGTAAAACTCGGTTTCTTCGAGAGTTTTGGTAACACTTAAAGTTCTGGAAAAATAATCTTCGAGGTAAGCTCTATCATTCTGAAATTTAACATAAAACTCCTCGGCAAAATCCAACGAATATGGCTTCAGAATTAGACGTTCGGTCTCTATCATCGTATTAATTTAAAAAGTTCCGCCAATTCCCACAACCAATCTTCCACCGTCAGAGGATGTGAAATAGGAGACGTTTGCAGAGATTGCATCCACGGCATTCAACCAAAATCCACCGCCATACGAGTTGTGCCATTTGTTTGAATGTTCATTCGGAACCCAAACCCTTCCAACATCAAATCCACCAAAAAATCCATAAGTCAAAGGTAAAATTGAGTTCTTGATCTTGCCTACTTCATATCTCAGATCAGAACTTTGATAGAAGGAATTTTTCCCATAAAAACGGTTGAATCGGAAACCGCGCAAATCTGTATTCCCACCTAAAGTTGACATTTGATAGAACTCATAATCGTTTCCTAGAAGCCATTTTGCCTTGGCATAAGATGACCAGACCAACCTCTTATCTTGCGTCAAATAATGGAGAAAACCAAGTCCGGTTTCGACCGATGTAAACTGTCTGTCCGTATTTTGAAGATTGATATTGTAAACCGCTCTCACATCGAATTTCATTCCCAACTTTGGATTCGCTTTGTTGTCGTAATTTTCGTAAATGAAGGAAACATCGGCACCTCCAAATTGTTTTGCATTGAAAACATCTTCGGTCACAACGCCAGGCAAAGAAATATAACGGTCGGCCGTTTTGGCAATCTCAAGGATTTCATATTTCAGTTTTGCAGAGAAAGTTGCTGCATTTTTGTTCCAGTTGATGGAAGGAGAAAACGCAAATTCACGCGCTCTTACATTATTAAAACGCGTTCCAAATTCATTTTTTGGATTAATGGTCTCATTTCCGATTCCGTAGAAATTTCGGATGTAATGCGAACTGGTCACTCTCGTGTCCAGACCATAGAACCAGCCGCCTGTCAGCGTAGGAAACAAGCCTTGGTAAGCGAACTCATAACCTTCTGTTCCGGTGAAATAATTCGCTAAGAAATGGTGTTTTTGAGAATATGGTTTTTTGATAAAATCATTCACCGTGTAATCGGCATTGAAACCGATTGCCAACGCATCATCCGGATTGAAATTGAAATTCATATATGTGGTAAAAACGTTGTACTTCGGATTTCTGTAATTGTATTGGTTGATGTCGTAATCATCGGTCAATTTTAGTCTTGCATTGCCTTTATTCTCAAAATCATTCTTCTTGCTTTTGTAGTCGTAGATCTTCACTTTTTTGGAATTTGAGACCGAATATTTGTCATTGTCCAAACCGCCTAGAAGTTCAATTCTGATGCTTGTTTTATTATTGCCTTGCACTACAAATTCGTCATCATCATCCAAGCCGTAAAGCAAGATCTCTTTGGTAACTTCGCCAGGATATATTTTAGAGGAAGCCAATTCCTCGCCGGATTTTTTCAATCTGAAGATCTTGATTTCCGTTTGATCGTTTGGGAATCTTGTGATGACAAATTTGTCTTTTTTATCGGTTCCCGTTAGGATTACTTTTTCCTGTAAGACCTTATAGTATTGTGAGGCGTATTTCTGAAGGTCACCTTTTCTGATCAATAATTTTTGAATCAAATCTTCTGAAACTTTGTCCTGAATTTCTTTTGGTAAATTTTTAAAAGCTTCACGAATATCATTTTCAGTTAAATTATTTTGAATGAATTCTGCTTCTTTCAACCAATCTTTCTGGATTGAATTCTTAGCAAAAACCAGATCCAACGGATAAGGCTCGCGGTTGAACCATTTTACGCTTTCTATCTCTTTGTCAAAGGTTTGCATATGTTTCAGTTCCGGAAATTCCATTAAGATTTCTGTAATGAAACCGTCATATTTTGCAAACGCCTGATCTCTGTCTTTCGGAATTGGGCTGTAGATCACGTTTCCGTTTTCTTTTCTCGCTTCAAATTTCCATTGGTCGTGATGTCTGTCCCAATCGCCGATCAGCATATCGAACAAACGTGCTTTGATCCACTCTTTTTCATCGATTTTATATTTCTCATCTTTCGCAAGATTCAGGATCACTTCATCTGTTCCTACAACCTTGTTCGGGTTTTCCTCCGTTTCCATCGGTCGGTCTTCAAGATAATACAATTCGTCCCCGAAAGTCTCATTGAAGTTCTTTAAGGTTTTCTGTTTCGGAATATAAAAAAGTTGCGGCGTTGTGTGACGGATTCCTAGTTTATCCGACATTTCTCCGATGACCAAAGGTGTGTACGGATGTGAGGTCGTGTAGAAATCCAAAAGGAATTTGTCCGCATAACTTCCTGAGAAATCGTCGATCACATATTGATTTTTAAAAGCCACTGACTGCAAAAATCGAACGCCACTTTTTTTCAAAGCTCGGATGACGTATTCGTTTCCGGCTTTGGTTTCCAATCGCAAAGATTTGGTTTGATGTCCACCTCCTGCTCTATCCGTTTTTACACCGCCAAAAAGTGTGTCCAAAGCAAGATTTCTGACATTGATCTTCTTGGAGTAATATTCTCTGTAATGTTTCCCCCAAAGGAATTCGTAAAACTTGTTTTTCTTCGTCATCGCAGAATCGTAAATTGAAGATTCTGAATATTCCGGGAAATTTTTCGGATAATCTTTGGAGATCTTTTCTTCTTTCCCTAAAACTGTTTTTCTAAACAACAATTCAGATCTTTTGGAATCGAGGTTGTAGAAACTCACTTCCGCATTTCCTGATTTTGAGATCTTCAGTTCAGCGTAACCATTCTTTCCAAAAGAAAAATCATTGCGACCAGTCGCTTTTGCAGCTTCAGTTTTGGAGCCTGCTCCGCTGATGATCTGGCGGATATCACCTTGTTCGATATACTGCAAATTATGGTCGTGACCAGAAACCACCACCACATTTTTTCTTCCACTGATCAAAGTTTTGATTCTGTCCGCCAAATTTTTGTAATTCTGACTGGAAATATCCTGATGCGTGATCCCGCCGGTTGCTCTAGTCAAATTGATGACCGAACCTAAAACTGGTAATGGAAATCTATTCTCCAAAGGAAATATCTGTTTCTCCCAGGAATATTTGCCGCCGTGAGAACCGTGGGTAATCAATGGATGGTGTGTGGCAACCACAATAGTTTTATTTTGATTCTTGTTTAGTTGGTCTTCAAATTCGGTGTAGAAATCCTCTCTAGTTTTGAGGTCGCACTTTTCATTTATTCCTGGATTCTTGCTCCAATCAGCCAAAACCCATTCTGTATCGATCAAAATCAACGTCAGTTTTTTGTTGATCTTTCGAGTTTCAATTGGGCAACCATTTCTAGGTGAAAATGCTGATCTATCTTTCAGTTTTTCCGTGACATAATCTTCTTCGCGTTTCAAACCTTTGATGCCGTTGTTGTACCAGTCGTGGTTTCCGGGAATGAAAATTGTTTTTCCTGCAAAATCATTGGCCAAGGAAATCTGATTGTCGAGCTTTTTCTCTGCCAAATTTCTATTTTGATCATCCTTTTTTGGCATTCCAACTGGATAGATATTATCACCTAGGAAAATGAGAGTACTATTTTCGGAAGCTTTGGAAAGTGAATCTTTCAAGACATTCATATTTTGGAAAGCCTCGTCGTGATCTAGATTTCCTGCGTCGCCCACCAAATAAAAGGTGTGAATAATGCTGTCTTTAATGCTAGAATCTTTCTCAAAATTCTGGACATTTTTTCCGTAATCAGCTCTTTGAACTGCACAGGAAATAGCAGTTATCGAAATCAAAGTCAAAAGGTAAAGCTGATAAATAGATTTCATATTTTTCTGGATTATTAAATTATAACAATATTTAACAAAATTAAAATTAATAAGCAAACAATACTTTCTTAAATTTGTTTCAAATTGCTTTTATGGACATTTTGAAAATCTCGGAAGATCACGTTAAAAATTTATTCAAAGATAGATTATCTTCTGTTTATACTTATCATAATCTTGACCACACCATCCAGGTTGTAGATAAGATCAAAATCCTAGCTAGAGAGGAAAATGTAAATCCTGAAGACACGGAAGATCTGCTTTTGGCAGGTTGGTTTCACGATCTAGGTTATATCGACGACAGCGAAAATCACGAAGAAGAAAGCCGAAAAATGGCAGAGAAATTCTTGAAAGGCCATCAATTTGACGAAGCCAGAATTGCTAAAATTGGTAAACTCATTTTGGCAACTGATAAATTCTACAAGCCTACCAATCATCTGGAAAATATCATCAAGGATGCGGATCTCTATCATTTGGCATCTGATGACTACTTCAGTGTTTGTGAAAATCTGAGACAAGAGATCAAAGAAGTGCATCATCAGAAATTCAGCAAGTTGCAATGGGCAGAACTGAATACTACTTTTTTCGCCAAGCATCAGTTTTACACTAAGTTTGCTCAGGAAAACTGGCAGCCCATTAAGCAAAAAAACACAGAGAAAATATTTGATAAAATTAAAAATCTGAAAGAAGATAAAAAGGAAAAATCCAGTCAGGACAAGGACAAAGCGCTTCTGAATAAGAAAAAACTCGAAAAACTGGAATCTCCCGAACGAGGCATTGAAACGATGTTTCGCGTGACGCTAAATAACCACACAAAGCTGAGCCAAATTGCTGACAGCAAAGCGAATATTTTACTTTCTGTCAACGCAATCATTATATCTGTAGCTTTGTCTACATTGATCCCAAAATTGGATGCGCCAAGCAATTCTCACTTAATCATCCCAACCTTTATTATGATTATGTCGAGCGTGGCTTGTATCATTTTGGCGATCATGTCAACGCGACCTAAAGTCTCCAGCGGAACGTTTACCCGAAAGGAAATTGAAGAGAAAAAAGTGAATCTGCTATTCTTTGGAAATTTCTACAAAATGCCGATGGAAGAATATCTTTGGGCGATGAAGGAAATGATGGCCGACCGACAATATCTTTACGATACAATGATCAAGGATCTTTATTATCTCGGAATTGTGCTGAACAGAAAATATAAATTATTGAGACTGACTTACACGGTTTTCACGATTGGAATAATTGCTTCTGTGATTGCATTTGTGGTGGCTTTTCGGAATGTGACAATGTAAATTGAGAGATTAATTTTCGTGATAGAATTAAACATTAAAATCATGGTTAGACTATTCCTAATTATCAATTTTTATTAAACTACCTCAACAAAATCATAATCCACTTCCGTCGCCTCATAATTCACGCCAACACGCAAAGCTTTCAGCCCGTTAATTCCCTGCAAATCTTCCACTTCCAATTCTTCTACAGTTGATTCCAAAATATTTTGATTTTGAAGAATTTTAATCAATTTCAAATAGTCCTGTCTTTCCTTTTCCTGAGAAAAAATAATGCTGATTTTTCCTGGCTGAGTGATTCTTTCAGTCGAATTTTTAATCGTTGATTTGTCGATGCGTTTTTTGATCATTTCGTAGCGCGCATTGTAGCTTCCATCCACGTCAAAACGTTTTTCATCCATACGGAATCTGATGCTGATAGGCGTGCTGTAAACCAAAATTAATGAAGAGACATCCAGAGAATATTCCAGATTTTTTCGGAATTGATTGTATTGCAATTCACTTTCACAAAGGACACGAAGTTGCCATAATCTCAAGTTTTTCAAAAACACAGGATCGTACGTCAAATCAGGCGCAATAGATGATCCGATGTACATATTATGTTCTACTCCATCCGTTTTGAAACGCTCATAGTAGAACGGAAAACGGACTTGCTGCTCCTCTTGTCTTTTGTCAAGAATATCCGCCAAATTTTTATTAATGGAAGACAAACTCTCATCAAACTTTCTACGGAAATCATAAACCATATTGGTTCTGACATCCAATTTTTTAAAATAATCCGTAACCAACTGATTATAATCAATATTCTGAAGTTTTATCGACTCAAATAATGGATGAATCTCGGACAGAATAAAAGTCTGAACAATATTTTCTGTGTCAGCCTTAATATCGGTTTTCAGTAATTCCTGATAGTAATTCAGCTTATTTATTACAACATCAAAATCATTTTCTAAACCAAATTTTGCTAGTAGATCCGTTATCAATCCCAATTGAATTTCTAAATCTTGCCTGATCACCAAATTCCTTGACACCGAAGAGTTACGAACATCTGTCTGTCCGAAGAGTGGCGTAAGATCCTGAAAACTGATATTCCTGTAAGGCATATCAAATTCCGCATTGAAAAATCCGATGTGACGCTCTGCCTCCTGTCGGAATTTCCAATATACACTGGGATGGATGGATGTGTATTCCCTTTGGATAATAGCCTGAATGCGCGTCTCAATTCCGGTGTAAAGTCTGTCCATTGTATCTACCAGATAAGGCATTACGATTTCCATTTTGTTGGCATTGATGCTGTTTAGCAATTTCTTTTTCGATACCAATTCCACAATCCCAAGGATTCTTTTATCCTTGATAATTGGTGCAAAAATCGCACTTTTGATTCCTGCTTCGTACAACTGCTTCGCCATCTGGCTATCCGGATATTCCTGAAAACTTCTGTCGACATCAGAAACACTGAAGTATTTTTTTGAATCTACAAGCGCGTTGAAGTTCTTTTCGCAGAGCATTTCATTCTTACAATCTCTTGGCCCCGATGTGAGTATAAAACTATCCATAATCCCATTAATAGGACTTCGCACAAATTTATTATCCTCTTGATTGATGGCCGTGTAGCCCAACTCCAGATCAGCAACCTGAAAAATTGAACGAAAAATTGTGTTCAGTTCTCCCTTCAGATTTTTATCGTCTTCGATATTGATCAGCTTACTTTTCAGATTTGAGATGGCGCTTTCTGTAGTCGCATCAAAAAAACTGATGACCGCAAAACCCTTAAGTTCCCAGCTATTAGGAGGGAATTTTTCTTTCCATAGATCGTGATCTTCAAAATTGTCCAGCAATTCGGCAATCTCATCTTCTGTTAATCGTTTGAAATTTTCTTTTGGATTGATTTCGATAAAATCCACATTATTAAGGAAACGATAATGATTCACAATACCTTCCTCCGTTGGAATATCGAATATAAAAGGCTGCACAAAATTAAGTTCCACATTGTAATAATTACGCAAAATAATGCAGCAACTGATCACATAAAAACGGTGCGGATCCATATCCTTAATGATCATATCGAAGTTTTCACCCGCTTTATCAATGATGTTTTGGAAACGTTCCGTTGGGTTGAAAAAGAAATTGTAGAAGGGAAAACCTATTGCCTTGATTTCATTTTTCGTGAGCATATGAGGGAAAAGATCTTTCAAAAGTTCCTTCATCAATGCTTCATTTTCAACAAAAAAATCAAGATTGTTGATTCCATCTTTCAGCTCAGGAAACTCTTTAGTCCTATCTAAAATATTTTTATGAGAAAAGGCATATTCTGCATTTTGAAAAGCTTCGGATTCCATTTTTTGGATCAGTTTTTCAAATGAGAATTTGAGCGTAAAAGGGCTTTCGTAAACGGCTTGGAATTCCATGAGGGTAAAAATCAATGCAAATGTAAGAATTATGAATATATTAATAAAGTCGATTCAAAATTTAAAATACTTTATTTCAATATAACAATAAACCGGTTTAACAGTATAACAATTTAATAATGAATTAAATGACTCAAAACGAAATATTGAAACTTCATACAATGCCTAATTATCACATTTATCTATTGCTATATTGTTACATTTTTAAATTGCTACATTATCCCGTATCTTTGCAAAAAATTTTAGAACATTGAAGGACATTAGAACACTTAACCTGGATCAGATCAAAGACTATTTCGGAACGATTGGCGAAAAACCTTTCCGTGCGAAACAGGTTTACGATTGGCTTTGGAGCAAGAATATGCATTCCTTCGATGAGATGACGAATCTTTCTAAAGACTTGAGAGAAAATCTGACGCGCGATTTTTTCATCAATCCAATTTCTGTCGATTTGTTGCAGAAATCAACAGACGGAACCATCAAAAATGGCGTAAAACTTCACGATGGTTTGATGGTAGAATCCGTTTTGATTCCCACAGAATCTAGAAGCACAGCCTGCGTTTCTTCGCAAGTTGGATGTTCATTGAACTGTGAATTCTGCGCAACGGCGAAACTCAAGAGAATGCGAAATCTGGAAGTTGCAGAGATCGTGGATCAAGTTGCCTTGATTGATAGACAAAGCAAAGAGTATTTTGACAGACCATTGACGAACATCGTGTTTATGGGAATGGGCGAACCGATGATGAATTACAAAAATGTTGTCGAGGCCATTCACAAGATCACTAAACCGGAAGGTCTGGGAATGTCTCCACGAAGAATCACCGTTTCCACATCCGGAATCCCGAAAATGATAAAAATGTTGGCCGATGAAGAGATCAAAGTGAAATTAGCCTTGTCTTTACATTCCGCAATCGAGCATAAGCGAAATGACATTATGCCATTTTCCGAGAAATTTCCTTTGACGGATATTATGGATGCGCTAAAATATTGGTATCAAAAAACAGGATCACCAATCACTTTTGAATATTGCGTTTGGAAAGGCATCAACGATGGCGACGAAGATATCAAAGCCTTGATCAGATATTGCAGACAAGTTCCGAGCAAAGTCAACCTGATTCAATACAATCCGATTGGGGAAGGGAAATTTGACCACAGAAGTATTGCTGCGGAAGAAAAATATGTTCGTGAACTGGAAAAAGCCGGCATCACTATTATGGTCAGAAAAAGCCGTGGTGGTGATATTGACGCCGCTTGCGGACAATTGGCGAACAAATCTGCGGAATAATTTTCTTTTACAATCTTTTAATCTATTAAGTTTTTCCTTCCAAAGATCAATTCTTATTTTTACAATATGAAGACGATTTTAGTAGATATGGACGGCGTTCTTGCCAACACAAACCAACATTTCATCGATTACGAATACAAACGAAACGGAAACCAAATTTGCTGGGAAAATATTTCCGGATTATTGGAAGAAGTCGCATTCCCCAATTTCTTAGAAGATGTGAATGCCAAAGGTTTTTTCAGAACTGTTCCAGTCAATGAAAACGCTGTTGAAGTTTTGAAATATTTGAATGACAAATACAATATTCTCATCGTTTCTTCCGCAACAGAATTCCCAAACAGTCTTACCGAAAAAGCTGAATGGCTAGGCGAACATTTCCCTTTTATCAGTTGGAAGCAAATGATCTTCTGTGGACGAAAGGACTTTATCATTGGTGATGTTATGATTGATGACCACCCGAAAAACCTAAATCTTTTCGCTGGGCAAAGAATTCTTTTTTCGCAGCCTCACAATGAGAATGCAAAAGTTGAAAATTCCACACGCGTTTCTGACTGGAATGATATCCTGAATATTCTTTAATTTCGTGCTATGAAAAAACAATTTTTCTATTTGTTCATTTTGCTTTTCAGTTTTCAAATCTCTGCGCAGAAAACCCAAAAACTAAAACTCAAAAAATATAAAAGTGCCATTCTGAGCGATTCGTTGAGAGAAAGCTCTGGACTGACGGAACTTGACGGCAGAATATTTTCTTTCAACGACAGCGGGAATACGAGTGAAATTTTTGAGATAAAATCAGGAAGTTCGTATATCGAAAAGACGTTTCAAACTGGACTTAAAAACATTGATTGGGAAGCGATAACGAACGATGTTGAGAATTTTTATATCGGAGAATTTGGGAACAATCTGGGGACTAGAAAGGATTTGAAAGTTTATAAAGCGCCTTTCAAGAATGACTCCATAATTATTGATTCCATCAAAGCGATTCCGTTTTATTATCCGGAACAAGAAGATTTTGCGCCGAAGAATATCAACAATAATTTTGATGCGGAAGCGATGATCTTCTTGGATGGGAATATTCATATTTTCACGAAGGAATGGATTACGAACACGGTTTCTCATTACGTCATCAACCCGAATCTACCTGAAAATCAACCTGCTCAGAAATTGGAAAGTTTTGATACTGGATTTGTGGTGACGGATGCTTCTTTTTATGATAACAAATTGTACGTTGTTGGTTACACGAAGAAAGCGCGGGTTTTTCTAATGATTTTCGAGAAGGATGAGAATGGAAATCTGTTCTTTAATAAACCATTGAAAAAGTTTGCTTTGGGAAGAGCTTTCAACATTGGACAGATCGAGGGAATCACGGCGACGCAAAACGGAATCTATATTTCTGGTGAAAGATTCGATATAAAAATCAAAAAAGTGCCTCAAAGTCTTTATTTTATTCCTTACGAAAAAATTATTCCGAATTAAAAAATTCGGAATAACATATTTTAGTTGATTATTTTAAAACTCTCATTATCAGTTCCTTCCGATATTTTCAAAATATAATTTTGAGATTTTTGCAATTTGACATCGATCAGATTTTGTCCTTGTTTTAACTCAATTTTTTTAGATTCAATTAATTTTCCATCCAGGCTGAAAATCTCCATTTTTGTTTTATCCGAAGCAAAATTAGCTTTGCTTATGATTTGCAATTGATTATTCTTGATTGGATTGATTACAGAAAACTTTTTTAATATTTTGGAGTCGGCAACATTCATATTTGCACCATAAACAAAATCATGTGTTACAGTTTCAGAATCAACTGTTACTGACACTTTCCAGTTTCCGTATTGGTTGAATTGGGAGCTTTGAAATGTAAAATACCAATAGGAAGCATAATAAAAAATAGAATTATTGAAGGTACTACTATAAGCAATCGTATTGTCGGGTCTTATCAATTTAAGATTAATGCTTTTCCCAGCCGGCAAATCGGCAAAATACATATAGACCATCACTTTTTCCCCTGTATTGAAGCTGTCTTTGAAGTTCGTAGTTTCCTGAACGCCACATCCATTATCAAAAACAGCTGTATCAGAATGGGTGAAAATTCCATTTATTTTTGGGTCTACATAAGGTTTCTGGCTTGCCCACCAGGAATCTGTGGACGAAGTCCAAGTGTTACAACTACCAGAATAAGTATCAACCAACTGATTATTATTGTTATAGACCTCAAAATGAAGATGTGGACCTGTCGAATTCCCTGAACTTCCCACAACACCTAAATATTCTCCTGCAGAAACGAATGAGCCAACACCTTTCGAAGTTAGTGAATTATTCTTCAGATGTCCGTACCAGGAGACGCTTCCATCTCCGTGTTGAATGTAAACAGCATTCCAATCGCCGTTTCCGAAACTGCAGTTTCTGTCATAATTACCATTGTCTTTTCCGATAATAATGCCATCTGCTGCGGCAACAGCGTGCGCCTGATCGTTGTCCATCATGTACCAGCCAAACGGCCAGGTAAAAATATCGATTCCCATATGATTATAACCATCTGTGGTATCATAAGTTCTCGCGCCGCAATTCCAATCCTCCACCTTGTTGGGATATGCAGAGTTATGATCTACGTGATTTGAAATACTCCAAACGTTGTTGTACTTGGTATTTGGATTCTTTTTAACAGGCCAAATAAAGAGTGGATGCGCCAGTGTTTTATTTTCTTGCAATTTGTTTTGCGCCCTAAGTGATTCTCGATTGAAGTTGATTTCTTCCTGTATAAGTTCTCGCTGCTCAGGTGATAGACAAACTGAATTAGAAGGCTGATAAAAGCCCTGTCCATTTTGTGCATTTAAAGATAACATTCCAAAGACTGAAAATAGTAAGTAATTTTTTTTCATGATTATGCTGTTTTATTATAGGCTAAAATTAAAAAAAATCTGATAAATATTAGTTTAAGCCTGAAGTATATTACAATCAAAAAGAAATGGATTATATTTGTAGAATAGTTTTTTGGTCAATTGACAGACAAATCGTCAACATAGCCCCGATTGCAGTGGAAATCCTTTTTTGGCTAAGGCTGAGCGATGGAAAAAAAGATTGCAACGGAAAGCGGGTTGGACAAGTGAAAAGAAGTACTAGCGTCTTGCTCCAAAAAAAATAATCTCTAAAGGCAAAAAGTGGCGAATACTGTAGAACAAATCAAGGCTCCGATCTCTGAGGAAATGAAACTTTTCGAGCAGAAGTTTTACGAATCTATGAAAAGTAATGTTGCTCTATTGGACAAGGTCACGCGTTTCATCGTCACGACAAAAGGGAAACAGATGCGGCCGATGTTCGTGTTCCTCTGCGCAAAACTGGTCGGCGATGTGAACGAAAAAACCTTCCGTGGCGCAAGTATGATCGAGCTGATCCACACGGCGACCTTGGTGCACGATGATGTTGTGGATGAGAGTTTCAAGCGTCGGAATTTCTTTTCTATCAATGCGCTTTGGAAGAATAAAATTGCGGTTTTGGTGGGCGATTATTTGCTTTCGAAATCGGTTTTGCTATCTACGGACAACAAGGATTTTGACCTGCTTTCTGTGATTGCAAGGACGATCCGCGAGATGTCGGAAGGTGAATTGCTTCAACTTGAGAAAGCTCGAAAACTGGATATTACGGAGGATGTTTACTACGAGATCATCCGTCAGAAAACGGCGACTTTGATTGCGGCGTGCTGTGAAGTTGGTGTTCTCTCCAACAATGTGGACGAGGCGACTGCGAAAAAAATGCAGAAATTTGGGACCTACACGGGAATGGCTTTCCAGATCAAGGATGACCTTTTTGATTATCAGACCAGCAATATCATTGGGAAACCAGTTGGGATTGACATCAAGGAACAAAAGATGACCTTACCGTTGATCTACACTTTGAGGAATGCAAGTCCTGAGAATTACAAAAAATATTTCGCAACCATAAAGCGTTATAACAACGATTCTAAAAAAGTTCGTGAACTTGTTGAATTCGTGAAATCTTCTGGTGGAATGGATTACGCGATCCAAACGATGAAAGATTACCAGCAGAAAGCGCTGGCAATCTTAAATGAATTTCCTGATAATGAAGCAAAAGAGTCCTTGAAATTGATGTTGGACTATGTAATCAGTAGAAAGCTCTAATCTTTAATCCGAAACTTTGTACAGAATGGCATTGCCTGTCGCGCTGGACAATAATCCAAGATCCAAACTTAGACCACCCTTGTTGAAAACAAAGCGAATCTTATCTCCAGCCTGCAATTCGTAGATTGAATCGATATTTTCGTAATAGTAACTTGCCAATAGGACGCTTACGACGGTCACAAGTTTTGAATCAATCAATGAGGATACATTTGAACTGGTTGTTTTTAATATACCAATACGAGTCGTAGTTTGGACTCCTAAAGTCAATAAGGTATTATTCCTAAAATAAAAATCAATTACATATTTTCCTGTTGTGGGAACGGTATAATAAAAATCATTAGCTGCGGAAGTGAAACCAGTTGGGTTTATTTCTACAGTGTCGAATTTTAATATATTCCAGGAGTTGAAGAGACTAAGGTCTAGAGAAAGTAAAGAAAGACCGGAAACAGATTTGACCTTCGCCGCACTTGTATTGACAGGAGAACTCAATAAAGCAGGGCTCACATTGGTAACTTCAAAGCTACTCTCGTTGATGGCCAGGACTTTGTAGCCTGGTAAGACCGATGTTTCAGGAATAGAACGGATTTTCAAATTTCCGTTAATATCCAAAGTGGCTTGTGGATTAGTTGTATTAATTCCTACTTGCGCAAAATTTAAAACGGGGCAAGAAATACAAAATCTAAAGAGAAGACTACTTGTAATTTTCATAGTTTTAATTTTTAAATTAATATTTATCTATTGGTACTCTAGCAACATAAAAAATGGTATTTGATGATTAATAATAATATTTACTGTGATTTAACTTAAAGTTAATAAAAGTATTGCAATATCTATGCTAATACTGAATTATCAATATTAAGTTTTTTCTGATTAAATGAATTGTGAATTTGAAAAGTAACATTCTTTTCATTTCCTATACTCCAATATATCACCAGGTTGGCAATCCAAAGCTTTACAAATTGCTTCCAAAGTACTGAAACGAACAGCTTTCGCCTTTCCCGTTTTCAAAATGGAAAGATTTGATAGCGTAAGGTCTACTTTTTCAGATAGCTCGTTCAATGACATTTTTCGTTTGGCCATCATCACATCCAGGTTTACGATTATCGGCATAGCTTAGATGGTTAGGTCGTTTTCATTCTGTAACTCGATTCCTCTTTTGAAGATTTGAGCGATGACGTAGATGATTCCGGCGAGGAAAATAAACTCTGAAGATGAGTTCACAAACTCCCCGATATCTGGTAGAAACAGTCCTTTCTTAAGCAATCTCTCGGCATAGTTTTGTGTAATGATACTCAAAATCCCAATCTCAAAAGCCGTGTAACTTATTCGCGCAATCAATCGGGAAACCACTTCTGTAAAGGGATTTTCGAGATTTATTTTTTCAAATAACCGTGTTGTCAGAAAAAACAGATAAGCCTGCAGTCCCGAAACAAAAATCAAGAGTGACATTAGAGAAAGATATTCCGTAGGATTACTTTTGGCCAAATCAGAAAGATTGATAATCGAATAAGAATCTCTCAAGCCATCAGGACTCATAAACAGACCGAAAATCAAATTAAATATCAAAGTTCCGGTCTTGATGCACAAACCGATGAATGCAATCCAAGCAAGGACATTCAGAATCGAAAGAATTGTTTTTGTTTTCATTTGTAATCATTTTAACAATGCAAATATCAAAAAATATTTATTGATAAACAATAAATATTAATCTTTTTTCATTAAATAAAATTTTAATATAATCTATTGGTTTTGAAAAGTATTTAATTTCCGTAATTTTGAAATATGAACAATTCTCCACTTGCCGAAATCCTACGTCCAAAAACTCTGGATGACGTTTTGGGACAAGAACATCTCACTGGGAAATCCGGAACCATCAAAAGAATGATGGACAACGACACGTTTAATTCTCTCATTTTTTGGGGACCGCCGGGAACGGGGAAAACAACTCTGGCTGAAATCATATCGGAAAGTTCAGGACGAAAGTTCTACAAATTATCAGCTGTTTCTGCGGGCGTGAAGGACGTTCGGGATATCATCGACGAAGCCAAAAAACAAAATCTCTTTTCCGGAAGAAGCCCGATTCTTTTCATTGATGAGATTCACAGGTTTAACAAATCTCAACAGGATTCTTTACTTCACGCGGTCGAAAAAGGTTGGATTACTTTGATTGGCGCAACCACGGAAAACCCAAGTTTCGAAGTGGTTTCCGCTTTACTTTCGAGAACTCAGGTCTATATTCTCAAAGCTTTGACGTTTGAAAAACTGGAAGAACTTGCTGACATTGCTGTTTCAAAATATAACGAACTGAATCAAACCAAATTCTTCCTCGAGGAAAAAGAAGCCTTCATCCAATATTCCGGGGGCGACGCCAGAAAGTTGATTAATTCAATAGAATTGGTTCTGAATCAATTTAAATTCGCCAAGAAAAATAAAATTTCCAACAAAGATGTCCTTTATGTTCTTCAGGAAAATATGGCCTTGTACGACAAAAATGGAGAGCAACATTACGACATCATCTCCGCATTCATTAAATCGATGCGCGGCTCCGACCCAAATGGCGCTGTTTATTGGCTCGCCAGAATGTTGGTCGGCGGCGAAGATATCAAATTCATTGCGAGAAGAATGATGATTTTGGCAGCCGAAGATATTGGCTTAGCAAATCCAAACGCATTGGTGATGGCAAACAATTGTTTCCAGGCCATCAACGTCATCGGAAATCCAGAAGCCAGAATTATCCTCAGCGAAACTGCCGTCTATCTCGCCGTTTCCCCGAAAAGCAATTCCACTTATAATGCCATCAATGAAGCAATGTCTTTTGTGAAGAAAACCGGAAACCTGCCAGTTCCACTCCACCTCAGAAATGCGCCGACCAAGCTGATGAAAAATCTGGACTACGGAAAAGATTATCAATACGCACATTCCTACGAAGGCAATTTTGTGGATTTGGAATTTCTGCCCGATGAAATTACCGGAACTACTTTCTACAATCCTGCCAACAACTCAACGGAGAAGAAAATCCGCGAACAGCTGAAGGATAAATGGAAAGACAAATATGACCTTTGAGTTAAATATTCCTAATTTTTACATTAAGCTGATTAATTCAAATTCCTTTTAATATCTTTGCGCAAGACAGAAAACTATGGAACATTTCGAAAGCTGGAAAGACCTACTCAACCCCGAATTTTACATCAAAATGGGTGGTTTTTGGCTTATTTTATTTATCATTTTTGCAGAGACAGGACTTTTTGTAGGTTTCTTTTTGCCGGGCGACAGTTTACTCTTTATTTCAGGGATTTACGCCATTAAAATCATCGATACAACTTTCGGAACCACAGGTTCTGATTTTCTGGATACTACGATTTTGGCGACCGCCGTTGCCGTTGCAGCCATCATCGGAAACGAGATTGGCTATTGGTTTGGTTACAAAAGCGGACCGTTGTTGTACGAGCGAAAAGACACTTTCCTATTCAAGAAAAAATACCTTTTCAAGGCACACGATTTCTTCGAAGACCACGGAACTGTGGCTGTCATCCTTGCGAGATTCTTACCAATCGTGAGAACATTTGCGCCAATCGTTGCCGGAATTGTGAAAATGGACAAGAAGAAATTCTTCTATTACAACATCATCGGAGCTTTTGCGTGGTCATTCACAATGATTTTTGCAGGACATTATCTGGACAAGTTATTTATGGACCAGTTCGGCATCGATTTGAAGAAAAAATTAGAAATCATCGTTTTGGTCATCGTTTTGGTCACAACTTTGCCTATCATTATCAAGTTCTTTTTCACTAAGGATAAAGAGAGACCAACGAAAATTGATTAATCAACATTGAAATATCAGCAAAACATATAAAACCGGAGTCACTTTCCGGTTTTTTGCATTTAAATATTTGGGCAGCTTTATCCGCCTTCCACTCCCAATCTTTTTTGCTCGACGATTTGACATTAAATAGAACGAGAGTACAAACAAAAAAGGATTTCCGTTCAAGTCGGGCTGCGGGTTTCGGTACAAAAGAACGTTTGACATTCAATTAAATCTTAAATAAAAATAAGAAATGAAAGTATTTGTAAACAAAAGAATTCCGGACAATGGGATTCAGATTTTGAAAGACGGAAATTTAGACATCATTTTCCCTGAAACAGAAAACCCAACCCACGAAGAATGGCTGGAAAGCTGCCAACAAGCAGACATCATCCTAAGTGTCGGCGGAAAGAACAAATATGACAAAGAATTCTTCGACGCTTGCCCCAATGTAAAAGCTATTGCCCTATTTTCCGTAGGCTTCGACCAAGTAGATATCGAAGAAGCAACTAAACGAAAAATCGCAGTTGGAAACACGCCAGACGTTTTGAGCCGCGCCACTTCCGACGTTGCATTTCTACTGATGCAAATGGTTTCCAGAAAAGTAAACTACAACACTGCAAAAGTAAAATCCGGTAACTGGAAAGACTTCGACCCTTTGGAAGAACTCGGTCAGGAACTTTACGGAAAAACCTTAGGCGTTTTAGGACTAGGAAGAATCGGTTTTGAAATGGCTGAAAAGTGCAAAGCCGCTTTCGGAATGAACATCATCTACCACAACAGAAGCCACAACGAAGAAGCTGAAAAAGAACTCGACGCAAAATATGTTTCTTTTGACGAATTGGTGGAAAACTCAGACATCATAAGTATTCACGCGAATTTCACACCAGAACAAGCTGACCTTTTCAACACATCAGTTTTCGAAAAAATGAAAGAAAATCTGATTTTCATCAACACCGCAAGAGGTGGTTTTCATAATGAAAAAGATTTGTTTGAAGCTTTGATTTCAGGAAAAATTTGGGGCGCAGGTCTTGATGTTACCAATCCGGAACCGATGCAGAAAGACAGTCCGTTATTAGGACTTCCAAACGTTTGTGTCCTTCCGCATATTGGTTCTGCAACTTTGGAAGCCAGAAGCGGAATGGCAAGATTGGCAGCTGAGAACGTCGTTGCTTTCAGTAAAGGCGAAAAAATGCCTACTTGCGTAAATCCTGAAGTTTACGAAGATTAAATTTCATCAAAATAAATCTTTCAAAAACAAAGCTTGGAATCATATTTGTCTATCTTCAATCAACCAAAAAATAAATATTATGACACCAGAAGATAACATCGAAAAAAATTTGGAAGATTTGGATTACAATCCAGGTGACGACATTTTCAACAGAGAAGAGCATATTCCCATCGACGGCGATGGAAATCCAATCAGAAATCCAAGTCAGGTGAACGACGAAATGCCATTCGGACTAGACGTTCCAGGCGCTGAAGATGATGACAACTTCGACCAGGTAACCAATCAACTTCCGGACGAAGAAAACAATTACTACAGCACGAGCGACAATGAAGATGACCACGAAGAAGAAAACGACGACATTGTAGAATAAACAATAAAGCTTACCACATAGGTAAGCTTTTATTTTTAGTTCAAATCTCTAAATATTCTGGAAGGCTTTTTATTTTCGTCAATCGCTACCAGAGTAAAATCGCCTGAGACAGCCTTTTCGCGCGTATCATTGTACATTTCTTCCACAAAAATCTCCACATTCACTTTCACGCTCGTGTTCCCGACGTATTTTATTCGACCAACAAGCTCTACAATCGTATCAGCCGGAATTGGTTTTTTGAAATCAATCCTGTCACAACTTACGGTCACAAAAGACTTTCTCGCAAATCGCGTGGCGGTCATAAAAGCCACTTCATCCATCATTTCCATTACCTTCCCACCGAACATCGTGTTATGATGATTGGTTGTATTCGGGAAAACCACTTTGAAAACACGCGTTTCCGACTGCTGGATTTTGTCTTCGTAATTCATTTCTTGATAGCTTTATAATTGTGTACTAGAATCGTTTTTTGAAGGTGCAAATATAAGTGATAGAAACTGTTCTAAGAAATTTCATAAATTAGATTCTAATAAATCATCAGTCAAAATCATTCTAATGATTTTTCAAATTCCCCTCCTCTGGAGGGGCGACTAAAATTCGAAGAATTTTTGACGGGGTGGTCACTCAAAAACACAAACAAATGAATGAAATCCTAACTCACATCCACGGAGTTCCCATCCGCAGGAACTTCGTAGAACACCTACCCTACAACCCTCACCTAAAAAAATTATTAAGCGGAAAATGCAAAACCGGAATTCTAATCGAAGTTCTTTTCTGGAAGCAAGTTCGAGCAAGAACATTTCATAACATAGATTTTGACAGACAAAAAATTATAGGAAACTATATTGTCGATTTTTATGTCAAGACTCTTGGATTAATAGTAGAAATCGATGGTTCGAGTCACGATGAGAAAGAAGTTTATGATGGCATCAGACAAACTTATCTGGAATCTTTGAATTTGAAAATAGTCAGAATTACTGATTTTGATGTGAAGAATAATTTGGCTTTGGTGATGAAAGAATTGGAGACATTTATTATTGAAAACTACAGATGCTAAAATTCCCCTCCTCCGGATGGGTGGATTGGACAAAAGGGAGAAGACGGGGTGGTTCGACACACTTGACCACCCCCGAAATCTGAAATTTACAATCTCAAATTTCTCCCCTCCAGAGGAGGGGAATTTTTTCTTATTTCATTACTATATATTTTTCAAATTGAATATCTTTAAAACTTTGAAAATCTAGACTTATTTATGAAAAAAGTTTTTACAAAACATCTGTTTTTCTTATTCCTAACTCCGCTTTTACTATTAATTATATTTTACTTTTTATCAGCAAAAGGAGTCGTAGGAACTTATGGTGTCAATAGAACTATAAATTTTGGAGGAATTGATATTGATGGAATTTTGAGAAACCCAATTTATACCGGTTCTTTTTTCCTTTTTACGTATCCAATATATCTTTTAAGCTATTTTATTATTTTTCTGATTGGAAGATTTACAGATTTTCTATATTCTATAGTTCATTTCATTACATTTATTTTAAACTACATTTTACTTTCTAATAATCCTGAAAATAGAATTCTAATTCCATTAACAATGATCGGTTTTATAATTTTCATTTTAAATATATTTAAAACAACAAAAAATCCATCAACTATCAACAAACAACCATCAACGATATAATGACTTTCCAGCAACAAATCAAACAAGGCATTCCCACCGAATTACCTCAGCCAAAACCATACGAAAACCACATCAACCACGCACCGAAACGTAAAGAAATCCTGTCAGACGAAGAGAAAAAGCTCGCTCTGAAAAACGCTTTACGTTATTTCGAACCCAAATTCCACGCAGAATTGTTGCCGGAATTCAGGGAAGAACTGGAAAAATACGGCAGAATTTATATGTACCGCTTCCGTCCCGATTACGAGATGAAAGCAAGAGATATTGCCGAATATCCCGGAAAATCTGAGCAGGCAAAAGCCATTATGCTGATGATTCAGAACAATCTGGATTATGCCGTGGCGCAACATCCGCACGAACTGATTACGTACGGTGGAAATGGTGCGGTATTCAGCAACTGGGCGCAGTATCTTCTGACGATGAAATATCTGTCGGAAATGACGGACGAACAGACGTTGACGATGTATTCCGGTCATCCGATGGGATTGTTTCCTTCGCACAAAGATGCGCCGAGAGTGGTGGTAACCAACGGAATGATGATTCCAAATTACTCCAAGCCGGATGACTGGGAAAAATTCAATGCGCTGGGTGTTTCGCAGTACGGACAAATGACCGCCGGATCTTATATGTACATCGGTCCGCAGGGAATTGTGCACGGAACGACGATTACCGTTTTAAATGCTTTCAGAAAAATTAATAAAGAACCAAAAGGCGGATTATTCGTCACTTCAGGTTTGGGCGGAATGTCCGGAGCTCAGCCAAAAGCCGGAAATATCGCAGGTTGTATTACGGTGATTGCGGAAGTGAATCCAAAGATTACCAAAATACGTCACGAACAGAAATGGGTGAATGAAATCCACGAAAATCTGGATGAACTGGTGGCGAGAGTACGAAAAGCTCAGGAAAATCAGGAAACGGTTTCTCTGGCTTACCTTGGAAACATCGTCGATATCTGGGAGAAATTTGATGAAGAAAATTTAAGAATTGATATTGGTTCAGACCAGACTTCGCTTCACAATCCGTGGGCGGGTGGTTATTATCCGGTTGGTCAAACCTTCGAGGAATCGAATACGATGATGGCAGAAAACCCTGAATTATTCAAGGAAAAAGTTCAGGAAACCTTGAGAAGACACGCTTCCGCCATCAATAAACATACTGCGAAAGGAACCTATTTCTTCGATTACGGAAATGCCTTTTTACTCGAAGCTTCCAGAGCCGGAGCCGATGTAATGTCAGAAAATCCTACGATTGGAAGGGAGTTCAAATACCCATCGTACGTTCAGGATATTATGGGACCGATGTGTTTTGATTATGGTTTCGGGCCGTTCCGTTGGGTTTGTACCAGCGGAAAACCGGAAGATTTGCAGAAAACCGATGATATTGCGTGTGCGGTTTTAGAGGAAATGATTAAAACGTCACCGGAAGAAATCCAGCAACAGATGAAAGACAATATTACGTGGATCAAAGGTGCTCAGGAAAACAATCTGGTCGTTGGTTCGCAGGCGAGGATTCTGTATGCCGATGCAGAAGGAAGAATGAAAATCGCTGAAGCCTTCAACAAAGCCATTGCCAACGGAGAAATCGGAGCAGTGGTTTTGGGAAGAGACCATCACGATGTTTCGGGGACGGATTCGCCGTACAGAGAGACTTCCAACATTTATGACGGCTCGAGATTTACGGCAGATATGGCGATTCACAATGTGATTGGCGACAGTTTCCGTGGGGCAACTTGGGTGAGCATCCACAACGGTGGTGGCGTTGGCTGGGGCGAAGTGATCAACGGTGGTTTCGGGATGTTGCTCGATGGAAGCGATGATGCCGACAGAAGATTAAAATCTATGCTGTTCTGGGACGTGAACAACGGAATTTCGAGACGAAGCTGGGCAAGAAATGAAGGTGCTGTTTTCGCAATTAAACGTGCGATGGAAGCTGAGCCAAATTTGAAAGTGACGTTGCCGAATTTTGTGGATGAGAGTTTGTTTTAAAACTTTTTAGATATGGAAAAACCTGCTGTGAGGCAGGTTTTTGATTAAATCTTATAGTTTTTGTATTTTGATATAAACCCCGTAACTTTTATTTCTAAATCGATTAATTGTTGCCTCTCAGTATCACTTAATGTAGATTTGTCTTTATTAATATTTCTTATTTCCTTTAGTAAATTAGTAAAGTTATTGACTTCTATTTTCAACTCATCTTGGAAGTTACCAAGAATTTGTTTTTTTCTACCATCAAATTCTATTGGATATTTTTTAATATCAACAACCTGATTAAGATTCTGTAATTCCAATTTGATATTTTGTATTTTATTTTCTACTTCATATGAAAAATCGTTATACTTTTTATTATTAAAATCGATCCAGTAATCAATGAAAAAACCAACGTAATTTTCTTGTAACTTTTCTCTTATTTGATCATCATTTAGATTTTTTAAATAAATTTCATACTCAAAGTTTTCTAAATTAAATGTATTATCATCTTTTCTAATTTGTTCTATAATTCTCTCAAAAATAAATAAAATTACATATAAAAGAAGTACGATTTTAATAAAGATAAACTTTTCATCTAATTGTATTTTAATTGACATTATTATCGAAAAAACTATAACTCCAAGGGAAATAAAAAAAATTAATGCTTCCAAAGGCTTATTATTTTCATCAATATTTGATTTTATTAATTTTATATCATCTTTTTCTAAAATTGTATTTAAAACTAATATAAGAGTTATAATATTCAATACTCCTAAAAAAAGAAAGTATACTATATTCAATTGATCTGTTCTGTAAATAAATGAAAATAGAGTACTTAATATTGGTATCATAAAGAAAATTATTGTTAATACATATCCGTAGAAACTAGTGTTTGATTTATCATATTTAATTCTCGTGAAGTTTGAAAAGAATTTTTTCTCAGGTTGAAAAGATGATACTATGAAGTAAATAGCAATCATTGAGTTTGATACAAAACTTACTAAAAATATTGAGTTGTAAATATCTAAATTTTCTAAATTTTGGAAATAGTACAAAGAATTTTTATACAATTTATAAATGCAAAATATCAATGCCGAATATAAAACATATGAAGTCATTCCTGACTCTCTTTTTCTTTGAAAATTCTATCGTTTAGTTTAGAAATAAAATTTTTAAAATTTTCTTGGTTAGCCATATTAGTTTTTTAAATATTAGTAGCAATATAAAAAATATTTAAAGATTCTAATATTTAATTTTGATAAAATCTAAACAAATTATAATTAAAGTATAATTTTAATAATCAAACAAACTCTCAATTTTTTTTTAAAATGCAAAACCTAGGAATCATCGGCTACGGCTGGCTCGGAAATCACATCGCAGAAAGACTGTCAGACCGATACAACATCTTCGCTACCACCACCACGCCTTCTAAAGCACAAGACCTCAACGCCAAAGGCTACCACGCTACTCTAGTCAGTTTTCCCGACGAACTGGATGCCAATATGAAACCGTGGGAAGTTGCAAAAGATTTGGATGCCATTATCATAAGCGTGCCGTTTTCAGGACTTCGCGGGGCGCAGATTGCGATGAATGACAAACGTCAAAACCTGCTGAACTTTCTTGGCGATTACAAAGGTCAATTGTTTTTAATGAGTTCCACCGGCGTTTATCCTCAGTCAGAAAAGGAATTTACGGAAGATGATACGCCTGCTGAAAATGTGGAAAGTGAAAGTTTTATTTTGGAACAATTTCCTCAGACCAACATTCTGAGATTAGCCGGATTAATGGGTAGCGAAAGGCTTTTGAAGAATTATAATATTTCCGACCTGCATCTATTAGTCAACCATATTCACTACGCGGATATTTGTTCTGCTGTTGAAAAAATGCTGGACAATCAATCTCAATCCAAAGTTTACAACATCGTAGCACCCATTCATCCGAACAAAGAGGAAGTGATTAATGCACAGAAAGATTTACCTTACAATGGGGAAAGAGCAACCACGGGCAGAACTATTTCGCCAGCCAGATTAATCTCAGATTTAAACTTCGAGTTCCAATATCCCGATCCGAGGTATTTCCATCTCTAATCTCACTTCAATTTATACAAATCACAAACCTGCCCATCGGCAGGTTTTTTTATGAAAACCGGTCGCTGACAAAACCATTAAGTAGATTTCGTGAAGAACAAAATGTGGTATTTATACGGAACAATCTGACGTTTTTTATCACAAACTTTGTACTGCAGTAGGAAGCTAAGGAAATTCGATTTTCTGAGAAGGAAGTCAAAGGCAGTCGGAAAAGCGAAAACAGAAAGATGTTTTTATTCAATATAATCAAAAGCACAAAGGTTAGTATTAATTATAAAACTACAGATTATGAAAAAGCGATTCTATTTTTTTGGTTTGGTCTTGTTGGCGACCGTCACCCGTGCACAGGTCGGAATCAACACCACCGACCCCAAATCCACACTGGACATCAATGGTAATATGACTATCAGAACTATTGCCAATGTAGAAAATGTGACTTCAGATCATACCATCCTCCTTCGGGATACGTCACCCAATGGAGACAGCGAAATCAAGGAAATCAACAGCGATCGCCTTTTCCACGGAAGCACCGCCTACTATGCCACCAAAAACGGAAACTGGTCACTCCTGAATCTCAGCATCGGCGGAAACTGGCAAAAACTGAACATCACAGGCAGTACAGACACCAAGCTTGGCAATCCTGCCCTGTTTACAGATGGCGTTTATACCGCTCAGAAGTCCGGAATTTATGTTATCAGTTATGAATTCCAATTGGAAGCCGGCGTGAATCTAGAAGCACTTGGCGGTAAAAAACTCGGCATTTTAAAAAACAACGAGATCTGGGAAGAGAAAAGCTTTGACGGCGTACGGGTATCACTGCTTGGCATCACGCTGGCTTCCGTTCCCATTACCTCGTCGGGCATCCAGTCCATCGTTTCACTCAATACCGGAGACACACTCACCTTTGCCGTAGATCTCAACGGACTGCTAAATCTGGGACTGCTAACCAATACAAAAGTGAATCTCTATGTTTACAGGATTACGAGTTAAGTTTTTCTTTGATCACAATTTTAAGTAACTTTTCCAACCTTTGCACATGAAAATGCATCTTAGATAAAAAGACCTTATGAAATCGCCATCATTTCGAAACTGAAATACCGATAAAGATTGAAGATTGCGTAAGACCTAAAAACAAATAAGATCCAATTATGAAAGTTACCATCCCAAAACCGTGTCACGAAAACTGGGCGACGATGACGCCCGAAGAGAAAGGCAGATTCTGCCAAGTTTGTTCCAAGAGCGTACGAGATTTCACAAACGCTTCCGATCTGGAAATTATGAATGATCTTTTCCAAAATCCAAACATCTGCGGCAATTTCCGCGTAGATCAACTGGACAGAAACCTCAGCTATTCCTTCATCAATTCTTTGTTTGCAAAATTTGCCGTTGGTTTTGTCCTCACGTCCGGAGGCATCGTCTCGGCACAGACTCAACCGAAAGTGAATCATCCCGTAAAAACAGACGTCCCGATACAGGTCAGAGGCGAAGTAGCACAAGTTCAACCGCCTAAAGCACAACCTGTTCAAACAGATCAAAACAGACCTATAAGGCTTGGGAAGATTGCTGTATCAAATGCTGATATACAGAATCCAAAAACGCAACAGCTCAGACTTGGAGCTCCTTTATCCATTAACGAAAACAATCAACCATTATACGTTGTAGAGGGAAAGATTATTACGAATAAACAATTTCAGCAGATCGATCCAAATAACATTAAGGATCTTAAGGTTTTAAAAGGCAAAGAAGCCATTTCTAAATATGGAGCGAAAGGGAAAAATGGGGTTGTGATTATTAGTTTGAAGAGCAAAATAAATAAGTAGATTTTCTTTACTGATTTTAAAATAAAAAACCTGCGTTGGGCAGGTTTTTTAATTAAATCTATTTTTCTAATTGTAATATCTGAAAATCCACTCCTAAATTCCTCATATTTTTAGATAATTCAACCAAAGTAAATTTTGCAATATTAGAATCAAATTTATCAATTTCTTTATCCAATCTCCTGCCACTATTAGAGGTGTCTAAAACAGCTAATACAAAAATTATTTTTTTGTCCCTTATCTTCTTAATAAATTGTGTTTTACTTACATCTTCGAATTGTGTTTTTGCATTTTGATAATAAATAGACTCACCATTATTATTTTTCACAGAATCATAAAGACTTTCAAGATATTTGTAATCATCTTTTACATCTTCTAATACTTTTCTCGAGGCAATGTAAACTTGGTTACATAAATCTCGCATTGAATTATCAAATCCTTTTTTAATATGATAAAAATAAATATTATCTCCCTCAATTTTTAGAATATCACAAGCTTCTATATTGAAGGGAGTAAATTTATCAAAAACAAAGGTGTTTTCTTTTGTTAAATAACTAGCATTGTAATCATTCTCTATTTTTAAAGTATCTTCCCATTTTTCAAGTCTTGGGCCTAAATACTTATTTTCTTCAAGAAAATTAGATGTCTGATCGTTTATCTTATCAATAAAAGATTGTTTGATTTGATACCAATCTTTTTCAAGTAAAAAATAATTTTGACCATTATAAACAATTTCTGAGCAAAAGTGACTAGAAAGATTCTCATAAGTTAATGTAATATTGTTTTCATCAAACGTTTCTAATCTTGCAGAATTTATAATTTTTTTGAATTCTTCATAATTTAGCGAATCCCCACAAGCCGTAAGTATTTCAAATATCACCGATTGAAATTCTCTAAACACATCATCAATAATAATTTCTTTAGGTTTTCTTCTAAAATGAAAACTAAGCTTTGATTTAGTTGCTTGAAAATATTTATCAAAATCTTTGTTACTAATTTCAATACTAAAAAAATTATTAGAATCAATATAATTTTGATATGCGTTAGTTACTAATGTATCAAACAAGTTTTCTTTAAGAACAGCTTCAGATTTTGCAACTTTATTTACACTATTTATTTCAATAGGATCCTCATTGTCAAAAAGGTACTCACACCTTTTTATTATTTTCAAAAGTTCATCAAAAGAAATGGATTTTTTTATCGAGAACGAATCTTTTGCAATACATAAACTGTTGCTATTTAAATCTTTTAAATTAAACCCGAAAGATTTTACTAAAATATCTTTTGTGAGTAAAGCATTTAATTCATTGTAAATTTTTCCAAAGCTGTCATTATCATATAGATTATAATCATTCCTGAAAAATTTTATTTCGCCTTGAATCCCACCCGTGAGATTCCTTTCCTTAACTGACTTTAGGGCTTTATCATCACTTTTTACTATTCGCGCTAAAATCTCAATTCCAAAATCAGTAGTTGCGATTTCTTTAATAGTTATATGAGCATAACCTCCTGTTGAAGCATATATTTTGTTTGTTAATTTATTTTGAAATAGAATTATATAACTTTCTGAACTTGATTTATTTACTTTTAAAATATTTTGATCAGCTTCTACTACATTACTAATAAAATCCTTCCATTTTACATCGCTTGGGATTATTTTATAATACACTTTTACATCGTATAGATCGCTTAAATCCTCTTGTACTTTCTGTTCCTTAAAATCTTTTTTCTTTAAAAATTTATTTAAGTAATCAAAGTCTACATTTTTAGTAATTAATTGCTTTCTTGAATTTTGCTCTCTTACCTCTTCTCTTAACAAATAGAGATTATTTTGAATTTTTTCAGACATTAGTAATTAGTTTTATTTATTCAAATCTACAAAACCTCAACCACTTACAATTACGGATTTCCGTAAACCAACAAAATAAACCCAACAAAAAACCACTCTGCCAAACTGTCAAAAACCACCCAAAATCCAAACCCAACAAAAACACACTTAGGTAACGGAAAGGTAACAGCGATGTAACGGAAATCATCACCAAAAACAATCTGCCAAATTGTCAAAAACCACCCAAGTTTTAAACAGAGCAAAAGTACAGCAAGGGTACGGAAAGTGTACGGAGAGTGTACGGAGAGTGTACAGACGTAGCTTACCAAAAACTTAAGTTAAAATGACAAAACCCTATTCTCAAAAACACAAGATTTAACAAATCTTTTAACACCCCAACCCCATCTTTGGAATCATTCTTGAACCTACTCCCGCAAAATCCCCTATTATGGAAGCAAGTACAATCAAAACCATCGCAAAATACGGTTTGGGCGCAATGCTCATCTCAGCAGGAATCGGACACCTTACGTTCGCAAGAAAAGAATTTCAGGCTCAGGTTCCGGAGTGGGTGCCATTGGAAAAAGATGACACCGTTGTCTATTCCGGCATCGTAGAGATCGCAATGGGCGCCGCCATCATAGCCGCACCCAAGAAATATGAATCACTCGTAGGACAACTCGCTGCCGGATTATTCACAGCCGTTTTCCCCGGAAATTATGCACAGTACAAAGAAAGAAGAAACGCTTTCGGGCTCAACTCAGACAACAAAAGATTCGCAAGATTATTTATGCAGCCAGCACTCATCGCTTGGGCATTGAAGTCTACGGATAACAAATAATCAGCATTCGATTAATAACAAAAAAACACAATATTGTCATTCCGTAGGAATCTCGACCACGATATTTCGACAAAGACCGTTTAGATTCCTACGGAATGACAAACACTGTAAAGTAGAAACTCAGCAATATGTTGAGTTTTTTTGATTCCCGCATAGAATAAATCTATGTTAACAGCCTTTCAGAATCAATCTTTATCTCTAAATTTATTGTCATCAAAAATCAAAACGTAATTAATCACAATTAACAAAACTATGAGTTCAGAAAATCCAAGCTTCAAAGACATATTCAAAAGCGAAAACGAAATCCCGGAAGAATACAAAGTGCCCGTCATCCACCAAAGAGAATATCTCCTAAACGGCGAACTGGTACAATGGAACGGCGACGTCACAGAAATCTATTCCCCAATCTGCATCCCGACAGAAAACGGACTGGAAAGAAAACTGTTGGGCAGCATCCCAAACATCAGTCCGGAAGACGCAATGGACGTTCTCGAAGCCTCTGTAAAAGCTTACGACAACGGACTCGGCGAATGGCCATCAATGTCCGTGGAAGGCAGAATCAAATGTATGCAGAAGTTTGTTTACTTAATGATCAAGGAACGCGACTTGGTTATCAAACTACTGATGTGGGAAATCGGAAAAACACTCCCAGATTCGACCAAGGAATTCGACAGAACTGTAGATTACATCAACCAAACCATTGACGCATTAAAGGATCTCGACAGAGAATCATCCAGATTCCAACAGGCAGAAGGCACCATCGCCCAAGTCAGAAGAGCGCCGCTTGGCGTAGTGTTGAGTATGGGACCATTCAATTACCCGTTGAATGAGATTTTCACAACATTGATTCCGGCTTTGATTATGGGAAATACAATTCTCTTCAAACTTCCCAAACACGGTGTTCTTGCTCATTATCCATTATTAAAAGCATTTCAGGAAGCATTTCCGGCAGGAACAGTCAATACACTTTACGGAAAAGGTGCAGAAATCATCACTCCTATTATGGAAAGCGGAAAAGTAAATGTTCTCGCCTTCATCGGATCCAGCAAAGTGGCAAATGGTTTGAAAAAACTCCATCCAAAAGTCAACAGACTGAGAGCAATTCTCAGTCTTGATGCAAAAAACGCCGCCATCGTTACCAAACACGCCAACCTCGATATTGCAGTCAGCGAAATTATTCTCGGCTCACTTTCCTTCAACGGTCAAAGATGTACAGCCTTGAAACTGATCTTCGTTCAGAAAGATGTTGCTGAGGAATTCACTAAGAAATTAACGGCTGCAGTTTCCGCTTTGAAGCCAGGTTTACCTTGGGAAAAAGATGTGAAAATCACACCACTTCCGGAAGTCAACAAACCGCCTTATCTTGAAGAATGCATTCAGGATGCGATATCGAAAGGTGCAAAAGTCCTAAACGAAAACGGCGGTTATAACGAAGCTTCTTTCGTTTTCCCTGCTGTAGTTTATCCTGTCAATGATCAGATGAAATTATACCACGAAGAGCAATTTGGCCCCGTGATTCCGGTGGTTCCTTTTGACAGTATTGATGAGCCAATCGACTATCAAGTGAACGCAGACCACGGAATGCAGGTAAGTATTTTCAGCGAAGATCCACAGGAAACATCTAATTTAATTGATGCGTTTGTAAATCTTGTAAGCCGCGTAAACATCAATTGTCAGGCGCAGAGAGGTCCGGACGTTTTCCCTTTCACAGGAAGAAAAGACAGCGCAGAAGGAACACTTTCTGTCTTTGATGCCTTGAGATCATTCTCCATCAGATCTTTGGTTGCTGCAAAAATCACAGACGCAAATAAGGAACTTTTGAATTCTATCGTTAGAGACCACGATTCTAACTTCTTGAGTACGGATTATATTTTTTAAGAAGACTCAAAGATGATAGACGAATAGATAATTGACTTCTATTATTATATTTAATCCGCAATGTTGAATTGCGGATTTTTGTTATCTGAACGTAGCTTTACATTATTTTTTCGTTATCTGACCGTAGCCGAAGATAAAATCCTCCAACCCATTTCAGTATTGCTTTTTTTGCAGTATTTTTGAAGTTTAAATTTCTGAATTGAAAAAATTAGATCAATATATAATCAAAACCTTTTTCGGACCGTTTCTTTTTATTTTCAGTGTGTTGTTTTTCATCTTCATTGTGAATATTATCTGGACACAAATGTCCCAGCTGACAGGAAAAGGACTGACTTATGGGGAAATCACAAAACTGCTTTTCTATCTTGGAATGAGCGTTGTGAGTATGGTTTTACCATTAACCATTCTCCTTTCATCGATTATGACTTTTGGAGATTTCGGGGAACGGTATGAGCTTGCGGCAATGAAAGCTGCGGGGATTTCGCTTCTTCGTGTGATGATGCCTTTGCTAATTACAGTTTCTTTTCTCGCCGGAATTCTCTTTTTATTTTCGAATAACATTATTCCGGATTTCCAGCGGAAAGCGAAAAATATGTTGTTTAACATCGTGTCTTCAAAGCCGGCACTTAACTTTACACCAGGCGTTTTCATCGATCAGATTTCCGGATATTCGGTAAAGTTTGATAAAATATATGGTGAAGGTGGCGAAAAACTGGAAGGCGTGTTCCTGCACAAGAATGCAAGTCCTTACGACAATCAGCAAACCATCATTGCCAAAAAAGGAAAATTTGCAAATGCTGAAGACAGAAACTACCTGAAACTAATTCTTTACGATGGATATGTTTACGAAGACAACATCTCTGGAAAACCTTACGAAGAAAGAAAAAAACAACCGAATCAATCGGTAAAATATGACAGCCTAGTCTATCACTTTGACATCAGTGAGTTAATTAACAACGCTATTGAAAAAGAAAAAATCACAGACGATTACCGCTTCCAGACTTATATGGAAGTGAATGAAACCCTAGAGAAAAACAGGAAGAATAATATTTCATCCGTGAGTTCTATGGCTTCTCCTGCACTATCGCAGACCAATAATTATGTTCAGTACATTGATAAGATAAAACCAAAGGATAAAACCATTATCAAAGAACAGTATAAAATTGACACTCTAAAAAAAGACAAAAAACTGGAAGTCCTTTGGGGTGCTTACAGTAAAATAGATGTTTTGAAAGCCAGCATAGAAGCAAATCAAGGTGGCATTGCAGACATTGTAAAAAATCATAATAAAATTGTAATGTATCAGCAAAGGATCGTCTCCTACTCTTTTACTTGTATTATTTTCTTTTTGATTGGTGCCAGTCTTGGATCCATCATCAGAAAAGGTGGAATGGGACTTCCTGTGATCATCGCAATCATCATTTTCATCATTTTCTATGTTCTCAATCTGACGGTAGAAAACATCTCCTGGAAAGGAAAACTGAATCCTTACCTCGCGGCTTGGATCCCAAATATGGTACTTTTCCCATTCAGTGTTTGGATTACATATAAGGCGCTGACAGATTCTCAGTTGTTTGACATTGAGAAATATAAAGTGATCTTCAAACCAATCATTGATAAGTTTTCCAAACCGAAAGAACATCAGCGATATCAATAAAATCAAAAGCCGAACGACTCCAAGTTCGGCTTTTTTATGATTTTGAGATAATAGATAAACCGCAGAACAAGCTCTCAAAGATCATTTATATATTTTGTCGTACCTTACTGATATTAATATTCGAAATCAATAATTAAAATAATCATATAAAATTGTAATTATGAAAATAGGATTAATAGGATTTGGGAAGGCCGGAAAAGCGGTTGCAAACGTTATCCTTCAGAATCACTATTTCACACTGGAATGGGTACTGAAGGATAATGACCAACTGAGCCAGCTCTCTGCCAAAGATATTCTTGGAGTCAATGCGGCAGATACCGCGACTATATTTTCTCAGCAGACTACCGATTTGGAAACCTTGTTTACAAATCGACCAGTAGATCTCATCATTGATTTTTCTACAGAGGCAAGCATTTATTATTACGGTAAAACGGCGGCTCAGAAAAAGATCAAAATCATCTCAGCCATTTCGCATTACGGAGAAAATGAAACCAAACTTCTGAGAGAGCTATCGGGAGAAACCGTGGTTTTCTGGTCACCAAACATCACATTGGGCGTCAATTACCTTTTGTTTGCAGCTTCATTATTAAAAAATATTGCGCCGAATGTGGACATTGAAGTGATTGAAGAACATTTCAAAGCTAAATCCGGTGTATCAGGAACAGCGATGAAAATTGCTGAGGTTCTCGATGTTGAAACAGAAAGTATCAACTCCGTGAGAGCAGGCGGAATCGTTGGAAAGCACGAAGTTATTTTTGGGTTTCCTTATCAAACGGTGAGGTTGGTGCACGAGTCTATCTCCAGGGAAGCTTTTGGGAGTGGCGCTTTATTCGTAGCAGAAAATCTGAAGGACAAACCCTCTGGACTTTATAATTTTGAAGATATCTTGAGGCCTTATTTTTTCAGTCAATCTCAAAACAGTTTATCATGATTGGACCATTATCAGTTGCTTAATGTTTGTGGTATTATAAAAGCCGGATTAGAAGTACGGTCTTTTTCATATTTTGATTTTATTAAAAATGCAATTAAAACCTTATATTCGTACCATAAAAGCTGATGTTATGAAAAAAATAATTGTTTCTGTCTGTGCATTGATTGTTCTTCAGTCCTGCATCATGACTACTGCTACAAAAGCAGTGACAGGTGTTGCGAAACTCGGTTACAAAGCCGTGAAAGGCACAGTCAAAGGTGTGAGTTGGGCGGTGAGTAAGGCTAATGGAAAAATCGATAAAGACAGGATCGACGGAACTTGGAAGATTGTCGGTGTTTATCACGGTTCTTTTGAGCAGTTCAGCCAGGATCAAAATCCGGAAAGCTCCTTCAACAGTGAGTGTGTAGATGGTTTTGATCAGATTGTTTTTAATTCCAAAAGATCCAAATACAAACCAGTCCATTGCAATACAGAAAAGGAAAGCTGGGAAAAATATGATTTCGAATTTGGAAAAAATCCGTTGACCAAAGAGAAAGAAAATTACCTGGAGTTCAATTCCAGCAACTATATTTCAATCATTGACATCAACAGTAAGACGATGGTTTTGGAAGGCAGCCTAATGCCCAAACAAGCCTTCACTGGTGGCAAGCTATACCTCTTAGAAAAAGTAAAATAAGCAAAATACTAGAGTTTACTTTAGTAGAAACAATAAATTAAAAAGTCAAAAAGAAATCTTTTTGACTTTTTTGTTTTTCTATTTTATCTTGTCATAAATCACTTTCGTGACTATCGCTCCAAACAAATAATAGCCTACTGTCATCAGCTTCTTCTGAGTAGTTTCCGCAACGGGCGAATCATCCAGTCCCATTTTTTTGGGAAGCATCACAGCGCCTACGCCTGCAGCCACACCAGAAACCAAATTAAAACCGCTCGTAGATGTTGTCGCATAGTATAAACCATTGCTGATCACATCCCCGGCAAGTGTCGCAGCGTACAATTGATTCTGATCTGTAATCTTTTGATCTACGGTTTCTAACGCTTTATTTAGAGCCTCCTCTCCTACTTTGTTCACTTCTGGAACATTATCAAAGTTATTTCTGATGATCTCGTGTAAAAGATTTAGGGCAATTGCGCCACCTAAACCTGCAAGTATTTTCTTGTACATATTGTATGAATTTTGGTAATAAACCTGGTTGCACAAATTGAGCCAATAAAAAGCAATCTCAAAAATGAAAATTAAACAGCAGTTACAAAGGCAAATATCCCAAAGAAAATCCCCGGTGAATTGGCTACCACGATTGGCCAGTCACTCTTAGGCTTTTTCAAAAAACCGTAGGCAACCCACAGACTGCAGTTGATGGCTGCGACTAATGGCTGGAGCCAGTCACCTTTATCACCGTTTAGATTGTGAGAGATTTGTGGAATGTAAGAAAAGTACATTGCCATTGCTGTAACTGTCGCGACCCAGCCTAAGATCTGCATAAATTTTCCTTCTTTCATATATTAATTTCAGTTGAGGTCAACATTTGAAATTATCATACCAAGTGGACATCTATGATAATCTGACATTAGTTTTTGCAAATATTAATGTTAGATGGCTTGGCGAGCTGGCAGATCTTGATGGATATTATTGTAAGTAATGTAAAGATCATAGAAGTAAATATCCTGATCCACATACTCATTCAGTACTTTTTTGTTCGTTTTAAGGTTAGCAGACAAATTATCCAGTGTATCATTTTGCGACTCCGCACAAGTACAATATTGATGATCATATTTGAGGTGTTCTTCAAAGTCCACAACCTTCACATCAGCTGACTGATGATCCACTGAGAGATCAAAGGTTTTTTTGTCCAAGGTGAACCAAGGTTCGCCGTGATAGAAGTAATGATCTATGATCTCTGGACTGCTGAGATCTTTGGTATTTAATACTGTTGAAGAATAGTATCCTTTGCAAATGTTGCAGTGTGCCAATTGTAATTCTAGTGCCATAGTTTGTAATTTGATATGGTCTTCTTATCAGAATTTGTGCCATTAAAAGGGAGTTTCGGAAGTAATCTGAAGATAAAAGTTGATTTTAGTTTTAGATAAATGATATCTGATTTCTATTTTTAATGCGTCATTTTACAACTTTATAAAACTCGTAAAGATTGATTTTGAGGATTTTCCAATCTAGATTTGAGCTAAATTTTATTACTAAATAGAATGAGCTTTATCTATTTTTAATTAATAAATGCGTCAAAAAATTATTTTGATCATTAATGAAAAAAACCTGCTCAACAGCAGGTTTTATATTTTAAATTTAAAGTTCTTGAATTACTTTTTTGTATGTGCAACTCTCCAAACAATACCGCTCACATCATCTGCAACCAGCAAAGATCCGTCAGTAATCTGAAGAACGCCAACAGGCCTTCCATACACATCACCTTTTGCTTCATCTGCTATGAATCCCGTTAGAAATGGCTGATACGGTCCTGAAGCTCTACCATTTTTACAAGGCACAAACGCCACTTGATAGCCTACAAGTGAAGAGCGATTCCACGAACCGTGCTGCCCTATGAAAGCGCCGTTTTTGTACTGTTCCGGAAACTGAGATCCAGTGTAGAATGTCAAACCGAGTGATGCTGTGTGACTTCCCAAAGGTACATCTGGCACAATAGTTTTGGCAACCAGATCTGGTTTCTCTCCTTTTCTTCTCGGATCTTCATTTTTTCCGAAATAGGCGTAGGGCCAGCCATAGAAGGCATCTCGTTTCACGCTGGTAAGGTAATCCGGAACGAGTTCATCACCCAGTTCATCTCTTTCATTCACAACAGTCCAGAGTTGTCCGGTAGTGGGATTCCAGCTCATCCCAACAGGATTCCGGAGTCCGGCTGCGAAAATCTTTTCGCCACTTCCGTCTGGATTGATTTCCAAAATGTTGGCTCTTCGGACTTCGTATTCCATCCCATTTTCACCGACATTGCTGCCTGATCCTACGGAAATGTAGATTTTAGACTGGTCTTTGTTGGCAATTAGATTTCTCGTCCAGTGGTTGTTGTACCCGCCTGCTGGGAGATTGACGATTTTTTTCCCAGGTTGTGTGATCTTGGTGTCGCCTGCTTTGTAGGGATAAACGTAGAGTCCGTCGGTATTGGCAACATAGAATTTGTCTTTGATGATCAGCATTCCGTAAGGCTGATTCAGATTGGCCAGAAATACGGAAGACGTTTCCGGAATGCCGTCTTTGTTGGCATCGCGGTAAAGAATGATTCTGTTGGCAGATTTGCCGCCCACCTCAGCATCACTTTTTCCGCTCAGGTCATTTTTGATCTTATCTGCAGTAGAACGTTCTGAATTGGAAAGTACAACGAAGATATCACCATTCTCTCCCTGAATCATATTTCTCGGACTTTTGATATTCTCTGCAAAACGCGTTACGGTAAAACCTTCTGGCGCGGTGGGAGCTTTATCCTTCGCCCATCCGATGACGTTGCTGAATTTATTTTTGGCACTTTTCTCATCCGGTGGCGGCAGTTTCAAAGTATCGGTTTGGGTCACAGCCTCTTCGCTTGGTCCCGAACCGTCGGTCTTTTTGGTTTCTTGACAACTGAAAAACAGCACGGCGACGGCTGGTAAAAGATAATTTTTCATAATATTTTGAGATTTGGTATTATAAGAATTCTAAAGGCTCAAAAATTACAAAAACCGTTCCCTAAAGGGAAAAGGACTGTTAAGAGTTGTTTAAGAAATAATAGAACCTCTTTTTTCACTTCAATCCTAAGTCTATTAAACCTATAGATTGTGCAAAATAAGACAATGATAATTGAGACGCGTTAGTTTATTTTTGAGATTATGGAAAACCGTAATTTAGTGTGATGAGTTGTATGTATATTTGATGAAGTTCTAAGCGAGTAGTGATATCTAGCAAAAAGCAAATAATTAATGAAAAGAAGTTATTATCAAAATACCATAAATAATTTTTTAAGAGAAGACTCAAATTCTATTTTTGGGCAACTAGCTCAAAATCATCAACACGATCTCGAAGAACTTCAGAAAAATGCTTGGTTAAAACAAATTCAAATTTTAAAATCTGGATTGACTGATCTTGAAGGAAAGATCTACTTTGAGTTTTCTATTCCACGAATGGGAAAGCGTGTAGATACAATTGTCATCATTGAAGACTTTATTTTTGTTATAGAATTCAAAGTTGGTGACTCACAGTACACTCAAGATGCACAAGATCAAACAATAGATTATTGTCTCGATTTAAAAAATTTTCACGCTGGTAGCCATAATAAAACTATTATTCCAATTTTAGTGGCCACCAGAGCCCACAAAATAGAAAACGATGTTCAAAACGCCATGGCATTGGAAAAATCGCTATTATGTAATTCTGAAAATTTTGTAAACATAATAAACGAAATTTTATCTACGCAAAAAGGAACCGAAGAGATTAATGTCACTGACTGGGAAAATAGCATATACAAACCTACTCCTACAATCATAGAAGCAGCTCAAGCTCTTTATAAAGGTCACAATGTTGAAGAAATTTCGCGTAATGATTCTGGTGCTATCAATCTTTCACGGACAGCAGCTACAATTAATAAAATAATTGAAACTACAAAAATCAAAAAAGAAAAATCTATTTGCTTCCTCACCGGTGTTCCCGGCGCAGGAAAAACACTCGCTGGTCTAAATATAGCAAATGAAAGATTAAAAAAAGATGAGTCCGAACATTCCGTATTTCTGTCGGGAAACGGACCATTAGTTGATGTTTTGAGAGAAGCATTAACCAGAGACTCTGTAGAGACAGCAAAAAACGTTGGAAAAAAAGTATCTCGTTCTACAGCTGAACGAGAAGCAAAAGCATTTATTCAGAATATTCATCATTTTCGTGATGACAACTTAGGAAGTAGCAAGCCACCAATAGAAAAAGTTGTAGTTTTTGATGAAGCCCAAAGAGCTTGGCAAAAAGAACAGGTTTCAAAATTCATGAAGACTAAAAAAGGTATTGAAAATTTTGAAATGTCTGAGCCAGAATATTTAATCAGTGTTATGGATCGACACCAAGATTGGTGTGCAATTGTTTGTTTAATAGGTGGCGGCCAAGAAATTAACACTGGTGAAGCAGGAGTTTCTGAATGGATAGAATCACTAAAGGAAAAATATCCCAATTGGAATGTTTACTTTTCTGATAAAATTCTAAGCGAAAAAACAACCTACTTAAATGATGAAGTCCTTTTGGATTGGCTGGAAACAAGCGGACAAAAAGAGACAGACTTACACCTAGCAGTTTCTCTACGCTCTTTTAGAAGTGAAAAGGTTGCTTTGCTAGTACAACATATTTTAGAAATTGAAAGTGAAAAAGCAAAATTGGTTTATGACTCAATCAAAGAAAATTATCCTGTTCGTTTAACAAGAGATTTGAAGAAAGCGAAAGGTTGGATCAAAGAAATGGCGAAAGGCACAGAAAGGATTGGGCTCGTTGCCAGTTCTGGAGGGCGGAGGTTACGGGCAGATGGGATTGATGTCAAAAATGAAATTAAGCCAGCAAACTGGTTTCTAAATGGTAAAGATGATGTACGTTCATCCTATTATCTAGAAGAAGTTGCTACCGAATTTGACATTCAGGGCTTAGAAATTGACTACACTTGTGTTGCTTGGGATATTAATTTATATTTTGAAGACGGATGGAAGCATCAAAATTTTAAAGGTTCTAAATGGCAAAAGATCAATCAACAATCCACTAAAAATTATCTACTAAACTCGTATCGTGTATTGCTAACACGAGCAAGACAAGGAATGATTATATATGTTCCAGATGTGGATGGTCAAGATCCAACGCGTTCTAAAAAACTATATGATGGCACTTTTAACTATTTAGCAAAATGTGGACTAGATGTAATTTAAAATGTTAAAACCTGCTCAACAGCAGGTTTTATATTTATATCAAAATTCATAATTTGAAATTACCATACTCAGGATAAAATGGACGAGATCCTGCTCTGCTTCTTTCCTATCGATCAGCTTCTTTTTGTATCGGTAGGATGAAAGTATCTTCTTTAGATTTTTATATTTTATAAAGTCATCGCCTCTGATGTAGGTATTTACGTTGCCATCCTTTTTTTTAAAAATCTGATCATCCAGTGTTCTCACTTTAAAAAGGACTTCACAAAGTTTTGGTTTTTCAGCATTACAGTCAGCATAGCGCTCAACAATATTAACTTTAAATGAGTTTAAAAGAATAGTAGTAAAGATCACATTGGATTCTCCTTCCCTCACATTAAGTTCAAGCGTGTATTTCATAGATTAGTTTTTACGAATTTAAAAAATAAGAAAAGGAATTTTTTATGACCCTAGTCATATTTTAAACATTTCTCATCTTCTGCATTTTAATCATTGCAGAAAAAAACCTGCTCAACAGCAGGTTTCATATTTTAAAATTTAAAGATTTTAATGTCCAGACTTAGCTTCAGAATCCTGTTTCACGTGCCCCAGATATTTGGTGCAATACGCTCCGAAGATCAGGATAAACAAGTAACAGAACACAGGGATCACAAAGGAATGCTGAACGCCAAACTGATCCGCCAAGTAACCTTGGAAAATGGGAACAATAGCACCTCCTAAGATGGCCATTACGACCAAAGAAGAACCTTGGCTGGTATATTTTCCTAAACCGGAAATTGCCAACGTGTAGATATTAGAGAACATGATCGAGTTGAAGATCCCAATTCCCAAAATGCTGTACATTGCCAGCTCGCCGTGGTTCAGCATCGCTGAGATCAATAGCAGAACGTTGATCCCTGCAAAGATAGAAAGGGTTCTTGCTGGAGCAGATTTTCCGATGAAGAACGCAACGAAATTTAAAGCAATAAATACCAGGAAGAAACTGATCTGTGCAAACGTCAGATTCACAATACTGAAAATCACTAAGAAAACAGCAATGGCTGCACCCAACATATAGATGGCTTTTTTGCCTTGGCTGATAGAATGATTCAGAGAAATCGCACCCAGAAAACGCCCGATCATCGCACCGCCCCAATACAGTGCTAAATAGTTTTTGCTCACAACCTCGGAAAGGTTCATCACTTGTGGTTGTTCCAGAAAGCTGATGATAAAACTTCCTACCGCTACTTCGCCACCTACATAGCAGAACATCGCGAAAACACCGAACTTCAGGTGGTTGTATTTCAAGGCACCATAACCTTTCACGATCTCTTCGCCTTTCACCTGAAAGTCGGGAAGCTTCACTCTAGAGATCAACAAAGCGACCAACAACAGGATCCCGGCAAAAATCAGATATGGAATTTTTGTTGCTGCTGCGGAGAAAGAACCATCAGGTGCGGAGAATAATTCGAAAATTAAATGTCCTCCCAAAACCGGTGCAATGGTTGTCCCGAAGGCGTTGAAAGCCTGCGTCATATTCAGTCGGCTGGACGCGGAATCTTCCGGACCCAACAGTGAAACGTAAGCATTGGCCGTAATCTGCAATACCGTAAAACCCAGGCCTAAGATAAACAAAGCGCCTAAGAACAACGGATACGAAGATAAACTCGCCGCCGGATAAAACAAAACGCAACCAAAAGCTGCAAGGAAAATCCCGAATAGAATTCCTTTCTTGTATCCTACTTTATCGATGGGGTCACCCTGCGTGGTTGAAATTAAAAAGTAAATTAATGAGCCTATAAAATAAGCACCAAAGAAACAGAACTGTACCAACATCGACTGGAAGAAGGTCAGATTGAAAAGCTGTTTCAGGTAAGGAATCAGGATGTCATTCATACACGTGATGAATCCCCACATAAAAAATAAAAGCGTAATGGTAATCAAAGGGATGGTATAGTTCCTCTTCGATTGTGCGTCATTCGTCATAATCATTCAGTTTAAAAATAAAGAGGCTAAAGATAGCCTCTTTTGTTGATAATTGCTTATTTTGAGACAATAATTTGTCATTAAAAATTGAACATTTGTTTTCAAAATTCCATTAAATTATTTTCCCCTTCCCTAAAGGGTGTAATTTTCAGGAGAATTTTACTCCCTTTAGGATTGGGGTAAAGAAAATTCTCCTGAAAATTTAAGGTCTTAAATCTTCAAACTTTGTATCTGCAGGGAAAACGTGCTGTACTTTTTCAACCACGAGTTCTTTTGGTAGCGAGAAATCTGCAGTTTGTTTAATGTCTAACGAAGACGCTCCCAAAGACACTTTATAATTTCCTGCTTCCGCAACCCAAGCGGATTTTGCGGTGATATAAGAAGCCAAATCTTTAGGATTCAAAGTCAAGGTGATGGTTTGAGATTCTCCGGGTTTCAAATCTTTTGTTTTGGCATAGGCTTTCAGCTCAGATTTTGGTTTGTCGATGGATTGGTTAGGTGCAGAAAGATATAATTCTACAACTTCTTTTCCGGCGACTTTTCCGGTATTTTTAACTTCAATTGTTACCTCTAAATTATTATTGAAAGTTTTAGAATTCAGTTTTAAATTACTATAAGCAAAATCTGTATAAGATTTACCGAAACCAAATTCATAAGATGGTCTCACATTGAAGGTATTGAAATAACGGTACCCGACATAAACACCTTCTTCATACGTCACCTCTTTAGGATTATCCGCAGGAATTCCCGGGAAATTCTTTGCTGATGCGTGGTCTGAATAATTGACGGGGAAAGTCATTGTCAGTTTTCCCGAAGGATTTACTTTTCCTGAAACGACGTCAGCTACGGAATGTCCGCCTTCCTGACCTGGTTGCCAAGCCAAAAGAATCGCATCGACTTTGTCTTTCCAGGACGCAGTTTCAATAACACCACCAATATTTAAAATTACCACCACTTTTTTTCCTTTAGCGTGGAACGCTTTGGAGATTTTGTCCAGCATTTCGATTTCTTCCGTTGCCAGATTGAAATCCTCGTTCACTACTCTATCGCCGCCTTCTCCTGAGTTTCTTCCTAAAGTTACAAAAGCGATTTCAGAAGTTTCTGCTTTTTTAGCCAGGAAAGCGTCGTCCATTTTCATTTCAGCCAGTCTTCCCGGAAGTGCTAAAATGCCTCTTGCTTTTCGGCTTTCTTTTTCGGCAGTTGCTTCTTTTTCAGCGAAAGGTTTGTACAAATCAACCAATTCTTTGTCCAGTTTGTAACCTGCAGAATTTAAACCTTCCAAAAGGGAAACCGTATGTTTGTTGTTCACACTTCCACTTCCTGTTCCGCCTGTAATCCAGGCATAAGAAGTTACTCCGAATAATGAAACTTCCTTCTGTTTATCGGTAAAAGGCAATGCATTTTTTTCATTTTTAAGCAAAACCATTCCTTCTGCTGCCGCGTTTCTCGTTACCTCTGCGTGTTCAACCAAGTTTGGTTTGTCGCTGTATTTGTACTGTGCGAAAGTTGGCGTTTTGAATATGTATTCCAAGATTCTTTTCGCATTCAAGTTTGCTACTTCCTGAGACAATTTACCGGTATTTAAAGCTTCCAACAATACTTTTTTCTGCGCTGGAATTCCCGGCATTAACAGGTCATTTCCTGCATTCATTTGTTTGACCACATCAGAAAGTCCGCCATCTTTAATCGATTCAAATCCCGGAAAACCTCCAAACCAGTCGGTCATTACGATTCCTTTGAAATCCCATTCATTTCTTAAAACCTGAGTCAGTAAATCTTTAGAATCTGAAGTGTAAACGCCGTTCAGTTTGTTGTAAGACGACATTACCGTCCAGGGCTGAGATTCTTTAACAGTAATTTCAAAATTTCTCAGATATAATTCTCTCATTGCTCTTTCGGAAACGTGAGCGTTGATTGTCAAACGGTTGGTTTCCTCATTGTTCGCAGCGAAATGTTTGATGGAAGTTCCGACACCCTGAGATTGAATTCCATTCACAATAGCAGCCGCAGTTTTACCGGAAATTAATGGGTCTTCGGAATAATATTCGAAATTTCTTCCGTTCAATGGATTTCTCTGAATGTTCAAAGCCGGAGCCAAAAGAACATCGACTCCATATTCCTTCACTTCATTTCCCATTGCTTTTCCAACTTTTTCCAGCAAATCTTTATTCCAGGTTGAAGCTAAAGCTGTTCCCACTGGAAATGCCGTTGCATAATACGTTTTTGAATCATTATCTCTCGTTGGCTGAATTCTCAAACCAGCAGGTCCATCCGCAACAATCGTCGCCGGAATTCCAAATCTGTCGAAAGAATCTGTTCCACCGGCAGCTCCGGGAACCAAACCTTGTTTTGAATCTCCGACAGGACCTGTCAGCACTTCGATTCCGGGCATTCCGGTTCCGATTAAGAGATTGACCTTTTCTTCGTTGGTCATTTGCCTGATAATGGCGTCGATTCTTTTGTCAACAGAAAGTCTTGTGTCTTCCCAAACATCTAATTTCCCGTTGTTGTTGGAATCTTTAAATGTTTTTCCGTCAACCGTTACCGTTGCATTTTTAGTCTGAGCCTTCGCAAACGACGATGCAGCCAATAAAGCCAGGAATAATCCTGAATATTTTGCTTTCTGAGAAAGTCCTATCAGCGTTGATATATTCTTCTGCATAATTCTATATTTTTTACTTTTTGTTATTGAATAATTTTAGTTTTGAGTAGAAATCTTCGAACATCAGTCGGGTATCGAGTTGGGTGTAGACTCTGATGTTTCTTCGTTTCGGATTGTCTTCGTAAAGTCCGCTGTCATTGATTTTAGGAGCATTTTTAATGACATAAGAACTTGATGACGGGTCGGCTTCAAATGATGATTGTAAAGCTGTCAGCAAAACCAACGGTGAATCTCCCATTATGTAAGTCTCCCCGATTTTCAGATTGAATTTTTGAACCATTTCCATTAAATCTTCAATCTTTTTGGTTAAATAAGCTCCAGTTTTTCCTTCAGGATTAACTTTCGTTAGGAGTTCTGCGTAAGACATCAAAGTTTGTCGATAGGCATTCCTCGGAATTTGCCAAATGTTTAAATTCGATTCGTTGAAAACAACCTGTGCTGCTTTGATATCGATTCCAAGATTGTATTCCAAAGGTGTGTAACCAGGAGGTGGCGTTGCCAAATCGGGATATTCCGGACCTCCAATCCAAACGACAACAATTTTGTCTGCGATTTTTGGTTCAATTAGGTAAGCACTTGCCACTTCCGTCAAACCTGCACCGCAAACTACGAACAAAGGGTTCTTTTCATCTGCTTTCATCGCTTCTGCAACGATGGCTTTTGCACCTTCGGAAATATTGGGTGTTTTCAAATCCGTCAATGGGGCATTGGAACCTTGCAGAACGTTGAATCTGTTTTTTAAATTCATTACTTCCAAAGTTTCGTTGATTTTCTTCACCGCATTTTCCGCGGTAATATTTGATTTATCAAACGGGTCGCCTGCTTTCAGATGAGAACCGATAATTCCTCTAATTTCTGTAGAAGGCGAAAGAATCTGATGAACGAGCTGAAATAAACCATCCGGGTCGCCACCAAAATCATTGTTGACGATGACGCGATAGCGAGGTTTTACGTATTTGTCCATTTCTGAAATCACGGGAGGCGACTGTGCGGACACAGCCACTGCCGCGAAAAAAGAAGCAATATTAAAAAATGATTTCATTATTTTATTTTTAACCACAAAAGTTTTTAACACATTAGTCACATTAGATTTAAGTTTTAAAACTTTGAAAATAAAAGAACACATTAGTCGAAAATCAAAGATTTTCAAAAGGTTTTATGCTCTTTAAAAAGTTTAGTGTTCAAACTTTACAATCAAAAAAGCTTTTGTGACTTTTGACTTCGTCGAATCTTCGATTTGTGGTTTATATTTTGAGTTTAAATATTTTATAAAAACTTGTGGAATTTCAGCCAGTCTAAATACACATCAGACCATTTGTCAACAGGAAGATTCTGTTTTCCCATTCCGAAGCCGTGACCGCCTTTTTCGTAGATGTGAAGTTCGGTGGGTTGTCCTGCTTCGAGCCATTTACTGTACAGCAAAACTGATTTTGGAGCCAGTTTCAACTGGTCATCACTTGCAGCACAAATGAACATTGGAAGAGATGCTTTTGGAATTTCAGTATCTAAAATCTCCTGACTTGGTCCGCCGTAAATAGAAGCTGCGAAGTTGGGTAACGTTGAAGCATCTTTGCTGTGAAGAACGCTTTCCAAAATGACACTTGCACCTGCAGAAAATCCGATAACGCCCAATTTATAAGGATTGATGTTCAGTTCTTTTGCGTGGGTTCTGATGTAGGAAATTGCAGTTTTGATGTCCTCGCCTGCCATTACCTTGATAGGAGCTGTATTTGCATCAAAAGCTTTTCGGTCTTTGATGTTTTCCATCATTTCTTTGGCCGGGTCGTTGGATTTTGTTTCCAATAATCTGTATTTTAAAACGACTGCTGTGATTCCGTTTTCTGCTAATTTTTTGGCGACATCAATTCCTTCCCGGTTGATGGATAAACTTTGGAAGCCTCCACCCGGAGCAATGACAATTACTGTTCCGTTGGCTTTTGATTTATCGGCTTCGAACAATAACATTGAAGGTTGTGCGACGTTGAAAACGACTTCGGTTTTGAACAATTCATTGAATTGCTGTGCTTCTTTCTGCGTCCAGTTTTCTGTTCCCGGCGCTTTTCCTTTGTATAATGGAATTGATTTTTGAGCGTTGATGGTGCTTAATCCTAAAAGGAATGCACTTGCTATGATTAATTTTTTCATTTTGATTTGATATTATTTTTTAATCCCGAAGTTTCGGGACTAAGGTTTTTTTGATTATTAAACTGTTTTTAAGTTCGCAAAGGCGTTCTACTCAGCTAAGACAAACAATTAGATAACAGTTAGTTTGTCATTCCGTAGGAATCTAAGCTCAGTATTTCAAATATCATTGTTGAGATTCCTACGGAATGACAAAAATGCCGTTGACTTATCTCAATAATTTTAGCAGCGAATCACACGCAGCCCGACTTGAGTGGAGCTCTTTTTGTGATTGCGATTGCTGAAAAGTTCAACTTGTTGACTCAGTTTCTTCGTAATGACAAAAAAGCGAGAATCCTTCGACAAGCTCAGGATAAACTACAGGCGGAAAAGCTGCCCAAAATATTCTAATAAAGAAATGAGACCGAACACAATGCCCGGTCTCAAGACATCAATTAACCTATTTATGATGAACTATTGCTTATGATATTTTAGAGTTCTGGCATCTTTAATCACACCAGACCAGTTCATTCCGTACCCGAAATCGTAGTGGTGACCTTCGGAATCTTTGTGCGTTTCCATATCGTAAGGCACGTCTTCTTTCTGCTTTTCAACCGTCGCCATATTCGCAGGCATCTGAAGCGGGAGCAATCCTGAAGGTTCGTATTTTCCGGTCACAATATCCACAACTGCCTGATTTGACACGTTGAAATTCATCAGAATTGCGTCTGCGTGTTTTTCGAATTCATTAAAAATCATCGGCTTGGAAGCTGTGATAGAAACGATAACCGGTTTTCCGTTCATTGCTTTGTACGCATTTTCAATGGCTAACAAATCCGTGAAGTTGGTCGCTGTAGATGTTTTGTTTTTGAAGGTTCTGTCGTGTACAGTCGGTGCAACAACAGGGTCTCCTGCTGCGATACTTTTTTCACGGGCTTCGGTTGCTGTGTACGTTTGGTACTGAAGAGAAATCGGGACATAACCGTTTCCGCCCTCTTTGGCATCAACATCGCTGTAACCGCCTTCTTCACTGTGCGGACTTTTCACAAAAACCAAGGCAAAATCAGCTTTCGCAGGGTCATCGGTCACATTAAAATGCTGCTTCACTTTTTCGATATCGATAGGATATTCCAAAGATGGTCCGGTGTAAATCCCCCACCAGTTGAACGTTGCCGGAGAATATCGCTTCGGAATGTAAGCCGTTTTTCTTTCTTTGATGGGAAGAATACTGGCTTTGTTTTTCAGCATCACGATTGATTTTACCTGAGCTTCGTAACCTGCTTTCATAAATTCAGGATTACCAACGATTTTCTTGGTTTCTTCCGTGTTTACATAAGGGTTTTCAAACAATCCGGTTCTGAAGAAATTCCTCAGCAAACGAACCGCAGACTGCTCAAATTTTGCACGATACGCTTTTTCGCCGTGTTCTTTCACGCCCATTTGATAGGCTTCTAAAACAGGAGCTTTGTCGTTGTTTCCTCCAAATTGGTCAACGCCCGCTTCCAAGACTTTGTAATGACGTTCTGCGATGGACAATTTTTCTGCGCCCCAAGGTTTTCCGGCAAATCCTCCCGGAGATTTTGGTTCGTCTGCGGTGATGAGCCAATCGGTGCAGACTACGCCGTCGTATTTATATTTTCCACGCAGTAAATCGGTGATTAAGTACTTGCTGTAACCGTTTCCAACGTTTTCTCCGTTTTTCGTATCCTGATTGAAACTAATCGTGTAATAAGGCATTACCGCAGAAGCTTCTTTGGTTCCGCCATTCAGTTTAAAAGCACCTTCAGTAAAAGGTTTTACGTGATTCTGGAAATTATTTCCCGGATAAACTGCGTATTTTCCCATTGCCCAGTGACCGTCGCGACCGCCTTCCTCAGGTCCGCCGCCCGGCCAATGTTTGACCATTGCATTCACACTTTTGTTCCCCCAACCGTTTTTACTACCGATAGTTGTCTGGAAACCGTCGATGTAACCTCTTCCCAAATCTGCGGTCAACTCTGGACTTTCGCTGAAAACGTAAGCTATTCTGTACCAGCGAGGTTCTGTTCCCAAATCGATTTGAGGAGATAAAGCGGTTGAAATTCCCAAGGCTCTGTATTCCTGAGCAGCGATATTTCCGAATTTCTTCACCAATTCCGGGTCGAATGTTGCGCCCATTGCCAAACCATCTGGCCAAAGAGAGATTTGTCCTCCAGCTCCTTCATTGAATTCTGCCGTTACCGTTGCCGAATGTCTCGGGTCTGTACTGTTGTTGGCAGGAATTCCCAATCCTAAACCTTCGATGTATGCCTGAATATTATTGCTCCATTTTGCTGCGATTTCCGGAGATTCTACTGTCGTTACCAAGACGTGACGAAGATTATCGTCTTTTAAAAATTTCTTCTGCTGGTCAGTTAAGTCAAAAGCTTTGGCGCCACTTTCTTTGTAGAACATTCCGTTGTATTTTCCTGCTCTGAAGCCTTCTGCAGGAGCCGGAACAGATTGGTGACCGCTGTATAGCATCAATCCTGCAATCTGTTCAACCGACATTTTTGAAGCTAAATCTTTGGCTCTTTCGTCCACCGGAAGTCTCCAGTCTTCATATTTGTCAAGCTTTCCGTTTTTGTTTAAATCTTTAAATTTATTTCCTGCAACCGTCAGGATTTTCACGCCTGAATCTGCAGAATATCCCAAAACCGGACCTTTGGAGTTGGTAACGGTCTGAATGTTTTGTGCAAACGCTGTTATTCCTAAAAATAATGCGGCAACATTTAAAACTGTTCTTTTCATTATTAAAATTTTAGAAATTAAAGCTTACAGAAAACTGTCCTGTCAATGGCATAATGTAGGTTCCCGTCAACAGTTTTCCGTAATATGGATTGGCATCGGTAATCAATTCGGCTCCGTTAATGGTTCCGCTCGCCCCTCTTTGGTTCAGGAAGTTGATAACTGTTGCGCCGAGGTTGATGTTTTTGTTCACCGTATAACTTACTCCACCGAAAGTTTCCCATCTTGGTGCGAAGTATAAAGCATTCGTAAGGTTTGCGTATTGTTTTGAGAAATATCTGAAACTTGCCCAGAATCTCCATTTGTCAACCGTATAACTTGGGTCGATTTCCATCAACACTTTTGCAACACCTAACACATTGTTGTCGTTGTAATCGTAAGCTGTTTCGAAAGCATTGAAATTGAATTTCTTGTACACAGGATTCTGCAAAGTCAATAGATAATGCAGGTTAAATCCTTTGAAAGGTTTGATTACAAAATCGGTTGTCCATCCAATCGTCTGAATATCATAGTAAACCGTAACGTTTTGAGCCTGAGTTGTGTTTGCAGGGTTGACTAAGTTGTATCTGTTCAGGTTATTATTCTTTTTAAGATAAGTTGCCTGAGAAATCAACTGAATGTAATCTGTGTTCCAGAAAATTCCCAACGCTCCCAACGGACTTTTAATCTTGTTGGTATTCGGTTCGAAAGCCTGAGAATAACTTTCCAGTCTTCTGTTTTCCTCGGTATATAAAGCATTTGCGATAACACCGAAGTTTTTGCTGATGTTGTAAGTTGCGTTCAAACTACCTCCAATCTGGTAAAAACTTTGATTGATTTGATTAAACTGGCTTGGGTGTGTAAAGTTGAAACCTACCGTTCTCGGTGTTAGTGAATATTCTCCGTCTAAGATGTGGTTTTTCAAATGCAAGCCGTAGCTTAAGTTGAAATTATCAGAAACTTTCCACTCGTCGGTTCCGTATATTGAAAGTTTATTTTCCGTTCCACTGTGGAATTCACCTCCTGCATTGTAGTTGTAAAAACCGTCTGCATCCGTTGTAGGGCCAATCAGTCTTTGAGGCTGTGGTTCAATAGTCTGGAAGAAAAACGACCTGTTCGAAGTAAATTTATCAATGTTATAATATTGTTCTAAGACTCCAACCGTCACATTGTGATTTCCTATTTGTTTGTTCAGTGAAAAACGTCCTGCAATATTGGTAATCGGTGTTGAAGGCGTGTGCATTGCCAGCTGCGTTCCCACTGCTCCGGTGTAGGCCTGACCTGTTGAAGCAATCGTGTAGCCCGAAGTCGCATCAGCATTGAAAATACTTAAAGGAATAATGTTGGAAGATTTCGCGGTAGCAAAGTGTGCTTTCGTTGAGAATTTGAAATTCCAGCCGTTGTTCAGTAAATAATTACCGAAAATATCGATGTTGTGAGAAGTATTTCTGCTGTCATTTCCGTCCATATTTGCCCAGTAGGTTTGTCCGGAAAAGATGTCTTTCATTTTGATTTGCCCGTCTCTTACGACGTAAGAATCTCTACCTATTCTGAAATTGTCGAGCTCAGTTACTTTACCTTCCGGTCCGTATTGGAAAACGGCGTAATTGGTAATGCTGTAAGAATCCGCGTACTTGTATTGAATCGAGATTTTTCCTTTATCATCATTAAAATATTTGGTCACACCTGCTCTGAAAATCTTTGTTTCATCAACATTTCTTGTAAAACCCAATTTATAAGTGCTCGGGTCGAAGTTGGCAAAAGCCCCAACGGTGTACGTCCAGCCATTTTTAGAAATCGGTCCGGAAACATTCACGTCTCCTTGCAACCAACCAAAAGTACTGGTTGTGAACTTTCCTTTTAATTTAAAATCTTTAGTTCCGGTTTGAGAATAAGAGTTCACTGCAAAACCAAGGTCGCCCATTGTATTTGCAAGCTGGTCCATTTTCAATAATCCGGTTTTTTCCAAGCCGACACTCTGTCTCCAGGTTTTGTTTGGAAGTTCGGGCCAGAAGAAATAAACGGCAGGCAAATCGTTTTCAAGGATGGTAATTCCACCTACTGTTGATGGCAAACCGATATTCACGTCCCTTGGACTCGTGTTGTTGGCTGCGTTCAACATTACGTTTCTGTTGTTGTCTTCTTTGGAAGACGTGGTCACAGTTTTTACGCCTTCTTCATTTTTTGCAGCAGCATTGATTGCGCTTTTCACTGCAAGACTGTCTGTCTTTTCCTGTCCAAAAACTGTGGCGAAGGAAAGCATCAGTCCAAGAGCTGAAATTTTAGTTAAAGATTTTCTCATTTCCAGTTATATATATTTTAATTTTCTTCAGCTTTTAATATCCATTCAATCATCATATTCGATTATTGATACAGATAATCCTGTTGTAATTATTGCCAATAATATTGTTGTCTAATTGAATATAACCTTCAACTTTTGTTTGAAACGGCAACTAATTTCATTGCTTCATATTGAAACATTACAATAGTACATTCTTTATTTTAATTGAACAAATAAATATTAATAAAACTTAACATTGAATATATTTAATTGATAATCAAATAATTAAAACCAAAAATATCAATAAAATTTCATTGATTCAAATAGAATCAATGAAAATATTATGTTAAATCATCACCAAAAAATGACTCGATTTCTTAAAATTTGCTTTTGTTCAATTTTTTTATTAATATTTTTGTAACATTGACATCAGAAACTAATGAAAATGGACTCTAAGGAATTAATCTCACAACGATCGAACGAAGCAAAAGAAATATTTCTCCCGAATCTTTCTGCAGACCCGGTGATTTTTGGATTTGACCAAAACGAACTGAAAGTTCTTCTGCTGAAAATGAATTACAGAAAACTATGGTTTTTGCCTGGAGGCTATGTCAAAAAGGAAGAGGACTTGGACGACGCCGTAGTGAGAATTTTAAGAGAAAGAGCTGGCGTGAACGCCGTTTCTTACCTGGAGGAGTTTGGTGTTTTTGGAAAAAAGAACAGAAGTGAAGATTACTTCGAAGACTTTGATGAGACCTTGTTCCACAAACAAAGGTTTATCACAATTGGGTATTACGCCTTATACAATCCATCTAAAATCGATTTGACGGTGGACGAATATAGTGAGAGTTGTGAATGGATCTACCTCAGCCAACTTCCGGATATCGAAATGGCTATGGACCATAAAGAGATTGTGGAAAAAGCTTTGCTGACATTGCGCGAAAAGATCTCGATCAAGCCAATTGGTATCAATCTTCTACCAGAAAAATTTACGCTGTCTGAGCTCCAAAAATTATATGAAGCCATTCTCGGAAAAGAACTTAACCGAGGAAATTTCTATCGAAAAATAAAGAATCTTGGAATTCTAAAAAAACTGGACGAACAAAGAAAAGGTGGTGCTCACAAAGCGCCAGACCTCTACTCTTTTGATGAGGAAATTTACAACAAAGCGCTTGAAAACGGTTTGATCAGTTGGTAATATTTAATTAGGTCAAAGTATTTTCAGTTTTCATATCATACTCCGCTTCCCATTTTTCCAAAAGTTCGAGGATGGGAAGAAGCGCCAGACCTTTTTCTGTAAGGCAATACTCTACTCTCGGCGGCGTTTCCTTGAATTCTTGTCTCGTTAAAAGATGATCAGTTTCCATTTCTCGCAACTGATCTGTTAAAACTTTTCTGGAAATCACAGCAATTCGTGCGGCAATCTCACCGAAGCGCAATTTTCTATTGTTGATGACCAAAACGATGATCGGCTTCCACTTGCTTCCCAAAGCCGACATTGCCTTTCCCAGCGGGCAACTGCAACCTAATGTTTTCTGCTGTCTCATCTTTTTACCAAGCTTTTATTTTCATTTGTTACCGCCAAGTTACCACTTTTTTCATTCAAAAGATACAAATCCAAACTATTATTAGTTACTTTGTGTAACAATTAATCAAATAACAAAATTTAGAATGAGTTTAGACGCATTATTCACGCCGTTCACATACAAAAACCTTCATCTCAAAAACAGGATCGTAATGGCTCCAATGACAAGAGCCTTTTCCGACAATGGTGTTCCAACGCAACAGATCGCAGATTATTACGCAAGAAGAGCCGGGTCAGAAATCGGATTGATATTATCAGAAGGAACCGTCATCAACAGACCTGCTTCCAAGAATATCCAAAACATCCCGGACTTTTTTGGAACAGAAGCTTTGAAAGGTTGGAAAAACGTGATCGATTCTGTCCATCAAAATGGCGGAAAAATGGGACCTCAGATCTGGCACGTTGGCGATACGAGAAGTTCCCCAGACTATCCCACAACGGAGATGGAAAAAGCTTCGACAATGACCCTGGAAGACATCCAAGATACAATTGCACAATTTGCAGCATCAGCCAAATCGGCGAAAGACCTTGGGTTTGATGTACTTGAAATTCACGGCGCACACGGCTACTTGATCGACCAATTTTTCTGGGAAGTGACCAATACAAGGACTGATGAATATGGTGGAAAAACTTTGATGGAAAGAAGCAAATTTGCTGTCGATATCATCAAAGCAATGAGAGCTGCAGTGGGACCAGATTTCACAATCATCATCCGACTTTCCCAATGGAAACAGCAGGATTACAAAAGCCGACTGGCGACGACTCCAGAAGAAATGGAAGAATGGCTTGTACCAATGAAGGAAGCAGGTGTGGACATATTCCATTGCTCACAGCGAAGATTCTGGGAGCCGGAATTCGAAGGTTCTGACCTCAATTTTGCAGGTTGGGCAAAGAAATTGACAGGACAACCGACCATCACAGTTGGATCTGTGGGACTAAACGGTGATTTTATGGGCGCCTTTGCAGGACAAGGTTCTGAGAAAAGTGACCTATCGGAATTATTAAAAAGATTAGATCGTCAGGATTTTGACCTTGTAGCTGTCGGAAGAGCAATCTTAAGCGACTACGAATGGGCAAAGAAAGTGAAAGAAGGAAGATTTGATGAGATTTCAGATTTTGCCGGAGAAAGTTTAGGCGTTCTTTATTAATAATTAAAATTGAATAAAAAAGCGGCTTATTTATGATAAGTCGCTTTTTTTATTTTTAAGTAGATTGGAAAAAATAATGCCGAAAGAATATTGGAAGGAAATGATCTCAATTCAGATGAAAATATCTATACATAGAAATCTACAAGAAGTCAAATGATCTCGTCATAATGATTGTCTAAAGCACTCAAAAAAAAATCCCCAAAAGAATTGGGGATAAAAACTAATAACCATGAAAACCTTTTAAAAAAATTTCCGTTACAAAAATATGAAAAGTATACTTAGCTTTCGCTAATTAACAATGTTAATTGTATGATAAAAAAAGAATGATAATCTTAATTTATCGTAATAAATTTTATCAAGTTACAATGACTATCTAAATAACAATTCCCAATAAATATTGAAATAATATTTGATAGTGAGGTAAATCATAAATTATAATCACTTTTAAATATAAATTTGTTATGTCCTTTCAAAGGACTTTCATCATTTGTGTTTTTAGCTTCCCTTTTGGGAAGCTTTTTTTATTGACAAAAGACCTTTAAAATATAATAAGTGATGTAAATATAGAGTGAAATTTTATCTCACAAACCTGCATTCTACAGAATCACAAAACAAAAAAGCCTTACTAACAAAACGTTAGCAAAGCTTTTTAGATTGCAGAGAGGAAGGGATTCGAACCCTCGGTACAGTTACCCGCACACTAGCTTTCCAGGCTAGCTCCTTCAACCACTCGGACACCTCTCTATTTGAGGTTGCAAATATAATGAAATATCTGAATTCTCAAAAGATTATTAAAATTCTTCTGTGATTTCTCCCGAAATATTTTCAATGAATAGTTCTGAGAAGCTTCTATCGTACTTTGGATTGTTCAAAATATGCATTGCTTTGGTAATGGCAGACTCCGCGGTCATATCTTTTCCACTAATGGCGCCAATCTTCGTAAAGATATTGCTGTTGCTATATTTCCCGAAACTAATGCCACCTGAAATACATTGACTGATAACGACAACCTCAACGCCTCTATTCCTAAGTTCCTGCAAAACATTCTGCGTTTTCTCATTGTTAAAGATCGTTCCGGAACCAAAAACCTGCAAAATGATCGCTTCGGCTGTTTTGATTTCCAATAACGATTCGAAGTTCATCCCAGGGAAAATCCTACAAAACAAAATATTCTCATTGAGATAATTATCGAGTTCGAATTGACCTTTAGGTTTCCAAAGCACATTCTTATCGACATTCAGATGGACGCCAGATTGCCCAAGGATCGGGTAATTTGGACTTTGGTAAGCATCGAAGAACTCCGCTGAATATTTCAGACTTCGGTTTCCGCGCAAGAGTTTATATTCGAAATAGACTGCCACTTCTTTGATGACCGCTTCGTCATTTTCATATAGGCTGGCGTAATACAGACTTGTCAAAAGATTTTCTTTCGCATCGGTACGCAAGTCTCCAATTGGTAATTGTGAACCTGTAAGAATCACTGGTTTCCCAAGATTCTTCAACATAAAACTAAGGGCGGAGGCCGTGTACGACATCGTATCCGTCCCGTGGAGAATCAGAAAGCCATCAAAATTGTCGTAGTTCTTGTAGATCCAGTCTGCAATCATCCGCCATTCCTGCGGACCCATATCGGATGAATCTACGGGATTCTCGAACGGATGGACGGAAACCTCACATTCCAGAAGATTCATCTCCGGAATCCTTTTGAAGATCGTGGAGAAATCAAACGGAACCAGACTTCCCGTTTCGTAATCTTTTTCCATTCCAATGGTGCCGCCGGTGTAGATGAGAAGTACTTTTCTATTCATAGTTGAACGCCAAATCTTTGGCAATAGTTTGTTTCGAAGGTGAAAACTGCAGCCCGACTTGAGTGGAAATCCTTTTTTTGCTTGGGTACAAGCGTTGGCAAAAAAGATTGGGAACGGAAGGCGGAAAAGCTGCCATAAAATCCCAACAAAAGTAAAATTTTAATCTGAATGGTGAAAATAAAAAATGCCCGTTAAAAAACGAGCATTTTATTTATGTTTAAGTTAAATTATTTAACCAAAAGGATGCTTGCGATCTGATTCGCCAACTCAGTTCCAATTCTATCCTGAGCTTCCTCTGTCGCAGCTCCTGTATGAGGCGTCAAAGAGATCTTCGGGTGGTTCAAGATCTTATCAGAAGGCGTAGGCTCGTTCTCGAAAACATCAAGACCTGCAAACGCTATCTTCCCAGAATCCAACGCTGCAATCAAAGCATTTTCGTCGATCACACCACCTCTCGCACAGTTCACGATGGCTGCACCAGGTTTCATTTTGTCCAATTCGGCCGCGCCGATGATCGGACCATCCTGAGCAGGAACGTGAAGCGTGATGAAATCTGAATGCTGGATCAATTGCTCCAACGGTTCTGTTTCAATTTCAACATTGATGTATTGGCTGTTGTAGAAATCCACTCTGACGCTCGCCTTCCCGATTCTCGTATCAGAAGCGATTACTTTCATTCCCAGTCCAAGTGCTATTCTAGCCACTTCTTGTCCAATTCTTCCGATGCCGACGATCCCGATGGTTTTACCTCTTAGTTCAATTCCAGCTTCATATTTTTTCTTAAGTTTTGCAAACTCGGTGTTTCCTTTCACTGGCATTTGTCTGTTCGCATCCTGCAAGAATCTGCAACCTGAGAAAAGGTGTGCAAAAACCAGTTCCGCCACAGATTCTGATGAAGCTGCCGGCGTGTTGATCACGTGTTTTCCTTTTTCTCTCGCGTAAGCCACTTCGATGTTGTCCATCCCAACGCCACCTCTACCGATGATCTCCAGGCTTGGGCAATTGTCCACCATTTCCTTGGTCACTTTTGTCGCGCTTCTTACAAGCAGAACAGTCACCTGATTTTCGTTGATATAAGTAATTAGATCTTCCTGAGCCACCTTTGCAGTAATCACCTCGAATCCGTTTTCTAATAGCGCATTGATCCCAGACTGCGTCAATCCGTCATTTGCAAGTACTTTCATTCTGTATAATTGATATTTGATAAATGATGAATGATAAAAAGAAAAGTGATAAACAATCTGAATTTACAATCATTTATCACTCACCGATTATCATTTATTATAATTAGTCGCGGAAAACTTCTATGGTCACTTGTTTCTCAACCATATCTGTGAATTTCCCTTTGTATCTCGTTGCTTTTACCAGGTGGTTATCGATCCAGTGGTAGTTTCCGCCTCTTGGTTTTCCTAGCAGTACGCTGTGGTATTTGAAGCCGTGTTTGTTCAACCAGGTTTCTGTCACTTCTCTCAGATCCTCAGTTCTGGAAGTGAAAAAACAGATCTGGTGACCTTCGTCATACCATTTGTTGATCGTTACCAAAGCGTCTGGAAAAGGCTCGCAAGTCACCATTCTTTCCGGCTCCTCATTAGGCACATCTTCTGTAATAGTTCCGTCGATATCGATCAGATAATTCTTGATATCGCCTTTCAACATTGGGCTCAGGTGTTCTACGTATTCTAGTTCCATATTGTGTGTAAAATTGAAGTTGCAAAATTAGGCTTTTCTCTCTGAACTAACAAACTATTATCGAATGCTTAATGAAATCTTAATTTTATAGAATATTTTAAAGAAAAATTTACTTTTAGTTTTACACAAATCATACGCTTGGATAAAAATATTAACCACAACTAATTTTCCGCATCAACAAAAAATGAGAATTAAAACACTGATTCACGATGAGAAGATCACTTCATCTTTGACAAAAGAAACCGAATTTCTGTCATCATAGCTTCAAAAGGTTTTGTTTTTTTGGTCGCAGAAACGATTGTCAGATGCCTATACTTGTTTGAATTTGTCTTCTTAGAGAAAAGCATATTGAGCGATGTTCCCGTGTAGAAGCCATTGGTGTAATGTTTTGTGACCTCAAAATTGTGGAATAGGTCAAGATTCATTTTCTCATACGGAATCACCCAAAAAAATTTGGTGTAGACCATCCTGTCTTTAAGATTAAAAATTTTTCGGGTTGAAATAATGATCAGAAAAACAAAGGCCGGAATTCCCGTTACAAAATCTATAAATCCTATATCAGAAGTGCTTTTCGACTGCAAATTATAAAGCTGATAGAGAAATGCTAAACAGAAAACAACAAACAACACCAAATGAAGTTTGTTGGTCTTGATCAACTCAAATTCGTTATCATCAATTGATTTGAAATAAACCAAGCTATTAAAGCCGAGTGCTTTCTCTTCTACACTTTCCGGCATTTGACTGAGCCAATTTTTATCAATGAGGCCAATAAGCTCTTGGGTATTCTCAGAAATATTTTGACGTTTCATTCCAAAGAACATCAAGTTTATGACGTTGGAAAATCTATCGGTTTTGTCTATAATTTTGTAATTACTTCTATCAAGCTCAATGTTTTCCGCCTCCATTTTCAACTTTTTGTAGAAGAATAATTTTTTGTAAATCTTCTTTTCGACCCAGGAAAAATGGTAGGAGTAATGGTACAAAATGAGAACGATTGGAAAAAAGATAAGAATATTGATCAACAAAGAATAAAAAACGAGCTTCAAAACTTCTTCAATGATAAAATCATCTGAGATAAAATACAGAATCGGAACTAGCGCTATCAGGAGAAAAAGCAGAAGATAGACCAGAATAGAGATATACCCTCGCAACGGAAATATTTCATAGGCTTTTCCATCATTCACAGATTGAAATTTTGTCATTGTTTTTACTTTGATATTAATTATTCTGTGCTTTAATCACCATCTTCACCATCTGTTTTAGCATCTTCCTGAGACACGCAAAACAATCTGTGATGGAACTCGTAATCCGACTTTGTTCGCACCGTTGTTGGCGCAGGTTCTAGTAAATAAGAGATCATACCTTTCGGGATCATTTGCGTAGCTTTTGGCAAGATCTCGACATTGATAGATTTTTCCTGTACTTTCTCCTCCGGGGGATTTCCGTAAACGTAGGTCACAATTCCCAAAACTTCCGTCGATTCATTGATCACGTAGCATTTCCCACTGCCATACGTGAAACTTTGGGTAGGAAAAACCATCACTTTTTCCTCGCTGGTAGTACAATTTTTGATGACGTAAATTTTCGGGCAGAACATATAGATCAGGATTCCCAGCGGGACGATGACCAAGAATGATTTGCGTTTGAAATCTTCCTTGTCATACTTGTTTTCCACAAAAAGGAAGACACCATAAATAACAGCCGCCAAAACAGCCAGTGAAATGTAGAATGCAGTTGCAGTAATGATCATATTAAAAATTTTTTGGGTTTAGTTTTATTGAAATTTCTTTTCGAATGTTATAGTGAAAGAGGAATGAAAACCACTCCAGTTAGTTTATAGCCCTGGATCAGAGTGGTCCATTTTGGCATTTCTGCAATTTTTGAGAGCAATGCTTTTTCTGTTTCCTTAGGCAAAGCCAAAAGCGATAGATTTTGCAAAGTGGCTGTTCCATCACTATCGATTTCTAAAGTAAGAACGACATCTTTGGAAGCCAATGTTTTTCTTAAGATTGGAACAAGATTTTTCTCGGACCATTTATTCAACTCCACAGTACCACCAGGAAATTCCGGATGAATTGGCTGGTTGTTTTTAAATTTTGGAGGCAGATCCTTCGGAAAATCAGCGAGATCAAATTCCTTTTTCACGAGCATCAATTTCCCTTTGTTGTTGGGAGCATAGACATAATGATTGAGTGTTGCAGGTGTTTTCGTTTGGTTGAATTCTATGAAATGTAACTCACTGTCGTTCTTTCTGTAAATGCCAAGATAGGTTTCCTTCGCCAACTTTTTGTCGAAAATCCTTGCAATATGTTCGATCTTTTCATTTTGATTTCCAACGACTTGATATCTGGTTTGTTCCGATTTTTCATCATTTGAAGTGACATCTGATATTTTAAACGTTGCGCCATTCAAGGTCACTTCTTCTCTGAGATCTTGTGCATTGACATTAGCAACAAAAAAGGCTGAAACCAGGATAGTTGACAAGATTTTTTTCATTTGTGTATAAGTTTTTATCAAAAATAATATTTTAAACGATATTTATGATAAGAATTTTTTGGAAATATTATTTATTTGACATTAATAAAGCTTGTCAACAACTTTTAATTCACCCGCCGTCATCAAAATACCAAAGATGTTTTTATATTTGATGAAGAATAAAAAACTATGGAAAAGAAACTCAAACTTTGGGACGCAGTGATGATCGTGATGGGATCGATGATCGGGAGCGGGATTTTTATCGTAAGCGCCGACATCATGCGGAATCTCGGTTCTGGCTATTGGCTGATTGTCGTTTGGTTGATCACAACTGTGATGACCGTAGCGGCGGCAATCAGCTACGGCGAACTCTCGGCGATGTTCCCAAAAGCGGGCGGACAATATACTTACATCACAGAAATCTTCGGGAAACCAATGGGATTTCTCTACGGTTGGGGAATGTTTACCGTAATTCAAACCGGGACAATTGCAGCTGTGGCTGTGGCTTTCGGAAAGTTCACGGCTTATCTTGTTCCATCTCTGAATGATGCTGCTCCAATTTTCCAAAGTGGCGAATTTCAGATTACCTGGATTCAAATCCTAGCGATTGTCGTGATTCTTTTCCTGACTTTTGTGAATACCAAAGGTGTACAATTCGGGAAAATCTTGCAGAATGTTTTCACTTCTTCAAAAATCATCGCACTTCTCGGATTGATTATTTTAGGTTTTATTTTGATCGACAAATCCAATTGGAGTTCGAATATGAGTTTTGGTTGGGACGCTTTTCAAAATTTAAAAAACACAGAATGGACCGGAATCTCCGGTGCAACCATCCTTGGCGGAATTGCCGCAGCGATGGTTGGTTCGGTTTTCAGTTCGGTGGCTTGGGAGAATGTGACTTTCATTTCCGGCGAAATCGAGAATCCAAAAAAGAATGTTGTAAAAGCAATGATCTTAGGAACTTCGGCTGTGATGATCCTTTATCTTTTGGTGAATTTCGTTTACCTGAATGCGCTTGACAGAGATTCTATCGCCTTTGCAGCGAATGACAGAGTGGCGGTTTCTGCAGCGGAGAAAATGTTTGGGAATGCAGGAACAATCATCATCGCCGTTTTGGTGATGATTTCGACTTTTGGCTGTGTGAACGGAATTGTTCTAGCTGGCGCAAGGGTTTTCCAAACGATGGCAAAAGATGGATTATTCCTAAAATCAGCTGTTGAAAACAACAAAAACGGCGTTCCAGAAAAATCCCTTTGGATGCAAGGAATCTGGGCTAGTTTGCTTTGTTTGAGCGGACAATACGGGAATCTTTTGGATATGGTTTCCTTCGTGATCGTTCTGTTTTATATGCTAACCGTTTTTGGTGTGATCTACCTTAGAATCAAAAAACCTGAAATGGAAAGAGGTTACAAAACCTTCCTTTATCCATTCACGCCCGTACTTTACCTTTTGATTGGGACGGCGTTTTGTATTTTGCTTTTGATCTACAAGCCAGGTTACACGTTGCCAGGATTGGGATTGATTTTGCTTGGGTTGCCGGTTTATTTTTTTATTAATAAGAAAATTATTGATGTCAATGATACCACAACTGAAGATTAAATTTTTATTTTTCTTATTATTCTTATCAGTCAAATTTTCAGCTTGTTCTTGTGCAGAAGATGCTATTGCTCAAGAGTATTTTGAATCCGATGTCGTTGGAATAATTACTATAGAATCTACTTATGGAAATGAAGAGCGAGAGGAAAAAATGTTTGGTTTAAGAATTTATAAAGCTAAAATAAGTTTCGATAAACTATACAAGGGAAATAAATTTGAAGAATTGATAATCTTTGGCAGTACTACTGGTGCGAATTCAGGAGCTTGTGAAAAGCTTGTCAAAGCTGGAGAAAAATATCTTCTTCTCACGAGTAAAAATCAAAATGGAGAATATGTTGAGTCTCTTTGTAGCAGTATGTATAAAATTTATGACAACAGTCTGAATGAAGTCAATAAATACAGCAAACAATTCAATTATTTAGAGAAAAATAAAAGCCTCTTTAAAGATTTAAAGTTTATAAATTACTATGATAAATCCGAGAATTGGGATAATGTAAAAAAAATCACAACCAATGAGTTTAAAATTATTTTTGGAAAAAAAATAAAAAACAAATTTGGAGTTTATAAAGTCAAAATAGATAGTCAAAATAAGATTATCGAAATACAATCTATTAAAAAAATTGGACTTAATGAAAGGAAAATGTTGGCATTAATAAAGAAAAATATTAAAATAAACTTTTTATTTGAACAAAATCCTAATTCAGAATATTTGTTACTTCTAAGTTTTTAAGTGTCTACAAATGTCCATCAATCTAAAATCAATTTTCTCAAATCTAATCTCCAAGTTTTCAAACGACGAAAAACTGAAACTTGATTATTGGCAAGAAATTGAAAAATTATATTCCCAAAAAAGCAGGAAATACCACAATCTCGCTCATCTTGAGAATATGATTTTGGAATTGGAAAATGTGAAAGATGAAATTTCAGATTTCGATACTTTATTATTTTCAGTGTTTTATCACGACATTGTCTATAAAGCAACATCAAAAGACAACGAGGAAAAAAGTGCAGAAATTGCAAAGAAACGCTTAGAAAAAATCAATATTTCAAACGAAAGAATAACCAAAATCTACAATCAAATTCTTGCCACAAAATCTCACAAAAAAAGTGATGATTCTGATACCAATTTTCTTCTCGACGCAGATTTGGCAATTCTTGGAAAAGATTGGAATGTTTATGAAAATTATGTTCGACAAATCAGAGAGGAATATTCAATCTATCCGGATTTTCTTTATAAACCTGGTAGAAAAAAAGTTCTAACTCATTTTCTTGAATTTGAAGAGATTTTTAAAACGGATTATTTTAAAGAAAAATATGAGAAAATTGCAAGAGAAAATATCAAAAGAGAAATCTCAATATTGTGATTATTGAATGTCTGTAATAATTTAGTTCTAGTATAATTTTGTCATTCTTAAAGAATCTCAACACACTAAAAAACCGTTTAGATTCCTACGGAATGACAAAAGAATGAGCTTTCTACCCTTCCAACAAAAACTCCTTGTAATTCCCCAAAAACTTCACATCAGCACCAATCGCTTTCAGTTCGTCCACGGAATTAATGTAGAGCACATCATCCCAACCGCCAACAACGGTCACGAAGAAGAAGTAATTTCCCAATCTGGTTTTTAAAGTTCGGGATTCGATTTTGCTAAGGTTCATATTTCGCCACGCAAAAACGGACAAAACCTGATGCAATCCTCCAGCATGATCTTGTGGTAACGTGATGAGCATTGCGGTTTTTTTTCCTATATTTTCCAGATGGTTCTCGTAAGAATTCTCAGTTTTGGAAATGATGATGAATCTGGTGTGATTTTCCTCGACGTCGTGAATGTTTTCGTTAAGGATCTTCAACCCGTATAATTCTGCCGCAAATTTGTTCGCAACCGCCGCGATTTTACGATCAGGATTTTCAGAAACGCGTTTTGCCGCCGCCGCTGTGGAAGCAAAATCTTGTTTCGGAACATCAGGATAATTTTTATTCAGGAAATGAAAACTTTGCGCAAGCGCCTGTGGATGAGAATAGATCTTCTCGATAGATTCTGGATTTTCCTGACTCGGATGGATCATCAAATGATGCGCAATCGGCATTACCGCTTCCGCTTCGATCTTGATTTCGGGCGTTTGATAAAGATAATCCAAAGTCATAGAAACCGTTCCTTCTATCGAGTTTTCCAAGGGAACCACCGCTTTGTCTACTTCATTATTCTGAACCGCCAGAAAGCAATCCAAAATATTGGCTTTTGGGACCAACTCATCATTTGGGAATAACTGCGTTGCGGTCAACTGCGTAAAAGAAGCTTCGGGTCCGAGGAATGCTATTTTCATTTTGCGAAATTAAATAATTTTTGAACCACAAAAGTCACAAAAGATATCGAAAAACAAAAATTTACCGAAGATCAAAAAAATTAAAACTTTAAAATAGACTCCTTTTTTAAACTTTTATAGATCTAAGAAGGATAATAGCTTTTGTGACTTTTGTGGTTAAATTAATCTACAATTTTCTTAGAAAAATCAAAATTGAAATTCGCGCTTACAATAAATCCATTGTTGTATTGGAACACATTCTTTCCCTCGATTTCGCGTCCAAACTGCACAATCTGATTCAGATAACCGCCTTCTACCCTAAGCAAATTATTGAATTTGTAACCCAACAAAACACCGATTCGGTTTTGGTCAAAAATATTCTCGCCGACATTCTTCCCAAATCCTATCATCAATTCGTCATAAACTGCTACGTAAGGCGTTTTATCTCCAATCGAATTTCCCTTCAAAGGCATTTGCAAACGGATCATATATCGCGCTCGGTTCAGAAATGGATATTGGTCTTCGGAAGTTAGACCGGCATTGGAATATCGCCCTACCCAACGCTGTTCTAGCATAAAACGGTGCGACAAATCTACCTTTCCTATTTTGTCAGTAATGGTTGCCATTTCGTAGATCCTGTGTTCTGTGAAATCTTTTCCCATCCCGTTGATCGGAATGTCACCATAAGGAAAAGTCTCTGCCCAAGCGTAACCTACACGCAATTGCAAATTTGGATTTACTTGATAATTAAGTCCCAAACGCAAAAGACTCTGTTGCCAAGTCGTGATGAAATCATTTCTTCGCCACTGATATTCTGTGTGAATGGAGAATTTCGAATCCAGCTTGAAAGTTCCGTTGTACGCGTACCAGCCGATATTATTGTAATCGCTGATTCGGTTTTGCGCTGAAAAAGATGTTGAAATTGAAATCAGAAAAACTGAACTGAGAAATAATTTTGCCTTGGTGAAAAACATATTTTGAAATATCGATTTCAGCAAAAATAGAAATTCGGAAATGGATAGACAACCCTAATCGGTTTTTATCTTTAAAACGGGTGCGCTGTAATTGTTCGTTTTTTTGTCAGGCTCTATGACGCTGGAAGTTTTCAAAAGATCTTCAGCAATCAAGATATTTTCGTTGTGAACAGCGATATCATTAAGGAAAACCAAAGCATTAGCAGGTAATTTGAATCTTTTCTTCGCTTCGGAAATCGTCAGACTTTCGATGGTCATTTTTTCTTTGAGCGTGATGTTGATCAACCCATTTTTTATCAGATCATCAAATTTCGCAGTTTCTGTAGAAGGTGTTTTGTAAACCTGAACCTGCTCGATCTTATTTGGATCCAAACTATTCAAGGTTAGATTTCCCATTACCACATTTTGGACAATGACAATTGGTTTTGGTTCCGTTGTCTGTGAGGAATTTAAAATAAATGCGAAGGAAAGTATTAAACCAAAGATAATCTTTTTCATTATTAATAAATTTAATTTTAAAGATATAAAAATTAATTGGCATCACCTTTCTCGATGCCTTCTTCTATTTTTTCAACCACTTCCTGCTCTTCTTTATCTGAAATTTCCAGTTGATCTTCTGTATCTTCATTTCTGATGACGAGCGATATCCAAATTGGAAAATGGTCAGAATCTACGGACTTTGTGACATTCATATCTACCAATCGGAAATGTGGACTCACGAAAAAATGATCTAATGGCCAACGCAAAAACCAATATTTGGCGTGAAAGGTATTGAACATACCTCTTCCACGTCGGGGATCCAACATTCCACTGGATTTTAGAAATAGTTTGGTGGTTTGTGACCAAGCGACATCATTCAGGTCTCCAAAAACGATGGCTGGTTTTCCGTATTCTTCCGCTTTTTTTCCGACCAAAAGAATCTCAGCATCACGTTCGGTACTTTCTGGATTTTCCTGAGGAACTGGCGGCGTAGGATGAATTCCGTATAACCGAACAACGTTATTATTGTATTCCAGGTCGGCAACGATGGACGGAATATCATCATCTATCAAATAATTGATCTCGTAATTCTTAACCGGAAAATGACTGTAAAACAAAAGGCCATAAGTATTTGCTAATGGAACCTCAATTTTGTATTCATAATCTTTTGTGACCACTTCCAACGCTTTTCTCCACTCTTCATCCGTTTCGAGAAAGAACAAAACGGTGGGATCATTTTCTTTGATCAGGTCAATTAGTTTCTGATAATTTCGGTTGTGTTGATAGACATTACAAACCAAAATATCGAGCGTGGTCTCGTCCGCATTTGGTTTAACTTTGTCGATCATTGTCTTTCCAAATCTTGTGTAAGGAAGAATGATATATAAAAGGTAAAGTGCAAATACCACTTCTAACGCCAAAAGAACTTTGTCGTAATCCGTGGGTTCAGGAACGGCAAATTTCCATAAAAGAATCAGAACAATCAGGATCACAAACTTCTGAAAACGAGGATAATCGAAAATCCTAAAGGTCCAAAATGTGTTTTTGACAGAAGGAATCAGAACAGAGAAGATCGCCAATATGGAAATGATCCAGTACAAACAATACGTGTAGTTTTCCATATATAAATTTAGTCTTTGATGGTTTTGCCTAAAATAATGAGACTTTGTTTTTCGCCATCGAGTTCAGCGATATTTTTGAGATTGGCCCAAAGTTCGAAACCGAATTTTTCAAATAAGGTCAAACTTGGCAAATTGTGAGCGAAGATAAATGCAAGGAGATTCTCGATGCCCAAGCTCGGGCATTTTTCAATGGATAACTTTAAGATCTGTTGTCCGAAACCTTTGCCTCGGAAATTTTCATCAATATAGATACTAATCTCAGCCGTTTTCTGATAAGCCGGACGTCCGTAGAAATCCTGAAAACTGACCCAACCGATGGTATTTTTCTGAGCATCTTCCACCATCCAAAGCGGACGCGTTTCAGAATTGTGCTCATTGAACCAATCAAGTTTGCTTTCGACAGAAACAGGTTCCAGATCGGCAGTAACCAATCGCGACGCCACCGTAGAGTTATAAATTTCTACAATCTTGGGAAGATCATCTAAAGTGACGTCTCGAAAAGTCATATTTTTTATTATAATTGATGAATGATAATTGATGAATGATTTTTAAATAATTAATCAATTATCATCTATCATTAATCATTTATTGAACTAAATGCTTGTTCCAAATCAGCGATCAGATCTTCAGCATCTTCGATTCCGACGCTTAGTCTTACCAAGTCATCCGTGATTCCAAGAACTGCTCTTTTGTCTTCTGGGATCGATGCGTGCGTCATCAAAGCTGGAAGGTTTGCCAACGATTCTACGCCACCCAAAGATTCTGCCAAAGTGAAAACTTTGATGTTTTCCAAGAATTTAACTGCATCTTCTTTCTTTCCAGATTTGAAAGTGAAAGAAACCATTCCACCAAACTCGGTCATTTGTCTGGTTGCCAAATCGTATTGCGGATGAGAAGACAATCCTGGGTAATAGATCTTATCAACCAAAGAATGCGTTTCCAAATATTTTGCCACTTCGAAACCGTTGTCCGAATGTCTTTGCATTCTCAGCGCCAAAGTTTTAATTCCTCTCAGAACCAAATAAGAATCGTGTGGTCCCAAAATTCCTCCACTTGCAAACTGGATAAAATGTAATTTCTCGCCCAACTCTGCATCTTTCGCGATCAAAGCTCCAGCGATTACATCAGAATGTCCGCCTAAATATTTTGTTGCAGAATGCATCACAATGTCAGCACCCAGATCCAAAGGTTTTTGAATATAAGGCGTTGCAAATGTATTATCCACAGCTACCAAAATATCTTTCCCTTTCACGGTGTCAGCCACCATTTTGATGTCCACCAATTTCATCAATGGATTGGTTGGTGTTTCTAGCCAGATCAATTTTGTTTTGTCTGTGATGACATTTTCCAATTGTTCCACATTATCGAATCCAATGAACGTAAATTTCAGTTGGTATTTTTCGAATAATCTGGTGAACATTCTGTAAGATCCACCATAAAGATCATCTACAGCAATGACTTCATCACCTGGATTCAGTAACTTCAAAACACAATCGATTGCGGCCAAACCTGATCCGAAAGCCAATCCTCGAGCGCCGTTTTCGATGCTTGCTAAAGAATCTTCTAAAGCTTGTCTTGTTGGGTTTGCACCTCTTGAATATTCGTAGCCAGAGATCAATTGTCCTGGACTTTTCTGTGCGAATGTTGATGTTAAAAAAACGGGAACGTTGACTGCGCCAGTCGCTGGCTCGTGCTGTTGTCCGCCGTGAATAACTTTTGTATTGAATTTCATATTTCTAATATTTTGTTTGAAGCTGGAAGTTTGAAGCTGGAAGTTTTTTAACATCCATCTTCCAACTTCCAGCATCCTTTTTTTTTACATTTTGATAGCCGACTTCACTGCAAATTCCTCAGCTACTTCTTCCAGCCAACCAGCAACATCTTCTTCTCCAGTTGCACGGAGGTAAGTTTGTCCAAGGGAAACGATGATCTGGTGATAGAAACGTTTCATATGATCCACAGGCATATCTTTTGTCCAAAGATCGATTCTCAACGCTTCGGAAGTTTTCTCGTCCCAAACTGAGATCATCACGGCTTTGGTCTCTTGGTTTTCTACGCCGCCATCTTGTGCATTCCACATCATTTTTTCTGGAACGTGATTCTCGTCCAACTCTATATCTACTGTAATTTTTGTTTTACGCATTGTTATATTAAAATTATTGATTAAAAAATTAAATGATCAAAAAATTAGAGATTTGAAATATGATAGTCTCTAATATCTCTCAAACGCTCATATTCTCCAACTCTACTTCGGTCTGTATTCCGATCCATTGAAAATCTCTGTTGCGTTCTTCTTCAAAAACACGTCCAATTTTTCTTCGGGATGTGCTTTCAGATAATGTTTGCAAATTTGCCAACCTGTCCAGATCGCGATCTGAGGCGAACTTTCTCTGTCAACTTCTGTGTAGAATTTTGAAAAAGGTCCTGGCGCAATGAATCTTTCTGATAATCCGGGATCTGCACTGAAGAGCAAGTCACCTTCTACAAAATAATTCCAGATATTGGCTTCGTTGGCAACAGCCCAATCGTACTGTTCTTTGGAGTAATTCATTTTCAAATGATCAGAAGAAACATTAGGCAAAAAAGCGTCCTGAAGGATCTGAACTTTCCCTTGATAGACCATTTGATCCAAAAATTTCTGTTGCTCTATCGGAGCAGGAACCAATCTTGCGGCAAAAAAAGCAGAGATCTTTGGAACCAAATTTTCCGGGTTCATCGATTTTTGAAAATAGAGATCGAGACCTTTATAATTTTTATTTCCATCACCCATAAATCCCGTAATGTCCACGAAAAGCATATTCTCGTCTTCTCTCAAAAAAATCGGATCCGTCACATTTTGAGGATCGATCACAGATGAATAGAGATAAATATGAGGCGGCTGGAACTTCGGAAAATAATTTTTGATGTGTGAGAAAAGGTCGATCAAATCTTTATCCAGTTTTGTTTTGTTGATTTTGGAAATCGCTTCTTTGTAGATGCGAACTTCCATCGTATCTTTTCTTCTGTCACCGTAATCGGCGTCTGGAACTGAACCTTGGAACCAAGGATATTTTTGTTTGAAATCTTCCAAGCTTACAGAAGAATTGTAGAATTCTCCAGAGAGATCGGTGACATTTATTTTCTTGACAGGATTCTTGATCTCAACATCCCATTTGTTTTCGTTTTCCTTTTTGCAAGCCGATAAACTGAAAACAATTATGGCCGAAAAAGAGATATATCGGAAAAACTTCATTATTTTTACATTAAGATTTTCGAAAAGCAAAAATACGATTTAATAGATGAAGCTACCAATAATTACGGAAAGATTAATTTTAAGAAAATTGACCGAAGCGGATGTTGATAACATCTTCCTTCTGGACAGCAATCCCGACGTGATGAAGTATGTAGGAGTTCCGCCTTCTACTAGTAGAGAACAATCTAAAAAAATGGTTGAGAATATCCTAGATCAGTACGCCAAAAACGGAACTGGCAGACTTGCGGTCATCGAAAATGAAACTAACAAATTTATCGGCTGGAGTGGCATCAAACTTTTGACAGAGGAAGTCAATGGTTTCAAAAATGTTTACGAATTAGGCTACAGATTTCTCCCTGAATTCTGGGGAAAAGGTTACGCGACAGAATCTGCAAAAGCTTCATTGGATCTAGGTTTTAATCAACTGAATGCTGAGAAGATCTATGCTTATGCCGATGTTGACAATGAATCTTCCAATCACATTCTCACGAAATTAGGTTTCGAAAACAAAGGTGCTTTTCTTGATAATGGCGACAATTGCTATTGGTACGAATTAGAAAAAAATAAATAATGAGAGCTTGTAATATATTATTTTTCTTATTCTTATCGTTGATGTGCGTTCCAGTGCATTCACAAACTAAAAACCAAAACAACAAAATAGTTTTGAATAAAACCTTCAGAACATCAGTGGGAAGCATGTGTGTGGAAACCAATACGCCGAAACCCTGTGCTGGATCTACCGTTTTTCTGGAATTAAATTTCAAAAATGATTTTGTCTTGGTTAATGAAAAGAATGAAAATGCTTGTGGAACCATTTCTGAAAATAAATATAAAACGAATTACAGTACACAAGGAAATATTGTGAAAGTTGAAAAGTTGACCCGATATGGCGAACCGTTGAAAATCAAACAATTTTTGTACACCAAGAATAGTTTGATCGGAGAAGCAATCGATGTGGACGGACGCAAAAAAGAATATGTCTTTGAAGAAATTAAAATAAAACAAAAATAATGCAGACACAAAAAGTAATAGATCATATCGTCAACTGGTTAAAAGATTATGCAACCAAAGCCAACTCAAAAGGATTCGTAGTAGGTGTTTCTGGCGGAATTGATTCCGCAGTCGTTTCAGTTTTGGTAGCGAAAACAGGATTGCCAGTTTTGGTTTTGGAAATGCCAATCCGTCAAAAAGCCGACCAGGTGGACAGAGCTCAAGATCACATCGATTTTTTGAAATCTAATTTTCCAAATGTGGATGGTTTCCGAGTGGATTTGACGCCTACTTTTGAAAGTTTTGAAAAAACCACGGAAGGCTACAAAGACGATTCACCGAGCAAAAATCTGGCAGAAGCGAATACAAGATCGAGATTGAGAATGATAACACTTTATTATTACGGTCAGATCAATGGATTTCTTGTGACTGGAACTGGAAACAAAGTGGAGGATTTTGGCGTTGGATTTTTCACAAAATATGGCGATGGCGGCGTGGACATCTCTCCTATCGCTGACCTTTACAAAACGCAGATCTATGAAATTGCCAAAGAACTAGGCATTCTTGAGAGCATTCAGAAAGCTAAACCTACGGACGGACTTTGGGAAGTGGAAAGAACAGATGAAGACCAAATTGGCGCAACCTATCCTGAATTGGAATGGGCAATGGAACAGCAAAAAGCCGGAAAAACCGAAGCTGATTTTGATGGAAGAGAAAAAGAGGTGATGACCATTTATCTTAGATTTAACAGAGCGACGCAACATAAGATGAATCCGATTCCTGTTTGTGAAATTCCGGCGGAATTGAAATAATATTCACAGGACAAAACATAAGATTCAGAACATTAAATAAATAAATTCTATGAAAAATAAAATTCTACTTTCTGCTTTTAGTCTTTTCGCATTCACTTCGGCTTTTCAGTCCCAAGAAACAAAGCAAGAAGAAATAGCCGTTTCAGCGCCGGTTGAAGTGATTGACAGACTCAATATTCCAGGTCCGCTGACATTTCGGGAAAATGAATACATCTTGACCTGGAGCAAACAAAACTCTCCAACTTGGGCGCAACAGCAATATATTTTACGCGATGACGATTTTAATAATTACAAAGAGCTCATCAATTTCTCATACTTCGATAAAGAAATCGATATGGACACTGCTGTAAAACAAAAAGTGGAATATGTAGAAAAAAGAAAGGACAGAACGCAGGACAAGTACTCTTTCGTAAGTGTAACGGAAAGTCCAGACGGAAAGGAAATCGTAGTAGATTACCTCGTGACCGTTGTTCCACAAGAAGGGGAATCTTACGCTGAATACAATATTGACCGATTCAAAAGTTTCGAAGCTGGTGGCAAAAAGTCTTTCTTGATTTTCTCCTATTCCAAAAGACTTGCAGGTGATTTGAAATACGCTTCAAAATCTCTGTCCAAAGAAAGAAGCCGACTGATGGAAGGTGTCATCACCATGGCTATTCCGCCGATTACTTACAAACCAACTGCGGTTGAAGCAAAGAAAAAGTAATTGGTTAATGGTCCGATATTGATAGTTGGCGGATTTATATTAATCTAATTTTTAATCATTGAATCTTTGAATCAAGAGTATTATATCAAACGTTGCATTGAATTGGCACAAAAAGCTTTGGGGAGAACTTATCCAAATCCGTTGGTTGGTTCTGTGATTGTTCATAACGACAGAATCATTGGCGAAGGTTTTCATAAAAAAGCTGGCGAACCGCACGCAGAAATCAATGCAATCAAATCTGTAAAAGAAGAAGACAAGCATCTTATTCCGGAATCTACGATTTATGTTTCTTTGGAACCTTGTGCCCATTTTGGGAAAACACCACCGTGCGCTTTGAAAATTGTAGAACTCGGTTTTAAAAAAGTGGTTATCGGCGCGATGGACAGCCACGACAAAGTGAATGGGAAAGGCAAAAAAATCATTACCGATGCAGGAATCGAAGTTATGTCCAGCGTTTTAGAAAATGAGTGCCGAAAACTCAACAAACGATTTTTCACTTACCACGAAAAGAGAATGCCGTTCATTATTCTGAAGTGGGCGGAATCTGCTGATGGTTTTATGGACAAAGATTACAAACCTACACAGATCAGCAATTCACTTTCGAAGCAGTTGGTTCATCAAATGAGAAGTGAGGAACACGCGATTTTAGTTGGAAAAAATACCGCACTTCGTGACAATCCAAGTTTGACAGTCAGAGAAGTTGAAGGTCGAAATCCTACTAGAATTTTGATTGATTTCAACCTTGATGTTCCAGAGAATTTTAATATTTATAATGATGAAGCGGAAACAATCATCTTTAATTCAATTAAAAATTCCACAGCTCAAAATCTGAAATTCATTAAAATAGAAAAAGAAAATTCATTAGATAAAATCTTAGAAAAGCTGTACAAATTGCAAATTCAATCCGTCATCATCGAAGGTGGAAGATTTACATTACAACAATTCATTGATCAAAATCTTTGGGATGAAACTTTGATTTTCAAAAATCCAAATTTGAATCTTGAGAATGGAACCAAAGCGCCAACTTTCGATTTCAATCCAGAAAAAACGGAAAGTCTGAGAGATTGCGAGGTTTTGTTTTTCAGGAATCCAAGTCTTGATTAATATCAGAATTATTAAAAATCAGCGCTCGGAAAAAAATCCGTAAATTCGCATCCTTAATAGATTTCAATAAATATGAAAAATCTGAGCGCCTCCACAAAAGGCTTGATTTTTTCTTTGCTGGCAATGGGATTTGCGTTCGCTATTTACTTTTTGTTTTTGGCGAAAAAAAATTATTATCTGGTAGACAATCCTACGCCGGAAACTTTCTACTTTAAGATCAATAACGGATCACAAAACATACTTTCTGCAGGACAATATTTGAAGGTTGACCTTAATAAAGGAAAAAATAAAATCGCCGTTTTTGACCAGAATAAAAAGCTACTCTACGATTCTGCTTTTACCGTAAGCAAGATCCGAGGTCTGCTGAACATTGCGAATAAAGATTACTACGTCAACCATCAATATTACGGATATGGCCTGAACAAAGATTCTCTAATGGCCGCAAAGCCTGGAATCGAGATCGACAAAAAGCACTATCTGGGCGACGTGAAGAAGATCAACAAGCTTTACACAGAAGATTTCTATTACAACCTGGACGAAGAATATGACCGCGTCATCAAAAATGTAGCGAAAGTCGAAAGCCGATCGAAGATCTTCAGAAAACAGGATTTCATCAATTATTACAACAATTATTACAAGTTCAAATAGATTTAATAATTAAAAGATCAACCATCAACTATCGGTCGAAGATCATTTATCAACTCTCATCATCAAAATGGAACACAACAACGTAACACCATACAACTCCGAATACAGCAAAAAAAGTCAGGTAGAAGATATGTTTGACAACATTGCGCCAAAATATGACCTTCTAAATCACGTACTGTCTATGAAAATAGATGTGCTCTGGAGAAACAAGTTGGTGAATATGCTAAAGAAAGACCAGCCAAAATTGGTTTTGGATGTGGCCACAGGCACAGGAGATCTTGCCATTGCAGTTCAAAAAGGGACCAATGCAGATGTTGTAGGTCTGGACCTTTCTCAGCAAATGCTGAACGTGGGGATCGAGAAGATCAGAAAGCAAAATCTGGACGGAAAGATCTCTATGCAAAAAGGCGATGCGGAACAACTTCCCTTCGAAGACAATAAATTTGATGGCGTTACCGTTGCATTTGGAGTGAGAAATTTCGAGAATCTCGAAAAAGGATTATCAGAATTACGCAGAGTTGTGAAAGAAGACAAAAGTATTTATATATTAGAGTTTTCAAAAGTAGAAGGATTCTTGGGACCATTTTATATGTTTTATTTTAAAAACATTTTGCCTGCAATTGGGCGTTTGGTTTCCAAAGACAACCGTGCTTACACGTATCTTCCGGATTCTGTGAACGCTTTTCCTTTTGGAGAGAAGATGAAAACGATTCTACTGGATACTGGTTTCAAAAAAGTAGAATACACCAAACTAAGTTTAGGAATAGCCACCATTTATAAAGCTACAAAATAGAATGAAGCAGCGACTTATCAAGATTTTATCCTTTGCAGTACTTCTGAGCGGTAATTTACACGCCCAGACTTTCAACAATCTTTTCAGGACAAAGGACAGACCAGATAATGAGGCTGGAGGTAATGATCTGCAAAAATACAGCTTCGGATTTTATCTAGCTGCCAATAACTTTGATTACAAAATGAATCTCAGCCCTGTGTTTGGGATGAATGGAAATCAAAATCTGGTAGAATCGAAAGCCACTTATAGTTTCGGAGCCGGATTGATAGGTAAAATGAGACTTAATGAATTTCTGGATCTCAGATTAGAACCTGGATTACACTTCGTACAAAGAGACTTGACGTTTAATACATTTGACCATGTAAATCAATACTCGGGCGGAACAAACTATAATTTACCATTTGTACCACTAGATGAATTTACAGAAACAGACTCAAAAAAAATAGTAAAATCTACATATATAGACATTCCGCTTCTTTTGGAAGTTCATGGTGACAGATGGTACAACTCCCGTCCGTATGCCGCTGCAGGAATTAATTATCTGGTAAATTTACAATCAAACCAGACAGCAACCGATGATAATCAACAGAATATTTTCCGGACAACAACACATAACTTTGGTTGGAGTGCAGAGTTAGGAATTCAGTTCTATTTCAGCAAATTTAAGTTTACGCCTGCCATCCGAGGGACATTCTTCACAAACAATGAGTTGGTGCAGGATAAGGAAACCACACCACCCTACTGGACACCAGCCATTTCTACACTGCAGACCAGAGCATTTATGCTGGTTCTGAAATTTGAATAAAAATATAAATTGAGCTTTTTCTGAAGGCTCTTTTTTTTTGTTCACTTTGTGCTTAGAATCAGGCTCAAGGCTTTCATTTCTAATTATTTTGATGAGTTACTTAAAGTTAAATCATTATAAATCAAACAGAAGCAAGATCAATCTCACAAAAGAGAAATATCGTGTTAAATCATCATTAATTTTTCCTATTTTTGTAAAAGTTAGAATTTAATTCTGGTTATGTTAGGCGAATTAGAAAACAACTTTTCTGTTTTAGAAAAAAAGATCCTCAATCTTTACAAGAAGTTTAAGAATCTTTCGGAGAAACACGCAGAAACGTCTGATGAGCTACAAAAATTGAGGGAGGAGTACATGGAGGAGAAACGCAAAAACCAGATCTTAGCAGAAGAAAACAAAGAATTAAAACTTTATTCAGCAATATCCGGAAACGCAGAACACAACCGACTGATGAAAAATCACATCAACAGATTGGTAAAAGAAATAGATATGTGCGTCTCTGAATTACAAAACACCGGCTTATAACTATGGATTTCAGAAGAATAACTATAACTATTGCCGGAAGAAATTATCCGCTGAATGTCCCAGCAGCCGAGGAAGAAACCCTTCGGAAAGTTGGAAAGCAGATAGAAATGATGATAAAGGACTTCGAAGCCAGTTTCGATGTGAGGGACAAGCAGGATGCACTTGCTATGTGCGTTTTGAAACTCGGAACCAATGCAGAAGTTTATTCTTTAAATAATGAGAAAAATATAAAAAATACAAACGAGCGCGTCACCAAGATCAACGCACTCCTTGAGCAATTGGAAAAGTAAATTTTTTCAAATTACAAGCTGCCTACAATAGTTCTAACACAAAGAAGTAAACTCAACAATTAAAAATTACCGGACGAAAGTTCATTCGATGGCGTGCTGCCTTGCGCAGATTACAGAGAATGAAAATCAGTTCAAATCGTGTTTTTATGGAGTTTACTCTATATCTGAACTGTTGTAGGTTTTTTTTATTTGTAAAATGTACATCGTAAAATGTATTAATGATAAAAAACTAATACCTAAAAAAAAAAGACATAAAAAGAACCATACAACGCAAGAATTGCTTTGTAAATTAAATTAAAAACAAAACTCAACATATATATAAATTTATGGACACAATTACCATTATTATCGGTGTCGTTGCACTTATCGTAGGAGCGGTTGCAGGACTTTTCTTCGGAAAGAGTTCTTTGAACACAAAAGCGCAGTACGTAGTAGAAGATGCTAAAAAGACAGCCGAAAACATTATAGAAAAAGCCAATGTACAAGCCGAAGCTGTAAAGAAAGAAAAACACCTGCAGGCTAAAGAAAAATTCCTTGAGCTAAAATCCCAACACGATGCGGACATCCAGTCGCGTGAAAGAAAAATGCAGGAAGCTGAAAAACGCACCAAGGATAAAGAAAACAAATTGAATGACGAGCTTAGCAAAGCCGGAAAACTTGAAAAAGATCTTGAAAGACAGGTTGGCGACTACAACAAAAAACTGGAAGTTGTTCAGAAAAAACAACAAGATCTGGAAGTTGCAACCGCGCAAAAAGTAGAAATGCTGGAAAAAATCTCCAACTATTCTGCAGAAGAAGCTAAGACGGAATTGGTAGAATCTTTGAAAGCTGAAGCTAAAACCAAAGCATCGGCACACGTTCAAAGCATTATGGAGGAAGCGCAATTGAATGCGAAAAATGAAGCGAGAAAAATCATTATCCAGACAATTCAACGAATTGGAACAGAGCAAGCGGTAGAAAACTCAGTTTCTGTATTTAATATCGAATCTGATGAGATCAAAGGTAGAATCATCGGGCGTGAAGGTAGAAACATCCGTGCGTTGGAAGCTGCAACAGGCGTAGAAATCATCGTTGATGATACGCCAGAAGCCATTCTTCTTTCTTGTTTTGATCCGGTGAGAAGAGAGATTGCAAGATTGTCCCTTCACAGATTGGTGACCGATGGTAGAATTCACCCAGCGAGAATCGAGGAAGTGGTTGAAAAAACAAGAAAGCAAATCGAGGAAGAAATCATTGAAGTGGGTAAAAGAACGATCATTGATCTAGGCATCCACGGTCTTCACCCAGAATTGGTAAAAGTGGTTGGTAGAATGAAGTTCCGTTCTTCCTATGGACAGAATTTACTACAGCACTCCAGAGAAGTTGCCAACATCGCAGCAACGATGGCCGCAGAATTAGGATTAAATGTAAAACTTGCGAAACGTGCAGGTTTACTACACGATATCGGAAAAGTTCCAGAGCAGGAATCAGAATTGCCACACGCACTTCTTGGAATGCAATGGGCTGAGAAATACGGCGAAAATGCAGAAGTGATCAACGCTATTGGTGCTCACCACGACGAGATCGAAATGACTTCTCTCCTATCACCAATCATCCAAGTTGCCGACGCTATCTCCGGTGCAAGACCAGGCGCAAGAAGACAAGTTTTGGAATCTTACATCCAAAGGCTGAAAGATCTGGAAGCGGCTGCGTTAAGTTTCGACGGCGTTTCCAGCGCTTACGCAATCCAAGCGGGAAGAGAACTGAGAGTAATGGTAGAAAGTGGAAAAGTGAACGACGAAAATGCGCACCAACTGTCTTACGACATCTCTGAGAAGATTCAAAACGAATTGACTTACCCAGGACAAGTAAGAGTTACAGTAATTAGAGAAACAAGATCTGTGAATATCGCGAGATAATTTTCAGTTTGATATAAAAAATAAAGGCTTCCAGATTTTGGAAGCCTTTATTTTTTTATAGTTTGGATAATTTATCTGAAACGATTAGGAACATTAATTTATACTTTAATAATTTCTTATTCTACTCCAACGGAATCATCTCCTCTCCCATCTGCAACTGCGTGGACATTTTGATTATCATCAACAAGAATGATTTCTGTTTTTCCGATTTGCTTAATTTTCTCGAATTTGTAATTCTTTTTTTCAAGAGCTTTGATCGTAGTTTCCGGGAAGTTATATTCTATTTTTACAACTTCCGGAAGCCATTGGTGATGAAACTTCGGTGTATTGATTGAGAAATTGGCATTTTGATTAAAATCAATCACACCAACAATTGCCTGAAAAACTGAAGTCGGAATTGTAGTTCCACCGGGAGTGCCTACAACCATTCTTACTTTTCCATCTTTTAAAACTATTGTTGGCGTCATAGAAGATAGCATTCTTTTTCCGGGCTCAATTTTATTCGCTTCTCCACCCACTGCACCAAACATATTTGGAACGCCCGGCTTTATGGAGAAATCGTCCATTTCGTTATTTAAGAAAAATCCTGCACCGGAAACAACTGTTTTGCTTCCGTAATAACCATTAAGTGTAGTGGTAATGGAAACCGCATTTCCAAACTTATCCAGAATTGAAATATGTGTGGTTTCTGTACTTTCTTTTGGCTGATTGACAATCTTTCCAACATCCTTACTCGGCGTCGCTAAATCCTGATTATAAGAACTCCAACGTTTTTTGAGATAATCATCAGAAATCAGCATTTGGGTTTTATCTTCTGTAAAATCAGGATCACCCATATATTCTGCCCTGTCAGCATAAGCTCTTCTTTCAGCTTCTATCATAATCTGAACTGCCTCTGCAGAATTCTGCTGATATTTGGAAAGATCTTCATAAGAAGCCAATTTGAGCATCTGAGCCAGCAAAGTTCCCCCGCTGGACGGCATTGGCATAGAAACAATCTGATTACCTTTATAATCGAACGTCAGTGCTTTTCTTTCTTTGGTTTTATACGCTTTAAGGTCTTTTGCCTGTATAATTCCGTTTCCAAGTTTCATTTCTGCGAGAATTAATTCTGCAGTTCTTCCTTCGTAGAATTCTTTTTCTCCAGATTTCTGGATTCTTCTTAAGGTTTCTGCCAGCTCTGGCTGAATCAAAAGATCTCCTGCCTTCCAGCCTTTATCATTAATAAAAACAATTTTGTTCTTGTTATGTTTCTTAAAATCGGCTTGGTGGCGATTCAAAAGATCAGCTTCCTGCTCAGTAATAGAGAAGCCTTTCTGTGCCAAATCTATCGCAGGTTCTATTAGTTTCGAAAAGGGCAGTTTAGCATATTTCAAAGTTTCAAACATTCCCGAGATACTTCCCGGAACGCCGACGGATAATCTTCCGTACTGTGACAAATCTGTATTTGCATTTCCCTTTTTGTCCCAATACATATTGAAACTCGCTTTTGAAGGTGCCGTCTCACGATAATCGAAAGCCAACTTTTTCCCATCAGAAGTCACTGCGACCATAAATCCGCCTCCACCGATATTTCCGGCTTGAGGATAAACGACAGCCAAAGCCAATTGGGTTACTATTGCGGCATCAAAAGCATTTCCTCCTTCTTTCATAATCTTGGAACCTGCCTCACTGGCCAATGGATGCGCGGATACCACCACTCCTTTGCTCTTAACTTTGACTTCTTTGATGAGATTGAAGTCTGTATATTGTGCAGAAACCGTGATGGATAATAGGAAACTTGCGTATAGTATTTTTTTCATTTTTTTTTAAATTTAATAGGTTTTGACTATTCGATAATAATCTGTAATCTGTCTAATAGTCCCGCGAGATTATCTTTTGCAAATTTGGTTTTTTTGAGTTGATTTTTAATAGGATCGATGGAATAATTGATTGCGTTTTTGAGATTGGCATTGTCCAAGATTGTGCGATCGAAAACTGCGTTTGTCAAATTTGATTGGTCAAAAAATGAATTAGACAAGTTGGCTTCCGTAAAATCCACTTCTTTTAAAGTGGAATTTTTGAACGTCGTTTTTCGAAGATCCAATTGATAAAAAGAAGAATGATCCAAAATACAATCTTCAAATTTGAAAGAGATATTGAAGGAATGCGCATCCTCAAAATTAAGTCCGATCATCTTGCAATTCTTGAAAACAACATCCCGAAAAGCTGTCTGATGAATTTTAGCATTGCTCATATCACAATCTTTGAAATCGCAATCTGAGAATTTGAAATCGGACATATTCTGACCAGAAAAATTAATATCGACGAAAACACAATTTTCGTAATCTGCTTTTTCAAGTTCTTTAAAATCGGTTTTTGTAAATTTTTGTTCGGAGAAATAATTCATTTAGTCTATAAAATAAGAGTTAGAAACTTCAAGTTTTGGTTGCGGAATCTGTGCTTGTTCGAAGATAGAAAACTCGATTGTTTTACAAAGCGTGTTGAGTGCGAGATCATTCTCTTCCTCATCAAACGGATCCTGAATTTCATTAATAACAGCATCCAGCGCGATAAAAGTATAACTGATCAGCAAAACGATAATTGGCATCATCCAACCGACCGCATCCACCAAACCGAATGGCAGCCAAAAACAATACATATAAACCGTCCTGTGCAGCAAAACATTGTATGCAAAAGGCAAAGGTGTATTTGCAATCCTTTCGCAGCCACCGACAATATTTGAAAGTTGATTTAATTGATGATCAAGAGAAGTTAAAACAATCGTATCCATATTTTTTTTTCGATTCTGAGTATTGATCCACTCGCCCATTATGTCCAACAAAATAATCGGTTTGAATTTTTTATCTTTTACTTTCTCGAAATTTTCATCGGACAATAATTCTTCTAATTTCTTATTTGCATCTTTGTTTCTGAGTTGGTAGTTGAGCGCCCAGCAAACCGCCGAGATCATTTTGATGAATTCCTGTTTTTTAATTTTTGAATCTGGAGAATAATCATTAATCAAAGTCAAAACCTGACGCGTCAAAGACCTTGTTTCGATGACCAGCAATCCCCAAAGTTTACGTCCTTCCCAAAATCTATCATAGCTGGCAGAGTTACAAAATCCCATAAAAATCGCTAATGACAATCCAAGCAACGTGAAGATCGCTGGATTGAGATGGACTTTGTAATCGTAGATATTCCCTTTGAAATATAGGACAACCAAAGAGAAAATCGTGATGACCAATAATTGCGGAATGATCTTGCGAAGAACAGAACCTTTCCAGACGAACAGCATTTTCAACCAATTGGTTCTTTCTCTAATGATCATGGTAAAATAAATTATAAAAGTCCTATTTTAGACCTTTCAAAAAAGTATATAAAATTACTGAATAGTTTGATGAAGCCGAAATTCTTAAATGGAAAATTCTAAAAAAGTTTTAATTGTCACCTATTATTGGCCGCCTGCTGGTGGACCTGGCGTTCAGCGCTGGTTGAAGTTCGCCAAATACCTTCCCGAGTTTGGCTGGGAACCGATTATCTATACGCCCGAAAATCCGAGTTATCCTTTGGTAGATGAGACTTTGACCAAAGAAGTTCCGCAAGATCTGAAAATCGTGAAGACCAATATTTGGGAACCTTATCAGATCGCGGAGAAATTCAGTAAGAGCAATAAGAAGTTCAAAGGTGGGCAGTTTGATGTTGGGAAGAATCAGTCTTTTGTTTCGAAATTTTCGATTTTTATCCGGGGAAATTTTTTTATTCCGGATGCGAGGAAATTTTGGGTGAAACCTTCGATTAAATTTTTGAAGCATTACTTGAAGGAACATCATATTGATACGATTGTCACGACTGGTCCGCCACACAGTTTGCACTTGATCGGACTTGGACTGAAAAAGGAATTGCCAGATCTGAAATGGATTGCTGATTTCCGTGATCCGTGGACAGAAATTTCTTATTACAAACATTTGAAACTGACTTCAGGTTCTGATAGAAAACACAGACAACTTGAAAAATCGGTTTTTGAAAATGCTGATTTGACGCTGGCAACGAGTTACACGGACGCAGAGAATTTCAGGAAAAATGGGGCGAATGCATTTTGTATTACTAATGGTTTCGATAAACAAGAAACTATCGAGGGTTCGAATCCCTTCCTCTCTGCAAAATTCACATTAAGCTATGTTGGCGTTTTGGAGCAGTTGCGAAATCCGGAGAATCTTTGGAAGGCTTTGATTACGCTTTGTGAAAAACATCAAGATTTTGCTAAGGATTTTGAATTGAAATTTGTTGGACGAGTGGATGATAAGATCTTGAACGAGATCGAGAATTCTGTTTTGAAAAATAACATTCAGAATCTTGGTTATTTGGCGCACGATGAATCGGTGAAGGAAATGGAAAAATCGGATCTTCTTTTGATCACCAATTTCCCTAATGAGAGTTCGAAAGGCATCATTCCGGGAAAGTTGTTTGAATATCTGGCGACGGGAAAGAAAATCATCTCTTTTGGACCGAAAGATGCTGATGTGGAAACGATTTTGGATAAAACGAAAGCTGGGAAACATTTTGATTATTCGGAGATTTTGGAGATTGAAACGTTTGTTTTCTCGCTTTATGAGGATTGGAAAAGTGGAAGATCGATTACGAATTCGGCGAATATTAATGAATTCAGTAGACGTGAATTGACGAAGGAACTTGTGGCTAAGTTGGAGCGTTTGTGGGTTTGAGGGTTGGAGCGTTTGTGGGTTTGAGGGTTGGAGCGTTTGAGGGTTTTGGGAAACTTTGTTTTGATGTGAAAGGGTTCTAATGTGCGCAGCGCGTGAGCGATGGTAACGGTTATCCTTTTTGTTGGCGTGGGGAAAAAGCTGGGCAACAAAAAGATAATAGTGGACAGCGCGGTCCCAGCATTGGACAAAGCCAGGGAAAGGACACGCCCAAAAAAATATCTGAATATTAAATTGTTGGCACAAATTTTTCTTATCACTGGGTAATTAATATTAACAATAAAAAAATTACAAAATGGGAAATAAAACAAATGGCCTATTGGCATTGTTAGGAGTAGGAGCTTTGGCTTGGTGGAAATACAAAAAATCTTCTCCGGAGGATCAACAAAAGGTAAAAGACACCATCAACAACGCGAAAGATAATCTGACAAAATTCGGAAACGATCTGAAAGATAAAGCGACACAAACAGCAGAACAATTGAAAGATAAAGCTAATGATACAGCGGACCAATTCAAAAATAAAGCTGAAGAAGTGAAGACAGACGTTCAGAACGCTGCACAATAAAATAAAAAAACCGTCTCAGTAAAATGAGACGGTTTTTTTATGTCATTTTTTTAGTGGTAAGCTTTGGCTGGCTCTACTTCATTTTTAGATGGTAGATTCATCAGGACAATGGCGAAAAGTATCAATACGATCCCGAACCATTGGATGAGAATGACTTCTTCTTTCAATAATACAAAAGCCATCGTGACAGAAACCGGAAGTTCCAAGGACGAGATGATACTTCCCAATCCCAAACCTGCTTTGGGAAATCCGATGTTAAATAAAATCGGTGGAATGATGGTTCCGAATAATGCCAAAACAAATCCATAGGTCCAGAAAATGGAATAATCGAATGGGCGAATGTGTTGTGTATTTTCTGTAAAATTGAGGTAGAACGATCTCAGTCCTTCAAAATGCAAAGGTCCGATCTGGGCGAAGAATAAAAATAACATTACGACAATCAAACCGCCTGTCAGCATCGTCATACTTTTTCTTAGAACCGGCAAATGCGTTGCAATTGTATTTGAGGTAAACATTGTCATCGTGAAAGATGCCGCGGCCAAAACGCCCCAGAAGATGCCGTGCCAATCAAGCTCGACCTTCATATTGATCAGGTTGGTTGCCAGAATTGTGCCTGCTAAAACGATGATCACTGCGATGACCTTTCTGGCATTCGGGAATTTCTTGGCGATAAAACTTTCAACAACCACGCTGAACCAAACGGATTGCATCAACAAAACGATGGCGATGGAAACATTGATGTATTGAACCGCGATGTAATAGAATAAACTGGTGAATCCCATAGAAGTTCCTGCCAACATCAGCATTCTGATTTCTTTGGAAGTTGGTTTTGAAAGTTGTTTTTTTGAGGTTTTGGTTTGGATGAGATTTAGTATCAACAATCCTATAAATCCTAAGACAAACTGCGCTGTCGTGACCTCGGAAGTGGTAAATCCATCTTTGTAGGACATCTTAACAAACGTTGCCAGCATTCCGTAGATGCTCGCTCCGATGCCGACAAACAGTACGCCTTTTAATATATTTTTTTTCTCCATAACTATTTTTGAGCCGGCAAATTTACGATTAAAAAAATAGCTAGTCGAGTTTGGTTGAAGATAATTGAGATTGAGGATATAAATCATAAACAAAAAACCGCCTCATCGTAGTGAGACGGTTGCAATTCAATTCGGAATTAGGACATTCTATTTCTTGATTAATTTAATAGTCATCAGTCTTTCTCCGTTGACAATAGGTGTAAGGATGTACATTCCAGAAGTCCAACTTTCTGTTGGGATTTTAAGATCTCCTGAAGAATTTTTAGAAGCATTCTGATTGTAAGAATATACTTTTTTCCCATCCATAGAATAGATATCAAACTTGACATCCTTTGCAGAAGTATTGACTTTCAGATTCAATGTTTCTTTGAATGGATTACCCAAAACAGAAAGTCCTGGCGTACTTACAATTGATGTATTGACTCCTAAGAAAGTACCGGGATCAAAAACAACCTGCCAGTTATTGAGCGATCCAGTATCACTTGCCACGGAATCAAAAAGCTTGAGTGACCAAGTTCCATTGACTGCCAAACCAGTAAATAAAGTAGATAAATTAGCCACCGTGTAATCTGCAGGATTTGTGGTAGCACTTACGGATGGCAGATAAGTACCAGCCGGAATATTGTCTCCAGTCAACAGCCCAACAGTACTGATAGGCGCAGTAGCAGCAGAATTGAATGTCAAAACATTAGCAGATCCAAAGTTGGCACTAGATCCTACACCAGTTGCAGTTGTGCTTCCTACTCTTTTAATTAGAGCAATTGCTCCAGTTGTTGCTCCACCGGGAACTACCAGACCAACCGTAACATCTCCACTCCAAGTATGAGTCAGCGCTAATTTGACTGAGACCTTGGAAGGATCAGAAATAGTTTCTACTAAACTAACTGGGATGGAGGAAGTAACTCCTGCGGTACTATTATCAGGAATAGCAGTTAATGTGGTATTGCTAAAAGTTTGAGCACCTAACGCTCCAGATAGCAAGATTGCAAAGAATAATTTTTTGTTCATAATTAATGCATTTAAAAAGTTAACAATCAAATTTATATAACAATTTTAAATAAAATTATACATTTAACCAATATTAACATATAATTAATATTAAAAACAAAATTAAAATATAATATTTTCAAACAAAAATGATAAAATTTACAAAAATTATAAAATTTAAATAATAAACTTAAATCTATGAAATAATCATATTTATATAATATTTAAATAGATAAATACATAAATTAGATTAATATTTTAAATCAAATAAAAAAACCGCCTAATTGGCGGTTTTGGTTATTCTTTTATTAATTTAGTTTGATTTTTACTACCATCATTATATTCGATGGTCAAAATATAATTTCCTTTTTTGAGTTCTGACACTTTTATTTCTTTAGAAATGTTGTTGATTATTTTGATCTTTCTCCCGGAGAAGTCAGATATAGTAAGTGATTTTACAGAATCCGCACTATCCAGATAAATTACATCTTTGAAAGGATTTGGATAAACTTTAATTTCCTTCTTAGCAACATCAGACACTGCTAGAAACGGTGATTGTGTCAATTTGAAATCATCTAAAATAACCCAATAATCTCCTGACATCCATTGTCCTGAAACTCTTAATTTAAAATCAGCTGAAGCTGGAATTGTATTTTGAGGTAGAGAGACAGTCCAAGTCGCACAAGCAGCCACGGATGCTAATGTAATTGTTTGTAAAGCAACATAAGTCTGGCCACCATCAATAGAATATTCTACTTTCAGGTTACCATTTACTGTTCCGTTGTTGTAAACAAAAGTTTTATACTTGAATGAGATATCCAGTTTCCCTCCATTGGATGCTGTTGAAGAGTAGGTAGTAGATCCGGTAGCACCACCACTCCAGAATCCTCTTGTCAAACCATAAGTTCCGGCACAAACAGCTTCTACTCCACTTCTGTAGAAAGAAACATTAGTAAAGCCTGGATACGTTGTATTTTCAAAACTTTCGCTCACATTGATTTGAGCCGATGAAAAGATAGAGGTGATCAAACCTACAAAGAGTAATTTTTTTTTCATTTATTATATATATTAAAATTAAAAGCCACCCGAAATAATTTTCGGGTGGCTAATTTATTAAAAAAATTAAGAATTAGGGAATATTAGTTTCCTTCTTCCATTTTTCTTTTCAATTCTGCCAATACATCGATATCACCAAGCGTTGATTTTTCTTCGTTGTTAGAAGAAGATGATGTGTTGCTGTTGTTGTTAGATCTGTTAGAGTTATCTCTTACATTCTTTTTCTCTTCGTCTCTGAAGATTCCTGTATGAGAAACCACTACTCTTTTGAATTCTTTGTTGAATTCGATCACTTTGAATTGAGCTTCGTCACCTTTTTTGATTTTAGATCCGTCTTCCTTCTCTAATAATCTTGATGGGCAGAACGCTTCAACTTCTACATCTTCGAACTGGATAGATGCACCTTTGTCGTGTACTTCAGTCGCTTTTCCAGCGTGTACAGTTCCTTCAGCGTATTTAGTTTCGAATTTATCCCAAGGGTTTTCAGTCAATTGTTTGTGACCTAGAGACAATCTTCTTGCTTGCGTATCAAGTTCTAATACGATAACGTCTAATTTATCTCCAACTGCACAGAACTCAGATGGGTGTTTGATTTTCTTAGTCCAAGAAAGGTCTGAGATATAGATCAATCCATCAATTCCTTCTTCCAATTCTACAAATACTCCGAAGTTTGTGAAGTTTCTTACAGTTCCAACATGTTGAGAACCTACTGGATATTTAGCTTCGATATTTTCCCAAGGATCTTTGTTCAATTGCTTGATACCTAGAGAGATCTTTCTGTCTTCTCTATCCAAAGTCAATACTTCTGCTTCTACCTCATCACCTACTTTTACGAAATCTCCTGCGCTTCTCAAGTGAGTAGACCAAGACATTTCAGAAACGTGGATCAATCCTTCTACACCTGGAGCGATCTCTACGAATGCACCATAGTCAGCAAGAACTACAACTTTTCCTTTTACTTTGTCACCAACTTTAAGGTCAGCAGAAAGAGCATCCCAAGGATGAGCTTCTAATTGCTTCATACCCAATTGGATTCTAGTTTTCTCATCATCAAAATCAAGGATAACAACTTTTACAGTTTGTCCGTCTTCCAAGATCTCAGATGGGTGGTTCACTCTAGACCAAGAAAGGTCTGTGATGTGGATCAATCCGTCAACACCTCCTAAATCTACGAATACACCGTAAGAAGTAATATTTTTAACAGTTCCTTCAAGAACCTGTCCTTTTTCTAATTGACCGATGATCTCTCTCTTCTGTCCTTCAAGATCCGCTTCGATAAGCGCTTTGTGAGATACAACTACGTTTTTGAACTCAGGGTTGATCTTCACAACTTTGAACTCCATAGTTTTACCTACGAACTGATCGTAATCTTTGATCGGTTTCACGTCGATCTGAGAACCTGGCAAGAACGCCTCGATTCCGTGAACATCAACGATCATACCTCCTTTAGTTCTAGATTTTACAAAACCGTTTACGATCTCTCCAGTTTCGTGAAGTTCGTTTACTCTATCCCAAGCTTTAAGCGTTCTAGCTTTTCTGTGAGATAATTGTAATTGTCCTGTTTTGTCCTCTCTTCTGTCAACCATTACTTCAACTTCATCGCCTACTTTAAGACCTTGGTTGTAACGGAATTCATTTAGAGAGATCACACCTTCAGATTTGAAGTTGATATCTACGATCGCTTCTTTATCAGTCAATCTTACAACTTTCCCGATGATCACATCGTTGTCTGCAAGATTGTTAAGAGAACCGTTATAGATTTCTTCCAATTCTTTCTTCTCGCTTCTGTCTTCTGCGTTAAGACCTGATTCGAAAGAATCCCAATCAAATTGTTCTGGTGTTACGTTTTGGTTCAATAGAACCTCTGCTGAATTTGTCTCTTTTGACATTTTCTAAAAAAATTTGTATTCCTAATTTACTCAGACTTTGGCTTTGCTGTGAATCCTGAAAAATATGGAAGATGTTAATTGTTAATGTTTTACTTCGCCGAAAGTGCGTTCACAAAAGTGGTGCAAAATTAAGAAAAATATTTGAAACCAACAATATTTCACAAGAAGTTCAATACATCCATAATCATCTGATAATCAATTCACAATTATACAAATCATTAGGAGCTTAATCCCGCTATCCACTATTACTCCTCGCGCCGACGCTTTCCCAAGGCTTGCTGTGGGGTAACCGTCACTATCGGGGCTAGGGGTTTGGTATTTTTTATTAATAGACAACACAATTTAGAACTTTCAACCATCTTCCAAATCTCTTATCTTTGCAAAATGGAATTACAACCGATTTTTGAAAAACTGCAGATCCAGGATATGAATCAAATGCAGAAATCTACATACACCGCTTCTGAAAACGAAACCGACATTGTACTACTGTCACCAACAGGCTCTGGAAAAACTTTGGCATTTTTATTTCCGGTTCTCAGAAATTTAAAATCAGATGTTAAAGGAATTCAGGCTTTGATATTGGTTCCCGCAAGAGAATTGGCTTTGCAAATTGAGCAGGTTTTCAAATCGATGGGAACGGATTTCAAGGTTTCTATCGCTTATGGTGGTCACGATAAAAAAATCGAGGTCAATAATCTGATCCAGGCACCAGCAGTTCTGGTTGGGACGCCAGGAAGGATCGCTTACCATTTGAAGAACGAAAACTTCGATCCGGAAACGATCAAGACTTTGGTTTTGGACGAGTTCGACAAGGCTTTGGAATTAGGCTTTCAGGAAGATATGGAATACATCATCGGTTCTTTGACAGGTCTTGAGCAAAGGATCCTGACCTCTGCAACCGTGATGGACAACATCCCGAGATTTGTGGAACTTAACGACGAAAAGAAGATCAACTTCCTCAAAGAAAGCGAGTCAAAACCGAACATCCAACTTCGCAAAGTGATGACGACTTCCGAAGACAAACTGAACACTTTATTCCAATTAATCTGTAAAATCGGAAACAAAAGAACTTTGATCTTTTGCAATCACCGAGATGCAGTCGATAGGATCTCAGAATTATTACGAGAAAAAGGAATCCAGAGAGAAACCTTCCACGGCGGAATGGAACAGGACGAACGTGAGCGCGCTTTGCTGAAATTCAGAAATGATTCGGCGAGAATATTGATCACAACAGACCTGGCTTCCAGAGGTTTGGATGTTCCAGAAGTGGAATCTATCGTGCATTATCAATTGCCGCCGAAAGAAGACGCTTTCATCCACAGAAATGGACGTACGGCGAGAATGAATGCCAAAGGTTTTGCTTATTTAATTATGACCGAGGACGAGAATTTTCCCTTCATCAAAAACAATACGCCGGAAGAAAATGTTTCGGAAAGCAACCGCGTTCCTGAGAGAACACCAAACCAAACGATCTACATCAGTGCCGGAAAAAAAGACAAGGTGAACAAAGTGGACATCGTAGGTTACCTCATCAAAAAAGGAGAGCTTGAAAAAGATGACATCGGTCTGATAGAAGTGAAAGACACCACTTCCTACGTTGCTGTCAATCGTAAAAAGACGATTGAACTGCTGAAAAAACTAGCCAACGAAAAACTGAAAGGCAAGAAAGTAAAAATAGAGATCGCTTATTGATAAGCGATCTTTTTTATTGAATTCCAGTAACATTCATCGGCAAAACATAAACAGAATTTGAAGCCGTGATAAACAAAGTTGAATGGTCTTTTCCACCAAAAGTCACATTAGAGGTCCACTCTTCATCAATCGGAATATTGGTTAATTTTTCACCTTTATTATTGAAGATCGTTACACCTTTTCCTGTTAAATAGAGGTTTCCTTGATTATCGAGCGTCATTCCGTCCGAACCCATTTCGCAGAACAATCTTTTTTCGGAAAGTTTGCCTTTGCCAAGAATGTCGTAAACATAGGTTTTTCCAGCATCGATATCAGAAACATACAGTTTTTTCAGTTTTTGAGAACCGACGATACCGTTTGGCTGGACAAATGTTTCCAGTTTTGTGATCGTTCCATTTTCATTTCGGTAATAAAGACTCTTCTCTGGGATCTCTACTTTGAAGTCTTTCCAATAATCCCTTTCGTACAAAGGATCTGTGAAATAGATGCCACCAAATTTGTCGATCCAAAGGTCATTGGGACCATTTAGCCTTTTGCCTTCAAAACCTTGTGATAAAACCTGGACCTCCTTATTCTTATTGATCTTCCAGATCTCGCCGTTGTCATCCGAACAAGTGATCAGGTTATCGTCTTTATCAAAATAAGTTCCGTTGGCTCTGCCTGTTTTGGCAAGAAACATCTCCACGTTGTTGGTTTTCCAGTTCCAGAAATAGATCTTGTCATTCGGTTGATCGGTGAAAAACACATTTCCCTCTTTGTCAGATGCAGGACCTTCGGTAAAAGTAAATTGACTCGAAAGCAATGTCGGTGGCACTGCAAATAATTTCCCACCTGTATTCTGAACTTTACAGCTCACCAAAATCAACAAAAATGCCGCATAACCCAATTTCCAAAAACTTTTCATATGTTGATATTTATTGTTTTTATTTACCATATGCGATCGCTGTATCGTTATCGTCGTTTGTATTTTCTAATAATGGCGATTTCATAATGTAAATTCTAAAGTTGCAAGTTACAATTTGTGTAAAAGAATTAAAAATAATTATCTTTGAAAACTCGATACAAAGAATGAAACTTAATCTTCCTGACAAACTCTATTATTCGATTGGCGAAGTCGCAAAAGCTTTCGACGTCAACACTTCACTGATCCGCTATTGGGAACAGGAATTCCCTATCATCAAACCGAAGAAAAACAAAAAGGGAAACCGCTACTTCACACCTTCCGACATCGAGAATTTGAAGATCATCTACCACCTGGTGAAAGAGAAAGGTTACACTTTGGATGGCGCAAGAGTGGCACTGACAACCAACACGAAGATCTCGGAAACCATCACCATCATTGACCGATTGGAATTCATCAAAGCAGAACTTCTGAAGCTTAAAAATTCCCTAAACGACTAGTTTAAAGTTTTTTTTATTCAATTAACAAATATTTGATTCATTTTATTTAACTTTGGTTAAAACACAAAGATGAATCAGAAATTACCTTTCCAGATCCGGAAAAGGCAGCTTCTCAGCCTTGCTATTTTCGGGATTCTCATTATTTTTTCGCAGTTTGCTTTTTCTATTTATAAAAAGAATCAGCACTACGAAAAACCTCAAATTACTTTCATCACCCAAAAAGTTGAAGAAATCATCCTCACTGAATTCAATCCAAATGACCTGGATGAAAATCAGTGGAAGCATCTTGGTTTCAGCGAAAAGCAAATCAAAACCATTTTGAAATATAAGGAAGTGGTTGGTGGAAATTTCAAATCCAAAGAACAATTCAAAAGATGTTACGCGCTGACTCCAGAGAAATATGAACAGCTGAAAAATTACATCTTGCTTCCTGAAACTAACCTTGAAGCTAAAAAAGAAAACTTCAGTTTTAAAACTTTTGAGAAGAAAAAGCTGAATATCACAGGGAAATTCAATCCAGATCTATATTTTGAAAAAGACTGGGAAAAACTAGGGTTTTCTGAGAAACAAGCGGCGGCAATCTTGAAATATAAAAATTATCTCGGCGGCAGTTTTATCAGTAAAGAAAAGCTGAAGGAATGCTTTATGATCAACGATGAACAGTTTGCACAAATGTCACCTTATCTGATTTTGCCAGCAAGAACGCCAGAAAATTTGGTGGCAAAGTTTGAGAAAAAGAAAGAGAAAGAAACCTTTAAGATCACGCACCATTTTGACCCAAATGAATTGAATCTTGAGCAATGGCAAGCTTTGGGATTTTCTGAGAAACAAGCTGCTTCTATCCTGAATTATAAAAACAAAATTTTGCGCGGAACTTTCAAATCATTAGAAGACATCCAAAAATGCTATATGATCTCGCCCGAAAAATTCGAAGAGATGAAGCCTTGGATCAAACTTTCTGTTCCTGACAAAACGACGGAAGAAAAGCCGGTGCTTGCGGAGAAGACAGATTTTAGTAAAATAAATCTGAATGAGATCACCTTCAAACAATTACGAGAATATGGTTTTACTGAAAAAGATGCTGCAGGCATATTAGCTTTCAGAAAGAAACTTGGCGGTTTCATCAACAAAAATCAATTGCTGGAAACCTATGAAATCGAAAGAGCTTTGGGCGAGAAACTGATCTATACTGCAAAATTAGACAACTCGAACGTCGCAAAATATTCTTTATCAAACGCTCCTGAAGATTGGCTAAAGAAACACCCTTATTTTAAGTTCTCTGCCGATAGGATAATCTATTATCGAATCACCAATCCGGAAGACAAAAAGATCTGGAAATTTTTGAAATTAAAACCGGAGTATGAAGAAAAGATGAGACTTTATATTATTAATGATAAATGATGGTTGATAGTTGATAGTTGATAGTTGATAGTTGATAGTTGATAGTTGATAGTTGATAGTTGATAGTTGAAAATTAATCACAAAAAATCTCGCAGATTTAGTAAATTCAGCAAATGATTATTTTAAAAAAAAACTGCAAAATCAGCCAAATCTGCGAGAAATAGATCATTTTCAATTTGATAATTATTAATCAAACGTTTTGCTGGAATCTTCTAATAATCCGTTCAGTTCGGTCATTTCTTCTGTTGTCAAGTCTCTCCATTTTCCCACTGGCAAATCGAGTTTGATGTTCATAATTCTAACTCGTTTCAGTTTCTTAACTTCGTAATCCAAATGTTCACACATTCTTCGGATTTGTCGGTTGAGACCTTGTGTTAGGACGATTCGGAAATTCATCGTATCGATTTTTTCTACTTCGCACTTTTTGGTTATGGTGTCCAGAATTGGAACACCATTTCTCATTTTCTCAAGAAATTTTTCGGTGATTGGTTTATTTACCCTCACGTAATATTCTTTCTCGTGATTATTTCGCGCTCTGAGGATTTTATTGACGATATCGCCGTCGGAAGTCAGAAGAATTAATCCTTCGCTGGGCTTATCTAATCTTCCTATTGGAAAAATCCGTTTTGGATGGTTGATGTATTCGATGATATTATTCTTTTCACGCTTCGTATCCGTGGTACAAACGATTCCGACTGGTTTGTTGAAAGCGATATAAACAAAGTCATCATCCTTTGGTTTGCGAATGGTTTTCCCATCTACGAAGATCTCATCATCGTCAGAAACTTTGGTTCCCATCTCCGGGATTACGCCATTGATTGTGATTCTACCTTCTTCCAGAAGTTTGTCCGCAGCTCTTCTGGAGCAAAAACCTACCTCTGACAAATATTTATTAATTCTTATTTTTTCCAATCTGTTCTAAATCTTTTGCAAAAATATGCTTTATTGAAACTTAATACAACAAAAAAGCTCCACTTCGAAAGTGGAGCTTTGAATAATTTTTAAAAAATCAGATTACTTCTTGATTACTTTTTTCGTGTAAGAAGCGTTTTCTGTTTTTACTTTTACAACGTAGTTTCCTTTGCTTAATTCAGAAACGTTGATTGATTTCGCCCCGCCATTAGCAGTTTTCACCAATTTACCTGCAGCGTCATAAACTTCTACAGAATTGATTTTTCCAGCTACGTCAAAGTTCACCACGTCAACAGTTGGGTTTGGATAAACTCGGAAGATATCTTTTTTGGAAACTTCAGAAGTTGCCAAAGTTGCATCAGTTACTTGGATGTTATCAACATAAAAACTTGTACCATAATCATCTGTCATTAGATCAACAATTCCATAACCGGTAAGACTAGAATCGATTGCTCCAGTATGTAATAATTCAGAATTTACATAATATTTAACCTCGTGAATACCAAAATCCAATTCGATTTTTACGTTGTACCAAGTATTTGCACTGAATGATTTAGAAGTTTCAATTAGATCTTCACTTGTAGCATCACTTACGGCAACCGCACCAGTATAATCAAAATCCACAGCAGCTACAACATCGTACTCATCTGAATATACAAGAAAGAAATTGTCTGAACCATTCAAAGCTTCAACATTGATGTCATAAGAAATCACAGCTTTATTATAACTTGGAACCGTGGATTCAATCCCATAGTTAGCCTCAACAGATTCGTCACTAAGAATTTTAACAGATCTTACACCATCTGATGCTTTTGCAGTTGAAAGCGAAGTATAACTGATTGGTGCATCACCCCAAGCTGTCCAGGTCAATTGTCCGTCTAATGCTCCTGCATTATAACCTTCTGAAGTTTCGAAAGAAATTTTTGTTTGAGCATTAGCAGAATAAAAAATTGCAGAAGTAGCAATTAAAGAGAATAGAATTCTTTTCATAAAATTGAAATTTAATTAAACGTTTATTTTAAAAAGGATAGCGAAATTACGTTATAATCTTGAATACCACAAGAAATTACAACAAATACTTTAAATTAAACATTTTATGAAATTTAAAGAAAAGTCGATAGAAATAAAATATAACAAGAAGATATTTGCGACTACAGACAAATTGATACAAAAAATATAAAAGTAACTATTTATTTTTAGTAATTACAGCCTTTCATCTTGACCATAAATTGTGTAATTCTTATTGCTAAAAATCGTAGCACTCACAGAAATACCAATGAAATAAGCATTCGAAACATTAGAATTATAACGATAAATAAATAAGCCACCTTCTTGAATCAATCTCTTTGAGAAAGAATCCTGATAGCCTAATTTCCCTCCAAAGTAATGGGTATTATTGATGTTGGATTGGTTGAATTGCTTTCCGTATTCAAATTCCAAAATGAACTTGCCTTCATCTTTCCCAAAGATAAATTTTGGTTGGACCGTCCAATTCAGAAGATGAAGATTGTCTGAAACATAATTATACTTCAGTCCAGTTCCCAAAGCAAAAAATGGTAAAATATGATAACCGCCGACTACGCCAACACCGTAAGTAAAGTCATTGGGAAGATAAGATGCAACATATTGTTGATAGTACTGAGAATCTTGATTTTGACCATCTTTTATTGAATTTCCTAAATTATAACCAACCTGAAAATTTGGACTAATGTAAAAGCCCATCGTCTTACTTTTATGCTTTTCTGATTGTGCTAATACACAACTGGACAAGACAACAGTCAACGCCAATAAAGTTCTTTTCATTTAGCTTCTTATTATTCTGAGATTTGCAAATCATCATTGATAAAATCAGAGCTTGCATCTTCTACAGAATAGTCTCCGATCTTTGTTCGTCTTAGTTGCGTCAAATATGCGCCAACGCCAAGCTCCTGACCAATGTCGTGCGCCAAACTACGGATGTACGTTCCCTTGCTGCAGCCAACCGTGAAAGAGACAAAAGGCAAATTGATCTCTATATCATTAAGATAATGGATCGTGGTCTTTCTGGATTTCATCTCGACTTCTGTTCCTGCTCTTGCCAGGTCATAGGCACGTTTTCCATCAATTTTTAGTGCTGAAAAAACGGGTGGTTTCTGGTCGATCTCGCCAATCAACTTGGCTAACGTTTCGTGAATATGCTCCTCAGTAATTTGAGAATAATCGGTTTGAAGAATCTCTGGCTTTTCGGTGTCGTAAGATTCGGTTTGGACGCCAATTTTTATTTCTGCCCAATATTCTTTTGGCGCATCTTGGATCTCGGGAATTTTCTTTGTGAACTTACCCGTGCAAACGATCAGTAATCCTGTTGCTCGTGGATCCAAAGTTCCGGCGTGTCCAATTTTGAATTTCTTCGGTAACTCTTTGAATTTTCTTTTCAGTTTATACTTTAACTTGTTGACCGCTTGAAATGACGTCCAATCCAAAGGTTTGTCCAATAGAAATATGTGTCCGGATTGTAGGTCTTCTGCTGTCATTTGAGTTGGAGGTTTTTTGAGTTGGAGGGTTGGTGATTTGAGAGTTTGAGAGTTTTGAAAAAATTTCTTTTAACAAGTAATCTAATGCAGCCCGGCTTGAGTGGAAATCCTTTTTGTGGCTGGAAAAGCGAAGGTAAAAAAGATTGACTTCGTCGAACCACTTCGTTAGGTTTGGAACGGAAGAAGGAAATAGCTGCCCAAATTATTTTATTTAAACCAATAAAAATAAACCAACAATGCTATTCCAACCACAATCCTGTACCAACCCCAAGGTTTGAAACCGTATTTATTCAATAGACTTATGAAAGATTTGATCGCGATCCAAGCCACTACAAATGCTACAATGTTTCCAACAATGAAAATCGTAATGTGGTCTTGAGATTCCAGAATCATCTCATAACCTTTTTGTGGATGAAGCGTTTCTTTACCCCAAGTTTTAACGAAAACAGAATAAAGCGTCACCGCCAGCATCGTAGGAACTGCCAGGAAAAATGAGAACTCAGCCGCAGCTTTTCTGGACAGGCCTTGTGCCATTCCACCAATGATGGAAGCTGCACTCCTACTCGTCCCAGGCATCATAGCCAAGCATTGCCAAAAACCGATGGTCACTGCTTTTTTGATGGTAATCTCTTTCTCGTCGTGGATGACAGGATTCTTGAACCAGCTGTCCGCAAACAACAAGACGACACCTCCCAAAACCAAAACCGACGAAATGGCAATTTGATTTCCTAAAACGGATTCTATCACGTCATCCAGGAAAAAACCGATGATCAAAGCCGGCATCACTGCAAACGCCAATTTGTAATAGAATTGAAGATTACTGAAATCAAAGAACTTTTTTCCGTACGCTACAACCACAGAAAGTATCGCCCCAAATTGAATTGACACTTGAAACATCTTGAGAAATTCGGTTTCCTCCAGACCCATCAGACTGGCGGCGAAACCCATATGAGCGGTTGAAGAGATTGGCAAATATTCGGTTAGACCTTCGATGATCGCAATGATGATCGCTTTGATTAAATCCATTGTTAACTTAGTTTTATTAAAAAAAACTTTGTCTCAGTTCATAACCAAGACAAAGTTTGTAATTGTATTTTGTTTAAATTCTAATCTTTGTTTCTTTTCAATATTGCAAAAATCTGGATCACAAATCCTGCAATGACGAAGAGTGGAGCTATTCTGATCCTTCTGAAAGAGAAGATATCTTCGTTCCAATAATTAGGGTCATACTTCCCATCTGGTGTTGTGTTCGCGTCTGCTCCCATCATGAAGACAAATCCCAGCACAATCATTCCTAAACCGATCAACATCAATTTGAAATTTTTGCTCCCGAAGTAAAATGCTTTTTTCCCCACAGTTTCAGTGGCTTTACCGTAATGATCTGCAGAATATTTGTTTGTTTTTTTAGCCATTTTTTAAGAATAATAAAGGTCATCCACATTGCTTCTAAGGAATCTCCAGGTTGCAAAGATAGTACTTGCAACGGTAATGAAAACACCTACTAACAAAATGATGATTACAAGTAAAACATATTGGTTTGTATCCTGCACGAAAGGTGTTCCAATTTGACTTGTAAAATAGTACCAAAGTCCGCCCAACGCCAATAGTCCAATGAAAGAACCAATCAATCCAAGAATTAAAGCTTCTCTGATGAAAGGCATTAGAATGAATCGCCTTTTCGCGCCAACCAATTGCATCGTTTTGATAATGAATCTTTTAGAAAATATCTTCAGTCTAATTGAATTATTAATCAAGACAATTGCAACAATCAAGAATAAAATTGAAAAAGCTAAAATCCACGTCAAAATCCTGTTTAGATTGTTATAAACATCTATGGTCAACTGATTATCATTAGCGACATCTTTAATACCTTGGATGGCTTTTAACTGCGTCACAACGCCGTCTATTTTTGCTGGATCTACAAATTCGGGCTTCAAAGTTACCTCTACAGAGGCTGGGAAAATATCCTCTTCAAAAAGTGCATCAGCATCGATTCCCAACTGTTTCTTTGCCAGTACAGTCGCCTGTTGTTTTGAGATATATCTAGCCTGTTTTACGTAGTTCTGCTCTTTGATCTTGGCAAAAGTTTCCTCCTGGAATTTCAAAGTTTTTGCCGAGTCACGCGGGTCGAGATACTCGTCGAAGTAAGCTTCCACAACCAATTGCTCCTTGATATAATCTGAATATTTCTGAGCATTGATCAATATTAATCCAAATAATCCTACAAGGAATAAAACCAGTGAAATACTGATGACCACAGTAATATTACTGGATCTGAGTCTGCTTTTATTAAAATCGTCAACTGTCTTTGGCATCAATAAAATTTTTGCTAAAATAGAAATTTTCGTTTAATAAGCTGCCTTACTCTCTGTTAATAAAATCATAAAAGCCGGAGAAAATCTTTATTTCGACGAACATTTACAATTATTTAAAATCGGCATTTTAATTGTTTAAGCAAATCACCAAATCTAAATCATGAAATTAACACGACAGGTTTCTGGAAAGAATTTTTCTTATTTTAATAATAATGAGAAACTTAAAGATAAAGAAAAAATAAACTATATCAATTCACTGGTCATTCCGCCTGCTTGGACAGATGTGGAGATTACGACTAATAAAAGCGCGAAAATCCTAGCTGTTGGCCGAGATCAAAAAGGCAGAAAACAGTATATCTACAATCCAAAATTCCGAGCAAAAAAGGATGCTGACAAATTCGACAGAATCTTACATTTTGCAGAAAATCTGGAACATATGAGACGCGTAACGGGACAACATCTGAGAAAGAAAAAAATAACTCGTGAAAAAGTATTGGCAGCAATGGTAAGACTTCTAGACTCAGCTTATTTTCGTCCGGGGAGTCCCAAATATACGCAGGAAAACCAAAGTTATGGATTGACGACCATTCGCAAAAAACACCTGATGATTGATGGCGACGAAATGATATTTTCTTACAAAGGAAAATCGGGAAAATTTCAAGAAAAGCACATTATCGATTCGAAATTGACAAAAGTAATCTCTGAAATCGAAGAATTGCCTGGCTATAGACTTTTTAAATATTATGACAAAGATAATAACCTCATCACGGTTGAAAGTCAGGATCTGAATGACTACATCCGAGAAATAATGGGCGCCGAGTTTTCAGCGAAAGATTTCCGAACCTGGGCAGGAACAATGATTGCAGCAGGAATACTGGATGAGCTGGGAATCTGCGAAGAAAAACAGCAAAAAGAACTCAAAAAAAGAATCAGAAACGCGATTGTAGGTGTATCGGAAAAATTGGGAAATACGCCTTCTGTAGCACGGGATTCTTACATCGATCCAAGAATTTTTGAGCATTACAAAAATGGACATACGGTTCATTATTTTCAGAAAGAAATTAAGAAATTGCTGAGGAAAAACGAAAATCTGTCGGAAACCGAGGTGGGCGTTTTATATATGTTAAAATCAAAACTGAAGCCTACCAAAACGGCACCTAAGAAAGACTCAAAAACTTCAAATAAACGGAAGAGCAGGATTTCAGCTTAATAAAGATTTGAATACTTCGCCTATTTTACTGATCAAATCGGTTGGTAACATCGATTCTTTTGAGAATTCTTGCGCGGCAAAATCGCCTGCTTTTCCGTGAAGCCAAACGCCGAAAATGCAGGCTTTTTTGATATCATATTTTTGAGAAATTAATGAAGTTAAGATTCCAGTCAAGACATCGCCACTTCCGCCCTTTGCCATCCCTGAGTTCCCTGTGATGTTGTAGAAAACTTCTTTACCGGGTGTTACAACTGCGGTATGATGATCTTTCAAAATAATGAATATCTGTAATTCTTCCGCTTTCTTCCTAGCTAATTCTAAACGTTCAAAAGAATTTTCCGTCTTGCCAAACAGCCTTTCAAATTCCAACGGATGTGGCGTGATAACGGAATTTTTTGGAATCAAATTAATTTTATCTTTTTCAGCAAGAATATTCAACGCATCGGCATCCAAAATCATTGGCTGATTGCAAATCTGTATAAAATCGAGCAATGCTTTGGCAGTTTCCTTTTCTTTTCCCAAGCCTGGTCCGATTCCATAAACAGCCTTATCTAGAACTTCGATTTTCGTAATATATTTTTCTCCAGAGTCCATAAACATTGCTTCTGGCGCTCGTGATTGCAGAATCAAATTTCCGCAAGCTGGTGCAATAGTGAAGGTCAGACCACTTCCTGTTTTTAATGCTGACAAAGTTGACATCAAAACAGCACCAATTTTACCATAACTTCCACCAACAAGAATGCTTTTCCCAAATGTTCCCTTGTGACTGAAATCATCCCGGCGTTTGTAAATTTCTTTGATTAAATGATCATCTACCGCGAAATAATTGGTTTCTGTTTTCTCAATAAAATCCTGATCCAAATCAATATCCAAAACAGTGATCATTCCACAAAATTTTCCTGTTTCTGAATGCAGAAAACTTCTTTTGTAAAACTGGAAAGTCAAGGTATGATCCGCTTTGATGACCGTAGAATTTTCATCAACAATTTTATCTGAAAATAAACCAGAAGGAATATCGATGGCTATTTTCGGCACATTCATTTGGTTTAATTTGTCAACCATATTTCTGATTTCATCAGACAATTCCCTGTTCAATCCATAACCGAAGATCGCATCGATAATAACTGTTTTATCATTTTTAATAATTGAAAAATCAGAAAAATCTTTGATATCAATTCCACTGATTTGTTTTAGCTTTTTGAGGTTAATGTTAGCATCTTCTGAGAATTTTATCTTTTTGTTAATAAAAACTTCTACATCAAAACCCTTTTCATAAAGCATCCTAGCAATAGCAAATCCGTCTCCTCCATTGTTCCCGTTGCCACAGAAAATCAAAAATTTACCAATTCTTCTAAAATTAAGATCAATCCACTGCACGCAAGTTCTTGCAGCCTTTTCCATTAGATTAATGGAAGAAATCCCTTTACTAACGGTTGCAGCATCACAGGCTTTGATTTGATCAGAAGTAAGAATTTTCATAATGCAAGACATCTTTATATTAGACCGAAATCAAATTTAATCATTAATATTCTTTTATGAATAGTGAAAAATAAATCTATTTAAATAAAAAATTATATTTTTGTTTTTGTAACTAACTATTAAAAAAATACAACTATGGGATTTGTAAAAGAATTTAAAGAATTTGCATTCAAAGGTAATGTGGTAGACTTAGCAGTCGGTGTAATAATTGGTGGCGCTTTCGGAGCGATTGTGAAATCATTGGTGGACGACGTGATTACGCCATTATTATTAACGCCTGCATTGAAAGCTGCGGGAGCTGAAAATATTAAAGAATTGGCTTGGAATGGCGTAACCTATGGAAACTTCCTTTCCTCCGTGATTAGTTTCTTAGTGATTGCTTTTGTTTTGTTCTGGCTTATCAAAGTTGCGAACAGAGTGAATAAAAAGCCAGAAGCTGCACCAGCAGGACCATCTTCTACAGATGTTCTATTGGCTGAGATCCGTGACGAACTGAAGAAAAGACCTTAAATATTTCTATATAAATGTAAAACGCCACTTTCCAGTGGCGTTTTTTTATTTCAGTAAATCGAGTTCCAAAACATTATTATTCTTTTTCATTTGCTCTAGTTCCTGTTTTTCTTGTGATTTTATCAATTCGGGACCACTCATTTTATTTCCTGCTTCGTCCGTCATGTAGAGTTCCCCTTCGCTGACTTTTCTTCTGAAATTTGCAGTTGGATCCTTTCTGTAATTTTTATAGATGGTTTGATACTTTTTGTAGTCAATTGGAATTGGCTTTTCCCATTCGAATGCAAAAATATTTCTTTCAAGAATATTATTTTTAATACCTTTCAATTCAAACTTGTAGTAGCCTGACTTGTCTTCTAATTTCACAATAAGTCCCGGCAAACCATGGAATTTATAAGGTCCGTCTTGAACAGGAATATCTGCCGAAAACCAAGCAATCCAATGTCTGCCTGCAAAATCTGTTTCTGCTTTCTGAACAGACCAATTTCCGATACTTTTTTTATCAGGAAGAATTTTCCAATTCATTTTCACCTGTTGACTTGCATTATAAAGCGTCATATCCAATGAAACGACATGATTAATTTTGAAATCCGGATAAGATTTTAAAATTTTATGAGTCACAACACCTTCTTTGCCAGACATTGGAAAAGGCTCGTCGCTATGTGTTGCCATATTTTTGCTAAAATGCGCATTCATCAAAGAGTCATTTTGAAAGACATATTCGCTGTAATATTTGGAGCCTTTTTTATCAACATCCAAAACCATTAATTCTGATTTTTTTGTCTCCACATCTGTAGAATCTGTTTGAAAATGATAATCATAGTAAAATCTTTGGTTCTGAGAAAAACTCAAAATAGAAAGAAAAAGAAAAGCTGACAGGAAAAGTTGATTCATAGTTTAGTTTTTAGTTTTTTGATTCAGCTCATTTTGTGATATCCAGCTCTATCCTATTATTATCTTTTTTAATCTGTGCTTTCAAACGCTCTTCCTGTTCCTTTGCAAACCTAGCACTATTCCCATCTTTACCATTCATTATGATATTTGCACCACCCATCTGGATTTGCTTGATGCCTTTGGTAGGATCATTCTCATATTCTTTTAGGACTTTTTGAAACTGCTTAGAATTAATAGCAACTTCCTTAGCCTCAAAAACATTGATATCCAAATCACTTGTGATGGTTCTGATGCCTTTCAGCTCCATTATATGAGAACCGGTTTTGTCTTCAATCTTAACAATTAATCCCGGCAAACCTTGGAACTTATAAGGCCCATCCTGAATTGGAATTTCTGTGGAAAACCAAGCAGTCCAATGTCTGCCAGCAAAATCTGCTTCTGCTTTTTGTGCGTTCCATTCGCCTATTTTTGCTTTTTCTGATGAGATCTTCCACTTGATTTTTCTATCTTCTGAAACCTTATACGCATCCATAGAAAGTCTTCTGTGAATATAAGTTTTGTAGTCAGGATATGTTTTAGTCACGGAGTATCTCACCACAGGTCTTTTCATAGGCGGTGTGATATTGATAGAACCTGTCGCCTTCAGCTGGCGTTCCAGATCTGCTTTCATAATAGAATCGGAGTTAAAGACCGTGTAGCTATAGTACTTGGATCCATCTTTTGACGTATCCAGATACATCATTTCGGTTTTGACATCAGAAACATCGGTGGAGTCTGGAATCAGTTTGTATTCGTAGATAAAACGTTTGTTTTGAGCGAACGTCAAAGTTCCTAAAAGAACAAAAAGTAAAAGTAGTTTTTTCATATTTTGAGATTAAAAAAGCCGGCGAACCGGCTGTAGTGTTATGGATTTTCGTGTTATTTTGTAGTGACTTCTATTGTTGAAGTCCCATTAGGATTCGTTTTGAAAATTTGCATTTTGGAAATATCAGTGGGATTTAAAGATTCTAACGCTTTATAATCCACTTTTTTTCCATTGACATAAACCTCGGCCGTTTTTGAATTAATTGGTAATGTTTGATTAGCTCTGACAATTTGTTGTGGCGGAGTTATGTAAAGCATATTTTTGTTAGTGGTCAAAAGCTTCAGTTGATCAGGTCTTGAATTGAAGGTCACCGAATAAGGATTGTTTTTACGCGCTTCTTTGTTAAGCTCTTGTTGCTTTTTCTGAAGTTTTTTCTGCTCTTCCAACAATTCGTTTTGCTTCTTTTGCAACTCTTTTCTTTTTTTCTCCAGCTTTTTCAATTCTTTAGGGGACAAATTTGACTTAGCAGAATCTAAAGCACCGTCTGACCAACTAAAATTAAAGCTTTCAGAAAGACCGTCAACTTTTGGAAAAATATAATCGTCTTTGAAATACCTTACAGTCCCATCCGAAAACGCATACTTTCCAAACTGATCTGTGATCATCTTTTGAAACTCTGCTTCATTGTAGACCTTTCCAATATCAGCCGCAGCTATTTTAGCTAATTTCTCAGCATCAGCAATTCTTTTTTTGAACTCTGGAGAATTGTAATACGCTTCTGTTTCTCTTGCTTTCTTTTCTACATCGGCGATTCTTTTCTTGAATTCCGGAGAATTGTAATATGCTTCTGTTTCTTTAGCCTTTTTCTCTACATCGGCAATTTTTTTCTTGAATTTCGGAGAATTGTAATAGGCTTCCGTTTCTTTTGCCTTCTTCTCTACATCGGCGATTTTTTTCTTAAACTCCGGTGAATCATACATTTTTGCGACCGCTTCCGCATTGTCCGCCAATCCTTTGATATTGTTTTTGTAATTGTCAGAGCTTACAATATTTTCCATTTGACTGGCAAGCGTTTCCATATCTTGCTCCAAAGCTTTGTATTGAGATGTCTCCTCTTTCTTAGCTTTTTTAAGTGCAGATAATTCTTTGCCTTTGTCATCCATTTTTTTACTGATCGCTGACATCTTCAAATGGTCTTCCTGCAATGCATCGGAATAGACGCGAGTTTGTCTCTGATGATCCGTCGACAAACTATCTAGCTCGGAAGTTTTAGGTTTGATCGTGTCATTTTTAAGTTCGTTTACTGCTATTTCTATAGCTTTGTTCGTTTCCGTGATCTCTTTATTTTTCGCATTTACCATATAGGCAAATACCATAAAGAAAAGGATTGGTAGCGCAAAAAGTTTGCGTGCGTAGCTGTACTTGGTTTGGTTTTTTGTAAGCATTTTAAGTCTTTTTTTGAGGTTAGATGATAAAAAAGGACTCGTGACAGGAAGTACCGACCCAGAGAAATGACTCTCCAAAAGCATCTGCGCAAATGCTCTCGTGTCGGATTTTTTCACTGCCTTGTTGTCCGCCAAGTATTCGTGAATAAGATTGATTTCTTTGTTGATAAAATAAAACACAGGATTGAACCAAAATACGGATTTTACAATCTGCATCAAGAGTTTGTCCCAACTGTGTTTTTGTTGGATATGGACCATCTCGTGCTTCAAGATCTGCTGTCCTACAGGCGAGTCCAGTTGGATGGATTGTTTCCAGAACAGATTTCGGAAGAATGAAAATGGTGCGTTGTTTAAGTTAGTCTGATAAAATTTGATACCTTCTATCGTCTCGTTCGGAAACTTATTTTTGATAGATTGGATCTTTGTAATTCCTAATACTAATATAACTAAAAGAATGATTGAAACCACTCCAATAATTGCATAAAGAATTTGATAAATAGTGAGATCATTGGTTGAGTTTTGTAGTTGATTTTGATTGAGTTGACTTAGCAACAAGTAAAAATTCTGATTGGTCTCGATGGTGAAGTACGAAACCTTTATCAATGGTAATACCAAGCTGATAATAACCGTCAGTAAAAGATAAAAACGATTGTAATGGTGAAATGTTTTATCCTTTAAGAATAACAAATAGTAAGCAAACATCACCCCTGAACACAGGATCATCTTGCCCAAATAAAACATAAAAGCTTCCATTAGTCCTTATTTTTAAGTTCATCCAACAAAAGTTCCAGATCTTCTACACTGATTTCATTTTTTTCTACCAAAAACGAAACAGCATTGGTGTAAGAACCTTCGAAATAGTTTTTTACCAGACTTTTGATCGATCTTCCGCTGTAGTTCTCTTTACTAATGAGTGGAAAATATTCGTGTTGTCTACCAAAGGTCTTATGACTTACAAAGCCTTTCTCCATCAGGATCTTAAGGATTGTAGAAATGGTGTTGGTGTGCGGTTTTGGCTCGGGAAACAATTCTAAAACGTCTTTCAAGAATCCTTTCTCTATTTGCCAAAGATATTGCATCACCTGCTCTTCTGCTTTGGTTAACTTATTCATAATCTTTACTTTTAAAAACAATCAATCTTATATCACTAAAAAATTAGTAATACAAATGTAGGATTAATTTTCACTCGTACAACTATTTTTATAGTTAAAAGAAGTTAAAAACCATAACGAATTGATAATCAGCACATAAATAATTATTAAACTAAATATTGATTTTAGTCTTGTCTTGTAATGAAAAAGATGTATCTTTGCACCGCGAGGTAGAGCAGTAGGTAGCTCGTCGGGCTCATAACCCGGAGGTCGCACGTTCGAGTCGTGTCCTCGCAACCAAATCAAGAGAATCACAGTGTGGTTCTCTTTTTTTTATTTTATTTTGTTGACAAATTCGTTTACCTTTTGTCGTTTTTGGTAGACGAAATTTATTTTTCTGCAAAATTTGTCTCATTATTTTTCTATTCATTTTCATCAAAAAAATAAAATTACCAATTCCCTTGCCTCGTAATGAAAAAGCTGTATCTTTGCACCGCGAGGTAGAGCAGTAGGTAGCTCGTCGGGCTCATAACCCGGAGGTCGCACGTTCGAGTCGTGTCCTCGCAACCAACTTAAGAGAATCAATTTTTTGATTCTCTTTTTTTATTTAAAATTCGTAAATTTGATTATGGCTAAAATCCTAAAAATATATCCGGAAAACCCACAGGAAAACCTTATCAACGAAGCGGTTAAGGTTTTGCAGAACGGTGGCGTTATCATCTACCCTTCCGATACGATCTACACAATCGGTTGTGATATTTACAATCACAAAGCGATGGAAAGGCTTGCCCAGATCAAAGGAATCAAACTGGATAAGCACAAGTTCTCTATCATTTGTAATGACCTAAGCCATCTTTCCGAATTTACAAAGCCGATAGAAACCGCAACTTTCAGATTTCTGAAAGCGCATTTGCCTGGGCCTTTCACTTTCATTTTGGAAGCCAATAGAAATTTACCGACATCTTACAAAGGTCATAAAACCGTAGGAATTCGGGTTCCTGATCATATTGTTCCGCAAATGATTGTAGAAAAATTGGGTCATCCGATTGTTTCAACGACCATTCACGCTGATGATGAGATTTTGGAATATTCTACAGATCCGGAATTGATCGCCGAGAAATATGAAAAGTTGGTTGACCTCGTTATCGATTCTGGTTATGGTGACAACACCGCCTCCACAATCGTTGATTTGACTTCTGGCGAACCGGAAATCCTTAGACAAGGGAAAGGGATATTATAAAAGTCTTCGAGAGCCTCAGACTGACAACTTTGGAAAAGGCATTCTCTAATTCCAAGTTCGAGATTCAAAGTTTTGAGTGAAGGCTTTGAACATTAAATCATAAACTTTAAACTACTTAATGAAATTCGTTACTTCTCCAGCAAAATTGATGAACATCGAAAATTCGACGGAATTTTTGAAATCTACAACTCCGAAATTCATCAAGGATTCTGAATTTATCCAATCCCATTTGAAAGAGAAATCACCAAAATATCTTTCTGAATTGATGGAAATCTCTACCAAATTAGCTGATGAAAATTGGGAACGCAATCAGAAATGGAGCGCAAAACCTACGGCAAAAAATTCATCGCCGGCAATGTTTGCTTTCACAGGCGAAGTTTACCGAGGTTTGGATGCCAAAACTTTAGGCAAAGAAGCGGTAGAATATCTTCAGAAAAATTACAGGATCTTGTCTGGGCTTTATGGATTGTTGAAGCCGTCCGACAAAGTGATGTTGTACCGATTGGAAATGGGACGACCATTTAAATTTGATTCTTATAAAAACATCTACGAATTCTGGACTGAGAAAGTGACGGAACAACTGAATTCTGAACTAAAAAAAGGAGAATTGCTCATCAATCTCGCGAGTACAGAATATTTCAAAGTCATCGACAAAAAAGCGTTGAAGGCGAAAGTCATCGATTTTGAATTCAAGCAAATACAGCCAGACGGAAAATTGAAAACCATTGTGGTCTACACGAAACACGCTCGTGGATTGGTTTTGCGTTTCTGCGCAGAAAAACAAGTCAAAACTTTGGATGAAATTAAAGCTTTCAATTACGAGAATTATTTGTTTGATGAAAAATTGTCGACCGAAACCAATTTGGTTTTTACGAGATAGAATTTTTCATCAAAAGATTATAAATCGCATATCAAATTAAAAGTCGCAAGTTATTTTGCGACTTTTTCGTTTTGTCAATCAATTAATTTTTGCGACTTTGCGACAAATTCCATTATGAAGCTTTCCGAAATCAAGATCCAATTTCAAGCAGAACTTTCTGAACTCTATTCCAAATCTGAGATTGAGGAATTGTTCTCGATTTTCTGTGAACACTATTTGGATTTGAATAAGATTGAATTGCGATATAGTTTGGAAAACAAATTATCAGAAAGCGATTCCAAAAAATTTTCTGGAGTTATTTGTGAATTAAAAACTGGAAAACCATTTCAACAGATCCTTGGTGAAACGGAATTCTATGGAATGAAATTCTTTGTGAATGAACACGTTCTAATTCCAAGACCGGAAACGGAGGAACTTTTGGAGTTGGCTATAAAAAAGATTCAAGATTCGAAATTCGAGATTCGAGATTCGAGATTTGAGATTCAAGGATTAAAAGTCTTCGAGTCCGCTCAGACTGACAATGTACAACTAGACAGGCTTCGAGAGCCTCAACCTGACAAAGTGGAATCAGAGCTAATTTTTAAGTCTCAAAGTGATAACAGTCACGACAACAATAGCACAAACTCTAAAACACTCCACCGCTCCAAAACTGCAATAAAAATTCTCGACATCGGAACGGGAAGCGGAATTATTCCGATTGTTTTGAAGAAGTATTTTCCGGAAGCGGAAGTTTCAGCGATCGATATTTCGAATGATGCTTTGGAAGTGGCGAAAAGAAACGCGGAATTTCACAGGACAAAAATTAATTTCATCCATCAAGATTATTTGAATAAAGTCTTTGAGTCCGCTGAGACTGACAGCGAGATCTATGATGTGATCATCAGCAATCCGCCATATATTGGCATTGAGGAAAATCCTGAAATCGAGAATTCTGTGAAAGGTTTTGAGCCAAATTTGGCGCTCTTCTCTCCTACTTCGGACGCTTTGATCTTCTACAAGAAAATTGCGAAAGATTGCAAAAAGCATTTGGCTGAAAATGGACTTTTGTTTTTGGAGATCAATCAGAAATTGGGGAAGGAAACTTTGGAATTGTATCAACAAGGTTTTTCCGAAGTTGAGCTTTTGAGAGATATTTCGGGGAATGATAGGATAATCTTTGGGAGAAAATAATTAGTATTAATCTTATGAGGCATTATCTCTTTATAGCCTTCGTATTAATATCTTGCAATAAAAAAGATACTATTGGCAATCTGGAATTCAAGTCTTGCAATGTTAGTTATCCCATTTATGCAAATGAAGAAAAATTTCTTTATGAAGGACATTCGGTTTCGAATGAATGGGAATTGGAGTCTGCAACATACGAATTAGCACTTTGTCTTTGTGAAGAATATCTAAAAAAACCTGATGCAGAAATCAAAGATAAAATACTGGAGATATATCACGCAGAAATGAAATATTATCAAATTGGATATCCTAAAAATTTAGATTTTGATCTGATCCTAAAAAACAGGAAAGAAATCTTTGACCCAACGATTTTGGTCGATTAATAGACATCAAATTTTTCAATCAGTTTAAAAAGGATTTTTTTTAAATTGTGGAAAGAATGACTAAACCTCAACATAGCCCCGATGGGAACGGCATCCTTTTTTGTGATTGCGGTGTAGAAAGTTCTATTGAAGTCTTACTTTGGTTCGCAATCACAAAAAAGATATAGTGGACAGCGGGTTGGAATGTTGAAACAAAAGTCCAATGTAGTTGCTCCTCGTTTTTCTATCCTATTCTCTTTTTGATGAAAATCTCATAAGCCAAATAAATCAAAGGAACAGACATAATCCCAATGTACAATGCATTTTGAACGGCAAGTTGGGGGAAAACAATCACCGCGTACACCAATCCGAAAAACGCACCACCAAGGTGAGCTGCGTGACCAATGTTGTCATTTGCTCTTGGATTGAGCATCATATAGACGGAATACACGAAATACAGGGTCCCGAAAATATATCCATCAATTCGGAAAGGGAGAAATATGATGCCTAATGGAATAAACGGCTCGACAGCCATCACGGCAAATATGAGCCCGGATACGCCTCCACTTGCACCTATTGCGGAATAAAACGGGACATTTTTGTAAACGTAGAGACAAAACAGATTTCCTAATAATATAGAGCCAATGTACATTCCCAAAAATCCTAGAACGCCAAATACTTCTATGATAAGCGGTCCGAACGCGTACAGGACGTACATATTCAAAAACAAATGCAAAAAATCTGCGTGCAAAAATCCTGCTGACAATAGTCTGAAGTATTCCTTCCTTCTCTTGATACTATCAACTTCGAATTTGTACTTGTGAAACAATTCGGGTTTTTGGAATCCAATGTAGCTTGTGATACAAGTGATTACGATTATGATGAGTAAAACGCTATTCATTATTTTTTATTTATTTGTAGGCTCTATTGCCGTTTAAAATTATTCAGTGATATCTTCGTCGAAAAGACTTCCGATGGTTCCGCCGTCGTCGTCCAGATCTTCATCTGATATTTCTTCTACCTCCGGTTCTTCTTCTATGATTTCGGGTGGTTCTGGAATGGTGATGTTGATATTTTTAACTTTATCTCTAGTTAATTGATTTCCAATTGCTTTGATTCCTTTCACCGTAATAAACTCGTCTAAATCTACTGTTTCTGGATCTTTTTGTTTGTCTTTGATTTTTGGATAGACCAATTCTGCAATGGCACCAATTTCTGTCGTCACAAATTCCAAGAAGGATTTCGGGTTTTCGTTGCTGAAGAACGATTGAACATTTGGTGTAGCTTCCAGTAGGAAACGTTTTACGAAATATTTGTCCTTCTCGCCATCGAAATAAATACAGGTGATTGGCTGTTCTGGTTTCCATTTTTCGAGGATCAGATATTCGTCATCGAAACGGTTCATCAAGTCGAATGAAACTAATTTTGCTTCGCCTTGGGAATTGATGGTCAAAATTCTGTCGTCGCCTTTGAAATTTCCGAGTAAAGTTCCTCGTCCATCAGCATTGAGACGTCTTACGGAATCATCGAACCAAATTTTTCTTGGTGCTAATGTGGAAACGCCTTCTTCTTTCAAATCGACTTTTTTGACTGCATATTTTGTCACCAGATTTCCTTTGGAATCTCTTCCTTTGATGGCAATTTCTGAGAAATCAATATCAATTTTGTTTTTTCTGACTCTGGCATTTGGTTTCAATAGTACAGAAACGACTTCCGCTTCACCGTTTGGATTAGCAGAAAAATAGAGCATTTCTGAACCTTTTTTGTCAGACGCCAATTTGTAATCTGTGTTTCTGGTAACGCCAGTCACCGAGAAACGTTTCATATAATAAGGACCTTCGCGACCTTCACGATAGATGGAATTGTAAACCGTGCGCTTGTCGTTCTTTTTCCAAACAGCAACGTGGACGATATTTTTTCCGATGAAGGTTTTGCCTTCTACTTTTACGACCTTCATTGTTCCGTCTTTTTGGAAGGTGATGATATCGTCTATATCAGAACAGTCGAACAGGAATTCGTCTTTTTTGAGTGAAGTTCCGATGAAACCTTCTTCGCGATTGACGTAGAATTTTTCGTTTGCAACTGCTACTTTACTTGCATCGATCGTATCGAAAATCCTCAGTTCGGTTTTTCTTTCTTTTCCTTTTCCGTATTTCTTTTGGATATTGGTGTAATAATCGATTGCATACACGATTAAGTTCTCCAAATGGTGCTTGACCTGCTCAATTTTTCCTTCTAATGCTAGAATATTTTCTTTAAATTTATCCAGGTCGAAACGTGAAATTCGCTTGATTCGGATTTCCGTCAATCTTAGAATATCTTCCTCTGTAACGGCTCTCAGCAAATGTTTGGTGTGCGGTTTCAAACCTTCATCGATTGTCGAGATCACATCTTCCCAAGATTTTACTTCCTCGATGTCGTGGTAAATTCTGTTCTCGATGAAGATTCTTTCCAATGAAGAAAAATGCCAGTTTTCCTGCAACTCGTGAAGCTCGATTTCCAATTCCCTTTTCAATAGGGAAACCGTGTGGTCTGTGTTGTGCTTCAGAATATCCGAAACTGCGAGGAACATTGGTTTGTCGCCAACAATTACGCAGGCATTTGGCGAAATCGGAACTTCGCAATCTGTGAATGCGTAAAGTGCGTCAATCGTTTTGTCAGGCGAAACATCGGGATGAAGATGGATATTGATCTCCACCAAATCGGACGTGTTGTCCTCAATTTTTTTGATTTTGATTTTCCCACGTTCATTAGCCTTAATGATACTGTCAATCAAATCGCCAGTGTTTTTGGAGAAAGGCAATTCTGTGATGGTAAGTGTGTGCTTGTCTTTTTGGGTGATTCTGGCTCTGGCTCGGATTTTTCCGCCACGTTTTCCGTCGTTGTAATTGGTAACATCCAACATTCCTTCCGTCAAGAAATCTGGAAACAATTCGAACTTTTTGCCTTTAAGATACAGAATGGAAGCTGTGATCAACTCATTGAAATTATGAGGCATGATCTTCGTGGAAAGTCCAACGCCAATTCCTTCGACTCCTTGTGCTAGCAACAATGGAAATTTTACTGGAAGGTCGATCGGCTCGTTGTTTCTGCCATCATAAGATTTGGTCCAATGCGTGGTTTTTGGGTTGAAGACAACATCTAGCGCAAAAGGCGTCAATCTTGCCTCAATATATCTTGCCGCTGCCGCAGAATCTCCTGTATAAATATTTCCCCAGTTTCCCTGAGTGTCAATCAATAATTCCTTCTGCCCCAATTGCACCATTGCATCTGTGATAGACGCATCGCCGTGTGGATGGTACTTCATCGTGTTTCCAACGACATTTGCCACTTTGTTGTAACGGCCATCTTCCAACTCACGCATCGAGTGCATAATCCTACGCTGAACCGGCTTGAATCCATCAAAAATAGAAGGAATCGCACGATCCAAAATAACGTAGGACGCATAATCCAGAAACCAATCTTTATACAGCCCTGAAACTTTTTTCAGGCTTTCCTCGTGATGTGTACTTTCTTCCATTAATCTGTTGCTGTATTATCTTGGTCTTCGTTTTCCTTATTTAACTTCATTACTTTACTTAAAGAAAATTTGAGGTCTTTTATTTGTTTTTTGCTTAGAAAAGAAATATCATATTTCAAAATGAGAACATGACTTTTTTTGCTGGAAATATAGATATATAACTTTTTAAAAACCAAAGCATTAACCACACTAAACTTGATCAATTTATACTTCGGAAACTCATCCTTCGCATTCTTCTTCGCAAAAATATAAAGGATATGGTTGTTCCTGAAATTTAGTGCTTCCCCATCACTATCATATTCGAAAATTGGTCTTCCCAGCCAGTACAGGAAAACGAAAAGTAAAGTTGGAACCAACAGTAGAACCCAGGCTTTCTTTCCAAAAATATCAAACTTGTTGATTTCTAGCACAAATGCAATAATGCCTAATATAAATATGATCCCAGCAAGCGAGTATATAAAACTGTAAACTGGTGTTTTATTCCTATTACTCAGTCGCATACTAAACTGTTTCTAAATTTTCTTTTTTGTCAATATCTCCTTCTTCTACCACCAAATTATCCAAAATAAAAAGTTGTCTATCTGGCGTGTTTTTGCCCATATAAAACTCCAGAATCTGTGCGATGGTTTGATCTTTTCCCAAAACCACCGGCTCCAATCTGATATCTTTTCCAATGAAATGCTTGAACTCATCTGGCGAAATCTCCCCAAGTCCTTTGAATCGGGTGATTTCTGGATTTTTCCCTAATTCATTTAATGCTTTCAAACGTTCTGCATCGGAATAGCAATATCTTGTTTCTTTCTTATTTCTTACCCTGAATAAAGGCGTTTGTAAAATATAGAGATGTCCATTTTTAATCAAATCCGGGAAGAATTGCAGGAAAAATGTGATCATCAATAATCTGATGTGCATCCCATCCACATCGGCATCTGTAGCAATGATGACGTGATTGTATCTCAAATCCTCCAAGCTTTCTTCAATGTTGAGCGCGGCTTGCAAAAGATTGAATTCCTCATTCTCGTAAACGACTTTTTTCGTCAACCCGTAACAGTTCAAAGGTTTTCCTTTCAATGAGAAGACAGCCTGTGTTTCCACATCTCTGGACTTTGTGATAGAGCCGGAAGCCGAATCTCCCTCGGTAATGAAAATCATTGTTTCAGATTTCCGTGTTGCTTTTTGATCGTTATAATGATGGCGGCAATCTCTCAGTTTTTTGTTGTGAAGAGAAACCTTTTTAGCTCTCTCTCTTGCTAATTTCTGAATTCCGGAAAGTTCTTTTCTTTCTCTCTCCGAGATCATAATTTTTCTCAGAATTGCTTCCGCCGTTTCGGGATTTCTGTGAAGATAATTGTCCAGTTTGTTTTTAAGCGAATCTATGATGAAGGTTCGAACCGTCATTCCGCCGGGTTCGATCTCATTTGAACCTAATTTTGTTTTGGTTTGAGATTCGAAAACAGGTTCGATAACTTTTATAGAAACTGCTGCAATGATTGACTTTCGAATATCTGCCGCTTCAAAACTTTTATTATAAAATTCACGAATAGTCTTTACAAAGGCTTCACGAAATGCATTGAGGTGTGTTCCACCTTGCGTCGTATTTTGTCCATTAACGAAAGAAAAATAAGTCTCAGTTTGAGATTTGTCGGAATGCGTAATTGCAACTTCGATGTCTTCTTCCTTCAAGTGGATGATCGGATAAAGAATCTCGCTTTCCAACTCCTCTTCCAAAAGATCTTTCAATCCATTTTCGGAATAGAATTTTTCACCATTGAAGAGAATCGTCAAACCAGGATTCAGATAAGCGTAATTACGAAGCATTCTTTCAACGTATTCTTTGCGGAATTTGAAATTGATGAAAATTTCCTCATCTGGAACGAAGCTAATCTCGGTTCCATTTCTGTCGGATGAATCGGCTTCGGGATAATCGATCTTGATAATACCTTTAGAGAATTCCGCCATTTTCACGCGGTTTTCCCTTACAGATTTCACGCGGAAAAATCCTGACAATGCATTCACCGCTTTCGTACCAACACCATTCAGACCAACTGATTTCTTAAAAGCTTTGCTGTCATATTTTCCACCGGTATTCATTTTGGATACGGCGTCCACCACTTTCCCCAAAGGAATTCCACGACCATAATCGCGAATGGTAACCTTGCCTTCATCCACTTTGATCTCGATGCGTTTTCCGGCTTTCATCACGAACTCATCGATGGAGTTGTCTATGATCTCTTTGAGGAGAATGTAGATCCCGTCGTCCGCAGAAGAACCGTCACCCAGTTTTCCAATGTACATCCCAGGACGTAGCCTGATATGCTCTTGCCAATCGAGGGTTCTGATATTATCTTCGGAATAGTTTACAGGATTGATTTCGCTCATATATTTTGATTTCTAAAAACGTTGAAACCGTAAAAGAATCGGTAACTCACAAATTTAACGAAATGAAATTTAATTTGAAAGTTTTGAGAAATTAATTTTAATAGGCATCTGATTTTTTTCAACAAAAAAGCCAGACGATGATCTGACTTTCATTTTTCATTAATAAAATTTTTGAAATTACTTCTTAATTACTTTCTTTGAAATAATTTCCGAACCAGAATGAACATTAAGAATATATTGACCTGCAGGCAATCTTCTAATATCCGCTTCAGTGGATTGAGTTTCCAAAACCATTTTACCGGAAACATCATACAACCTGATTTTCTGAATATTATCTACACCTTTTATTTTAATAAAATCAGAACTTGGATTTGGATAAACCTGAAGATTAGATTTGTCAAAATCTGAAACCGCCAACGTTTCTGTTTCCAAAACCTGAATGTTATCGATGATCAAAACCAAAAGATCAGTACAGTCATAATGCCTGAAAACCACTTGAACATCTTGACCTGCAAACTCGGAAATATCTACAGTCACGTGCTTGGCCTCGTCCATATATCCTGCATCCAAAGTCTCTTCAAAAACTGCAGTTTCTGTTCCTGTAAAAGTAGAATTGGCTGGAATCACATAAACAGCGTAATGCTCTTGAAAAACAGCATCATCAAAAGCACCAACATCAAATTTCAAATTTAATTTTTTTCCAGAATTGTTAGGCAAAGTAATGACTGGACTTGTCAAAGTATTATCCGGCGTGAAAGCTTCAAAATACCAAGACCAAGAAGTTGCATAATATCCCGTGAAAGCATCGACGGAACTATTATCAAACTCCCATTTTTGACTATCGCCATCGCGATCTGTATTGATCCAGGAATTTCTTCCCATCTCCGTTTCAAAATCTTCACTGAAAATAACTGTTTGCGCTGATGTAGTTAAACTCGCCATTAATAAAGAAGAAAGTAGTAATTTTTTAAGCATAATCTTTTATTTTAAATTTTTCTAAAATTAAACAAAAAACGCTTCCATTACTGAAAGCGTCCTTATATTATTTTGAAATGTCTTTATTAAACATTAAATCTGAAATGCATAATATCACCGTCCTGAACAACGTATTCTTTACCTTCAACCGATAATTTTCCAGCTTCTTTCACTTTAGCTTCGGAACCGTAATTCATATAATCGTTGTACTTGATCACTTCTGCGCGGATAAATCCTTTTTCGAAATCTGTGTGAATTACACCAGCTGCTTGAGGCGCCGTCCAACCCTGACCAATTGTCCAAGCTCTAACTTCTTTGACACCAGCTGTGAAATAAGTCTGCAATTTCAAAAGATCGTAAGCTTTTCTGATCAATCTGTTCACGCCCGGCTCTTCCAAGCCAAGTTCTTCCAAAAACATTTGTCTCTCTTCAAAAGTCTCCAATTCATTGATGTCAGCTTCGATTTGCGCTGCCAAAACAACAACTTCTGAGTTTTCGGATGCGGCCATCGCTTCGATTTTTGCAATCCATTCGTTTCCGTTTTTGATGGAATTTTCGTCCACGTTACAAACGTACAAAACAGGTTTTTTGGTCAGCAACTGCACATCTTCGATCACTGTTTTTGTGAAGTCATCGAAAGGAAATTCTCTCGCATTTTTCCCATCTTCCACAAATTTTTGAAGATTTAGCAAAGTCTCATAAGTCAAGACATCTTCTTTTTTTCCTGATTTGATGAACTTCTTGGCTTTGTCAACAGCTTTTCCAAGTGTTTCCAAATCTTTCAGCTGAAGTTCGATATCAATAATTTCTTTATCTCTGATTGGATCTACAGAACCTTCCACGTGGATGATGTTTCCGTTGTCAAAACATCTTAGAACGTGAATAATTGCTTCACACTCGCGGATATTCGCCAAAAATTGATTACCCAATCCTTCGCCTTTGCTCGCACCTTTCACCAATCCAGCAATGTCCACAATTTCTACAACCGCAGGCAACACGCGCTCTGGATTTACGATTTTCTCCAGCTCAAAAAGTCTGGTGTCTGGAACGGAAACAGTTCCAAGATTCGGTTCTATGGTACAGAACGGATAGTTTGCAGATTGTGCTTTTGCGTTGCTAAGACAATTAAAAAGGGTTGATTTTCCTACATTCGGAAGACCTACGATTCCACATTTCATAATTCTTTGTTTATGGTTTAATGTTCAAGGTTTAAACTTTGAATTTTAAACCTTGAACATTGAATTTTAAGTTTGCAAATATACTGATTTTTGCGTTTGAATTTTCTACTTTTACAATCTTAATTAAGATCAGGAAACGAATCCAAAATGGCCAGAAAAAAACGCGAATATCAATCTTCAGAACTTGTGAATTCCTTTGCGAGAATCTATGGTTTTGAGGATAAATTGAAAGCTTTTGAGATCAAGGATTTTCTGGAGGATTATCTTTCTAATGATCTTTATGCCGAAATCGTGAGCGTGAATCTAAAAGAACAAATCTTGATCATCAGAATAAAATCGCCGCTTTTGAAGAACGATTTCCGATTGAGAAAAACTTTTTTCCTTAAAAAATTCCGGGAGGTCTTGAAAGATGAAAATTTGATTAATGATCTCCTGATCCTGTAGTAATTTCGTCTATCATTCGCTTGCTTCCCGCATCAAGCCTTGACTTTAATGGAAAGAAAAAACGGAATGGATTTCTTATAAAATATCTGAAAATTTCGCTGAAAATTTCTCGTGCCTCCTTCATCTCTACTTTTCTGGAACGGAATGCCAATAACATCGACAGTCCAAAACTAACAGCAAAATTGAAGAATCCGATGACAAAAACAGTAATGAACGAAATCCAAAAAGCGTAGGACGAGATCACAAAATCTTTTCCATAAAGCCCTAAAGCAAAGTTACCAGCAGCGAACGTAATGTGACGGATATCGAGATCTAATCCTAAGAAAAGGCCAATCGGCGCAGTTGCCCCAAGAAATACCCCGAACCAGAAATTGGAAACAATTCCCGCCCAATTTTTAGAATAGTACATTGATAATCTTTTTGCGATGCTTTGACCGAAAAAATAATTTATGAATGGATTTTTTGCGATCCTTTTAGGAATCTGGAAAAACACAGCATTATTACTAATATTTCCGGAAATAACGCCTGAAATAAAAAGAAAAACACCGGCAATACAAGCGTGCAAAATAGCTTTGGACTGAAACGGATCCAAATCGTAAAGCAATTTATTAGACTTATCAAAAGCAAAATTTTGTTTGAAAAGAATTTCCAGTCCATAGATGATGATCAATGACACCGGAAACGAAAGCAAAACATTCCCCACAAATGCAATAAACTGAGACCTGAACAGCTGAGAAACAACGTGCGCAAACTCTATGTAGGTGTTTCTGCTATTTCCGTCGGATAGTACTTTTGCCATTGTCGCAGCTGTCATTGCGGGCTGCTTGGTGGCCAACGTAAAATTCATCAGGTAAATCATCACAAAACCCATTGCATAATTCATTGAAAACAAAAATGCATGCGCAAAATCACTGGCTGGAATGTAACTGTAAAGCATTTTCAGAACACAAAGTGCTCCAACGATAACACCACCGCCAGACGCTTTCCAAAACATCTTCATATAAGCTTTGAGCGTGGAAGTGATGTAATGTGTTCCTGTCTCCGCAGTATGATTGGTAATCAGGTGCGACATCAGTCTTGTGCTGTCAGACACGAGATCGCGGAGATTATTCTTGTGAGATTTATACTGTAAAATATTAAAAAACAACTGCTTTGAATTGATCAAATAATCACGGTCGTCATCGATCACAAACAATTTTATAATGTCAGACATCCTGTTCAGCTGTTGTCTGATCTTCAGTAACGACTGATTGGTCTTGCTGGAAATTCCGTACTTGGAGGAATTTTTGAATGCGATGTTCACGAACTCCAAGCACTGTTCCATATAGATCTTGGTCTGTTTGTAAACCTCATCTGTTGAAGTGAATTTGAAATCCGGATTTTGATTGAAGTCAGCATTGATGATGTCCAGTTCATTTTGTAAGGCCAAAAAAGGATTGTCAAAATTACGGTACTCTGGCGCCATCTTCACCACATCTACGTCCAGTGCATTTCCGATAACGCGCCAGGCCAAGATATTGAGAGAAAATAAAAGTTCTTTTTTAACGTGTGGATTGCTGATAAATTTATCAATCTTCAACAATTGAAAAAGTTCATCCAACTTATCTTCCGGCGAATTTTGGAAAAACTGAAGATCTTTCTTCGGCGTTACCAAAACATTGTCCACCAAGTACCAAATAGTGTTTTCGTTTTCAATTGGCGGTAAGACTTTATTGAGAATTCTTTTTTTAAACTCAGGGTAGAAAGCATTTTCTGATAAGATATCAGCTTCCGTCAGTGATAAATTGAATGGCTTATCCTGAAAAATATTATGAATGTAAAAAGTAAGATTATCCTTTATCGTAACATTATCTTTGAGATACGCTGTAAAAACGCCTAGCTCTTCCCGCTTGAGGCTTGTGATAATTTCGGATAAAGGCTGTAAAGACAAAGTCTCATTTCTCTCGCTGAAATAATTCTTTAAAATAGTACTGAAACTGTCTTTTCTAATTAATCTAATTGGCATCTTAGCACAAAAGTAATCATTTCAGAACAATGTTATTCATCTGTCTCATGATCCAGTTGTGTTTTTTGCTGAGATAAGCACTTGGATTTTTAGGATCGTACTTCTTAGGATTCGGCAACACGGCAGCAATCCAGGCCGCCTCACTTTTTGTGAGATCTTTCGCAGGTTTGTTGTAATAATATTGAGCCGCCGCTTCTATCCCAAAAACGCCCTGACCCATTTCGATCACATTTAGGTATCTTTCCAAGATGATGTCTTTCCCCCAAATTTTTTCAATAATAAAGGTATAGATCGCTTCCAGACCTTTTCTAAGCCAGCTTCTCCCCTGCCAAAGAAAAACATTTTTGGCTGTCTGCTGGGAAACCGTACTGCCACCTCTTACGACTTTTCCTTTTTTATCGTTCTTTTTCATTGCTTTTTCGATGGCTTTGTAATCAAAACCATTATGATTGAAAAACGCTTGATCTTCCGAAGCTAAAACTGCTTTTTTAATATTACTCCCCATATCATCAGAGGAAATGTAATCACGGTGCAATTTCCCATACTTGAAGACACTTCCCAACTGCGTCCAAGTAATAGGTGGATTGAAAAAGATTCCGAAAATAACAAAGAGAATATTAACTATAATGACAATAAAAATCAGTCTTTTGATAAACTTCCACATACTGCAACAAATTTTCAGCGAAAATAAAACAAAAAAATATTTTTTATAGCAAAATTGACCTTTAAGAATTTGTGAAATATTAGATAATAAGAAATGATCAGAAAGCCGATCCTAATATATCGCAAAGAAGTAATGTAATGATTACAATGAGCAACAGAACAAAATCATCGAAACTAAATTCGTTGGACTCCACAATTACTCTCTGTCTCTGGTTTTGTCTATGCCTCTTTTCGAATTCCTGTCTTTTTTCAGAATTTAATTTATCAGCATATTTACTATCATCCATCGCCTAATTAGAAGTAATTTATTATAATCTTTAATCGTTTTTTTTCGAGGATGCAAATATTAAATAAAAATATTAATAATGAAATACATTTTGATAAAATACACTAAAAATTAACAAATAACTACAGATAGCTACTAACAATTAAATTAAAATTACAAAATAATTAATACAAAACTAAAAGGTAATATATTATAGTAGAATAAATTTGAAGTATCGCTTACAAGAAAAACGACTAAGACCAATAAAATTTTATGTGACCTCGACAGGATTCAAACCTGCAACCTTTTAAAAACAAAAAACCTCACAATAAAAATTGTGAGGTTTTTGTGAGCGCGTCAGGATTCGAACCTGAGACCGTCTGCTTAGAAGGCAGATGCTCTATCCAGCTGAGCTACGCACCCATTTGTGATTTTTTCGAAAATCACTAAAAATTGTCGGGGCGGCAGGATTCGAACCTGCGACCTCCTGGTCCCAAACCAGGCGCGATGACCGGACTACGCTACGCCCCGAAAATTAAAAATATTTAATATCATCTAGCGAAATAAATATCTAGCTTTGCGATATAAAAAAAAGAGACCAAGAATGATCTCTCTTTTGTGAGCGCGTCAGGATTCGAACCTGAGACCGTCTGCTTAGAAGGCAGATGCTCTATCCAGCTGAGCTACGCACCCATTTGTAATTTTTTCGAAAATTACTAAAAATGTCGGGGCGGCAGGATTCGAACCTGCGACCTCCTGGTCCCAAACCAGGCGCGATGACCGGACTACGCTACGCCCCGATAAGTCATCTTTTTTAGCTGCGGAGAGTAAGGGATTCGAACCCTTGGAACCGTTTCCAGTTCGCTTGTTTAGCAAACAAGTCCTTTCGGCCTCTCAGGCAACTCTCCTTGCAGTTTCAGTGATATATTCTATCCCGTTATTGCGAGTGCAAATATAGAAGACTTTTGCGTAACTACCAAAAAATTTTATTTATTTTTTTTCTTATTTTTGACTCATTAAATATAACCAAAAACAGACACGAATGCGTAATTCATTATATCTCATAACATTAGGATCATTAATCATTTCCTGCGGATCCCAACAAAAAACTGTAAAAAGTAAAACTCCTGTAAAATCTACCACGCCAGTTGCAGTTGTTTCTATAAAAAAACCAGAAATCAAACAGGACGAAGGCGACTATTACAAAGTCAATATTGCGGATATAACGAAAAATGACAACACGATAAGTTATGGTTCTATAGTAAGCGCCAATCCGGCAGGATATAAAGTGACCAAAACATATTTTCCTTCTGTCGGGCAGAATTTCCGCCAACGTTATGTGATTTTACATTATACAGTATTAAATGATGAAAAATCAATCTCAACTCTTACACAACAGGCGGTAAGCGCTCATTACCTTGTGAATACATTGCCAGATAAAGAAATCTATCAATTGGTGGACGAAAATAAGCGCTCTTACCACGCTGGAATTAGTTTTTGGAGAAAGGACCAACAATTAAATGACACTTCCATAGGAATCGAGATCGTGAATATGGGTTACACCGTAGATTCGACAGGTCTGAGAGTTTTCACGCCGTATCCAGAGGAGCAAATCAAGAAAGTAGCCGCTTTGGTGAAGGACCTTATCGTTAGATACAACATTCAACCAACCAATGTTCTCGCCCATTCCGACATTGCGCCAACCAGAAAACAAGACCCAGGTCCACTTTTCCCTTGGAAGAGACTTTACGACGAGTATCAAATCGGGATGTGGTACGACGAAACTGCGAAACAGACTTTCCTCAATCAAATCCTAACGACGAACGAAATCACATTACAATACAATAATCCTGAATTTGTTTCCAGAGTTCAGCAACAGCTGGCTCAGTTTGGTTACGCATTGAGTGTGAATGGCGTTTGGGACAAAGCTACTAAGCAAACCATTGAGGCTTTCCAATTTCATTTCCGACCGATGAATTACAGTGGTATTATGGATGCGGAGACGTTGGCGATTTTGCAGGCTTTGATTCAGAAGTATCCGCAGAAGTAATTAGATAGTTTATGCAAATTACAAGTCGTAAGTTAAACAGTAATGAAAATGATAAACTGTCATTAAGCATTAAGGAGTTAGAAAAAGCCAATGATTTGAAAATAAATTGGCTTGTGATTTTTTCGTTATTGATATCAACTTGCTTATTTGCTATTCATATCTATTATTATGACAAGTCTAATTGGTCATTACTTTCAAAATTCTTGGTCTGTCTTTGTCCAATCATAATGTGGATTTACATTGAAAACAGAGTCAAAATAAAAAAACAAAGCAATAGAGATTTAAACAAAATGCAAGAGTTCAAATCTAAGAACTCAATTGATATTATTGAAATCAATACTAGTCGAATTGTTGAGTTTCTGGAAAATGATGATGAAAGTATTCTTTATTTGATTGAAAATATAAATGGAGAATCAATTTATATTTGGGATGAGCAATATTTTATTTCTGAAAACAATCCTTTTCCTTGTGATAAATTTGAGATTTATCTCGACGATATTTTTATAAAGTTGATCGGAGAAAAAGTATTTTGCAAAGGCGAGAGAATTGAATCAATAGAAATTTCCGGCGAAGATAAATGGAAATATTTCCAGAAAGGATTTCCTCAAGATTTAGAAATTGAAAAGAGAAATCTAAACGAGGTTATTGGTGAAATTGAAAAATTTAAGGAGAATTGAATATTTCACGATTCCAATTAAAAAAAAATTCGCAGAAGTGAGATGAAAACTATTTTAAAAACTGAAAGATTAAGTTTAAGACCGATTTCTGAAAACGACATTGAAAATATATTTGAACTACAATCTTTAGAGCAAACTTCCAAATTCAATACTTCGAAATCCCCGAGTGACATTAATGAAACCAAAATCAATGTTGAAAAATGGATTGCGGAAAATAATAAAGAAAATATCAAGCATTTTACATTTGCCGTCGAATTGATTGATGATGAAAAATTCATCGGATTAATTGGATTGCGTCTGGGAAAAGAGCATTACAAGAATGCAGAAGTTTGGTTTCAATTTGATTACAGATTTTGGAACAAAGGTTACGCGACGGAAAGCTTAAGAAAAATGATTGACTTTGGCTTCGAAACCTTGAAGTTGCACAGAATTGAAGCCGGTTGTGCAGTTGATAATATTGGTTCTTTCAGCGTTTTAGAAAAAGTGGGGATGTTGAGAGAAGCGCATACGAGACAATTGTTACCTTTAAAATCTGGTTGGTCAGATAATTATGGATATGCGATTTTATCAACTGATGAGAGGAAATAAATACTGTGAAATTTAAAAACTAATAACAAAATGAATTTTCTGAAAAAATTATTTACCTCACAAAAAGAACTGAATTTAGAATTTTATCAATGCGAAAATGGATTACATAAGCTAGGAGGGAAATTCCCATCTAACTTTATAATTCCAAAAAATGATTTCCTAAGTGGGTTTCAATATGTAGGTTTTATAAATAAAGGCGATAATTATTTTGATTGGATTCCTTTCGACATTCATCTTATTTGTCCTATTTATTTGGATATAGAAAATGTATTTTTAGATTATTCAAATCCTTTTGCTCCGATAATTATTGAGCCTAAAAACACAAGCGAAATAACTTCGGCTTTTGATGACTTAGAAAAAAATTCTATAGTTGAATTTCAAGAAACAAAACTCTCAATTCGAGAATTCGAAGGAATTACAGATGATAATGAATTTGATATATTAGGGGTTGCTGGAAAAGCAAATTTCTTACAACACGAAGACATTCCTATTTGTCCTAAAAGTGGAAAGAAAATGAGATTCCTATGTCAATTTTTAACTTTTAATAATATTGCAACCGAATTCACAAATGTAGAATGTGAGGATAAATATATGCAAGAATATTTTGAACATATGAATTTCTGGTGCGATGGAAGTCTATATGTTTTTATTGAACCAGAAAGCAAAACTTTATGTTATTACATTCAAAATACTTAAAAATAAAAAGCCTCAGAAATTAAATCCTGAGGCTTTGTTTTTATTTACTCAACAACAAAGAAACCCACTCTTCTCTCTGGATTTTCTTTTCAAGCTTCAGGTTTTGCTCTTTGCAAACTTCCAGAATATCGTCCACATCGAAGAAGCAAAGTCCTGACAACAGCAGTTTCCCGCCGTCTTCCAAAACGGAAACGTAAGTCGGAATGTCAGAAATCAAAATATTTCTGTTGATGTTTGCCAAGATGATTTCGAATTTTTCTTTCCCAAGATTGTCGGCTGTTCCTAGTTCGATGTCCAATTCTACGTTATTACGTACTGCATTTTCTTTGGAATTTTCCACAGACCATTCATCGATGTCGATGGCAACGGTTCTGCCCGCTCCTTTTTGTTTTGCGAAAATGGCCAACACCGAGGTTCCGCAACCCATATCAAGCACTTTTTTGTCCGCCAAATCCATATCCAACATTTGCTGAATCATCAGATGCGTCGTAGGATGATGCCCGGTTCCGAAAGACATTTTCGGCTGAATCACAATCTCGTGCATATTCGGGTCCGAGTCGTGGAATTCTGCGCGAATAAGGACTTTATCTTCTACATTGATAGGTGAGAAATTCTTTTCCCACTCCTCGTTCCAATTGATGTTCGGCATTTCTTCGTAGGTGTAAGAAATCTCGACCTCATCATTTTGAAGGAGATAGATATTTTTTAATTCTTCTTCTTTGAAAAGGTCTTTTTGGATATAACCAAGGATGCCGTCATATTCTTCTGTGAAGCTGTCAAAACCGATTTCTATCAGTTCTGCCATCAATATTTCGTTCCAAGGTTGGAGAGGTTTTATTTTAAAATTGAATTCCAGGTAAACTGCCATTGTTTAATTTTTTGCAAATTTAGGTTAAAACCACAAAGTCACGAAGTTTTTCACAAAGAACACAAAGAATTTTTACGTTTAGAAAACTTGTGAACCTTGTGCAGAACCTTTGTGCCTTTGTGGTTAAAAATTAATTCATCTTAATTTGATACGTAAATCCGACGTGAAACCACCTTCCAGGCATTGGAACCAGATTGCTTTCCACATATTTTGTATCCGTCAGGTTGTTGATTAAGACATAAAAATTAAGGTCTTTGTATCGGAAATTGATTTGCTCATCCATGATATTATAACTTCCAAGATTCACACGTTCTGAGTATTTATAAATCAATTGATTGCTGAAATACTTCAAGAATTTCACATCCACTTGCGCCACAAACTGATGTCTCAAATTCTGCAAAGCGTATCGGGAAAGTTCCTCATTTTTATATTGATTATCAAGATACGTGTAGCCTAATCGATAATTAAGGAATGAAAATAATTGATGTTTGAACTCCGTTTCGAAACCTTTGAGGTGGATTTCTCCAACATTTTCCGCTTTCCACGGACTTTCCGGCGTTTCTTTCAGCCAATCGATGCCATTGTTTGTATTTCGGATAAAACCGCTGACTTTCGCCAATATTTTTTCATTCTGGAATCGATAGCCTAATTCTGATGAAATGGCAGACTCAGGAACCAAGTTTGGATTTCCAATTTCCGCCGGACTTACATAGTACAAATCGGTGAAAGTCGGAATCCTAAAACCTTTGGAAACTGCACCGAAAACTTTATGATTGGGATTGAAAATAAAACCAACATCCATTCCGGGATAGAAGAAATTCTGCCCCGAATAATTCGCCCAACTCGCGCCAGGATTGACTTCCAATTTCTGATTAAAGAATTTGAACTGATGGTCAAAAAACACCTGCGTCACATCCCGTTCTCTGTCGCCCAAATTACTACTTGCAAGAAATTCTTTTCTGTAATCCACGCCAATTCCCGTGGTTCCAAGTGATGATTCATAGGTTGCATTTACCGTTCCGCCGACATTATTTCCAATGTGCATATTTCTGTAATACGATGGATTTTGACGGATAAAAAGATACATATCCTGTCCTCTTCGCCAATAAACACTGGAGTTAATCGACAGTTTATCAAACCTTTGCTCATACTGCAAACTCACCACAGAAGCCTGCGTCTCCTCATATTGATTGATGGCGGTTGGCGATGCGTAAAATCCATTCGCCCCAAATTTCTTCTCAGAAAAACCAGCCTGCAAGCTCAGACTTCCATCGTTTAGTTTTAATTTATTTTGATAAAAAAAGTTTCGGATTTGATAATCGGTATTGAATCGATAACCGTCCGAAGCGCCATTGCTAATGGTAAAAAGATTCGTGAATTTCTCAGAACCAAATGTCGCAGACGCCGACAAATCATAAGTTTTGAAATCACCTCCTTGCGCTTTTATCGTCACTTGTTCTTCGGAAGATGATTTGGTGACGATGTTAATGACACCCGCGTAGACATTCTGTCCATAGAGTTTTGCCGAAGAACCTTTCATTATTTCAATCCTTTCCACCGCCGAAATATCAAACGGAAGATTGAATGTATTATGACCAGTCTGCGAATCATTCATTCTAATGCCATTCACCAAAATCAAAACCTGCTCAAACGAACTTCCACGAATCGTAATATCGCTCTGAACACCATTCGAACCTCGCCTTTTGATATCCAAGCCCGAGTGGAATTGTAATAATTCATCAATGCTGGTTGCAGGACTGTTTTGGATTTGTTGCTTGGTGATGACCGTCACATTTTCATTTACATCGTTATAAGGAATCGATAGAAACCGGCCCTGCAAATTCACCTCATCGATTTCGTTTTCTTTGTTCTGCGCAAATCCATTGATTGACAAAACGACAACCGACAAAGCCACAATTATTCTCTTCATAGTTTATTTCCTTTCAGATAATCGGGCGCAAATATAGAGATTAGCCTGAGTTAAGTCGCTAAATTCATTAAGAAAATCTTAATAGTTTAAATCCAAAATCATATTCCAATTCGATATAATTTTCCGTAATTTTGTGGGTCTCATTTTTACTATGGCTACAACAACCGACATCGATATCAAGAAATTTCTTTTCGTTAAAAACGCACACCTTAACAACTTGAAAAACATAGACGTTCTCATCCCGAAGAACAAACTGATTGTGATTACGGGCGTCTCGGGAAGTGGAAAATCCTCACTGGCTTTCGACACCATTTATGCCGAAGGACAAAGGCGTTATGTAGAAAGTTTGAGTTCCTACGCGCGTCAGTTTTTGGGGAAATTAGAAAAACCAAAAATCGATGATATCAAAGGTTTGGCGCCATCCATTGCGATTCAGCAAAAGGTGATTTCGTCCAATCCGCGTTCTACAGTTGGAACTTCTACTGAGATTTACGATTATATGAAATTGTTCTTTGCGCGCGTTGGCCGAACCTATTCTCCGATTTCCGGCGAAGAAGTGAAGAAAGACAGCGTGACGGACGTCATTGATTTTATTAAAAATTCGAAGAAAGATTCGACGTTTTTGCTTTTGGCGCCTTTGGCATTTGATGCAGAGAATTTTGCCGAGCAACTTAAAACCTTGAAAGTTTCCGGATTTACAAGATTGGAAGTCAATGGAAATGTGGCTGGGATTGAGGATTTGGAAAGTTTCGGATTTGTGCCTGAGAAAGATATGACGATTAATCTGGTCATCGACAGATTCAGTTACGAGGAGGATGAGAGTTTCCTTCAGAGATTGGCAGATTCTATCCAAATGGCTTTTTATGAAGGTCACGGCTATTGCTCTTTGAAAAATACAGACACCGAAAAACTACGAGATTTCTCGAATAAATTTGAATTGGACGGCATTGTTTTCAATGAGCCAACCGTTCATTATTTCAGTTTTAATAATCCTTACGGCGCTTGCCCGACTTGCGAAGGTTACGGAAAAGTGATTGGCATTGATGAAGATTTGGTAATTCCGAATAAAAACCTGTCGCTTCACGAAGATGCAGTCGCCTCTTGGCGTGGAGAAAGTATGAGCGAATGGAAAAAGGATTTCATTAAAAAGAACAAAGATTTCCCTATTCATAAGCCTTACCACCAATTGACCAAAGAACAGAAACAGTTACTTTGGAGAGGTGACAAAACGAAAACCTTCCCGAGCATTGATAATTTCTTCAAAATGCTGGAAGAAAATCTTTATAAAATCCAGTACCGCGTGATGCTTTCCCGCTACCGTGGTAAAACGCTCTGCCCGACTTGCGAAGGATTAAGATTGAGAGAAGAAACGAGCTGGGTGAAAATCGATGGACACAATATTCAGTCGTTCATCGAATTGCCTTTGGATGAATTTCTTCCATTAATAAAATCTTTAAAACTCAACGAGCACGACAGAGAAATCGCCAAACGACTGACCTATGAAATCGAAACCCGATTGGAGTTTTTGACGAAAGTTGGTCTCGGCTATTTAACTTTAAACAGAACTTCGAACACACTTTCCGGTGGAGAAAGTCAGAGAATCAACTTGGCAACCAGTTTGGGAAGTTCTTTGGTTGGTTCGATTTATATTTTGGATGAGCCAAGTATTGGTCTGCATTCCCGAGATACTGAAAATCTGATTGGCGTTTTGAAGCAACTTCGAGACCTCGGAAACACCGTAATCGTTGTAGAACACGATGAAGACGTGATGAAATCTGCGGACCATATTATCGATATTGGTCCGGAAGCTGGTTATCTCGGCGGTGATTTGGTTTTTAACGGAAGTTATGACGAAATGATGAAATCCGATACGCTGACCGCAAAATATCTGAGTGGCGAAATGGAAATCGAAGTGCCTAAAAAACGTAGAAAAACCAAAGAATTTATCGCCATAAAAGGTGCGCGTCAAAACAATTTGAAGAACATCGACGTGAATGTTCCATTGGAATGTTTGACCGTTATCACAGGTGTTTCCGGAAGTGGAAAATCGACTTTGATGAAAGAAGTGATGACGAATGCGATTCAAATCCAGCTCGGAATGGGTGGAAAAAAAGCGGATTATGACTCTGTGGAATTTCCTTCAAAACTGATTCAAAATATCGAATTGATTGACCAAAATCCAATTGGAAAATCGTCCCGTTCCAATCCAGTCACTTACCTGAAAGCTTACGACGACATCCGTGACCTTTTCGCAAAACAAAAATCGGCGAAAGTTCAAGGTTTGAAACCAAAACATTTCTCCTTCAATGTGGACGGCGGACGTTGCGACGAGTGTAAAGGTGACGGCGTTATCACAGTCTCAATGCAGTTTATGGCCGACATCGAGTTGGAATGTGAACATTGCCACGGCACACGTTTCAAGAAAGAAATCCTTGAAATCAAATACGACGAGAAAAATATCTCGGACATTCTTCATATGACGGTTGACGAGGCTTTGGAATTTTTCTCAGAAAACCACGAAGAAAAAATTGCGACCAAGATAAAACCTTTGCAGGACGTTGGTTTGGGCTATCTTCAACTCGGACAATCCTCTTCTACCCTTTCCGGCGGTGAAGCACAGAGAGTGAAATTGGCATCGTTCCTCGTAAAAGGCGTGACAACCGAGAAAACACTATTCGTCTTCGATGAACCTTCGACAGGATTGCATTTCCACGACATCAAAAAATTATTGAAATCGCTTCAGGCCTTGATAGAACTCGGACATTCGGTTGTCGTGATTGAGCATCAGCCAGATATTATGAAAACGGCAGATTACATTATCGACATTGGTCCAAATGCTGGAAAATATGGTGGCGAAGTTGTTTTTGCCGGAACGCCCGAGGATTTGGTGAAGGTGAAGGAATCGGCTACGGCAAAGTATGTTGCGGAGAAATTGTAATTTTAATTATTAGAACTAATAACCAATTTGAACTATGACAATTAAAGAAGCAATATTAAAAAGTCTGGAAGACTTAAAAGTTCCAGTTAACAACAATGAAGTTCTTAATCACATTACCAGCAAAACTTACTATCAATTTTTAAAAGGCAAAACACCTGGAGCAACCATTTCTGCTCAACTTGGAGAATTTATAAGAAATGGAGATTCTAGAGTTAAAAGAATAAAAAAGACTAACGGTTCATATAATTACTATTTAACAAAAAATGAACAACAAATTGGCATCGAAATTTTAAATGACGAAAATGAAGTTGATATTTCAAATATAATTGAACCAAAAATAGTAAAAGCAAAAGTTTATGAAGAAAGAGATTTGCATAAGCTTTTGAGTAGCTATCTTAAAAATACTGAAACTTTCTCAAAAACAATTTTCCACGAACAATCTAACGGAAAAGATAGTAATCAGATTTGGACTCATCCAGATATGGTTGGAATCAAGTTTTTAAATTTACAAACCAAAGTCAGTCAGAATTTTCTAAAGTCAATCAATCGTGTTGATACTTTTAAATTGAGTTCTTATGAATTAAAAAGAGAAATCAACAGCGACAGCGAACTTAAAAAAGCTTATTTCCAAGCAGTTTCCAATTCAAGTTGGGCAAACTATGGTTTTTTAGTCGCTTTTGAATTTAGTGATAGTTTGTATGAGGAAATGGCAAGACTAAATCAATCTTTCGGAATTGGAATTATTGAACTAAATGCCAATCCTTATCAAAGTAAGATTCTCTTTCCAGCTGTTTTTCGTGATTTAGATTTTAAGACAATTGATAAACTTTGTAAAATCAATAAAGAATTTGAAAACTTCATCGAGCAAACAGAGAAACTCTTAACTGCCAGCGAAAAATACATATCTGGAGCAGAAAAAGAACTGAATGAATTTTCCGATAAATACTTTTCTAATGATTCTGAGATTGAAAAATATTGCAAAGACAAAAACATTCCTTTTGAAAAATAATATGTTCTCAAAAATGGAGAATCTAAAACCAATAAAAACCGAACAAGATTACAATCAGGCTTTGGAAAGGCTGGAAGATATTTTCGATGCAAAACCAAATACAAAAGATGGCGATGAATTGGAAGCACTTGCAAATTTGATTGAAGAGTACGAAAACGAGAAATTTCCGATTGAGACTCAAAATCAAACAAAAAGATAGACTTATCCACAAAAAAATGTGGATAACTACGAAACTTTAACATTTAGTTTACATTTTGTATTGTTTTTCTTTCTAAATTTACATCAATAAGATTAAGGAAATCGTTATGAAAACTTATCTATTTTCAATCAGAAGCACTCAAATTTATTGATATAAAAATCAAAGGATAGCACCGTCGGCTATCCTTTTTTGTTGTTGTTTAACTAAAAAAATGAGATGTCTTTATCTATTGAGCCGGCTCCTAAAGAGTCGGTTCTTTTGTGCCATCAACTAAAAAAGACTGTCTCTTTCGAAACAGTCTTCTCCTTTTCACTTTTAAAATCTATTATTTAGCAGCATTTACGTTGATGCCAATTTCGATGTCTTTGCTAATCATCCATTCTGCTGGGTCGGTTTCGTCTGTCCCGAATTTGATTCCCCAATCTGTTCTGTTCACCGTAAATTTAGCTTCAACAGCCGCTTTACCCTCAGTCACAGTAACTTTTGCAGGGAAAGAAACGTTCAACGTTTTTCCTAGCAAAGTCAGATTTCCGCTCACAGTTTTGTTAGAACCTGCTACAGCATCTTTTGGAAGTTCTCCCGCCAGGTCCGCTACAGAAGTGATTTTGAAATCAGCAGTTGGATTTTTGGTTACGTTGAAGAAATCTTCATTTTTCAAGTGCGCTTCCAGGTCAGCCGGCTTTTTGTCCGCTTCAGTTACAGATGCTGGGTCTACTTTTAAAGTCGTCATATCGATTACGAAATCTCCGGAAGTCACAGCATTGTCAGCAACCGTTATTTCGCCAGATTTCAAGTTCAAAGTTCCCCATCTTGGTGCGAAACCACCTTTGTGGAAAGCTTTCCAGTTCACGTTGGACGTCGCCAAATCTACTTTGTAAGCATCTCCGGTTTTCGCTGCAACTTCTTGCGCATCTTTCACAGTTTCTTTTTTGTCATTACAAGCAGTGAACAATAATGCAGCTCCTGCAAATGCCAATACGGTTAATTTTTTCATAGAAAATTATTTTGATTAAACTTTTTTAGTGCAGCAAAAATAAGACCTTAAACAAAGAATAGACGTTGATGTACATCAAGAAAGGTATGACTTATAATTATTTGGGCAGCTTTATCCACCTTCCACTCCCGCTATTTTTTGCCCTCGCCAGATTGCAGCCGCAAAAAAAATGAGCTCCGTTCAAGTCGGGCTGCGAAAGATTCCACGTTTTAAAGCAACTAAAATTTTAACACAATTTAAAAACATTAATAAAAAATGGAATCAAAATCATAAATAACTGATTATCAAATAATATTTATTTTTAAAATCAGTCAAAACGGAGGAAATTCGGCATCGGATTTGATTCTAAAACTTAACTTAATTAACATTTTTTAACAACTTTAAATTCCATTATTTACAATGAAAAAAACTTTTGCGGAAAAATCAAATCTGTTGGTTTTTCTTGGGACTGCTGCCTTAATCTCTACAGCAGTATTTTTTTTGAAATCCTGTAACAAAAAATCAGAAAAAGAACAGGCACAAATTTCAAAAGACATCAATTCAGAAGAAATCGTTCCCAACTCAGCAAAAGTTATCTCCGCAAAACCCGACGTTCCCGACCACCCGAACAAGCGTTATATTTACCTAACCTTCGACGATGGCCCAAACAGAGGAACCAGCAACCTCTTGAAAATCACCGAGAAATATCAAATCCCCATCACAGCTTTTGTGGTTGGAAAACACGCGTACGACAGCAAAACCCAATCAAAAGAATTGAAGGAACTGGAGAACAACAAACTCGTCGAGATTGCGAATCACAGCTACACGCACGCCTTGAACCGATATTCTGACTTCTACAAAAATCCAGAGAATGTGATTCACGATTTTGACAAAGCAAGAGACAGCCTGAAATTCAAAAATAAATACGCAAGAACGCCCGGACGAAACATCTGGAGAACAGCGAACATCAATAATACCGATATCAAAACTTCAAAATTGGCAGCAGACGAATTGCAACAAGCCGGCTATGTTTTGGTAGGTTGGGATTTGGAATGGAAACCAACGAACGCGATGAAACTGAAAGGCACTCATAAGGAAATGACAAAACGTGTGGACAGCATCTTCTTCAACGACTTGGAAAAGACTTCCCGACATTTGGTCTTCCTAACGCACGACCAATATCTTCAGGACGACGATTCGGTTCGGGAACTGGATTTGTTCATTTCGGATTTGCAGAACAGCAACCGTTTTGAGTTCCGGAAAATCTCGGAATATCCTAATATTAATGATATCTTGAAGTAAATTTTTAAACCACAAAGACACAAAGGTCTTCGCAAGTTTCACAATTTTTATTCTTTATGTTTTAAATTGGTTTTATCATATTTCTATGACAAAAAAACGTTGTGTGCTTCGTGAAAAAACTTTGTGTCTTTGTGGTTAATACTTATTCAAACTCTTTAGAAACGCCCAATCCAAACAAAGCAAAATCGTAAATAGCAGGGTCAGCAGAATTATATTTTCTTAGAATCAAATCCAATTCTTCCACAGCTTTCCAATCGTTTTGTTTTCTGGTTAAAATTCCTAATTTTCTGGAAATATTTGCGGTGTGAACATCCAAAGGAACAGATAGAAACCTTGGTTCAATGTTTTCCCAAATGCCAAAATCAACGCCTTTCTTATCTTTCCGAACCATCCACCGCAGAAACATAATCAATCTTTTGGAAGCCGAATTTTTGTAAGGCGAACTCACGTGTTTCTGTCCACGGTGTTGTTCTGAAACGAATTGATTCCGGAATCGTTCAATTGAATGATAGAAATTGGTTTCATCTTCGTTGATGAGAAACGCGTCTTCGAGACTTTCAAACTGAGAATAAATCCGGCGGAAATTTCTTAGAAAAAAAATAAAATCTTCGTGATTGAAAGTTCTGTGAATCGCTTTCTGTGGAATCTTATCCAAATCACTTTCTGTGAAATTCATTACAAAATCGTAGGGCGAATTTCCCATCAATTCCATCATCTTATTCGCGTCATTGATAATTGATTTTCGATTTCCCCAAGCGATACTTGCGGACAGAAAACCTGCAATCTCGATATCTTGCTTCAAAGAAAAACGATGCGGAATCTGGATTGGGTCATCATTTATAAAGTCCGGTGAATTGTAGAGTTCTGCTTTTTCATTGAGCAAATCGAAGATATCTTTTTCTTTTAAATTCATAATCAGTTGCAAATTTCTGCAAAAAAATTGTCATTCTGCAAGAATCTCTACAAAGGCTGTTTAGATTACTACAGAATGACAATATTGGGTTTTTATATTTTATTTAAAAATTAAAGTTGTAAACTAAAATCTAAATTCTAATCTCTAACTCTATTTTATCTTCCAATCACTTCAGTAATAGGATTTCCGATGTTTCCACTTGGAAATTCGATGTGAAGTAATGCGGAAACGGTTGGTGCAATATCGGTCATATTATAATCCTTGTTGCTTTCGCCGTGCTTGATTCCCCAACCCATAAAAATCAGTGGAATGTGAGAATCGTAGGAATTCCAAACGCTGTGCGTGGTTCCTTTTTTAGCGTAGTTTGGTAACATTCCGTCGTGCGAAACGATTTGGATATCGCCACTTCTTTGCCAGTTGTAACCATTGATAGCTCTGGTCTTTATCGGCTCTGGAATCGCAGATGAACCGATTTTCTTCAAATCAACAGCGTACAAAACTCTCGGGTCTTTGTTCAGACTGTTGATGATGGTGGTTTTGATATCGTCTTCGTCCAGTTTTTTTTCTCTAATTAAACTTTGATTTAAATAGATTTGATAATTATCAATTCCCAAAATCACTTTAGAGTTGGCATATTTCTTTTCTAATTCTGCACCTAGATTTTTTTCCATTCCGTCGTCATAGAAACCGCCGAGGATTTTGTTGGCTCTCAGGAAACCTTCTGCATTGGCGCCGCCGTGGTCAGCAGATAGGAAAACCAGATAATTGTCCTTCCCTACTTTCTCATCCAACATTTTGAAAAACGCTGCCAAATCCTTATCCAATCTGATATAAGTATCTTCCACCTCGATGGAATTTGGTCCATAAGAATGTCCAACGTAATCCGTTGAAGCTAGGTTAATGGCAAGAAAATCCGTCTCGTTTCCTTTTCCTAAAGTATAATTATCCAAAGCCGCCTCAGCAAACTTCAGAGTCAGAGTATTTCCGAAAGGTGTGGTTCTGATGACACCTTTCTTTGTCGCGTAATCCGTCAATAGATTTTTGTACGGAAAAACCGGGTCTTTCGCTGTTCCGACCGGATATTCCCATTCTACATTATCGGCTGTACTTTCTGTATATTCCGCAATTGGCAAAGCTGTTTCCCAACCGTTCGCCAATAGTTTTTCAGGAACTTTTTGACCATTAAAATCTGTTACCCATTTTGGCAATTCATTCATATAATAAGAACTCGTGATGAAGTTCCCTGAGGAATCATCAAACCAAAAAGCGCCCGTAGGATTGTGACCAGCTGGCAAAATAGAAGCTCTGTCCTTCAGAGAAACACCGACTACTTTTGATTTGAAATTGCTAGCGATTCTCAACTGGTCTGTAACCGTTGTGGACCAAAGATTTTTTGGAGAATGACTTCCAATTTTTTTGCTGTCCGACCCAACTGGATTCACGCTGTCATCTGCGGTACAATAGACATTTTTTCCGGTTTCTTTATCTGTCCAATCATTTCCTGCAATCCCGTGAATCGATGGAACTGAACCTGTATAAATTGAAGTATGACCAATAGCCGTAACCGTCGGGATGTACGGGATATGAACATTATTAAGAGAATAGCCTTCGCCCAAAAGTCTCTGAAATCCGCCTTTCCCGAATTTCTTTTCGAAACGGTAAAGATAATCCCAACGCATCTGGTCAACGACCAATCCTACCACTAGTTTTGGTCTTTCTCCTGAATTTAATTTTGTTTTCTGAGCATTTACATTTCCGAATGTAGCCACCGCCAACACGAAAATCTGAATTTTTCTGAACATTTAATTTTACTTTTTATTGAGCCCAAATTTACGGCTTTCAAAAGTTTTGGGATGTGAAATTTTATTAAAGTTTCGTGATGTTGCGAAAATTAAACGCAAAGCGCGCAAAGATTTTTTTGAACTTATTGAAAATATTTTTAAGGTTCGCAAATACATAAACTTATCAAAGATTGACAATTTTCTGCTTCATATTACTAAAATAAAAAAGAACGAGCAATTGCCCGTTCTCATTAATCATAAATATTTTAAAAGCTAAAAGCCAAAAGCCACTTGTCAAAAGCTATCTGCTATTTGCTATTTGCTTCCGCCAGAGTTTTTCTCAACATCCGTTTTGGTGTTTTCTTTTACTTTTTGGTTTCCGAATCGTTTGACGAATGTCAGAGAGAAGCCGTACCAATCCCATTTGTTGCGGTTTTGGAATGTTCCGATTTGGCTGTAAGTCGTCATATCCATCGATGGTCTTTTGAAGATATTCATCAACTGCAAACTGGTTTCAATTTGCGAGACTGGGAAAATCTTGGTGACAGAAATATTGTGGAAAAAGTTGTATTGATTGGCAACAGAGTTTCCGTTATTTTGATTATCAACACTCATCCAAGCACTGATGTTGATATTTTTATTAAACAAATTGGTGTACGACAAATTGGTAGAACCTGAGAAATAATTGATGTAATTGCTTTCCGGGCTCAATCTGTTTCTGCTGTTGAAATCGCTGTTGTCAATGTAATACCAGCCAATTCCGAAGTTTACGTTCAACTTGTTTTTGAAAAGATTCTGATTGGTGTTTGCAAAAACGTAAAGCTTCTCCACTTTTCCTTTGAAGTTGTCCGGAAAACTGATTGTTCTGCCGTCTTCCTCCAAATAATTAGTCCAATAATCCTGGTCTGTGAACATATATCTCGCGGAGATGAAATATTTCTTATGAATCCCAAACTTCAAAGCAATCCTGTCGCTTGGATTGGGTAAAAGTTCGGTGTTTCCACGGTAATAAAACCCATTGTTTGAAGGCATTTCGAACGTGTTGAACTCCGAATACCAAGGGCGCCAGAGATTTCGATTGTACGTCAAACTCAAATCATAATTTGGTGAGAATGCATATTTTATCAAGAGATTTGGCAAGAAAGTTCCGTAAGAATCAGTTCTCGCATCTACGCCATTTTGACGGATTTTATATTTGATATATTCGTAGCGAAGTCCGATTCTCGTTTCCAATTTTTCGAAAAAAGTCTGGCTGTAATTGGCATACAGCGAGTTGATGTTTTCCGTGTATTTGAAAATATTGCTGTCAGCCTCCAAACCATTATCAAAAAAATAACGATAGTTGTTCGGAATCACATTGTTGTTGAAATTCGCTTTTCCGCCGACTTCAAAACTTCCGCCTTTGCCGATTGGCATTGTGTAATCCACCTTGGCGAAGTAATTTCGGTTTTGAGAATAATTGTCGATAAATCTCTGCTCGGTGAGAGAATTGCTTTCATCAAATCTATCAAAATTGGTCGTCCCTTTTTCAGAATCGTAGTTGGTTCCAATGTTGATATCCAAAATCCGGTTTTTCTCTTTGTCATAATATTTATAGAACAAATTGGTTCCCAACGTATTATTGATTGTGGCCGAATTTAGATTTTGAACAAATCCATTCTGAAAAACGTCGCCCAGATAATTGTTGACTGTAGAATTGGTCGTAGCACCGCGGTCGCCACGGAAATATTCCAAGACGAGACCGACGTTATTTTTGTCATTCAACTCAAATTCCGACGTGGAGGAAAACGAGGGACTTTTTCCCGTGTAAGCACTTTCCGCATCAATCAGTTGCAAAGAATTGTCCTTGTAATAAGTATTTCGGCTGGAGTTTGAGTTGATAAAAACGTTGTCGCTGTAACTTCCTGTGAAGGTCTGCGTGAAGTATTTTTTATGATAATTAAGGTTCAAACTTCCGTATTGGTTGTTCTTTGTATTCTGAGTATTTGTTAGGGAAATACTACCTTTCAAGCCTTCGTCATCACGCTTTTTCAAGACGATGTTGATGACGGAACCAGTAGCCTCATAACGCGAAGACGGACTTGTGATGACCTCGATTTTCATCAAGTTGTCAGCAGGAATAGTTTTAAGATATTCCTTAAGTTCTTTGCCCGTGAAAACCGATTTTCTGTCATTAATGTAAACCGTCACCGATTCGCCTTCTGCTTTTACATTATCATTGTTATCGATGCTTACCAAAGGCGTCATTCTCACGATGTCCCAAGTCGTATTTCCCGCAAGAATAGAGCTGTTTGCGACGTTGAAAACCGTTCTGTCTGCTTTGTTTTCGACGGTTGGTTTTCTGGCGACCAAAGTCACGGCTTCTATTTCTTTGGATTTGATGGTATCACTTGTCGTTTGCGCGAAAGATAATGCTCCAGCAAACAATCCCACAGAGGATAAGAGTAATTTCATTTCATAGTTTTCTTATTAGACAACTATCGGAGCTTAATTGTTACATTGGAAACTGAAATCTTTTTTGATAGTCTTAATTTTATTTAAATTTGGGAAAACATAAAATCAAATGAGTGAAAAAGTTGACAAGCACATCCAAGAAGCCAAACAATGGAAAGACGAGATGAATACTTTGAGAACCATCATCTTAGACTGCCAGTTGGAGGAAGATTTCAAATGGGGAAAACCTTGTTACGCGTCCAATGGGAAAAATATTGTTCTGATTCAAGGTTTCAAAGAATATTTTGCGCTTTTATTTTTCAAAGGTGGCATAATGAAAGATTCGCATCAACTCCTTGTAAAAATGGGAGAAAATACGCAAGCCGGAAGACAAATGCGTTTTGAAAATGTTCAGGATATTTTAAGTAAAAAGGACATCATCAAAGATTATATTTTCGAAGCCCTAAAAATTGAAGAACGTGGAGAAAAAGTAGAAATAAAAAAGGAAGCAACAGCAATTCCAGTAGAATTTCAAATGAAACTAGATGAAAATCCAACATTGAAATCAGCTTTCGAAGCTTTGACAGCTGGAAGACAACGCGCTTATCTCATTCATTTTTCAGCACCGAAACAATCCAAAACCAGAGACTCCAGAATTGAAAAATATATCCCAAATATTCTTGATGGAAAAGGGATGAATGATTAATTTAAAATAAAAAAATGCTCGTAGATTTTGGCAAATTCTTAAAACTAAGGATTTGCTAAATCTACGAGATAAATATTTTGTTAAAAACAACTAATCGATATGAAAAACAAACCTCGGCTTTCCTTAGAACAACAATCAGAATTAATAAAGATTCTGAAAACCCGTTTCGAAAAAAATATGACGCGCCACGAGAATATCAACTGGGAAAACGTTCAGAAAAAACTGGAATCAAATCCTGAAAGACTCTGGTCACTCAGTGAAATGGAAAGAACCGAAGGCGAACCAGATGTTGTTGGTTATGATAAAAAAACAGACGAATATCTCTTTTTCGATTGTTCCGCAGAAAGTCCAAAGGGCAGACGAAGCCTTTGCTACGACCGAAAAGCTTTAGATTCCAGAAAGGAAAACAAACCGGCAAATAGCGCCATAGATTTGGCCAATGAAATCGGAATCGAGATTTTGGACGAAGCACAATATCGCCATTTGCAATCTTTAGGAAACTTTGATTTGAAAACGTCGAGCTGGATAAAAACGCCGGAAGACATTAGGAAATTAGGTGGCGCAGTTTTCTGTGATAAGCGTTACAACATGGTTTTCCTTTATCACAACGGTGCGGAATCTTATTATTCGGCGAGAGGTCTTCGTGGTTTTTTGAAAGTTTGAATTAATAATTAAAATTATGAAGACAAAAAATTATTTCGTACTACTTATTTTTCTATCAATAAATATTTATGCTCAAAATAAAGCATTTAAATGTGAAAAAGTTTATGATGCAGTGAAGTTAATTGATGAACAGAAATATAATGAAGCAATAAAAATTCTTGAAGAATGCGAAAAAGTTGACCCTGCGGACTACACTTATCCGTATGAAATAGCATTAGCAAAATCATATAGCAAAGATTATGATGGAGCAATAAAAAAATTGATTGAGATAAAAAACTATAAAGAAATTAAAGACAATTATTATCAACTATTGGGAAACAATTACGATTACAAAGGTGATTCTGCAATGGCAATTAAAACCTATGATGAAGGTCTTAAAAAATTTCCTAAATCTGGAAGGCTATATTTGGAAAAAGGAGTAATGTATGAATCTTCAAAACCAATTGAAGCCATAAAAATTTACGAAAAAGGAATTGAAGTAGAACCAATGTACCCCTCAAACTATTATCGGGTTGCAAAGATTTATTTGAAAACAAATGATAGACTCTCTGGACTAATATATGGTGAGGTTTTTATGAACCTTGAACGAACCACTTCTAGAACTCAGGAAATGAGCAAACTTTTATATGAAGGATATAAAGAATCTTTAATTTTCGTATCACAAAATCAAAAGAAAACTGAATTTTGCCCCGCAATAATTGATGCTGAAAAATATGAAAAAAATAAAGCCTTGCCTCTTTGTATGAACTTCGCATATGGTTTTGTTGTAGCAATGATGGATTACAATGACTTTACTTATGATAATTTTGCACAAATGAGAAAAAAATTCCTTAAAGAATATCAAAATGTAAAAACTAAAAACGCTCCTAATGTTTTATTAAACTATTTTAAAACAATGGATGAAAATAAGGTTTATAATGCATACAATTATTACATATTTCAAATCGCTAATAAAAATGCTTTCGCAGAATGGCAAACTATAAACAAAAATGAATATGATAGTTTTGTAGAATGGTACACCAAATCCGGAAATGAGTTGAAAATAGATTCAAAGAACATCTTTATTTCAGACCAAATCAAATAGCCAAATTTGAATTTAGTGGCAATCCTTACAAACACCCGTCAGCACACAATTCACACTTTCCACTTGATAATTTGCTGGCAAAGAAAACTGAACTGGAACCGGCAGACATTCTATCGTTTGACAAACCGTGCACCGGAAATGAAAATGATGGTCGGCTAATTTTTTTTCATCACATTTGATGCAGACGGCGAAGTATTGTTTCCCGTCTTCCGCTACAATCCTGTGGAGAATTCCGTCTTCGCAAAATCTATTTAAGACTCTGTAAATTGTGGCTCTGTCCATTTCCAGATTGATTTTCCCCTCGATGGCGTCTTGGCTCATCGCCTTTCCTGTGGTCGTCAACAGATTCAAGACGGCTTCTTTTGCGGGTGTATTTCTTCTTTTCATTTTATTAATGCGATTCTGTTGCAATAATAGAAATTAATCTTAACTTTGGCAAGAGATAATTGGCTTTTGGCAATTAGCTTTTGGCGAGTAGCTTTCAATTAAGAATATTAATAGAAAAATTAAAATGGAAAATCAATACGATGTAATTATAATTGGAGGCAGTTATGCAGGACTTTCTTCAGCGATGTGTTTGGGACGTTCACTTAGAAACGTTTTGGTCATCGATAGTGGAAAACCTTGCAATGCACAGACGCCACATTCGCAAAACTTCCTGACGCAAGACGGAAAAACGCCGAAAGAAATTTCGATAATTGCCAAAGAACAAGTTGAGAAATATAAGACGGTCGAGTTTTACGAAGGTTTGGCGACAGCAGGCATCAAAACAGAAAATGGTTTTGAAATCACAACTGGAAACGGCGAGAAATTCTCATCAAAAAAACTGATTTTCGCAACTGGAATTGTGGATGAAGTTCCAAACATCAAAGGTTTCAAAGAATGCTGGGGAATTTCGTTAATCCATTGTCCATATTGTCACGGCTATGAATTTCAGAACAAAAAAACAGGCATCATTGCGAATGGCGACCGCGGTTTTCACATTGCATCTTTAGTAAATAATCTGACCAAAGATTTGACGATTTTCACAAGAGGAAAAGCTGATTTCACCGATGAGCAACTTGAAAAATTAAATAAAAATAATATTCAAATTATCGAAACCGAGATTGAAGAATTGAAACATCAAAACGGAATGGTCGAAAGCCTGATTTTATCCGATGGCAATGTCTTGAACTTCGAAGCGGTTTACGGCGCGTTTCCATTCACTCAACATTCCGACATTGCCGAATCTTTGGGTTGCGAGATGACAGAAATGGGCCACATCAAAATCGACCAATTTCAGAAGACAAATGTTGCAGGATTCTTGGCTTGCGGTGACAATTCCAGCCCGATGCGTTCTGTTGCCAATGCGGTTTACACCGGAAATCTGGCTGGCGCGATGGTGAACGCGGAGTTGACCGCAGAATCATTTTAGACCATTAAAATTGAATCTTTATATTCGCAAATCAAAACCTTAATGGAATGAACATCCTGCGAAATCACATCGAAAAAATAATTACCCTCACAGACGAGGAATTTGAGTTGATTGATTCCTGCTTTCATTCTAAAAAGTACAGAAAAAAGGATTTAGTCATCAAAGAAAATGATTCTGTAAGCCAAGTGTATTTCATTGTTTCTGGCTTAATGAAATTGTACGTCATAGACCGCGATACCAATGAACATATCATCTCCTTTTCTATGGAAGACTGGTGGGAAACGGATTATATGGCATTCTACACCGAGAGCAAAGCCACGCAGTTTTTGCAATGTTTGGAAGATACGGAAGTGCTTTGTCTGTCATTTTCAGATTATCAAAAACTTAATGAGGCGATTCCAAAACTTGAACATTTTTTCCTCAAAAAAGCAATTGGAGGACATATTGCCAATCAGAAAAGAATTTTGTCTTTGCTTACTTTGACGGCCAAAGAAAAATATGAACAGCTCCTACATTCCTATTCAAGCCTGTTGCAGAGAATTCCAAAGACGGTTTTAGCAAATTATCTCGGCGTGTCTCGTGAGACCTTGAGTCGATTTTTTGTAGAATCGAAAAAGATGTGATGTACATCACACAAGATATTTCGGGCATCGGCGGAACTTTGCTCCATCATTAAATTAAAATTATTTAAAATGGAAAAAAGAATCATCAATCCCTGGAAATGGCAGGATGCAAGAAATTATGCTCAAGCTGTGGAAGTCAAGAATGTGCAAAGTACACTTTATGTTTCCGGGCAAACTGCTATAGATGATGATGGAATATCAAGTGATGCTGATATGCGAACTCAACTCATCAAAACTTTGGAAAATCTTGAAAAGGTCATTCATCAGGCAGATTTTGAATTAAAAAACATTGTTCGTCTCAATGTTTACACCACTGAGCATTCTGAATTGTTTGAGAACTTTGATGTTCTCCAAAACTGGATTTCCAAGAATGGAATTCAACAGGCAACAACCGTGATGGAAGTCAAAACATTATTCGAAACTTTGAAGGTGGAATTGGAAGCCACCGTTGTAAAATAAATAAAAAAACCGTCCTAAGTAATCAGGACGGTTTTTTTATATCAAAATCTAAAGCTTAGAACTTCAAATCTCCGTTCACATCTCTTACAGCTTTTGCAGCCTCAGCAAACTTCGCTTTTTCGTCTTCTGTCAATGTAATGTCTACAATCTTCTCAACACCATCTTTTCCGATAATTGCTGGAACACCAAGACAGATGTCGCTTTCGCCATATTCGCCGTCAAGCATCAATGAACAAGGAATCATTTTCTTTTGGTCGCAAAGGATGGACTGAACCATTACAGAAACCGCCGCGCCTGGTGCGTACCAAGCAGAAGTTCCTAATAATTTGGTCAATGTTGCTCCACCAACTTTGGTTTCTTCGATAACATTTGCTTTTTGCTCATCGCTCAAGAATTCTGAAACTGGAACACCATTTCTAGTTGCTTTGCTGAAAAGTGGCAACATTCCTGTGTCAGAATGCGCCGCGATCACCATTCCGTCCACATCAGAGATTGGAGATTCCAAGGCTTCTGCCAATCTGTATTTGAATCTTGCAGAGTCCAAAGCACCACCCATTCCGATGATTCTTTCTTTTGGAAGTCCACTAGTTTTGTGTACCAAATACGCCATTGTATCCATTGGATTGGAAACCACAATGATGATTACATCTGGCGAATGTTTTACCAAGTTTTGAGTCACCTCTTTCACGATTCCAGCGTTGATTCCGATCAATTCTTCTCTCGTCATTCCCGGTTTTCTTGGGATTCCGGATGTGATCACAGCTACTTTGGAACCTGCAGTTTTGGAATAATCTCCAGTTGTTCCGGTAATTTTGGTGTCAAAACCGTTAAGAGAAGCTGTTTGCATTAGGTCCATTGCTTTTCCTTCTGCGAAACCTTCTTTGATGTCCACCAAAACAACTTCTGCTGCAAAATCTTTCATTGCAATGTATTCTGCACAACTGGCTCCTACTGCGCCTGCGCCAACTACGGTAACTTTCATAATGTATTTATTTGTTTGTTTTTTGATATTATGGATCGGTAGATCTCACAATATTATTATCTGATTAGTTTAAAATTTCATTTTGTATTGTTCGTAAATATAATAAAACTTGGAAAGCCTGAGAAAAAATTAATTCTAATATTTGTCATATTTCATATCAAGAACCGGATAATCTATGATATAATTTACAGCATAATATTAAAGTCGTTCTTTAATGTGATTCCTATTTCGTAAATTTGCTTTGAAAAAAATTGAAAATATGTCAGAAAACAACATAAAATCTATTGCGGTTTTGACTTCTGGAGGCGATGCTCCTGGGATGAATGCTGCACTTAGAGCTGTTGTAAGAACAGCAAATCACTACAAGATAGACTGTTATGGTATCCGCGAAGGTTACAATGGTCTTATTGCAGGTGATATAATAAAGATGGGACCACGTTCTGTCAAAAATATTATCAATCAAGGTGGAACGATTCTGAAGTCTGCCAGATCAAAGGAATTTATGACGCCGGAAGGCAGAAAAAAAGCTTATGATCAATGTGTCAAATTAGGTGTGGATGCGATAGTTTGTATCGGTGGAGACGGAAGTTTTACAGGTGCAAAGGTTTTCAATGAGGAACACGGCATCAAAGTAATTGGTGTTCCAGGAACCATTGACAACGATATCTTCGGTACAGACAAAACCATTGGTTATGACACTGCGCTTAATACGGCGATGGATTCTATCGACAAGATCCGTGATACGGCAACTTCCCACAACAGAGTTTTCTTTGTGGAAGTGATGGGACGTGATGCAGGTTTTATTGCGCTCAACAGTGGAATCGCAACTGGCGCACTTGACATCCTGATCCCGGAAAGAAAAGATAGTTTGGAAGATCTCTTCAACACGTTCAGAACTGCTGAAAAAGTAGGAAAATCATCCAGCATTGTAGTGGTAGCGGAAGGTGAAGAACTTGGAAACATCTACGATCTTGCGAAAGCGACCAAAGGAGAATTCCCTAACTACGACATCCGTGTAACCATTTTGGGCCACATTCAAAGAGGTGGATCACCGAGCTGTGCCGACAGGGTACTTGCAAGCCACTTGGGCTATGGTGCCGTAATCGGTCTAATGGAAGGACAGAACAAAGTAATGGTCGGAATGCAGTCGAACAAGATCGTCTACACTCCAATAGAAGAAGCCATCAAAAAACATAACGAAATAGACAAGGATCTACTGAAAATAGCTGAGATTTTGGCGATGTAATTCCTTATTTTTTCGTAAATTTATAGTAACAAAAAAAACCTTAATATTTTAAAATAATATGTCAACAATTAAAGTAGGAATCAACGGATTCGGAAGAATCGGACGTTTAGTTTTCAGAGCAATGACTGAAAGAGAAAATATCGAAGTTGTAGGGATCAATGACCTTATCGATGCAGAATACATGGCTTACATGCTAAAGTACGATTCAGTTCACGGAACGTTCAAAGGAGAAGTATCAGTTCAAGGTAACAACCTTGTGGTAAACGGAAAAACAATCCGTGTAACTGCTGAGAAAGATCCTAACAACCTAAAATGGAATGAAGTAGGTGCAGAATATATTGTAGAATCTACAGGATTATTCTTGTCTAAAGAAACTGCACAAGCTCATATCAACGCCGGAGCTAAGAAAGTGATCCTTTCTGCACCACCAAAAGATGATACACCAATGTTCGTAATGGGTGTAAACCACAAAGAATTGACCAGCGATATCGCTATCTTCTCAAACGCATCTTGTACGACTAACTGTCTTGCACCTCTTGCAAAAGTGATTCACGATAACTTCGGGATCGCAGAAGGTCTTATGACAACTGTACACGCTACAACTGCAACTCAGAAAACTGTAGATGGACCGTCCGCAAAAGACTGGAGAGGTGGTAGATCTGCATTGAACAACATCATCCCTTCTTCTACAGGAGCTGCAAAAGCGGTAGGAAAAGTGATCCCATCTCTAAACGGGAAATTGACTGGAATGTCTTTCAGAGTTCCAACTGCTGACGTTTCTGTAGTAGATTTAACTGTAAAATTGGACAAACCAACTTCTTACGAAGAGATCTGCGCAGCAATCAAAACTGCATCTGAAGGTGACCTTAAAGGTATCCTTGGATATACGGAAGATGCTGTAGTTTCTCAGGATTTCGTAAGCGATTCTAGAACTTCTATCTTCGATAAAGAGGCTGGAATTATGTTGAACCCAACTTTCGTGAAATTGGTATCTTGGTACGACAACGAATGGGGCTATTCTAACAAATTGGCAGATATGCTTGTACATTCAGCTTCTTTGTAATCTGAATCATTCAATAAAACTGAAACCTTTCAATTCATTTTGGAAGGTTTTTTTATTTTAATCAATGATAAAACTCAGCGTCCAATTTTGGAGCAATAATTGTAACTTTATCCTAGATGGACAAATCAATTCTACAACCTCGATTCAGAGATTCAGCACATTTCAAAAACTTTTGGGAAACCGGGAACGGTAAACAACTCATAGAATTTTCCAGCGCAGAAGTCAGCTTTAAAGATTTTGATAAATTTTCTAAATATTATTATCACGTTGATGAAATCGGAGATGAAGTCGTCAAAGACATTTACTTCACACAATCCTTTCCCGAAGCTTCAAAACAAATTGAAAATTATATCAGAAATGGCATTTCTGAGAACGATGATGTTCCAGAAAGTGTCAAATTACTTTTTGGACAAACTCAGTCAGTTCCAGATTGGGTAGATTTTGAATTGATAAAAAGTGGCGCCGAACTCTGTATGCGTTGCAATGTGGATTCTTTGATTTCCCTGAGAGATTATTGTTTGATTGGTGGCTACGATTATGCCTATCTCAATAAACCATTGATTGTAACAGAAGCCTTGAAAAAAGGTGCCGTGAAACGCCTATCCGAAACTTTGGATTTTTGGGTTAATGTTACCCGACCCGACTCACTTCTCGCCCAGCGAAAAGGTTACCAGTTTGCCATCAAAACAAGACTCATCCATTCCTACGCAAGACTTTCCATCAAGAAACATTATAAAAATTGGGATACGAAAAACTGGGGAGAACCCATTAATTCCTGGGATATGATGGCAACTTACATCGGTTTCAGTCTGGTGTTTTTATACAGTTTGAAAAAATTGGGAAACACCTTTTCTGAGCAAGAGGAAAAAGGACTTTTTCACCTTTGGAAATATGTCGGCTATTTGTTGGGAATTCCAGAGAACCTTCTACCCGATGACAAAAAGCAAGCGACAGAATATTTTTATCTATGGACTTCTGTGCAACCTTCAGCGGACAAAGATTCCGTTTTGCTAGCACATTCGTTATTAAATGAATCATTGGAGAATCCTATCCTTAAATTTGATTTTCAAAGGCGAAACCTACGCTATCTGCACATCTGTTGCACTTGGTTTTTATTAGACAATGAAGTTTGTGAAAGATTGGAAATTCCGAAAGTGAAAAACAGAAACCTATTTCCTGTTTCAAAAAAGATTTTCAACAAAATCTATGAAAAAACAATCAGCCGAGAAGCAAGAATTAAGAATTAAGAAGGGAAATAAAGACCAAATGAAAGTTCTGATGGATTATTTGAACATCACAAAAAATTCAAATTTTCACTAATTTTCAATTGATAAATTAAAACCGCAAACTAAAATAATATTGGATTTTGATTTTAAAATTCCGTATTTTTGAGAATAATTTTTTGACATAATGAGTACAAACGACGATAAGAAAAAAGCACTACAACTGGTGCTGGAAAAACTAGATAAAACCTACGGAAAAGGAACCGTAATGACTTTGGGCGAGGATTCTGTGGACCACACGATAGAAGTAATTCCATCGGGTTCATTGGGAATTGACCTGGCTTTAGGTGTTGGTGGCTACCCAAGAGGAAGAGTGATCGAGATCTACGGACCAGAATCTTCCGGTAAAACAACCTTGACTTTACACGCAATTGCGGAAGCTCAAAAAACTGGTGGAATCGCTGCTTTCATAGATGCAGAGCACGCATTCGACAGAAGCTACGCTGCAAAATTGGGTGTGGATCTGGAAAACTTGATCATCTCTCAACCAGACAATGGTGAGCAAGCTTTGGAAATTGCAGACAACTTGATTCGTTCAGGTGCAATTGATATCGTGGTGATCGATTCCGTTGCCGCATTGACGCCGAAAGCAGAGATCGAAGGTGAAATGGGAGATTCGAAAATGGGTCTTCACGCAAGATTGATGTCTCAGGCTTTGAGAAAATTGACAGGTTCGATCTCAAGAACAAAATGTACTGTGATCTTCATCAACCAGCTTCGTGAGAAGATCGGTGTGATGTTCGGTAACCCAGAAACGACAACTGGTGGAAACGCATTGAAATTCTACGCTTCTGTAAGAATTGACATCAGAAAAGCAAGTGCACCGATCAAGAATGGTGACGAAGCTGTTGGAAGCCGTGTAAAAGTGAAGGTTGTGAAAAACAAAGTAGCGCCACCTTTCAAAATGGCTGAATTTGACATTATGTACGGTGAAGGAATTTCTAAGTCTGGAGAGATCTTGGATACTGCGGTAGATCTTGCTGTAGTTAAGAAAAGTGGATCTTGGTTCAGCTACGAAGACACCAAATTGGGTCAAGGCCGTGATGCTGTGAAAGACGTATTGAAAGATAATCCTGAACTTTCTGAGGAAATCGAAGGTAAGATCAGAGAGATCATCAAAAATAAATAACATCAACGTTATATTGAACAAAAGGCTGTGAAATTTCACAGCCTTTTATTTTTTATTTAAAGAAGTAAGTAAGTCCTAAACTTAAAACTTGTTCTGATTTTTTCTTTTGTGTATTAGGATCCAGCGTCCAGGATTCTACAAGATTAGGATATGCATTGGAAAGACCAATATCATATTTTATCGCAATCTCTAACTGTCGTTTGTAGCTGTAACCTACGCCCGCTCCCACTCCGATATTAAAAGAATTAGCTTTTCCATTAATATCTGGATACTCTGGGTTTATAATATTTGGATCGTAATAATCTCTTCCCTCGGGATAATTTTTAACCTTCTGACTGATTAAAAAATTGAATCTAGGACCAATCAATCCATAAAATTCAGATTCTGCTTCAGAAAAATACGCTTTAAAATTAAAAGGAACACTCAAATAATTGTTGGCATACACAGCGTGATCCCAGCCTTTAGCCTTTTCATATTCTCTATCCCCGCCTTCACCAGCTCCGAAGTACAGAGCTTCTGCCTGGATGTAAAACTGCTCGCTGGAGCCGACTGGAACTTGTGCAGTTACACCTCCCAAAACAGAAAACCTAGGTCCTGAAGGATTATGAGCATTTCGAACTCTGGAATATGTTCCTCCCGCTACAACACCAAATTCAGTTGATCTGAAATCAATCTGTGCCTGTGATAGAAAGGAAGACAAAACTAGAGATGCAAAAAGTATTTTTTTCATAAATGTGTTTTAAAATATTTTTCTTGTCAAATTTAAATAAAAAAATTGAGAAGCCCTATCTGAGCTTCTCAAAATATATTTAATAAAAGATTTTAGTCAATTATATTATGCTAAAACTTTCGCTACAGTTACTCCAATTTCTGCTGGAGAATCTACGACGTGAATTCCGTTTTCTGCCATGATTGCCATTTTCGCTTGTGCCGTATCATCATCACCACCTACAATTGCACCTGCGTGACCCATTGTTCTTCCTTTTGGAGCTGTTTGTCCAGCGATGAAACCTACAACTGGTTTTGTAGAACCACTCGCTTTGTACCATCTTGCAGCTTCAGCTTCCAAAGATCCACCGATCTCACCGATCATTACAACCGCTTCCGTTTCTGGATCGTTGATGAACAATTCCAAAGCTTCTTTTGTAGTCGTTCCAATGATTGGATCTCCACCGATTCCGATCGCTGTAGAAACGCCGAAACCAGCTTTCACCACTTGATCTGCAGCTTCGTAAGTTAAAGTTCCAGATTTTGAAACAATCCCAACTTTTCCTTTTTTGAAAACGAAACCTGGCATAATTCCGATTTTCGCTTCGTCTGAAGTGATGATACCAGGACAGTTTGGACCGATCAAACGAACATCTCTGTCTTGGATATAATCCTTAACTTTTACCATATCAGCAACAGGAATCCCTTCTGTGATACATACAATAACTTTGATACCTGCCTCAGCAGCTTCCATTACAGCATCTGCAGCAAATGCAGGCGGAACGAAAATAATACTCACATTAGCTCCTGCTTTCTCCACAGCTTCTGCCACAGAATTGAAAACTGGCTTACCAAGGTGCTCAGAACCTCCTTTTCCTGGAGTTACACCACCAACAACGTTGGTTCCGTAATCGATCATTTGACCTGCGTGGAAAGTACCTTCGTTACCTGTAAATCCTTGTACGATAACTTTAGAATCTTTGTTTACTAATACTGACATTTTTTATTGTAATTTATTGATTTTATAAAACTTTGTTACTCGCAAAAATAACGATAATAATCCAAAAATTTCTTGTAATCAATAATTTTTTAGATTAATAAAATATGATTTACTTCAGATTTTTGAGTTTAACCTCTTTTCTGAGATAATCTCGGAATTCTTCGGCAATTGGGCCAAAGTAAGTTCCTTTTTTCAAATCTCTGTTCACACCACATTTTGCTAGTAGAACAGTTCCTTTTTCGATTCTTACACCAGAGGCCATTCCCACTTGTCCCCAGATCGTCACTTCATCCTCGATGATGCAGCAGCCTGCAATTCCGGTTTGAGAAGCGATAAGACATCTTTTACCAATGATCGTGTCGTGACCAATTTGGATCTGATTGTCCAAAATACTGCCTTCTCCAATAATCGTTGGATCCGTTACGCCTCGATCGATGGTGCAACCGTTTCCGATCTCTACATTATTTTCGATGATGACGTTTCCGACAGAGATCAGTCTATCAAAATTTCCGTTGAGTTTTCTGTAATAAAATGCGTCACCCCCTAAAACTGTGTTGGCCTGGATGATCACATTATCACCAATAACGGTTCTATCGCCAATCACAACATTCGGGAAAATGTGGCAGTTCTTTCCTATTTTCACATCGTTTCCAATGACGACTGAAGGGTGAATGAACGTTCCGTCTCCCACTTCCAGGTCGTGAAGTTCTTCTCTGAAGTTTGAGATCCTTGTGAAATGTGTATTGATCTTATTAAAATCCCTGAAAGGATCATCGGAGACCAAAAGTGCTTTTCCGACCGGGCATTCTACTTCTTTGTCTATTAGAATGATCGTGGCGGCAGAATTGAGCGCTTTGTCGTAATATTTTGGATGGTTGACGAAGACAATTTCTCCGGCTTTTACCATATGAATTTCGTTGGTTCCTAAGACTGGGAAATCTTCTGGGCCGATGTATTTTGCATTGATGATATCAGCAATGGTCTTGAGTTGTTGTGGCTGATTGAATGTCATAGTGAGATGTTAGAATTAAGACATTTGGTATTAGATGGAAATCGTTTTTGTGGATACGAATCTGCAGCCCGACTTGAGTGGAGCTCTTTTTCTTTTTGTCTGGGACAAAGCCTGGGAAAAGAAAAAAGCGGGAACGGAAGGCGGATAAAGCTGCCCTAATAATTATTTGGTTTTAAAATAAAAATGGAAGTGTGAAGATCAACTTCAGACTTCCATCCTATATTTTGTTTTATTTTACTCTTTCAAGGTACGAACCGTCCTCTGTACTGATCTTGATCTTGTCGCCTGGCTCGATGAATAATGGAACCATTACTCTTGCGCCTGTTTCTACGATCGCATTTTTCAGTGCGTTGGTCGCTGTGTTTCCTTTCACGCCCGGATCTGCTTCTACCACTTCCAGATAAACGGATTGTGGAAGTTCTGCAGAAAGTGGAGTTTCGTCTGCTTCTTTCAGGATAATTGTCACCTCTTCTCCAGCTTTCATAAGATTAGAGTTTTCAATCATTTCTTTGTTAAGATAAAGCTGAGAAAAATCCTCGTTGTTCATAAAGTGGAATCCATTCTCATCATCATACAGATACTGGAATTTTCTTGTGATCACTTTTACTTCGTCGATCTTATGACCTGCGGAGAAAGTGTTGTCCAATACTTTTCCGTTGGTTACAGATTTCAATTTCGTTCTTACGAAAGCAGGACCTTTTCCTGGTTTTACGTGTAGAAACTCGATCACTTTGAAAATATCATTGCTGAATTCGATGCAAAGTCCTTTTCTTATATCGTTGCTTGTTGCCATTAGTTATATATAAACTTGTATTATTTTTTATTCTTTATTGGATCCGTAACCTTTTACAATACCTCTTGGAGAGTTTTGGATGAATTGGATGATCTCATCTCTTTCCACTGTTGGAAGCATTTCTTTTTCGATGAATTCAATTGCTTGGGTTGTATTCATTTTCATTTGGAAGATGGCTCTGTAGATCTTTTGGATCTCGAAGATCTTGTCATTCGTAAAACCTCTTCTTCTCAATCCTACAGAATTGATTCCGGCGTAAGAAATTGGTTCTCTTGCTACTTTTACGTAAGGTGGAATATCTTTTCTGATCAATGAGCCTCCAGAGATCATTACGTGTTTTCCGATCTTTCCAAATTGTTGTACGGCAGACAGTCCGCCCATTACCACAAAATCTCCGATCTCAACGTGTCCTGCAATTCCACAACCGTTTGCAATGATGACATTGTCACCTACGATGCAATCGTGCGCTACGTGGGAAGTTGCCATGATCAGACAATTGTTTCCAATTTTTGTATATCCTAAAGCTTTTGTTCCTCTGTTGATTGTCACACATTCTCTTAACGTGGTTCCGTCTCCGATAATTACCTGAGTATCTTCGCCTTCAAATTTAAGATCTTGTGGAACGGCACCAATTACTGTTCCTGGAAAAATCTTACAATTTTTACCAATTTTTACATTTTCCATGATGGTCACATTGGGACCAATCCAAGTGTCAGAACCGACTGTTACGTTCGCACCTATAGTTGTAAAAGGTTCTATCGTAACATTCTTACCGATTTTTGCTCGAGGATCTACTGCTGTAAGCTGATGAATCATAGATTAATTTTTTGTTTTTGCAACTTGGGCCATCAACTCAGCTTCTACAACTACGCTGTCTCCCACATAACCGTAACCCTGCATATGTACGATTCCTCTTCTGATCGGTTCTATCAATTCAATTTTGAATATCAGTTGATCTCCTGGAACTACTTTTTTCTTAAATTTCACATTGTCCATCTTCACAAAGTAAGTGGAGTAATTTTCCGGATCTGGAACATTTGCCAAAACCAAAATCCCACCAACCTGAGCCATCGCCTCGATTTGCAAAACACCTGGCATTACTGGTTCTTTCGGGAAGTGACCTACGAAAAATGGCTCGTTCATAGAAACATTCTTCAGTCCAACCACGTGGGTCTCTGACAATTGTAAGATCTTATCAACTAGAAGAAACGGTGGTCTGTGAGGCAATAATTTCATAATGCCATTGATGTCAAAAATAGGTTCTGCTTTGAGATCAAAATCAGGAACATTTTTTCTTTTTTGCAATTTGTATTGTCTGTTTAGTTTTTTTGCGAACTGCGTATTTACAAAGTGTCCAGGTTTGTTGGCAATCACTCTACCTTTGATCCTTACGCCAACCAAAGCCAGATCTCCGATCACATCCAATAGTTTGTGACGGGCGGCTTCATTTGGGAAGTTAAGGGTAAGATTGTCGAGGATTCCGTTTGGACGGATAGAAACTTCGTCTTTACCGAAAGCTAATTTCAGTTTTTCTGTGGTTTCCGGCGTCAACTCTTTATCAACATAAACGATAGCATTGCTGATATCGCCACCTTTGATAAGATTCGCATCCAAAAGTTGCTCCAACTCGTGCAAGAAACTGAATGTTCTCGCTGGTGCAATCTCGTCCTTAAACTCGGAAAGATTTTTCATACTGGCATTTTGGGTTCCAAGAACTTTGGTTCCAAAATCTACCATAGTTGTAATCTCGTAATCGTCTGCAGGAATGACTGTGATCTCGGAACCTGTTGAAGGATCGATGTAGTTCATCACTTCCTTCACCACAAGATATTCTCTTGCAAGATCTTGTTCCTTAACGCCAGCCTTCTCGATAGCTTCTACAAAATATTTGGAAGATCCATCCAAGATCGGTGGCTCTGCACTATTCATTTCAAGGAAGGCATTATCAATATCCATCCCGACCAAAGCAGCCAAAAGATGCTCGCAAGTGTGGATTTTGACCCCTAACTTTTCCAGAGTGGTTCCTCTTTCTGTAGTGGTTACATAATTGACGTCAGCCTCTACCTGAGGATGACCTTCTAGATCTGTTCTTACGAAAACAAATCCGGTGTTTTCCTTAGCCGGTTTGATAGTAAGATTAACTTCTCTACCTGTGTGAAGACCGATACCCGAAAGTTTGATCTCTTCTCTGATTGTTTTTTGTTTATCACTCATTGTAATAGTTTTGAGGCGGGAAGAACTGTGTCTTGGCTCCTGATACCTTTACTCTGATTTTTTATTTTCTAAATCGTTTATTCTCTTGACTATGTCGGTAAAATTACGGAAATGTACGTAATTTCTTCTGTAATCGCTGTAATTGATCGCTGGCGAACCATAAAGTGTCTCACCATCTTTAGCTGCGTGGTTTACCCCACTTTGTGCTTGGATCTTGACTTGATTGCCAATTTTGATATGACCAACGATTCCAACTTGACCTCCAATCTGATTCCAGTCTCCAATAATAGTAGAACCTGCAATCCCAGCTTGAGCTGCTATTACATTGTTTTGACCGATTTTCACATTATGGGCTATTTGAATCAAATTATCGATTTTAGTTCCTTTGCCGATAACCGTTGAACCGATGGTTGCACGGTCGATACTGCAATTGGAACCAATCTCAACATCATCTTCAATGATAACATTTCCTAGCTGTGGAATTTTCTTGAAACCTTCAGCAGTTGGCTGGAAACCAAATCCATCGCCACCAACAACGGTATTGGAATGGATGACACAATTATCACCCACGATACAATAATCATAGATTCTTGCACCACTGTCAATTTTACAGTTTTTTCCGATCTTCACGCCTTTGCCGACGTAAACGTGAGGGAAAATTTGTGTTCCGTCACCAATATCTGCTTTTTCCGAAACGTAAGTGAATGCACCAATGTAAACATCCTCTCCTACTTTTGCAGTCTCGTGAAAGAAAGAGCCAGGCTCAATCCCTGTTCTTCTGCCCTGCATTTCCTGGTAAAGATTCATCAAGACCTGGAAAGACAAATAGGCATCTTCTACAGCAATAATTGCTGGTTTGTAATCTTTATTTTCTACTATTAAGCTTTCTGAAACAATTAGAACTGCGCATTCTGTATTCTCCAAAAATTCTAAAAATCTGGATTGTCCAATAAAAGACAAATGTCCCTTCTCTCCATTCTCAATAGGAGAAACGCCTGTGATGACCGTTTCGGGATTTCCGATGATTTTCCCGTTTATAAAATTTGCAATTTGTTGCGCAGTAAATTCCATAGTTTGCAAAGATAAATATTTTATTAATTAACCATTAATTTTTTATGACGAATCAAACTTACTTTTACTTTACCTATAAAATCTCTCTTGGGAAATAAACAATGTATTTCTTGGTCGCATTTTCCATACAGCCAAACAAAATCTGATTTTCCGATTCTTCCAATTTGAACGTTTCACCAACTTTATTCATCAGATAAATTGGCTGTCTTTCAGTATCATACGGCAAGAGCATTCTGGAAATCTGGCCAACCAATTCTTCTGCATTATTAATATTAAAATATTGATTGGTCTTGTCAATTTTTTCTTGAATAAATTCTTGAGAAAATGGTTTTGATGAAATGATACTTTTCGGAAAATCTCTATAAATTACCACTTTGCAAAGCTTAGCTAAAATAAAATCAGGATTCTCTGTCCATTCTTTTATCGCCTGGAAAACATCCATATCATCGAGCATTGTGAATCTTCTGATGTCTTCTTCCGTGGCTTCATCAAATTTATTTTTAATCAAAAAATATTTCAGGTTGGATGGCGCATCCAATTCCAAATTTTGCGAAACCAAATATTTCGCTCTGTTAAGAATCTGAACCAAAACGTGTTCTGCCAGCGCTGCCGTTTTGTGGTAATAAACCTGCCAATACATAAACATTCTGGCGGTCAAATAATTTTCTATGGAATAAATTCCTTTTGCATCAATGACCAATTTTTCGTTGCTCACGTTCATCATTGAAATGATTCTTTCAACATTCACGTCGCCTTCCGAAACGCCTGTGTAGAAACTGTCACGCTTCAAATAATCCATTCTATCCACATCCAACTGCGAGGAAATCAATTGGTTGAAAAACATTCTGTGGTATTTTCCTTGGAACATTTCAATCGCTAAATCTAATTTTCCATCAAACTCTTCATTCAATCTGGTCATCAACAAAATTGAAATTTTCTCGTGGTGCCAATCGTCCATCAACCTGTTTTCCAACGCGTGGGAAAACGGACCGTGACCAATATCGTGCATCAAAATCGCCAACATTGCGGCTTCTTCTTCCTCTTTTGAAATTTTGATTCCTTTCAACTTCAAAGTTTCCAATGCTTTGAACATCAGATTCATCGCACCCAAAGCGTGGTGAAATCTGGTATGTTTTGCGCCGGGAAAAATCAGTGAAAGCAAGCCGGTTTGCGAAATGCGTCTTAGTCTTTGAAAATAAGGATGTTCTATGACGTCAAACAGAATCTCGTGTGGAATTTTGATAAAGCCGTGAACGGGGTCGTTGATGATTTTGAGTTTATTCTGCACCGGTTATAATTGATAAATGATTATTGATGAATGATACAAAAATAGGGAAATTGGACGATTTTTTTGGGAAAATAAAAATTGGATTATATTTGCCTAGTAAATAATCTAATAACTATGAAAAATAAACTTCCTTTTATTCTATTGTTTTTTTCAGTCTCTATTATAAGGCTCAAGAAAATAAATTCATTTCTTTGGGCAAAGATAAAGACGGAAATACATTATCTTACAAACTAGACAAAACATTAAAAGAAGAATTTTTTTTCTGGTTTAGAATAGAATATACAGAACAAAATGATCCAGCAATATCAAAAAGTGAATATTACATAAATGCTAATTGTAGCAACAAAACCACTGCAATGCTAAAGTATGCGAATGATTGGCGAAAAGATGATGAAGATGACAAAATATATGATGTTCCTGTAAAAGATATTGTCTACAAAGATGCATCAAATAATAAAACAGCTTTCTTATTTAAGGAAAATTGCAAAAAATAATTTCAAACCAAAATCCTCAAACTCTTCGGCAATACTTTAATATGAATCGGGGATTTTATCTTTTTGAATTCGCCATCGATGTGCCAATTTTTGGTGTTGACTTCAAATTCCACTTCTGACACGGGAAGATAGGAAACGTAATCGTCGTCTTTTAAACGTTTTGTGAACATCCGATAGGCAAAAAACGGCGAATAGTAAAGCGGAAACTTTTTGACTAAAACCAAATCCACCAAACCATCAATTTTGCTCGCCATTGGCGCGATGTAAGCGTTGTTCCCGAACTGTCGTGTGTTGGCGACATTTACCATTAAGTAAGTTCCGTTATAGGATTGAAATTTGGAATCGAAAAACCTAATCGTTATTGGTTTGTAACTGAAAAATGTCTCGATGGAAACTTTGATGTAATTTTTGAAACCGCGATTGGTCTTTTCAAATTCCTTCACGACTTTTCCATCAAAACCAGTTCCTGAAACGTTGATGGAGAAATGTTCGTTCACCGTAAACGTATCGATTTCACGGAATTTCTCATTTTTAATCTTATCTAATAATAAGGAGATATTTTTGCTAAAATTCGTTTCGTTGGAAAATCCGTTTCCTGAACCAGCAGGGAAAACTGCCAGAATTTTTTCTGAATTAATGAGCTTCTTCGCCACTGTAGAAATGGTTCCATCGCCACCAACAGCCACAAAAACGTCAACATCATTCCAATGTTCATCAATGAAAGCATCTGTATGTTCCAGGGATTTTGAAACCAGAAACAGAGGATTTTCCACTTTTTTTGAAAGCTCGTCCAAAAAAGGTTGGTAGTTTTTCTTTGCGGAAAATGGGTTGATGATGAAGGCTACGTTCATAGGTTCAAAAGTAAAAATACTCCGAGGATTTCAGAGTATTTTGTTGAATTATTTTATTTTTAATTTAAAAAATTGGTCGCTCCTCTGGAGCTTTGCATATATTGTTCGGTTCTTTTCTACCAATGGTTTCTCCGCTCTGCGGTTCTATTTTAGGGTAAATCTAAGACTGGTTCTTCTCTGGAACTTTGATAGCTATTTTGACCAATACTCGTTGCTTTGAAATTCTATTTTAGATAAAATATTTTTATTAAATCCTTCTGTTGTCGGCTTTCCAGTTTCTAATATTTTCTTTGATTTTGGAAGCGGACCAATCGTTTTCGCTTGCTTTGCTCATTAACTCAATCAAATCTTCTTCTTCTGAAAATCTGAGTGCGAAAACTTGAGAATCGGAAAATTGATATGGTAAACTTTCAAGTCTCGTGCCTGTCAAAGTGAAATAGCGAAGTTTGAATTCATTAATGATAATTCTGTCCTGAAGTCCAACCGCGTAATGTTGTCTCAACATATAGGATATTAAAATTATCAAAACTGAAGCGAAAGAAATCGCAGCCCAAATCCATACAAACTCTTCGTTGACATTGATGTTTTTCCACAATCTGTAAAGTGAAAAAACGAGTAAAACTAAACCGGCCGGATAAACCACAAAATGATGCAATGGATAAAACTTGCGATAATTCTTAAGATTTTGGTTGCTCATTTTATTTGATTTTATATTGTTGGATGAATTCTGGTTTCAGTTGGTCCTTGATGTCTTTGAAATTTAAAGTGATGTAAACCACGCCAGCCGCATAAGCTGTGATTTCGTACTGATTGTAAACGAATGTGATTTTATTCTGGTCAAAAAAGAAGTTATTATTCAGTTCAATTTTATCTACCAACAACATCTCTTTTTGCTCTGGCTCATCAAAATGATTTTGAAGAATCTTGTTCCAATTGACATCAGTAGGATTTTTGAAAATATCGTTTTGTGAAATCACTTTGTAATTTTTCAAATCAAAAGCTTTGTAACTTTCGAAATAATAGCCGTGTGCGCCGCCAGAATAGCCGTTTCCTGCGTATTGCAAAGTCAACACATCGTCTTGGTTAGAAATCAGTTTCATTGCAGACATTTCTTCCCAGGTTTGCTTGAACTCTGGCATATAATCCTGCGATTCATCTTTTTTCAAAGATGCTGCTTTTAGTTTCTCAAGTACGGCTGACAAAGCTTGCTTAGAATACTCTGGAGAAGTGATATTGGCAGGTTTGTAGATACTGTCGAGAAGTGTTTTGTTGGTAATATCTGGGAATAATAAAATTTGTTTTTCGAAGGATAAAGTCAGTGTTTTTGCAATCTGCACAGAATCCTGAACTCTCAAGGAATCGATGGCGAATTCTTTTTTGGTTTCTATGCTATCGGATTTCGTGCTGGAAACTTTTGTGTTTTCTGTTTTATTGCAGGACGAAAGTAAAACGCCGAAAGATAAAATTGCGATTAAGTTTTTCATAAATTTAATTTTTAGAATGATAACAAAAAACCTTCCAAAATTGGAAGGTTTTAAATTATAACTTAAACGTCTATTCTTGCGTAGACTGCGTTCTTTTCTATAAATTCTCGTCTTGGTGGAACCTCATCGCCCATCAACATTGAGAAAGTCGAATCTGCCTCTACCGCATTTTCAATCGTCACTTGTTTCAGGATTCGGTTTTCTGGGTTCAATGTTGTTTCCCAAAGCTGTTCAGGATTCATCTCCCCAAGACCTTTATAACGCTGAACCTCAACACCTTTTCCGTCTGGAGCCAATTCCAAAGTGAATTGTTCACGCTCTTTTTCGTTGTAAGCATAGATTTTCTTGTTTCCTTTTTTCAAAAGATACAAAGGCGGTTGCGCGATGTAGATGTAACCATTCTCGATCATCTCGTTCATAAAACGGAAGAAGAATGTCAAAATCAAAGTCGAGATGTGAGAACCATCGATATCCGCATCGGTCATAATGACAATTTTGTGGTATCTTAATTTACTCATATTCAAAGCTTTGGAATCTTCTTCTGTTCCTACAGAAACACCAAGCGCTGTATAGATATTTTTAATCTCCTCGTTGTCATAAACTTTGTGAAGCATTGATTTCTCAACATTCAAAATCTTACCTCTCAAAGGCAAAATCGCCTGGAAATGACGGTCACGACCTTGTTTCGCTGTTCCACCTGCGGAATCTCCCTCGACAAGGAACAATTCTGACTCAGCTGGGTCTTTGGACGAACAATCTGACAATTTCCCTGGCAATCCAGAGCCACCCATTGGTGATTTTCTCTGAACCATTTCTCTCGCTTTCTTCGCTGCCTGTCTTGCTTTCGCTGCCAAAACAACTTTCTGAACGATGATTTTTGCTTCGTTTGGATTTTCCTCAAGGAAATTTGTCAGCATTTCGCCAACGATTTTATCAACCGCTCCAGAAACTTCGGAGTTACCTAATTTCGTTTTGGTCTGACCTTCGAACTGAGGTTCCATTACTTTTACAGAAACCACAGCAGTCAATCCTTCACGGAAATCGTCACCCGTAATCTCCACTTTTTCTTTTGCAGGAATCCCAAGGTCATCCGCATATTTTTTAAGCGTTCTTGTCAATGCTCTTCTGAAACCTGCCAAGTGCGTTCCACCTTCGTGGGTGTTGATATTATTAACATAAGAGTGCAAATTCTCCGTAAACGACGTGTTGTAACGCATCGCAACTTCCACAGGAATCCCCTCTCTTTCGCTTTCCATAAAAATCACGTTTTCCATAATGGATTCGCGGTTTCCATCGATGTATTCTACGAATTCTCTAAGACCACCTTCCGAATGAAAAATCTCTGACTGGAAACTTCCGTCTTCGTTTGGATGTCTCTCATCAATCAAAGTAATGGAAATTCCTTTGTTAAGGAAAGACAACTCTCTAAGTCTGTTCGCCAAGGTATCGTAGTTGTACACCAATTCCTGGAAAATAGTTCCGTCCGGCTGGAAGAAAACCTCGGTTCCTCTTTCAGAAGTCGTTCCGATTTCTGCAACATCTGCCAACGCTTTTCCTTCAGAATATTTTTGTTGATATAGTTTTCCATTACGGCTAACAGTCGCCACCAACAAAGTTGAAAGTGCATTCACACAAGAAACCCCAACCCCGTGAAGACCACCGGAAACTTTGTAAGAATCTTTGTCAAACTTACCACCAGCTCCGATTTTGGTCATTACCACCTCTAGTGCAGATTTCTGCTCTTTCTCGTGGAAATCAACCGGAATCCCACGACCGTTATCTTTTACAGAAATGCTTTCACCTTCGTGAATAGTCACTTTGATTGTGTCGCAATAGCCTGCCAGCGCCTCATCAATCGAGTTGTCCACTACTTCATAAACCAAATGGTGAAGACCTCTAACGCCAACGTCACCGATGTACATTGATGGTCTCAACCTCACGTGTTCCATTCCTTCCAGGGCCTGGATGCTACTCGCTGTATATTCTTTTTGACTCATATTTTTTATATTAAAGACATAAGACTCAATCTTTCAAATAGTTAGCTTGAGAATATTTCTTTTTAATTTGTTAAATTATTTTGTTAAAATGCTTACAAATATCGTGATTTTTTTCGAGATATGAAAGTATTAAATTGAAGCAGAAAGGAGAAGTTTTTAACAGGGAAGCTTTACTTATCTAACAAAAAAATCGAGCTCAAAAAGCCCGACTAATAAAATTAACATATTATAAACAGTTCTATTAACCCAAAAACTCATCCACCTTCTGCGCACATTTTCTTCCTTCCGCAATTGCCCAAACCACCAAACTTTGCCCTTTTCTCGCATCGCCACAAGAGAAATATTTTGTCTGATTGGTTTTGAATTCCTTATCATTTCCGATGAGATTTCCTTTCGGGTCGAGGTTGATATCCAAATCCTCCACCAAACCTTTGTGCTCGACGTGCGTGTAGCCCAAAGCTATGAAAGCCAGATCACAATCAATGACAAATTCTGAATTTGGTTTTTCCGTATAGAGATTCCATTTTCCGTCGGCATCTTTTGTCCATTCCGCTTCTACCAATCGGATTCCGGTCAGATTTCCGTTTTCATCTTTCACAAATTCTTTGGAATTGACAGACCATTTCCTGTCAACGCCTTCCTCGTGAGACGACGTGATATGCAAAGTCATCGGCATTGTCGGCCAAGGCATCGTTTCGTCGCGCTCGGTTGGTTGCATCGGTTTGTAATAGATTTGATACACGACATCCGCACCTTGACGATTTGAAGTTCCAATACAATCTGACCCCGTATCACCACCGCCAATCACGACGACTTTCTTACCTTTTGCATCAATATCGTTTTCATTAAATGAAATTCCACTGACTTTTTTGTTACTTTGAGAAAGATAATCCATCGCGAAATGAACACCCTTTGCATCACGATTCGGAATCATCAATTCCCTTGGAACTGTACTTCCTAACGCCAAAACTACAGCATCAAAATTCCGATTAAGTTCTTCTACAGAATAATTGACACCGACATTGACATTGGTTTTAAATTCAATCCCTTCTTCCTTCATCCATTGAATCCGGCGTTCCACGATATTTTTATCTAGCTTGAAATCCGGAATTCCAAACCTTAGCAATCCACCAATTTCAGGGTCACGTTCAAAAACCGTAACCTGATGTCCCATTTGATTTAATTGATATGCCGACGCTAAACCAGCTGGCCCAGAGCCAACAACCGCCACTTTCTTATCCGTTCTGAATTTTGGAATAATTGGTTTCGCAAAACCTTTTTCAAAAGCAATCTCGATGATGTTTTTTTCAACTTCCTCAATCGCAACCGGCAAACTATTGATTCCCAAAACACACGCTCCTTCACAAGGCGCAGGACAAATTCTTCCCGTAAATTCAGGGAAATTGTTAGTTGAAATCAATAATTGATACGCCTTTTCCCATTGTTCCTTATAAACCGTTTCATTGAATTCCGGAATCATATTCCCCAGCGGACAGCCACTTTGGCAAAACGGAACGCCACAACTCATACAGCGCGACGATTGTTTGTGAAGATAATCCTCGGAAATCGGTTTGTAAAATTCTTTATAATGCTGAATCCTTTCTTCTACAGGAAGTTTCTTCGGCAATTCTCTATCGTATAATAAAAATCCGTCTGCTTTTCCCATTATTTCAATTCATTTATTTTATTTTCAATCGCTTTTTTATAATCTCGGGGATAAACTTTGATGATGTGTTTCAAATTATTTTCGAAGTCACTTAAAAGATAGGAAGCCAGTTCACTATTCGTCATTTCGAAATGTTCTTTAATCAAATCATTAATAATCGATTTATCATCTTCCGTAATCTCTTCTAGGTTTGCCATATCAGGATTGAAATTCTCTTCCAAAGACCGTTCAATATCCCACACATAGGCAATTCCGCCACTCATTCCCGCTCCGAAATTTCTTCCGACGCCACCAAGAATCAACACCGTTCCGCCCGTCATATATTCACAACCGTGGTCGCCGACGCCTTCTACAACTGCAGTTGCACCGGAATTCCGGACCGCAAAACGTTCACCCGCCATTCCCGAAACAAAGATTTTCCCCGAAGTTGCGCCGTATAAAGCGACATTTCCGATGATGCTATTTTCGTGAGCTTTAATGACAGATTCTTTATCGTGATAAATCGCCAGTTTAGCTCCTGAAAGTCCTTTCCCGAAATAATCATTGGCATCGCCTTCCAGAATCATCGTGATTCCTTTATTACAAAACGCTCCAAAACTCTGTCCGGCAGTTCCCTTAAAATTGAATTTCAAAGAGTCTTCAGGCATTCCTTCTGAATGATATTTTTTAGTCAATTCGTGAGAGAGAATCGTTCCGACCGTCCTGTCTGTATTTTTAATACTAAAATAAGCTTCAGTAGTTCGATTTTCTTCAATCGCTAACTTTGAAACCTCCAACATTTTCCACGAAAGTGAATCATCGATGCCGTGGTCTTGAGTTTCATTTTTAATGATTGGTAAATCAGTTTCAGGTTTGAAAAGAATCGGACTCAAATCAATATTTTTATGTTTCCAGAATGAGATATCTTTTTTCGTGGTCAAACATTGCGATTGCCCGACCATTTCGTCAATTCTTCTGAAACCTAAACTCGCCATTATTTCTCTAACTTCCATCGCCAGAAAAGTGAAATAGCTGACCAAATGTTCTGGTTTCCCTTTAAACTTTTTCCGAAGTTCTTCATTCTGAGTTGCGATACCAACCGGACAAGTATTGAGATGACATTTTCGCATCAAAATACAACCTTCCACAATTAATGCAGACGTGGAAATTCCCCATTCTTCTGCACCAAGCAAAGTGGCGATGACGATATCACGTCCGGTTTTTACTTGACCATCAACTTGAACAGTGACACGCTGACGAAGTTTATTTTTAATTAAAGTCTGTTGCGTTTCCGCCAATCCCAATTCCCAAGGCAAACCTGTGTGCCTTGTTGAACTCAAAGGAGAAGCGCCGGTTCCGCCATCATAACCAGAAATCAAGATATGGTCCGCTTTTGCTTTTGCAACACCGGAAGCAATCGTTCCTACTCCGGCTTTTGAAACCAATTTAACTGAAATTCTTGCGTGGCGATTGGCATTCTTCAAATCAAAAATCAATTGCGCCAAATCCTCAATCGAGTAAATGTCGTGATGCGGTGGCGGAGAAATCAAACCAACGCCTGGAGTGGAATGTCGGGTTTTTCCAATCCATTCATCCACCTTGAATCCTGGCAATTGTCCGCCTTCGCCAGGTTTTGCACCTTGCGCCATTTTGATTTGAATCTCTTCTGCTTCCGCTAAATATCTCGCTGTCACTCCAAATCTTCCAGAAGCAACTTGTTTAATTGAGGAACGTAAGTTATCTCCATTCTCATTAAGCGTATAGCGATTATCATCTTCGCCACCTTCGCCTGTATTACTTTTCGCGCCGATTCTATTCATCGCAATCGCGAGTGTTGTATGCGCTTCCCAGGAAATTGAACCGAAAGACATTGCGCCTGTTGCAAAACGTTTTAGAATATTTTCCAAAGGTTCAACTTCATCAATTGAAATCGCTTCTCGGTCATTTTTAAAATCCATCAAACCTCTTAGTAGAGAAGCTTTCTCGGATAATTGATTGACGTTTCTTGAATATTTTTTGAATAAATCATAACGGTCATTCCAAGTTGCCTGTTGCAATAGATGAACAGATTGCGGATTGAATTGATGATACTCATTTTCTGGTTTCCATTGATAGATTCCGCCTGGTTCCAATACTTTTTGTGGGAGTTTTGTTCCGAACGCATTGAAATGTTTGACTAAAGCTTCTTTGGCGATTTCGTCAAAACCAACACCGTTGATTCTGGAAATCGCGCCTGTAAAGCAAGTGTTGACGACGGTTTTATCAATCCCAATGATTTCGAAAATCTGCGCGCCGTGATAGGATTGCAAAGTCGAAATTCCCATTTTGGAAAATATCTTCAACAATCCATCGCCGACTGCTTTTTTATAATTGTTTTTTAATTGGTCTAGGTTAGCTTCTTCACCAAATTCATTTTTATGAAACATCTCTCTGATGCTTGCCAGAGCGAGATAAGGATTGATAGCCGTAGCGCCAAATCCCAGCAAAGACGCAAAATGATGAACTTCCCAGACATCGCCAACTTCCATCACCAAACCCACTTTTCTGCGAACACCTTTCCGAATCAAATGGTGATGAACAGCCGAACAAGCCAAAAGTGAAGGAATCGTTGCATGACCAGAATCCATCGAACGGTCGGAAAGCACAATCACCTCAAAACCGTCATCTACCGCATCTGTCGCGTAACGGCAAATCCGGTCAATCGCTTTTCTAAGATTTCCATCTTTTCCGTCAGACTTGAAATAAGTATAAATCGTTTTCGACTGGAATTTCCCTGTATCAACACTTCGAAGTTTTTCTAGTTGTTCATTATTAAGAATTGGATTATCAAGTTTTATAGAATGGGCAAAATTTTTATCCTCTTGCAAAAGATTCCCGCTTCCACCGATAATCGTGGTGAGAGACATTACCAATTTTTCACGGATTGGGTCGATTGGCGGATTTGTAACCTGAGCAAATAATTGTTTGAAATAAGAACTTAAATGTTGTGGCTTTTCACTCAAAACAGCCAAGGGCGAATCAAAACCCATAGAGCCAATCGGTTCTTTTCCAAGTTCCGCCATTTCTTTGATAATGACATCCAAATCTTCTCTAGAATACCCGAACGCTTTTTGATATTTGAAAATATCTTCTGACTGTAATTTATTGAAACGGATTTTCGGACTTGGTAATTCATTGATATTGATATTCATTTTATCCAACCAATCTCGGTATGGTTGTGAAGTACAGATTTCTTTCTTTAATTCCTCATCACTTATAATTTCGCCTTTTTTCATATCAACCAAGAACATTTTTCCAGGCTGAAGACGACCTCGCTTGATGACTTTTTGAGGGTCGACCGGCAAAGCGCCAGACTCAGATGCCATAATTACGCGGTCATCCGACGTCACGCAATACCTTGAAGGGCGAAGTCCATTTCTATCAAGCGTTGCACCGATGATATCGCCATCGGTAAATGAAATGGAAGCCGGACCATCCCAAGGTTCCATCATACAGGCGTGGAATTCGTAGAAATCTTTTTTGTAAGAATCCATTTGGTCGTGACCATCCCAAGCTTCCGGAATCAACATCATCATCGTATGCGGAAGTGACCGCCCTGAATGATAAAGCAACTCCACCATATTGTCCAGATAAGAAGAGTCGGATTGTCCCGGTTTTGTGATCGGCAAGATCATATCCATTTCCTGCGCCGTGAAATTGGGACTTTCGAAAGTTTTTTCGGAAGACCGAAGCCAATTGAGGTTTCCGCCAATTGTATTGATCTCGCCATTATGCGCTAAAAAACGGAAAGGTTGCGCTAAACTCCAAGTTGGATTTGTGTTTGTGGCAAAACGGGAATGTACCATTCCAAAAGCGGAACGAAGTCTCGCATCCGTGAGATCTTTGAAATAATTTCGGATCTGGACAGAACGCAACTGTCCTTTATATATCAATTTTTTGCAAGAGAATGAAGCGACATAGAAACCAATGGGATCATTGCTGGTCACACTCATAATCTGATGTGAAATATAATTCTTGAAAACAAATAGTTTTCTTTCCAAATCTTTTTCCGTTTCCGTATCGTAAGGACGTTCAACAAAAAGCATTTCCATTACAGGCTCCACGCTTTTCGCCAGAGCACCGAGATCCAAATTGTTTACAGGAACAGGACGATAACCCAAGATCTTAAGTCCTAATTTCTCAGCAGATTGCTCAATGATCTCTTTGCACTCTTGTCTGATGAAATTGTTCTGTGGAAAGAAAAGCATTCCGAGTCCGTAATGACCCGGCTCCGGAAGGTCGATTCCGTAATTTAGAGCTTCATCGTAGAGTAACTCGTGCGGAATTTGCAATTGGATTCCGGCACCGTCACCCGTATTACTTTCATAACCTGTTGCGCCACGATGTTCCATATTTTCGAGCATCGTAATGGCGTCGCTGACGATCTTGAAACTTTTGACACCTTTAATATTAGCAACAAAACCGACTCCGCAGGAATCGAATTCTGTTTCGGGTAAATAAAGTCCTTGGTTTTTGGGATTTGAATTTTGAGAAATTTCCTTGGCTCTTTTCATCTTCATTCTTTTTGGATACAACCAAATTTAATGAAAAAAGAAAGAAAAATGATTTTAAATTACCAATTCAACAACTATATAACTCATAATTAGAATTAAAATCAATAAAATAATATAAATTTTATCAATGGTTTACATTAAATTAATATTGGGTAATTATTTGTTAAAATTAAATTAATATTAAAAATATTTAAGTTATTGACAATCAATACATTAAGTAAAAAAACATTCATTTTAATTAAAATAATTCAGATAGAAACTCTTTAGATTGACCATAATTTCAAAAATGAATTTTATCCAAACTTACCCTATATAAATATCAAGTAAAAATTTTTAAAATTTAATTTATTTATAAAATTACTATATATTTTAAGTGGTAGAAGTTTAAAAAACTAAAAATTCTAACGGAATACAATTTTTTTTTGAAAACGTACAAAATTAATAATTCAATACACATATTAACAAATCCATATTAAATCAATAAAAAACCCCACTCTTATAAGCAGGGTCGTTAATATTATTAAGAAATCATTAAACTAATTTCATCCACAAAACCTCATCAATCTTATCAACTTTTACCAAATTATTTTTAGTTAAAGTTTTCGATGCTTTGTCCCATTTCTTTCCGGACAATTGAGAACGGTTTTTAACTTCATTAAGTTCTAAAGGTTCTTCCTGAGAATTAAGGATTTCCAGAATTACTTTTTCATCCTCTCCCAACTCCACTTTTGGAACCACTTTCTCTGGTCTCATTTGAGGGAAGAAAAGAACTTCCTGAATGGAGGGATTATTGGTCAGGAACATGATCAATCTGTCCATTCCGATTCCTAATCCAGATGTTGGTGGCATTCCGTACTCCAAAGCTCTTAGGAAATCTTCGTCTATGAAACCTGTTGCTTCATCATCACCTTTTTCGGCTAATTTCAATTGTTCTTCGAAACGTTCCCTTTGGTCAATCGGGTCATTAAGCTCAGAATAAGCGTTTGCAATTTCTTTCCCGCAAACCATCAATTCGAAACGCTCGGTCAAACCTTCTTGTGTTCTGTGTTTTTTGGTCAAAGGCGACATTTCTACTGGATAATCTGTAATAAACGTTGGCTGGATGAAGTTGCCTTCACATTTCTCGCCGAAGATCTCGTCAATCAATTTTCCTTTACCCATTGTTTCATTCACGTCGATTCCGATAGATCTGGCGAAATCGAATAATTCTTGCTCAGATTTTCCAGTGATGTCGAAACCTGTATATTTCAAGATGGCTTCTGTCATAGAAACTCTTGGATAAGGCGCTTTCCAGCTGATGGTATGTTCTCCGAAAGTAGATTCCGAAGCGCCATTCACAGAAGTGGCACAGAATTCCAACAATTTCTCGGTGAAATCCATCATCCAGTTGTAATCTTTGTACGCCACATAGATTTCCATTGCGGTAAATTCCGGGTTGTGGGTTCTGTCCATTCCTTCATTTCTGAAGTTTTTCGAGAATTCATAAACACCGTCAAATCCACCAACGATCAATCTTTTCAAATATAATTCGTTTGCAATTCTAAGATATAATGGAATATCCAAAGCGTTGTGATGTGTGATAAAAGGTCTTGCCGCAGCACCACCAGGTATCGATTGAAGAATTGGTGTTTCTACCTCGAAATAACCAGCATCATTGAAGAAAGTTCTCATCGCATTGAACAATTTTGTTCTTTTTACGAAAATCTCTTTCACTTGAGGATTTACGATCAGATCGACATAACGCTGTCTGTAACGCAATTCAGCGTCATTGAAAGCATCGTGCACTACTCCATTTTCATCAGTTCTTGGCTGAGGAAGCGGACGAAGTGTTTTGGTCAAGATTTGAAAATTCGTCACCTTCACGGTCATCTCGCCAACTTGCGTGTTGAACAATTCACCTTCCACGCCGATGATGTCACCGATGTCTAGAAGATGTTTGTAAACCTCGTTGTATAAAGTTTTGTCTTCACCAGTACAGATCTCGTCTCGGTTAAAGTAAACCTGGATCTTGCCTTCGGAATCCTGCAATTCTGCAAAACTCGCCTTTCCCTGAATTCTTCTGGACATCAATCTTCCAGCAATCACCACCTTTTTCCCTTCTTGGAAATCCTGTTTTATAGAATTCGTGGAATCGGTGATTTTGTATTCAGCGGCCGGGAACGCATCGATTCCCAGGTCGGTCAGTTTTTGCAATTTTTCGCGACGGATAATTTCCTGTTCTGATAATGACATTTTAATTCAATTTTTTGGAATTGCAAAAATAGTGATTTTAAAATGTTTATGGAAGTTAAATTTTGGATGAACCACAAAAGACACAAAAGAAAGCTTTTGCGATTTTTTGAACGCAGAGTCCGCTAAGTTTTTTTTTAAATTATTGAAAACATTTTTAAGGTTCAAAAAGACGTAAAACTCATCAAAGATTTATAACAAATTTGTCATTCCGTAGGAATCTAGACCGCTGACATTGACTTCGCCGAACCACTTCGTTAGGTTTCCTGCGGAATGACAAATCGTGAAGTTTATTTTAACTTTCGATTATATGTTGAATCTGCAGCCCGACTTGAGTGGAAATCCTTTTTTGCGGCTGGAAATGCGATGGCAAAAAGATTGGGAACGGAAGGCGGATAAAGCTGCCCAAATAATTCTAAAACCAATCTCTCCTACTTTCTTTCGGGACAAATGTCCAAGCCAAAATCCGGCTGATTTTCTGACCTTGTGCCATATCGATGGTTTTGAAATCTGGGACATTCAGGTTTTTCAGCAAAGTTGTAAGTTGGTGGAGATTGTCTTTCTTAGAAACCAAAGTCGTGAACCACAAAACCTGAGACTTGAACTGGACACTTTCGTTTATCATTTTCTTGATGAAAGCTTCCTCGCCCCCTTCGCACCAAAGTTCGGATTGGTTTCCGCCGAAGTTGAGAATCGGTTTTTGAACTTTGTTGTTTCTGAGATTTTTGGTTTTTCTGCGATTGCCTTGCATTGCGTCTTCTGCAGATTCGTGGAAAGGAGGATTGCACATCGAGAATGCGAATTTGTCTTCGGATGACAATATATTTTTAAAGATAAAATTAGAATCTGGTTGGAATTTCAAATGAATATTTTCTGATAATTCAGAATTGCTGTCTAAAATTTTTTGAGCGTTTTCCAACGAATCTTTATTAATATCTGTTCCCAAGATTTTCCAACCGTATGAACTATTGGCAATCAAAGGATAAACGAGATTGGCACCGGTTCCAATATCCAAACCTTTCACTGAATTTCCAGCTGGAATTTCGCCATTTTCTTCTGCTAATAAATCCGCCAAATAATGAACGTAATCCGCACGACCAGGAATCGGCGGACAAAGATTACCTTCTGGAATATCCCAATTTTTGACATTGTAATATTTCAAAAGCAAAGCTTTGTTGAGTAATTTCACGGCTTGTGGAAGACTGAAATTAATCGTCAACGTATCGTAATCGTTTTTGAAAACGTAATGTTTGAGTTCGGGAACTGAGACAATCAATTCTTCGAAATCGTAGGAATTGCGGTGGATGTTTCTGGGATGGAGGCTGGATTTTTCAGTCATTATTTTTCTTTCTCTAATTTTTGGATTCCGGTTTTTACATCTGGGTGGCTCATAAATAGATTCCAAATCAAACCGGTTCTGTGATTTTCTATCATCACGGTCATTGGCGCTTGATTCAGTCCCAAAAAGATAGGCGAACACCAATTGTTGTTCAAATCAAATGAATCCCGGAATCCATATTCGCCCCAAAGGAAATCGCCGTAATTGAGGTAGAAATTCTTTAAAACCGCCATAGATTCGGTTGGTGTATAAGGAAAAGAGGCGATTGCTCCGGTTGGCGTCAACTTTCCTGTATCTTCTCTTTCTGTTGGTTCATCTGGATTGTAACCTTTTGGACCGTCAGAAGCAGTCAAGCCCCAACCATCTTTGCCGTAACCTTTCTGTTTTTTCGGATTTTCGACGCAATATAGATAATTAATTTTGGCAATGTTCTGATTGTTCTTGAAATAGTTGGTGTACCTGTCCGTCAAAGCGTGCGGGTCGTAGCCCATAAATGAATAATGCACAAAAAACAATGGTCCACCATTGTTGACACCAACATCCAACTTGATTCCGTAGTAGGAATTCCCATTGGTGTACATTGCGCCCTCGTTGGAATTCCCCCAGTCTTTTCTGTAATCCTGCGCAATTTTGTCCTGACTTGCCCAGCCGGAATAATATAGACTTGCAGGCACAGAATGCGTTGGAGAAGCGATTGCCATTAGATAAGTGACCATCGTTTCGTTCCAGCCAATCAAGTTATGATTGATAATCCAACCTTGGTCTGGTGACCAGTGCCAGTAGAGATATTTGCTGTCAGGTTTTTGGCGGAACCAATCCCACTCGATGCCTTTCCAGAATTTGTCGATTTTTGTTCTAATGTTTTTTTCCTCGGCGTTGTCTTTGTTAAAATATTGATGCGCTACCAATAATCCCTGAACAAAGAATGACGTTTCCACCAAATCAGCTCCATTATCTTTAGTTCCAAAAAAAGGTTCTGTCTTTCCCGTTTTTCCGTCGATGAAATGGGCGATTGCGCCGTGGTATTTGTCGGCTTTCTCTATGAAGTTGACGATTTTTGTAAAACGCTCCACTGATTCTTTTCTTGAAATAAATCCACGCTCCGTTCCTGCAATCAAAGCCATCACGCCAAATCCTGAGGCGCCAGTTGCAATCATATTTTCTCTTCCGTTTGTGTTTTCTTTTGAAAGTCCACTTCCGGTTTCTGCGCCGTCCCAATAATAATTGAATGAGGCTTCCTGAACCATCGTCATCAGTTCTTCATCGGTCATATTTTTGGTTTCAGTAGAGACAAATTCTGACAATTTTGATTCATTGAAAAGCTTGTCGAGGAAACTGATTTTGTAGGCATATTTCTTTCCGGTTTCGTTGGTGAAATCTGCAAATCTATCAATGTAGGCATCCTGGATTCCGACTGGTTTGAACTCTTTACCATTTTCGGAGCGGTAGATTTTGACATATCGGATATTGTCATTTGTTAGTGGATTCCATTTCAGGTCAACGTGTTTCATATAGCCTTTAGCTGATGAAATCGTAGGCGTTTCAGAAATGCTTTTCTTTTCTTTTGAATCGATGAAGGCAATATCATCCAGCCAGATTTTATTGTTTGATTCAGAATTTTCGGATTGAGAGAAAACGAGGGATTTTATTAATTTTGGATTGTCTTTCACAGAAGCATCAAGGTTTGAAATATCAATTAGAATATGTTCCCATTGATTCTTTTTGGTCAATTTGAAATTGATGGGTTTGGAGAAAGTTCCGTCTGTTTTTTGAAGTTTTAAAATTGGTAACACATTGGAATCGCTTTTTTCTGATTTGATCCAAAAACTTAGAAAATTACCTTTGTTGAAAAAATCTTTTCCTCTGACTTCCTCATATTCTATCGACGCTTCCCACTTTCCGTTTTTTGCATTTTTGTAATCCAACAAAAGAGAATTTCCCGGAGAATGGAATTCATTTTTATCTACCAATAATTTGGAATTCTGATTTTTGACAGAAGAATTTCCAGAAGATTTCACATTTCCATAAAAGAAATTGTCCTTCATCAGGCTGTTTGTGAACAAAGTATAATCGTATTGATGTTCCTGAGCGAAAATTGAGGCAGAAACAAAAAGAAGCGATTTAAAAATAATTTTCATAAAATGTAATTTTCTTAAAGTTAATCAAAATCTCGAAATGAGACATAAAAAAAGACAGCTGAAAACTGTCCTTATTTTTTTTATTGATTTCAAATTCTACTTTAAAGATAAAATATATTGCGCCATAAATTTCGCATTTTCCTTGCTGAATCCGTGCGCAGGCATCGGAACATTTCCCCAAACGCCAGAACTTCCATTAATGATCTGATCTGCAAGCAGCTCTACATTTTCAGGCGTGTTCTCATATTTTGCTGCAACCTCCTTATAAGACGGACCAATCAAGGTTTCGTTTACTTTGTGACAGCCGAGACAATCAGAACCTTCTATCAAAGATTTCCCTTCTGCGATCGGGTCTGCAACCACTTTTGGTTCTGGCACTTCTTCCTCAACAATAACATCTTTGTTGCCTGAGTTTTCGTTTTTGGAACAAGACAATAAGATTGCAAAAATCATCATTAACATTACCTTTCTCATAGTTTTCTATTATAATGACAAAGTTATTAATTAAGGAATTAAGATTGATTTTAAATTACTTTATAGTTTGATATAGAACTAAAATACTAATCGTTTTTATTTTAATATTTTTTGACTAATAATTTTGTTGTTTGTATGGATATTCATAAAATATTCGCCTTTAGAAAATTTGGACAAATCTGCCACACTTCCCCTACTTTCTAATATCAACTTTCCAGTAACATCATAAATTTCTATTTTATCTATTTTATTTTTCCCCTTGATTGTTACTACATCAACGACTGGATTTGGATATATTTTAATTTTTTCAATCTCAGTTTCGTTAGTTCCAGAAAGCGAATAATCATGTACCATAATTTCATCCAATTTCAATTCATAAGTTTTGTTAACCTCCTCGCTGTAGTGTCTGAAAACTACCTTAAAAGGATAGTTGTGATTATTGACAACAGATTCTACAAACTTAAAATCCTGTGAATAATCATTGCTTATAACCTCATCAAAAATAGGATATTCAGACCCTGTAAATATAGAATTCGCAGGAATGAGATATACTGCACAATGCGATTTGTTGCTGTTGACCCCATTATTTCCAATTTTAAAACTGACGGCGATATGACCACTTACAGGATAAAGAACCGGACTGACCATGACATCGTTTGTTTTTAATTGTAATGTTGATGATTTGGATGATGACACAGCGAAACCATCCGGAAAGGGATTGACGTTTTTTGAAAACTCCCAAGAAAAACCATCACCATCAAGATCCTTGATTTCCCAATTGGTAGTTGGAATTCCTGATGTGAAATTCTCGACTAGAAGAATTTGAGAATAAAAAATGCTTTGAGTAAAGAGAAAAATAATGAATAAGTAGTTTTTCTTCATAATAAGATTTTGTTTTATGGTTATTTTAATTCTCTTTATTAAATAAAGAACGAATTTAGCAATTTAAAGCAAAATAAACTTAATTTTAGATATTAATATGAATAAAATTTAACAAAAGCAACATACTATTATTTACTTAATAACATAATAATGAAAATGTTCAAACAAAAATGAATCATTATCTTTGCAGAATGGTAAAAATTGGCAACATAGAACTTCCTGATTTTCCGCTTTTACTGGCGCCGATGGAAGATGTAAGTGATCCACCTTTCAGAAAACTGTGCAAAATGCACGGCGCAGATTTGATGTATTCAGAATTCATTTCTTCGGAAGGCTTGATCCGTGATGCGATAAAGAGCCGCAAAAAGCTGGATATCTTCGATTATGAAAGACCTGTCGGGATTCAAATCTTTGGTGGTGATGAGGAAGCAATGGCAATGTCGGCAAGAATTGTGGAAACTGTGGAACCGGATATTGTTGATATCAATTATGGCTGTCCTGTAAAAAAAGTAGTCTGCAAAGGTGCAGGCGCAGGTGTTTTAAAAGACATTGATCTAATGGTTCGATTGACAAAAGCCGTGGTGAATTCCACCCATTTGCCTGTGACCGTGAAAACCAGATTGGGTTGGGACACAGATTCCATCAACATTGATGAAGTAGCCGAAAGATTACAGGATGTCGGCATCAAAGCTTTGACCATCCACGCCAGAACGCGTTCTCAGATGTACAAAGGTGAGGCTGATTGGGAACATATCTCCAGAATCAAAAACAATCCAAACATAGAAATTCCGATCTTTGGAAACGGCGACATCGATTCTCCGGAAAAAGCTTTGGAATATAAAAACAAATACAACTGCGACGGCATTATGATCGGTCGTGGTGCGATCGGCTATCCGTGGATCTTCAATGAGGTGAAACATTTCTTCGAGACTGGCGAGATCTTACCGGAACCAACGATTTCCGAAAGACTGGAAGCTGTGAAAAATCACGCCCTTTGGTCCGTGGAATGGAAAGGCGAACGACCCGGAATTGTGGAAATGAGACAGCATTACAGCAACTACTTCCGTGGAATTCCGCATTTCAAAGAATTTAAAACTAAGTTTCTTCAAGCATTGACACTTGAACAAATTGATGAGATCATCGAGGAGACCAAGCATTTCTATTTGGAAAATGCATTCTAATTTTCTTTAACCACAAAGGACACGAAGATTTTCACGAAGTTCACAATTAATTTTGATTTCGTGCACTTTATGAAAAACCCTGTGTCCTTTGTGGTTAAAATTCTATTAAATTAGAAAAAATATTTTATCGGAATTTCTGTAACTTTTAGCAGTTCGCCATCAACTTATTAAATCTCAAAAAAATAAAAATGAAAAAACTAATTCTTGTCTCTGTTTTGGCAATGGGGTTCTCCAAAGCTCAGTTCTTCGAATCGCCGGAGAAATTTACCAAAACGGATTCCTTAAAAGGTTCTAATACCAAATTCAGAAACTTTTGGGACGTGAAAAAATACGACATCGTTCTTGAAGCCGACTTTGATAAAAAAAGCATCAAAGGAAGCAACAAAATCAGTATCGAAATTGAAAAAAATGTAACCAATCCTACTTTTCAAATCGACCTTCAAAATCCAATGAAGGCAGAAAAAATCAAAGCAAACTTTCCAATTGTAGAGCAAAGAGTTGATGGTGATTTTATATATCTTCACACAAAAAGAAGTTTTAAGAAAGGAGAAAAATTTGTGATTGATATCGACTTTTCCGGAAATCCTGTGATTGCAAAACGTGCACCCTGGGATGGCGGATGGATCTTTACCAAAGACAAAAACGGAAATCCGTGGATGACCATTGCGGACGAAGGAATTGGTGCAAGCATCTGGTTGCCGACGAAAGATATTTGGAGTGACGAACCGGATAATGGAATTACATTCAAAATAATTACCGCGAAAGATCTTGTAGGAATTGCTGGTGGAAGATTAATTAAAGAAGAAAATATTGGCGATAAAAAAGCGTGGACGTGGGAGACAAAAAATCCCATTAATGCTTATTCTATCATCCCTTCTATCGGAAAATATGTCAATTTCAAAGACAACTATGCTGGTGAGAAAGGAAAACTGGACTTGGATTACTGGGTTTTGGATTATAATCTAGACAAAGCAAAGAAACAATTCGAACAAGTGAAGCCAATGATGAAATCTTTTGAACACTGGTTCGGGCCGTATCCTTTTTACGAAGACTCTTACAAATTGGTAGAGTCGCCGCATCTAGGAATGGAGCATCAGAGTAATGTAGCTTATGGAAATCATTATGGGAACGGATATCTTGGAAGTGATATTTCGGGAACAGGAATTGGGATGAGATTCGATTACATTATCATTCATGAGTCAGGACACGAATGGTTTGCCAATAATATAACAGCGAAAGATCAGGCTGATATGTGGGTTCACGAGGCTTTCACAGACTATTCCGAAACACTCTATGTCGAAAGTCTTTGGGGAAAAGCTGATGCTGATACATACTTGCAAGGCTTGAGAGACAAAATCCAAAATGACAAGCCAATCATCGGACAGTACGGTGTGAGAAATGAAGGCAGCGGCGATATGTACTTTAAAGGTGCGAATATGCTTCATACAATCCGTACAGTTATTAATGATGACGAGAAGTTCAGACAAATTCTAAGAGGACTTAATAAAGATTTTTATCATCAAACGGTGACCACAGAACAGGTTGAAAAATATTTTATTGATAAATCCGGAATCGATTTGTCTTCCATTTTTAATCAATATTTGAGAACTGTGAAAATCCCAACTTTGGAATATAAACAAAACGGAAATCAACTGACTTACAAATGGACCAACGTGATTCCGAATTTGAAATTCCCAATCAGACTGGAAGACGGACAGGAGCTGAAACCAACGGAAAAATCACAGACTGTCACTTTAAAATCTGACAAGCCGGTTGAATTCAACAAAAATTACTATATCTTTTACAACAAGTAATCGATCATCAAAATATTTAATTAAAACCATTTCAAACTATATTTGGAATGGTTTTATATTTAACACAAATCAAATATTCAAAAAGAAATTATGAGAAACAAATTCATTTTCTGGGGAATCATTGTATTAATAGTCACCTGGACGACAGCTTTGCTCATAAAAGCACACTACTGGATTCCGATTCTTCTTACATTTTTGTACATCTTAGGAATCTACAATACTTATCAGACAAAACATGCGATTCTTAGGAACTTCCCTGTTTTAGGATACTTCCGTTATATCTTCGAGGAGATTTCGCCTGAGATTCAACAATATTTTATAGAAAGGGAAACAGACGGAAAACCATTTCCAAGACACCAGAGATCTGCCGCTTACCGACGCTCGAAAAACGTTGGTGACACTGTACCTTTTGGAACTCAATTGGAAATCAACCACAGAAAATATGAAGGCATCAAACATTCCATCTACGCCAAACATCCTAAAGAAGAACTTCCGAGAGTAACTGTTGGCGGACAGGATTGCAAACAGCCTTACAATGCTTCCCTATTCAATATTTCTGCAATGAGTTTCGGAGCTCTAAGTGATCGTGCGCAAATGGCTTTGAACCGAGGCGCGAAGAAGGGAAATTTCTATCACAACACAGGCGAAGGCGGGATCTCTCCGCATCATTTGGAAGGCGGTGATCTTTGCTGGCAAATTGGTACCGGATATTTTGGCTGTCGTGATGAAAGTGGAAATTTCAATCCCGACTTGTTCGAAAAATACGCGAATCTTGAGAACGTCAAAATGATCGAAATCAAACTATCTCAAGGTGCAAAACCAGGTCACGGTGGTGTTTTGCCAGGCGTAAAGAACACTCCGGAAATTGCAAAAATCCGACACGTAAAACCTGGAGTTACAATCCTTTCGCCACCATCTCACAGCGCATTCTCTAATGCTGAAGGTTTGCTGAGATTTGTACAGCAACTTCGTGATTTGTCTGGTGGAAAACCAACTGGTTTCAAGCTTTGCATTGGAGATACCAAGGAATTCGAAGAGATTTGCGAACAGATGAACATTCTAAAAATCTATCCTGATTTCATTACTGTTGATGGCGCAGAAGGCGGAACAGGAGCAGCACCACCTGAATTTTCGGATGGTGTTGGTATGCCTTTGGAACCGGCCTTGATTTTTGTGAATAGAACTTTGATCAATTATGAAGTGAGAGATAAATTAAGAATCATTGCCAGCGGAAAAGTTTTAACGTCACTCGACATATTGAGAGCGGTCGCAATGGGTGCTGATCTTTGTAATAATGCCAGAGGTTTTATGTTTTCTTTAGGCTGCATCCAGGCTTTGAGATGTAATACCAATACTTGCCCAACAGGTGTTGCCACACAAGACAAAATGCTGATAAAAGGTTTGGATACGAATGATAAAACAGAACGTGTTTATCAATTTCATAAAAATACCTTGCACACTTGCAATGAGTTGATTGCAGCAGCAGGGAGAGAAACTTATGATCAGGTAGATGCATCTATGTTTATGAGAGGTGATGAATTTGAACATTTGTCAGACACTTATTTTCCGGATATTTTGGAGAATGTAAGAAGGAGATAATTCTTATTTCTATGTTGCTTAAAAACAAAGACCTATTCAGATTTGAGTAGGTCTTTTTAGAAAATTCTTTTCCATTTCGTAAAGAAATGAAGTTCTTATGGTTATAGAATAGATCAAAATTAAAAAATCTGCTATCTAATTACAAAATACAGTGGTGGACATTGGGTGGACAAATCATTTTACAATTAACCAATTCTGAATATCAATTATTTACAAATCAAAAACTTAATTATTATAAAAATGTAATTCACAATTTAAGTGATGGAATCTAGGTTTTTTGTAATTTGCATAAACATAAACCATTATTTGAAGCATATTTATATTTTCACTTTTCTATTTTTCTTCTTCGGGGACTTTTTCTCGCAGCAGATTGTCATTAATGAAAATCTGGATCAAAAGAAAAAAATAGAGTCTGTTATTCTTCAAAACAAAAACTTCGGAAAAGATACACTTGCACTCAAGGCATTTCTGTCGCCTCTTCTAAAATCTCCTGACAAAGATCTACAAGCCGTGTACTACAATCTTCTTGCTAGTGGTTTTGCTTCTGCAAATGAAGGCTTGAATACCAATAGCAATCGATATTTTTCCAAATCTTTGGCGTTATCAAAGGTCAAAGAAAATCATGGACTGGAAATTTGGGCATTGGTCAATTATGCTTTTTATCTGTATGATTACAAAAAAACTTCGGAAGCACTACAAGTCTATTTGGATGCTGATAACAAAATCAGGAATATAGAAAACACCGAGATTATTCTGCCCAGCGATTGTTTCAAAAAGATTGGCTTTTTTATGGGAACAATTGGCGATACCAACGAAGCAATTGATTATCTAAAAAAAGCGGAACAATTTGCACAGCCTGATTCGAAGGAGTTGGCAGCAATACAGGATAATATCGGATTTTATTCCCTCCAGCTTAATGAATTTGATAATGCTAAAAAGTATTTTTCTAAGGCTGCCACACTTTCAAAAAAAATCAATGACCAAATCCGCTATGCAAAAGTTCTGGGAAATCTAGGTTTGCTGGAATTCAAAAAAGGAAATCTGGAAAGAGCCACTCAACTTTTGGATCAAGATCTTGCACTTTCTAAAAAACTTAGCAGTGATTACAATACCAACTACGCCAGAATATTATTAAGCAGAATTCTCATCGAGAAAAATCAAATCTCTAAAGCCAAAAAATTGTTGACGGAAGCAGGAAAATTTGCTGGTTCCAAAGTTCATCTCAAAAAAGATGTCTTCGAAATTGAACTCCTGAACTTGAAGATTGCTCAGCAGGAAAATGATACGCAGCAGGAATTAATTTCATTAAGAAAACTCAACGAACTGGAAGAACAACTGACAAATGGAGACAGCGAAAAGAATCTGGAACGCAGCAATATCTTGGCACAGAAAGAACGCTACGCCAGCAAATTAAGTCTTGCCAATGCACAATTCGAAAAGGAACAGCTGAAAAACAAAGCCATTATTGTGGTTTCGGTTCTATTATTTTTCATCATCATTTTGTTGATTATTTTCAACCAGAAACAGCTTAAAATCAGAAAAGACAGATATGATAAAACTGTTTTAAAACTAGAATTGGAAAAAGTGAAATCTGAACAGAAACTCTCCGAAACCAGCAAAACACTGTCTTCTTACAGCACATATCTCACAGAAAAGAATGAACAAATAGAGCTTCTGAACAAAGAACTTTCGAAGATAAAAAATTCATCTTCCTCATTCATCGAAAAAGAAAAACAACAGTTGCAAAAACTTTTGGATTCTCACCTGATGACGGATGAAAATTGGATGAATTTCAAAAACGCTTTCCAAGGCGAATACCCGGACTATTTCAAAACTCTGATGACGGAATTCTCTGATCTCACAGAATCGAATCTGCGGATCATCACATTGATGAAATTGGGATTGTCCAACCAAGAAATCTCATCGTTACTCGGAATTACTATTGAAGCAGTGAAAAAGTCCAAGCAGAGATTGAAGAAAAGATTTGGTGAGAAATATGAAGATTTGTTTTTGGGGAATTAATCTATAACTTTCTCTTTTTTTGGAATTTTGAATAATAGAATCAATGCCCAAATCTGCAAAACTGTCTGTAAAATATTAATGATTCCGACCACAGTATTGTTTTCCAAATCTTGAATTACAAACGGAATCCCCACGATTCCCAAAAATAAAATTACCGCAAGTAAGAACTTAATCCATTCCGTTCCTTTGCTAATAAGATAACCAATTCCAAAAACGAAACCGACAGAAATTAAAGCTGTAAATATCTTCAGTCCATTGTCTAAAGTATCATACATCCAAATTACATTTCCAATTCCAAGTGCTCCCGAGAGATAAATTAAATCTGCTGCTTTTTTATAATTTGGATGGATTTGGGATTCCTGATTACTTTCATTCATCAATAATAATTTTAAAGGTCAAATATAATATTACCGCAAACAAAAAACCAGTAAATAATTACTGGTTTTGATATTTATTAATAGAATTTACTCCCACTCTATCGTCGCAGGTGGTTTTGAACTGATGTCATAAGCTACTCTGTTGATTCCACGAACTTCGTTGATAATCCTGCTGGAAACCGTATCCAAAAACTCATAAGGCAATCTGCTCCAAGTTGCAGTCATAAAGTCGATGGTGTTTGCAGAACGAACAACCGCTGTATATTCGTAAGTTCTCTCATCGCCCATTACGCCAACAGATTTTACTGGAAGCAAAACCACGAACGCTTGAGACACTTTTTCGTAAAGGTCATTTTTGTACAATTCCTCGATGAAAATATCGTCTGCTTCTTGCAGAATTCTTACTTTTTCTGCATCCACTTCTCCAAGAACACGAATTCCCAAACCTGGTCCTGGAAACGGATGTCTGTAAACTAACTCGTGTGGAATACCCAATTCCTCTCCTACTTTTCTCACCTCATCTTTGAACAATTCTCTCAATGGTTCCAACAATTCGAATTCCATTTCTTCTGGCAATCCACCAACGTTGTGATGCGATTTGATCACTGCTGAAGGTCCTTTCACAGACTGAGATTCGATGACATCTGGATAGATGGTTCCTTGTGCTAGGAATTTGGCGCCTTCAATTTTTTTGGATTCTTCGTCGAAAACGTGAACGAACTCGTTGCCGATGATCTTTCTTTTTTGTTCTGGATCTCCAACGCCAGCCAATTTGGATAAGAATCTTTCGGAAGCTTCTACCAACTTGATGTTCATATGGAAATGCTTACCGTAATTTTCCATTACCTTTTTGTCTTCATCTTTTCTCAAAAGTCCAGTGTCAACGAAGATGCAATTCAGTTGGTCACCGATGGCTTTATGAATTAGAACTGCAGCAACAGAAGAATCCACACCTCCGGAAAGTCCTAAAATCACTTTGTTGTCGCCAACTTTTTCCTTGATTTCTGCAACCGTTTTTTCAATGTAATTGGTCAGTTTCCAGTTCTTATCCGCTTTACAGATCTCGAAAACAAAATTCTCAATCATCTTTCCACCTTCCTCAGAATGAGAAACTTCAGGGTGAAATTGAACACCATATATTTTCTTTTCAGGATTAGAAATCGAAGCAATAACGCCAGATTTTGCATTGAGTTCAAAACCTGCTGGCAATTGGGAAACTTCATCGAAGTGGCTCATCCAAACGATGGAATTTTGGTAAACACCTTTCAGTAGATCATTTTCTTTTACGATTTCCAAATGTGCTTTTCCATACTCGCCTTTTTCGCCTTTCGCCACTTTACCGCCCAAAAGATGTGCGGTCAATTGCATTCCGTAGCAGATTCCAAGAACTGGAATTCCTTGTTCGTAGATTTCTTTTTCTACCAAATGGGCGTTCTCTGCATTCACAGAACTTGGTCCGCCAGAAAGGATGATCCCTCTTGGTTTTTTCTCAAGGATTTCTGACAATGGCGTGTTGAAAGGTAATATTTCTGAATAGACTTCCATCTCACGGATCCTTCTTCCGATGAGTTGATTGTATTGGGAACCAAAGTCTAAAATGATAATTCCGTTGTGCATATAGTTGTTGTAATATTTTTAAAATTTTGCGTAAATAAATGTTCTTTTGAATGGATAGAAGACCGGCGAACCTGGAAGCACTTTTTTAAGTTCTGCCTTGTAATCCGCTTTGTAGTTTTCTCTCAATCCTTCTGGTAATTTTTCTAAAAAAGGGATGATGGCTGTTCCGGAAGCCCATTCGAAAACGGCATCTGAATTTTCCATCACGTGTGGATAGACTTTCTCAAACACATTGATGTCTTTTCCGTTGTTGTCATATAAGATCTTCGCGTACTCATCGATTTTCAAAACTGGATATTCTCTGACCCAAGCTTTGAATTCTTTTTTGTAAGGTTCTATTTCTGCTACTTTCGATAGCAATTGATGAACGATAAAATTATGATTGGAAGGCACCTGAACTGCCAATTGTCCACCTTCATTTAGTTTTGAAATGAGGTCTGGAAAAAGTTCCTGATGTTCTGTGCACCATTGCAAACTGGCGTTGGCGATGATGAGATCAAATTTTTCATCCAACTCCAATTGTTCTTCGACGCTTCTTTGGAAGAATTTCAAATTTTCCGTGGAATGTTTTTCTGCCTTCTCCAACATCTCGGCTGATGAATCGATTCCAGTAATGTTTGGATTTTCCAGATAACCAAAAATCCCCGAAGTCAGTTCGCCTGTTCCGCAACCTAGATCGATGACAGACAAATTCGGTTTTGAATCTACGAGATTCAAAAGGTCAAAAAAGGGCGCTGAGCGTTCTGTTTTGAATTGGTCGTATGTTTCCGGATTCCAGGGCATCTTTTTATGGTTGATGGTTGATAGTTGATAGTTGATAGTTGATAGTGAAGTTAATTCTTATTTTTTTAACGCAAAGTCCGCAAGATTTTTTGAACTTGTTGAAAAAATTTTAAGGTTCGCAAAGACACTTCGACAAGCTCAGTATAAACTACAAACTCATCAAAGCTTTCAACCACTTAATTCTATAATTTTTAATATCTGTAAATGTTCTATTGATTGACAAAACTTCAATTTTTGTAGAGACCCATAGCCCCGATTGACTCTCCTTTTTTTATTTTTTTTTGAATCGTCGAATCTCGTGCCTCGATTTGCAACGGCATCCTTTTTTTGTTTTTGGGTCAATTTCTTTTTGATGACCAAACGTCGTAATAAAAAAAGATATAGTGGAAAGCGGGATCAAGCTCCTAAAAAAAAGAGACGTTAGTTGCCCAACATCTCTTTATATTTTAAAATTTCGCAATATCGTCTCGATAAAAGGCGTAGTCGAACTGAACCGGAACGGCGTCTTCGTACACTTTTTTGCGTGCCTCGTCATATGTGTCTCCCAAAGCCACGATGTTCAACACGCGTCCGCCTGTGGAAACCACTCTGCTTCCTCTGTAATCTGCGCCAGCATAGAGAACTTTGCTGTTTTTCACTTTTTCTACACCTGTGATCTCGTAGCCTGTCTCGTGGTTTTTTGGATAACCGCCAGAGCAAACGACCAAGCACACTGCTTTTTTGTCTTTGAACTTCAGATCCAATTCTTTTCCATTAAGACAATCCTCGATGACATCTACCAAATTGTTTTCCAAAAGTGGCAAAAGCACCTGCGTTTCCGGATCGCCCAATCTCATATTGTACTCTAGAAGGTAAGTTCCGTTTTTGGTGATCATCAATCCGAAAAAGATAAATCCTTTGAAGTTAAGGCCTTCTTTTTTAAGACCTTCCACGGTTGGATTCATAATATTCTGGATGAAATCCTGATTGTGAGCGTCTGTAAATTCCGGGCTTGGTGCCACAGAACCCATTCCGCCAGTGTTTGGCCCTTTGTCCCCGTTTCCAGCTTTCTTATAATCTTTTGCTGAAACGAAAGGGAATATCTCCTCACCGTTTGACACTCCGATAATTGAAGCTTCAAAACCTTGAAGAAATTCCTCAATTACTACCTGTATCCCTGCGTCTCCGAAAATCCTTTTGATCATAAAATCGTGGATCGTACCTTCTGCTTCTTCCAGATCCTCAGCGATCACAACGCCTTTTCCACCAGCAAGTCCACTCGCTTTGATCACGATAGGAAATTCCTGTGTCTGCAAATATTCTTTGGCTTCTACATAAGAGTCAAAAATAACGGCTTTCGCTGTTTTGATGCCATAGGTCTGCATAAACTTCTTGGAGAAAGACTTGCTTCCTTCCAATGACGCAGCTTTCTTAGTTGGACCAAAAACTTTGAGATCAACTTTTTTGAATTCGTCAACAATCCCTTCCACCAAAGGTGCCTCTGGGCCAACAATCGTTAGATCGACTTTGTTTTTGATGGCAAAATCTCTCAATGCCAATATATCGGTTTCGTTGATATTTTCTCCTAATTTTTCGGTAGTGGCGTTTCCGGGCGCAAAGAACATTTTTGTAATCTTGCTATCTTCACTCAGCTTCAATGCTAAAGCCGAAGCACGGCCACCATTGCCTACAATAAGTAATCTCATTTGTTTCAGTTTAACTTTTTAAAGTGTCAAATTTAAGATTTTTTGAGGACAAATCTTATACCGAGTTTGAGGTATTTTTCTTAAAAAAATATAAAGTTTGGATTACTCTGGCAATTGCATCGGAACTTCCATCAACAAAACTTCTGAATCCTTGATGGCTTCCAAGACAAAACTTTCTGTGTCCCAAATTCCGAATCCGTCTCTTTCATTCAAAACCTGATCTCCAATTTTTGCAGAACCTTTGATGACAAAAGCGTAAACGCCGTTACCAGATCTGTTGATTTTATATTCTTTGGAAAAACCGTTTTCAAACTTTGCCAAATTGAACCAAGCATCTTGATGGATCCAAACGCCTGCGTCATCTGCATTTGGTGACAAGATCTGCTGAAAGTCATTCTTAACAGAATTTTCTTCGATGCTCACTTGGTCGTATCTCGGTGTGACGTCGATTTTGTTTGGGATGATCCAAATCTGAAGAAACTTCACAGGTTGTTCCGTTGCATTTTCTTCGCTGTGCATAATTCCCGTTCCTGCAGACATTACCTGGATGTCGCCATTTTTGATAATGCCAGAATTGCCCATATTGTCACCGTGACGCAACTCGCCTTCCAGAGGAATGGAGATGATCTCCATATCGCGGTGCGGATGTCTTCCGAATCCCATTCCACCTTGAACAAAATCGTCATTCAAAACGCGAAGGACGCCGAAGTTCATTCTTTCCTGATTTTGATAACCTGCAAAACTGAAGGTATGTTTGCTTTTCAACCAACCGTGGTCTGCGTTTCCTCTGCTGTCTGATTTATGATAAACTGTTTTCATTTTTTTAATGATTTAATTTGTTAGACTTTTTTATTGACACAAATTTCCAGCTTTCAAAATCCTTGCGCATTGATGTACGATAAGAACGGAAAACTCCGACCATTGCCGGAGTTTTCTTTTTATTAAAATTAAATCAACATATTAAGGACATCGGGATTATCATTGAGGTAAGATTCAAAATAACCGAGTTCTTGCATTCTTTCTTTCAAACAGTCAAAGTCCAAAGGATTTGAAAGCTCGATTCCGACGATTGCCAAAGCGGTTTCCCGTGAGTTTTTCTTGGTATATTCGAAATGCGTGATGTCGTCGTTTGAGCCAAGGACATTGAGGACAAAATCTTTCAAAGAACCAGGTCGTTGCGGGAATTTGACCATAAAATAGTGTTTTAAACCATTGTACAGCAAAGCGCGCTCTTTGATTTCCTCCATTCTCGTAATGTCATTGTTACTTCCGCTGACAATGCAAACCACATTTTTCCCTTTGATTTGATTTCGATATTGTTCCAAAGCAGAAATAGACAATGCTCCCGCTGGCTCCAACACAATTGCATCTTTATTATACAATTGCAAAATCGTTTCACAAATCTTTCCTTCATCCACAGAAATACAATCTTCCAGCGCAGTTTTACAAATCTCAAAAGTCAAATCGCCAACTCTTTTCACCGCCGCTCCGTCCACAAAACTATCAACTTCCGATAATTCTGTATTGATATTATTTTCAATTGATAATCTCATCGAAGGTGCACCTTTTGGTTCTACTCCAATCAACTGAGTTTCTTTTGAAAGTTCCTTGAAGACCGTTGATATTCCTGAAGCCAAACCGCCGCCTCCAATTGGAATGAAGATGAAATCGATATTCTCTTTTTGCTGTTCCAAAATTTCCAAAGCCAAAGTCGCCTGACCTTCAATAATCTGAACGTCATCAAATGGATGAATGAAAGCGGCTCCCGAAGTTTCTGCAAATTCAAAAGCTGCAGTTTTTGAAGCATCAAAAGTATCGCCAACCAATCTGATTTCAGCGTAATTGCCGCCAAACATTTCGACCTGTTCAAGCTTCTGTTTCGGTGTGGTGACCGGCATAAAAATCGTTCCTTTGATTTGAAGTTGCTTGCAGGAAAAAGCCACACCTTGCGCGTGATTTCCCGCACTGGCGCAGACAATGCCTTGAGAAACTTTGCCTTCGTTAAAAAGCGTTTTGATTTTGTTGTAAGCACCTCGCAATTTGTACGACCTTACAGGTTGCAAATCTTCTCTTTTAAGGAAAATATTGGCTCCAAATTTTTCTGACAATCTCGCACTGTATTGCAACGGCGTGTAATTCACGACATTTTCTATACTTTTCCGGGCTTCTTTTACCGCTTCCAGAGTTGGAAATATGAGCGTTTCGTTCATCTTCATTTATATTACAGATTCTTTGATTTTGGTTTTTATTTTTGTGGTTCCATTTTCCAGAACGAGTTTGTGGCTGAGTTTTTTTGGCAATTGTGATTCAAAATGTCCGACGTAAATCAACGATTGTCCCTGACTTGCCAAATCATCAATCACCTGATTGAAATATTTCGTCTGTTCATTGTCCATTCCCTGACAAGGCTCATCCAGAATCAGGAGTTTTGGTTTTTTAATCAATGTCCTTGCGAGTAAAACCAGACGTTGTTTTCCGAGTGGTAACGTGTTTAACTTTTTGTTTTTATCGTCCTTCAAATCGAAGAAATACAGAATCTGTTCTAACTGTTGCTGTTGGTCAAAACTCAGTTTCTGATACAAACTCATCGAATCGAAAAAACCTGAAGCAATCGTTTGTCCGACGTTCGCATTCATATCGAAATACCAGTGCAACTCGGGCGAAATCATTCCGATTTTTTCCTTAATGTCCCAGATACTTTCGCCACTTCCCCGCTTTTGTCCGAAAAGATAAATTTCATTGGCATAAGCCTGCGGATGGTCGCCATTCAGTAAACTCAACAAGGTTGATTTTCCAGAACCATTATGACCTTGTAACAGCCATTGTTCGCCGGAATTCACTTCCCAATCGATGTTCTTCAGGACTTGTTTTTCGCCGTAGGAAATATTGATATTTTCTAATTTGATTAAGTTTTCTCCCTGATTTTCTTTGTTGTTTTGAAGAAAAAAAGGAAGCGATTTTGGTGTTCTTTCTTCGCCTTTAGAAAAGTCTTTTGGCGAATTTCTTTGAACTAATTTCCCATTTTCTATCTCAACAAAATATTGAACGTTTTCGGGATATTCGTCATCATTAGTAATTAAAATCAGTGTGACATTTTCTTTGATTAAATCATCAAACGCCTGATTCAAAAACTTTCTTGATTTGACATCCAAACCTGTGTACGGCTGGTCGATAATCAGAACTTGAGGTTTCAGCCAAAGTGCTTTCAGCAATTGCAACTTTTTATGTTCGCCACTGGAAAGTTCTATCAGTTGTTGATTTTTGAAATTCTCAAATACAAATGATTCTAAATATGATTCTAATATTCCGAAATCCAAGTTTTCTTCTTTTGCGAAATGATTGAGTTCTGCGGAAACATTTATAGTATCATTTTTTACTTGTTGATTATACCGCTGTTGGTAGTAAAAATTTCGGTCGCCTTCCAGATTGCTGAACTGAAACCAGTTGGAAACGTACAGAACTTTTTTTGTCAACTTCGATGTTTCATCAAAACTGACTTTCACTCTTCCTTCGAAATTTTTGATTTCGCCGGAAATGATTTTGGCTAAAGTTGTTTTTCCGCTTCCACTCAAACCGCCAAGCATCCAACATTCGCCGGAAGATATTTCCCAGTCGAAATCTTTCAGTACGATTTGGTTACCGTACTGAAAGTTTAGATTTGAAATTTGGATGATTGGGGTTGACATCTTATTTTTTTAATCAATTTTGAACACAAAGTGCACAAAGGTTTTTTATAATCTTATTGAAAATATTTTAAGGTTCACAAAGGCGTAAAACTCATCAAAGATTTTAATAGTCAGTTTGAATTTAGGAACAAACTTTATTTTATGACAAATCCCATAGCCCCGATTGCAACGGCATCCTTTTGTGATGAGGAACGAAGAGCAAAAGATATAGTGGAAAGCGGGATTAGCTCCTAATTTTAAACTGTTTTGATTAACTTCATCGCCGTCATTGCCTGACGTAATTTTTTGCCGACCACCTCAACGGGATGATTTCGCAAAATATCGTTCACGTGAACCAGTTGGACGTTGTCAACCGATGTATTTTTCCCTTGATTAAAGTCTTTTCCGACCAAATCTGTGTCCACCGATTTCATAAAATCCGCCAGTAAAGGTTTGCAAGCCTGGTCGAAAAGGTAACAGCCGTACTCTGCGGTGTCGGAAATCACACGGTTCATCTCGAAGAGTTTTTTTCTGGCGATGGTGTTGGCAATCAAAGGCGTTTCGTGAAGCGATTCGTAGTAAGCAGATTCCGGTTTGATGCCGGCTTCGACCATCGTTTCGAACGCCAGTTCCACGCCGGCTCTGATGAATGCTGACATCAAAAGATAGTTGTCAAAATAGTCCTGTTCATCGATTTTTACATCGCCTGCTGGTGTCTTTTCGAAAGCGGTTTCGCCGGTTTCTGCACGCCACTTCAAGAGGTTTTTGTCGCCGTTTGCCCAGTCTTCCATCATTGTTTTGGAGAACTCGCCGGAGATGATGTCGTCCTGATGTTTTTGGAAAAGCGGACGCATAATATCTTTTAATTCCTCGGACAATTCGAAAGCTTTTAGTTTGGCAGGATTGGAAAGTCGGTCCATCATTCCGCTGACACCTCCGTGTTTTAGGGCTTCTGTGATGACCTCGACACCGTACTGAACCAATTTGGAAGCGTAACCTGCGTCGATTCCTTTCTCGACCATTTTGTCAAACGAAAGGATAGAGCCTGTTTGTAAAAGCCCGCACAGAATGGTTTGTTCGCCCATTAAATCGGACTTCACCTCAGCTACAAAAGATGATTTCAAAACGCCGGCTTTGTGACCGCCAGTTCCTACGCAATAAGCTTTTGCCTCTGCCCAACCTTTGCCTTGCGGGTCATTTTCGGGATGAACGGCAATCAAGGTTGGAACGCCGAAACCACGGAGATATTCGGCACGAACTTCGGAACCTGGACATTTTGGAGCAACCATAATCACCGTAATGTCTTTACGGATTTGCATTCCTTCTTCCACGATGTTGAATCCGTGGGAATAGGACAAGGTTGCGCCTTCTTTCATCAAAGGCTGAACGGCACTGATTACGGAAGTATGTTGTTTGTCGGGCGTTAAATTGATGACCAAATCCGCAGTTGGAATCAGTTCTTCGTAAGTGCCGACTTTGAAGTTATTGTCGGTTGCATTTTTCCAGGAATCTCTCTTTTGGTCGATTGCTTCCTGACGTAATGTGTAGGAAACATCCAGTCCGCTGTCTCGTAGATTCAGACCTTGATTCAAGCCTTGAGCGCCACATCCTACCACCACGATTTTCTTTCCTTTCAACGCGGAAACGCCGTCAGAAAATTCTGAACTGTCCATAAAATCTGCTTGTCCTAACTGATGCAATTGGTCTCTGAGTGATAAGGTATTGAAATAATTTGCCATATTTTTTTTGTAAAAAGTAAAAAGTATGATGTACTAAGTAATGAGAATTACTGTACTACTTTTTCGGATTAATATCTTTTGAATTTTAAGTTTTTCTTTGAATTACATTGTGAAAACGTCGTCTCGTTTGTCCAAGAATTCGTTTTCTACGATTTCGGCGGAAGGTTCTCTTCGTTCGAACTCGAGGACTTTGTCGTGGATTCCTCGGCTGTTTTTGATGATGGCGATTCTTGCGCCTCGGACAAATTCGATGAGTCCGTACTTGTTGAGTTCTTCGGTCAAACGGTCGATTTCTTCGCGATGACCTGCTGTTTCGAAAACGATGTAATCCTGCCGAATCACAACTGTGGATGCGCCGTATTGACGAAGCAATCTTTCTACATAAACCTTTTCTGTCACGACATTTGCGGGAACTTTATAAAGTGCCTGTTCCTGCCAAACAATTTCGTCGTCTGTGTTGAAATAAGCTTTCATAATGTCAATCTGCTTCTCGAGTTGTCGGCAGAGTTTTCTTACGACTTCATCATTTTCATTAATGACAATCGTGAATCTGTGAATGCCATCTACCTCAGAAGGCGACGTGTTCAAACTTTCGATATTGATTTTTCTTCGTGAGAAAATCCCTGATATTCTGCCGATTAATCCTACAGAGTTTTCGGTGTATAAGGTGATGGTAAATTCTTGTTTTTCCATTTCTTTTTTATTTAAGTCTGATTTCGGAAACCGACGAACCCTGCGTTACCATTGGGAATACGTTATTTTCTTTTCCAACCATTACTTCCAGAAGATAAGCGCCATCGTGATTTAGCATTGTTTCCAAAGCAGGTTTTAGATTTTCTCTATCAGAAATCCTTTGTGCATCGATGTAGTACGCTTTTGCCACTGCAACGAAATCCGGGCTTGTGATATTCACGAAAGAATATCGTCTTTCATTGAATAATTGCTGCCATTGTCTAACCATTCCTAGAAACTCATTGTTCAGAATCATAATTTTGACTTTCGCTCCGAACTGCATAATCGTTCCCAACTCCTGCAAGGTCATTTGGAATCCCCCATCTCCGATAATGGCAACAACTGTTTTTTCCGGTGCGCCATACCAAGCGCCAATTGCTGCTGGCAAACCAAATCCCATTGTTCCCAAACCACCTGATGTTACGCTGGATTTTGAATGATTGAATTTTGCATATCGGCACGTGACCATCTGATGTTGACCAACGTCTGTTGCGATGATTGCGTCGCCGTTCGTTAATTCATTCAGAACTTTGATGACTTCTCCCATCGTCAAAACTTCAGATGTTGGATTGAGTTCTTCCTGAATAACTTCTTTGATTTCGTCTTTTTCCAATTCACGGAATTCGTTTAGCCAAGCTGAATGGTCATTTTCTGTGAGAAGCGCCGTCAACATCGGTAAAGTCTTTTTGCAATTTCCCCAAACCGGAACTGTGGTTTTCACATTTTTATCGATTTCGGCAGGGTCAATATCAAGATGAATGATTTTAGCTTGTTTTGCATATTTATCCAAACGTCCAGTCACTCGGTCATCGAAACGCATTCCGACCGCAATCAGAACATCGCATTCGTTGGTCATTACGTTTGGTGCGTAATTGCCGTGCATTCCCAACATTCCGACGTGTAAAGGATGAGTTGTTTCCAAAGCACTTAATCCCATTACAGTAGCTGCTGCAGGAAGATTTGTTTTTTCAATAAATGCTTTGAATTCCTCTTCTGCTTTTCCTAAAATCACGCCTTGTCCGAAAACGACAAATGGTTTTTTGGCTTGGTTAATGAGTTCTGTAGCTTGCTCGATATATTCGTTTCTAATTTCCGGTTCGGGGCGATAACTTCTAATATGATTGCATTTCTTATATCCCAGATATTCGAATAATTGTATCTGAGCATTTTTGGTAATGTCAATCAAAACCGGACCGGGACGACCCGTGCTTGCAATATGAAAAGCTTTGGCAATCGCTTCCGGAATTTCTGTTGCATCGGTTACTTGATAGTTCCATTTTGTGACTGGCGTTGTGATGTTGATGACATCTGTTTCCTGAAAAGCATCCGTTCCCAAAAGTGAGGCGAAAACCTGACCTGTGATGCAAACAATCGGATTGCTGTCTATCATTGCATCGGCCAAGCCTGTCACCAAATTCGTAGCACCCGGACCACTCGTTGCAAACACAACGCCGGTTTTCCCAGAAGTTCTCGCAAATCCCTGCGCAGCGTGGATCGCGCCTTGCTCGTGGCGAACCAAAATATGTTTTAGTTTGTCAGAATAGTCGTACAGAGCATCATAGATTGGCATAATGGCACCACCAGGATAACCGAAAACAGTATGTACATTTTCCTGCAACAACGCTTCTAAAACAGCTTTTGAACCGGAGATTTCTACGGCTTTCTGCTGTTCTAATTCTGTGTTTTCTATTTGTGAAATGGTATTACTCATTTTTAATATTTTTTCCTTAGAAAGTTGAACCCTTCGGGTTCTGATTTGTTTGGGTTTATATCTATTCCATAGGTTTGGCTTCGCCGAATCTCGTTCCTCGATTTCACCTACGGCTACTGATATTGAATCCTTCGGATTCTCGTTGAAAATATTTCTCTTTGAAATTTTACAAATCGGTGACACAACCTTGTGATGCATCTGCTACAGACTTGGCATATTTGTAAAGCACGCCGCGCTTCACTTTGTAATCTGGTTGCTGGAACTCGGCTTTTCTTTTATTAATTTCTTCGTCTGAGAGGAGTGCGTTGATGGTATTTTTTTCAGCATCCAATTCGATTACATCGCCATCTTTTATCAAGCCAATCAATCCTCCAGAAAAGGCTTCGGGCGTAATGTGACCAACCACAAAACCGTGCGTTCCTCCGGAAAATCTGCCATCTGTAATCAAGGCTACATTTTTACCTAAACCTGAACCCATCAAGGCAGACGTTGGTTTCAGCATTTCCGGCATTCCTGGTGCACCTTTCGGACCTTCGTTTTTGATAACGACAACGTTTCCTTCTTTGATTTTTTTATCTTCGATGCCTTTGATGAATTCTTTTTCGCCGTCGAAAACGATGGCTGTACCTTTGAAATAATCGCCTTCTTTGCCTGTAATTTTTGCTACAGAACCTTTCTCGGCAAGATTTCCGTACAAAATTCTGATATGGCCTGTTGCTTTGATTGGGTCTTTGATATCGTGAATGATATTTTGCTGTCTATCGATAATCGAAGTGACGTGTTCCAGATTTTCTGCAATCGTTTTTCCTGTTACTGTCAAACAATCGCCGTGAAGCAAGCCTAAATCCAAGAGATATTTCATCACTGCTGGAACGCCACCAACATTGTGAAGGTCTTCCATCAGGTATTTTCCGCTTGGTTTGAGGTCAGCCAAAAATGGTGTTTCATCGCTTATTTTTTGAAAATCATCTAAAGTCAAATCGTAACCAATGGATTTTGCAATTGCAATAAAATGTAAAACCGCATTGGTACTTCCACCAAGAATCATAATCAATCTCAAGGCATTTTCAAACGCTTTTGGCGTCATTATGTCGGATGGTTTGATGTCTTTTTCCAAAAGGATTTTCACGTAATGTCCGGCGAACTGACATTCTTCTTTTTTCTCTTTACTCAATGCTGGATAAGATGATGAATAGGGCAAACTCATTCCGAGTGCTTCGATTGCTGAAGCCATTGTGTTGGCAGTGTACATTCCACCACACGCACCGGCGCTTGGGCAGGAGTTTTTTATCACACCTTTGAAATCTTCGTCAGAAATTTTGCCTGCGATTTTATTTCCCAAAGCTTCGAAAGCCGAAACGATGTTCAAATCCTGACCTTTGTAATGTCCGGGCGCAATACTTCCGCCATAAACCATTATCGAAGGACGGTCGAGACGAGCCATCGCCATCAAAGAACCCGGCATATTTTTGTCGCAACCCGGAACGGTAATCAGTCCATCGTAATATTGACCGGCACAAACCGCTTCGATAGAATCTGCAATGATATCACGACTTACGAGCGAATAACGCATTCCGTCCGTTCCATTGGTCATTCCGTCGCTGATGCCGATGGTGTGGAACATTAAGCCAACTAGGTTTTGTTCTTTAACGCCTTTTTTAACGATTTCCGCCAAACCATTCAGGTGCATATTACAAGTGTTGCCGTCGTAGCCCATACTTGCGATTCCAATTTGCGCTTTGTCGAAATCCTCTTCTTCGAAACCGATTCCGTAAAACATTGCCTGAGTTGCAGGTTGCGTTGGGTCTTTTGTAAGCGTTTTGGAATATTTGTTCAGTTCTACGTTACACATATTGCAGGTTTGATTTCAAGTATGAATAATCTTCTTCTAACACCAAATGACGGTAAGCTGTCTGAATTTTTGATGCTAAACTCTCTTCCCAGTTCAATTTGAAAGGAACATCGTCAAGAGAACCCAACGCTACGATTTCGGCTGCTGTTCCACAGAAGAATCCGGCGTCTGCACCTTTCATCTCTTCTGGTTTGAAGAATTTTTCCTCATAAGGAATTCCCAGTTGGTCACAGATTTCGAAAACCGTTGCTCGTGTGATTCCGGGAAGAATACTGCCTTTCGCAGGTGTGAAAAGTTTTCCATCTTTTTCGAAGAAGATATTAGCGCCGGAACTTTCGGCTACATTTCCGTCAGCATCCAGAACCAAAGCTTCATCGAAACCTTTGTCTTTTGCTTCCTGACAAGCCAAAATCGAGTTTACATAATGACCACTCACTTTTGCTTCAACTTTGAAAGCTTTCGGATTTGGACGTTCGAATGATGAAGTCATAATTCTCATTTGGTTGGCCATATAACCGTTATCCCAATTCCAAACCTCAATGACCAGATAACTTTTTTGTCCTTTTGACAAGGCCATATTTGGAGAACAAATGACGAGTGGACGAATGTATGCGTTTGATAAATTATTAATTTCCAATAATTTGTAAGTTGCTTCCACCATTTCTTCGGTTGAATAATCGAAAGGCATCATCATCGTTTGTGCAGACCTTCTTAGTCTGTCGTAATGTTCTTCCGCTTTGAAAATTTTGGTTCCGTTCGCGGTTTTATAAGATTTAATCCCTTCGAAAACAGCATATCCGTAGTGTAGCGATTGACCGTACAAATCGGTCTTGGCTTCTTTTGCTTTTACATATTCCCCACCAAAAAAGAGAACACTGTCGTCATTGTAATACATTTCGTATCGATTTTATATTTGTTTGTTAGATTTAGGAAAATAAAAAACCATCCTCGCAGTGAGAATGGTTTGTATTATTTCAATTCAATAATTAGTACAAGCCATCACTCACCACCGGAATCCGATAATGACAAGAATGACAAGAATAATGATTGTGCTATTCATCTGTTTGTTTTCAACGGTACAAATGTATAAACTAATTCCAATAAACATTGATGTTTTCACAAAAATTTGTTTTCATAAATATTGAAAACATATAAAATACTTGATTTTATACGATATTCATCAAAACCAAAATCTAAGATAAAGTATTGATAGTCAATTTGTGAAAGCTGAAAAAATTACGATGCCTAAAATTTTACTTTGAATCTAAAATTTTGGTTTTGAATTTTAATTTTTGATGAAATTTTAATCAGTAAAAACGAAAAATCCACCGATTGGTGGATTTTTACATTTATTCACACTTCGAAAAGCTCAGTGTGACAACTTAGTTTATTATTAAAAATGAACCTGTTGAATTTCTTCTTCAATTTCTTTCGGTGATTCTTCCTGAGATTTAATGAAAATCAAAGTAATCAAAGCACCCAACAACATACAAGCACCGCCTACGACAACGTAATCAATGGCCATATTTCCGAAAAGCTTCGAAACTATTGGTCCTCCAAAAACACCATTGATAATTTGAGGAACGACAATGAAGAAATTGAAAATCCCCATATAAACACCCATTTTTCTTTGTGGAATAGCGTCAATCAACATTGCGTAAGGCATCGCCAAAATACTTGCCCAGGCAAAACCCAATCCTACCATCGAAATCCACAGCATCGAAGTATCTTTGATGAAATACATTGAAATCAATCCCAAACCGCCACTTGCCAAAGCTAATGTGTGCGTTTGTTTTTTCCCAATCGCTTTAGCAATCGGTGTCAATAAAAACGCAAATGGAATTGCAAATAAATTATAAAGTCCGAATAAATGTCCAGTCAAATCTCCAGCCTTATTAAAGTCAACGGATTTGGTGTCTTGCGGAGAAAGTCCGAAATGATGCGTTGCCAAAGCACTTGTTGTGAAAACCCACATCGTGAAAAGCGCAAACCAAGAAAAGAATTGAACGATTCCCAATTTCTTCATCAAGTTCGGAATATTTGCAAAATCTTTGAACATATCAGAAAACTTCGAAGGTTCCTCTACCACGTCTTTTCCACCTTCGAATTCTGCAAACTCTGCTGGAGAATATTCTTTGGTTGTGAAAATCGTGTAAAGAATCGAAACAATCAAAACAGTTGCGCCAACATAAAATGCATAAATAACGTTATCTGCCACATAACCCTCTGCTGCTACATTTGAAACACCTAATTTCGTTAACCAATTTGGCATTTCTGAACCAATCACGGCTCCAACTCCAATCAAAATGGTTTGGATGGAAAACCCTAAAGTTCCCTGATGTTTCGGCAACATATCACCGACCAAAGCCCGGAAAGGCTCCATTGCAATGTTGACAGAAAAGTCCATCATTGCAAGGAAAATTACGGCTAATAGTAAAACATTTGCAGCAATCATATGCGTTACCGAAGCAGCATTCGGAAGGAGAACCAATCCGATGGCGCAGAGAACCGCTCCAATCAAAAAGTAGGGTTTTCTACGACCAAGCGGACTCCAAGTGTTGTCGCCCATATGACCGATAATTGGTTGCACAATTAATCCTGTAACAGGCGCCACCAACCAGAACCAAGAAAGCTCGTGAACGTCAGCACCAAGGTTTGCGAGAATACGACTCGCGTTTCCGTTTTGCAATCCAAATGCCATCTGGATTCCCAAAAATCCCATACTCATATTGATAATCTGAGCGATGGAAAGATTTGGTTTAATTTTTTTTGTCATTTTATATTTTAAGGTTTTTAAGGTCTATTTTAATTTCTGAATCAACGCATCTTCAATTGGTGCTTTCATTTTTGTCACTTCGTCTACGACTTCATTCGGAACCGTTACCGATAAAACATATTGTTTCACTTTCCATTTTCCACCGATTTTTTCGACAACGCCTGAACCTCTGCAGATTTTCATTTGGGTATCAAGGATTTCATCAAACCAAGCGTAATTTCCATCTTTGCTGAAATAGATATTTCGTTTTAAAGATTTGAAATTCCACGTTGTTTTTTTATCGAAAAATGGTTTTGCCCATTCTTTGAATTCTTTTTTGTTCCAGACTTCGGTCGCATCTGTTCCGATGAAAGTAGATTCTTCCGCAAAACAATCGAAGTATTTATCGAAATCCGCATTCGCTGCAAGCGTGTTGAAATCATCCAGCAATTTGTTGATATTCTTCTTCTGAACATTTTCGTAAAAGCCTTTTTTCTGGGCAGAAAGTGAACCTGAAAATATTAAAAATGTGAGGATGAAAAGTGAAACTATTTTTTTCATTTTAATTTTATTTAAGCTCTAAAATTAATGAAGATTTTCCAGCGACAGACAAATTTGTTTTCAAATCGAAATCTTTGTCAGAAAGGATGTCTTTTCCTTTTGTCAAATTATTAAGACCTTCGGAAAAACGCTTCAAATCCAGGTTTTGAGTTTCTTTGTTATTATTGATAACCACCATTACTCTTTTGTTATCGGTGTAACGGAAGTAAACATAGACATTGTTGTTTGGAATGTAATGCAAGGTTTTCCCTTTGTGAATCGCTTCATTCCCTTTTCTCCAGTTCAGGATTTTTTTGGTATAGGCAAAATAGTCGTTTTGAGAAGCTGTTCTTCCGGATTTTGTGAAAGCGTTGTTTTTGTCGCCAGCCCAACCGCCTGGGAAATCCTGACGAATCTCGCCGTCGCCGCCTTTTCCTTTGTCGCCGGCCATTCCGATTTCGGAACCGTAATACAATTGTGGAATGCCACGAACTGTTAAGATTAAACTCATCGCCAGTTTATAATCTGCAACATTTGGATAGGTTTGATTCAATCTGTTCGTATCGTGATTTTCGGCAAAGACCAAAATATTATTGATGTCCGGATAAAGGAAATCATTGGTGAAATTCCCGTAAACTCGCTGCATTCCTGCGTCCCAGCCTGGTTCTTCTTTAAATGCCTGACCAACGGCATCAAACAATGTAAAATCCATTACCGACGGCAAATGAGAATTATATCCTTCTATCGCTGCGATTTTGGAATCCTTCTGCCAATACGCCATTTGCGCCTGGTCTTGCATCCAAACTTCACCAACGATATTGAATTTCGGATATTCGTCTGTGATTCGTTTTGTCCATTCTGCGATTCCTTTTTTATCGTTGTAAGAGTACGTGTCCACACGAAGTCCGTCCAGACCAGCATATTCTATCCACCAAATCGCGTTCTGAGCCATATAATTGACAACCATCGGATTACCTTGATTCATATCCGGCATTGTGGTGTCAAACCAGCCGTCCATACAAGCGGCTTCGTCCACTTTAGCTGCATTAGTGTCGAATTGTGTGGTCATTCTGTAATTGCTTCTTTGGAAACCGTTTTTCCCTTCTTCCCAATAATGAATCCAATCTTTGGACGGTAAATCCTGAATAATCCAACTTTTTGAACCCCAATGGTTAGTGACATAATCCATCACGAGTTTCATTTTTCGTTTGTGAAGTTCGTCCGCCAGATTTTTGTAATCGTCATTGGTTCCGTAGCGCGGGTCGATTTTGTAATAATCGCTTTGTGCGTAGCCGTGGTAAGAATAGCTTGGCTCGTTATCTTCCAGCAATGGCGTGTTCCATAGCGTGGTAATGCCCAGTTCGCTAAGATAATCGAGGTTTTTTACAATTCCGGCAATGTCTCCGCCGTGACGTCCGCCAGTTTTTGTTCTGTCAGATTTCTCAGCTGTGTCCGGTGTGTTGTCATTTTTCGGATTTCCGTTGGCGAAACGGTCCGGCATCACCAGATACATTACGTCTGACGAAGTGTAAGAATCTCTGTTGGCAGAATTCTGTTGTCTTTGTTTGAATTCGTAATCGATGGTTTTGACGGTTTTGTTTCCGTTTTTGAAATTCAGTTTGGTTTTTCCGGGCTGAATTCCGTTGGTGTCGATGGTTACGAAAAGATAGTTTGGATTTTCAACCTTTTTGACTTCTTTGATTTTGATTCCGTTTGAGAATTCAGGTTGAAGGTTGTTGATGTCTTTTCCGTACACCAGGAGTTGAAGTTCCGGATTCTTCATTCCGCTCCACCAAAATGCAGGTTCTACTTTCTGAACCTGAGAATAGAAAATGGAGGAAAGGATGATTGAAGAAAATGTGATTATTTTTTTCATAAAATATTTTTTTTAAGGTCTATATTAAATTTAAACAAAATTCAGATACTACTGAGAATTAATTATTTGAAATTCTGTTTCGATAGTAATGAGAAATTTTAACGCAAAGTCCGCAAGGATTTTTTTTAATTAACTAACTGTTTTTAAGGTTCGCAAAGTTACTTCGACAAGCTCAGCATAAACTACAAACTCATCAAAGATTATTGTTTGTTCAAAAATTATTAAAGTGAATCATTATGTTTAAATATTGATTTAAATCTCTACAATTTCTGCTCGTTTAGCAATTTTGTTAGCAAGCCAACTTACGTAGAATAATTGGAAGCTGTGATAAATCATTACCGGCAGTAAAAACAAAACTTTCTGCTCATCCGGAATTCCTAAAACCAAGAGGAATAAACTTCCGTGAACCAATGATTTCTTTGAACCACAGAATGTAGTCGTGATGACATCTTTTGGTTTGAAGTTCAGTTTCTCGGCAATGAATTTCAAAATGTAATAGGTAGCGAAAAACAAAAAGACAACGCTTAAAGCCAAAGCAACAAAAACAAATGAAGGCACAGAAACGAAGATGTTTTCTATAAATGCTGTTGAAAAACTTTCGTAAACGATTAATAAAATTATCAGTCTGTCGAATTCTGAAATGACATTCGCGTATTTCGTTACCCATTTTTTGAAGATTGGATTAAGCAAAATCCCTAAGATAATTGGGAGCAAAACTTTGAGTAATAATTGCTGGATGATTTCGGATTGATTTCCACCTTCTCCATTTGATGTCAGGAAAAAACTCATCAAAAGCGGCGTCATTACGATGCCGATAATTCCAGAAATCGACGCATTGAAAATCGCTGAAGTGACGTTTCCTTTTGCTATGGAAACCATTACTACCGATGATGAAACCGTGGAAGGTAAACTTGCCAAAAAGAATACAGAAAGCCAGATGTTGTAATACGATGTGTCTTTTAAAAACGGATAAAACATCAATGCCAACAATGGAAAAATAATGAAAGTTCCCGATTGAATCAGCAAATGCAGTTTCCAATTGGAGACGTCTTTTACGACTTCTTTCAGATTAAGCTTGAGTCCATACAAAAGAAAAATCCCGGCGATTCCCCAATCTATAAATCCAGCCAGATTGAAATACTGATTGTAGGATTCGTGGAAGGGAATGACTTTCGCCAAGACGACCATTCCAATCAATAGGAAAAGGAAAATGTTTTGTTTGTTGAAAAGTTTGGAAATCCAATTCATTTTTTGTTGATGGTTGATAGTTGACAGTTGATGGTTTTTAATCCGTATTCTGTGAACAATTTATTGCTGAATAATGGAAAAAACTTTGTCAAAGCGTTGAACTCTGACAAAGTTTTGATTGAAGTAGAAACCCATAGCCCCGATTGCAGCGGTTACCCCACAGCAAGCCTTGGGAAAAGCTTTGGCGCGAGGAGTAATAGCGGAAAGCGGGATTAAGCTCCTAAAAAACTACCCCCGATTTCCGAACAAGTTCGAAAATCTTCCCTTCAGGGAAGGGGAATTTCTTATTATTTTATCGGTTTCAGGGAAATGGCGTAACCACCGCTTCTTACCAAGTGGATTGGAAGTTTGGTTTTGCTGTCCACTGTCTTTTTGTAGATTTTGTAACTCTGCGGATTGTTGATATAATCGGCATCTTTTCCGTCTTCGTAAACCGTCGCTTCGTACTTTTTGCCTTTGTCAAGGAAAGAAAAATCTACGGTGTAGTCTCTTGGATTTTCGTCGGTAACGCCGCCTACAAACCAGTTTTCGGTTCCTTTGGCTTTACGTGCTGTGTGGATGTAGTCGCCAGGTTCCGCAGAAAGGATTTTGGTGTCGTCCCAATCTGCCGCAACGTCCTTGATGAACTGGAATGCGTCCATATGTTTTGCGTAGTTTTCCGGTAAATCTGCGGCCATTTGAAGAGGCATATACATCACGACGTAAAGCGCCAATTGTTTCGCCAAAGTCGTCTGAACGAAACGTTTATCGCCTGGGAAATAGTAGTCCAATTTGGTTTGGAAAATCCCCGGCGTGTAGTCCATAGAGCCGCCCATCCATCTTGTAAAAGGCAGAATTGTCTGATGGTCTGGCTTGTTTCCGCCGAATGCTTCGTACTCTGTTCCACGCGCGGCTTCTGCAGAAATATAATTCGGGTAAGTACGGCTTTCTCCACCAGGACGAACCGACTCGTGGGAGTTGACCATAATTTTGTAGTCGTTTGCTTTTTCTACGATTCTGTAATAATGGTTGATGGTCCATTGCGAATAATGGTGCTCGCCTCTTGGGATGATGTCGCCTACGTAACCCGTTTTCACGGATTTGTAACCATATTTGTTCATCGTTTCGAAGGCTTTGTCAGACCATCTTTCGTAGTTTGAAGCAGAGCCAGAAGTCTCGTGGTGCATAATCAAATCTACGTTTTTGGAATGTGCGTAGTCATTCAACATTTTTAAATCGAAATCCGGATAAGGCGTGATGAAATCGAAAACGAATTCTTTGGAATGTCCGAACCAATCTTCCCAGCCTGTGTTCCAGCCTTCTATCAACAAGCCCTGGAAACCGTTTGCCGAAGCAAAATCGATGTATTCTTTGACTTTTGTATTGTTGGCGGCGTGTTTTCCATTGGGTGTCAATTTAGAGAAATCGGTTTTTCCGATGTGAACATTTTCTGCTGTAGAGTACGCCCATTGGGATTTTCCGATAATCATTTCCCACCAAACGCCCATATATTTGGTTGGTTTGATGTAAGATGTGTCTTTGTATTTTGTAGGTTCGTTCAGGTTGAACATCATTTTGGAATCCATTACCACTTCGGCTTTTGGCGAAATAATGATAGTTCTCCAAGGTGTAGTTGATGGTGTTTGGATGTAGCCTTTTGCGCCTTGTCTATCGGCTGTCAAATGTGTTTTGAATTTGAAATTCTGAGCGTCCACTTCCAGATGGGAAGCCGGATAATCCAGAACTGCCGCTTCGCCAACATTCACATAAAGAGGTTCTTTGCCTTCTTTTTTCAACATCAAAGGTGACTGAACAGCATTTTTAATCAAAGTCTGAGAAGCGTTTGAGTCAAAAGCTTTCGGCCACTGAGTCGGGATTTCAGAGATTTTTGTAGTTTGATATTGGTATTCCTGAGAATCGTAATCTGCAACAATCCACCAAGCTTTCATATCTGTTGGGAAATCAATTTCGGAATCTTCCTCTCTGATGACGAAATAATTCAGGTTTTTCTGTTGAGGAAACTCGTATCTGAAACCTAGTCCATCGTTGAACAATCTGAATTTGATGACGATGCTTCTGTCAGACGAAGTTTGGTTAAGAGTTACTGCCAACTCATTATAATCATTGATGTAATTCTTTTTCTCACCAAGAATTGGCTGCCAGGTTTCGTTTTTGGAATCTCTTTTTTCGGCAGTTTTTGTAAAGCCGTTGTTGAGGTCAAAACTTGCATCTTCCGGTTTTGCAATTTCGGAAGCGAACTTGATGGATGAATCTTTGAAAAGTCTCAATCCTAATTTGGAATCTTCTACAACAACATTTCCATTGTACTTTAAATTATAAAATGGAACGCCGTTCTTCAGTTGAAAATTTGCTTCGAATTTGCCGTCCGGGGACTTCAAACTTTGGGCATTGATCCCTGTAAACATCATAGAGAGCAAAGCTGCTCCAATGGTGAATTTTTTCATTTGATTAAAATTATTTTTTTAAGGCCAAATGGAATCGCTTTGTATCATTTGCATTTTCATACAAATTTGTCCGTGGCAATCTCACTTTTCCTAAGGTTTATATATGTTCTACAATATAAAAAAAGTGTTGCAACTAGGCAACACTTTATGATAATTACTCCACTAAAAATTAGTTCATTTTTGTGAGCTTGTAAGTTCCTCTTTTCAAATCAACTGTAATGGTGTAAAAACTATCACCACCGTTGAATTTGATATTACCATTGTGATCTTTTGGACCTATAAATCCGGTATTACCAGCTGATGTAATATTACCGTAATCCAAATTGCCCCAAGCCTGTTGCCCGATAAATTTAAATTCAGCGTTATCAGGAATTTGTCTGATCATTTCAAACTTTCCATTTCCAATCGGATTGAATTGTTCTGCAACTTCTGGCTTCCAATCTTGTATTGAACCAACAAGATAAAGGTTAGGAATATCCCAAGTCGCAGTCGTAGGTGTTACAGTTAAAGATTTAACTCCAAAATCTGCATCAATTACTACTTTGTAAATCCCTGCTGCGCCGGTGAATTTCATGTTTTCGTGATCTCCAAACTCAACATTGGAAGATACCGTTTTGAAATATCTCTTTTCTGCATCTGTCGCAGGCAAATCAATACTGTAATTCAAAGGATTCCAATCTGCTTGTCCTAAAAATCTGAAGTTGTCCGGCTGCAGATAAGTGTAGATTTCCGAGATATTATCGTGCTTGTACAAATTGATTGATCCAGCAGCATCCCAACCAGCAGCTGAAGCAGCTCCTACAAGGAAGAAATTAGGATAATCTATTTGGTAAGGTGTAACTTTAAAAGTTACAACTGCCGACTTCAACACGATAGAACCACCTGTGGAAGTTGTGGATGCTGTTACTCTTACACTGATATCATTAGGTTGACTCATAGTTGCACCAGAATTAACTACTGCAGTGTTGAGATCTTTATTAGTAACCGCTAATAGTTTAGCATTGGTTACTTCTCCCAATGAGGTAAAAGTTGTACTACCAGCTTTCGCTACTTCAACCAAATATTTGACATCTACACCATAATTAGAATAGTCGTTCCAAGTAATTGTAGTTGCAACGGCAGTTTGATCTGCAGAATTTAGTACAAGAGAACTTCCTGCTGTTGGTGCAGTGATAATAGGTCCCGCGATTGGATAAACAGTAACTGTAAAGTTGATCGCATTGGAAACTTCTGATCCAGATTCTACTCTAACATAGACTGTCTTTTCAGCATAAGGTGAGAACCCAGCCTGAAGAAGCTTACCATTAAAATCTCCAACTGTAGTTACAAAAGTGTTTGTTGAAGCTGTTCCTAAAGTCACTTTATTAGCAAAATCCTCAGTTGAAGAAAAAACAACTGTATAGTCCGATGAGCCAGTCTTGTCCCAAGTCAAAATAAAAGGATTATTCTTCATAGTTTCATACAACACATTACTTCCTAGAGAAGTGTCTTGTAATTTGAAGCTAGCCTCTGGTGTTGTCCAGTCTCTGTCCGCCTCATTATCACAGGCAGTGATAATGAAAGCAGAGACTAGTGCAACTATAAAATATTTAAATATATTTTTCATAAAATGTTAAGTATTAATTAAGGGAATATTTTGAAATTATTCAGTAGGAATCAAAGTGTAATTTCCTGTCACATCATTGAAATAAACATCATAAGTCCACTCTGCTGACAATGGAATGTCTGCTCCGCCAGCTACTCCAACTCCATAATATTCACTGTTTGTTCCCCAATTGACATCCCAAGCATTATTGGCTCTGAATTTTAGAACGCCTGTTTTCAAACTTACTTTTTTCGCCATCCATAAGTGCGCATCAAAAGTTGATTTTGTAAGCTGAACATCTGCACCATCCGTAGCGGTTCCAATCATTGAAATATTGTTGTAAGTTGTTCCTGGGTTAGTCACCGGAACAATTGTGTAAGTAAGATTCGAAGTATCCACAGTTAGTTTGTAATAACCTTCTGTAAAAACTTTAATATCTCCCGATCCACCATCTGTACTTAGCACACCAGTTGCTGAACCTAAACCAAACTGAGCTGCCCAGTCACCTTTTACTTTGATCATTTTGAATCCTCCAGCTTTAAACAGTCCAGTAAATTCGTATTTGCTGGCGTCAGATGTTTTCAACATTGGAAGCAAATTACCGTTTGTTGCAAGGTTATCCCAACCACCAGCTGTAGCATCACCAATCAGGTAAAGATCTGTATAGTTGTATAGAGGTCTCGCTAAATAAGGTGTAATTGTAAGAGCACTGATATTAGAAGTTTGCAATAAATCATTATCTCCTACGAATGAAGCGACTCTGATGTACATCTTCTGAGCTGCATCCGGAACCAATCCAATTTTCTTTGCTGCATTATTCATCTCAAGTGTAGTAAAAGATGAGTAAGTCTGTGACTGTGCAGTTGTAAACAAAGTTTGAGGATTTGTAAAAGCCTCTGTAGCACTAATCTCTATCTGATATTTTACTTCTACAGGAACTGTAAATTTAGCAGCCTCCCAATTAATGGTTAGCGCAGGATTTGCTGGAAAATTAGAATCTAAAAACAAATTCTGAGCAGAAAGGTCCATTACTATTGGAGCCGACTGATTATCTATTGTTATGATTTCACGATCCTCACACGATGACAAACCCAATACAGTAGCCGCCGCTAGAAAAAAGTGTTTTAATATATTGTTTTTCATTATTTATAAAATTAATTGATTAATTAATAACCAGGATTCTGTTTTAGATTCGGATTTACTGCCAAATCGTTGTTTGGAATTGGGAAGAGATTACGATATTCTCCAACAGCAACGCCATCTTTAACATTTCCTTTCCAAGGCCATAAATATGCTGAGGTCGTGAATTTTCCGAAACGGATCAAATCTGTTCTTCTTGTCATCTCCCAAGATAGTTCTCTGGATCTTTCGTCAAGAATAAAATCTAAATTAAGTACTGAAACTGTTGAAGCATTTGCTCTGGTTCTGATAGCATTCACATATCCTAACGCGTTGCTCATACTACCACCGCCGCCGCGGACTACAGCTTCTGCATACATTAGATAAACATCTGCCAATCTGTACATTGGCAAATCAGTATCTACCCACTGTACGTCTTGAGCAGCACCTCCGTTGCTTTTCAAATTTTTATATTTGATGAACGCATAGCCATCATTAAAGTTTCCTAAATCATTAATTTCTAAAGTTTGACCATCTTTGTAGAAACGACCTCTTAAATCTGCAGGCTCAAACTTGTTTACGAAAGCTTTAGTCGTTCTAAGACCACCCCATCCTCCGTTGACTCCGAATTGTGCAGGATCCATTGATCCACCAATTGCAGCGTGTACTAAGTAAGTTGTTCCCCCATTGGTTTGAGTTCTAACACCGTCATAAACAACGGAGAATATATTCTCTGGGTTGTTAACATTATTATCAGCCAAGAATAAATTCTCATACTTTGGATTCAATCCGTATCCTGCAGAAATAACTTTGTCGCAATTAGCGATGACATCGGCATTTCTTTCTGTTCCAGTGTAAACTTTAGCATTTAGATACAAACGTGCCATTAAACTCCAAGCAGCAGCTTTATCCAATCTTCCGTAATCATTTGTTTTGGGAGCTTTCAATTCTGCTTCTGCCTCTTTTAGCTGTGTTTCTACATAATTAAAAAGATCAGCCCTCATAATTTGTTTTGGAAGAGTTCCCAACGTATTTTCATCTACGAATGGCGCATTACCGTACAAATCCAGAACATGATAGTATGCTTGAGCTCTTAGAAATTTAGCTTCAGCTCTCATTGCTTTTGCTTCATCAGCATTAGCACCTGAAATACCGTTAGCACTAAGCTTTTCGTCTGTTGTATTTCTTATAAATTCATTACAATAAGCAATTTCAGTATATAATCTATAATACATGGCATTATTGAACTCATTCGCAGGCGTCCAGATCATTTTATGAAATTCATGTAATGTTCCGTCATTCCATCCAATAACAGCTTCATCAGTAGTTATAACTTGTAAGGTATAAAGTAAACGAGTATATATAGAGAAACCACCGTCGATATCTGCTACATCACCACTTCCGTCACCACCTTCTTGACCGCCCACAGCCAATCCACCGTAAAGCTTAGCCAAAATACTTTTATAATTAGCAAAATCTTTATATAAACTTGCAGCAGTAACATCTGTTATCGGTTCTTGCTTCAGATCATCAACACAAGAACTTACCGTTAATGTTAATCCTAGCACCGCTGCTGTTAATATTCCTTTTATTTTGAATTTTTTCATTGTCTTAAATTATTAAAATTGAAAGTTTAACCCTAATGAGTAAATTTTTGGTCTTTGATAAAATCCATTATCAATATTTCCAAATATTTCCGGATCAACACCTTTATAGTCTGTAATGACAAAAACGTTTTGAGCCATTCCAAAAACTTTTAAGTTACTGCCCTTATTAAAAATATCTCCGAAATTATAACCTAATGTCAAGTTATCCATTCTGATAAATGAAGCATCTTCCACAAATATATCACTCCAGAATTGTGGCGTTTTAAAACCATATTCTACTGCAGTACTTGAAATATTCTGCATAAAATCGTTAGTAGTGATACTCTGAACATTAGATTGAGAAGCAAAATTGTTATAAACGTAGTTTCCTACAACTGCTCGTAGAGAAGTGGAAAGATCCCAGTTTTTATATTTGAATTTTGTAGAAAACCCGAAAGTTGCATCTGGTGTAGTTGATTTATACAGATACTTATCGTCTGTTGTTATTTTACCATCGCCGTTTCTATCTACATAAACACCTTCCAATGGTTTTCCATTAGCTCCATATGCTTGCTGGTAAACATAAAAACTATTAGGTGTATAACCAACAACATTTGCCTGAACAGTATTTCCAATACCTCCAGAAATAGTTGAACCCGTCGGCATAATAGTACCTGGCGCAACATCAGTAAATTCTGTAATTTTTGGATTATAGTGTGCTACGTTAAAACTGAAATCCCAAGTAAAGTCCTGTGTTTTTATTGGATTGATATTAATTAAAAATTCAACACCATCTGTTTCCAATGTTCCTATATTCTTAATATTTCTATTCGAGAATTCTCCTGCCGGAACATAGATACTGGCTTGCAAATCCTTTGTATTCTTTTTGAACCAATCAATGGATCCAGTGATCCTATTGTTCCAGAATCCAAAGTCCAATCCTGCATTGACTGTTGCAGTTGTCTCCCATTTTAAGTTAGGATTATACTGTCCAGGACGATACATTTGATAGAATTGTTCTGCAAATCCGTAAGATGCTGAAACTTGTGAATAGTTATAAGCTGGAAAAGAGTTGTACCAGCTTCCAACTTCAGAATTTCCAGTTTCTCCCCATCCTGCTCTCAATTTCAAATCAGAGATGAAATTAGAATCTTTCAGGAAATTTTCATTTTTAATTTTCCAAGCTCCCGACGCAGCTATGAAAGTACCCCACATATTATCAAGATCATCCGTTCCGTTATAAAATCTGGAAGTTGCATCTCTTCTAATGGATCCTGTTAATATATATTTATCCGCAATTGTAAAAATACCTCTACCATAAAAACTTAGCATTACAAGCTGTCTTTCAAAATCATTTGACGGTGTAACCACTTTATCTGGATTACCGTAGTAAGTAGTCGCTGCAGGGGTCGCATCATGAAACTTCTGATAAGAATATCCGGCCATTAAATCTACTTTTGTATCGATAGCTGATATCTCTTTGATATAGTTCAAATATGTTTCTAAGAGTTTGTTGGATTTTTCCTGAGAATAATCTCTTCGACTACTAAAGTTTTGAGATCTTACCACGCCACCATAATTAGGTAATTCTGTAACAGCACCGGTTCCTTTTTGATAGTCGTATCCGCCATTTACATTTAGATGTAAATCTGGTAAAAAATGAAATTTATAATCTAATTGTAATCCACCAATTGCTCTGAAAACAGTAGAAACATCTCTTCTCCCATACAGCGACGCAAGTGGGTTCAGAGTTCCATTAACGTTCATTGCATCTGTAAAAACACCGTCAGATGTTGGCAAGTACCACTCCCAATAATTATTTACTCTATTTCCTCTTGTAGAATAGTCATAGATAGACTGTGTAGGATCCATTTGCTGTGCAGCACCAATCACACCCGCATTGAAACGGTTTTCTGTCATTGACCCTTTGAAACTGGCATTCACACTTAGGTGATTTTCAAATAATTTTGGAGTCAAATTCAAACCTACTGAGGTTCTTCTGAACTCGTTCGTTTTTACAATACCATTTTGCTCGGTGTAACCAAGAGACAATCTATAAGGTAATTTTTTAATACCCCCAGACAATGAAACATTGTTATCCGTTCCCCAAGCAGCTTGATAAATCTGATCCTGCCAATTGGTATTAGAAGTTCCCAACATATTCTTGTACTTCTGCTGAGTTGCATTTTCCAAAACATATTTTCTGAACTCGTCAGCGGTCAACACATCCTGATTAGCCATTTTTGTAGATACAGAAGCTGTCGTAGAAAAATTAACTTTTAATTTCCCTGCTGAGCCTTTTTTTGTGGTAATTAAAATGACACCATTGGAAGCTCTGTTACCATAGATAGCTGCTGCAGAAGCATCTTTAAGGACATCAAAAGACTCGATATCATTTGGATTGATTAGAGCCAATGCATTAGATGCTCCTGAGATACCACTAAAGTCCATCGGGATTCCGTCAATTACAATTAGTGGATCGTTGGTAGCTGATAAAGAAGCCCCACCCCTAATTCTAATTGTTGCACCAGATCCAGGATTACCTCCATTACCTGTTACTGTAACGCCAGGCGCTTTACCTACAATCAATTGATCTGCTGATGTAGAACCACCATTAAAATCTTTTGAAGTAATCGAAGCAATAGATCCTGTAAGATCTTCTTTCTTCTGCTTACCGTAACCAATCAGCACAACCTGCTCGATCTCGGTTTCTTTTTTCACCGTATCCGTGGTTTGTTGCGCATGTAACATTGATCCGAGCAATAGAAATGCAGGAGCAATTTTTAATACATTATAGTTTCTCACAAAAAATAAATTTTTAAGGTTTATATTATTTTCAAATTTGTTTCAGAATCACACCTGATCCTGTTTCGCAATTTATAAAAAAAACAACATTCTGTTAAAATATTTTTAAAATTCTTATTATCAAGCATTATTATACAATCAAAACAGAATTAGAACGCTTTTAATAATTTAAAAATCAACAAGTTAAATGTTTTAACAGAATTTTAAAGAATGTGAAATTTTAACATTTTTTCAAACGCTTGTTTAACGTTTTCTTCTCCTAAATTAACCATTATTAATCCTATATTAATGAAAAATGAAATTAAAATCAACAAATGTTAAAATTTTAATTATTGATATTCAAAGACTTTTTAACATTCGTCATCAAATTAATAATATTAAAAGGCCTCCTCTATTTAAACGGAAAATCGTATTTTTGCAAATCTAATTTCAGATTATAATGTCAGACAGAAAATTGATTACGGCAGCGTTGCCTTATGCAAACGGACCGGTTCATATAGGGCATTTGGCGGGTGTTTACGTTCCTGCAGATGTCTATGCAAGATTCCAGAGAAGATTAGGAAAAGATGTGGCTTTTATTTGCGGAAGCGATGAGCACGGGATTCCGATCACCATTCGTGCAAAAAAAGAAGGTGTCACGCCTCAAGATATTGTGGACAAATACCATGGGATCATCAAACAATCTTTTGCTGATCTTGGAATTTCTTTTGACGAATATTCCAGAACAACATCTCCGAAACATTACGATGTAAGTCAAGATTTTTTCAAGACACTATATAATAAGGACAAATTCACGGAAGAAGTTTCCGAACAATACTTTGACGAGCAGGCCAATGAGTTTTTAGCGGACCGATATATCGTTGGAACTTGCCCAAATTGTGGCAATGAAAATGCGTACGGCGATCAATGTGAAAAATGCGGTTCTACCCTTTCGCCTTCAGAGTTGATCAATCCGAAATCAATGTTGAGTGGCAATGTTCCAATTCTTAAAGAAACCAAAAACTGGTATTTGCCTTTGAATGAGTACGAAGATTTCCTGAATTCTTGGATCATACAAGGCCACCACGACGATTGGAAAACCAACGTTTACGGACAAGTGAAATCTTGGCTTAATGATGGCTTGAAACCACGAGCAATGACGCGCGACCTCAACTGGGGCGTTCCAGTTCCATTGCCAAATGCGGAAGGAAAAGTGCTTTATGTTTGGTTTGATGCGCCAATTGGTTACATCTCTTTCACTCAGGAATGGGCGGAAAAAACCGGCAAAAACTGGAAAGACTACTGGCAAAGTCCAGAATCTGATTTGATTCACTTCATCGGAAAGGACAATATTGTTTTCCATTGCATCATTTTCCCAGCGATGATGAAGGCGCACGGCGATTACGTCATGCCAACCAACGTTCCGGCCTTCGAATTCTTGAACCTGGAAAATGAAAAAATATCAACTTCCCGCAACTGGGCAGTTTGGGCGCACGAATATGTAGAAGAATTCCCAGGACAGCAGGATGTTTTAAGATATGCTTTACTTTCATCCGCTCCGGAAACTAAGGATAACAACTTTACCTGGAAAGATTTCCAGACCAAGAACAATTCTGAATTGGTGGGAATTTTCGGTAACTTTATAAATAGAGTTGCTGTTTTGATCCATAAATATTACGACGGCGTAGTTCCCGCAGGAAATGAAAACGCAGAAGAATTAGTTGAAATCAAAAGAGCTGCGGCAGAAATTGCCCAATATCTGGAAAACTTCGAATTCCGAAATTCTTTGACTGCGTTGATGAACTTGGCGAGATTCGGAAATCAATATCTTCAGATTGAAGAACCTTGGAAAACCATCAAGGACAATCCTGAGAAAGCAGCACATTCATTATTTATCGGGGCGCAAATTGCGGTAGCTTTGGCTCAATTGTCAGAACCATTTATGCCATTTAGCTCAGAGAAATTATTGAAAATGTTCAATGTTGAAAAACTGAATTGGGAAGATATTGAAACCAAAAATATTTTGATCGAAACGGGACATCAAATCAATGAAGCCTCTCTTCTGTTCTCAAAAATCGAAGATGAAACCATTGAGTTCCAAATCCAGAAACTTGAAAACACAAAGCAATCCAACAAGAAAACAAACCCCAACGCCAACCCAATGAAAGACGAAATCCAATTTGATGATTTTTCTAAAATCGACCTTAGAACTGCGACCATTCTAACAGCAGAGAAAGTAGAAAAAGCAGATAAACTTCTGAAATTTACAGTTGACACTGGTGTTGATGTAAGAACAGTAGTTTCCGGCGTTGCAGAAAGTTTTTCTCCAGAAGAGTTGGTTGGAAAGCAAGTGATGATTTTATTGAATCTTGCACCAAGAAAAATCCGCGGCATAGAATCTCAGGGAATGTTCTTGTTAACAACAAAATCAGACGGAAAATTGACTTTCGTAACACCTGACGAAACTGTAGGAAACGGAATTGAAATAGGATAAAATTAAATTTTTACTGAATAAATTAAAAAGATCTTTTAGAATTACTAAAAGATCTTTTTTTTTCGCACAATTATTGCTGTCGTTTTTAGAAATAACAAACAATCTATGCGAAATTTGTATTTATTAATTATAATTCTTTTTATTTCTTGCGGAAAACAAGATCATTATAATAAGGCAGTTTCTGTGGATGCTTCTTTGGTTTCTATAATTGATGAAAAAGAAGTGGATAAGCAATCTCCGCCACCAAATAGTATTTCAGAAAAATCTGTTTCTCCATCTGCACCTCAATCAACATCAAGCAAAATCATCAAGAACGGAAGAATCGAAATAGAAGTTGGCGACATTGGTAAGTCTCAAAAAATAATTTCAGAAAATCTTAAAAAAAATAATGCCTACAAACAAGGGGAATTTTTCAGCAACAGCGAAGATCAGGAAATGCTGAAAATGACAATCAGAGTTCCAAATCAAAATTTTGATAACCTTCTGCAATCTATGGATCAAGGCCTTGGCAATGTTATTTCGAAAAATATAGGCACAGACGACGTTACAGAAGAATATACTGATGTTTCTATCAGGCTTGAAAACAAATTAACTTATTTAGAAAAATACCGTGATCTCTTGAAAAAAAGCAATTCTACAAAAGACATCCTTGAAATACAAGAGAACATCCGTGCATTGGAAGAGGAAATAGAATCATCAAAAGGAAGATTGAAATTTATTGATGACAAAGTAAAATACAGCACTATTGAATTGACTTTAATCAAAAATAAACCAAGAGATTCTGTGACTTCAAAGATTGGATTCGGAAGTCAGTTTGCAGATTCGGTTGCTGCCGGATGGAATAATTTTATAGGATTTGTTCTGGGATTGATTTCATATTGGCCATTTTTATTAATCATACCAATCCTGATCATCCTATTCAGAAAATGGAGAAAGCGAAAAGTACAATCTCCAAAATAAGATAAAAATTAAAATCGCTGAAGTTTCGAACCTCAGCGATTTTTTTAGTTAATAAGGATGCGGACCAATATCTTCCGTATCTCTGGCAATCGGGACACCTTCCGGATCCAGAATCATGGCTTCCTGAATATCTGTCTCGTGAAGTGTAGAACCACTTGCAATCATCCTGTAACCATTTTCATATTCTGTAAAATAGCCGCTGGGAAATGCGTGGTAGCCATTTGGCAAAAGGACTTTTGTCTGACGCTGAAAACCCCAGCCGACAACCTTCTGATTAAGAATGTACTTTTGAAAAGCTTCATTGAAAGTCATTTTTTTTTAATTTATTTAATGTTTTTAGAAAATATACCCCAGCGTCACTTGCAAATAACTCAGGTTCAAGCCTTTATTTTCTATTGGTAAAGAACCGGAACTTCCAATTTTTTCGCTAAACTTCGCATTATCCACGATATCATTTTTAAGTTCGATCCCCAGCAAGAAACTGGTGTAACGCACATTCAACCCCAATGTCTTAGCAAATCCAAAAGAATCTGCGCCGGATCCGGATTCGCGTTCTATCTTTGTTTCAAACTCACCAATGCCATCCACACTTTTTACATTTGCCTTATAATTACCTCCAAAACTACCGTAATAATCTGCTCTGCCAAATACATCAATAAACAAGCGAGGTGCAGGATGAAAGGAAAGCGACAAACCAGCACCGGCTGAAGCAACACCCCACAAACTGTACTTGGCGTCTTCATAATTATAATCGGAAGAAGAAAGGTCGTCCCAGCTGTATTGCATCATCGCTACATTAAAATCCGCAGGAATCCCAATCCCAATCCAGGAGGGTAAATTTTTATTAATGAACTCTAAATTAAAAATCCCGGTAAATCCTGCACTGAAACCTGATTTAAGACCAAACTTACCAGTCGAATAAATCTGAGATTCGCCAGGATTCATTACCGCACTTACAGTTCCTGAGAGTTCTTTGGAATCTGCGTTTGTCGGCGTTACATAGCCTACTCTGAAACTAAAAAATGCGATATTTCTTTCTACTTTTAATCTTTCCGCTTCGGCAATTGCTGCCAATCTCTCACGTTCTATTCTGTCCTTTTCCTCTTGAATACGAAGATTTTCCAATCGTACTTTCTCCAGACGGTCGGTCTCAGCCTGTATCGCTTTTTTCCTGTAAGCCAAAAGATTCTGAGTTTCTGCACTGTATAAAGAGTTAGGATATTTATTAATAAAATTTTGATAACTCTCTACCGAATTTTCACTTCTCGCACGAGACCAGTCTTTGGACGTATCAGCTATTTTATCTTCAGTTTTGTTTTTTTTGAGTAATTCACACATCTGGATAATTTTATCATAAACACCATATTTATCGTGTGCGCTGTAAAGGTCAATACTCGAAACTTTTGCCGTTTCTATCAGATTACCATCTTCGTAGGTTTGCTCTGTTGCGCTGTTTTCCGGAAATTCCAAATGGTATTTGCAGAATGATCCTTCCAAAGGAATTATTTTTATCGATGTTACTTTTGACAAGTCAAGATCTTCAACAAGTTCCATTCTTTCCTTGCCATTCACGTTTTTATAAACCGAATTGGTAGCCAATCCACTATTATATTGAATACTGAAATTACTCTCAGAAAAGCTGACTATGACTTTGTTCCCGTTTTCATCATAGCTTTTATCATTGGCGCTCAGCTGATAATTTGTTATACTTGTGGAGAGAGAATCCAGTTTTTCGTAAGTTACATTTTGTGCTTTTATTGCTAAAGAGACCAATAAAAGTAGTGAGGTGATGATTATATTTTTCATATTTTTTTTAATTTTTTTATAAATCATTTATTAAATCCCATTAATATTGGGTCACCAAGTAGCCATCTGATTTTTCCAAAATATTTCCATTATAGTCTAAAATATATCGCGTATTAAACCACAATGCAACCGAAGACAGACTTACTAATCCTCCTTTGGTTCGTCTGCTTTCGTAATAATCAACATCAGCCAAAGCGGATTCTCTTGTTTTATAAAACTTTCCCCATGCAGAATTACCAATTGCATCTGCTCGTTTTCCTGTTTTTTCGATAGAATGGTTTTTATTAAAGTAAATGACTTTATCTGCTTCATTTTCTTCGATTCCACGAAATGCAACTTTATCATTTCCATCTACAATTATACGTTGACCAGTAATATCAATTAAATAAGAGTATTTTTCATTTCCATACGTATCAACAATAAATAAATTTGACCCTTTAATCCTGCGTATATATAAGTTTTTTTCATCGAAAGGAAAAGTCATAACCTCTTCATCATTTAGTTTAAAACCATAAACTTTTCTTTTATCATCAGCAAAAGACTCAACTTTAGACAAGTCTACATCCAAATTTTGACCTTTGACGTTTGATTTCATCATCCCTTTAGCTGCAATTTCTTTGTAACGTCTACTCGCATTTTCGTTGGCAACTTTATCAGCCGCTTCCTTTGCTTTTTTACGTTGTTCTTCTTCTTTTGCAAGTCTCTGGTTTTCCAACTGCTTTACTTCCGCTGCTTTTTTGTCTGCTGCAATTTTGGCTTTGATAATATCTTCTCTCCTTTTATCTTCTGCATTTTTTGCAGCTTTTTCTTTATCATCTTTTGCCTGACAGGCCGGACAAGGATATTTTTCGCTGTTGAAGAACCAGCCTTTCTTATTGAGTTTGCAGTTGTAATTTGCCTGTCCCACTTTATGAGATTGTGCCGTTGCATGGTTTAAGCAAAACAGCATTATTAAGGCCGTTAATAAAATTCTTGTTTTCATAATATCTATTTTTTATTTTTTTCAAACTTTTCTTTTGCGGCTCTCGCAGCTTCTATTCTTTTCGGATCCGGAAAGTCACATCGCATTTGATCTTGTATCGCTTTTTCCCTCGCCATTTTTTCCGCAACTACTCCATCGGGTTCAAAATCCAAGGCGTAAAGTTGTCCGTCATTGGAGGAAATCAGCCAAATGGTTCTTTCATCTAAAATCAGTTGATACGGTTTCCAATTTGTGAGAGAGACATTGCGAAGAATTTTTTTGTTTTTAAAATCATAATGCATAAGGTGATTTTCATACATGATCCAAACTGTTTCATCAGTAATCTTTACAATCTTGCATACGGCATAATTATCCTCCAAATCAGGAGAGACAATATTTTCCAAATCGAGATTCAAAACGAGCTTTCGTCTGTCACCTAGAATCAAAAGACGTCTCTCGCCCAGCAGGAACGTATGCCTATCCGTGATTTCTTTTGTAAAATCCCAAATGCTCATTTTCCTTCTTTTTAGAAATTTTTCCGTGATTGTTTTGCCGTCGTGGGTAGGAAACTCATACTGGTCAACGTTGTACTCCGTTGAATCAATGGTGATAGTTTTCTTGGACTTACTTGGGAGTTGTTTCCCATTGTAATCCAATTCTGTCCACTGTCTTTCATCCACAGCAACAACTATTTTATCGTTCAGATAGACCGGCTGTGAATTGACCATACCCAACGGTCTCTCCCAAACGATTCTTTTTTTTTCGATATCGTAGGCTAGCAATTTGTTCCCATCCATCAATCCCGTGAAATACATTGTATTATTCAAAATACAAGGCTTTGTTGAAATACTTTCGAATGGCAGCTCTTTTATCATTTTGCCGGTTTTAGCATCATACTGCGCCATACTGCTGCGCTCGCCCTTTTTTGTGGCGTGGAAAAAAGAATCTTTGTAGAAATAGGGAGATGTATTGGAGTCTAGACCAACCTGAATCTCCCAAAGTGTTTCATAATTATTTTTATTTAAAGCCCTCAGACGGTAATTTGTCATATTGACCATAATCGCATTCCCCACCATGGTTATAGAATTGTAGATATCCTCATCTTTCGTACTACGAATGACTGGCTCAGATTTGTAGATCTGGGTCTGCGAAAAAGTTTGGGTAGCATAGAAAATCAAAATGAACAGAGTCAATTTAGTTTTCATGGATATCATTTTAGTCCTAACAAAGCTATGCAGTTACAAAACACAAAAAAATACTCCAAAAGGAGTATTTTTTCTTTAGAGATATGGCATAAGCAACTGTAGATTTAAAATGTTTTTACCATTATCTGATAGTAGTTACACATAGGCCAACTGAGTTTTGTAGTGTTTGGTACCTTAGCGATGATGATGATTTGGCTGCCAAGTCTGCGGCTTATTCCTATTTGGTGACTTTACCCTGCCAAGTGAAAAGTATCTCAGGCTTTGTTGCAAATTGAGTTGGGTTTTCCTCCTGTTGATCGCATAACTTCTTTTGGCATTCCGCAATACTTTTACCTTTCTTATAACTCACAACCTTGGAAGTACAGTTCCAGCCTATCTCCTTTTTGCCATAGCGGTAGATAATCACTGCTTCATCATTTTCGACAAGTGTAGTTTGAGAACTTTTTGTATAGGTTTGTAAAAATTGTTTTCTTTTGATGCCATACTCTGCGTACTGCTCAATTTCATCTTTTGTGAAATCGTAAGAACTACAAAAACCATCTTTAGCACTTTCATAAATCCCAACAAAAAGGCGTGGCTTATTTTCCTGAGCAAGAAATTGTATTGACAAAAAGGATAAAACAAATAATAGTGTCTTCATTTGCTATTGTTTTTATTAAAGAAAATTTGGGAATAGTTTTGCGCCATTCCCAAATATTAAAATCTTACTTGCAACTTACATAGAAGTTAATAGTTCTATTATATTTTGAATTTTGCTTTTGCTTTGCTAAAGATTGTCTGCGAGATTCTACTGCTTCGTCATAGGTATTATAGATCCAGGCAGCAGTTGTATTAGGAAACACTTGGCGTTTTGTTGTTGCCTCTTCTGCATTGTAATGCTCCAAGAATTGATGCTTTACATTGTTGTCGCTTCTTTCACAATCGAATGAGACAATTCCTGTTATGATACTCGTACCATCATCTAAATCGTAATCCGTCTCGAAAGAAGTTACGAAAGCATAGTAAGTTTTCTTGGTTTCTGGCTTTTTTGTAAAAGCAGTGATTACAACGAATACGCCCAACATCATTGTGATGGCTAATAATAATTGTTTAGTTTTTGTTTTCATAATTGTATAAAATTTGGATTGTTATAATATTTAAAATTTTGAAGATATATAATGACTGATATTTAATTAGCGAATGGATCATCGTCTTTTGGTAATAATGATTTTAGATGAATGAATGCTTTTGTTATTCTTTCTGCATCGATTTGTGACTCTGCTGTTATTAAATAATATGAACTATCAGTTACATAAAAACGAATCTGTGCATTCTGATTTTCAATCTTTAAAACCTTATTCAAATTAAATGAGATAGATGAGTATATACCTCCTCCACCTACTTTCCAGTTGCATGATATTTTCCCATCGCTACTTATTAACACCTCACCCATATAAATTGTACTATATTCAGTACTAGTATCATAAACTAACACTTCACTATATCGAGCTTTTCCCTCAAGACTTCTCTTTAAATAAATTATCGTTTCGTCAAAAGTCAGAGCTTTTTTTTCTTGCGCACTCGCCAATCCTAATCCTAGGAATAAGACGAAAAGTGTGAGTAGGTTTTTCATAATTGTAAATTATTAGCGGGTTAAAAGCGGAGTTAAAATTTTAGCTATATCTTTTATCTTAAAGGCTTTGGAAAGTGTAACTCCAAAAGCTGGTCTTGAATTTTTAAGTTGATTGCTTATTTCAGCCTGAAGTGTGATTCCAGTGACTGCTTCAGTAATCCACGCTCTTCCCATATAGAATATATAATGTTTCCTATCCATTGGTGGATAGGACTCGCTGCCAAAAACATTCATATCTACTCTCTTGACTGAATTATTATAAAACCTGCCTAGGTAACCGACTGAACTTTGTACTCTAACACTAAAGTCTTTGGTTTCGTAAACCATTAAAGCACCAATGATACCTGCACTAAAATCAAATTCATTAAACTCTGACCTAGTATTTTGATTTAATATAATAGTACTAGGAATATATCCCAGTGAGTGCAATGTATCAATCTTTGTAGGTGTTCCGTAAACTCGTTCCAGATTAATTCGCCTCCAGACGAACTCCAGAGATGGGGCATAATAAAGATTTAAATTATTATCTACTTTTTTACTTATTCTAATAAGGGGACTAAAGAACGCTCCTATATTATCAGAAGTAGCAGTAGTGATTACTGATCCCGAAGTTCTCAATCTAATATAAGTCGAATCTGTAATAGGCTGAACTTTACTTGTCCTTTGACTATATTCAGTAGAATCAGTTCTACTCATTGTCCGATTACCATATAAGCTTAGATAAAATCCATATCTCTTATAATTTGTAGGCGGAACAAAAATATTGGTAGCAAAAAATAAATTTTTGGCTTTTGTTTTGCCTTCAGCCATATCAAAATTAGTCCCTACATAAGAGAGTATCTTATAATCTTCTGAAATATCATCTGGCTTAGAAGATTTTACAATTAATACAAATTTTTTTTTACTCCCAAGATTTTGATCGTTAACATCCTTGTCACTTTCTTTTGTTACCAATTGAAAAACCAATCTTCTATCTCTATCAACTAAGGAATCTTTCTTAATTTTAACATAAATAGTTTCCTTATCTCGCATTTTGGAAAATTCTTTTGAACTAAAATCAATATCATAATCAATATCAGGTAGTGAACTTTTTTCAATTTTTATTCCCAATGTATAATTATTCCAAATCTCTTGCTTTCCAAATTGCTTAGTAATTTCGATAGGAACAATAATTTCATTTGTTTTACTCTTGTTAACTATCAGACTATCTTTCACAAAACTTACATTAAATAACCCTTGCCCCCAAGCCACTCCCGCCCAAAGCAACAGCAGCAATAATAATTTCGTTTTCATAGTTTATTTGTTTTTAAAGATTAAAATGTTTCTTTCTGCTTTGGACAAAAGGTAGAGAGATGCTGCATTGCCTTTTGCATTCTTGCATAAATATCCGTTTCACATAATCTTAGCAACACGCTGGATGTTTTGTAATACACTTTACTATTTGCTTTTCCTAACCTAAAACGTTTAATGACATCCAATTCATAAATCAACTGACCATCTTTTATAGTTACCCCGTCGAACGGAAACGATACCTCGTCTGTATCTTTGGTGTTATCATTATACAACTGGTCATACTGAATCGTAAATTGACATTCGTCAATACTTACCAATCTTGTATTAGAATTCTGCTCTACCAAACAAGTTTTTAATTTTTCTTTTAACCAGCTAATTGTTTCTTCTTTTGTTTGTGCATTTGCAAGAACCGGAACTGCCATCATCATGCAAATCATAATTAATTTTCTCATAAGTATAAATTTTTAGTTGTTATTTTCTCTTCCACCCTTACGTGGTATCTATTCTTTTGGGATTCGGTTGAATCGGAAAGTGGACTTGGATGACTGTGCTACGTTTTTTTATAGCAAGTGATTCATTGGAATTTTGTAAGTGATTTTTATCAATCTCATGTTTCAAATTAGAAAAAGAAAATTTCGATCTATACACCTGAGTCTGCGAAAAAATAGGGGTAGTGTAGAAAATCAAACATAACAAAGTCAATTTAGTTTTCATCATTTTTAGTTTTTTGTTCTAACAAAGCTATGATGTTGGAGAACAAAAAAAAATACTCCTTTAGGAGTATTTTTCAAGAGATAGTAAAAACAGAAAAAAGGTTTTAATGACCGAAATCTTCTTAAGGTTAAAACCGTTGGAACTTATATTCCAGCGGTTTTTTGATTGAAAAAAAATAAAATTAGAAAATCGTAATTTAAACTGAACCAATGAATGCTAGGAAAATATGCAAACTCCTTGTGATACTATTCAACATCCTTATTTCTATTAAATTTATTGCCAGTTTCCGCATATAAGGCATTTTTAAGATTTTTAGCTTTTCAATATCACAAAACTATGTTGTTTTGAAACAAAAAAAAATACACCAAAAGGAGTATTTTTTCTTGAAAATATTGATTTGAAATTTGAGTTAAATAATTCCTTGCTGAATACAGTTTTTTACAAGCTGCGCAGAATTACTGCATTCCGCTTTTTCTAGAATATTGCTCCTGTGTTTCTTTACCGTAAGAGGACTTATAATAAGTTCTTGGCCAATCTGTTCATTGCTTTTCCCCTCGCTTATCAGTTGGATTATGTCGATTTCCCGTTTGGAAAATTCTATTTTATTGCGACCGTCATCTTCCAGACAGATATTCATAAACGAGGGTTCGCCATTGAGACCTATCAATGAGATCTTATAAGTATTTTGACCACTCAGATGGTCGATATGTGTGTGAATATTTAGTGATTTTCCGTAGCCGCCATCTTCATCCATCGTCAACATCAAAGCCTGATGGTTGAACAATCCATAATTTCCATTTCTCAACTTGGACCTAAAACAGTAACTGATCTTGTACGTGAGTAGTTTTTCACGGTGAATGTTATTAGAAAAGAATTTGGTCAAAAAAGCTTCTGCTTTCACCACAAAATCTACGTCGTCAGGATGCATTGCTTTCAGAACATCATCAAAAGTTGCTTTCCGGCCTTCAATATTATGAATATCATAAATTGAATCACTCACATTGGAAATTGACATATCAAAAAAATCGATGATGTAATAATAAAAAGGACCACTGTTCATAATCGAGTTGGTCAATTCATCAAATTTGATTTTATTGTAAGCAGAGAATTTTTTGGGTTTGGCGACAGACCACACTTCGTGCAGATTCTCTAAGTTTTTTAGATTTTCTTTCATAATTTTAGTTTCAAGTAAAGGTAATATTAATTATCTAATATTTCAAAATAAATTAAATTTAAATATTAATTAATCATAAATAACATTAAAAATAGAACAATATCATAACATATAATGATTATTATAAATTAAACAACAATTTAATATTTTGAATTTAACTTATCAATTTGCCTAAAAAAGTAAAGCCCCGCTTTGAAAAACAAAACGAGACTTTACGGGTAAAAACAAGGTTTCTTTATAAGGCTGGACCGGTGGCGCCTTTGAGGTCTTCTTCTAATTTCTTTCTTTCACGGGCTCTGCGTCTGGCGATGACCGATTTTCCGTTGAGGATTCTGATGACTCTTAAATATTCTGTACGTTTTCCGAAATGATGGGTTATTACATAGAGCATCACTCCGAAACCGGCAACGATAATGTATCCGAATATCTTTTTGTTGGCAGAGATGATGGCGTTAAACTGAATGGTTTTCATATTGGTGGCAATCGTTTGTGGCGTGATGGTCATTCCGTCCATATAGACTGCCAAATCTCCTAAACTGACGATTTGAAACTGATACTGAAACCACGAAAACAGGGCTGAGAAAAATCCTACCGCAAGGAAAGTTCGCCATACCAAAACCAATCCGATGGCCGCCAGCATTTCGTTGAGTTCCAGTTTGTCTAACGTGTAATACCAAACCGAGATAAAGAGCGAACACATTCCGTAGCCTTTCAGGAACATCGGTAAGTACCAGTTTTCATAATTGAATTCCAGCACCATCGAAAAGTACATAATGATGGAATAAGCCGTCATTGCTGCGAAGCCTGAAAAGATGAACATTTTCAGCGGTCTTTCTTTTTTAAACCAAAATACTGCGATGACTCCGGCTAAAAATAATCCGGGCGTCATCATCACATTCAGTTTGGCATTCGTCAGTTGGTCGTAACCCAAAACTCCGACGGAATAGATGTTTTGAAGCGATGTTGTTCCCAAAAACATTCCCAGCCACAGGAGCATAAACAGCCCGTTCAGCACATTGCTTTTGGTGAAAATATGAAATGAAATATACGGTCTCTTTAAAGTCAGCTGACGGATGGCCAATAAAGCGAAACTCACAAATGCGGCGATGCTTGCGTTAATGATGTTTTTTGAATTAAGCCAATCCTGCTGTTTCCCAAACGAAAATACGTACGCCGAAAACATAAACGTTGAGACGAACAAAATGACGCTGAGCCAATCGATGTAATGCAACGGAACTTTTAAAGCAAAATATTTATCGTGCATCAGAACCCAGCACAACAATGCCAGTACAAAGCATAAAACTGATGCCAAAATAAAGAACTGCTGGAAGTTGTACAGTATTGAAACTTCCACAGCGTAATAAGCTGAGACTTGATTTAGTATCAAAACAAATGTGTAGAAAACGCCGTAAAAAATCCCACGTCCGCCCAGCATTGCCATTAACGGAAGGAATAATTCAATGGTAATCATCATTTTTAAAAATCCGATAACCAAGGAGGTCATTACAATAACCATCGGTTCGAAAGTGGTTGCGTTGATATAACTTAACGCACCGAGAAGCACCAATAACATCACTATTTTATCACGGACTTTGAACCGCATTTTCATTCTTAAAACCACAGGCATACACGCTCCCATCCCAATGGTGGTGGCATAGTTTGCCCACAGAAAATATTCCTGCATCACGCCGGTTCCGCCCACCATAAAACTGATGTTTCCGGTGTAAACGCCTCCCAACGGCATCACCACAATAAGCAGGAAAACCATCATCAGAAGTTGTACGGGTTTCGGAACCCAATCGCTGAAAAGACCTTTATTATACATTTTTTATGCTTTATTTGTGAATTGTGAATGAGTCAATTGTGAATTTTGAGCCGTTGAAAAGACCTCTATTAAACATTCTTTATACTTTATTTTTGAATTGTGAATGAATCAATTGTGAATTTTGAGCCGTTGAAAAATTGACCATTAACCATTCATTATTGACATTGTTGAAAATTGACCATTGACCATTCACTATTGACCATCCAGGCTTACATTCATATTCATCCCCGCGCTCAGTTTCGCCACATCTTCTTTTTTGTTGGCGTCTGTGAACTCGATTCTTACGGGAATTCTCTGTTGTACTTTGATGAAGTTTCCGGTTGAGTTATCAGTCGGTACGCTTGAATATCTTGAACCGGTTGCTGCGGAAACTGCGGTGACTTTTCCTTCAAACTGTTTTCCACCTAAGGCATCGGCAGTCATCATTAGTTTTTCACCTATTTTAATATTTGGCATCTGGCTTTCAAGGAAATTAGCGGTTACCCATTTTTGATTGTTTAAAACGATGGTTGCAACTTGTTGTCCGGGTTGAATTAACTGTCCTTCAGAAATCGTTCTTCTTCCCATCACACCATCGTACGGCGCAGTGATAACGGTGTAAGAAAGATTGATTTTCGCCATATCCAAAGCAGCTTTTGTTCTTTTGATTTCTGCATCGTTGATGCCTAATTTGCTTTTCACTTCGGTTGTCGAAAGGTTGGCCGATTGTTTCTGATTGACCAAAGTTTCGTAGGCTGCTTTTTGCGCATCGTACTCGGTTTTGGCCTGGTCAAATTGCTGTCTCGTCACCGCTTCTGCTGCTAAAAGGTTTTTGTATCGGCCTAAATTCTGTTCGGCATTCCACAATCTTGCTTTTGCTCCAGCGATATTGGATTCCATCACGCTGACGTTGTTGGAAACGGTATTGATTGAAGAACCTGTAGCCGAACGTTGCGCCAAAGCGTTTTGATATGCCGCTTCCGCCTGCCCGAGCTGCGTGATAATTTCACGGTCATCCAAAATGGCCAACGTATCGCCTTTTTTCACCTGCTGATGTTCGATAAATTTTATTTCCTTAATGTAAGCCGAAACCCTTGTGTTGATTGGATTGATAAATTCCTCCACCTGAGCCGCTTCCGTATAGGTTTTGTCGCCGATGTGAAAGTACTGACGAATCAGCCAAAACAATCCGAAACCAATCACCGCAAAAACAATAACGTTTGAAATGATGGCTCTGATTTTATTTTTCCTGTTTTGTTTTTTCTTGGCTTCAGCACTTGAAACCACAGGTTTTACCGGCGCTTGTGGTTGTGTATCTTGAGTATTTTGTTCCTTGTTTTCCATTGTTTTTGTTTTATATCTTTTTTGAACACGACGTTCAGAGAGGTTTTTCTTATTAAATGTTTTGAGTTCGCAATGCCGTTTTTAACGCAAAGATTTTATTTGAAACCGCTTAATTTTAAGAGTGCAAAGGCAAATAAATTTGCTTCGCAAAGCTTACGTAAAAGCTTAATACAATCAACTTTTTGAATTTATGTTTATTTATTTTTTCTATTACTGATTTTAGTCATTTAAAAATTGTTCAAAATTATTTCCCCAGCCCTAAAGCGTAATTTTGACCAATTTTCAAGAGAATTTTTCCTCCCTTTAGGGTTGGGGCAAAGAAAAATTCTTTTGAAAATTTACATTTGAAATTAAAGCGTCCCAGTCGACTTCAGTAAATTATAATATTGATACAGCACATTGATTTCCGCATTTGCAAAGTCCAGTTCAGACTGTAGTTTCTGGTTTTGCGCATCAATCATTTCTGCCTGTACCGCCAACTGATTAAGATACTTTGCTTCGGTGATTTTATAGTTTTCTTCCGCCAGTCTTTTCGCATCATTTAAAATATCGGCCTGCTGAATTGCTTCCTGATATTTGACGTAAGAAGCGTTTACATTCATATCAATATTCTGTTGGGTTAAAGTCAAAGCGTCATTGGCCTGCGCTTTCTGGAATTCACCCAGCTTTACTTTTTCTTTGGTTTTATACAGATTATCGATGTTGTAGCTTAAAGAAATTCCACCTTGCCAACCGCTCGCATACATATCCAGTACAGGATTTCTATTGGTAATCGGCCTTTGCAGACTGTACCCACCGAAACCGGAAAGCGTGGGCATTCTGTCGGTTTTTATGATTTCAATATTTTTGTCGGCAACACCAATGTTGGTTTGCGCAGATTTCAATTGTGGATTGCTGTCGTGAGCGAGATTTAAATAATAATCCATCCCAATTCCTGATTCTTTATTTTCTAAATTTTCAACGGGAATAATTTCGGTATCGGCAGGCAATCCTAAACCAATATTTAAATTGTAATTAAGGATTTTTCTGTTGTTGGCTAAAGTCAGAATGCTTTGGTCAAGATTTTTAATCGCCAGTTCCCCACGGATGACTTCATTTCTCGTTACCATTCCCTGTTTGTAGAAATCGTTGATGTTCTTCAAACGTTGCTGAGCCAGTTTTTTATTATTATCAAAAACCGATTGTTGGTTGATGATTTTATAAACATCCAGATAATTTGAAATCACTAAAAATTTTACATCCTGCTGATTCTTTTCTAAATCCAGTTCAGAAAGCTGTTCACGAAGTCCTGCCAATTCAATTGATTTATTGACCAATCCGCCTTTGAAAATCAATTGAGTAGCCTGCACACCATACGTACTTCCGTAATGAGGCATCGGAATCGCGGTTGAGTTAGAAAAATCTTTGTCGATTGCCACCACATTTCCCAAATAAAATTGAGTTGTAGAAGCTGTGATGGAAGGGAGTTTCTGAAGTTTGGTAATATCCGTCTGCTGTTTGGCAATATTGATATTCTGTGCCGAAATCTTCAATTGGTAGTGATTCTGAAGCGCCAGTTCGGCAACTTCATTTGCTGTCAGCTGTTTTATTTCTTGTGAAAAAAACAGCGCAGGAAAGATAGCCATCACGAGTGACAGTGCTGTTTTTATATTCTTTGTCATTTTACCTTGTTTTACGAAGCAAAGTTACGACGGATGCAATATCAAACAAATGTTTGAGATTTGGAAAAAGATGTCCAAATGTAGGATTTTAACCTTCGAACTGATTTCGGTATTGAGAAGGACTTACTTGTAAATGTTTTTTAAAAAAGTGAGAAAACGAATACTGGTCGCTGAAACCAAGAATTGTAGAAATCTCTGAAACAGGCTTTTTAGAAGAGTTTAATAACACTTTTGCTTCATTGATTACAATTAAAGCAATAATCTGACTCGCCGACTTTCCTGTAATGGTTTTTACTACTGACGAAAGATGTCTGGTTGTAATCGACTGTCGTTCGGCATAGAACTCCACCGTTCTTTCATTATGATGATGAGAAGCTAAATCATTGAGAAAAACGAAAACTATTTCTTCCTGCCTAGACATCTGATTCATCGAATTGCTGTCCTCGCTGGATATAATTCCGGCCATCTGGTAACAGAAGACTGAGAACAGATGTTCCACCATTTCTTTTTTGTAGGTCATTTCAGTCTGAGAATCGAGAATATATTTTAAAAAATTGACACTTTTCCAGACCACATCCATATCATCCTGATGAAAAGGAACCCCCACATTCATCTGCTGACGGAAGTAACGATACGTAATCAAACGGTTGAATTTCAGAGACAAAGCGGAAATAAATTCCCGTTTGTAAGAAACCATCCTCGACTGAAAATCATCACTCACAGAAATGAGTTCATAAACGGTCTGCGGGTCGGTCACCATAAACATATTTGCAGACAGTTCGAGGTCACTGAAATGCTGTCGCAGTTTGATAGAACCGCTTCTGATAAAGATAAAAGCAGGATTATCAGGACGGAAAGGTTTGTCGGCGGAGATTCTTTCAAAGATATTATGTTGCGTAAAAATCTCAACCCCGAATTTTTCTAAAGCAGACATAATGCAAATTTAACGATTCTAATTTTTAAAAGAAGTTAGAGATTAGATTTTAGAAATTAGAGAATTCATTTGTTTTAATAAGAAAAGTTAAACAAAAAACCTCAGAGAAAATGTTCTGAGGTTTTTGGACTTTCATAGCCCCGATAGTAACGGTTACCCCACAGCAAGCCTTGGGAAAAGCTTTGGCGCGAGGAGTAATAGTGGATAGCGGGATTAAGCTCCTAAAAATTTATTTTGTCACGACGTAAACTTCCTCGTATGGCTGAATCAACACCCAACCGTTGCCGGAAAATTTCATCTGGAATTCTTCGCCACTTCCTCTGCCGATGAGGCTTTTTAGGGAAACGTTGGTCTTTAGTTCTGGTGTTAAATTGCCGGACCACGCAACTGTGGCATTTGGGTCGGTGAAAACCGGTGCGTCTGGCGTTACCAAAAGGGTTAGCGGATGTCCGTGGGTCGTGATAGCGATATGGCCGGTTCCGGTAAGTTTTACTTGGAAAAGTCCGCCTGCCATAACGCCTGCGATGCTTTTTAGCATTTTGATGTCGCTTTTGATGCTTTGGTCGTGCGCCAAAACGTCGTTTCCGTTGACGGAGATGGATTCATTTTCCAGGTAAAGGATTCTTACTTTTTTGCCGTTGTCTGCAACGTACAATCTGCCGGTTCCTTCGGCTTTCATCAGTTTTGTGCCTTCGCCAGAAATTGCTTTTTTGAGAAGGTTGCCCAGTCCGCCTGAAAGCATTCCTTGTCTTTCGAAATTGACGTTCCCGACGTAGCCGACCATACTTCCGGCCTTTGTCCAGACCGCTTGGTTGTTGAGGTTGATTTCCAGAAGTTCTGGTTTCTCCAGCTCAAAATAGTCTTTTTCCTGTGAGTTTTCTTTGGTCTCGTTGACGAAAGCTTCGATTGAAAATTTGCTCATACTTTATTTTTTTTGGTCTTACCAAACTACTGATTTTTTTGATAGGATTGATATTAAATAAAGAAAAACCCAACAAAATTGTCAGGTTTTAAATATAATAGGTAAAAATTTGGTCTCTAAAATTGTCCGCCTCCGAGTGCTCTGTAGAATTCTGTAACGGCTTGCAATTGTTGTAATTTGTCATTAACGCCGGAAAGTCTGGCTTGTAATAAGGATTGCTCGGACGTCAACACATTCACGTAATTGGTATTAGATGAGTAGGTTAACAATTCCTTGTTGTATTCCAACGCTTTTTCCAAAGACTGGATTTGAAGTTGTCTTGTGGTTTCTTTTTCTTTCGCTTTTTGATAAGACAGTAATGAGTTTGAAACTTCGGAGCCCGCCGTCAACAAAGTCTTTTCAAATGTATAGTAGGCCTGCATTTTTCGGGCTTCCATTATTCTGACCTGTGCTTTTCTGGTTCCCATTTGGAAGATATTCTGCGTTACCGTTCCTCCAAGCGTGTAAAATAAAGAATTGGTGAAAAAACTTTCCAAAGTTCTGGACGATAAGCCCAAAGTTCCCGTGATGCTGATGGTAGGATAAACCTGCGCCATTGCCATATTTTTATTTTCAAAAGCTTGTCGGAAGGTCAATTCTGCAGCCTGAACATCGGGACGGTTTTTCAGTAGTGATGCAGGAACTCCGGTTTTCAAATCAGTGTAAACGACTTGGGAATCGATGGAATTTCTCTCGATGGATTGCGGATTGTCATTCATCAAAATAGTCAAGGCATTTTCTGTCTGTTGGATTTGCAGTTCCAAATCCGGAACCGTCAGCTGCGCTGAATAAAGATTGGCCTTGCTCTGCTCCACATCTGCTCCGGTCAAATAAGCGGCGTCCATCAAAAGTTCGACAGTTTCCACATCTTTTTTACGGAGTTCGATGGTTTGCTTGGTGATTTCCAATTGTTTATCTAAAGAAATCAATTGATAATACAAACTGGCGGCCTGAGCAACCATTTGTGTCTGGACAGCACGTTTCGCTGCGTCGGTCTGAAGAAATCCTGCGTAAGCTGAGTTTTTCAGTGCTTTGATTCTTCCCCAAACATCTATTTCCCAACCTGTGGAAATCCCCAATCTGTAAACCAATAAATCAGGCATTACAAAGTTGCCACCTTGCGCTGCGCCACTGTTTTTAGTTTCTGTAATCGAGGCAACACCATCTACACTTGGAAGATTTTGCAGTTTCGATTGTTTGAAAACCGCGCTGGCTTCCTGAATCCTGGTCACAGCTATTTTTAAATCCAGATTGTTCTGAATGGTCTTATTGATAATCCCTTGAAGTTTTTCATCGGTGAAAATCTGCTTCCACTGCACATTTGCGACAGACGTGCTGTCGTTGTTGGTTTTTTGTCGGAAGAGATTGTCCTTTCGGCTTTGCTCGACCTCGGGATTTTTATAAGTATCTGTGACTTTACACGAGTAAAAGAAACCAGCGACACCTGCTAATATGATTAGATTTTTTAAATTCATTGTTCTCAACTTTTGGTTATTCGCTTAGTTCGCCTTCATACTTATCAGACACTTTTTTGCTGCTCACTTTCTCTTGCAAATACATAAAGATTGCAAACAAAATCGGAATAAAAAACACTCCGAATATGGTTCCGAAAAGCATTCCTCCAATCGCTCCAATTCCGATGGATTGGTTACCAACCGCTCCTGCTCCAGTTGAAATCGCCAATGGAATCAAACCGAAAATGAACGCGAATGAGGTCATCAAAATCGGACGAAGCCTTTGTTTCGCACCACTGATTGCTGCGTGTGCAATCGTGTAACCTTTTTTCCTTGCATCTAGGGCAAATTCTACAATTAGAATCGCATTTTTCGCTAAGAGTCCGATTAGCATAATGAGGGAAATCTGCGTGTAGATATTATTAGAACCACCAATCCAGCTGCTGAACATCATTACGCCAGCCAAACCAACCGGCAATGACAACATTACTGCAAATGGTAAGATATAACTCTCATATTGCGCTGCCAAAAGGAAATAAACGAATACACAACATAAGATGAAGATGTAAACCGTTTGTCCTCCAGCGGTAACTTCCTCTCTCGTCAATCCGGAAAATTCGAAGCCGTAACCTTGAGGTAAAGTTTCCTTCGCCACTCTTTCTACGGTGTTGATTGCATCTCCAGAAGAGAAACCAGGATTTGGTGTTCCGTTCAGAGAGATGGCTGTAAATAGATTGAATCGGCCGATTGCCTGCGGTCCGTAAACTCTTTTTGCTGTGATGAATCTGCTCAAAGGAGCCATTTCGCCATTGGCGTTTCGAACCTGAATCATATTAAAACTTTCCAGATTTTCTCTGTCTTCGAAAGGCGCTTGATAAATCACACGATATTGTTTACCGAAAAGATTGACATTGGAAGCGTAAACACCACCGTAATAACCTTGCATTGTCGTCAAGATATCATTAACAGAGAATCCTGCGGCTTTCGTTGCGGCAATATCAATATCAATCATATATTGCGGATAGTTCGGATTGAAAGATGTGAACGTTCTTTGAATATCGGGTTGCTGATTCATTTTATCGATGAAGTCATTGGTCACTTTGGTCAAGTCGGCGATGCTTCCACCTTTCTGGTCCTGAATCTGCATCTCGAAACCTGCGGCATTACCAAAACCTTGAAGCGTTGGTCTTCCGAAGAAAGTCATTTTTGCATCCTTAATTCCAGCGGTTTCTTTGTACATTCTCGCAACAAAAGATTGAAGGTCGGTACCTTTATCGGTTCTGTCTTTCCAGTCTTTTAGTTTGACGATGAGCATTCCGTTGTTGGAACCACTTCCACTTATCATCCCCCGACCAGAAACTTTAAAGATGTGCAGAACTTCCGGTTGTTTTTTGACGATGTTTTCCACCTTTTGCATCACTTCCTTCGTCCTGTTTTCATTGGAACCGATTGGAAGCGAGATATCCATAAAAATCCCACCCATATCTTCACTCGGAACGAAGGATTTCGGTGTCGTATTCATTAGCCAAACGAAGATTCCAGCGAAAACCGCGAGACCTGCGAAAGCAATCCATTTTTTCTTTAATAAAAACAAAATCCCTCTCGTATATTTTTTGACCATCGCATCAAAAATGATGTTGAAATTGGTAAAGAATCTTTCGAGGAAATTCTTTTTCTTCTCTTCGTGAGAATGTGGCTTAAGGAAAATCGCACATAAAGCCGGACTTAATGTCAATGCGTTGACGGCTGATAAGATAATCGAAATCGCTAAGGTCAATCCAAACTGTTTGTAGAAAACCCCGGCAGAACCAGAGATAAAACTCACCGGAATGAAAACCGCCGCCATTACCAACGTAATACTGATAATCGCGCCACTGATCTCGTCCATCGCAGTTACCGAAGCTCGAAGTGGTGATTTTTCGCCATTTTCAAGTTTGCTGTGAACGGCTTCTACGACCACAATCGCATCATCGACCACAATTCCTACTGCTAAAATCAAGGCGAAAAGTGTCAATAGATTAATGGTAAATCCGAAAATACTTAAAAAGAAAAACGTTCCTACAATCGCCACCGGAACCGAAATCGCCGGAATCAATGTTGAACGCCAATCCTGAAGAAAAAGGAAAACCACTATGAATACAAGGATAAAAGCTTCAAACAATGTGTGAATTACTTTTTCAATGGACGCATCCAAAAAGTCGTTGGCGTTGACAAGCGCAACATATTTCACACCTTTCGGAAAAGATTCCTGTGCTTTCTCAAGAACCGCGATCGATTGGTCGATCACTTCCTGCGCATTGGAACCTGCCGTCTGCGCCACAGCCATACCAATGGAAGGACTTCCATCTGTAAAACTGCTTCCTGTATAATCCTGAGCACCAAGTTCCACTCTGGCAACGTCTTTTAACTTTAAAGTTTGTCCGTTCTCAGTCGCTTTGATAATAATATTGTCAAATTCCGGAATTTCGGTCAATCTACCTTTATATTTCAAAGTATAACGGAAACTCTGGTCACTTTCGTCACCTAAACTTCCCGGCGCCGCTTCGATATTCTGTTCAGCCAAAAGTGTGCTGATATCGGAAGGAACCAAGCCATAAGAAGCCATCTTGTTTGGGTCCAGCCAAATTCTGATCGAATAGTCCTTGGAACCGAAAACCGTCACATCACCAACACCCGTTACCCTTTTGATCTGCGGAACGATGTTGATATTGGTATAGTTTTGAAGGAAGGTCATATCGTAATTCGGATTCTCACTGTAAAGGGAGAAGATCAAAACGTTGGAACTTTGTCTCTTCAAAACCGTAACTCCCGCTTGTGTCACCTCTCTCGGTAAAAGTGAGTTGGCTCTGGAAACCCTGTTCTGAACGTTTACCGCCGCAATATCTGGATCAACACCCTGCTTGAAATAAACAGTCACCGAACCAGAACCGTCATTGGTGGCGGAGGAGGTCATATACGTCATTCCTTCTACCCCATTGATCTGCTCTTCCAGCGGAACGATAACACTTTTGAGAATTACGTCGGCGTTCGCACCCTGGTAACTTGTATTCACCACGACCGTTGGCGGTGCAATATCTGGATATTGGGAAACCGGCAAGGTCACAATCCCCAAAACACCGAGAATCACGATGATAATGGAAATTACGGTGGATAATACCGGACGTTCTATAAATTTTTTAAACATATTTTTTAGACTAAAAGAAAAAAGAGGAAAGATAAAAGACTTCCAAAATTAAAAGCTTTCAATTCTCACTTTAGACATTAATGAAATAATTTGAAAGACTATTTTCTCGCGATCACGTTTTGAAGCGTCGTTTCCTTTGGGACAACCACGGTTTCATCTTTCAGAAGACCAATGCCTTCTACCACGATCTTATCACCTTGTTTCAATCCTGAAGTCACGGCGTAAGTCAATCCGTCTGGAAGATCTTCAACTTTGACCTCTGTGGATTTCACTTTGTTATCAGCGCCGATCAGGTAAACCAAAACTTTACCTTGAAGTTCATAAGTCGCTGCTTGTGGAATGATGATGACATTCTCCATATTGTTCGGCAATTGAACCGTTGCACTATAACCACTTCTGATGAGACCTTTTGGATTTGGGAAAGTGGCACGCATTGAGAACGAACCTGTGTTCGGGTCTACCAATCCGCTGATGGATTCTATTTTACCTTTTTCATCATATTTGCTTCCATCGGAAAGGAGCAATTCTACCAATGGAGAATTCTTTAATTTCTCCTTAATTGTCGCACCTTCTGCGTGTTTGAAGAATTCAAGTTGTTGTTTTTCATTAATTGAAAAATAAGCGAATATTTTTGAAACATTCGAAACCGTAGTTAACGGTTGCGCTGTAGCTGTGCTGATGTAACTTCCAGCCTTGTAAGGTAAAGTCCCAACCACACCACTCACAGGACTGTAAAGTTTGGTGTAACCTGCATTCACTTGAGCGTTCGTCAATTGAGCCTGAGTCTCTGCCAATGATGCTTTCGCAGATTTGAGCGCCAATTCTGCAGACTGTAGTTCGTAAGCGGAGATGATCTTTTTATCAACCAAAGGCTTGGTTTTTGTGACTTGCATTTGTGCAGTCGCAACTGCTGCTCTTGCGCTGTTTACTGTTGCTTGTGCTGCTAAAACTGATTGTTCGTACTGAGGATTTCTAATGAGGAAAAGCAATTGTCCTTTGCTGACCTGGCTGCCTTCATCGATGTAGATCTTTTCCACGAAACCGTCTATTTTCGGACGGATCTCTACATTTTCAATCCCTTCCAGTCTGGCAGGATATTGTGTCAAATTTTCAGCGGGACCACTTTTTGCAACGATATATTGATATGGTTGAGGCGGTAATTCTTTTTTCTCGTCTTTGTTCTCTGACTTGGAACATGATGTCAAAAGACCTAAAACAACAAAAAAGCTAAGCGCGATATTCCTCATAAATACTAATTTTTTAGATGTGTTTTCAAACAAACGTTCAAATTTATTGATTAAATATAAAATACACATTATGTATCCAATAATAAAATCTATCAAATATAATCAAGAAAAACTATTATTACTGAAATCCAGCCAGTTAAAAAAATATTTTAATGAATATTTAACACATTGTTTTCAAACAAATGTTTGAAACATCTTTTCGATTTTGACTTTTCTTAAAAGATAAATCCTGATTTCAACATCCAAAAAATTAATTTCAAATATTCATCTTCAGTCTTGATAAATTAGCTCGCAACAAAACTATGTTCTAATTTTCACAAACCACTTACCTGGATTACGGAAATGGTTACCAATTTTACTTATCATCTTTTACAGAAAATTAATTGTACACAATAGAAATTTGGCGAATTCAAAATTTATTTTGGATATTTACATTTAATAATATTCTATGAAAGAAGTCATTCTTGAACTTTTATTTGCCGGAATCTCGTTTCTGATTTTCTTAATATTTTTAATTATTGGGCTCATAAAAAAAAAACGAAATCTAATCATAACATCAATCGTATTTTTATTTATTTCAATTACGATTGGAAGCATTGCAATATTTTCAATTACGAAGAAGACTTATCAAATTAGTAAAAAGGCTTATAACAAGGTTTCGGAACTCAGCAAACCAAGAACTGGGATGGAGATTTATGAAAGTTTACTTGGAAAACCGGAAACTAATTGCGTTGAGATTTTGAATTATGAAGATCAAACAGTTCCGAAAATCGATATTGCCATTCTGCTTCATTTCAAAACTTGCCCGAAGGAATTAAAGAGAATACTAGCGCAAAAAGATTTTGAATTTGAAAAAATAAAAACATCTGAACAATCCGATGAAAGTTGGTTCAAACCAGAGAAAATGGGTGACAGTATTTTGACGTTCAAATACTATGACATCAACGGAAATGGACAAGAAATCTACAGTTCAAAAGACAGCACAGAGGTTTATTTGAAAGACATTTGGGATTAAGATTAATCTTCAAAATAAAAACTATGAAACCAAAATCGTTACCAATCCTCTTCAGCCTCAATTCCCTTTACCTGTCGTTGCTTTACTTCAGGCTATTTTGGACTTCGGATGGTGTGGAAACACCTCAGCTTCTGATTTATAAATATGCGCTATATTCCGTATTCTTGGTTTATCCGCTTTTCATTTTCTCGATTTTGATTTTTTCGAAAATGACAAAAGCGAATATGTTTCTCAAGTTTTTGATTTTCGGATTGGTTTTATCTGGTCCGGTTTTGTACTTCTACACCTTTGATTTATTCCAACAAGAGGAACTTTTGTGTGGTTACTTGGTAATTTTGATACAATGTTTGATTCAATCCCAAGCAGTGAGAGATGAGGAAATGATTGCGAGATTTGCGAGTGTTTATGCAGGAAAATTACTGTTGTGGTTTTTCATTTTGATCTTATCGCTGTCATATCTTTTGATTAATGACAATGATATTTTGATGAATATGCTATTTGGAAGCGTGTACTATTTGAGCGTCGGCATCTTGGATTATTTCGTCAACAAGTATAAATTTCTGACCGAAAAATAATCGAATGTAAATTAGGATTTCCTCACAACCGGCAGAATCTCATTCCTGTTCAAACCAAATCTTTTAATTTCCGTTTCTGAGAATTTTTGAGAATAGAAATTAGCATCAACTTCAAAACCAACACTTTTCAATCGATCGAAGTAATCCATTCCGTACCAACGAACGTGATCGTATTGTCCAAAATGTTTTTGACGTTCCTTCGGATCTGTGATCGTGAAATCTTCGTAAGTCGTTTCGAGAGAATTTCTCATTGGAACTTGCACGATTCCCCAGCCTTTTGGTTTCATCACGCGATAAAGTTCGGACATTGCTTTTCTATCATCGATGATGTGTTCCAAAACGTGGTTGCAAATAATGACATCGTAAGTATTATCTGCAAAAGGCAGATCCAAAATATCCGCTTTCACATCCACAATCGGTGAGAAAAGATCGGCCGACGTGTAATCCAGATTTTTCATCTTTTTGAATTTTCTCAAAAATTCCTGTTCCGGAGCGATGTGCAAAACTTTCAGTTTAGCTGTGAAAAAATCAGTTTCATTTTGAAGATAAAGCCACATTTGGCGGTGTCTTTCTAATGACAAAGTTCCTGGCGAAAGCGCATTTGCACGTTGTTTTCCGTAGCCGTATGGTAAGAATTTGTGATAAGATTTACCATCAATCGGATCGGTGAAATTATCACCTTTGAAAAAGAGAACAATCAACGGACGCAAAAAAATGCTTAAGTTAATAAGCATTGGTCTTGGGATTTTATTGAGTAGAAATTTGGTGAATTTTTTCATTAATTAAAAATCCAGCTGAAACGCTTTTTCCTCATCCGATTTGATTCCTAAAGCTTCGTAGATGTAATCGTAAGTAGAAAGTAAAACCGGTTTTCCGTTGATGATGCAAACATCGTGTTCGAAATGCGCAGACGTTTTGTTGTCCAAAGTCGTCACCGTCCAACCGTCATTGTGGAACTTCACTTTTTCGGTTCCAAGGTTGATCATTGGCTCGATGGCAAGCGCAATTCCGTCTTTCAGGACTTTACCGCTTCCAGGTTTTCCGTAGTTTGGAACCTGAGGATCTTCGTGCATTTTTCTACCAACACCGTGACCTACCAATTCGCGAACCACGCCGTAGCCTTCTTTCTCACAATGTTTTTGGATAGCGTTGGAAATGTCACCAACACGTTTTCCTCTCACACATTGTTCTATACCTTTGTATAAAGATTCTTTCGCAACTTTCAACAATTTTTTGTCTTCAGCAGAAACTTCACCGACTTCAAAAGTGTAAGCGTGATCGCCCACAAATCCGTTCCAGAAAACACCGCAATCTACGGACAAAATCGTCCCTTCTTTTACTGGTTCTGTGTTTGGAATGCCGTGAACAACTTGATCGTTTGGCGAAATGCAAAGTGAGGCAGGAAATCCGCCATAACCTAAAAAGGCAGGCTCTGCACCGTGATCTTTGATAAAATCGTAAGCTAATTTGTCAAGATGTAAAGTTGTAACGCCTGGTTTTATTTCCTTAGCCAACATTCCCAAAGTCTGGGAAACCAATCTTGCACTTTGCTTCATCAACCGAAGCTCCTCTATTGTTTTGAGTTGAATCATTTAAATTTGTATTAATGTATGATGTAAGATGTCCAATGTATTTATAATGTAATACTTTGTACTTGATACATTTTACTTTGTACTAAAAGACTTACCAAAAAAGGCCTTTTTTCTTTTCTTTTTTCATTTTTGAGTAAGCGTGAACTTCGCCTCCTGCTACTTGGAATTCTATTCGCTCATTGATGATCTGGTAGATCTCGCCCCAACCTGGGAATCCTCCAAGATTTCTATCGTCTATGAAAAGGTCGGCGTCTAATTTTCTGGATTGTGTTTCGTGGTCGAAAACTTCACCTTCGAAACTTGAGTTGATGGCGTAAAATTCCAAACCATTCTTTCTGCAGAATTCCACAGCTTCTTCTAGAGATTTACCGTGTCTGTATGTCCAAAGAATCAGTCTATAACCTTCACCTTGAAGTTTTTTCAGGGTTTCGAATGCAAATGTTTTTGCCTTTCCTATTCCTGGATAAGCATCATCCACTATGGTTCCGTCAAAATCGATTGCTAGTTTTTTATTACTTTTTATCATCGTTGTTATTAAAAAAAATAAGTCTGCAAATATACGAATTATATAAATTCCTTTTGAAGATAGAAATAAGATATTAAACCAAACAAAATACATCGATTGTAATCTTAGTATTATTGCTCATCAGTCATAAAAAATGCGCTTAGACAGCGCATTATATTTTAACTTTTCACCCATTTGAAACTGTACGGCAGTTCCGGTGTTTTGATCCTGTCTGAGATTCTTTGCAATCTGTCTGGCAGTTTCATCAAGTAATCTCTGGCTCTTTCTGCTTGATCATTCAGGTTTTTCATTTGGTCGATTTTCCATTCATCCAAAAGATCAGATAGAATATTGATATAATCTTGCGCTGTATAGACCATTGCTCTTTGTGCGGCATCGGAAAAATGTTCCCAAAGTTCGCCGGCTTTTTGTCCAGATTCCCTAAGAAGATGTGCAGGCATTACGATTTTCCTTCTCATCATATCTTCGAAGGCGAGCATCATTCCGCTGGCGTCCATCTCGAAAATCCTTGAGGAGAAATCCTTGTAAGCTTTGGCGTGTCTTGCTTCATCTGCTGCGATGACGCCACACATTTGTGCTAATTTTTTATTTCCGGATTGCTTTGCCAAAGTCCCTACTCTTCTGTGCGAAATATTGGTTGCTGTTTCTTGAAAACTTGTGTAAACGAAATTTTTATAAGGGTCTGAACTGGTTCCGATGTCGAAACCGTCGCTGATGAGATGTTGCGTTGTGATCTCCATCTCGCGCATATTCACGCGACCGCAGAGGTAAAGATATTTTCCGAGAAGGTCGCCGTGACGGTTTTCTTCTGCGGTCCAAGCTCTGATCCATTTGGTCCAGCCTGTATTTTTTTCTTGATTTACGCCATCGAGGTTCATCAACCAAGATTCGTAAGTTGGCAATGCTTCTTCTGTGATGCAATCGCCTATCAATGTTACGAAAAGGTCATAAGGCATTTCTCTGGCAAATGTTTGCAGCTCCTCGATCTCATCTTTGAAATTATCGCTGGAACTGTCCGGAAGGAAATCCGAAGGTTGCCATATTTTCTCGATCGGTGTAAGATATGATGCGATAAACTCGTCCATATTCTTTTCCATCGATCTCATTACCTCTATCTGTAACTCTTTTTCGTGCATTAAATTGAATCTTATTTTATGGTTTCAAATATAGCAAAATCATACCAATGGCTATTGACCTACCGAAGTTTGTGATACTTTAAGAAATTAATAAGAAGATGAAAATAACTTTAAATTTATAAACAACTTTAGAGAATTACAACTAACATTATAAAAAAACCAGCGAAAATGCTGGTTTTTATTAAAGATTATGTGTTAACAAACTATTGTTTTATAATCTTTACGGTTTCTGTTTTACCGTTTCTAAGCATCACTTTTCCAACATAATTACCTGAAGTAAGATTTGATACATTAACTTTATTGTTACTAACCGTAGCATCTTTCACAAGCTGTCCTGCGGTGTTATAAATCAGAATTCTTTCTGCTTCTTGGTTGGAAACGATTGTCATTTCATTCTTAACAGGATTTGGATAGAAACTGAAATTGTTTTTATTGAAATCATTTACTGCCAAGCTAGATTTGGAATATCCAATCGCCTGAAAAACATAATTATATCCATCATTGATCTCCCAAGATTCTCCGTCGTCATAAGAAGTATAAGAATATCCACCGATGCCATCTTGAGACGTGGCTTCCCATTGCAGATAATCCGTGAAAGGAACCTGCTTTGCCTTAACCTCAACAAAATATTTCCCTTGGCTCAATTCTACAGCTTGAGGCAATTCGAAATCCAGATCCACAGCAACCATTTCCAATGGATATCCTGGAACTGGCCAATAACCGAAATAATTTTCAGTCTTCGGACCGATATTCTCAAAAGAGAACAAAATCTCTCCAGGCGCATCATCTACAGAAGAACGGATATTAATTGTTGCATTCTCAATATTTCCTAATTGTAATGTTGAAATTTTAAAGTTTGTAAGCGTAAACTTCGTATTGTCGGGAACAATGATATCATCTGCCAACGATCTTCCCGGCATGCTGGCTCCATCTTCATGCGCGTCGGAAACATTGCCTTGGCTGGTTGCTGTGCCATAATCTGGTTGAGTTTCGCCTGTGGAAGTACAAATACCTGAAACTTGGAAGACATGATCATAATAAGAATAACCGCCAAACCAATCGTCGGAATCAAATTTGGAATAGCCAAATCTGCCTAACTTGGTAGTTTCCTGATTATTGATTTCCCAGCTTGCAGAAGTAGCATCTCCAGGCTTCGCTTTTACGGATAGGTAATATTTGCCTTTCGGCAAATCGAATGTTGAAGGAAGATTCACGTTGATCTCATACGCTGAATTATTTTCCAATGTATATTTGAAAGCTTGAGAAGCGGGAACCACGTTTTCAAATGACTTGATAAGATCTCCTGGCCTGCCAGCATTGTCCTTATAAAAATAAAGATTGACATAAGTAAGATCGGAAGAACCTTTCAGCGCATTAAACTTCACATTATTCACAGTGAGGATCTTCCCAAACTCCACATCAAAATCTGATGCAGATGTATATTCGTAGTTTCCGCCTGTGGTAATATTTTCGCCGTTTCCAGTAGTGTCTGATGAAACACCATAAACGCAGTTTTGAGAAAATGACATCACACCGGACAGCATCATCAAAAAAATCAAATTTTTCTTCATAAAACAGATATTATAATTATTAGATGCTAAACTAGTTTACATTATCATCAAATCCAACGACAAGGCTTTCAAAATCCTTGATTTTTAAAGTGAAAAATAATTCTAAATAACTGATTTAATGATACTTAAAATTTAAAAACTCATTTTATCAAGATTGAGATTTTGAAGCTTCACGGATGAAGACGGAAGGTGAGATCCCTGTGATATTTCTGAAAACGGTCGCAAAAGAACTGTGTGAAGCGAAGCCACATTCCTCCGCCATATAACTTATTTTATAATTTTGATACTCCTTATGATTATAAATTTTTTGACAGATGTAAGCGATTCTCAACTCATTAATGTAAGTATTGAAATTCTTGCCTTTGTATTTATTGATGACTTCGGAAAGATAACTCGTATTGGTTTTCAACTGCAAGGCAAGACTTGAGATCGTGAGTTTTGGATTGGTAAATTTTTCAGAATCCTCAAATTTCTTGAGTTTGTCCAACAGATCTTGTTCTACCGAATTAGGAATCTGGAGCGTTACTTCTTTGGGTGTCTTCTCCAGAGATGCGGGCAACTTGCTTTTTTCCTCGTTATCAGATTCTAATTTACTAATGATATTCTCAAAAACCTTTCTTTCCTTTCTTCTACGATATAGCAGATAAATGATCGCTCCAGCCAGAAACAAACCAAAGATAATTGCTATGACAACGACGCTCTTTTTAGAACTATCTGCGTACGAAATAGCTTGCTTATAATCTTTCTGCTCTGCATCGATGGCAGAAGATATCGCCTGCATTTCCTGTTCCTTGGTTGACTTGTTCAGCTTAATATATACCTCATTGTAGAAAGAATATTGAGATTGGTCGTCCAAAAATTTGTAATTCTGCGAAAGATTATAATAAACATCAGAAAGAAGGCGCTTGTCCAGATTATTTTTATGTTCCAAGACAACCTTCAAAGTATCAATCGCCCTTTGATATGCTTTCCTGCCAGAGTAAACCTGAGACAACGAATTATATATAAAATGGTCAAGCTCTTTGTTGTAATTATTTTTAATGGCCAAAGCCTTATTCAGATAGATCTCTGCAGAATCGTTTTTCAGATAATGATAGGAGTTTCCGATATTGTACAAAGAGCGTCTGTGGTTGTAAACAGCCTGGTCATCTGGATTTTTAACCGACTCAATCTCACGTAAGGATTTTTTGTAATATTCGTTAGCTTTTTGATAGTTTTCTTCGTCAAAATCGATATTTCCGATTTCCAGATAAGAGAGTGTTTTCAGAGATCTTTTCTTATCACTTTCTGGCAGTTTATTAATTTGTTTAATGGCATTGTCCAGATAGAATTTGGCTTTGTTATTTAAATTGAGTTGCACATATTGGTGAGCGATGGATCCATTCATCCTTGCAATCAGTTCATAATCGTCGGTTTTCTCTGCATATTCTTTAGCTTTGAAAAGCAGTTCGGTCGATTTTTTCAGGTCATTATTTTTGAAATAGGCAACCGCAGAAGAAGCCAATTCCTCACTTTTCTTTTTATTGTAAGCATCATCATTGGACAAAATATTTTGGCCGGATACTAGACTTACCATCAAAAAACAACAGAAAAAAAAATTGTTGAACATCTTCATTTTATGAATTGACGAAACTAATTTACATCAAAAAAGCCGGCTGTAAAAACCGACTTTCTATTTTAAATTTTCTTTATCCCAGCCCAAAAGGCAGGAAAATTTAATTGGCTAAAATATTTCCTGTCATTTCCTCTGGAATATCGACGCCCATCACTTTCAAAATGGTTGGTGCAACGTCGCCCAATTTTCCTGGTGTCAAATTCCAGGTATGTTCTTTGTCCATCACGATGAACGGAACCAAGTTGGTGGAGTGTTGCGTGTTTGGAGAACCATCTGGATTGATCATCACATCCGAGTTTCCGTGGTCGGCCAAGATGAAAACCGCATAACCATTGTCGTAAGCCGTAGTTGCCACTTTTTGGATACACTCGTCCACCACTTCTGCTGCTTTGACTGCCGCAGAGAAAACGCCTGTGTGACCTACCATATCTGTGTTTGCAAAATTAAGAACAACAAAGTCTGCTGTTCCTTTTTCCAATTCTGGAACAATTGAGTTTGTGATGTCGTAAGCGGACATTTCTGGCTTCAAATCGTAGGTTGCCACGTCTTTCGGACTTGGGCAAAGCAATCTTCTTTCCTGAACAAATTCTGCCTCGCGACCGCCTGAGAAGAAAAACGTCACGTGTGGATATTTTTCTGTTTCAGCAATTCTGATCTGGGATTTGCCTGCAGATTCCAAAACTTCGCCCATTGTTTTCTGAAGAACGTTCTCATCGAAAACAACTTTTACATTTTGGAAAGATTTATCATAGTTTGTCAAAGTCACATAATACAGATCCAGTTTTTTCATTCCATATTCTGGGAAGTCGTGTTGCGTCAAAACTTCTGTGATTTCGCGACCTCTGTCTGTACGGAAATTGAAGGAAATCACAACATCGTGGTCTTCAATCTTACCAATCGGAAAATGGTTTTGAATCGCTACAATCGGTTGGATGAACTCATCCGTCACATCTTCATTATAAGAATCCTGAATTGACTGTACAAAATCTTTGCTCTCTCTCCCAACGCCGTTTACCATCAGGTCATACGCCAACTTCACGCGCTCCCAACGTCTGTCTCTGTCCATCGCGTAATAACGACCAATCAAAGAAGCCAGTTTTCCCGTGGTTGAATTCATATGCGCCAAAAGTTCCTCTATGAAGCCTTTTCCAGATTTTGGGTCGCAATCTCTTCCGTCTGTGAAAGCGTGAACGAAGACATTTTTGTCCAATCCAAACTCGTGCGCGGCGGTCAATAAGCCTTTCAAGTGATTGATATGGGAATGCACACCACCGTTGGAAACCAAACCGATGAAATGTACTTTTTTATTGTTTGCTCTTGCATATTCGAAAGCGTTTTGGATGACGTGCTCTCTGCCGAGACTTCCCGTTTCCACCGCCATATTCAGTCTTACCAGATTTTGGTAAACGACTCTTCCGGCGCCAAGATTCATATGTCCAACCTCGGAATTTCCCATTTGTCCAGCGGGAAGACCAACGGCCAAACCACTTGCCTCGAGGGTTGTACTTGGAAAAGTTTGAAGGGCATAATCTATAAAAGGCGTTTTGGCTTGTTTGAGAGCGGAAACTTCGTCATTAAGACCGATTCCCCAGCCGTCTAATATTGCAAGGATTGCTTTTTTTGACATTTTGATTTCTTATTTTGTTTATACAAATTTACGAAATGGAATGGGGAATGGGGAATTTTGGTGGGTGTTTTTTTGGTTTAGATAAATTAATACGAACTCAGGTTAAATAACAAAAAAAATGAAGATTAAAAATTAGTGACTGTTAGATGGAGTTCGAGTGTTAGAGGAAACCCCTTTAAACATTAAATTGTTTTCATTTCCAATTTGAATAATAAAAATAGAATCATTCTTATGTTCAATTTTAATTGGCAAATATTTACCCGCCTTATCTTTATATGTAATGTTAGCTATTTTAAAATCATCATTTGTATCTATACTATCTTTTAAAATTATAATTTTCTCTTTTCCTTCTATAATGTCTAAAGAATGTATTATTAACTCATAATTATCTACATAATTGAAATACCTTTCATCATTGTATGTAAACTTTCTCGTTTCAATTTTTTTATTTCTCTGTTTGTAAAAATCCTTTTCTCCATTAGATATTCTAAATTCTAAATCAAAATCTTTATCATCTATGTTTGGATTATAATACGAATAAACAATTAGACCAATAATCATCAATAAAATAATTACTGAAACATACTTCGTATACTTTTTTTTCATTTTCATATATTCAATATCGAATCAGGTATTATTAAGTTTTGAGTAAAAATTTTGAGCATAATTATTCAAAAATGAAATAAAAAGTAAAGTGTTTTCACTGTATCCATTGTTTAGTTTTGAAACTATTGGCAACATTCAAATATAAATATTATTCAAATACAAACTATATCTTAACTTTCAAAACACAATTCCCCTCCACATCTTTCCCACAATAATAAATATCACTACCTTTAAAACCCTTATTTAAATTGACATAATGGACTTGAGAGACCAACTGAAAAACCTTTTCCCGCAACACGATGAGCAGGATTTTGAAATGCCCGATGAAGAAAAAGAAAACTTCAAACAGAAAGAACCGCTCGTTTGCAAATTCGAGAAGAAAGGCAGAAACGGAAAACCTGTCACCATCATAGAAGGCTGGGAAGGCGACGACGAAGGCCTGAAAGAAATCTCCAAAAAAATCAAAACAAAACTCGGCATCGGTGGCTCAGAAAAAGATGGCGTCATCATCATCCAAGGCGACAACCGCGACAAAATAATGACCATCCTAAAAGAAATGGGCTACAAAACAAAACGTGTCGGCGGTTGATTTATAAATGATGAATGATAGGTGATGAATGATTTTTGCTTTGTGGGTTAAACACAGAGGCACAAAGATTTTTCACAATCAATCACTCTTTAAGACACAAGGAAAATCTTTGATTTTTTCATTATTAGCGAAGCTAAACTTTGTGCCTTAAAACACAAGACATTCATCAAAAAACCTTGTGCCTCCGTGTAATTTTCCAATCCTCCAATCTTCTAGAAAAAACGTCCTTTTGAAACAAATCCCTGATAATCAAATCATCATAATAGGCGCTGGTCCTGCGGGATTGATGGCGTCACAAATCCTTGCTGAGAAAGGCTTCAAAGTTCAAATCTTTGAGCAAAACAAAGCTTCGGGAAGGAAATTTCTGGTCGCAGGAAATGGCGGTTTCAACCTGACGCACAGTGAGGAATTAGAATCTTTTATCGAAAAATATGATGCGCCGGAAATTCGGGAGATTGTCAAATGTTTTGATAATAAAAAGGTGGTGGATTGGCTTTCTGACTTGGGAATTACAACTTATGTTGGAAGTTCTGGAAAGATTTTTCCTACTAAGAATTTCAAGCCGATTCAGGTTTTGAAAGCTTGGTTGGACAGGTTGGAGCAATTGGGCGTCGCGATTCATTACGAGCATACTTTTATTGATTTTGACGAGAATTCTGTGACCGTTAAAAATAAAGATAACGAACTTAAAGTTGACTATTCAAAATTAATTTTGGCGATCGGTGGCGGTTCTTGGAAAAAGACTGGTTCTGATGCGAAATGGATTGAGATTTTAAAATCAAAAAACATTGAAATCACACCTTTGGAATCTGCAAATTCCGGTTTTAATACGGATTCTAAATTTCATCAACTGCAAGGTCAATATCTTAAAAACATAAGAGTTTCTTTTGAGGGAAATGATAAAATCGGTGAAGTGGTTTTTACAAAATATGGGATTGAGGGAAGTCCGATTTATTATCTGAATCGCTTCACGAGAAAACACGATTTTCCATTAATCATCAACATCGATTTAAAACCAAATCTCTCAGAAGCTGAAATCCTCGAACAATTAAACGGAACAGAAAAAATAAGTCAGGTTTTGAAACGTAAATTAAAACTCTCGACAACAGCGCTCAATCTTCTGAAAACTTTAGACAAAGAAAGCTACACGGACATTGAGAATCTATCCAAAACAATCAAAAAGTTCCCGATAGAAATTCTAAGCTACCGACCAATCGACGAAGTGATTTCGACTTCTGGCGGTGTTCCATTTTCAGAATTGAATCAGAAACTTGAGCTAAATAAATTCCCCAAAATTTTCTGCGCCGGCGAAATGATAGATTGGGAAGCACCTACTGGCGGTTATCTTTTGCAGGCTTGCTTCAGCACGGGATTTTTTGTGGCAGATGAAATTGCGAAGTCGTAACCACAAAGAGCACAAAGTTTTTCACAAGGCGCACAAAATCTATCTCAAATCATTTTGAGCTTTAATGTATTACAATCTGAGAAAGACTTTAATTACGATTTAATAAAAACTAAATTAAAGCTTTTATGACTTTTGTGGTTGCAAGTGGAGAATTTTGTTAACTTTAAAACCTTTTTAATTTCAAAAATTAGTACCTATTACAATCATTAATTTTTTAATCTTTTAAATTATAAATCAACAATATGATCAACAAATTAGCAGATTCCGAACTGGTCTTAAACGACGACGGAAGTGTTTATCACCTTAATCTTCTTCCTGAAGACCTTGCCGAAAAAGTAATCTTGGTGGGCGATCCGGACAGGGTTCCAAAAGTTTCAAAGTATTTCGACACGATTGACGTCAAAAAGAATAAAAGAGAATTTTACACCCACACCGGAACTTTGCGTGGCGAAAAAATTACCGTGATGTCCACCGGAATTGGGACTGAGAATATCGATATCGTGATGAATGAGCTGGATGCTTTGGTCAATATCGATTTGAAGGCGAAGGAATTCAAGACGGAACATAAGGCTTTGGAACTTTTTCGTTTGGGAACTTGCGGAAGTGTGAATCCGGACATTGAGGTGAATAATATGTTGGTGACAGAAAATGTGGTAGGTCTTGACGGACTTTTGCATTTCTATCAGGATTACGCCTTTGAAAATGAATTCAGCAAAAACTTCTTGGCAAAATTCCCTTACGAGAAGATCAAACCAATGTTGTATTTCTCAGATTGGGCAGAAGATATCTCTGATTATTACGCCGATGCAAAATACAGAGGAAACACCGCTACTTTCCCAGGATTCTACGCACCACAAGGTCGTCAGTTAAGATTAAAAGCTTTGGATGACCAATTCCTAGAAACATTGAATGACCTTGGCGTTTCCAACTTCGAAATGGAAACTTCAGCAATCTACGGCCTTTCAAAGTTGCTAGGCCACAAAGCTTTGACCGTCAACTGTGTCATCGCCAACAGAAGACGAGGCGAATTTGCAAGCGACCACCACGCATCGGAGAAAATGATGATCGAGTGGGTTCTGGAGAGAATCATTAAATAGAAATTAGAGCTTAGACTTTAGATATTAGAAAGCAACATCCATAAAGGTGTTGCTTTTTTCGTATTTGGTTTTATTTATAATTACTTTAACGTTCGTTAAGATTTTGCGGCATTCAAATTGAATAATTGATAGTATCAAATCAAATTTTTCAATTTTTAACTCACAAAATAAATTATTATGAGCACTCAAGATCAAAATTATAACGACGCAGAAAGAGCAGTAAACAAAACAGAAAACTCATTAGAGAACGCTGCAGACAAAACAAAAAACACGGTCAATGAATATGCTGACAAAGCAAGAAATTACATTGATGAGCAAAAAAGAAAAAATGAAGAACCAACAAGAGATGGTTTCTTCGAAAATCTAAAAGCCAGTGCATCTGAAGCTTGGGAAGATACAAAAGACTTCGCAGAAAAAGCTTGGGACAGCACAAAAGATACAGCCTCTGACGCTTGGGAAAAAACCAAGGATGCTAGCGAAGACGTAAAAGCAGAAGTTAGAAAAGCAACGAATTAGTTTTAAGTTAGTAATAGTTTTTCAAAACGAAAGGAGAAGACATTTATCACGTCTTCTCCTTTTTATTTTATATTTGCACTTTATTAAGATGTAAAATGAAAAACTTACTTTTCTCCATATTATTCGCAGGAATATTTGCAAATTCTCAAACATTCAATCAGAATTACGCCGATGTCAGCAATTTGGTCTCACAAACCAACGTCAACACGTACTTGCAAGAGTTTGAAGGTTTGGGCGTAAAAACCACAGGCTCTCCCGCCAACAACAATGCCTACAATTGGCTGAAGAATAAGTATCTCTCTTTCGGATATTCAGAATCGGAAATCACGAGAGACAATTTTACTTACAGCGGTAATTCTACCTCCAACCTTATTGTCACAAAAACAGGAACCAAATATCCGAATACCTACATCATCGTTTGTGGTCACTACGACACGATCACAGGAACAGGAACCAATGACAACGGAAGCGGCGTTTCAGTCATTCTCGAAGTTGCCCGTCTTTTGAAAAACGTCAATACCGAGTATTCCATCAAGTTCATCAATTTCTCTGGCGAAGAGCAAGGTCTGCTGGGTTCCGCACATTATGTTTCAAATGTTGTGAACACCACCAATCCGAAAATGAACATCCGCCTCGTCCTCAACATCGATGAAGTCGGGGGCATCAAAGGACAGACCAACGATACGATCACTTGCGAAAGAGACGAGTCCAGCAATCCTAGCGCCAACAACGCGGCTTCCAATACTTTCACGCAACAATTGATGAATTGCGTCACGCTTTATTCTACTTTGAAGACCAATCTCAGTTACGCTTACGCCTCAGATTATATGCCGTTCCAAGCCAACGGAGAAATTATCACAGGTTTGTTCGAGTACAACGAAACACCTTACGCACACACGGCAAACGATACTTACGCAAATCTAGATCCGGTCTACATCTACAAAATCGCAAAAGCCACAGTCGGCGCGGTCCAACATTTCGCGGTTGCTGGCCAAACTTTGGACACTTGCACGCCAAAAGAGATTGCGATGAGTTTCAGATTCTACCCAAATCCAGCAAAGGATTATCTCCAACTCGAATTCCTGAACAGCAAAACCCAACGTTTCACCTTTACCGTCACAGATTTTGAAGGCAAGACCTTGAGCAAGACAGAAAATCAAACCAGAATCAACATTTCATCACTTCCAAAAGGGATCTACTTGGGAACTTTTAAAGTCGAAGATCAGGTGATCACCAAGAAGATCATTGTAGAATAAAATTACCACCTTTTAAGTTCGAAATGATTTGGGCAATCCCCTCGCCTAGCCTTTGCCACAGCTAGGGTCGCGCTATCCGCTATTATCTTTTTCTGCCCTCACATTCCCCGGGCCATAGAAAAAGGATAACCGCTACTATCGCTATTGCAAGGCCGTTTTGTCGGAAATTTACACGTTCTCTTTTTTAGAACATTTCTACATTGCAATTTTCAGAATAAACAATCATAATAATTTCGTATTACGAAATCAAAAATTTGTATCTTTGCAACTATGCAAAAAATCTTAATCGTAGAGGACGAAAAAGCAATATCCGGCGTTCTACACAGTATTTTATCGGACGAACTTCCTGAATACCAATTCGAAATAGCCGAAGATGGTCTTGAGGGTTTCAAATTTATAGAGAAAGAAGATTTTGCTTTGGTAATTTCTGATATCAAAATGCCAAAAATCTCCGGAACAGAACTTCTGAAACAAACTCTTGCCATCAAGCCAGAGACGACGTTCATCATGATCTCCGGACACGCAGATATTGATACTGCAGTTGGCTGCTTGAGAGAAGGCGCTTATGACTTCATCTCAAAACCAATCGATATCAACAGATTGATCACCAGTGTAAAAAATGCTTTGGACAAAGGCAATCTTCAAAAAGCAAACACCAATCTGAAGCAGGAAAACTCCCAGCTGAAGAAAAAAGTCAATAAAAAATACCAGATGATTGGGCAATCGCCTGCACTTAAGAAGATCCAGGAAATCATCGACAAAGTAGCGGTTTCCGACGCAAGAGTTCTTGTGACCGGACCAAATGGCGCTGGTAAAGAATTGGTAGCTCACGCAATCCACTCCCAAAGTGAAAGATCCAGAGGACCAATGATCGAAGTGAACTGTGCGGCAATCCCATCAGAATTGATCGAAAGTGAATTGTTCGGTCACGTGAAAGGTTCTTTTACAGGCGCGATCAAAGATAAATCCGGAAAATTCGAGCAGGCAACTGGCGGAACTATTTTCTTGGACGAGATCGGTGATATGAGTTTGGTTGCTCAGGCAAAAGTGCTTAGAGCTTTGCAGGAAAGTAAAGTTTCTCCTGTAGGAAGCGACAAAGAGATCAAAGTAGATGTCCGTGTTATCGCTGCAACCAACAAAAATTTAGCTAAAGAAATCGAGCAAGGAAAATTCCGTGAGGATTTGTACCACAGGCTTTCTGTGATCGAGATTAGTGTTCCCTCCCTTAATGACAGAGCGGAAGATATTCCATTGTTGGTAGAGCATTTCACCAATTCAATTGCTTCAGAAAACGGTTCTGCAGCTAAGAAATTCGATGACAAAGCAATCAAATCATTACAGCAATATGACTGGACCGGAAACATCCGTGAGCTTAGAAACGTTGTGGAAAGGTTGATCATCTTAGGTGCTGATCCTGTGACTGCTGACGACGTTGCTAGTTTTGTAAAGAAATAAACTTAATTAAATATTATATTTAACCGCAGTTTATTCTGCGGTTTTTTTTTGGAAAAAAATGAGATTCTATGCGGTAGAATTCTTCATTTAAAAATAAAATAAGATAAACAAATGAAATTTTTAGATAAACAATACACACAGCAAGGGCTGAAACTGGCGCTTCCTGTGATGTTGACACAAGTCGGGCAAGTGTCCGTGAATCTCTTCGACAACATCATCGTGGGGAAACTTTTGGGCGCGCAGGCTTTGGCTTCTGTGTCTTTGGGAAATGCCTTGTTCTTTTCCATTTTCGTTTTGGCATTGGGATTTTCTTTTGCAATTCCGCCGTTGGTTTCTGAGGCTAATTCTCAGGGAAAACACGAAACGATCAATTCTGTTTTCAGACACGGATTTGTCATCAACCTTGGGATTGGGATTTTGCTGATGATCTTATTATTGGCCGGACTTCCATTGATCAAACATATGGATCAGCCGACTGAGATCATTCCAGATACGATCAGCTTTTTGAGTATTATGGCATTTACAATGATCCCATTTATGATGTTCCAGACTTTGAGAGAAGTTTCGGAAGGTTTGTCATTTACGATTGGTGTAACGAAAGCCACAATTATTGCGAATGTCATTAATATCGCTCTGAATTATGTCTTCATCAAAGGCCTTTTTGGATTCCCCGAAATGGGCGTTCAAGGTTCGGCTTTGGCAACGTTGATCGCGAGAATCTTTATGGTGGTTTTCTTATATTTTGTCTTGGTAAAAGAACCGAAAACAAGAAGATACATCAAAGAATTCTCTTTAAAAATAACAGAATTCAGCAAAGAAATGTTCAACAAAATGTTCAAGCTTGGATTGCCAACGGCTTTGCAAATGTTCTTTGAAGTGACCGCTTTTGCAGCAGCCGCTTTCATTTGTGGATTGGTAAGTTCACAGGATATTGCGTCGCATCAGATCGCTTTGTCGATGGCTTCATTCACGTTTAATCTTTGTATCGGTTTCAGTGTCGCTTCTACCGTTATGATTGGGAACAAAATGGGCGTGAGAGATTTTGAAGGTTTAAGAAAAATCGGCATTAATAATTTCAAATTGACATTAATCTATATGGGATTTTGTGGCATTATGTTCATCGTTTTCCGAAACGTTCTGCCTCAGTTTTTCACCAAAGAAAGTGATGTTCTCGTCATTGAATTAGCTTCAAAACTGATGATCATTGCTGCGCTTTTCCAATTGTCTGACGGAATCCAAGTGACGGCTTTGGGTTGTCTAAGAGGAATTCAGGATGTGAAAATCCCGAGTGTGATTACGTTTTTGGCTTATTGGGTTTTCACGATTCCGGTTGGATATTTCCTTTGTGTAACGATGAAAATGGGTGCATTTGGGATGTGGATCGCTTTGGGAATTGGTTTGACGATCTCTGCGATTCTTTTAGTCATAAGGTTTTTGAGGCTGAGCAAGAGGAAAGCTTTGGCTGTTATCAACTAATATTTTATCGCAAAGGCGCATTTTTTTATATTGATAACGTTAAAAGTCGCTAAGCTGCAATCTGTGAAAGTCTTCGACTCCGATTAGATTGACATTGGAACAAACTTTTGGCGACAAAGTGATATAAGGAAACCAAATCTGCAGCCCGACTTGAACGGAAATCCTTTTTTGCGTGGACTAAAGTTCTATTTAGACTGAAACCGTCTGCAAAAAAGATTGGGAGTGGAAGGCGGAAATAGCTGCCCAAATTTTATCAATTATATAATTTGTGACTTTGTTCTGAAAACATATTTTAAATTTTTAAATTTGCAACACAAAATTCTGAAATGAATATCATACAACATATACAATCAAAAATATCCGAGATCATCCCGAAACTTTATGACGTGGAAGGCGTGAATCTCGATGTTCAAAAAAATAAAACCGAGTTCGAAGGTGATTTTACCATCGTCATTTTTCCATTAGTAAAACTGGCTAAGAAAAGTCCAGACGCGATTGGAAACGAACTTGGAGAAGCTATCAAAAACGAGATCGATTTTATCGAAAGCTTCAACATCGTGAAAGGTTTCTTGAACCTTAAATTGAAAGACGTGGTTTTTGCGGATCAATTGTCTGAACTTCAGGATGATTTTGAAAACGTAACACCGAAAAATGCAACGGTGATGGTGGAATATTCTTCACCAAACACCAACAAACCTTTGCACCTTGGGCACGTTAGAAATAATCTTTTAGGGTTCTCGGTTGCTGAGATCTTGAAAGCCGACGGTTACAATGTCATCAAATCTCAGATCATCAATGACCGTGGAATTCACATCTGCAAATCGATGTTGGCTTGGGAGAAATTTGGAAACGGTGAAACACCTGAATCTACCGGTTTGAAAGGCGATCATTTGGTTGGAAAATATTATGTCGCTTTTGATAAAGAGTTTAAAAAGCAATTACAAGAACAAGTCGAAATAGAATTTATTAATTTTTTAAATAAAGCTATTGAAACCCAAATATTAGGTCTAGTAAATATTAATAACGAACCAATACTTAAGATAATTAATGATGGATATGAAAAAGCTCTAAGGAATTTTATAAAGGAAACACTTAAAATTGATTGGGACTATATCAATAGAAAAGTATTTTATTTAAGTGACTTTATTTTAGATAAAAATGATGTAATTGATTCTCAAATAATTCTTAAAAGAAAAGAATTCGTCACCCTATTGGAGAAAAACAAAGGAAGTATTTTAAACTTAAGTAACTTCAATGAAAACAATGAGAATGAGTTGTTAATAGTGACTATTCTTAATAAAGAAATAAAATCAATAAAGAAAGAACTTGAAGGGAATAAAGATGTAGTAACAAAAGTTGCCATTTTAAAAGAAGCTCAGGAAATGCTTTTGAAATGGGAGAATAATGACCCGGAAGTTCGAAAACTTTGGGCGATGATGAATGAGTGGGTCTATGCTGGTTTCAATGAAACATATTCCCGATTGGGCGTTAATTTTGATCAAGTTCAATACGAGAGCAATACTTATATTCTTGGGAAAGATCTGATTCAAAAAGGACTTGACAGCGGGATTCTTTACAAGAAAGAAGACGGTTCTGTTTGGTGTGACTTGACAGATGAAGGTTTGGATCAGAAACTGCTTTTGCGTTCTGACGGGACTTCGGTTTATATGACTCAGGATCTTGGAACTGCGGTTGAGCGTTTCAAGGAAAATGACATTCAGAAATTGATCTATACGGTTGGAAATGAGCAGGATTACCACTTCCAGGTTCTATTCAAAATCTTGAAAAAACTGGGTTATGAATGGGCAGATCAGCTTTACCATTTATCTTATGGAATGGTAGAATTACCGGAAGGAAAAATGAAATCCCGAGAAGGAACCGTGGTTGACGCGGACGAATTGGTTGAAGAAATGATTTCTACTGCGAAAGAAAAATCTGAGGAACTTGGCAAGTTGGAAACGCTTTCTAACGAAGACAAAGTCAAATCTTACGAAACGGTTGGATTGGGTGCTTTGAAATATTTCATTTTGAAAGTGGATCCGAAAAAGAAAATGCTCTTTAATCCTGCGGAAAGTATTGATTTCAATGGTAATACAGGACCATTCATTCAATATACTTATGCGAGAATCCAGTCGCTTTTGGCCAAGGCTGAATATGCTGGACAAGGAAATTTTGGTGCTTATGTTCCGAATGAAAGTGAGAAAGAAGTAATTATGCTTTTGGCTGAATTCAAAGAAGTTATTGCGCGATCTGCGGAAACTTTAAGCCCAGCTTTAGTAGCGAATTACGTTTATGAATTGGTGAAATCTTACAACTCTTTCTACCAAAATAATCCAATTGTAAAACAGGAAGATCTGGATGCGAAACAATTCCGTCTACAGGTTTCTGATCTGGTTGCGAAGACTATCAAAAAAGCTTTATCTATGTTGGGAATCAATGTGGTGAATAGAATGTAAAATTCAATTCGAATAATAATTTAAAACTCTGCTTTTCGGCAGAGTTTTTTTTTAGGCTTATTCACCGCTCCCATATTTACCCAAAATATGTTCGGTAAGCGGTTTCAAATCGCTACCATTTTCAGGGTTTTCTCCATTGCCTGTAAAAAACTCTACTTCATTTTGATATTTTGAATACCATATATTTCTAATTGACGTAATTGTATCAGGTTTTGTTATTTTTTTGAAATTAGCAACCTTTTTAGCATCAATTGCAACCAGATTATTGTTCGGCTTATTACAGTATTCGGGTATATATTCTTTCCCATTCCAATACATACATTGCCTGGAATCAAATAATGTCGCTGGATTTCCATTTTCTTCTGGCATTTTTTCATTTGCCTTGTACATCTTATTTCCAACAAACAAACCTCCACAAAGAATTACTCCGATGATTCCTAGATTACTTTGCTTAGTAAGGAAATCGTGAAGATTAAAAACAGGACTATTAAAAAGTGTAAAACTAAAATTAGTCCCTTTAAAAGATTGTTCATCACCATCAATACTGAATTTCAATGTAGTAGAATCGTTGATTTTGTTTTCAAATGTAAAATTCTTACAAAAATCATCATAATCTTTATATCCGACATATCTACTCAATTGATCCAAAGTTATTTCATCAATAAAACGATCTTGATTCTTCTGTATTAGATCAGTAAAATATCTTTCAAACATCTTATCTGTTTTTGCAGAACCAAATAAACCTTCAAAATGAGCACTAAGATATTCTGCCAAGTAATTTTTAGTAGCATTCTCTTTTTTCAATTCTCTTTTTGCTTGTTCAAAGGCTGTTTTTACTAAAGTTTTCTTCTTGTCATACATATATTTTAATTGAAGAATTAATTCCGTGTCCAAATTAGACAAACCTATGTCTGAAAAATTACGGTTTTCCATAAAAATGATAAAAATCCTGTCCAATCTGTGTCCAGTCTCTGTCTAGGAAAAAGCACCTCATTTGAGTGAAATTTGTAATCAGAAATCAGTGATAAACAAAACATTATAAAAACAAAGTTACAAACTGATTTCCAAAAAACAACCAGATAAAACGGAGAGAGATCTCTGGCTTGGGAAGCAGATGTTTCTTTTCCGTTTTTGAAGGTTGACTTCCCAAAAATTTAAGAAGCGCTTCTTTTTTCAACCACTGTGTCAGCTGCTCGCGATCCGTTTCGCGAGGAAGAACACGAATGCCAACTTTTAAATTTTTAAGACAATGTTCAATCTATTTTTAATATTAATGGGATTATTTTCAAATCCTGCAAGTTCTAATACTTCAAATTGTGGCAATGATGAGCCTACACCTACAATTGCCCCACAACCAAATCCAGGAGATACTGGCGGAGATACCGGACATCCCGTACCACCAAAGATTATTGGCGGATAATGGTTTTCATTAAATTTATTTAATAATACATAGCGAAAGAACATTCTTTCGCTATTTTATTTAAATTTGATAAAAACTAACTATCTTGAAACTTCTATACTTGATATTCATCTTTTGTCTTGTTGCAAGCTGCTCAAAAAAAACAGCTAGCGAAAAAAGGAATGTAACTAATTTGTTCTATGATAAAGCTTTTGAGTTTAGAGATAAAGAAAAAATTGATAGTTCTTTTTTGTATTTCTATAAGGCTAAAGATATTTTCCTGCAAGAAAATGACAGTTTTGGAGTTGGAAAATGCCTGACAAATCTGGCAATTATTCAAGAAACAAAGGGTGATTATTTTGGAAGTCAAGAAACCAGTTTATCTGCTCTGGCATATTTCAAAAGCGTAGATACTTTACAGTATCAATATCAATCTATAAATTATAATTCTTTAGGCATCACTGCCAGCAAATTAAAAAATTACTCTAAAGCAATAGAATTTTATCAGAAGGCTTTAAATTTCACAACAAATATTGAGGATAGATTAATTTATCAAAACAATCTCGGTAACAACTACATCAATCATAAAAATTATGATAAAGCCTTAGAAATATTCAATAATATATTAAAAATTCATAATACTGAAGATGTTATTTATTCCAGGACCTTAACAAATCTGGCTTTGACTAAATGGCTTCTGATTTCTAATTATGACCCCATTCCAGAATACAATAAAGCACTTAATATAAGGCTAAAGTTGAAAGACGATTGGGGTCTTAATTCCAGTTTTGCTCATATTTCAGATTATTACATTAAAAATAATCAAGATTCTGCATTGATTTATGCAAAAAAAATGTTTGATGTTGCAAGACAAATAAAAAGTCCCGATGATCAGATTGAAGCTTTACAAAAATTAATTGTTCTTGACCCTAAAAATTATTCTTCACATTTTAATCGGTACGAATTTCTAACTGACAGCCTGCAAACTGCAAGAAATAAAGCCAAGAATCAATTCGCGCTTATTCGCTATGAAACGGAAAAGAATAAAGCAGATTTTCTGAAAGCGAAAGCGGAAAGTACAGAAAAGCAAAGTAAAATCATAGTGCGAAATATCATTGTTGTCGCTTTAATTATTTTTCTTTTTTTTGGATATTTATATTATACAAGACGGCAAAAAAGACTTAAACAGGAGAAAGAGCTTGAAGTAAAAAATACAGAACTGAAATATTCTAAAAAAATCCATGATCGTGTTGCGAACAGGATCTATCAAATCATGTCGCAGGTTGAGAACACCACAATTATTGATAGAAACGCACTCCTCTTCGGTTTGGAAAATGTCTATGAAACGACCCGGGACATTTCATATGACAACAAGGAAATCAATGAAAATCAGAACTATTATGAGCAGCTTCACAAGATGTTGGATTCATATTCTTCCGACTCAGTGAAAATCATTTACAATGGAAATAATGAAAATCTATGGGAAGATGTCAATTTCCATATTAAAACCGAAGCCTATCTGATTCTTCAGGAATTGATGACGAATATGAAAAAACATAGCAAGGCAGACAAAGTTTTTTTGAAATTCAGTAAAGACAGATCCGACATAAACATCTCATATACAGACAACGGCGTAGGAATGAAAGGTCATTTGCCAAAAAATGGACTTCAAAATATGGAAAACCGTATTAATTCTATAAATGGAAAAATTAATTTTGACGCAGAAACAAATAATCTACTGAAGATCAACATCGAATTTCCAATTTAAAAAATACAATATGTTTACAAGAGTTCTAATTGCAGAAGATTTCGAAAGCTCTAGCCTCTCTGTCCAAAAGGCATTGGATGATCTCAAGATATCCGACCCAAAATATGTCAGTTACTGCGATGATGCGATCAGCAGGATAAAAATGGGCATCCAAGAAAATACACCTTTTGAATTACTAATCACCGACCTGTCCTTTGAAGAAGACCATAGAGCGCAAAATATCAAAACCGGTCAAGAATTGATAGATGCTGCAAAAAACCTACAACCAGAACTAAAAGTGATCGTCTTCTCTGTCAACAAAAAGCAAGGCATTATAGATAAGCTTTTCGAAAAGCAGGAGATCAATGCATATGTTCGAAAAGCCAGAGAAGATGTAAAAGACCTGAAGAAGGCAATCCAAAAAGTTTACAAGAATGAGAAACATCTTTCCTATGACCTCAAAGGAAAAGAGAAAAACGCTTTCGAATTTTCTGAGTACGACACTTTGCTTGTTTCTTTGTTAGCCCAAGGAATACTTTTAAAAGACATTCCTAATTACTTAAAAGAAAACGAAATTAAACCTTCCAGCATGAGTGCCGTAGAAAAAAGACTGAAAGAGATCAAAGAATCTTTGGAGGTCAACAGCAACGAACAGCTGATTGCGTTCTGCAAAGATTTCGGAATTATCTAATACTCAACACTTACAGTTAAAAACTTTCAATTGATTTTGAAAGTTTTTTTGTTTTTTACGGATTTCCGTAAAGAATTGGTTTGGAGTGCGAGTAATTTTGGAGTGTTAAACAAATAAAAATATAACATTATGGCAAAGTATTATGTAAACAAAAAAGCGCAAAGTAATGGCGATCACGAAGTCCACAATTTAGACTGTCAATATCTTCCCAGTTTGGAAAACAGAAAGTATCTGGGTGAGTTTTCTTCTTGCAAAGAAGCGGTAAAAGAATCGAAAAAAACCTATTCAGATTCAAATGGATGCAAAACATGTTCTAATGAATGTCATACAAGCTAAATATCATGGAAACAACAATACAAAACGAAACAACTTTTTATCAAGATTCAACAGTAACTGTTACACAATCAAGATTCGTAACTCAATCAAAGACTTATGCAATGAGAAATATTTCATCGGTACATATTTTTGAAATTGTAAAAAGTAAAATGAAAGCAATACTTCTTATCTTGATCGGAATCCCATTATTCTTTTCCGGGAAAACAATTCTTTTTGCATTCATTCTGATAGCATTAGGAATCTGGTGGTTCATTTATATAAAAAATGAATATGCAGTAAGAATCAGCACCAATGCCGGAGAAGCCAACAGTATCATTTCTAAAGATAAAATCTATATTCAAAAAATTGTTAATGCTTTAAGCGACGCAATAATTCACAGAGGATAATAAGAGATGTTCTAAAATAAATCAAAAATTAAATACTAAAATCATTATGAAAAAACTACTTTTCACCTTACTTACTTTAGGATTATTAATTCCCACAACTTACGAAGCATCAACAAGCAATTTCTCATCTGAAACAGAATTTGCAGTCAAAAAACAAAAGAAGAAAAAATCCCTTAAGAGACAATCATCAAAATCCAACTCCAAAAAAAATAGCTGCACATACAACGGTTATCCATTGGAAGTCGGACCGAGAGGCGGCTGCTATTACTGGTCCGGCAACAGCAAGGAATATGTGGACAGAAGTTACTGTTCTGGATGCAATTGATGATGGAAAAAGCCAACCAAATTAATGACCTCAAAAGATTAGAGATCATTTACAAAACACTTTTTACATTTTGTGCGCTGGGTTGTTTTGTTGCAGTTCTTTCGCTCCCGATTTTATATTACACATTTCTTAGAATCATCGTTTTTGTTGCTTCAGCGATAACTGTTTATTATTTCGGAAGACAGAGAGAGTTTGGTTGGGTCATGATTTTTGGAATTGTTCTTATTTTATTCAATCCCATCATTCCCATTCATTTTTACAGAAAAATCATTTGGATCCCAATCGATATTGCTACCGGAATTCTATTTCTGCTACTTATCATTATCAAGAGAAAAGTAAAAGAAACTCCAAAAAAAGATATTCCGGAGACAACGCCACAACCAAAGACATTCAGCCGAGATAGAATCATTAAAACAAAACCAAAAAATAACTGCAACAATGAATGAAATGATAGAAACAACAGAGAGTCTGAAAGCTCATTTTCTCAGACTTTATCAAATGGCAATTTGTGATGACAATTTCAGTTCGCTAGAGCTGAAAGCGCTATACAAATCTGCAGAAGACAGAGGAATTTCCCAGAAAAAACTGGACGAAATTCTATTGAATCCAATTAATTCTAAAATATCAATTCCAGAGAACATCGAAGAAAAAATCGATTATCTCTACGATCTCACACTGATGATCTGGGCAGATGGAGAAGTAACTCCGAATGAAAAATCTTCCTTAGAAAAATACGTCCTAATGTTCGGATTTATGGAAGAAAACAGTTTGCAGATCGTGGATTATCTCATCCAATCTGTGAAAGAAGGAAAAAGTAAAAACGATATTTTCAATGATCTAAAAAACTAAATTATGACCAATAATATCAAAAACATTTTCAGATTAAAACCTGATCCAATCGTTAAAGAAGAATCTCCTTTGAAAGTTGTTGACAACAACACCAATCATGAATCAACAGAGGAAAGCAGAAAACGTACTTATCACGAGTCCGGCTACAGAGACAGCTCTAGAAACAGCGGGAATCATACGGCATTATCTATTTGTCTGGACGCAATCTATTCCAAATTTCAAAATGAAGAAAAAGAACTGGCTGATAAACAAAATAAGCTTAAAGAACCATACATCAATGAACAGAAAAACAAAGAGACCGAGATCAAAGGCCTCACAGTGTCTCTTGATAATAAGGAAGAACAGATAAAAGAAGTTCAAAACAGCATCGAAAATGTTCAGGATAAAATAGAATCTCTCAAGTTCGAAATCAATGACATCCCGAGAAATCCGGAAGTCTATCACATCAACGCCAGTAAAGGCGCTTCGACAAAATTCTGGATTGGTCTTTTGTTATTAATTCCAATAACGCTTTATCTTTTCACATTTTATATTTCAACCTCATTTTCGGCGTTCTTCAAAACATTTGACCCGAATGTCAGCATTATGCAGAGTGTTTTGGACGCTCAGGCTTTTAACAAAGCGTGGGAAGAAGGTCCTTTGGAAGGTGCTTTCGTAACCTTTATTCCGTTTGTTTTTCTGGGATTAGGCTATTTGATCCATATGTTTGGAGAGAACAAAAACTGGATCAATTACATAAAAATATTTCTTCTTTTCGTCGTGACATTCGTTTTCGATGCCATATTAGCTTACGAGATCGAGTCCAAACTTTATGAACTTAATAAAACCTTTGATTCGCCACCGTTCGATCTATCAATAGCATTTACCAAAAACCAATTCTGGGGAATCATCTTCGCGGGATTTGTAGTGTACATTATTTGGGGATTGGTTTTCGATTTCATTATGAAAGAACATAAAGAAAAAGACAAGATCAAGAATGAACAGCTGAAAAAGCAGAAAGATATCACAGTTCATCAAGACAGAATTACGGCATTCGAAAAACAGTTGGAAGAAATCAAAAACAGCATTGCAAGCATCAAAGATCTAATCATCAAAGCAAAAGGGAGAATTGAGGAACTTCAGAACATCGTTGATGGCGTCATCATCCCAACCAAAGAGTACAAATCTTACGCATCAGAATATGTGCAAGGCTGGATCACTTTTATCAATGAAAAATTAGCAACATCTCATCCTGTTAAACAAGAAATGATCGAGGAATGTAAGAACCAGTACAATTACAATCTTAATAAAGTAGGCGCCAATTCTGACAGTCAGAACTCTGTTTACGTATCCGTTTTATAAATCACCGAATATGAAAAAACTCTATTATTTATTAATTCTCTCTCTTTTTATACACTGTGGAAAGAAGCCAGAAACAAAGACTGGGGGCAAAAGCAATGACTCTATTTCCAGTAGTCATAACTTAAATCTAAGTATCTTAATTGATCTCTCTGACAGAATTGACCCCGAGAAATATCCCAATCCATCGATGGAATATTACCAAAGAGATCTGGAATACATCAAAGCGATCAAGGCAGGATTTATAGATCACGTGAAAAGTAAGAAAGTGATACAGCTGAATGATCAGATGCAGATCTTCTTCAATCCAGAGCCTTCAAATCCAGAAATCAATGAACTTGCAAAGCAACTGAAAGTTTCGTTTGACAAAAATACTTCAAAGGAAAACATCAAACTTGTTGATGAAAAATACACTTCTCTTCCTGAAAGGATTTATCAATCAGCCATTCAGGACAAGCAATATGTTGGCTCGGATATTTGGGGATTTTTCAAAAACAAAGTGAAGGACTACTGCATCAAGGATAAGCACAGAAATATTCTTTTTATTCTGACCGACGGTTATATGTTTCATAAAGATTCGAAATTCTCTGAGGGAAACAAAACGTCTTACCTCACTCCGGAATTGGTAAAATCTATGAAATTGAACACCTCTGATTTTAAAACTAAGATCCAGGACCAAGGTTTTGGTTTCATTAAGGCCAATGACAATCTAAAAGATTTGGAAGTTGTAATACTGGGAATCAATCCGGAAAAAGGAAACCCTTTTGAAGGTGATGTCATCAAAACATATCTGGAAAATTGGCTTATGGAAATGAACGTCAAAAAATACGAGGTGAAAGACGCAGACTTGCCAAGCAATCTAGAACCTATCATTAAAAATACAATTCTGAATAAGTAAAATCTACATTCAGCAAGATTAAAAGTGAACTTTCTAAAGATTGAAAGTTCACTTTTTTTATTACTATCAATTCAAACCTATCATAAAAAAAAAAAAACAACCAGCTGAAATTCAACTGGTTGTAATTTTACAATTTGTAGACCCACAGGGATTCGAACCCCAGATGACTGCACCAAAAACAGTAGTGTTACCGCTACACCATAGGTCTGTCCTTTATTGTGGTGCAAATTTACAGCTTTTTTCTAAACTTCCAAACTTTTTGTAAAAAAAATTGCATAATTTTATAAAATAAATTTTCGCTCAGCCTAATGTTAATCGACCTTTCCAAACCTTCACCCAATCAAGGAACAACATCTAACGAATTTGAAACCAAAGTTTTAGACTTCATAAAAGAGTGGTTTTCGGACTCAAAAACAGTCAAAATTCAGAGTTCTGGTTCTACTGGAATTCCGAAAATTTTTGAGGTAGAAAAATCAAAAATGTTGAATTCTGCTGAGATGACTTGCAACTTTTTGGATTTAAAAGAAGGAAATGTCGCATTAATTTGTCTTCCGATAGAATATATCTCGGGGAAAATGATGGTCGTAAGAAGTATTCTAAGAAAATTAAAACTGAAAATCGCCGAACCTTCCACAAATCCACTTCAAAACATCAATCAAGAAATCGATTTTTGTGCAATGACGCCTTTGCAGGTTGAAAATTCATTAGACAAACTTCATCTCATCAAAAACCTCATCATCGGTGGAGCCTCAGTTTCTGAAACTTTAAACAACAAAATAGTTCATTCGCTCAAACCCTCAAACTCTCCCACTCGAATCTTCGAGACTTACGGAATGAGCGAAACGCTTTCTCACATTGCCTTGCGACAGATTTTTCCGCATCAGGAAGATTGGTTCAACGTTTTTGAAGGCGTGGAAATTTCCTTGGACGAGAGAGATTGTCTGAAAATTTTTGCCCCAAAATTAAATTCAGAAGTTTTACAAACAAACGATTTGGTAGAAATTAATAATCAAAATCAATTTAGATTTCTAGGAAGACTTGATAATGTCATCAATTCCGGAGGCGCAAAGATTTTCCCGGAAGAACTGGAAAAATTAGTCAAACAAAACATTCCAAATGAAGTTATTTTCCTTGGAATCAATGATGAAAAACTCGGACAAAAATTAATTCTAATAATCGAAGGAACCGAATCGGAAGCTATCAACCAAAAACTTTCAGCCATCAACTACGAAAAATCATTTCATAAACCAAAAGACATTATTTTTGTAGAACAAATCCCAAGAACGCCAAACGGAAAAGTCAACCGACTGGCGTTGAAAAAATCAATCGAGAAATGAAAAACTTCACGTCCGAAATCACCTACAAAACTTCCCGCTCTTCCGGCGCTGGCGGACAAAACGTGAACAAAGTGGAAACCGCTGTCACGGCGATTTGGAACGTCTCAGAAAGTTATTATTTCTCAGACGAAGAAAAGCTAAGAATCTCCGAAAAACTCAAAAACCGCATCAATTCCGAAGGCCTTCTGCAAATGACTTCATCAGAAAGTCGAACACAACTCGCGAACAAAAAAATCGTGACCGAAAAGATGCTGGAAATGGTAGAAAAATCGCTTTTCATTCAAAAATTCAGAGTCAAAACCAAACCTTCAAAACGCCAGGTTCAAAAAAGAATCGACAACAAAAAGAAACTCTCAGAGAAAAAAGACAACCGAAAGTTTAAATTTTAAAGTCCGACAATTCTTCTATTTCCTTATCAATTTTCCGAGAATATTCGTACTGTTTATCACGAATCCTACCGTGGTTCGTCACCGTTTCATAATCCTGCTGATAAGCTTTGTAATCGTCATAAATCCGCTCGTAATACTTCTGCAAAGATTTAGCATCCAAATTTTTATCGCTAATCAACTTCCTGAATCTTCTAGCAAACAACTCCGCAATATCAAAATGACTTTGCTCGTGCATCAAAATAACATCGGTTTTATGCTCCAGATGCGCCCAAGATTTGGACGGAACAAAAAACGACTGGATTTTCACCTGCTTCGAAGTGAATTTCTTCGTCGAACTATTCAGCAAATAAGAAATCCCGCAAAAAGTAGTCGCCGCCGTTTTGGAACCATTTGGTTTCGCACCAGATTGAAAATCCGTCCATTCCAACTTCCGATTTTTATCCCAAAAAATTTTGTCCTGAGCATTTGCAAATCCTAAAATCAACACAAAACTCAAAACCAAAAATTGCTTTATCATAACGATTAGATGTTTTTTTTCGCCAAATGTTAATTTGTTTCCATAAAACTTGTATTTTTACCTCCCCTCATTTTTAAAAATGGAAAAAGAAATAAAGATAAATTTTCAGACCTACCCAAGTTACAACGACTTGCCAGAACTAGAAAAAACACTATTCGACAAAGCCAAATCCGTCCGCGAAAACGCCTATGCGCCCTACTCCAACTTCTTCGTCGGTTGCGCACTTCTTCTGGAAAATGGCGAAATCATCACCGGAAGCAACCAAGAAAACGCCGCGTATCCATCTGGATTGTGCGCCGAGAGAACCGCAATTTTCTGGACTTCCGCCAATTATCCCGACGTCAAAATCAAAAAAATATTCGTGATTGGAGGTCCAAAAGACGTCCTCAGCTCCACACCCATTCCACCTTGTGGTGGTTGCAGACAATCGATTCTGGAGTACGAAGCCAAGCAAAAAGACGAAATCGAAATCTATTTTGCCTCACCAGACGGCGAAATCATCAAGACAAAATCCATCCGAGACCTGCTCCCATTCTCATTCGACGGAAGTTTTTTATAAATAATTAGGAGCACGACGATTGGTTTATCGGCAGACGATTCCAACCTGCTGTCCACTATATCTTTTTTGTCATTGCGAACGACGGGAAGTCATTTCAATTGACGTTTTCTCCGCAATGCCAAAAAAGGATGCCGTTCCCATCAGGGCTATGTTGACGTTTTGTATTTCTTTTCACTTTTTAAGCTTGCCTAAAATCCATCGTTAAATGTCAAAGTAGTAGAAAAAATCTGTTTAATTTGCACAATCTGCGAGATAAATATTTCAATAAAATTTAAAAATAACATCAATAAAATCGAAAATCCCATTCAGCAAGTGAATGGGATTTTCTTGTAAAATGTAGATATGGATATGAAAATTTGGTTATTAGTTTTTTATAATTTTCTGAGTCAATTTTTTCCCATTCTCCAACTGAATTTCCACAACATAAATTCCCTTTTCAAGTCGAGAGAAATCTATGGTTTTGTCTGAAATCAGCTTCGCATTCACAACTTGTCCCGAAAGATTGTAAACTTTATGTGTTTTGATTTTGCTGGCTGTTTTTACATTTAAAATATCTTTCACAGGATTTGGATAGATAGAAACCGCCTCATTCTTGAAATCCGAAACCGCCAAAACAGAAAACTCCTTCTCCTCAGATTTATCCGAATATTTCTTGGAAGCATCGATGGTTTTCACACTCCAAAAAATCTTCGAAGGCAAATTCGTCTTGTCCAAATACCAACTTTTGGTCGTCACGATATATTTTGCGATGTCCGCCTTTCCAGACTCTGAACCAACCGTCAATTCATATTGAAGCGAATTCTCCAAAGTCTTGTCATCATTCGCACCAGACCAACTGAAATTGATTTTGTTGTTATTTTCGGTCGCGGTCAAGATTGTTGGCGCATTTGGTTTTTGATTGGAAACCATTGTCGTATTTCTAAACAACTTGGTATAAGGCATCAAATCCGGGTCAGCCCAATCGAAACCATTGGCGAGAATGTCCAGATTTCCGTCGCTATCGTAATCAAACAAAGCCAAAGTTCCGCCACTTCCAAGATTGTACAAACCAGAATCTTCCGACTTTTCAAACTTCTGAAGCTGTGGATTATAAAGATAAACATTCGTGTAACCATCGTAGTTGTCATCATCGCCCATCACTACGAAATCATAATAACCATCATTATTCAAATCGCCGACTTCAACATTTCCAGCCGAAAGTCCTTCGCCCTCAAACTTGCTTTCTGTAAAATTACCTTGTCCATCATTGGTGAAAACCGCCAAGTAAGAATCGAAATTCTCATCCTGACCAGTCACCACAAAATCCAGAAAACCATCACCATTGAAATCCGCAAAAGCCATTTTGCTATCGCTCACCGGTGGAAGTTGAGATTTCTGAACCAACGTCCCGTTCTCATTTATATAAATATTGAAAGTTCCTTCGTAATCAGAATTGAAACCGTTGACAACAGCATCCAGCTCATTATCATTATTCAAATCCACAATCTTGAAACTTCCGTTCTGCGTTCCCGGCAACCAAGCTTCCGTCTTTTGAAAACCGTTGGAATTGTTCGTGTATAAATCCAAATCTTGAGAAAATCCAACGTTGGCAATGTATTGCGTTCCATTGATGGCGTAATCCTGTTTACCATCGTGGTTGAAATCGAAAACGTCCAATCCGCCGTAGATTTTTCCAGGTGCATTATCAATCAAGGTGAAAGCTGAACCCGTATTTTTCCATCTGTATTGCTGATAATTCACAATATCATTATAACTAAGTCCAGTCGTTACAACATCCAAAAGTCCGTCATTATCAAAATCGATAAACTTGACCGCACTCAAATGAACCGAATTGTCTCCAAAATTTTGAATGGATGAGAAATTTCCGTTTGTGTTTTTATAGAAATCGTTGGACGTGACATCTACGTTTGTATCACCGTCAGAATCGATGGCGCCAGTAAAAAATATATCTTGAAATCCGTCATTATCAAAATCTGCCACCGCGCTCGCTGAGTAAAAGTAATTTTGAAGCGCAGGTTGAGAAACCTCTTCAAAACTTTGAGCTTTGGTAATGATAGCCGACAAAGCCAAAATTGAAATATAAAACTTCTTCATATTATTTTTATTTAGAATGATTAAAAATTACTTCGCAAAAGTAAATAGTTATCCATTCCAAAAGTGAATCTGGAATATGACATTTGTCTTGTTTCGGAAAAATCTAGTTTTAGATTAGAATCAAGTTATTGATTTGCAAAAGAATATAGTGATTTTATGAAATTTCAAAAATCTTACTTTCTTCGTGGATTCTCTTCACAACATTTTCTGTACGTTCCTTGTGCGTATCTGTAATGAAGATTTGCCCGAAGTTTTCTTTGTTAACTAACTCAATCAATTGAGAAACTCGGGTGTCATCCAACTTATCAAAAATATCATCTAAAAGAAGAATAGGAGATTTGCCAGTCAATTCTTTGATTCGGTTGATTTGAGCGAGTTTTAAAGAAACCAAAAACGATTTCTGCTGACCTTGCGAACCGATTTTTTTAATCGAGTTTCCATTCATTTCGAAAATCAAATCGTCCTTGTGAATGCCTTTGGAAGTGTAGGTCAGAACTCGGTCTTTATCAATGGAGCTCGACAAAAGTTCTTGAAACGTGTTCTCCGAAAGATGAGATTCATAAACCACAGAAACCTTTTCTTTTCCACCCGAAATAATGTCGTAATAATGCTGGACAATTGGATTTAGATTCTCAACAAACTCCTTTCTTTTCTCGAAAATCCGTGTTCCAAAGCTTGAAATCGGGTCATCGTAGATTTCCAAAGAATCCTTATCAAAATATCGATTTTTAGCAAAATTCTTCAGCAACGCATTTCTCTGCTGAATGGTTTTTTGGTACTGAATTAAATCAAAAAGATAAACCGAATCCGTCTGAGAAATCATTGCATCCAAAAACTTCCTGCGACTTTCCCCAGAATCAGAAATCAAATTGGAATCGTACGGCGAAATCATCACACTGGGCAAATAACCAATGTGGTCCGCTAATCTGTCGTAAGCTTTATCGTTTTTTTTGATAACTTTTTTTGATTCTTTTGGCATCAGAATTTTAATCAAATCTTCTTTTTCTTCATTCTGAATCTCCGAATCGATTACGAAGAAATCCATAGTCTTCTGACTTCCATCTTCCAGCTTCTGACTTAGAATATTATTGAGGTCAGAATTTCCCAAAAAACTTTTGCCAACAGAAAGATAGTGAAGCGCATCCAGAATATTGGTCTTCCCTACGCCATTGTTCCCGACGAAACAATTGATTTGTGGCGAAAAGTCAAATGTAACTTCGGAGTGGCTTTTGAAATTGATGAGTGATAGTTTATTGATAATCATTTACTTGAAATTCTTAACTAAATTTAAAAGGTCTGCTGGGTCTTTTCTTGTGTCCCAAATGAAAAGAATTTCTATGGAATCATCTTTTATTTTATAAAGTAGATAATAATCTTTAACAAGTTTTCCTCTATAAACCTTGCCAGAAATCGAAATGCCCGAATATGGAAAATCGGCAATTTGCTGTGCCGACTCTTCAAACAAAGTATTCAATTTTTTTGAATAACGTTTGGATTTATTTCTCCTTATCCAATATTGAAGAATTTCTTTCCGAATTGCTTTAGCAATCGGCGACCAAACTAATCTTTTAGCCATTCTTCGAAATATTCGTTTACCTCTTCGTTTGTAAAAGTTTGTCCATTTTTTATCTGCTCTTCACTTAATTTTAAAATTTCTAAAATCTCGGAAGGCAATTCTATTTCCTCTTCTTTAAAATATTCATCAACTTCCTCTTCCGTCATTGGTCGTTCGGATTCATAGATGGATTCTGGTTCTGCGACGATGTTTGTGGACTTACTTTCAAAATTTTTGAGAACTGAAGACAACAAATAATAATTCTGGGATTCGCAGATTTTCTGAATCAGTTTTATTTTAATGTCGTTGATATTTTCCATCACTCAAAATTTATGTAAAGATAAAAAAACGGTTTTAGAATTAATTTTAAATCAAAAAAGAATTGAAATTTTAAGCAATATTTTGTCGAACCACAAAAGTCACAAAAGTAATATTTGATTTTAGTTATTCAAAAGTGGAAAAAAGCAGATGTTATAAAACTTCTTTTGTGACTTTTGTGATTAAAAACCTAGTTTCCAAAATTCACAAAATGCGGAATATCTGCGCCAAAACTGTTCAATGGTAAAACGTTGTTTCGATTGCTGTTAAAATCAAAAACAGAATTATTATCGAAAGGAACTCGCGGATAATACGTGAACGAAATCTGAATCCTGTTGAACACCAAATATGGATTATTAATCAAAACGCCAATCCCGATTTTCGTGTTTGCATTCGTTTTCATCAAGCTGTCATTCGGCATCGCCAACCAGCCAACAGCAGTCGTGAGATATGGACTAAAATGAAAATTCTTCCAAGTCTTGTTCACAAAAAGCTGAAGTTGATATCTCAAAACCAACTTCTTCGTTCCAATGTAATCGGCGTTATAAACAGGGAATTCGTCGCGGGCAGAAAGATTGATTCGGTCTCGGTAGGAATAATTATGCTGTGGATTTCCAAGCGCTAAAGTTGGTGCGAAAAAATGTCTGACTTTCGCAAATTTCCAATCCATTAGGTTGGTAAAATAAGTTCCGTCCAATCGAAAAGATTCTCTGTTTTGACTATCCTCATTGAAAAATCTTCCAAACTGCGCTTTCAAATTGAAATAACCGATTTTTGTAAACTCGCCATATCCAGCTGAGATTCCGGCGTAAGGCATCACTTCTTTGCTTCTGGAAAGTACACCTGCAGTGACGCTTAATGAGTTTCCGTAAGAGATATCTTCAGGCAATTCGTATTGGAAAATATTTTTTTCGACGGCAAATTTCCTTTGGATAAAACCAACCGAACCCAACAAACTGCTGTAAGTTTTAAAGTAATCAAACTGGTCAATCCCAGGACTATCTTTGTACTGATAATTTTGAAAACGTCCAATGAAAGCGATGTTACTGGAGACTCTTTCCTCTGGATTCGCCGAAACCGGAATCTGATAACCGCCCCACAAATCCTGACTGTAAACCTTGATTTGAACCTCTGGCAACGCACTTCTGTCCACCATTGGCAAAGCGACATTTCGCATAAAATATTCAAATGAAAAACCGCCAGCCCACTTCGTCAACGGAGAGAAGAAATCTCTTCTCGCATTTACATTAATTCGCTCATTCTTCCAAAAATCGCGTTCGCCCAAAACTTGCGCATTGATATAAGAACCGAACAGATTGTAAGCTGTGTAACTTCCCATCAGATAATCCTGATTTTGCTTGGAATCGTTTCTGTAAAGGAAATTAGCTTCGTGTCCGAGTCCTAAAAAATTCTCTTCTGTGACGCCCATTCCGATTTTGCTTCCGGAGAAACTTCCGCGTGGTTTCAAACTCCAGGAATCGAGAACTTGCACTACGACATCAATAGAATCTTTGGTCGAAGTGCTGTCTGCAATACTGATTTTCACTCGATTTACGAACGGCATTTCACGGAGAAGACGCTCGGATTCGTAGAGCTTCTGGGCGTTGTATTCTTCTCCTTTTTTGAAAAGCAAATAATTATTGACCGTCGAAATTCTGGTATTGGAATGCAGATGATTTGTGAACCAATCGTACCATTTGGCTTTTTCCTTTTTTTCTTTGGTGTTGTATCCAAATGGGTCAATCGTTTCGATTTTGATATTTCGGATGTGCTTTCCGTCGTAAGACGCTTGTGTTTCCTTCTCGGTACGGGTTTTCACCGAAACAGAATCTGCTTCGCGACGAAAGATGAAACGGTGGATGAATTTGGTGAATTTTCTTTTGTCTGAGTACCTTTCAATCTTATAATAGATAGAATCCTTTTTCTCTTTCTCTTGCGCAGACACAAAAGAAACGCTACATAAAAACAGAATTAACGCAAGAATATTTTTATGCATCAGATTACAAATACTTCAAAAATTAATTAGTAAAATCCTTCTATCAATTTACAAGCCAATAAAGCAAAATCACCAACAAAGGCAATCCGCTACAAGATTCTACCCAAAAGGAAAAGTAAGTTCCCTTATTATCATTTTCAGAAAAATAAATCATAATAAATGTGAAAACCGTTGTCATTAAAAAACTTAAGGCAAATTCTCTATCAAGAAATATCAAACTTAATAAACAAGCAACGAAAACTAAAAGATAAGCCAAGTACTTCGTTTTCTGAGCACCGATTAAAATGGGGAAAGTCACCACATCATCACTTTTCATATCACGAATATCGAAAGGAAGAACCAAAGCCGAAATAAACAACCACGAAATCCAGAAAATCTCCCAATTGAATTCGGGGAGAATGAGCCAAGCATTAATCAAAGCCCAAGTCAGGCCAACGTAAAAGACTTTTAACAAAGGAATTTTTCGAATGAATTTCTCAAGGAAAAAAGAATTGTAAAGTAAGCCAATGACGACAATCACAGCCCACTTTAACAATCTGATTTCGTTGTGATTAAATACAATCAAGCAAAAACTCAAAATGCCACAAATGAAATTAAAAACCAAAATCTTGATGAAAGTCTTTCTACGACTCTGATATTTGGTGTATAGATAACCGCTGAAATACGTGATAAAAATCAACAGCAAACTCGGCCAACGGAATATGTTTTGCTCCAGCATAAAAAATCCAGCCATCATCGTTCCCATCAGCGAGACAAAAATCTGGCTGTCAATCACATATTTTTTTGCTAAATTTAAAATCGACATTTTACTTTTAACAAATGTCCGAAAAATTGTTCTAAATCAATAAGATTTCCAAAGTGTTAATTTTTAAAAAAGATTTTAATCTTTCCAACCTTTGATAAAATAATGCATCTTTATACAGTGAATCATTCACTCAAAAAAAAATAAAAGTCAAATATGAAAATCATTAAATCAGTCTCAGTTTTCTTGCTGATGTTTTTCTTCATCAACTTTTCGGCGCAGAACTACTACGATTCTCAATGGAAAAAAGTGGAGGAAAATTACAAGAAAGGAACTTACAAAAGTAATCTTCCGATAATTCTGGACATTCAAAACCAAGCGATGAAAGACAACAACGCCATCCAAATCATCAAATCTCTGAAAGCGGAATTCAGCATCCTGAAGCAAACGCACGACGACACGCAGAATGATGAAAACTCAAAATTCTTTTCGAAACTTCAAAGCACGGAAACCAAACTGAAAGGCGATGAGAAGCAATTGTTTCATCTTCTGACATTGGAATTCATCAATGATTATTACGATAACAATTCGTGGAAAATCAATCAGAAAACGAATATCGACAATCAAAATCTGTCGCAAATTGAGACTTGGAGCAAACTGGATTTTAAGAATTTCTTGACTAAGAATTATTCAGATTTGGAGAAAGAAAATTCAGTTTTGAAGAAAATTCAGACGCAGAAATACAAGGAAATTTTTGAAGCGACAGAAAATTTGGATTACTTCCCAATGCTTTCGGATTGGTCAAATTTCAATTACATCGAGTTTTTGAGAAATCAAAATCTGTTCACGCCAAACGAACTGAAAGTCAATTCAAAGAAAATTAATGACCTTTATGATTCGGAGATTTCGGCGAATTCTGGGAATTCAAAACTGTATTTCCAACATCAAAAAATCAATTATAATTGTGAGCTTAACAATTGCAAAGACAAATTTGCTCAAATTGAAAAACTAGTTGGAGATGAATCTTTGAAAGGAGATTACAAAGTTTTGATTATTGATGAAATGATTGAGCTTCTTCAGCAAAAAGACGATAACAAAACAGCTTTGGTTTGGGTGAATAAAGCGAAAGAACTTTATCCAAAATCGAAGTTCATCAATAATATTCTTAACAAAGAAAACGCGATAAAAAATCCGCAACTTAATTTATTTTACGAGAAAGAAACACAACCGAACAAACCGATTCATATCGTTGCGGAAGTTAAAAATGTGAAGCAATTTTCATTGAACATTTATGAAGTGAAAGATGATTCGCAAGGTTTTTTGAATCACGTTTTCGATTCTTATAAAAATCCTTTTTCTAAGGTCAAAAAATCGTTGGTGAGAAAGGATGAATTCAGTTTGCCAGCGTCTTCGGATTTCAAATCGCATAAAACATCACTCGAACTAAAAGTGCTTCCAGCAGGGATTTATCTGGCGGAATATGTGGTGGAAAATTCGGTTCAGGGAAATTATTATTTCATTGTTTCGGATTCGAAAATTATCTTCTCCAAAAAAGACGACAGCAATCCAAAAGCCAATATTCTGAAACTCGTGAACAACGAAAACGGAAAAGCTTTCATTAATGAAAACCTAGACGTCACCGAATATGTTCGCGGAAAAGCCGTTACAAAATACACTGTAAAAACAGACAAATTCGGTAATTTTCAGTTTCCAAATTCTGCGAATCAGGAATATTACAGAAACTTCCTTGTGAAGAATGGAAACAATTTTTCGATGATAAATGTTTATGGTTACGATTACGGCAACCGAAACAAATCTGAAAATCAGGAAAGCGCGCAGATTTTCCTCGACAGAAAAATCTACAGACCTGGACAAATCGTTTACTTCAAAGTGATTGCAACGGGCATCAATGGCGAAACCCAAAAAATGAAAACGCTTGAAAAAGTAAAGTTGAATATCATTTTGAACGACACCAACGGCGAAGAATTACAGACTTTGAAATTGACAACCAATGAATTTGGTTCTGTTAATGGCAGTTTTACTTTGCCAAAAAACAAGTTGAACGGAAATTTCAATATCGAAGTTGACGACGATAATAATTCCGCTTATAACATCTCTGGTTACGCAGATTTTCAGGTTGAGGAATACAAACGTCCGAAATTTGAAGTGACTTTTGAACCGATAAAAGACGAGTACAAATACGGTCAAACCATCGAGCTGAAAGGAAAGGCGATGATGTTTTCCGGCGTTGCGTTGAGCAATTCGACGGTGAATTATGAAATCAAAAAACAGAATATCCGTTGGCGTTATTTCTGGTGGTATCCGCGTGGAAACGATAATGAAAACTCGATTCTCGGAACGGCAAAAACCAATGAGAAAGGTGAATTTACCATCAAAGTAGAACTTAAAAAAGATGAAACTTTGGAAGGAATTCAAATTGACAATTACGCCATCAACGCTTCTGTGACGGACATCAACGGCGAAACTCAATCTGCGGACACAAATGTGAAAGTAGCTTCGGTTTCTCATTATATTTCAGCGGACAATGTTGACAATATTTTCTCTGATGAAGCTGTAAAACTAAGTGTTTCGACGAAAAATTACAACGACCAGGTTCTTGCAAAATCTTACAATGCAAAACTGGAAAAGCTGGAAGAACCGAAGCAGATTTTCAGAAGTCAGTTTGAAAATACAATTCAGGATTTGCCGAAACTTTCTAAGGAAGAATTTGTGCAAAAGTTCCCGCACGACAGATTTGATAAGACCAATGAAGAGAAAAACTGGAAGGTGGAAAAAGTTGTTTTTGATAGAATTGAGAACCAAGAGTCAGGAAGCAAGAATGCAAATCCTGAATCTCGAATCTTGAATCTTGGCTCTCTAAATGCGGGAACTTACAAACTTCAACTTTATAATATCGAAGGAAAAGACACGATAAAAACGGAGCAATTCTTCAAAGTTTGGGATAAGAAATCGCTGGGGCAAAATCAAAAACCGTTCTTGGAAGTCATTAAACCAAAACAGGATTTAAAGCGTGGTGAGAAAGCGAAAATCTTTGTTTATTCGGCTGTTCCGGATGCTTTGGTAAATGTTTTTGTTCAAAATGGAAAAGGCGAAACGGTAACGGAAACGCATTCTTTCAAAAATGGAATTTTGGAATATGAAACTTTGATTCCGAAGGACGAAACTGTTTCGAGAGTTAATTTACAATTTCAATTGGTTGCATTTAATGATGTGAAAACTGAGAATGTTGATTTGAAAATTGCTGACAGCAAAGATGATTTGAAGATTGAAACGGTGACTTTCCGCGACAAACTTCAGCCTGGACAAAAAGAAAAATGGACGGTGAAGGTTTCTGGTGCTGATAAAGAGAAAATCAATGCTGAAGTTTTGGTGGGAATGTATGACAAATCGCTTGACCAATTTGCCTCGAATAGCTGGAACTGGCAAGGATTTTATTCTCAGTTTTTTCAGAGCTCTTATGATTTGAGAAATGGTTTAAGTCAGGAAAATTTTAATAAGAATTCTAAATATTTAAAGACTTATAATATTAATAATCCACAGTTTAATTGGTTTGACTTAACACTTTTCTATACTTCAAAAGGCAGTTACACCGTCAGAGAAGGTGTGAAATCTGCAGTATATGCGCCTGCTCCCCCGCCGTCCAATGCAAAAGTAATGATTAGGGGAAACTCTACTATCCAAAATGACAAAGCAATGGCAGAAACTGCTCTTTATGGAAGCCGTGGTGGAAGTATTGAAAGCCTAATAAAAACATTACCAAGTGTCAACTCAAATTCGGAAATGAGCTCTCAAGAAAAAGATGACTTAAACAAAATCCCAGTTCGTCAAAACCTCAACGAAACAGCGTTTTTCTATCCGAATCTTTTGACAGATAAAGATGGAAATGTGAGTTTTGAATTCACTTCTCTGGAAGCTTTGACGCAATGGAAATTGATGTTTTTGGCGCATACGAAAGATGCGCGTTCTGCGACTTTGGAAAAATCTGTGGTGACGCAGAAAGAGTTTTCTATCACACCAAATTATCCAAGATTTTTGCGTGAAGGTGATGAATTGAATCTTCAATCGAAATTATCAAGTTTGGTGAATCAAAAACTGAATGGTGTGGCGCAATTGCAGATTTTGGATGCGTTTACGAATGAAGATATTTCGGAGAAATTCGGGATTAGCCAATTGACTGCGGTTCCTGTTTATAATAAAGAACAATCTTTTACATTATCGGAAAACGGCAATTCAGTTGTGAATTGGAAAATAAAAGTTCCGAATGATGTTTCATCAATTATCATTAAAATTGTTGCGAAAGCTGGAAACTTCTCAGATGGCGAACAAAAAGCCATCGCCGTTTTGCCAAATCGAATGTTGGTGACGGATGCGCTTCCAATTTTTGTGAAAGAAGGTCAGACGAAAACTTTCACTTTGGAAAATCTGAGAAACTCAAATTCTAAAACGTTGACCAATGTCTCCAACACTTTGGAACTGACGACAAATCCGATTTGGGAAATTATGTTTGCGCTTCCAAGTTTGAAAAATGACACGAATAATTCTGCGGATGTCATCTTCAACAAATGGTTTGCAGATGTTTTGGCTTCGGAAATCTTCAAAGCCAATCCGAAACTGAAAACGGTTTTTGATGAATATCAATCGAAAGGTTTATTGACATCGAATCTGGAGAAAAATCAGGAGCTGAAACAATTGTTGCTGGAAGAAACGCCTTGGGTTTTGGAATCGAAAAATGAGACCGAACAGATGGAAAAACTGGCGAGATTGTTTGATGCGAATACGATGAGAAATTCCATCCAAAACGATTGGAGCGAATTGCAGAAATTGCAAAATCCTGATGGTGGATTTAGTTGGTACGCCGGTTATCCGAGTTCGTATTACAATTCACTTTATATCTTGAAAAATCTTGGAAGAATCAATGAATGGCTGAAAGGAAATGTGGCGGACTACCAAAGTTCTGAGCAGAAAGAAATGGTTGCAAAACTGATTTCTTATGTGGATAATGAAGTGAATAAATATTGGAAGACAGACAAAGACAATGTTTGGAACAACTTCGTGATTGATTATCTCGACACCCGAAATTATTGGGAAAAAGAGTATCCTTTGAAAAATAAAGGTGCAAATCTGAAAACTTTGGTGATTACAAAAGCGAAAATAGCAAAAATCACGGATTTCACTTTCTTTGGATTGCATCGTTCGGCTTTGTTATTCCATAATTATGGATTGAAAGATGTTTCGAAAAAATTGATGACTTATCTTAAAGAAACTTCCACAGACACAGAAACGCAAGGTGTTTATTGGAAACAAAACCTGAACGATTGGGGTTGGTATTCTTCCAAAACGGTGAATCACGCAGGAGCTTTGGAAGCGTTTAACAAATTGACGCCGACGGATGAAACCTTCATTGAAGAAATGAAAATCTGGCTCGTAACCCAAAAAGAAGTGAATTCCTGGGGAAGTTCGCGCGGAACTACGGAAGTGATTTTCACGATTTTGAATTCAGGGAAATCTTGGACTTCAGCGGAATCTGATAAAGCGGAAATTACTTGGGGCGGAAAAGCTTTGAAGCCTCAAATACAAGCGACAGGTTATGTGAAACAAGCGATTACTTCTGATAATTTGGATAAAAATCTGGCAACGGTTTCCATTAAAAAAGACAGTCCGGGAATTGTGCAAGGTGGTTTGTTCTGGCAATATTATGAGGATTTGGATAAGATAAAATCTTCGGAAAGCTATATTTCCATTACGAAAGAATTGTACAAAAAAGTGAAAACTGAAAACGGTGAACAATTAATTAAAATCAATGAAAATTCGCCATTGAAAGTGGGTGATAAGGTGACCGTAAGAATGATTCTGAACACCGATAGAAATATGGAATTCATTCACCTGAAAGATATGAGAGCGGCCGGTTTTGAACCTTTGGATGTGATTTCTAGATACGAATGGAAAAATAATTTGGGTTATTATCAATCCACAAAAGATGCTTCCACGAACTTCTACATCGAATATATGCCGAAAGGAAAATATGTTTTCGAGTACGATTATGTAGCGAATGCAAGCGGGAAATTCTCTAATGGAATAACGACTTTGCAGAATTATTACGCACCACAGATGAATGCTCATACTCAAGGAACTAAAGTAATAATTTCGGAATAAATACAATCATTAAAATGTTAAAATGACAACCAAATAGAAATGTTTGGTTGTTTTTTTATATTTTTACTCCTTATTAAATAGCTCATAATTTTTAATTAGTTTTAATTAATAAACAAAAAAAATCAAGCTATATAAAAAATTCAGTATCAATAAATAAAATTTTTAAACAATATCTCAAAAAAAATCATCATCTAATTTTATAATAATGGTAAAACAATTATTCACTGTCACTGGCATAATGGCTTCTATGATGCTAAGTGCACAAAAAAACTTTTGGAGTCCGGTTCAAAACAAATCTTCCTTAGCAACTGCTAAATTGATGGAAAGAACCACAACACCAAATGATTACAAGATCTACAGCTTGAACTTGCAAGGCATAAAATCTGAACTGGCGAAAGCTCCAAACAGAGAATCTGGCAATGATAGTTTTGTCCTGAAATTCCCAACAGCTTCTGGAAAGCTGGTTGACTATGTCGTGAAAGAGGCAGCTGTGATGGCGAAAGAACTATCTGACAAATATCCAGGAATCAATTCCTATGTTGGATACCAGAAAGGAAGTCCGGAAAACAGCATCAGATTCAGTATCTCGCCGTACGACGGACTAAATGTGATGTATTTTGACAATACGAAAATCAGTTACCTGGATACTTATACAAGTGACCTAAATAACTACATTGTTTATGAAAGAAGCAGTTTGCCTGTAAATCCGGAAAAATTCAACTGTGATTATGGTAAATATAATTTTGAAAATCCGCCAGTTGAACAGCCGGTTTCTCTAAAAGCACCTTTCGTACAAGATGGCAAACTGAGAACTTACCGTTTGGCTTTGGCTGGAAACTTTGAATATTCCAGATACCATTACAACAGAGCTGGTCTTGCAACCGGAACAGTTGAACAGAAAAAAGCTGCTGTATTAGCTGCTATGAACGCAACAATGACAAGAGTAAATGGTGTTTATGAAAAAACAGTTTCTCTTACAATGGTTATGGTTCCAAATAATGATCAAATCCTATTCGTCGAAAATACCAATGATGGTTACACCAACGGTAGTGGTGGAACAATGTTGGGAGAAAACCAAACTGTTTGCGACTCCAAAATTGGAACTGCAAATTACGATATCGGACACGTTTTCAGTACTGGTGGTGGTGGTGTTGCATACTTGCAATCTCCTTGTAGCTCAATCAAAGCTGGTGGTGTGACAGGATCTTCTGCTCCTATCAATGATGCTTTCAACATTGACTACGTAGCGCACGAAATGGGACATCAGTTTGGAGGAAACCATACCTTCCGTGCCAATACAACAGATGCAGGATCTTGTAGTGGTAATTCCAATACGGTAACTGCAGTAGAACCAGGAAGTGGATCAACCATTATGGCCTATGCAGGAATCTGTACTTCCGTCTACAATTTACAAAACAACAGTGATCCATATTTCCATTCTGTAAGTGTGAATGAAATGTACAACTTCATTACGCGTGGTACGGACTGTTCTGTAAAGACTGCAAACAACAACTCTACACCAATTGCTGACGCAGGTTTGGATTACACTATTCCGTACGGAACTGCATTTGTTTTGACAGGCGCAGGAAGTGACCCAGATGGTGATGCTGTAACTTACCTTTGGGAACAAACCAATGCTGCTGCACTTTTCTACAATCCACAACCACCTACAGCTACTACGGTTCAAGGAACAGTTTTCAGATCATACAATCCTAAAACGACTCCTGAGAGATATTTCCCTCAAATGAGTTCTATCGCAGCAAATAACCTGACGCCAACTTGGGAAGTGATTCCAAGTGTAGCTAGAACGTTGAACTTCTCATTGCTAGTAAATGACAACAAAGCAACTGGTAACCAATCTGCAAGAGATCTAATGGTTGTAACTGTAGCTAATACAGGACCTTTCAAAGTGACTTCTCAGACTTTAGCAGCTAATTACATTGGAGGAACCCAGCTTCCGGTAACTTGGGATGTTGCAGGAACCAATGCAGCGCCAATCAATACGCAAAATGTACAGATCTACATCTCTTCTGACAATGGACTTACTTATCCAACACTACTTGCAGAAGTACCTAACAACGGATCTGCATCTGTTACACTTCCTAACGAAAATAACGGAAATGCAAGAATTATGGTGAAAGCAGCTAACAATATTTATTTTGCAGTGAACTCTGCTAGATTTAATATCAGTAAAAACCTTGCGGTAAATGAATCTGCTTTCAACAAAGGTTTTGCACTATATCCAAATCCTGCAAAAGGAGAAGTTAATATCTCTCTTAGTAATGCAGCCAAAGGTGCAACTTATCAAATCCTAGATCTTTCTGGAAAATTGCTTTCTAATGGATCTTTGGAAAATGAAAAAACTAAAGTGAATATCTCTACTTTAAAAACCGGAACTTACAGAATTGTAATTTCTAACAATGGAGAAACAACTAGTAAAAACCTTATCGTTAAATAATTTAGTTTAATGATAATCCATAAAAAAGACCAACGTAATTAGTTGGTCTTTTTTTATTCATAAAATTCTAAAATCCGTATTGCAGTCCAATTTGCAATGTATTGTTTCGAAGTTGTTTGTCATCATTGCTCCAACTGGTAGATCCTGATTTTTTGATATCTGTAAAGCCTGCAACGTACCTTGCACCAATTGTAATATTATTTACTCTGAATCCTACACCTATTGCTCCGCCCATATCAAAACTATTGTAATTGGAATTATTCCTGTATTTTTTTATTGTCACGACATCGTCAGCTTTGTTGCGGTCACTGTTCCCAATTAAAAAAGAAAACTGCGGTCCTGCTTCTACAAATAATTTAGGAATTGGTTCGAATTGAAACATTATAGGTGCAGAAACGTAATCCAAACCCAGCGTGTGTGATACCCTATTATTATCATACTTTACCCCAACGCTGTTGTAAAGGACTTCTGGCTGAATACTAAAAACACTGTTCACCGGCGCGTGCATATACACACCAACAAAGTAGCCAAGTTTGGCATTAGTATCATCCCAACTTCTCTCCTGGCTAATGGTCGAAATATTGGCACCACCTTTCACACCAAAAGACTGCGCAGAGATCATCGCTGTTGTAGAAATTGCCAAAACCTGAAATATCTTCTTCATATACATAATTGTTTATTAAGGGCAAAAATATAAATTAAGAAACAAAAAAAGACCGAATGAATCGGCCTTTTGTAATATTTAAGATTTTGTAATATTAGAATTTGTAAGACAAACCTACTTGGAAAGTATTGTTTCTGTTTTTGTTGTCGTTGTTCTCTAATGATGTATTACCATTTTCATCGTTGTTCTTTTTATTGATATCTGTGAACCCTGCAACATATCTCGCATTGATACCAAAGTTTGGAGTAAAGTTAAATCCTAAACCAAGACCAGCACCCATATTGAAGGAACTGATACCATCCTTAATATCATTAGAACCTGATGTAGTACTTGTAGATGTAGTTCCTCCTGTAGTTGTTTCTCTAGTGATATCACCTTTGTCTTTTGCACTAATTAAGAATCCAAATTCAGGACCTGCTTCTAAGTAAAAAGCTGGAGTTGCGTGAAATTGGAACATAACAGGCACAGCAATATAATCTAAGTTACGACTTTGAGAAGATCTAAATCTCGTAGTAGTTCCTAAAGCCTCAGTAGTATAACTTTGAGTAACCTTTGCACCATATTGGCTATATAAAACCTCTGGCTGGATACTGAACATTTCAGAAACTGGCGCATTCATAAAGATACCACCGTAGAAACCTGCTTTAGATTTTGAATCTTCATAACCATCTTTAGAGATTGAAGATACGTTAAGACCTGCTTTTAAACCGAATGTTGGACTTGTTTGAGCGAATGCAAAAGTTCCTGCTACCAAACCTAATCCTAAAAATAACTTTTTCATAATATCAAATTTTAATTTTGTTTTACGGGAAGCATACTTCCAAATACTTTGCCAAAAAATTAAAAATTATTGATATTTAAATGTGAAAATTATTCAAACAATTAATATTCAACATATTAAAAAACCTATTCATCGAATAGTATCATTAATTTGTAATGATGTTTTTATAAAAATCCAAAGTCAAATTGATTTGATCTGCGTGCAATTTCTGGTCAAATGCGCAAGTTCCAACACCGTTGATCAAAGAAAAGTTGATATCGCCGTCCTGATTCTTCTTGTCGTTGAACATCAGGTTTACAATATCTTCGTTATTAAATTCGGAAATATCGATGTATGGAAAGAATCTCTGGATCTTGGTAATGATCGTTGATGAATCATCTACATCTATCAGACCTGCCAAGAAAGCCAAATGCGTTTCACAGATCATTCCCAGCGCCACAGCTTCTCCGTGCGGGATCAGGTTTCCTTTTTTCAGAAAAAGACTTTCCACAGCGTGACCAATGGTGTGACCAAAGTTGAGGATCTTTCGAACATTTTCTTCTTTAAAGTCCTTTGTCACCACATCATTCTTGATCTCCATACTTCGGTTGATGAATGGCGCCACGTCGGCAGGTGTAATTTTAAATAACGAACTTAATTCATTCCAATGGTTTGCGTCGGCAATCAAACCGTGTTTCAGCATCTCTGCAAAACCACTTCTGAGTTCTTCAAACTTTAAAGTTTCCAAGAATTTTGGATAGAAGAAAATCCCTTCCGGCAATGCAAAAGTCCCGATGATATTTTTAAGAAACTGATGATCAATCCCGGTTTTTCCACCAATTGAAGCATCGCACATAGCAAGCAAAGTTGTAGGAACATTGATGAATTTGAAACCTCTTTTATAAGTTGAAGCTACAAAACCGCCCATATCCGTCACTACTCCACCGCCAAGATTGATCAATAATGACTTTCTATCCGCTTCCATTTCTGAGAATATTTCCCAAAGCTGAGTTGCAGTGCCAATGTTTTTATTTTCTTCGCCCGCTTCTATTTCGATGATTTCGAATGGTGCGTCGGTTTCCAAGTTGGGTAGTAAGATTGGTAAACAATGGTCGTGCGTATTTTCATCCACCAAAATGAAGATCTTACTTGGCGCAAGTTGACCGATATATTCATTAAGACTACTGAAATCTTGATCAAGTTCCTTTATCATAACTCAAATTTTAACAAAAATAAAAACAAATTAATTAGCAATTTTAATTATTTAAAATTAATTTCATTAATTAAAAAAAGAAAGCTTTCACCTCTCTCTATATCTTTATTAATTTTTGAAAATTACTGTTTTACAAATTTGGTATTCAGTGTTTTTCCATTGATTAAAGTACTCAAATAATAAACTCCAGATTTAAGTTTTGAAACATTAATTCTATTTTGATTAATGGCAGGAGATGAAACCAACCTTCCGGATTCATCAATAATTTGAATCTTTTCTATCTTTTCATTAAAATCCAATTGTAAAAAATCTCTCGCTGGATTTGGAGAAACGCTCAATTTGATTTTGGTGACTTCATCTGTTGCTATCAAACAATTGTCTATGAGATTTACAGACATATTATATCTACTCAGATATTGCTGATAATTGGGAACTTCAAAACAATTCACCTTGAGGTTAACCAAAGTCTCTATTTTTGAAGGATCATTGCCACATGTATTAAATGAATAAAACAGTTTCCCAAAAGCACAAGAACCCCATTCTGCCAAAAATATCCAAATAGTATTTTTACCATTTTGTATGTTAACATTGATTAAGGGATTATTGTAAGAGTAAAAGTACAGTACCGAATTTTTATTATCATAATATTGAGAATAGGCTTCAATATTTCTTGCAGACTGGCTAAAATCTAAATTTCTTAATAAATTATCAGTGCACTTTATAATATATAGTTTATTGACATCATTAAAATTTAAAAACTCTGTAATCTTATTATGATGACAGTAAACTTGTTCTAAATTAATAAGGTCTTTAAAATCCAGAATAGTCAAATTATTATTTTTACACTCCAGAATTTTCAGATTTTTAAAATTATTAATTCCGTCTAAAGAGCTTATGTTATAACTTGGAAGAAAATTATAATCCATTACATAACTTGTAGGACTAGAGTCCCCAGAAATTGAAATCTGACTGATGTTTAAGGCTTCTGAAACATCTATTTGCCCATCATTATTTTGATCGATTTTCGTTGCATTTCCGTTTAAGTCTGCAGCAATATAATTTGTGGAACTAGATTGTAATAATCTCGCTTTGAAATTTGCATCAGGAAAATTAATAATCTGGCTGAAGAATAACTGAGAACAGAAAAGAAGTAAAAGGAAGTAGTTTTGTTTCATAGTTAGCTTATTTTCAACTAAGTTACAAAAAAAAGAGAAGCTAAATCGCTTCTCTTTATATATTGATCTTCTAAATTTTTAGATTACATATGGATTGATCGCTTTCCAGTAGCGTCCAAAGCCGCTTCTTTCACAGCTTCTGCATAAGTTGGATGCGCGTGAGAACTTCTAGCGATGTCTTCTGCACTTGCACGGAACTCCATTGCGATAACGCCTTCTGCAACCAGATCCGCAGCTCTTGCGCCGATCATATGGAAACCTAGAACCTCATCCGTTTTCTCGTCAGCAATGATTTTCACAAAACCGTCTGTGTCGCCACTTGCACGGCTTCTTCCTAATGCTCTCATTGGGAAACTTCCTACTTTGTAAGCCACGCCTTCTTCTTTCAATTGCTCCTCGGTTTTACCAACGCCAGCAACTTCTGGCCAAGTGTAAACAACGCCTGGAATCAAGTTATAATTGATGTGAGGTTTTTGTCCAGCCAAGATCTCAGCAACCAAAGTTCCTTCCTCCTCAGCTTTGTGGGCCAACATTGCGCCTTTGATCACGTCACCAATCGCATAAATGTTAGAAACATTCGTTTGCAAATGGTCGTTGGTTTTCACTCTTCCTCTTTCGTCAAGTTCTACACCAGCTTTTTCCAATCCAAGTCCGTCTGTGTAAGGTCTTCTCCCTACAGAAACCAGAACGTAATCACTTTCGTAAGTTACCTCCTCGCCTTTCTTGTTTTTAGCCGTTACTTTCACAGAATCTCCGTTTCTCTCAACCGCCGAAACCGCTGTAGAAAGTTCGAATTTCATCCCTTGTTTTCTAAGAACTTTTTGCAATTCCTTAGACAAACTTCCGTCCATTCCTGGAATGATCTTATCCATAAATTCGACCACAGTTACCTGAGAACCTAATCTCAAATAAACTGAACCAAGTTCTAATCCGATAACACCTCCTCCAATTACTACCAAATGTTTTGGAATTTCCTTAAGATTCAAAGCTTCTGTGGAAGTGATGATTCTTTCTTTATCAAGATTGATGAAAGGTAAACTAGATGGTTTTGAACCAGTTGCGATGATTGTATATTTAGATTCGATCACTTCGGAAGAACCGTCGTTCTTTGAAACTTTGATCTGGGTTGCAGATTCGAAACTTCCAAGACCTTCAAAAACGGTGATCTTATTTTTATCCATCAAAAAGTTGATTCCCTTTGTGGTTTGATCTACCACTTCGTTTTTGCGGGCGATCATTCTTGCGATATCAGCAGTCGGCTCATTGATGATGATCCCGTGATTTGCAAAGTCGTGTTTTGCCTTTTCGAAATGCTCAGAACTATCAAGCAAAGCTTTTGAAGGAATACATCCAACGTTAAGACAAGTTCCGCCTAAGGTTGAATATTTTTCAATAATTGCTGTTTTGAAACCCAATTGGGCAGCACGGATTGCCGCAACATATCCACCAGGACCAGAACCGATAACGGTTACATCAAATTGACTCATATATTTTTGATTATTATTCGAATAAAAATTTCCTCAAATTTACGAAAATTCAGTCAAATTAAAGATTGATTATGTATGAGATTTCTCAAAGAAGAAAAGTGTAGAAAAATGTAAAATTAAGTTTGAAAGATAAAATAGAATTTAAAACCCATCTATTTTTCTTAAAATCACATAAAACCTATGTTTCTATGTGGTTTCAAATTTAAAGATTCTTATTTTTGTTAAAGTTTTAATTTAATAAACTGATTCCAATGTCACTACAATCAAATTATCAAAACATCATTTCCCAACTTCCCGAAAATGTAAAACTGGTCACGGTTTCCAAAACCAATCCAGCTGAGAAGATCAAAGAAGTTTATGATTTGGGACAACGGGCTTTTGGAGAGAATAAAGTTCAGGAATTGTTGGAAAAGCAACCAGTTCTTCCAAATGATATTGAGTGGCATCTGATTGGACATCTTCAAACCAACAAAGTGAAATTTGTAGCGAGATTTATCTCAATGATAGAAAGTGTTGACAGCGAAAAACTTTTGAAAGAAATCGATAAAGAAGCTCTGAAGAACGAAAGGAAAATCAACGTTTTGCTTCAAGTTAAAATCGCAAAAGAAGAGACTAAATTCGGATTGACAGTGGAAGAAGCCAAAGATATTTTCAATAAATTCTTAGACGGAAACTATCCTAATATTGATATCAAAGGCTTGATGGGAATGGCAAGTTTTGTGGATGATGAAATTCAGATCCGTGAGGAATTTGGAATTTTGAAGCAACTTTTTGATGAACTTTCCAGCTTAAAACCTTTGGAAACTTTATCAATGGGAATGAGTGGCGATTTTCCTTTGGCGATTGAATGTGGCTCAAATTCGGTGCGAGTTGGGTCGGCGATTTTTGGCGAACGGAATTATTAATTGAGTGTGTTTTCAAACACTAGGAGCACTAAGTTTTTTCACAATGTACACAAAGTTTTTTTTTTAATTAGTGTTCTTTGTGTTAACCTTTGAGTCTTTGTGGTTCATTAAACTTTCGTAAACCTTCATCACCTCTTTCGCAATCACCTCATCATTGAATTTCTGGACAAACTCCAAACCTTTCTCCGCACGGCGTTTTCTCTCTGGTTCGTTGTTCCAAAGAAAATTAATTTTTGATCTGATGTCCGCCACATTTTGGGGATCAATATAAACAGAATCTGGTCCGCCTGCTTCGGGAAGACAGCTCGTATTACTCGTGATGACAACTGTTTCAGAATACAAAGCCTCTATCACGGGAATTCCAAAACCTTCGAAGAAACTTGGATAGATGAAAATCTCTGCAAGTTTGTAAATGGCCGACAATTCTTCCATCGAAACGCCTTGAAGAAATTGAACTTCAACTTTGCCTTTCTTGATCTCTTTTCCTATTAATTTAAAATATTTTGGCTTTTTGGTTCCAACTACAACTAGCGGAATCTGAGTTTCCTTCAAAGCTTTGACGATGTTCAAAAGATTTTTTCTTGGTTCTATCGTTCCAACATTCAAAATAAATTTCTCTGGAAGTTGGAATTTTTCCTTGACCTGATCTAGAAATTCAGCGGATTGTTTTTCTTTGAAGCTTTGATGACAGCCTTGATAAACCACTTCAATTTTACTTTCAGGAACTTTAAGATAATCTATAATATCCCGTTTAGTCTGCTCAGAAATGGAAATAATCTTGTCCGCAGCAATCGCCGCTTTCTTGAATTTCCAAAAATGAATTCTGCGGTCCAACCACGTGTAATATTCCGGATATCTTTCAAAAATCAGATCGTGGATCGTCACTACTTTTTTAATCGGCTTTTTGTTCCATTTCAATGGTAGTTCGCCCGATAGACCGTGGAAAATATCAGCACCTAAATTCTGTGCATCGATTCCCATTTTGAATTGTCGTGACAAGTTTCCTTTGGAAGTTTTGACGTGCGAAACGTTGGGAAGTTGTACTATTTGCTTTCCTTTGTCAGACGTCTTTTTGCTGATCAAAATATATTTATTCTCAGGAAAAACCTTGGAAAGAATCCTTACCAGATCTCTGGAATAATTTCCTAATCCTGATACGCTCGAAAAAATACGTTTGGCATCGTAAGCAATCTTCATTAATTTTTATTTTTTTGTGTCCAATCTTCCAAAAATTCTCTGGTCGTAGAAAACTGATAATTATTTTTTTTTGCCCATCTGATAAAATTATCAAAACGATTGACCATAGCTTCATTCGTATTTTTGAAGGTGAAAGCAGGCAATTTATATTTTGGATTCGAGATGTCTGCAAATTCCCACGGATGAAAATAGATGTTCAAAAATCCTGTGGAATTGATTGATAATCTGGATAGCAATTTGTAAACCGAAAGTGGAAAGTTATGAAAACTTAACCAAAACAAAGGAATCCTGAAAATCGTAGAAACCGAAGCTGGAAACTGCAAGCTTCTCTTTTGCCAAAACGGCTGTCTGCTGACTTTGAAATTGTTGTATCTTCCGGGCAAATAAGTTGGATTGATGGAAGAATTATAGAAATATCCTGCATCGGAGACGGCATCTTCTGAAACCGCCATCATTCTCGGCATTCTGAGTCCGACAACTTTCGTATCGAATAATCTTTCTAACGCCTGCTTCGACTCTGCTAGATGTTTTTCTTCAAATTCCGAGTGAAACCAAGTGTGTGAAGCCAGTTCGTGACCTTCCTCCAATAGTTGCCTCACCAAATCCTGATTATTCTGAGCAAAAATTACCGTGGAAAAAAAAGTAGCTTTGACTTGATTTTGATTTAAAATCCTGAGAATATTCTGCAGACCTTTTCTGGAAACCGCCAACTGCTCATCCAAAGGAATCTCTCCCTTGTACTCCAAAGGCATATCAAATTCTTCGATGTCAAAACTTAATAAAATCATTTTAGAAATTTTTATTTTTGATGATATAATTTGGCCTTTGCTTCACTTCTTTGAAGATTTTCCCCAAGTAAATCCCGATAATTCCTAATATTATCAATTGTAATCCGCCGAAGAAAACGATGGTCATAATCAACGATGCCCAACCGGAAATTTCTGTTTTTTCGATGAAGGAATAAAGAACATAAAGACCATAGCCAACGACTGAAAGTCCTGAAAATAAGAATCCTAAATACGCCGCAATGGATAATGGCTTGACGCTAAATGCCGTAATTCCCGTGAACGCAAATGTTATCATTTTCTTCAAATTATAACTGCTTTCGCCCGCCTGCCTTTCGTTGGCCGTGAACTCGATTCCAGTTTGTTTGAAACCCATCCAACTTGTCAGTCCTCGGAGAAACAAATCATCCTCGTTGAAATTTCGCATCACTTCTACCGCGCTAGCATCCATCAAGCGGAAATCCGAACCGCCACCTTTTGTCAAATTGACATCGGAAAGGCTGGATAATAATTTGTAAAAAAAGTCAGACGTTTTTCTTTTAAAAAAAGAAATTTCTTTGGGATAAGTTCTGATGGTAAACACAATATCATTTCCTTCTTCCCATTTTTTAATTAATTCGGGAATCAACTCTGGCGGATGTTGCAAATCGCCATCCATCGAGATTACCGCGTTTCCATCTGCATTATCAATTCCAGCTTTTACCGCGGGTTGATGACCGAAGTTTCTGGAAAACTCTATGAATTTGACTTCACTATACTTTTGGGAAAGTTCTTCCAGCTTCTGCTGTGTGTTGTCTCGGCTTCCATCATTGACAAAGATGATTTCGAAGTCATAATGATTTAATCCATCAAAAACTTGTTTTATTTTTTGATGAATCAAGGCAACGTTTTCTTGCTCGTTGTGTGCGGGAATGACTATGGAAATTTTTTTCATTAATCTAACTTATAATCCTTCTCAAAATCTTTTGTCAACAATTCGTACATCACTCTAAACCAAATGACTATACAAGGAATTGCTTTGGTTGAATATTTTATGAAAACACCTTCTTTGATAGATTTTGGAAACAAATCCGAAAATGCAAAACAAGTGAAAATCATTACAAAAATCAATAAGGCAATGTCAATTTTCAACAATTTCTTCTGCATCAAGAACCAAATCATCACGCCCGCAATCGCAATGATGTAAGTCGGGCTTTCCGAACCTGAGCTGAATAGCACAACAAACAATAATGTGGAAGCCAAAATCATCATCTGAAATGGTAGAAATTTGAATTGTTTTGTTCTGACGTATGGCAACATAAATAAAATAAATCCAGGAACTAGAAATATGAGATTTGAAATGTCAGCATTGCCCAAAACTCTTCTCACAACGCCCATCAGAGAATAGTCCTGACGAGTTCCCAAAGCTTGGTTATCAAGGTTTTTCCCCGACAGAGATGTGTACCAATCAAAATAGGATTGAACTCCAAACTTTGGACTTGAAATCAACATCGGCAAAACAAAAAACAGAATTGAGATGACGATAAATGAGATGATAAATTTGGTTTTATTTTTAACAAAGAAAAAAGCGGAAAGTCCCACGATTCCATAGATTTTTACAAAAACGCCAATGAGAATGGCGAATGCGGATTGGGTTTCTTTTCTTTCATAAATGTAAATCGCAGACAACATCAATAATCCTGTCAGAATAATATTGAATTGAAAATAGGTTGCCGCCGTGATGAATTCCTGAAGACAAAGCCAGGCAAAAAAAGATTTTTTAGCATCCGAAAAAGGAAGTTTGTAAATCGCAAAAAGAAAGACCAAAGTGCTGGCAACATTCCATAAAACAGAACCAAAACCATCCGGCATCATCGCAAAAGGCGCAATCAAAAGACTAAAGAATACGCCGTAATGATTGCTGTCAAAAAACAAATCGGGATATTGTGAAAATATATTTCTTTCTTGTAAAGTATTGTAAAACACACCTTTGAAAATCAGATAATTGTTGTAGCCTCCTGTTCCTCTTTTATATTTGCTGTAAGCAGTGACTGCAGCCACAATAATATAGATCACAAAGATGATACGATAATCAGAAATAAATTTTAAGAACTTCTGTTTCACTGTTTTCGTAGGTTTAGTTTAAAAAAAATGTCATTCTAACGAGAAGTTAAGTTCTCATTAGAATGACAAATATAAGTTTAAAATCTATATCTATTAAACTGCTACATTATTTTCTCTCAAAGCGTCATTCAGAGAGGTTTTTTTGTCTGTAGATTCTTTTCTTTTCCCGATGATCAAGGCACAAGGTACTTGGTACTCACCTGATGGAAATTTCTTGGTGTAACTTCCAGGAATTACTACGGAACGTTCTGGAACGTAACCTTTCGTTTCGATTGGTTCTGGGCCTGTAACATCTATAATTTTGGTGGACATTGTCAAACAAACATTAGCTCCAAGAACAGCTTCTTTGCCTACGCGAACACCTTCTACCACGATACATCTAGATCCGATAAAGGCATCATCCTCGATAATGACAGGCGCCGCCTGCAATGGCTCCAAAACACCACCGATTCCTACACCACCACTTAGGTGAACATTCTTACCTATCTGTGCACAACTTCCAACCGTTGCCCAAGTATCGACCATAGTTCCAGAATCTACATAAGCACCGATGTTAACGTAAGATGGCATCAAAATTACACCACTAGCTACGAAACTTCCGTGTCTTGCAATCGCGTGAGGTACTACTCTAACACCTTTTTCTGCGTAATTTTTCTTCAAAGGAATTTTATCGTGGAATTCGAATGGACCAACTTCTATGGTTTCCATTGTCTGGATTGGGAAATACATTACCACGCCTTTCTTCACCCATTCGTTGATTTGCCAACCGTTTTCTGTTGGTTCTGCGGTACGCAATTCGCCAGCATCCAGTTTTGCAACAACTTCTCTTACTGCATTTTGGTATTCTTCTTCTTTCAAAAGTTCGCGGTTATCCCAAGCTTTTTCGATTTTTTCCTGTAAAGACATATGATTTATAAATGATAATTGATTAACGATAATTGATTTTATTTGGATTAAATTTCATCCAATGCAAAAATAAAAAAACTAAAGCACACTTCTCGCAAAAAGGAAAGCTTTGTTCCAGTAAGCTTCATTCAAGGAAGAAATAATAACACCTTTGGATGTTGAAGCGTGAATAAAGGTCACTTCGCCACTGTTCAGAATATCGTGAACAATTCCAACGTGCGTTACGGATGATCCGCCAGCTGTTGCAAAAAACAAAAGGTCACCTGGTTTTGCCTCGGAAATATTAATGGAAGAGCCAGATTTCCCTTGATCTTGAGAACGTCTTGGCATTTGGATCTTATTCTCATCAAAAACTTTACAAACTAATCCTGAACAGTCAAAGCCGGCTTTTGTATTCCCAGCGTACTTGTAAGGTGTCCCAAGATAATTTTCGGCGTCGCTCAGAATGGAAGCTCTGGTGCCGGACACATTGCCGGAGTACGTAGAACTTAGTTTTTTTATAGTGGTAGATTTGGTAGTCGAAGGTCTTTTGTAGGAATATTTTTTAGTAGATTTTGAAGCACCACAAGACACCAGAATTATTGAAAATAGAATTACCAGTACAGATCTTTTCATAAAACAGATTTTAAACAGCAATTTTTTTTCGATAGATTGATTTTGATTGTATCACAAAAGTAGGACACTTATCTAAATTAAACAAGAGTTTGAATTAAAATTACTTCTTTAATTAAGCAAAATGAAATAATTATATATACTTTTTACTATTAAATTCAATTTTTATCCCTAGAACAAACAAAAATTCCTAACTGTAGTAGTCAGGAATTAAATTGTGGAGGATATCGGGATCGAACCGACCACCTTTAGACTGCCAGTCTAACGCTCTAGCCAGATGAGCTAATCCCCCTTTTGTTGTGCAATGATACTGATTTTGTAGATTATCAACAAAATAAAATTCAAATTAATAATAAAAAATCGGGCTCAAATAAATTTGAACCCGATTTCTGTAAAACGTAAAATTTAAAAATATGAAATCAATTTTGGTTTGATTTTAAATACTCGTCGATGATCTCAAACGCTTTTTTCTCGTCTTTCAGATCAACTTTAATAAAAGTGTTGGTTGCAGTGGGAGTCGAAAGAAAACTAAGATAAGAGTTCTCAACATCACATTTTATTCCTGCATCTTCCAGCTTAGACTTCATCAGCTGGATCTCCTGTGGGCTACTGCTTTCGTAAACAGAGACTCTGGTTGTTGCATCCATAATTCAGATTTTGATATTTATTAAGCATAGCAATTTATAAAAAAAATATCAAAATCAAAAATTCTTTATATTAAATTCTCAAATATTGAATTAATCTTATCTAAAACAATCTGAATTTCTTCTTTTGTTACATTAAGATGTGGACGGAATCTAATGGACTGATCACCGCAGGTCAACACGATGATTCCTTCATCATAAAGCTTTTCTCTCAGCCAGTTTCTGGTGTCGTGGTCTTTCAGATCAAAAGCACACATCAAGCCTTTTCCTCTCGATGCAAAGATATGTTCTGGGAATTTTTGTTCTAATTTTAATAATCCTTCTAATAGAAATTCTCCTACCACTTTGGAATTCTCCACCAAATTTTCATTTTCAATAATTTCTAAAACCAATTGAAAACGAAGCATATCGATAAAGTTTCCACCGAAAGTAGAATTGATTCTGGAACTTTCTACAAAAACGTGATGTTCTACTTCGTCAAGTTTTTCTTTGTTGGCCAAGATTCCGCAAACCTGCGTCTTCTTACCGAAAGAAATGACGTCTGGAATAATTCCCAGATCTTCGTAAGCCCACATTTTCCCCGTCATTCCGATTCCGGTTTGAACTTCGTCGAGGATCAAAAGGATTTCGTTTTCGTCACAGATCCTTCTCAGTTCGGCGAAGAATTCGTTTCTGAAATGGTTGTCGCCACCTTCTGCCTGGATCGGCTCAATAATGATACAAGCCACCTCATCCGGATTTGCCAAAATCGCTTCCTGGATATTAAGCAAAGCCATTTGTTCGTGCTTGATGGTTTCCTCAAGATTCTCTTCCGTAATCGGGAAATTCAGTTTTGGATTGGTGATTCTTGGCCACTCGAATTTTGGGAAATATTGGTGTTTTCTTGGGTCCGAAGTATTTGTCAATGACAATGTGTAACCACTTCTGCCGTGGAAAGACTGTTTGAAATGAATGACCAAACTTGCCTCCTTGTCAATATCTTTTAGCCAGTTCTTTCTGGTCTTCCAGTCGAAAGCTGTTTTCAAAGCGTTTTCAACAGCCAAAGCGCCACCTTCCACGAAAAAGCAATAAGGTAACTCTTTAGGAATCGCCACTCTCGAGAAAACGTCCATAAAATCTGCATATTCCTGAAGATAGACATCGCTCAAAGTTGGTTTGTAAATTGCCATTTTTCCCAACCAATTGGCTTTTTCCAAAATGTAAGGATGGTTATAACCAACGGAAGCCGACGCAAACATAGAGAACATATCGAGATATTCTTTGCCTGTCAAACGGTCCACAATGTAGGAACCGTGGGACTTTTTGAAATCCATTACAAAATCGAAACCGTCTGCAAGGATATGTTTGCCTAGGGTTTCTTTTACTTTATTTTCTGTCGTTATTATCATATTTTGTATTTTTTAGTTACAGTTTTTTTCAAAATAATTTGAGGTGCTAGCAGGATCATAGGTTGTATTAAAATAATTCCCATTAAAAACATACGCCCCATTTAGCAAATCATAGGTTTTAGAATCTATTTTATTATAAATATTATTTGAAAATGCTGAATAAAAGGCTCCATTAATAAAAAATTTACCTTTTAGAAGATTCTCTTGGTTATCATAATCAGAATAGATAATTTCAGTTTTTCCGTTGATATTTCCATCTAAGCTATATCTCCATTTTATGACTTTACTAAGATTTCCATTTTCAACAGTTATAGTTTTTGTAAGTCTGCTGTTTACTTTTTCCAAGATTTGATTGCCAGAATATTCATATAGATAAGTAACCGGATCAGAAGTTTGAAAAGGATATTTTGAAGTAACTTTTTGACTTATAATTCTATCATTTTCAATCACAAATTCTTTGTCATAAGGTCTGATAGTCATATTCGCAGACACTTTAACTGAAACGGTATTACCTGAGTAAGTGATTTCGTCTGACGCTTTATTACTCAAATAAAAACCACCCAAATCTCCTGGCGGACTGCCAACTAAACCTCCTGTAATCTTATTAATCCTCCTTTGAGAATCATACTCAAAAAAAAATCTGTTAAAGTTTACATCAAAACCAGACATGGAAATAATCACGTCATCAAATTGGTAATTTTGTGTTTTAGCTGTGACTATATTACATCCATTTTCAGGAGTTTCAGATTTATCTTCATCTCTGGAACAAGATAAAAATGACACAAATGCAAATGCTAAAAAAATGTATTTTTTCATTTACAAATCGAATTTGATTCCTTGAGCCAAAGGCAAACTAGTCGTGTAATTGATCGTATTGGTTTGTCTTCTCATATAATATTTCCAAACATCAGAACCAGATTCTCTTCCGCCGCCAGTTTCTTTTTCTCCACCGAAAGCGCCACCGATCTCCGCTCCGGAAGTTCCGATATTTACATTTGCAATGCCACAATCTGAACCGCCGTTTGAAAGGAATAATTCTGCTTCACGAAGATTTTGCGTCATAATTGCTGAGCTCAATCCTTGTGGAACATCATTTTGTAATGCGATTGCTTCGTCAAGAGTTTTATATTTAATTAAATAAAGAATTGGTGCAAAAGTTTCGTGCTGAACGATTTCGTAACTATTTTCAACCTCAGCGATACAAGGTTTGACGTAACAGCCAGAAGTATAATTTTCGCCTTCCAAAACGCCACCTTCAACCACGAATTTTCCGCCTTCTGCTTTACATTTTTCGATGGAATCTTGATATTGTTTTACGGCAGATTTGTCAATCAATGGACCAACGTGATTGGATTCGTCCAACGGATTTCCGATTTTCAATTGTCCATACGCTTTTACCAAACGGTCTCTCACTTCGTCATAAACAGATTCGTGGATGATTAATCTTCTCGTAGAAGTACATCTTTGTCCAGCCGTTCCGACCGCGCCGAAAACCGCGCCGATGATACTCATATTGATGTCGGCATTTTCTGTGATGATAATCGCATTATTTCCGCCCAATTCCAGAATCGTTTTTCCGAAACGTTTTGCCACATTTTGTCCTACAATTCTTCCAACTTTAGTTGAACCTGTAAAAGAAACAAGCGAAATTCTTTTGTCATTAACCAAAGTATCGCCAATCTCGTGGTCCGCGATCACCAAACTTGAAATTCCTTCCGGAAGTCCATTTTCTTTGGCTACTTCAGCAAAGATATTTTGACAGGCGATTGCACAAAGTGGTGTTTTCTCTGATGGTTTCCAGACGACAACGTTTCCGCAGATCCACGCCAAAGAAGCGTTCCAAGCCCAAACCGCCACCGGAAAGTTGAATGCTGAGATCACGCCGACAATTCCCAGCGGATGATATTGCTCGTACATTCTGTGACCAGGTCTTTCGGAATGCATCGTGTAGCCGTGAAGCTGACGCGACAATCCAACTGCAAAATCACAGATATCGATCATTTCCTGAACTTCGCCAAGACCTTCCTGGAGGGATTTTCCCATCTCGTAAGAAACGAGTTTTCCTAAGTCATCTTTATATTCTCTCAATTTGTTTCCAAATTGACGCACTAGATCGCCACGTTTCGGAGAAGGAATTTGTCTGAATTCTTTGTAAGCTTCCTGTGCTTTTGACAACACTTTTTCGTAGTCATTGGCGTCAGAAGTTTTGATGGAAGCAATCAATTTTCCATCAACGGGAGAATTGCTCTCTATATTTTTTCCAGAAGAGAAAAATTCCAATCCTGTGGAGGTTCCGTTGTTTTCTGTTGAAATCCCTAATCTTTTTAGGTTTTCTGATATTGAAATTGAGGACATAAAGTTTTTAATTTTGAAGTTTCTAAAGATAAAAATATATTTTGAACGACAAAATTTAAAAACTAACAATCGTTAGTTGATGAGTTTGAAAGTTTGAGAATAAAATGATTAGCGGGTTTTGTGGGCTTAAGTTATTTTGAACAAATCTAAATTGGATAATTTTCCTTAATTTTGAAAAAAATAAAAAATGGAAGAGCATATTCAGACGGAGGAGAAAAAATTACCGAAGTGGAAGATCTTGCTGAAAAAGTTTGGCATCGGCGGAATCATTTTCTTTACTGTGAAAGGAATCATCACTTCTACCCTTATCTATTTCCTTGGTAAAAATTTCTGGATCATCATCCGCGATTATTTTGCCAATCTGTTTTAATTAGTAAAGTGCTTCTTTCTTAGAAAATAACCAATCCAGAGAAAACTTGCCTGAACCTAAGACAAAGATCGTCAGGTAAAAGAAAAAATACACCAAACTCAATTCTTTGGTCGCGTACGAATCTGAACCGTGAGCCACGAAAAACGCGATGAGCATTGTGACCATCAAAGGAATTGTGGCAAATCTTGTGAGAAATCCAAGCATGATGAAAACGGAACACAAAAATTCCGCAAAAACGACAAGCACCAGAGAAATCGCTGATCCCAGTCCCAGGAAATTCATAAATTCTATCTTGTCATTCGCAATCAGCTTATCCAATTTTGGCAAACCGTGCGTCAACATTGATATTCCCACGAATAATCTTATTACCAATATCAATCCGTTTAAAACCGTGTCATTAACTTTCGATGAATTAAAATTTCTCATTTCCAGAATCAATTTCTATCAAAGCTAACAAAAAAATCCTTTATAGAAAAGGATTTAGGAGGTTTTTAACGGTAACCGAAGTTTTTGAGATCTCTGTCATTTTTTCGCCAGTCTTTTTTGACTTTTACGAAAAGGCTGAGATGTATTTTTTTATTAAAGAATTTTTCCAGGTCGATACGCGCTTCTGTACCCACTTTTTTGATCATCTCACCTTTGTGGCCAATGATGATTCCTTTCTGCGTATCACGCTCCACGTAGATGATAGAATCAATAACGATCGCACCTTCTTTTTCCTTGAATTGTTCCGTCACCACTTCTACAGCGTACGGAATCTCTTTCTCATAATTCAACAAGATCTTCTCACGTATTGCTTCATTGACGAAGAAACGCTCTGGTCTGTCCGTGTACATTTCCTTGTCGTAGTAAGGTGGATTTTCCGGTAACATCTCTTTCAGTTTCGGAAGGATCACGTGTGTGTTGAAAGAGTTTAAAGCAGAAATTGGAAGGATCTCAGCTTTAGGGATTTTCTCGTGCCAATCGGTCGCTATTTTCTCCAGCGCTTCCTGATTGGTCTGGTCGATCTTGTTTAATAATAATAGAACAGGAACTGGAATTTTGTTCAATTTATCAATCAAAAATTCTGATTGTTCCGCTTTGTCCGTCACATCTACAATGAAAAGAAAAACATCTGCATCCTGTAAAGAATCTTTCACAACATCCATCATTTTTTCCTGCAAACCGTATTTCGGGTCCAGAACGCCTGGCGTATCAGAAAAAACGATTTGAAGGTCTTCTTCATTATAGATCCCGAAGATCCTGTGCCTTGTGGTTTGTGCTTTTTGGGTCACGATTGCCAGTTTCTCTCCCATCAATTGATTGAGAAGGGTTGATTTTCCGGCGTTAGGTTTCCCAACGATGTTTACGAATCCTGCTTTGTGCATTAATTTGAATTAAAATTAAAAGGTTGAATGACCAAAAGATTTGAGCATTCAACGATTAGAAATGATTTGCAAAGTTACGGAATTTTTGCAGGAAGATTTTTAAAATCGTAATATTAAATCTATCAGTGAGTTATATATATTTTAAAGAATTATTTTTAACTTTATCGTCTAGAATAAACTTATATCTCATGAAAAAAACTCTATTTTTTATTTTTGCTACCAATTTATTTTTTGCGCAAAACTTAGAATTAATCAACACAAACTGGCAGGTGACCAAAGTTGTTGGCGAATTGTCTCCTACTGATCAGCTTCCTCCACCAATGCCTTATCAGCAAATTACAGATTTTGGTACAAATCCTTCAAGAATCAGTCTGTCCTTTTTTAACACTGTCTCAGCAGATGTAACTTATAGTGGGCAAAATGCTTTCACGGTGAACAGTAAAGCCTGTACTTTGGCCGATTACTGGGGAGATAATGGTCAGGTTAACCAGTTTTTTGGATCTTTGTGTAATTTCTTTATAAAAGACTCCAATTATTATTACACAATCGAAAATAATGGCACTGAAAAAACTTTAAAAATTGGTAATGCAATATTCCAGGAGGTTCATTTTAAATCTATTACGTTAGGCACAAAAGACAATGAATTATCTAAAGTTGTTCTTGGTCCTAATCCTGTGAAAGACATTTTAAATGTATCAAATTCCGATGTTATAACCTCAGTGAAAATTTATGATTCATCAGGAAAAGTAATATATGACAAGCTGGTAGAAAAGTCGAAAACTGTAAATATCGACGTGAAAAGCTTTAAAACAGGTATCTATTTTATTCAGTTAAATGGTGAGGAAATTTATAAGGTCATTAAACAATAAAAATAATTTCTTATAAAATGAATAAAAAATCGGTTCAAATTTGAGCCGATTTTTTTATTTAAAGTTTTACCTTTGGAACTTCACTTTTTCAATCATCATTTATGTTTACAGCCAAAGAAATCTCAGAGATCAACGCCCTTCTCGTTCCGGGAAATAATATCGTCATCGTATCACATCACAATCCCGATGGCGACGCGATCGGCTCTTCTCTTGGTCTGAAACATTACCTGAAAACAAAAGACATCGAAGCAACCGTGATCGTTCCCAATGACTTTCCAAAGTTCCTAAAGTGGATGCCGGAAGCGAAGAAGATCGTGATCGGCGAATACAAAAGAAAAGTGGCTGGTGAAGCGATCTACAATGCGGATGTGATCTTCTGTCTTGATTTCAATTCACCGTCGCGAATAGGAATTCTTGGTGATTGGGTAACGAAAGCGAAAGCAAAAAAAATCTTAATTGACCATCATCAGATGCCTGAGCAATTCGATTATGTGTATTCTGACACTACGATCCCTGCGACTTGCCAAATGGTCTATCACTTCATCCAAGCCAACAATGATGAAAAATCTGTGAATCTGGATATTGCACAATGTCTTTACACTGGAATAATGACTGATACAGGCGGTTTCCGTTTCCGTTCAACAAGCGCTAGCACACACAGAATTGTCGCCGATTTGATTGAAAAAGGTGCAGATCCAGCCATCATCACTTCCAACACTTGGGACACAAATACGATTTCCAGGCTTCATCTCCTTTCCCTCGTTCTCAGCAGGATCGAATTGACAAAAGATGGAAAAGTAGCCATCCTTTGGCTGAAACGTGCTGAATTGAAAGAATATGGCTTTGACAAAGGTGATACAGAAGGTTTCGTGAATTATGGTCTTAGCGTTCTCGGAACTAAAATGGCGGTTTTCTTTATGGAAGATCTGTACGAGGATTTTATCAAGATCTCTTTCCGTTCCAAAGATGCTGTGGACACGAATCAGTTTGCGAGAAAGCACTTCAACGGTGGCGGACACATCAATGCTTCTGGTGGGAAATATTTCAAATCTATGGAGGAAACGATTGAGGATTTTAAAGAGAAGATCGAGGCGGAGGATTTTTAATTGGTCAGCAATCCCTTTTGTTTTTCGTCAAGTATTAAATTACCATTATCATTATCACTAAAACAATAGTTGTAAACTAAGAAATTAATCTTAATATTGTATCACTACAAAATTAGTTTTAATCAAAAATTTACGCTATGAAATTTCACCACCTATTTTACCTAATTTTTATATTTCTAATTCAATTTTCTTACGGACAATCTTACAAGATCATCTATGAACTGAAATGGAAATCAGCAGAAACTGACAAAGATTATCAATCTGAACTGACCGCTCTGATCAGAAATGAAAAAGAATCTTATTTGAATCGTTGGCAAAATTCAAGTATGATTCTTTGAAAACCTCATTCGTCTCGCAGGGTTACAGAAATTTCCCAAGTCCAAAAGAAGAATGGAAATTACAACAACTTGTCATCAAAGATCTGAAATCTCAGACTACTACAATAGAATATGAATTCTTCGACAAGGTTTACCTTACAAAATATGACTATAAACCGAAGTGGACCATCAAAGAGATCAAAAGTAAAATCTTTGGTTACAATGTACAAAAAGCAGAAACCGACTTTGGTGGAAGAAAGTGGATCGCGTGGTTTACCAACGAAATCCCGATCAATGATGGTCCGTACAAGTTTTTCGGATTGCCTGGACTGATACTGAAGATCAGTGATTCTGACGATAATTTTATTTTTGAGATCAAAGGTCTGACAAAGGAACAAAGCAACATCGAAAAACGCAACGCCTACACTGCAAAAGTAAACCTGTCGCCAAAACAATGGGATATTTTCTGGGAAAAATATCAAAAAGAACCTTCAATGATCTTTTCCAATCTGAATGACCCGAAAGCCACTTTCAGTTATGTTTACAATGGGAAAAATGTAGATTCCAGGGAAGCAAAAGAATCCTATGACAAGTCGGAGAAAGCAAAAATTGATTGGTTCAAAAACCCGATTGATTTGAAAAGTTGCGAGTAATGATTTGTTGAAACTTTAATCTTTTGAAAACTTTTGGTAGACAAACAAACCCCTAGCCCCGATGGGAACGGCATCCTTTTTTGTCTTATCCGAAAACTTGTTTTTGATGACAAAACTTCTAAGACAAAAAAGATATAGTGGACAGCGGGATCAAGCTCCTAAAAATCTATCTCAACAGCACGAAAACCAAAGCGATGATTGCCGGCAAAGCCTGAACGAAAAATATTTTTTTCGAAGCCGAAAGTGCACCGTAAATTCCGGCTACAATTACGCATCCAAGAAAGAAAATCGCCACATTTTTTGACCAAATGGCGTCGCAAATGAACAAACACCAAATGAGTCCGGCGGAGAGAAATCCGTTGTACAAGCCTTGGTTAGCGGCGAGTCCTTTTGTTGGTTTGAATAGCTCATCCGGAAGCGAACCTTTGAAGGTTTTCTTGCCCAAGGTTTCCCACGCGAACATTTCCATATACAGGATGTAAAAATGCTCTAGAGCGACGATTGCGATGAGGGTTTTTGATAGAATTTCCATTTTAGAGAACGAATTTTTTTGGTAAATGATGAAGCAATTCTGTGTTGATGATCGAGGCGCAAACTTCCGGTTTTTCCCAATGTCCATTGTGTCCGCAATCCAGAACGTAGGATTTGATGTTGGTATTATCGGGCAGGTTTTTGATGGTTTTTTCTGAGTTGACTGCCGAATCGTGTTTGCCAGATAAAATGAGGATTTTGCCTTCGAAGTTTTCTAAGACCTTGGAGCGGTCGGGACGTTCTATCATTCCTTTTTGAGAGGCAAGAACACCGTCGACGGAAGATGTGTACGCGATTTCCTTCGCAAGTTTTATTTTTGATTCCAGAATGTCGTGCTCGTTTGGATTGAAGAGATTGGGAACGCCGGCGTTTACGAAAGCTCTCAGGTTTTCTTTGATGATTCTCAAGCCTTTGGTTCGGGTCTGTTTCTTCTCCTCGTCGTCTGCAAAATAGGTTGAGAAAAACAGCGTGAATGATTTCAAATCCTCAGGATGTTTTTCTGCAAAAGCTAATGCAATGTAACCGCCCATCGAATGTCCGAGCAGGTGGAATTCATTTAATTTCAGATGGTCTGTGAGTTTTTTTACTTCTTCAGCCATCAATTCCATTGTTTGAACTTCGGCAATTACATCTGACTTTCCGAATCCTGGCAAATCGATCTTTATCAATTTGAATTTCTCGGACAGATGCGGTTTCAAATCTTCCCAGATCGAGAGATTTTCCATAAAGCCGTGGAGCAACACCAGGTTTTCCGTTCCGTCTCCTTCTATTTCGTAGTTGAGCATTTTTTATAATTTAATTTTAATATCATCAGCAAAACCCGCATTATTCACAGATTCGTGCAGTTTAAAAGTTTTGCCTCCGTCTTTTGTAGAAAAATTTCTCTTTCCACTTCTCTGATCCAATTTTCCGTTATCGTACTCCGAAATGCTTTGTCTGATGTCTCCATCGAATTTAAGATTTTTCGAAGAAGTCATTCTTGCTGTTCCATTGATCGACAAAAAGTCTTTGCCGTTTACTTGTTTGCCAGAAACTTGATATTCATCTTGTCCAACTTTCTTAAAAGTGATTTTCCCAGTTCCAGAGAGTTGATCGTGTGTCAAAATATGTGTGCCTTCCAGATTTTTGAAACTACGGCTATTGAGAATACTATCGTTGATTTTGGTTCTCGCAACGTTGATTGAATCGATGATTTTTGAGCTGTCAACTTTAGAAACATTGGTCTCTTCAGTTTTTTCACAAGAAATGACTGACAGTAAAATAAGAATTGGAAAAAAATTTTTCATCGGTTAAATTTTCCTCTAAAATAAATAAAAAAGAGCGTCCATCAGACACTCTTCACATTAATTTGGTATTTTTTTATTGAATTTTATTCTCGTACAATTCTTTTTCCTTGTCGTTCAAATCCGAAATCCCGTAACGTTCGGATTTTGTAATTGCTAACTCATCCAGCATATCAACTACTGTCTTGTAATGGGAATCGTCTGTTGGTTTTATGATCACGGTGAAAATATCTTTTTTCGGAGCTTTAGCTTTAGCAACTTCAATAGTTTTTGCAACTTGAGCTTTATCAAAGGAAACTTCTTTCAAACTGTTTTGGTTCAAATCCTTTTTTTCTGCTTGATAATAGAAAACCTTTCCTTCTTTTCCTAAAATGAACGTAATCGAATTTCTAATGTCAATGTCAGTTGGCGTATGTGGTCCTTTTGCCGGAAAACCGACATCCATCACGTTTGGTTTTGAGAAATTGGTCGTGAACATAAAAAATGTGATGAGCAAAAATCCCAGATCCACCATTGGCGTCATATCGACTCTGATCGGTTTTTTGTTTTGAGTTTTCTTTCCGTTAGATTGCTCTTTGATTTGAATTTCGGCCATAGCTTTTAAAATTTAGTAGTTAGTATTTAAAATTAAAAATCCATAACGATTTGTCATCATTATGGATTTTTGGATACAAATTTTGTACCTTATTTCAAATTTTATTAAATTATTGAAAACAATAATTATTCAAAGCATAACTACCTATTTTTATAAAAGTCAATCCCACATTTCAAGAATTTTTTAAAATCCTCTTTTGGCATATAACCAGAAACCGGGATGTTGATCACTTTTTGATCCGGCGTTACCAAGACATAATGCGGCTGGGAATTGTTGTTGAAGTTCACTTGCTGGAACAAACTCCATTTGTCACCAATCGTTTTGACCTTTTTCATCTGACCTTCACCCATATCGATTTTGATCTGCTCATTCGCTGGCAATTCTTCCTTGTCATCAACATAGACAGAAGCGATGATCAAATCGTTTTGAAGGATTGGCAAAATATCATCCTGACTCCAAACGAATTCCTCCATTTTTCGGCAATTTTCGCAACCGTAACCAGTGAAATCTATCAAAACAGGTTTGTTTTCTTTCTTCGCAACTTCAATCGCTTCGAAGTAGTTGTGATAAGGTTTCAAGCCAAGAATTCCATCTTTTTCGTCGTGGAAATAGCTGACATTCAACGGAGGCAAGATTCCGCTTAGCATTTGCAATTTTGGTTTCTCTGATGGAATCAATCCCTGAATCAAATAGACCACAAAAACAATCCCAAAAACACCAAGAATCCTTCTTCCTAAACTGATCTTCGGCTTCTTGTCATCGTGCGGAAATCTGATCTTCCCGAATAGGTAAACGACCAAACCGACTGCAATGATGATCCAAAGCGCGATGAACAATTCTCTTTTCAACAAGAATGTTTTGGAAACCAAATCCGCTTTTGACAGAAATTTAAGAGCTAAAGCCAATTCTATAAATCCTAAAACGACTTTCACAGTATTCATCCAGCCACCAGATTTCGGCAAACTTTGAAGCGCTTGCGGAAACAAAGCCAACAATCCGAAAACCAATGCCCAAGCCAATCCGAAACCACCTAAAGCGAAAGTCAAAAGCGTCGGAACATTCGTAGCTCCAGCAACTACTCCACCAAGCAAACTTCCTAAAATTGGACCTGTACAAGAGAATGAAACGATGACCAAAGTCAACGCCATAAAGAAGATCCCGATCATTCCGCCCGCTTCCTCAGCTTTGGAAGATTTATTCGCGATCCAGCTTGGCAAGGTGATCTCGTAATAACCGAAAAAGCTTAAAGCAAAAAATAAAAATATCGCAAAGAAGAATAAATTCAGCCAAATATTGGTCGAGATCTGATTGAAAATATTACCTGAGATCCCATCAATAATATGAAACGGAATACTCAATAAAACGAAAATCAATAAGATGAAAAACCCATAGATAAAAGCATCACGCTTGCCTTTTGCTTTGTCTTTGTTGCCTTTGGTAAAGAACGAAACCGTCAATGGGATCATTGGGAAAACGCACGGCGTCAGCAATGCGATCAATCCACCTAGGAAACCAAGTCCTAAAACAAGCCAATTGTCATCATTTGGTTTTTGCGCAACAGTTCCGCAATCTGTCAAAGGATTTTTGAAATCTAAAGAATTAACGCGCAAACCGTCTTGTTTTGCAACTGACGTTTGTTCAATATTTGTCGGTTTCAAAATCGTTCCGACTTGTCCAGCTGGAGCGACTTCGTAAACAGTATCTTTTGTTTTTTCAACGTTTTGTTCAGGCGCAACAGCCGTAGCAGTTCCAGCGATTTGCTTTTCAAATTCCAAAGTATTTGGAGCAAGACAAACGCGGTCGTTACAAGTCTGGTACATTATTTCAGCCGTAATTGTTGCTGGTTTCGAAGCATCTTTCGGCTTGAACTTCTGTTTGAAAACAACTTTATCCGAGTAATAAACAATCTGCGCTCCGAAAGCTTCCGAAAATTCATCGTGTTTTTTACCAACTTCGGTCGCTTTTCCGATCAATTGGATTCCATCTTTCGAAGTGATCTTGAATTCAGTCGGAATCCCAGAATCTGGCGGAAGATCTTTGGAGTAGATGTGCCATTTGTCTTCGATCGTTCCTGTCAGAACAGCTTCGTATTGATCATTGCCAACAGAAACCACATCAAATTTGAACTTGACAGGATTTTTGATCTGAGCGTTGAAAATGGTGATGATGAATATAAAAAGTGTGGATAACACTAGTTTTAAGTCTTTCATTTTAGATATATTTTTAAACGCTATTTGTCATTCCGTAGGAATCTCAGCATTGTGGAGGTTTCTACTGAATGACAAAAATATGTTTACAATTTTATTAATAATTCATTTATCAAATTATTGTTTGATGCAAACCTTCCATCTTGCCGGAAAGGTAAAACCCCGATAATCTGTTCATTAGCATCACACAGAAGCCAGATTTTTTGCTTGGCTAAAATAGAGATTTTTTCGTCCTTAAAAAACTTAGAGACCTTCTTTTTGCCAATCATTCCGATAGGAAAAAACACATCGCCTTCTTTCTTTTTTCTTAATTTTAAAGGCAACTTGATTTTGTTTTCATCGATTTTCCAATTACACTTTCCGAATTCTTGGATTTCGTCTTTAATATTTTCTGGAATTAAAATGTTCCTCTCAAAGATTTCAAGAGCAATTTCTTCATCTTCCGTCTTCCATCTTCCATCTTCCATCCTTTGATTCAAAATCAACTCATTTCTATTAATAATCAACTGATATTCTGAATTGAAAAATGTACTTCCAGTTTGTGCCGTGAAGATCTTTTGCATTTCTTTTTCATCATTAAAACCAAACCGTTTCAAGATCTCAAAACGAATCAAATCGGATTCTTTCGAGAATTTCTCTTTATCAATGATAGTTTGTCCGGTTTCAATATTTGTTTTAAAACCATTGATTTTTTCATTGACCAAATCATTTAAAACATCTTTGGTCTGATTCAGAATCTCTATACTTTTTGAAAAATTCTTTAGCAAATTATTATTGATCTTTTCCAATTCCGGAACAACATTGTGTCGAACTTTATTCCTTAGATAATCGGTTTTCTGGTTTGAAACATCTTCCCTAAATTCAATCTTATTTTCTTTTGCAAACTCATAAATCTCATCTTTAGAAAAATTAAGAAGCGGACGAATGATATTATTTTCATTCGCAGGAATTCCACTCAAACCTTTTATTCCAGATGCCTTCGAAAGATTAATAATGAAAGTTTCCAATTGATCATTCAAATGATGGGCTGTGACAAGATATTCGAGATTTTGTTCCTTTTGGATTTTCCGGAAAAACTGGTAACGTAATTCCCGGGCCCAATTTTGGATAGAATTTTCTGGCTTTTGGTCCTTCGCCGAAACTTCGTACAAATGAAAAGGAATACTATAACGTTCACAAAAGTCTGAAACCAGCTTCTGGTCGAGCTTAGAATCCTCATTACGAAGATGATAATTGATATGAGCAACCTGGAATTTCACGCGCGAAACTTGGAACAGATCAGCCAAAACCATAGAGTCCACGCCACCACTTACCGCCAAAAGGTATGTTTTTTGCTGCGACTGAGGTTGTAATTGCTCAAGAACGTTTTGAAATTTTAAGAGACTTAACACAATTTTATAACGAAATATTAAGTTATAAACACAAATATACGTTTATTAATTCTTACTTTTGAAATGTTAAAATTGCCTTTCAGAACTATTATTTAAAACAAATAAATATTTATACATATGAGATTATTTAAAATTCTGACAATTGCCGTAGTGGGACTTTCCCTCACCTCTTGTGTCAGCAAAAAACAATTCGACGCGCTTAATCTAAATTACAAACAATGTATTGAAGATGCAGGCGACAGAATGCGTCAAATCCAGGATTTAAAAGGTGAAAATTCTTCTCTTAAAGGTCAAAATGATCTTTTGGTTGGACAAAACAATGCGCTGAAATCCAGTCTAGATGCTTGTCTTGCCAACGCAGGAAAAGGTTCTACCAACATTGATAAATTAGTTGGTGAGATCAACGCTTCCAACGCTTACATCAAACAACTAATCTCTGGGAAAAGCAGAAACGACAGTTTGAATATGGCATTGTCAAACAAATTGAAACGTTCTCTTGACAATATCGCTGATCAAGATGTAGACGTGAAAGTTCTGAAAGGTGTTGTATTAATCTCATTATCTGACAAAATGCTTTACCAGGTTGGGAAGTACGAAATCCAGCCTTCTGCTCAGGATGTACTAGCGAAAGTGGCAAAAGTGATCAACGATTATGACACTTACAGCGTATTGATCGAGGGTAACACAGACAACTCACCATTGAACAGCAACAACTCACCAAGAGACAACTGGGAACTTTCTGCGCTTAGAGCGACTTCTGTAGCGAAAGTTTTACAAAACCAATTTGGTGTGAATCCTAACAGAATCACAGCTGGTGGTAGATCCGAGTACAATCCGAAAACAACCAACGCATCAGTTTCCGGACGTGGGGAAAACCGTAGAACGGAAATCATCATTATGCCGAAATTGGATGAATTTATGAAATTGATGGACATTGCTCCAGTTAAAAAATAAATGATAAACGATGAATAATCATTGATTCATTCAGAGTTAAGAATTAAACCTTGTCAGAAATGGCGAGGTTTTTTTGTGCTTGTATTTTGGGCAACTTATCCGCCTTCCACTCCCGCTATTTTTTCCCTTTGCTTTTCCAGCCACAAAAAAATGAGCTCCGTTCAAGTCGGGTTGCGGATTTGTTATCCAATCAACATTGGTTTTTAAATTCAAATTACATTAACTTTGAATATTAAATTTTAAATCTTGAATTCCGAATGAGTTATTTCGAAGAATTAGACAAAGAGATGGATCGATACCTGGAAGAAAATGCTTCACAAGAACCAGCAATCCTAAAGAAATTAAGAAAAGAAACTTATCAAAAGACAACGCAACCGCATATGATCTCCGGCTATTTGCAAGGCCGATTGTTGAGTATTTTGACGCATATCATTCAACCGAAAAATGTTTTGGAAATAGGAACATTTACAGGTTACGCTTCACTTAGCATTGCCGAAGGTTTGCCAAAAGACGGAAAAATCTACACGATCGATAAGAACGAAGATCTATCTTATATTCCAAAAAAATATTTTGCCGAAAGTGATTACAAAGATCAAATTGAATTCATCATAGGTGATGCGAAAGAAGAGATCAAAAAACTGGACAAGGTTTGGGATTTGATCTTCATTGATGCGGACAAAGAAAGCTATCTGGAATATCTGAAACTCATCAAACCAAATCTGCGTTCGGGAAGCATCATCCTCATCGATAACGTGCTTTGGTACGGAAAAGTCCTGCAGGAAAACCCGAAAGACAAATCTACAGAACAGATCAAACTCGTGAATAAAATCGTGGCCGAAGATCCCGATTTCGAAAATCTAATCTTACCTTTGCGAGACGGATTGCATCTCATTAGAAAGAAATAAATAGCTGATAGCAATTGGCTTTTGGCAATAGGCTCAATAGGCAATATTTTAGAATATAATCCAATTTTACTTGAGACCAAAAAATTCGTACTTTTAAATTCGTAATCCATAACAAATGAACAAAGGAATTTGCAATGTTTCCATCGCTCCGCTGAGAGCAGACTGCTCCGACAAAAGTGAGATCGTGACACAACTTCTGTATGGCGAATCTGCCGATATTATCGATGTTTCTAACAATTGGACAAGGATCCGAACGCATTACGACAACTACGAAGCTTGGATGGATACGAAGCAGATCACGCCCGTTTCCGACGAATATTTAGTCTCTAGAAAAACAAATCTTATCAAAGAAGCTTTCCAATCGACGATGACGGAAAGTGGAAAGGTGCTTCTATCAATGGGCGCTGAAGTGACTTTTGAAACCAGTTCGCCCACTCGTGGACACGACCTCAGCGAAAGTATTGTGAATTGCGCCAAAGAATTTCTCAACGTTCCTTATTTATGGGGCGGAAAAAGTTTTTTCGGGATAGATTGCAGTGGATTTACGCAGATCATTTATAAAATTCACGGCATCAAAATCCCGAGAGATACATATCAGCAAGCAGAAATCGGCGAAGCACTGACTTTCATCGAGGAAGCAAAACCGGGCGATCTCGCTTTTTTTGAAAATTCGGAAGGAAGGATTATTCACGTTGGATTTATTTTGGCGGACCAAAAGATCATTCACGCGCACGGAAAAGTGCGGATTGACAGTCTCGATTCTTCGGGGATTTTCAACAAAGATCAAAATAAGCACACGCACAAATTGAGGTTTATCAGATCTTATTTTTAGCGATTTTTCTAAGACAAATTATTCTAATTTTTAATTTCTCATAACATTCTGAAAATCATTTCAGAGTGGAACATATCTTGTTGTAAATTTGAAATACCTTCAAATAAAATCATCTGATAATATGAAAATATTATTATTTATTTCTCTTCTTTTCACTGAAGTTTATCAAGCGCAACTTTGCATCATCAATGACAAAGATGGCTTCACCAATGTGCGCGAAAAACCATATCAAAACTCCAAAATCATTGGGAAAATTGTAGAAAATCAAGCATTTGCGATTGACAGTTATGTGCAGGATGAAGAGAATAGATCAAAGGATTGGATTGCTTTAAAATTTCCCGTTAACATCAATAAAAAATCGGACTTTTTGAAATTTGAAGGTGATGAAAAAACAGGCTACATTCACAAAAGTCGATTGGTGGAACTGGAAAGTTTAGCGAAATTTGAAACAACCGAAGTAAATTCGAATAAAACAATTCATCATCAAAAGGAAATTGAGGTCGTCATTGAGACTCAAGCTTTCAAAAAATCAGAACACCAGATAACCCAATCCGATAAGGGATTTTACATCATTGATGACGAGAAAGTTTTTAATTATTATGGCGGAGATACCACAGAAATTAAAAATATAACTGTCAAATCAAAAAATAAAACTTACAATTTTCCGGAATCCAGTTTCAAAAATCTGATGGGAATTGAAGTTACTAACTCGGTTGTTTACAATGGAAAAAAAAGTGAATTGTATATCGTCTTCAATGCGGGCGACGGTGGAGATAGTTACAATATTATCTTTTGCTTGAAGGATAACAAACTAATTTCAAGAACCATCACTTCGACAATTCCTTAAACAAATAGACAAATTCGCAAGACTACTTCTGTTGAGCAAAATCTAAAAATAGAATGAAGATTTTTGACTTATCTATACTTTTTCTCATTGCTGGCGGTAGCTTTATGATTCTCGGCATTTTGTTGATTTTGGTATTTTTCTTGGCGTACTGGCTTTCATTTTCAAATAAATCAAACAATACTTTAATTGATAAAATTTTTAAAGCCGGTAATTTCAGTATCCAATTTGGATTATTTATATTCTTTCTCAGTCTTGCAATGCTATTACTAGGAATCACAATAGAAGGTCTCATCAATGGAAAATATATTCTAAGTTTCGGCAGAACAAATCCTACCAAAACAATTATAACGTGGGAAGAAAAGCCTGTCAGGTTTGTATTTCAGACCATCATTTTTATTGTATTTTCCGTTTGGAGTATTAGATTTGTCATTAAGTAATCTTAGGAATTTTATCAGGAAAACAAAAGAAGAAACTAAATTGGTTAACTTTAATAAAACAAAAGAATGAAAAATCTTGCACTCTTACTTTTATTGATGCTTTTGCCCAATTTGATTCTGGCAAATGATGGTGCTTTTTTCGCAAAAGGAAATCAACTCATTCCGATTTCCGAAACCGATATTTCGGTCAAAAAAGAAATTCTGACTTTGAAAAAAATCAAGAATCAATATATCGAAGTGACGGTTTACTACGAATTTTTCAATCCAAAAGAAGCCAAAACATTGACTGTCGGTTTCGAAGCTTTCTCTCCGCAAGGCGATGTGGAAGGCGCTCCGAAAAATGGGAAACATCCTTATATGAGCGACTTCACGGTAGAACTTAATCAAGAAAAATTAAACTACAAGGTTGCCTACGTTTCTGACAGTTTGTACAATAACGCGGGGAAAATCAAGGCTATCGATTTTAAGAATTTTGAAGGGAACAAAAGCGGAAACTACGTGGATTTTTTCTACGTCTATCATTTTGAAGCCCATTTCAAAAAAGGTCTGAATATCATCAAGCATACTTACAAGTACGATGTTTCAGGCTCCATCGACTACAATTACGATTTTGAATATGCACTTTCTCCGGCGAAACGTTGGGGGAACAATCAGATCGATGATTTCACTTTGATCATAGACAATGGCGATTTTGAAACGTTCTCCATCAACAAAAGTTTTTTTAAAGATGCCAATGAATGGAAAATCGACGGCGTAGGGAAAACTGGAAATGTAAAAGGAGCACCGAACTCATTCATAGAAAGAGATGCTTTGAAATTTCACATTCAAAAAGGAAAGGTTATTTTTAAGAAAATTAATTTTAAACCTGATGGGGATTTGTTTGTGTATTCGGTGAATTCTATTGGCGTTCAGGATTTTGCATACTTGCCACACTCCTATTATCAATCAATAAATATTGCCGAGCCAAAAACGGAGTTTCAAAAAAAGCTTCTGAAAAATCTTCCGTTTGCAAGACGAGGCTACACTTTCCAAAATCCCGAACTGAAAAGTTATTTCGAAGGTCTCGATTGGTATATTCCTGACCCGAAATATATTCCAAACGTGAATCACTTGACGCCAGAGGAAAAAAAGTGGTCCGAAAAATGGAAGTGATAAACTATGATAAAAAGAATCATTCTAATAGTCCTTTTGTACGCAATATTCCTCGTTGGAATCACACTGGCGATGAGTTCGATAAATGACAATTATTTGATTGCCGTTGTATTGTCAAGTTTTGTTTTTGCTTTTTTGATTGGTCGGGAAGTTTACAAAAAATACTTTGTAGGTTTCAAACCGAGCAATCAGAATATTAGTTATAATAATTCAATTCCCAAGGATTTAATTAAAATCTCAACCAAACCATTTCTATTCGGATTGGAAAAAAAATTATTGAGTGATGATGAATTCTACTTTGACAATGAAAATTTCTACGCCGTCAACCCGGAAAATAAAACGGCAAAGTTCAATTTGAAGGACATCACAGAACTGAGCAGAACTGCACTCAATATTAATAATAGAACTATTTGGCAGGTCAAAATCAATATTGAAAACAAAGAATTAGTTTTCAAATTTGCGCACAATTACACGATTTGGAAAAAGAGTTTTCGTGACTTTTATGATAAAATCAAAGCTTTGAATCCATCGGCTGTCAAATCAAAATGGAGTCTTTGGAGAATGTAAAAAACTTTGATCATTAAAATGATAAGAATCACATCAATTTTCTGATCTTCGCCTCCTGCTTGATCTTTCCGTAGTTGAAAATGTTAGCAATGATGATCGGAATAAAGATGACAGGAACCATCGTATAAATCCCAAATCCTTTGGTAATCGTGAAATAGTTGCAACCAACAACCAGCAACACAAAAAATATCATAAAGCCTATAAACTGGTTTTTTGCATTTTTCAGAGTTTTCAGTAGCGCTTCATTTGACAATTTCGAAAGGTTGTCTGAGTTTTTCATTTGGAAATATTTCAGGACATACTACAATTTGAAGTCCAACTTTGCAGCGAAGAATTTTCTTATCGATTTTGCGGGCTCTGAAAAGTTCAATTTGAAAGACATTTAATCTCAAATTAAAAAAGCTTCCACGATTGGGAAGCTTTCTTATATTATCAGAAACAAAAATTAAATGGGCAAATTCCTGCTTTTCATCTCTTCTTTTAACTTGGTAAAATTGGTAATATTACTCATCAAAACCGACATAAAAATGATTGGCAAAATTGTAAAAACACCAAAACCCTTTTTAATGGTAATGAAGATCGCGGCAGCAAACAGCAAAACGAAAATAACGATAAATCCAATCAGAATACCTTTCGCCGTTTTGTAACTTTTCGTCAACACTTCATCGCTCAAATGAGCCATACTTTCCGGTTGTTTATTCATTTTTATAAGATTTAATATTACAATTTGAATTCTAACTTCACGTTGAAGAATCTTCCTGTCAATCTAACTGGCACTGGATAATACAACTGCGGCGAAGCATTTACATCGCTGATCCATTGGTTCGCAATCGTATTGTTGATATTGAACGCGTTGAAGATCTGAACACCCAAAGTCAACTCCTTGAATTTGCCCCAGAAATTTCCGCTCGCTTTATTATCTTTCTGATCGATGAAAACTTTGGTCAAACCAATGTCCACTCTTTTGTAAGCTGGCAATGTTTTCTGATAACGGTAAGCTGCCAAGTAATCAGGCAGACCAGCAGAATCAAACAAGACTGGTGTTCCCGATGGTAATCCGCTCGCATAAGTTAATGTCAAATTCACTCGCATGCTTGGGAACTTCGGCATGTAATCCTGGTAGAACATGGAGAAACGGAAACGCTGATCCGTTGGTCTTGGGATGTAACCCATTCCTTCTATATTTTCATAAACTCTTGCGTAACTTGCAGACACCCACGAATCAATCCCTGGTACAAACTGTCCGAATAATCGCGCATCCAAACCGTAGGCATAACCTTCGGAATTATTTTTACCGGAATATCTCACTCTTACATTGTCCATATAATATGGAATCAGATTTTCCATTTTCTTGTAATAAGCCTCTGTAGTCAGCTTGAAGTTTCTTTCTTTAACCTTGAATTCATAATCATTAGCAAGAATAATCTGATATGATTTTTGAGCCGTGATATCGGAATTGAAAGCACCCGTCAAATCTTTAATTTCTTTGTAGAATGGCGCTTGGTAATAAACACCACCAGCCACTCTGAACAACATATCCATATCCCAGTCCGGTTTGATTGCAAACTGCGCTCTAGGGCTGAATAATGTCTCCTTGTTAAAACTCCAGTTTTGGATTCTCGCACCTCCGTTTACGAAGATTCTGTTGCTTCCCCAATAGAACTTTTTGGAAAACTGAGCGTAAGCCGAAATTCTTGTTGGATTGATATCATTCTGTCCTGCAATATAATATTTGAGATTAAGCGCGGAAGTATCAAGATTTCCTGGAATCACAAAATCTCTTGGATTGCTGTACCCGATGGAATCTACAAACTGCCATTCATTGGTGAAGTCTTTGATGGTTTCTCTTTCGTACTTCACACCAACTTCGATATCTGTATTCACATCCGGAGAAAACTTGGTTCTGAACTGAGAACCAGCAACTCTTACTAATAAGTCATTTCTCGCATGGTCAATTTGTCCACCTGCATCGTAACCAGCAACCGGGTTTCCTTCTTCATCAAAAGCTTCCAAAATATAACCGGATGCGATGGAGTAATATTCTCTTTCTCTGTTTTGATAAGCGAAATTATCCAGGGAAAAATGCCACTTTTTACTTGGTTTGAAGTTAACGCTTACTGTTCCCATCATATTTTTGTACTGGTCATCCTCCTGCCCGTTGTAGAAAACCGTCAGTTTCAAAGGTTGTAAGATACTTCCGAAATCCACTTCTTTCTGTTTCGGATACATCTGATAATCGTTCTTCGCATAATAACCTAAGAATGATAATGACCACTTTTCATTAAACTGATAATTCAAATAAGTCTGAAGATCCATATATCTTGGGTTGAAGTCCGTATCTTCATTCAAAGTATTAAGAACGAGATTTGTATTTCTGTAACGGCCGGAGATCAATCCTGTGAACTTCTTATCCTTTGAAGCAAAACCTGTCGTCAGCCTTCCGCCGATCAAACTTGCTTCTCCGGAAACTTCAAATTTCTCAGGTTGTCTGTAATAAATATTTAATGCGGAGGACATCTTATCACCATATCTAGGTTCAAATCCACCAGCAGAAAAATTGATTGTAGAAACCATATCAGGATTCACGATACTCATCCCTTCCTGCAAAGAGTTTCTGATTAAAAATGGACGATAAAGCTCGATATCATTGATGTAAATTAAATTCTCATCATAGCTCCCACCTCTGACCATATATTGTGAGCTAAGCTCTGCATTGGAGTTCACGGAAGGTAAACTTTTCAAAAGTCCTTCCACACCACCAGCCAAAGACGCTACTTCTCGCGCTTCTTTTGCAGAAATCTCTACAGACGTAAGATCATTGGTTTTGAACATTGGCCTTTTCTGAAAAACAACTTCCTGAATTTCATTCTCCTTTAATGCCGATAAAAACAGGACATTCACATTCTGAGTTTTCGGAGATGTTTTAATGACTTTGGAAAAACCTTTGAAGTTTTCTTTCTGAACCGACAATGTTTGTTCGGAATCCGAAAGCGGCACTTTTACAAATCCATTTGCATCAGTCTGATACGTTTGATTGTTGTAAGTCACGCTGGCTTCGGAAACTGTTTTTCCGTCTTCATCAAGAACTTTGAGGTTAATTTGAGAAAATGCCAGAACAGGCAGGAAGAAAAGAATTAAGAGAATATAGTTTTTCAAAGTTGTAATTTTTTTTCGATTTATATTTTTGAAAATTGAGTCTTGAGAAAGGCAAAAATAACAATTAATCTACAGAACGAAAGAATATTTATAATTGTTATGCAGAAAATTGATTAGTTTCAGAATATTCCTTTGCGAATTATGAAAAATTAAGTAATTATCTAAAATTACTCAGCGAAAACAGCAATAAAAAAGTCCGGAGTTACCGGACTTCATTTTATAAAATAGCTTCTCTAATTCTTGTTAATTTTCCAAGCAAATCATCAAGCAGATCAAGCTTCAGCATATTGGCGCCATCGGATTTTGCAATGGAAGGATCTGGATGCGTCTCGATAAACAATCCATCTGCACCAACAGCAATCCCAGCTTTTGCAATCGTTTCTATCAATTCCGGTCTTCCGCCTGTAACTCCAGAATTCTGATTTGGCTGTTGAAGTGAATGCGTCACATCCAAAATCACCGGAGAATATTCTCTCATCGTAGGGATTCCACGGAAGTCTACTACTAGATCTGAATAACCAAACGTATTTCCTCTTTCGATAATTGCGGTTTTATCATTCCCGGAATCTCTCACTTTCTGAACAGCAAATTTCATTGCTTCCGGAGAAAGAAATTGTCCTTTTTTAAGACTTACCGCTTTTCCGGTTTCTGCTGCTGAGATCAAAAGATCAGTTTGTCTAACCAGGAACGCCGGGATCTGCAAAACGTCCACATATTCTGCTGCCAAAGCGGCGTGAGCATTCTCGTGAATATCAGTAGTTGTAGGAACGTTGAACGTCTCTCCTACTTTTCTCAGGATCTTCAAAGCTTTCTCGTCGCCAATTCCCGTGAAAGAATCCACACGGCTTCTATTCGCTTTTCTAAATGAGCCTTTGAAGATGTAAGGAATATTATATTTATCAGAAAGTTTCACGATATGTTCTGCGATTTGCAAAGCCATTGTTTCGTCTTCGATGGCACAAGGTCCTGCAATCAGGAAGAAGTTTTTGGAATCTTTGTGATGAATTTTATCTAGGTATTGTATCATTATTTTTGATTTTATATGGTTAATTTTAGAAAAGAAATTTCCTAAAATTTGAATACAAATATACGGATTTGAAAGGAATTATTGATGATGTTTCGAACTCCTGAAGAATCGATTCTACAACTACTTCTGACCTTCTTTCAATTTATTTTCAATATCATCAATTCGCGTTTTGTATTGATCTTCTCCGATTTCGCTTTTGTAGATTTTGATCCATTTTCCGGCATTCTTCATATCATTATTATTAAAAAAAGAGATAACCTGATTCACAATGCCTTCGCTTTTATAAAGTTTTGATTGGAAATTTTTGAAATTCTTCTGGAGATAGTCTGCTGCAGGAATTAATTTATCTTGATGCAACAATGCATAATGCATCTCCTTGATCATTAACTCATCATGGAAATTATATTTTTCAGCTTCATTGACTGCATTTTCTGCTTTTGAAAACTGCTGAAGAGCATTGTAGGCAAATGACAATTCAAAATAGAATTTGGCAGATCTGTAACCTTCTTTTCGCATTTCCTCCAATTTCGGCAAAGCCAAGTTTGAATATCCTGCACCATTTTGAAAACTCAGTTTGTCCACCAAAAAATCTTTTTCAGGTTTATTAGATTTATAAAATTTTAGAAACTCCGGAGGATTTGCAAGTCCAAATTCTTTAACACGCGCTTCTGACAGCACTGCTACTTTCAGAGCCAAATTTTGCCATCTTGCAATCATATCTGTATTTTCTTGGGCAGGAACAAGTTTCAATTTTCCATCTTCAACTGTAATGGTTCCATAATATCGGTAACTGTAGCCCGCTGCAGGATCTATGTAAGCTACGCCAATCATCAGTTGTTGATCTTCTGGTTTAGGAGAAAAAATAATGTATTTGTTTTCTGCTTCGTAGAAAGGTGTTGAGAAAGAGAAATCAGCTGGTATTTTAATCTGTGCACATAATTGCAGTGAGCAAATCAGCAAAAAAGAAAATAGAAATTGTTTCATATTAGTTTTTTTATAATTTTTTCAAAAGTATTAATATTCCGGCTCGTCATTTTATCTTTTAAACTTTTCCTGCCAAGGATTTTACCAAATGTTGAATTGAGTGTCTGACCTTTCGGGACTTGCCAATAAAAGATCTGGTTTACAATGCTTCCCTGTTCGCCTTCTTCTTTGATTGCTTTTTCGAATTCTTCCAATAATGTCTCTTCTACTTTTTCGCTGCCGAGAAAAGCGTAATTGTGAAAATTTTCCTTCGGCGGAAATGGATCGTTTTTGAAAATATCATTGATTTCCTCTTCGTTTTTGATGAAGAGAAATGCGTCATAATTGAAATGGTCAGACATTGCCTTTTCTAAAACAGACTTCAATTCTGCCGCATCTTTATCTGATTGAAATAGGATATTACCTGAAGCCAGAACCGAGGAAACATTCTGCATTCCACTGTCTAAAAAGACTTTGCAGACATCGGCCATTTTCATATTGGTTCCTTTGACATTGACGCCACGAAGAAAAGCACAGAATTTTTTCATTGTAAAAAGTAAAATGTATTAATTAAAAAAAGTATAATAATCCGGAGAATTGCTCCATAGCCCCGATGGGAACGGCATCCTTTTTTGTCATTGCGTGGGAAATGTGGATCAATGTTACAAACTCGAATCGCAATGACAAAAAAGATACAGTGGACAGCGGGATTTAGCTCCTAAAAAATTTCTATAAAAGTATAAAATAAAAACGTCCCGAAATTTCGAGACGTTTCCTTTTTTTATTGTGTGACCTTCATCAGCTTTTTGGTTATCTGATCCATCTTTTCAGCTTCGTAAGTGGTGTCATAATCTTTCATAATATCGAAGAGATACGAGTAGAAGGATGTGACTTGCTGCACATCATCCGCCTTTTTGAAAGCTTTCTCCTTGCCCATCTCCTGCAGATCTTTGATGAAACCGTCGAATCTCTTATCAATGACATTCAGTGAGTTTACGAGATAGGCGTAACCTTTGTCCTTCTGTCCGATTTTGTTGTATGCATCAGCCACTGCTCCTACAACCAGGGAATATTCCATTGGTTTGGTCTTCATCTGACGGCCAGCATAAACCTGGAATTTTGGAGATAATCGTGTGTAATAATCATACTCGTTGAAAATTCCTTTTTTAAGATCCTCGGCCAGTTTGAGACCTTTCTGTTCCTGTCCTGCTACGATGTAGGCGTAAACGATGGAACTTAAAGATCTTGGATCGTTGTATTTGGAAACCGGAATCTCTCGGCTAACTAAGTCCAATATTTCGATAGCTCTTTTCTTATCACCCTTCAGAACCAAAGCTTCTGCTGCACGGCTTGCGGATGATCTGTAGCTCACAATATTCTGTGTACAAGTCTCATCAAAATGTGTTTTCAGATGTTTGAAATTGCCCCATCGGTAATTTTTGACTGTATTGTAAAGTTCATCAGCATTCACCATTCCAAGTTCTCCATCTACAGATTCTTCAGTTTTGATTGGCACCAATCTGTAGCTGTGACCATCATATTTCAGATAGTTGGAAAGGAAAAACAGGTTACTTCCGTCGTATATTCCGCCACTAGAGAAGTTGATCGGACGTTTCCAATCAAAATTCGCAAGGATATCCATCATCAACAGATTGTTTTTGAACATACTGGATCCTTTGTAACTGATCACAATCTGTTTCTCTGCTTTTTGCGCCTCAGCTGGTGTGATGATTCCGGCTTTCACTGCGTTATTGACATTTACAGGGAGTACAAATTTGGAAACGGGAAGGAAGTTGAATTTTTCGTAACGCTCTTCACCGAATATCATTTTTATAATTTCATCTTTCTCTGGCGATTTCATTTTTAGGAAGTTAACTGCTTCCTTCAAGGTCATAGAATCCTGAGTGAGATATTTTCTGAATGATGCAAACTCGGTATCCGGCGCGCCTTGCTCCTTCATATTGGCAAAAATGTTTTCCCACTCTTGTTTTCCCATCAAGAAGACCTGATCATTGGAACCTTCGCGGTAATCCTCGTGTACCAAAGTCGAAGGTACAGGCATTGAGTCGTAAGTTCTTCTTTTCACCTGATCAATATTCCAAGGTGTAGAAAGCAATGTGAAATTCACCACTTTTACATCTCTGCGGAATTCCTCAGTTTCCTGAATAGCCCAAACTGGGTAAGTATCATTATCACCATAAACGAACATAATTCCATTCTTCGGTAGTGATTTTAAACTTGAGTACGCATAGTCATAGGCTGCATATCGCTCGCTTCTGTCATGAACATTGTAATTCTGGAAGCCCATCATCAATGGTACACCCAACAAAATAACGCCAACCAAAATCTGAGCACCTTTGCTCTTAATTTTTTTCTGAAGCAGCCAATAGATTGCAGCGACACCAAGACCAATCCAAATCGCAAATGCGTAGAAGGATCCGACCATTGCGTAATCTCTTTCACGAGGTTCAAACGGTTTCATTCCTGTGTAAAACACAATCATCACACTCGTTAAAATAAATAATGACAATATCGCATAGAATCTTCCAAAGTCTCTATTCAGCTGGAAGAAAAACCCGATCATTCCTAAAATCAAAGGTAACATAAAGAACTTAACAGTACTTTCATTTTGGAATTTAGCAGGCATTTCAGCTTGATCGCCCCACAGATTGTTATCGATGAATGGAATTCCTGTGATGAAGTTTCCGTTGGTATTTTCCATGTGACCTTCCACATCATTCTGTCTTCCGGAATAGTTCCAAAGCAAATATCTTACGAAGTAGAAATAATTTTGGAATGTGATAAAATAATCGATATTCTGAGCCAAAGTTGGACGCTGAACGTTGATCAGTCCGAACTGTTTAGCTTTCAGGTAATCATCCATTTTAATGGTTCCGTTATCATATTTTTGACGAAGTTCGTCAAAGAATTGTTTAGCTTCCGGACTTTCAGAAATTTCTTCGTTACCATAGTTGAAAGTAAAATCTGGTGCACCATACATCGAGATGTAATTTGGCATCACAGATTTATCTTCGCTAAACATTCTTGGAAACAAACTCACGTGTTCCGGACTGAAAACATAATTGAATTTTTCGCCTACCAAACGGTAACGTCCAGTTACAGGATCTTTCTCGTAAGTATCGCCGGTTTTTACGGTTTTATAACTTCCATCTTCATTTTTCTGAATTCCGTTTGGATCCAAATAAGCAGTGTAATTTTGACCGTACAAAGTTGGCCAATCGCCGTATTGTTCACGGTTGTAATAATCCAACATTCCCAAAGCATTATCGGGATCATTCAGGTTCATTGGTGGATTTGCAATCGCACGGATCGGAATGACCAACCAGCAAGAGAACCCAATCATCATATAAACGACTGACAATGCAATCGTTTGGTAGAGAGATTTCCCTGTTTTTTTTGTATAAGTAATTAACAGATAACAAAGAACGATCAAAATCACAAAAGCAAAAACAGTCCCTGAATGGAAAGGCAATCCTAAACCGTTCACAAAGAATACTTCAGATTTCCCAAACAAGGTCATAATGACTGGGAAAATGATTTTGAAAACAATGATTAATATTAATAAAGTCACAGCATTGGCGATCAAAAATGACTTCCAAGTGAACTTGTAATTCCTTGTATAATAGATCAAGCAAACCGCTGGCAAAGCCAACATACACATCATATGAACACCGACAGAAAGACCGATGATAAAGAACAATAGGATGATCCAACGCTCATTATCTTTTTCGAGATATTCGTTTTCCCACTTCGTGATAAGCCAGACAATTAATGCGATAAACATACTTGCCATTGCATAAACTTCGCCTTCTACGGCTGAAAACCAAAATGAATCCGAAAATGTAAAACACAAAGCACCAACGGCTCCGGCAAACAATGTTGCAATCTCTTCTGCAATTGTGATGTTTTCGAATTCTCTGTTTAATAATCTTCTTACAAGATGTGTGATCGTCCAAAACAAAAATAAAATGGTGAATGCACTGCACAACGCAGACATCGCATTGATGACCAAAGAATAATTTTGCCCGTCACCGAAAGCAAACAAGGCTGCCACGGCGCCCACCAATTGAAACAAAGCTGCTCCAGGTGCGTGGGTTACCTCCAATTTTACGGCTGAAGAGATATATTCTCCACAATCCCAAAAACTGAAATTAGGTTCGATGGTTGATAAGTAGGTAATGAATGCAATTGCGAAAACGACCCATCCGAGAATGGTGTTCCATTGTTTAAAAGCCCAGTTCTTCATATTGTAACAAGAAATATCGGCGAAATTAACATTTTTGAATTAGTTATCGATGCTTTTAACAAAAATTAAACTTTAGAATTTAATATAAAATAAGGATTTTTCACGGATTAAATTACAATATATCAGACTTATACCATATTAGTATGTGAAAACTAAAAAACATTGCAATTTTTTTTTTATTTTTGCAGACAGTTTTTGAGAGAAAAAATGATATAAAATGACGAATGTATACGATAATATTCTTGGTTTGATTGGCAACACCCCGTTGGTCAAATTGAATCACGTTACCAAGGACATTCCTGCGACAGTATACGCTAAGTTGGAGTCTTATAATCCAGGCCATTCTACAAAAGACAGAATTGCCCTTCACATCATAGAAAATGCAGAAAAGAAAGGTTTGATCAAACCCGACTCTGTCATAGTTGAAACCACGTCCGGCAACACCGGATTTTCTATAGCGATGGTTTGTATCGTAAAAGGTTACAAATGCATCCTTGCCGTAAGTGATAAAACAAAAGCGGAAAAAATCGCCTATCTTAAAGCTTTGGGAGCAACCGTTTATGTTTGCCCAGCTTCTGTTCCGGCAGATGACCCAAGGTCTTACTATGAAGTTGCAAAAAGAATTGCAAGAGAAACGCCTAACTCGGTTTACATCAATCAATATTTCAACGAATTGAATATTGATGCGCACTACCAGACAACCGGACCTGAACTTTGGAATCAAACCGATGGAAAAATCACCCACGTTTTTGCTTGTACAGGTACTGGAGGAACACTTTCTGGAACTGCAAAATATTTGAAAGAACAAAATCCTGATATCAAAGTAATCGGCGTAGATGCAGACGGATCGATCCTGAAAACTTACCACGAAACAGGAAAGATCAATAAAACAGAGATTCACCCTTATCAAATCGAAGGTCTTGGAAAAAACTTGATCCCAGGCGCACTTCTTTTCGATAAAATTGATGAATACATCAGAGTGAATGACGAAATGTCCGCTTACAGAACCCGCGAAATAGCTTTGAAGGAAGCAATAATGGGCGGTTACACAACCGGCGCAGTCACTCAAGCTTTGATCCAATACGCCAATTCCCACGAATTTAAAAGTGATGACTTGGTTGTCTTAATATTCCCAGATCACGGTTCACGCTACATCACCAAAGTTTACAGCGACAAATGGATGGAAGAGCAAGGTTTTATCAATAATTGTTTCCACAATTACGATGAGATCTTCAAAACAGAAATTATCAAATAACAATTCAAAATATTAATAAACCTTTTGGAAAGACAAAAGGTTTTTTCAGTAAATCAAAAAATATCAGTTAGAAAAATGGACATTTTTGAAAGAATAAAACAGAATCCAGGTCCTTTGGGACAATTTGCAGACTATGCAGAAGGCTATTATATTTTCCCACGATTGGAAGGTCCAATTGGGCCGAGAATGAAGTTCCAAGGGAAAGACGTGATCTTCTGGAGTGCCAATGATTATTTAGGACTTTGCAACCATCCAGAAGTTCTTGAAGCCGATGCGAAAGCCGCTGCAGAGTATGGGATGTTTTATCCAATGGGCGCTAGAGCAATGTCTGGCGAGACCGATCAGCATTTGCAGTTGGAAAGAGAATTGGCAGAATTTGTTCAGAAAGAATCCGCATATCTTTTGAATTTTGGTTACCAGGGAATGGTGTCTTGTATCGATGCTTTGGTCTCCAGAAATGACGTGATCGTTTATGACGTAGATTCTCACGCCTGTATCGTGGATGGTGTAAGATTGCACTCTGGAAAACGTTTCACTTACAGACACAACGATATCGCTAGTCTTGAAAAAAACCTTCAAAGAGCTCAAAAAGTGACCGAAGAAACTGGAGGCGGAATTCTTGTAATTACCGAAGGAGTTTTCGGAATGAGAGGACAGCAAGGGAAATTGAAAGAAATCATTGCACTTAAAGAAAAATATGGTTTCAGAATTTTGGTGGATGATGCGCACGGATTTGGGACACTTGGCGCAACTGGCGCTGGTGCTGGAGAAGAGCAAGGTTGCCAAGACGAGATCGATGTTTATTTCTCTACTTTCGCAAAATCTATGGCTGGTTTCGGAGCGTTCCTTGCAGGAAACAAAGAGATCATCCGTTATCTGAAATTCAACCTTAGATCTCAGATCTTTGCAAAATCTTTGACAATGCCAATGGTAATCGGAGGTTTGAAGAGATTGGAACTTCTGAGATCAAGACCAGAGATCAAAGCTAAACTTTGGGAAAATGTCGAAAAACTTCAAGGTGGACTTAAGAAGATCGGATACAATCTTGGAGATACCAACACTTGTGTAACGCCAGTTTTCATCCAGGGAAATCCTGTTGAAGCAATGCTTTTGGCGAGAGATCTTAGAGAAAATTACGGCATTTTCACATCAGTTGTTTCTTATCCTGTGATTCCAAAAGGAATGATCTTGCTAAGATTGATTCCAACAGCTTCTCACACAGATGCAGAAATCAACGAAACGCTCGAAGCTTTCGAATCAATTTATAAAAAACTGGAAACGGGCTATTATAAAGAGTTGGAAGCGCAACAGATCAAAGAGCAGAATTTGCAGTTTAAAGAAATTTAAATTTCGATTTTAAATAAATATACAAACGCCTAAACAATTAAGTTTAGGCGTTTTTTAGTTCAATCTTTCCGACCAATTGATTTCCTCAGGCAATTCCATACTAGAAAACTCGATGTGGATGACTCTGCGTTTTTGATTGTTGGTGGTTCTGTTTGAGCCGTGAAGAATCAATGGTTTCATTATCATAATTCCGCCTTTGTTGACGGAGCAAATCTCTTCGGTTTCCACATTCCAGTCGATAGTTTCCGGCCGGTAGATTTCTTTGCTGTGGGAATTTGGAACAACTTTCAACGCGCCATTATTCTCATTAGTGTCATCCAGATGGATTCTAATCGTGAAAATATTTTTCAAATAATCAATTGGAGGCTGAACAGCAAATTGATTTTGCTTCGTCGTCCAAGGTCCAAAACCATTTAATTCTAATTTCTTATCAACCGAAATCGTCAAATCCTGATGATAGGAAACATACCAATTGGATTTTTCAGGTTTATCAAAATAGATACTTTTCACCACGAAATAATCAGTCCCAAAAATTTCATTAATGATTTTCCTAATGTTATCATTAAAGATAAATCGATGACTTTCAGGAACTTCATTCAAGAATTGTCTAATCGCAAAAAGGTCTTCCGATTTCCTGAAAGTTTCCTTTGACATATCTATGGAATCAATGACATTAATGATTTGATTGATTTCTTGTTCAGAAAAAACGTCGTTTATGATTGTGAATCCTTTTTGGAAGATTTCAGTTTTATATTGTTGTAGCTGTTTCATTGAATAGTAGAAATTAAATCAAGTTCGATGTTAAAATTATTATGAAGAAAAGTAGTTTTTAAGGATTTCGCGTGCCTCCATTTTGTAATTTTCGTATTCGTCTAAAAATTCAGCTATCTTATTTTCATAATTAGGATTACCTAAATTTAATTTTCGTTTTCCTTTCCCTATAAATTCGGTGGATTCGTCATTTATTTGATATAGTGGCGTCCATAAAGTATTTCCAAAATTTAAACATTTAACTTTTGGAAATGCGGTTTCTAGAAAAGCATATTCTTTAGTGTCAAATGTTGCCATTCCAATTTTTATTTGTTTTAAGTTATACAAATTCAAAGCTGGTAAAAATGCAGGATAATCACTTTTATTCATTATAAAACCCAAAGCAAGGACTTCTAAATTTGGTAATCCTTCTAGGAAAGAAAAATTTTCAATTGGTTGATTCCAATCTAAAGTTCCATCAATTTTTAGATATTTTAAATTATTTATTCCCTTCAAACCATCAAAATTCGATACTTTTCTTAAGTTTTCAAAATGCAGGGACTTCAATTTTGTAAGTTTTCGTAGTGGAGATAAATCTGAAAAACCTGAAACATATTCCAAAACTAACTCTTCTAGATTTGTAAGATTTGAAATAAATTCAATATCCGTGATTCTCAAAAAAGAAATTCTTAATCGCTTAATATTAGTAAGATTATTCAGAGATTCAACTTGCTCTTTATTTGGTTCATCTAAAGTTATTTCTTCAATATTAGGAAAATCAAAAACTTGCTTCCAATTTCTATCATTCTTATTTAATGTCGCAATTTTCACATTTGAATTATCATCAATAATTGTATCTAAAGAATAAGAATATCTTTCAACATTTGGAACAATTGTCCAATAATCATTTTCTTTATCTAAAAAATCTGCAAAATGATGTCTCATTCTTTAATTTATTAAAAAATAACTTTCATTGAATAAACTTTAATTAACCTTCTTCAAATCCAAATCCTCAAAATCAAAACTAAAATCCGTGACATCAGAGATTGGTTTCATTTTCGCAGAAACCGCTTTTCCATTTTCATCAAAATTTAAAATGAAAAAAGAATCGGCATCATAGCTTCTATCATCCCACTTCGCCACAAAAGAATTGGCAGAATATGGAATCAAATCGCCTTTCAATCTTGGAGAAGATTTAGAAATAATTCTGTAGCCTTTTCCAACTTTGGAAACCTCAACAATCCCAAACCATTCGTCTTTGTACCAACCGATGAATTGGTCGTCCTTCAACTCAGATTTGAATTTCGAAGCTTTGTCGTAAATCTCTTTCTTCTGCTTTGCAAAACGCTCGTCATTTTTCTTGCTTCTCTCGCCATAAAGCTTCAGCCAATCACGGTTTTCAACTTTCAAATAAGCATCTTTCACAGAGTTGGTGATTGTTGAAAAAGCAGCGCCAGATTGTTGATTGGTCAAAACCACAATTCCCAGTTTCATATCCGGAATCAAGGTAAAATGTGTTACCATTCCAATCAAACCACCGCTGTGCTGAACTTGCAAATGACCTTTCACATCGCTCAGAAACCAACCCAATCCATAACCATAAAACTTCGTCTCGTAAGGCGAAGTCGCTCCAACTTTGTCAGCAATCTGAAGGCACCAAAGTTCGTGCACATTTTTCTCAGAAACCAAGCGTTTTCCATCTTTAGTCACAAAACCATTCAGAAGGAAATCTGCCCAGGTCGTCATATCTTTGATGTTGCTCATAATTCCGCCTGCCGCGTTCGCAGTTTCGTTCCAATCGTGTGGAACCGCAATCGCTTTTCCATCTACTGGCGCGTGTGCATCGATGATATTTTGGGAATTTTTTGCTCGGTTGTAAGAGCCGAAACTCGCTGTCATTCCGACAGGTTTCAGAATTTTTTGCTCGATGAAATCTGCCCATTGCAAACCAGAAACCCTGTGAATCACTTCGCCTGCAACGATGAACATAATATTGTTGTAATCCAAAGTCGTTCTGAACGGATTTTCAGGTTTCAAATATCGAACATTATGGACGATGTCATTCACGGTCAAACTTCCGCCTTCCGGGAAAAACATCAGATCGCCTTGGCCTAAACCTAATCCAGCTCTGTGCGTCACCAGATCTTTGATGGTCACATTTTGAGAAACGTAAGGATCCGCCATTTGAAACTCCGGAATATATTTGCTGACTTTGTCGTCCCAGTTGATCTTGCCTTCATCTGCCAGAATCGCCAAAGCGGTGCAAGTGAAACCTTTGCTGTTAGAAGCAATTCCGACCAACGTATTCTCATCCATTGGGTGATTATTTTTAAGCGAACGAACACCGAAACCTTTGGCATAAATCACTTTTCCATCTTTCACAATCCCAACCGACATTCCTGGAACGTCAAATGTTTTAAGCGAGTTTTGAATCAGTTCGTCGAGTTTTTTCTCCTCGATCTGAGCATTGAACAAGACGAAAGAGAAAAGGAAAAAGGAAGAAAATAGTGATTTGTACATTTTAAAAAAGCTTTGGACGAAGATAAGGATTTTAGGAAAATGGAACTTAAATCCATCAATTTTGTTTGTATTTTTGTTTTAAATAAATACAAAAATGACAAATGATAATTTTAATGAAATCATAGAACGGTCAATCAAAATCCGTAAATCATACCACGATTTGGAACTCAAACAAAACGGTAAAGTCTGGACAATAGAACAGGATGCTTTGGGATTTTTGTCCGATGCAGGATTGGTTGGAAGAAACACAATGTCTCACGAGAAAACTTGGTCCAAAGCTAATTCTGATGAAGAATTGGAACATAAACTTGCTGAATCAATTTGGTGGATCATCAACCTTTCCGACAGAATGGACATCGATATCAAAGTAGCAATGGATAAATTCCTTACTAAAACTGAAAACCTATTCAAATAAATCTAATTACTAAAACCTAATATCCAACAGAATGTCATATTGCGCCGCCATAGAAACAATGCAACCGGAAGAAAGAAAAGCATTGCACCAAAATTACCACGATAACCACTACGGTTTTCCCATCCATAATGATGATGAGCTTTTCGGAAGATTGATAATGGAAATTAACCAAGCTGGATTGAGCTGGGAAACGATTTTGAAAAAAGAAGATTCTTTCCGAAAAGCTTACAGCAATTTCAGTATCGAAAAAATTGCGGCTTACACGGAAAAAGACCGCGAAAGATTGTTGTCCGACCCTGGAATCATCCGAAATAAATTAAAAGTAAACGCTGCGATTGAAAATGCTAAAACCATTTTGGACCTGAAAAAGGAATTTGGTTCTTTCGAAAAATGGCTGGAACATCACCATCCGAAAACCAAGGAAGAATGGGTAAAATTGTTCAAGAAAACTTTCAAGTTCACAGGTGGAGAAATCGTTGGAGAATTCCTGATGAGTATTGGCTTTCTGAAAGGTGCACATTCTGAAAGTTGTAAAATCAATGAAAAGATTTTTGCTGTGAATCCGAAGTGGAAAGAAATTTAATTGAAATAATCTTTCTCGCAGATTAAGCAAACTGAGCAGATTTACATTATCCTTAATTTTTCATCTGCAAAATCTATAAAAATCTGCAAGAATTAATTTCCGCCATTTGTGACCATCGCGAATTCTTTTGTGTCTTTGTGGTTAAAAAAAAATAGCCTTAAATTTGTAGAAATCTAAGAAAAGTAAATGGAAAGTAAAAAAGAATTCTTCCTCGAGTGTTACAAACTTGGGATCATCAAATTTGGGCGTTTCACACTAAAAAGCGGGATTGAAAGTCCGTTTTACGTGGATCTTCGTCCGCTCGCATCTGACCCAAAAATCCTAAAAAAATTAGCTAATTATCTTTTGGAAATGCTTCCGTTGGATAATTTTGATATCATCTGTGGTGTTCCTTACGCGGCACTTCCAATGGCGACAGCAATGTCTTTGGAAAGTTTTATTCCATTGATCATCAAAAGAAAAGAAGCCAAAGCTTACGGCACCAAAAAACTAATTGAAGGCATTTATGAGAAAGGACAGAACTGCTTATTGGTAGAAGATGTAATTACTTCCGGAAAATCTTTGGTTGAAACGATTGATGAAGTAGAAAATGAAGGCATCAAAGTTTCCGACATCGTTGTAGTTTTGGACAGACAACAAGGCGGAAAAGAAAAATTGGAAGCCAAAGGTTACAAAGTTCATTCGTTGTTCAATATTTCTGAAGTCGTGCAAATCTTGAGAGAAGTGAATTATATCGATGAAGATGAAGTGGCGAGAATCCAGGATTTTGTGAGTGGAAACCAGGTTATTTTCGAAGAGAAAAAACGATTGTCTTACGAGCAAAAATTGGAAGTTGCCGAACATTCTTTCGCCAAGAAAATCCTCGAAATTGCGATTGAAAAAAGGTCAAACCTCATTGCCTCTGCAGATTTCATTACTACAAAAGAATTATTGAACTTTGCAGATTTTGTTGGTCCTCACATTGTGGCTTTGAAAACGCACATCGATATTCTGAATGATTTTGATGCCGACGAAACCATTCTTCCATTGAAGGATCTGGCAACGAAACATAACTTTCTATTGATGGAAGACCGGAAATTTGCTGACATCGGCAACACGCAGGAACTTCAATTTTCTTATGGAACTTACAAAATCTCCAATTGGGCAGATCTCGTAACTTCTCACGTTATCGGTGGAAGTAAAAGTTTGGATTGCTTTATGAATGTTGGCGTCGTAGCAATCTTAGGAATGTCTTCCAAAGGAACTTTGACAGATTCTCATTACCGCGAAGAAGCTTTGAAAGTAATTGAAACTCATCCAAGCATCATCGGTTGCGTTGCCCAAAACGAAATATCTGACCAACTTTTATTGTTTACGCCTGGCGTCAATCTTGGTGAAACTGGCGACGACAAAGGTCAACAGTATAATTCGCCGGACCACGTGATTAAAAATTACGGAACCGATTTCATCATCGTTGGACGTGGCATTTACAAATCCGAAGAACCAGAACAGGAAGCTTTGCGTTATAAAAACGAAGGCTGGAAGGCGTATTTGGAAACTTTGTAAAAAAAAATATAAATATTCTTATTATAACCCTTTCAGTGTTTTGAACTCTGAAAGGGTTTTTAATTTCTGTCAGTCTGTGAAGGTCTTGCAGAACCTCAGAGTGACGCATTTCCATTAACATAAAACTTTAACAACCATCTATCATCATTCATCAAAAAAAATCATTAGTTTTGATAAGTACTGATTGTTCCTAATGAAGCGTCTTTTTTGTGTTCTGGTTTCGTTTTCCTTTAATTTCTTGGCGATTGCTCAGCAAGACAGCATTCGGTTGAATGTGAAACTGAATGACGACCAGAAATCGATCTCTGTGGAGCAGACTTTGGTGTATCATAATCCGCATCAGAAATCCATTTACAAAATCAAACTTCTGAATTGGGTTTCGGCTTATCAGAAACGGAAAACACCTCTACTTAAAAGGAAAATCGAAGACAGGAAGAATGATCTTTATTTTGCAAAATACGAACAATTGGGAAAATTGGAAAGTCTGCAATATTCTTTAAAAAATACAACTTCCGAAATACTCAACACAAAACAGGAGAACATTTTCATTCCACTTTCCGAAGCTTTGAAGCCTGGCGAGAGCGTTACTATTAATTTAAAGTATGAGATCACACTTCCAGACGCACGTTTTACGGGTTATGGACTCAATGTGAATCATATTTTGCTTAAATATTTTTTCCTCGTACCAGAGACTTTCGAAGATGAAAATCAGAGCAATTCTTTCTATCGTGACACGGAAGAAACCGCCAACGCTGGTTCATTTTGGAAAGTTAATTTTGAAATTCCCAAATATTTGAAAATCTATTCTAATCTAATTCAAAACAACGAGCTTGAGTTTGAAGGGAAATCCATCAATGATCCGGAGTTTCAAATCTCGAAAGAAATCTATCCTGAGTTTTCACTCAATGTTGATGGGCAAAATGTAAAAGTGAACCTGGGATATCAAACCAATGAATATCAACGCCAGATCTTAGGTTCCGTACTGACCAATCATTTGAAATTCATCAAAACAAAGACCGGAAATCTTCCCGAAAAGCTATTCATTACTGATAAATTTATGAAGAAGGAAGAATTTATCGGGATCGATGACATCAAGTTTTGGAAATTCAAATTCCAGATGTTTACGGATTATGAGAAGACGGACCTGGATTACTTCAGCACCATTTCAAAGAAGGTGATGGACGAATACTTCATCAGTAATAAAACTAAAGACCATTGGTTGAAAAACGGTTTGAAGTCGTATCTCGAAATCCAATATCTTAAACAAAATTATCCAAATCATAAACTTATTGGAAATCTCGCAGACAACGCCAACATCTTCGGAATCAAACCATTGAAAATATTTCACGCTTCAAAGTTGAAATTGAACGAGCGTTATGGCTTGGCGTATCACTACATCTACACTCAGAATCTCGATCAAAAGATCACCACGCCGTTTGACAAATTGAGCAACTTCAATACGACGGCCATCAGCCAGTTTGAGACGGGAAGTTTGCTAAATTATATTTCGGAATATCAAGGAAATGAAACTTTTGACAATTTTCTGAAACAATATTTTTCCGACAACTACCAAAGAAAGGTTGCAGGTGATACTTTCTTAAAAAGTCTTGAAACTGAGTCTCAGGGAAAATCTGCATTTCTAAAAAAAATGATGAGAGAAAAACACAGAATTGATTTTAATCTCAAAAATTTCAAGGAAAAGGAAGACAATTATGTGGTCAACATTCATAAAAATACGACCGATATCATTCCTTTAAAAATAGAAACAGAAAAAAAATCTGGCGAAAAGACAATATTTTGGAAAGATGGAAATGAGTTGAAAAATGATACAATTTCAGTCCCGGAAAATCAGACCAACAAAATTATTCTGAACGACGATTACATCTTTCCTGAAACCAATTTCAGAGACAATTATCTTTACACAAAAGGGATTTTTTCGAATATGAAAAAGATCAGATTCAAGTTGATCAAAGACATTCAGAATCCGGAATATAATGAGATCTTCATCACACCGAGATTAACTTTCAATGCTTATGATAAGGTTCTATTCGGTATGAATTTTAAAAACCAAGGAATTTTTGATCAGAAATTTGATTACTCGGTGACGCCATATTATAGTTCTGGAACAGGAAAACTGACAGGTTCGGCTGGCGTTGGCTACTCTATTTTGCCTCCTGACAGTTTCTTTAGAAGTTGGAATTTTGGGGTTTCGGGATCGTATTTTCATTATGACAATGATTTGGCTTATAAGAAATTTGGAGCGTCAACATCTTTAAATTTCAATAAAAATCCGAGAAGTGCAATCGGCAGAAGTTTGTTTTTCTCATACAATTATTACGAACGTGAACTCTCTCCTCTTAGGATTTTGAATAACGAATATGCGAAGTACAACCTTTGGAATTTGGGCTATGCATACTCCGACAATCAAATGATCCACGAGAAATATATCGGAACCAATATCCAATGGATGGAGGATTTCCAAAAGATATCCGCAGAGGCCTTTTACCGTTGGGAATTTGCAAAGAATAAGAAGATCAGTTTCAGATGGTTTGCCGGATATTTTGTAAAGAATGAAACCAAGAACAATCTCTTCGACTATGGAATTTCACGGGTTTCAAACTATTCTTTTTCATATGGATTATTGGGACAAAGTGCCACATCCGGGATTCTTTCTCAGCAGTTTATCTTGGCGGAAGGTGGTTTTAAATCCATGTTCAACACATCTGTGAACCAATTTATCACAAGTGTCAATGTGGATTCTCACTTATGGAAATGGTTCAATCTCTATGCAGACGCTGGCGTTTACAAAAATAAAAATCACGCTGCAAAGTTCATTTGGGATTCAGGCATTAAGGTAAAGGTAGTTCCTGATTTCTTAGAAGTCTATTTCCCGGTTGCATCTAGCTTAGGCTTCGAACCTTCGTTTAAAGATTATGGCTATAGAATTCGATATACATTGGTGCTTAATTTGGGTGCTCTTATCAACAACCTAAGACGTGGTGTCTTTTAGTGCTCTACAAAATTTCAAAATAAGAAAGGCTTCCTAAATAAGGAAGCCTTCTATTTTTTAAGAAAAACTTAAATTAGTTTTTAATAACTTTTTGAGATACTTTAGTACCGTTTACTGTACCAGTTACGATGTAAACACCTTTTGCAAGAGAAGAAACGTTCAATGTAGAACCTTCTGTTACTTTAGCAGCTTTTACAACCTGTCCAGCAGCGTTGATGATTTGGATATCTGCAGTCTTAGCGAAAGCAATAGACTCACCTACTGAAGTATTTTTAACCAAAGTAGAGTTAGCTTTTGTAAAATCAGCAACTGCTAGGTTATCAGAATAAGTTACATCTAAAGAAAGAATTCTGATTTGCGCAGTTGTAGCTCCAGTTTGGCCATTTTTAAGTGTAATGTTTGAAGCCGGAGTTGCAGCAGCAACCAAATAAGTAGCATTGGTAGCATCTGCAGGATCATAAACAGTTGGAACAACTACACCATCCACAGTTACTACTGCGCTTGTAGGAGCATAATTATCACCTCCAACTAGTCCAGAAGTTTTGATTTTCACAGAATTAATTTTAGTACCTGTTGCAGCAATAAGAGCAATAGAGTTACCATTTCCATCAGCAGTGCTTGAATACATTCTCAATGCTCCTCCACCTGCAGTATAAAATTTAGGACTAGTAGCAGAACCGTTTTGCAATACGCTGTAAGTTAATTTACCTGCAACGATAGTACCAGTTGTAATTTCTTGAGCATTTGTGAAGCCTTGGTTGTTCCAAACGTAGCTAAAAGTTGTTTGAGCTTGTGCAGTAAAAGCTAAAGCTGAAACAGCTAAAATTGTAAAGATTTTTTTCATTTTATTGAAGTTTAAAAATTAGGTTACAAAAATAAGGAAAAAAACGCTCCCAATTACAGGGAGCATTTTTTTAACATTTTTTATTATTATTTTTTAATAATTTTTTGAGAAACAGCTTGTGCGTTTACAGCACCAGTCACCACATAAGTTCCTTTCGGCAAAGCAGAGACATCTAATCTGGAGTTTTCAGAAACCTCAGCAGTTTTCACGATTTGACCAGCAGTATTGTAAACTGATACTTTTGCAGAAGCTCCGAAGATCAATTCGTTAGAAACGATAGTGTTCTTCACCAAGTTAGCTTTTCCTTTTGTAGCATCACCTACTGCCATAGTTGGAGCAGCTTTGTAAGTAACCGTAATTGTAGGGATACGCAATTGTAAGTTATTAGAACCTCCTGTATGAGCATTTTTAAAAGTCACAGCGCCAGTCGCTTCAGCTGCATTGGTCAACGTGTAAGTTGCATCAGCTAAAGTTGCAGTCTGTGTAGTTCCTCCAGCAACGTTATAAGTAACAGTTGGCTTATCTGTAAGAACTGTAAAAGTCACAGAAGTAATGATATAACCTGTAGCAGGTGTTACTGTAAAAGTATTACCTTCTCCTGTCCCTCTTACAGAGTACAATCTCAAGTGTGCTGGTGTACTACCAGAAACAGGAAAATAAGCTGGAGCATTTGCAGTGGAAGCACCAGCATCAGCTTTAAATGTAAGGTTCGTATCGGCAGGATTATTTGTTGTTGCAACTACACCTGCACTGTTGATTCCTGTAATAGTAGAAACTACCGTTGTTTGTGCAGTTACTGTTGCTGTCACAGCTACTGCTGCTAACAAAGAATAGAATTTTTTCATAATATAAAATTTAAAATTGTTATTGTTTTTGTTGTTTCGTTTTATCTGTCGCAAATATAAAATATTATCTTTAACTACAATTTTAACAACCCCTTTCCCGTTTTAAATAATTGTTAATTCGTTTCAAAGCCTATTATAACTACATTTGCTTATCATAATAAAAGGGTGCCTAAGATAAACAAAATTTTTCTGTTAACATTGATTTTTTTTGCGTTAAATCCCTTTAACGCACAGATTTTCAGTTGGAAAAACCCCAATATCCCACAAGATTCCCTTAAAAAAGACAGCATCTTCATCTCCCGGATTAACCAGGATTTTTTCACCAAAGACACGCTCGACTTCGTTAAAAAGCAAAATAAGATCATTTATGATGAAGAAGTACTGGTAAAAAATGACAAGAAAAGAATCCTCGGAGAGCTCAATTCCAAAGGTTCTATCATCAGAGGAATTACTTTTGGAAATAACCAGGGATCTTCTGTTCAGAGTTCAATGGATATGCAGATTTCCGGAAAGCTGAGTCAAGACGTTTCCATCTTAGCTTCGATTTCGGATCACAATCTTCCCGTACAAGCGGATGGCTACACGCAGACTTTGCAGGAATTTGATAAAATCTATCTTCAGCTCAATATCAAAAATCACAGCATCATACGAGCCGGACATCTGGATCTGAATGATGAAACCACTTATTTTGGGCGCTACCAGAGAAGAAGTATGGGCTTGCAGTTTCTCACCGCTTGGGAAAAGAATGGTAACAAAACATCGGTGGATGTTTCCGGTGGCGTTGCCAGAAGTGAATTTTTCAGGATGCGTTTTCAGGGAATCGAAGGCAATCAAGGGCCTTACAGACTGACGGGGAAAAACGGAGAACTGTTTATCACGATCATCTCTGGATCGGAACAGGTTTTCATTGATGGAATCTTAATGAAAAGAGGAGAAAATCAGGATTACATCATTAATTATAATACGGGCGAAATCACCTTTACGAGTTTCCGACCGATCTACAAGCAGAACTTCATCAACGTTTCCTATAATTATACGAATAGAAATTACACCAGATTCCTGGTCACTGGAAACATCAAACATCAACGGGAAAGACTCAAGGCAGGCTTCAGTTGGTTTGCAGAAAATGATAACAAAAATGCCCCCCTTGCCCTCAACCTGAGCGATGAGGATAAGCTTCAATTGGTAAATGCAGGAAACGATCCGAATCAAATGTACTCTCAGTCCGGCGTAGAAACAGAGTACGACGTCAATAAGATTCTTTACAGAAGAGTTTTCTCCGGTAATACTTTCTATTACGAGTTCTCTACAGATCAGACACAGACACTTTACCAAGTTTCGTTTACTTACTTCGGAAGCGGAAAAGGTGATTACCAACTACAGCAAACTACCAACAATGGCCGTGTTTTCCAGTATGTGGGAACAGGACTGGGAGATTATCTCGCAGTGAGGAAATTACCGGCTCCGGAAAAGTCTCAAGTTTATTCTGCTAACGTGGAATATGCTTTGAATGAAGGCGTAATCGGGACAGATGTCTCTTTGAGTAATTATGATCTCAACGCATTTTCTTCCAAAGACAATGATCAGAACATTGGTTACGCCGCAAGAATCTATGCCAACAAGACTTTCAGAAAAAATACCTGGACTGGAATACCAATGCTGGAATATCAGGTCATTCAGAAAAATTTCCACATCTTAGATCGTATTAACAGTGTTGATTTTTGGCGAGATTTCAATTTGACCAATGAGTTCAATCAGATCACTCAAAACAGATTTATTTTTTCTTTCCTTAATGACTTTAATAAAACTTCTAAGATCAATTACAAACTGAATTACCTCGAAGAAAAAGATAATTACAAAGGCATCAAGAATGATATAGATGCGGTTTGGAAGATCGGGAAATTCAACAATCTTGCGGCCATCTCTTATCTTGATACCAAATCGACTGACATCAATACCAACTTCATCCGTGGTGCAGTTTCTACTGAATTGGCGGGCAAAAAAGGAAGCTGGATGCTGGGAGGTTCTATGGAGCACAATGAGAAAAAATACAACTTAACTCAAAACCTGGATGTCACTAGTTTTAGCTGGAAAGAACTTTTCATTCAGAAAAAGATAGCCGACTCTGCAAGAACCAAATTGTTGACAAAACTTTATTTCCGTAGCAACGACTCCGTGCAAGACAATAGATTGCAGAAGATGAACAATATTCTCGGGATTATGGCAGAAAGCCAAATTATTAAAACCGAGAAAACACAGCTATCCACATTGGTTCATTACAGAAAGTTTTTTTACGAAAATCAGAGTCTGGCTAATGATCAGAATCAGGATTTTGTAGTTGGAAATATTCTTTATAATCAGCAGCTCTTCAACAATGGGATGCGCCTGCAATTCTTCTACGAACTCGGAAATGGTCAGGAAGCACAGCGTGAATTCCAATACATCAAGGTGACAGACGGACAAGGTGTTTACAAATGGACCGATTACAACAATGATGGCATACAGCAATTAGATGAGTTCGAGGCGGCAGAATACGCCGATCTGGCCCAATACATCAGGGTTTATACAAATAGTGTGAATTACTTGGCATCGAACAAAAACAAGCTTCAGTTGGCCTTATTCGTCAATCCCTCAGTCATCATAAGCTCTAAAAACGAATTTTTAAAACGTTGGAACTTCAACCTCTCATTGCTTTCACAGAATTCCTATCTCAAAAACGACCAGGTTTTGGTATGGAATCCATTCAAAAAAGAAAGTGACCAGTTGCTGAGAACGCAAAATATCTTAGCATCGGCCATATTTAATTCTAATGACAAATCGGGATGGAACGGGAGTTATCGATATACAGACAATGATAATTTGGTCAACGCCAATTTCAGCAATGAAGCGCACGGCCAGAAATCTCACCTCTTGAATGTTGGCTACTCCTTCACCAAATCTTTCCGTACGGATTGGGAAAATTCTATTCAAAATGTGACGAATAGTTCACAGGTTTACGATTCGCGAAATTATCTTCTTCAAAACTGGGAAACCAAACCAAAAGCGACTTACAAACTGTCCGAAAGTTTACAGACAGAACTCTTCGGCGCCCTTCGCCAAAAGAAAAGAACCGACGGTGTGGAACTACTAAAGACGTACGAGATCTCCGGAACACTACAGTGGGAAAAGGTGAAAACTTCAGTTCGCGCTAATTTTTCTTTCATTAATAATGATTTCACTGGGAACAATTACAGCATCGTCGGAAATCAAATGTTGGAAGGTTTGAAAGTCGGAAAAAACCAGGTTTGGTCACTATTCATCCAGCAAGCCATCAACTCCTTCATCCAACTGAATGTTAATTACGAAGGCAGAAACTCCGGCGAAAGAACGATTCACATTGGAAGTATGCAGATCAGAGCGAGTTTTTAAGTGGGAGTGTCCGGGAGTTTGAGAGTTTGAGAGTTTTAAAGTAATATAGTTGGAGCGAATGAGTATTACAGAAGTTTTATAGATGAAATTGTAAATTAGGATATTCCAAAATTCAAATCCCACAGGCTCAAACTCTCAAACCCACCCACTCTCAAACTCTCCAGCTCAATTCCTGCTCCACTCGCTCCAGCTTCCAACATACAGATTCGGAATTTCGAAACCAGCGTGATCCAAAGCCAAAAGTGAATGACAAGCCGTCACGCCGCTGCCACAATGGAAAATGATTTTGTCAGAATTTCTATTCTTAAAGAACTCTGTGTATTTTTCGTGTAGGATTTCAGGTGATTTGAATAGGCCATTTTCATCCAAGTTATCAGAGAATGGGAAATTCTCCGCGTTGGGAATATGTCCTGCAATCAAGTCGATTGGTTCGGTGATTCCTTGGTAACGCTGGGATTCACGGACATCTACAATCAGAAATTCAGGATTTTCTGTTGCCACCTTCACATCATCAATCCAAAATAGAGGCAATTGCCAGTCTTTGAATTCAGAAATATATTCGGTTTCAGGATAACTGTCATCGCCAGAACTTACAGGATAATTTTGATTTTCTGCAAATTGCAAACCGCCATTCAGAACGCGTGCATTCTTGTGACCAATCGCTTTCAACATCCACCAAAATCTTGCGCCAGCATTCGCGCCATTCTTATCATCATAGATGACAACTTCAGAATCCTTGTCAATTCCCAATTTTCCTAAGGTCTTGATGAAATTTGAAAACGCCGGCAGTGGATGTCGACCACCATTTTTTGGATTATCAATTTCTGCCAGATCCGTATTCAAATCTACAAATACGGCATTCTTCAAATGCTTTTTCTGATACTCATCTTTAGCATTTTGGCCAGTTCGAACATCAAATATTTTTAGATTTGGATGATTAGAAATTTGATAAAGTTCGTCGGTATTTATTATGGAATTCGTTTTCATAGGATTTGAGATTTTGGAACTGAAATTGTAAGTCTTTGTGAACATAAAATTAAACTAATACCACAATCTCACAAAGTATTTCAACTATTTTATTTTGTCAACTTAAACAACAGAAATCTTTTACAGTTGAAAAATTGTACTCAAATATTTAAATTAATTAGATTTGCGAATCAATAAAAGTAAAAAATGGAAACACCACAAGAAAAAATCCTCATTACGGGCGCATTAGGACAGATCGGAACAGAACTCACAGTAAGACTATGTGAAATGTACGGCAAAGAAAACGTGATCGCGTCCGGACTTGAAAAATGGAAAGAAGGCATTACAGAAGCTGGCTACTACGAAAGATTAGATGTCACTAATTTCCAAGCTGTTACTGAAGTGATTAAAGAACACAACATCACGACGGTTTATCACTTGGCGTCTTTACTGTCCGGAACATCAGAAAAACAACCATTGTTCGCCTGGAAACTGAACCTTGACCCATTGATCCATCTTTGCGAGTTGGCAAAGGAAGGAAGACTCAAAAAGATATTCTGGCCTAGTTCCATCGCCGTATTTGGCAAAGGAATCCCAAAGGAAAATGTAGGACAGGAAGTGGTATTGAATCCAACAACAGTGTACGGCATCTCAAAAATGGCTGGAGAAAAATGGTGCGAATATTACTTCGAAAAGTACGGTGTTGACATCAGAAGTATTCGCTATCCTGGTCTTATTTCTTGGAAAGCGCCAGCCGGAGGAGGCACTACAGATTACGCCGTAGAGATCTTCTATGAAGCGGTAGAAAATGCAAAATATACAAGTTTCATCAAAGAAGATACAGCGATGCCGATGCTGTATATGGACGACGCGATCGATGCAACAATCAAGCTGATGACCGCGCCAAAAGAACAGGTTAAAATCCGTTACTCTTACAACCTCGGCGGTATGAGATTTACACCCTCAGAATTAGCTGCTGAAATCAAAAAAACCATTCCAGATTTTGAAATAAAATATGAGCCAGATTTCCGTCAGGCGATTGCCGATTCTTGGCCGGCAAGCATTGATGATTCTGCTGCAAAACAGGACTGGGGATTGGATTACAAATTCGATATTTCATCCATGTCGATAGATATGATAAATAATTTAAAGAAGAAATTAGGCAAATCATAAAATTTAAATTATCAATTTAAGTTAATATGATTTTAACAATTGATTTTTAAGTAATTATAAATAAAATTAAAAATTTACTTTAAGTGATTTTACTTACATTTAACATAGCGATTTCGGAAAAATGCAGAGAATTTACTAAGAAAATTTCTGAGAATGAATTGATATCGTCTATCGAAGAAAATACGAGAATCATCTTATTGTTGTTGGAGTTGCACGAGTACAAAGCTACTTTTTTTGTTGAAGTTTCCATTGCTCAGCAACTTCAAAAATTGTTAAAAAGCCTTTCACTTTCAGGTCACGAAGTTGGACTTTACAATGTCAATTCCGACACCGAAATGGTAACCAAAACCAAACAAGATCTGGAGCAAATTTTAGATAAACCCATCAAAGGTTTAAGACAAAAATCACATCGTCTTCCCTACTCCGAGATCAAGAAAATGGACTTCATTTACGTCTCGAATATTGAAGATTCCAAGATTGATTTTCTTTGGCGAAAGTTGACTGCAAAAACTGAAATCTACACAGAAAATGATTTAACGATTGTTCCGGAAAGTCAGTCGCCTTATTCGCAACTTCCATTCAACGATTATGTACTCCAGGTAACGCCGATGAAGTATTATGAAAGCATGCTTTTGGAAAGCCTGAAATCGAATGAATATGTAATGATTTATGCAAACGCCTGGCAACTTTTCAGCAAAGACAAGTTGCCGTTTGTCCTGCCATTTTATAAAAAGATCAACCTAAGTAGAAGTTTTGAAGACCGATTGGAAGAACTCTTTCAGTTTATGGATGAACACGAAATTGCCGTTTCCAGGATGAAGGATTATTTGTTTTAAAGCTCACACAATTCTTGCATAGAGTGGCAAACATTTTATAGAATCAGCTTGAAAACAACTATAATTCAAAGTCTGTTGATTTTTAATTACTCAAACAAAATTTCATTTTATTTAATTAATCATAATCTTGATAAAGTGAGATCCGCTTATAGGAACGGTATAGCGACCGTATAGAAACGACATATAAAAGCCTGTTATCATTTTTTTGATAAACAGGCTTTATTTTTATTAAAACATCAAATTACTTAACTCAGCTCAAACACAGTGATCTCTGGTAAAACACCTACTCTACCAGGATAACCAATCACCCCGAAACCACGGTTGACATAGAGGTATTTCCCTTCGCTTTCGTACAGGTCCGCCCACTTAGGATACTTGTACTTTACGGGCGACCATTTGAAGTTTTTGAGGTCGATTCCGAACTGCATGCCGTGCGTGTGTCCAGATATCGTCAGTTGAACATTTTTAGGATGGTTTTTGACAATCGCATCGAAATGTGAAGGATCGTGTGACATTAGGATCTTCGCAGCGTCTGCAGGCACATTTTGAGTCGCCTTGTCCAGATCTCCAAATTGTGGAAATGGCGCAATCCCCCAATTCTCTACACCAAGAATGTATAGTTTTTCGCCGTTTTTCTCAATGACCCGATGTTCATTACGAAGCATTTCGAAGCCTGCTTGTTTCTCATATTCAATCAATTGAGGAATGTTTAGAGCTTTTTCTTCTTTGGTTTTAAAGTCGCCATAGTCACCATAATCGTGATTTCCAAGGACTGCAAATTTCCCATCTCTGCTCTTGATCTGTGAAAACAAATCTATGAAAGGCACGAACTCATCTGCATAATTATTGACCATATCGCCTGTAAATAGAATCAGATCAGCATCTTGCTTATTGATCAGATCAATGGCGTGTTGCAAATGCTTTGGATTTTGGAAACTTCCACTGTGAACATCTGAGATTTGGACGATCTTGTAACCTTTGAAAGCTGCAGGTAAATTTTTAAGTTTCAATCTGACAACTCTCGCTCTGTGACGGTATTTCCCGAAGACAATGCCATCCAACACCAGTCCTGCAATAACGGCGGCAGAACCTAAACCAACCAAACTCACGAACTTTCTCCTGGATGGATAATCGTGGTTTTCTGTCGCCACATAATGGTATCCAAAATTGAACAACCGGAAAATATCTTCCACCAAAAGAAATAAGGCAACCAGAATCTTTGGCAAAACAAAGATCAAAATAGTTGAAAAGACGATCTGAAACCTCAGATATTCGTGCGAAGCTCTGTTGAAAGTGAAAACGGAATACAGTAAAAATCCATAGATCAGAACAGTCGGGATCCAATAGATGAATTTTGCATTCTGATTGGAATATACGGTTTTAAAGGCCTGATAAACATAAACTTCCAGCACCAGAAAAATACCGAGAAGAAATAAAATATTCTTTTGCATACTCATATTTTGAAAAAAACAAAAAGGAATAAAAATTTATTCCTTTTATAATTATAAACGTTTAAGTTTCGATTTTACTTTAAAGTTTCCCTTCTGGGAATTTGTAGATCACACAATTGATGTTCATTCCTGCTCCAACGGACGTGAAAAGAATGTGAGAACCTGGAATGAATTCCTGCCCTTCCATTTTTCCTTTTCTGATCAGGTCGAACAAAGTCGGAACCGTTGCCACAGACGAATTCCCAAATTCCTGGATCGTCATCGGAGAGATCGCGTGGTCATAATCCTTTTGTCCATACAACTTGAAAAGTCTGCCGATCATCGCATAATCCATTTTTGCATTGGCTTGATGGATCAATATTTTTGTAATGTCCGAAATATCAAGGTTTGCTTTTTCAATCGTTTTCTTGATCGCATCTGGAACGTTTTTCAAGGCATATTCGTAGATCTTACGGCCTTTCATTTGGATATATTGTCTTGCTTCTTTCGATTCAAGATTCAGACTTGGTCCATTTGCAAGATAATTGAGTTCCTCACCATTGTCACAAAGCGTACTGTCCGCCAAAACACCCACGGTAGTATCTTCTGTCGCCGTCACTACAACCGCACCAGCGCCATCTGCGAAGATCATTTTATTTCTGTCGAATTCGTCCGTTACCCGGCTCAATGTTTCGCCGCCGACAACAAGAATCGTTTTTGCCTTTTTAGCTTTGATCAATGTATCTGCAAGGATCAAAGACTCTACCCATCCTGGACAACCGAAGATCATATCATAATTGACACAAGATCTGTTCTTGATATCCAATTTGTTCTTCAATCTAGCTGATAACGAAGGCATAAAATTAGGAATTCCATCCACATCTACTTCTCCAAAATTGGTCGCGTAGATGATATAATCGATTTCCTCTTTATCAATGCCAGCATCCTCGATCGCTTCTAATGAAGCTCTGAGACCAAGGTCCGAATTGAAATCCTCAGGATTCAAATATCTTCTTCTTTCGATCTCTGTGATGTCCACAAACTTCTGAATGATCTCGTCCGTCGGTTTCTCAATCAGTTGATTATTATCATCATAGAAAACAGAATCCTTGAAATGTGAACCTTCTATTATGTTTTCCGGAATGTAACATCCGGAGCCAATGATCAGTGTATTAGGCATTGATATTAATAAATTTTAATATGCAAAATTACATAAAAATTAATAGTTGGAATTTTTATTTTATTAAATTTTAGGACTCTTGTAATTAATCAATTGTAAATGTGAAGTATAGACGATCAATTCAGCTTTTCCGACTTGATATTTGAATTTTTTATGATAGAATTTCTATTTTTGAAAAATGTTTGAATTCCAAACCATAGACAAAGCAATCGAGGACGTTCTGATGAAGGAAAAAGGAAGCAAATTCATCGGTTTTGCTTATCCTGTCGATTGTGAATCTGAAGTCAAATCCAGACTCCATCATCTTCAAAGCATTCATCCGAAAGCCACACACCATTGTTATGCTTATCGGCTAGGAATCAATGGTGAGAATTACCGCGCGAACGACGATGGTGAACCTTCCGGAAGTGCAGGTCTGCCAATCTACAATCAACTTTTAGCACATCAAATCACGAATGTTCTGGTCGTAGTTATCAGATATTACGGCGGAACAAAATTGGGCGTTGGCGGATTGGTAAAAGCTTACAAAGAATCTGCGAAATATACTTTGGAAGAAGTCAAAATCATCACCAAAGAATTAGAGTCTAAAATCGAATTGAAGTTCAAATTCTCACAACAAAATACCATTTTCACCTTGCTCAATAAGTACGATGCGAAAATCATCACGTTCGAAGCGGAAGATATTTGCACGATTGTAGCCAACTTCAAAACCTCAAAAAAAGAAAGCATCTCAGACGAGTTGTCCGAGATGCTTTTGGAATTTAATATTTCATAACTTTTATCTTCTACTTCCCAGCAACATCGATGCAAAATAAAGCAGTTGTGCTAATGAACCTAAAGCCGCAACAACATAAGTTCTAGCTGCCCATTTCAAAGAATCTTCCGCGCCGGCATATTCCTCACGAGAAACAGTTCCTGTAGTTTCCAGCCATTTCAAAGCGCGATTGCTAGCATCATATTCCACCGGCAAAGTGATGAACGCAAATAGCGTTGTAATAGCAAACAAAATCACACCAATTGCCAAAACGGTCGTATTCCCATTCGGATTATCAATACTTCTTGTACCAGCCATAATTGCAATACCAGCAATCAAAACAAACTGTAATAGATTTGAACTGATGTTCACAATCGGAACCATTTTGGACCGCAATTGCAACATAGAATAGCCAACAGCGTGTTGAACAGCGTGACCACATTCGTGAGCCGCAACCGCAGCAGCAGCGGCATTTCTCTGCATATAAACCGCTTCGGAAAGATTGACAGTTTTGGTTTCTGGATTGTAATGGTCGGTCAATTGTCCTGGAACGGAAACGACCTGAACATCATTAATCCCATTATCTCTCAGCATCTTTTCGGCGATTTCTTTTCCGGAAAGTCCATTTCTGAGATGAACTTTGGAATAATGCTCGAATTTGGATTTCAATCTTGATGAAACAATCCAACTCAGCAGCATAGAAATCCCAATAATTAAATAGTAACCAGTCATTATATTTTCAATTTACATTAAAATAAATTACATCTTTTGATGTAAAAATCGTACCAAAGCCTTGCTTTTTTTTCCTTAAAAACTATCTTTGTCTAATCTATAAACAAGAATATGGGAAATATCAATATAAAGCAAGTAGTTACGGAAAAAGACGAAATGGATTTCATCAAATTCCCGATGGAACTGTACAAAAACAACCCGAATTACGTTCCGCCATTGATTAATGAAGAAAAAAATATCTGGAAAAAGGAAGAAAATCCTGCGCTAAATTATTCTGAAGCAAAGCAGTTTTTAGCTTATAAAAATGATAAAATCGTTGGTAGAATTGCTGTTTTGATTAATAGAAAAGAAGAGAAAGAACTTGGCATCAAGAAAGTCAGATTTGGCTGGCTGGATTTCATCGATGATGCAGAAGTTTCTAAAGCTTTGATTGATATCGCCATTAATTATGCTAAGGAAAATCTAATCGATAAGATTGAAGGTCCGATGGGATTTACGAATCTTGACAAGGCTGGAATGTTGACTTTCGGGTTTGATAAATTGGCTACAATGATAGGACTTTATAACAACGATTATTATCCGAAACATTTGGAAAACCTTGGCTTGGTGAAGGAAAAGGAATGGGTTGAGTTTGAATTGCAATTCCCTGAGATTTTGCCTGAAAAAGTAGAGAAATTCAGTTCTTTGATTGCTCAGAAATACAAATTGAAAACTTTACAATTCAAACATAAAAAAGAGATTTTGCCTTACGTAGAATCGATGTTCAAATTGTTGGATGAGACTTACAAGCACCTTTCCACCTACACTCCGATTTCTGATGAGCAAATCAAAACTTATAAGGAAAAGTATTTTGGATTTATAGACAAAGATTACATCACCTGCGTGGCGGACGAGAACAATCAGTTGGTAGCGTTTGCGATTACGATGCCTTCTTATTCTAAAGCTTTGCAGAAATCAAAAGGAAAACTTTTCCCATTTGGCTGGTGGCACTTTTTACAGGCTGGAAAGAAGAATGAGCGCGCTAACTTTTATCTGATTGGAATCCATCCGGAATATCAAAGAAGAGGCGTGACTTCAATGATTTTTAAAGCGATTCAAATGAACCTTAAAAATAAAGGCATCAAATATCTGGAGACCAATCCAGAATTGGAGGAAAACAAGAGCGTACAGGTTCTTTGGCAAGATTATCATCCTGTGCATCATAAAAGCAGACGAACTTATTCACTACAACTAAATAACTGATAAGTGATAATTGATAAATGATTTATCAAACAATTGTTTAGCAAAATATAAATTTGAGAAAGTGCATTAATCTTTTAAAAATCAATTCACATTGAAAAAGCAACTATACATCTACGTTGGTCTGATAATCCTGTTTGTGGCTTATAATTTCTACAAACCTATCAAAGACGACAGAATGGACACAGCCATCAACATTCTGTTTGCCAGTGTGTTGTTTCTTTACATCGCTTATATTGCCTATCTCGTTCTGAAGCGGATAGGCAAAAAAGACAAATAGATTCTTATTTATAACTGTTCTAAATTTACTAAAACAGACTTTTCTCTTGTTTACATAAGCCTCATAATTTACTATATTAAATCTTTATTTAGTATTTTTGCATAGTTAAATTTGACCTTATGAATTTACCCGAAAATTATATTCCAATACTAATTCAGGCCGCAGTCGGTCTTGGATTCGTAGCTATTTCTTTGTTAGGTGCTCATTTTTTGGGTCCTCAGCAGAAGAAAGGGAATTCTGTAAAAAACCAAGCCTGGGAATGCGGTATTCCTAGTGAAGGTAATGCTAGAACACCATTCTCCATCAAATATTTCCTGACTGCAGTTTTGTTCGTATTGTTCGATATCGAGATTGTATTCTTCTACCCTTATGCGGTTAACTTTAGAGAGTTTGGAATGGAAGGCTTTGTAGCCGTACTTACGTTTGTTGCAATTTTCTTTGTCGCTTTTTTCTACGTTTGGAAAAGAGGCGCATTGGATTGGGACAAATAAATTAAATTAATTACGTTTTGGATTTAAAATTGAATCAATTAAAATCTAAAATTTAAAATCTAGAAAAAATGTCAGATAATAAACCAGTAATAAAAACAGATGCGCCCGCTCCTCCAGGATTTGAAGGAGAAGGATTTTTCGCAACCAACTTGAGCAGTGTGATTGGGATGGCAAGAAAGTTTTCACTTTGGCCTTTACCTTTCGCTACATCTTGTTGCGGAATTGAATTTATGGCGACATTGAATCCAACTTACGATGCGTCAAGATTTGGGATGGAAAGAAACTCTTTCTCTCCAAGACAGGCAGATATGTTGATGGTTTGCGGAACGATTGCTAAGAAATTAGGACCCGTTTTGAAAGAAGTTTACACCCAAATGGCTGAGCCAAAATGGGTAGTTGCTGTTGGGGCTTGTGCTTCCAGCGGTGGTATTTTTGATACTTATTCGGTTCTTCAAGGAATTGACAAAATCATTCCTGTCGATGTTTATGTTCCAGGATGTCCGCCAAGACCAGAACAAATTATCGAAGGTGTAATGCAGGTGCAGGCTTTGGCAGAAAGCGAAAGCATCAGAAGAAGAGATATGCCGGAATATCAGCATTTATTGGATTCTTACAATATTAGTAACTAAGGAAGATGACGAACGAATTTGTATTAGAAGCTATCACGAGAGAATTTCCTGAGTCTGTAATTTCCAGTTCAGAACCTTACGGGATGTTGACAGTTGAAATCAAAAAAGACGATATCAAAAAGGTGATTCATTATTTGAAAGATTCAACTTTAGAAATTAATTTTTTGACAGACGTTTGTGGGATTCATTATCCTGAGACACCTGAGAAGGAAATCGGCGTTATTTATCACTTGCATAATATGATGACCAATTTCAGAATTCGTCTCAAAGTTTTTATGACGAGAGAAAACGTTGAAGTTGATTCTTTGACAGAATTATATGCCGGCGCAAACTGGATGGAAAGAGAAACTTTTGATTTTTATGGAATCAAATTCAAAGGCCACCCGGACTTGAGACCAATCCTTAATATGGAAGACCTGGGTTACCATCCAATGTTGAAAGAATATCGCTTGGAAGATGGAACCAGAACAGACAAGAACGATAGTATGTTCGGAAGATAAAATTAATATAAATGATAAATGATGATAGATAAATGGTTATCGATTATCACCTATCAATTATCAATTATAAAGAATATGAAAGATAACTCATTATCTAATATACTTAACCAATACGACAGCAAGGAACAAATCGACGGGCAACTATACACCCTGAATCTTGGACCTACGCACCCTGCAACTCACGGGATTTTCCAGAACGTTCTTACGATGGACGGAGAAAGGATTCTTCACGCTGAGCAAACTGTAGGTTACATCCACAGAGCATTCGAAAAAATCTCTGAGAGAAGAAACTTTGCACAAATCACGACGCTTACCGATAGAATGAACTACTGCTCTGCCCCCATCAACAATTTGGGTTGGCATATGACAGTTGAGAAATTACTTGGAATCAAAGTTCCAAAACGTGTCGATTATATGCGTGTGATTTTGATGGAGTTGGCAAGGATTGGTGACCATTTGATATGCAACGGTGTAACAGGAATGGATGCCGGCGCAATTACAGGATTGACTTATATGTTCATCGAAAGAGAGCGTATCTACGATATGTATGAGCAGATTTGCGGTGCAAGGATGACGACCAATATGGGAAGAATCGGCGGTTTCGAAAGAGACTTCACACCGAAGTTCCACGAGTTGTTGAAAGACTTCTTGAAAACTTTCCCAGCAAGATTTGCAGAATTCGGACAGTTGTTAGAAAGAAACCGAATCTTTATGGACAGAACCATCGGCGCAGGCGCAATCTCAGCAGAAAGAGCCTTGAGCTACGGTTTCACAGGTCCAAATCTACGTGCGACCGGCGTTGATTATGACGTGAGAGTTGCACAACCTTATTCTTCTTACGAGGACTTCGATTTCATCATTCCGGTTGGAACTGCGGGCGATACTTACGACCGATTTATGGTTCGTCAGCAGGAGATTTGGGAATCTTTGAAAATCATCAACCAAGCTTACGACAATCTTCCAGAAGGACCATTCCACGCGGATGTTCCAGATTTCTATCTTCCCGAAAAGGCAGATGTTTACAACAAAATGGAAGCCTTGATTTACCATTTCAAAATCGTAATGGGAGAAACAGATGTTCCAAAAGGCGAAGTTTACCACGCTGTAGAAGGTGGAAACGGCGAATTAGGATTCTATCTTGTGAGCGACGGCGGAAGAACGCCTTACAGACTTCACTTCAGAAGACCTTGTTTCATTTATTACCAGGCATATCCGGAAATGATTACCGGTGCAGTAATATCTGATGCGATTGTGACGATGTGTAGTATGAATATCATTGCGGGAGAATTAGACGCATAACAAAAACAACAAGAAAAAAGATGAAAGAGTAAAGACTTTCATATCAAAATAAAAATTGAATTTAGAATATAGAATTACGAGTCTTGACTCTTTGTTCTTGATTCTTTAATCTTAAATAAGATGAGCGAAACAATTGCTTTTAAACCTGAAAGCTTAGCACAGGTTCATAAAATTATGGCGAGATATCCGGAAGGCAGACAAAAATCTGCGTTGATTCCCGTCTTGCACATTGCACAGAAAGAATTTGATGGTTGGTTGGCTGTTCCAGTGATGGATTATGTTGCAGAATTATTGAGCATCACACCAATTGAAGTATATGAAGTTGCTACTTTCTATACAATGTTCAATATGAAGCCGGTGGGGAAATATGTTTTGGAAGTTTGCAGAACCGGACCTTGTATGCTGAACGGAAGTGATAATATTCTCGACCACATCAGAACAAAATTGAATATAAAAGATGGCGAAACCACAGCAGACGGACTTTTCACGTTGAAACCTGGAGAATGTCTTGGCGCTTGCGGATATGCACCGATGATGCAGTTGGGAAAATTCTACCACGAGCATCTGACCATAGAAAAAGTTGACGAAATCATTGACCTTTGCAGACAAGGCGCCATCGATTTAGGTTAAGAATTAATTTAGATAAATAATTAAGCAAAAGCTGTCACACTGAACTTGTCGAAGTGCAAAAGCCAATTGCTAAAAGCTTATAAATATAATGAGTAAAAAACTTTTACTTAAAAACGCACATATAGAAGGCATTCGCTACTACGAAACTTACCGCAAACACGGTGGTTACGAGTCGGCAGAAAAAGCCTTTAAAATGAAACCTGAAGAAATCCTGGAGGAAGTGAAAATCTCCGGACTTCGTGGTCGTGGTGGCGCTGGTTTCCCAACGGGACTCAAATGGAGTTTCCTTGCAAAACCGGAAGGCGTTCCAAGACACTTGGTCGTAAATGCCGATGAGTCTGAGCCAGGAACTTTCAAAGACAGATATTTGATGGAGTTTCTTCCTCATTTACTAATTGAAGGAATGTTGATTTCATCTTTTGTTTTAGGTTCCAATGTTTCATACATCTACATCAGAGGAGAATATTCTTGGATTCCGGATATTTTGGAAGAAGCCATCGAAGAAGCGAAAGCAGCAGGTTTTCTTGGAAAAAATATCTTGGGAAGTGGTTTCGATTGCGAGATTTATGTTCAAAGAGGTGGCGGTGCCTACATCTGTGGCGAAGAAACTGCTTTGCTAGAATCTCTTGAAGGCAAAAGAGGAAACCCAAGACTAAAACCACCTTTCCCAGCGGTAAAAGGACTTTGGGAAAGACCAACGGTTGTAAATAACGTAGAATCTATCGCCGCTGTTGTTCCTATTATCGAAATTTCTGGCGCTGAATATGCTAAAATCGGTGTTGGAAAATCAACTGGAACCAAATTGATTTCGGCTTGTGGAAACATCAACAAACCAGGCGTTTACGAAATTGATATGACCATTACGGTTGAGGAATTTATTTATTCTGATGAATATTGTGGTGGCATCCCGAACGGTAAAAAGCTGAAAGCTTGTATTCCTGGCGGAAGTTCCGTTCCAATCGTTCCTGCAAACTTATTACTGAAAACCATCAATGGTGAACCAAGATATATGAACTACGAATCCCTTGCTGACGGTGGTTTTGCTACCGGGACGATGATGGGTTCAGGTGGATTTATAGTTTTGGATGAAGACCAGTGTGTGGTCAATCATACAATGACATTAGCAAGATTCTACAACCACGAGAGTTGTGGACAATGTACGCCTTGCCGTGAAGGAACGGGCTGGATGTACAAAATATTGAAAAAAATAGAAAAAGGAGAAGGCAAAATGGAAGACATCGATTTGCTTTGGGACATCCAGAGAAAAATCGAAGGTAATACCATTTGTCCTTTGGGAGATGCTGCTGCCTGGCCGGTTGCTGCTGCTATCAGACACTTCAGAGATGAATTTGAATGGCACGTGAACAACCCTGAGCTCAGCCAAACCCAAAATTACGGATTGGCAAATTATGCAGACCCAATCCCGGCAGTAGCTAAATCATAAAAATACAAAGAACAAAGTTTCATCAAACAAGATAATATTACTTTTTAATAATATTAAAGTTTAATAGTGCAAAGCACGAGAGAAGCGTTCATATAAAAATGGATATTCGGTATCCAAATAGAATAATGAAGAAGATATTAAATGCATTTTTTGTAACTATCATAGGATTGAATCTTGTAGTAGGACAAAAAAAAAGTATAGATTCGTTGATTGAAAGTGATTCAGTGGATTTACTTCCAGTTAATAAATCAACACTTAAAAAAGGAACAATGTTCGTTTTTTGGGGTTGGAATAGAGCTGGATTTAGCAAGTCAGATATTCGTTTCAAAGGGAATGGTTATGATTTCACATTGAACAATGTTGTCGCTCACGACAGACCATCAGAATTAAGTTTGGATTATATTAATCCTGGAAAAATTTCTGCACCACAGTTCAATTTCAGGTTTGCCTTTTTTTTAAAGGACAATCTGGCTTTGGTAGTTGGAACGGATCATATGAAATATGTGATGGACCAAGAGCAGACTGTTGATTTCAATGGTTATGTTACAAATCCGACTTATGCAGCAATGGTTCAGAATGGGAGCCTAGATCTAACAAGTGCTGAATTCGTTACCTTTGAGCATACAGATGGACTGAATTATGTAAATGCTGGTGTAGAGAAATACAAAAATATTCTAGCAAAGAAGAATTTTGATATTTTCTGGGCTTACGGAGCCGGCGCAGGTGTTCTGTTTCCAAAGAGTAATGTTAAACTTTTTGGAAATGAAAGAAGTGACAGATTTCACGTGGCTGGATTTGGATTGGACGCAAGAGCCAACATCAATCTTGTTTTCTGGAATCATTGGATGGCAAGAGTAGAAGGAAAATTTGGTTACATCAATATGCCAGATATCAAAACTACACTTAATAATAAACCTGATAAAGCCAGTCAGGACTTCGTATTCTACCAAGTTAATTTTGGGATTGGATACGTTTTTAATAGAAAATTAAAGAACTAAAATATACAACAAGTTATATTTTAAATATAAATAGAATTGACAAAAGATCTAGGACAAAGATTTAATCTAAAATCCAAAGATCTAAAACCTTGAAATATGAGCGAAGAAGTCAAAAAATTTAAAGTTACCATAGACGGACAAACGACTGAAGTTTTGCCTGGCACTTCTATTTTGGAAGCTGCAAGACAAATCGGAGGAAAATCTGTGCCGCCAGCTATGTGTTATTATAGCAAACTGGAAACCAGCGGAGGCCGATGCAGAACGTGTTTGGTAGAAGTATCAAAAGGTTCCGAAGCAGACCCGAGACCAATGCCTAAATTGGTTGCAAGCTGTAGAACTGGTGTGATGGACGGAATGGAAGTGAAAAACCTTAGTTCTGAAAAAGCACAGGAAGGTAGAAAGGCTGTGACCGAATTCCTTTTGGTCAATCACCCTTTGGATTGCCCTGTTTGTGATCAGGCAGGAGAATGTCATCTTCAGGATCTTGGCTACGAGCACGGAAACCTGGAGACCAGAACTGAGTTCGAAAGAAATACCTATGATGCAGACGACATTGGTCCAAACATCAAATTGAATATGAACCGTTGCATCCTTTGCGCAAGATGCGTATTGGCAGCGAATCAATTGACGGAGAAAAGAGAGCACGGAATCCTTTACAGAGGAGACCACGCAGAGATCTCTACAATGTTGAACAAAGCTTTGGACAACGATTTCATCGGAAACGTGATCGATGTTTGTCCGGTTGGAGCTTTGACAGACAGAACGGCGAGATTCACCAGCAGAGTTTGGTTCACAAAACCTTACAACGCAACTTGTTCTTGTACAAAATGTAGCGGAAAAGCGGTCGTTTGGATGAAAGGTAATGAAGTGGTGAGAGTAACGGCTAGAAAAGACCAATACGGTGAAGTTGAAGAATGGATCTGTGACGAATGTCGTTTCCACAAAAAAGATACTGCACTTTGGAACATCGAAGGACCAAGACATATCGACAGACATTCTGTGATCTCTCTAAATCATTATGAGAAAAAAACAGACAGCTACAATGTTTTAGAAAATTTTGAAGCCAAAGAAATTGGTGTTTCAGACGAAAAAGAAATTGAAAAATTAGATAATGAGACGATTTGATTTTGAGAATTTCTCAAGAATCAAAACTCAAATAAATTGATATGGAATTACTGACTTTTAAAATCATATTGGTACTTGCTCTATTCCTTCTGGCGCTTACGATTGCAGCCTACTCTACTTGGGCAGAAAGAAAAGTGGCCGCTATTATGCAGGACAGGATCGGACCAAACAGATCGGGACCTTTCGGATTGTTGCAACCGTTGGCAGATGGTGGTAAATTTTTCTTCAAAGAGGATTTTACGCCACAACACGCTGAGAAATTCCTTTTTATATTAGGACCTTCTTTGGTGATGTTTATTTCATTGATCACTGGTGCAGTGATTCCTTGGGGTAAAACATTGAACATTGGCGGAAATTCTTTTGATCTTCAAGTTGCAAATATCGATGTTGGCGTTTTGTTCATTATCGGAATGGCTTCCATCGGTGTCTACGGAATTATGATCGGAGGCTGGGCTTCGAATAACAAATATTCATTGCTTGGTGCCATTAGAGCTTCTTCTCAGATGATCTCTTACGAGTTGGCAATGGGATTGGCACTTCTTTCTATCATTATGATGACAGGAAGTTTGGACCTAAAAATGATCTCTGAAACTCAGGCCACTGGAAAAATCTGGGGATTCATTCCTGCAATTTCCGGGATCAACTGGAATATTCTTTACCAACCATTGGCATTCTTAATATTTTTTGTTGCAGCTTTGGCAGAAACCAACCGTCACCCATTCGATCTACCTGAATGTGAATCTGAGTTGGTAACTGGCTACTCCACCGAATATTCTTCAATGAAATTAGGATTGTATATGTTTGGGGAATATGTGAATATGTTCATTTCAAATGCATTCATCGTAGTTCTTTTCTTCGGAGGTTACAACTATCCTGGAATCGATTGGGTCACTCAGAACTGGGGAGAAAATGCAGCTGGGATTTTGAGTATTGTGGCTTTCCTGACAAAAACAATCGTAGGAATCCTGATCTTTATGTGGATCAGATGGACACTTCCAAGATTCAGATATGACCAATTGATGCACCTTGGATGGAAAACTTTGATTCCATTGGCATTGGTAAACCTAATGATCACTGGTGCTGTGATTTTGGCATTTGGAAATTAATAGGTTGGAAGTCAGAAGTCGGAAGACTGATGTTAAAATATAGAATAATTTGAAAATGAGCTGATGCGAAAAGGCGACGAGGGAATGTACTTCCATCTCCCAGCTTCCATCTTCTAACATTTAATATAAAAAATAATGAAACTTACGAACAGATCAAAAGTTGTTTCGAATAAAGAAATGACCTTGGGCGAAAAGATCTACCTACCTGCGATTTTCAAAGGTATGGGGATCACGTTGAAGCACGCTGTGAGAACCGTTGTAAAACGCGCTCCAAACGTATATTCTTATCCTGAGGTTCAAAAACCAAGAGCAGAAATCTGGAGAGGCCAGCACGTTTTGAAGCGTGACGAAGAAGGCAGAGAAAGATGTACAGCGTGTGGACTTTGTGCCGTGGCTTGTCCTGCGGAAGCGATCACAATGACAGCCGGCGAGAGAACCAAGGAAGAAAAACACCTTTACAGAGAAGAAAAATATGCTGAGATCTACGAGATCAATATGCTAAGATGCATCTTCTGCGGAATGTGTGAAGAGGCTTGTCCTAAATCCGCGATCTACCTAACGGACAGATTGGTGGACGTGGAACAAAACAGAAATTCTTTCATCTACGGAAAAGATAAACTGGTTGAGAAAATTAATGCAAGGATTGACATCACAGAAAGACAATCTGAGAAACAAAAAAATGCAGTAAAATAATGGATCAGATTTTATTTTTTATCGTAGCGTTTTTAGCCATCGCAAGTGCAGTTTACTTTGTATTTGCAAAAAATCCAATGTACGCGATCCTTTCCCTGATTGTTACGATGTTCTCCATTGCGGGAATGTACATTCTTCTGAACGCGCAATTCTTAGGTATAGTTCAAATCATTGTTTACACAGGAGCAATTATGGTTTTGTTCCTTTATATATTAATGATGTTGAATCTGAATGCAGAAGACGAAAGCAAAAAGCAGAACCTTCCGAAGTTCATCGGGATCTTCTCAGTTTGTATTTTGTTTGTTGGGATGTTGGGTGCTTACAAAGGCCTTAGCGGAAAAACAGTAGCAGAAGGCAACATCGATTATTCTGTGGGATTGACAAAAAATCTTGGAAGATTATTGTTTAACGAATATGTATTGCCATTCGAATTGGCTTCTATCCTGATTTTAGCAGGAATTGTAGGTGCTGTTCTAATTGGTAAAAAAGATTTATAAGATTATGGGAGGAGACGTAAATACATTTATACAGCAAGTGCCTTTGGAATATTTCATTATTCTGTGTACGCTTCTGTTTTGTCTTGGTGTTTTGGGAGTTTTGGTTCGTAAAAATGCCATCGTGATATTAGGATGTGTAGAATTGATGCTTAATTCCGTGAATCTTTTATTGGCAGCATTTTCTGCTTACAATGGTGATGGCAACGGTCAGCTTTTGGTATTTTTCATAATGGTAGTTGCCGCAGCAGAAGTAGCTGTAGGATTGGCCATTATCGCAATGATGTACAGAAATACCAAATCTGTGGACGTAAGTATTTTTAATAAATTAAGAGGATAATAAAAGGAATGGAAAATTTAGTTTACGCGATCGTACTTTTACCTTTAATTGGATTTCTCATCAACGGACTTTTCGGGAAAAACCTTCCGAAGATGGTTGTTGGAGGATTGGCAACATTGGTAGTTTTCGCTTCGTTTGTTATCACAGCAAGTATATTTTTCGGATTCAAAAATGACAGCGCACCTGTTGTCATCAAAGCATTCGAATGGTTCACAGTAGCGGGTATTCAGGTTAATTTCGGATTCCAAGTCGATCAATTGTCATTAATGATGGTAATGATTATCACAGGAATTGGTTCATTGATTCACCTCTACTCTATTGGTTATATGAGCCACGACAAAGGATTTTATAAGTTTTTTACTTATCTGAATCTCTTCATTTTCTCGATGTTGCTTTTGGTTTTAGGTAGCAATTATCTGATCTTGTTTATCGGTTGGGAAGGTGTTGGACTTTGTTCTTACTTATTGATCGGATTCTGGTACACCAACGAGGAATATGGAAAAGCAGCAAGAAAAGCTTTCATTATGAACCGTATTGGTGACCTAGGATTGTTGATCGGGATCTTTGCCATTGCAGCAAACGTTAACGCTATCGATTATCTTTCTGTAGCTCAAAATGCTTCCAGCTTCGAATTGGACGGAACAGTGATCATCTTTATCACTGCAAGTTTATTTATCGGAGCAACTGGGAAATCTGCTCAGGTGCCATTATACACTTGGTTGCCAGACGCGATGGCTGGACCAACACCTGTTTCTGCATTGATCCACGCAGCGACGATGGTAACAGCTGGTATTTATTTGGTAGTAAGATCTAACTTCTTGTTTGTCCTTGCACCAACAGTTCAGGACGGAATTTTATTAATTGGATTCTTGACTGCAGCATTGGCTGGTTTCTACGCACTTCGTCAAAACGATATCAAAAAAGTATTGGCATATTCTACAGTTTCTCAACTTGGTTTTATGTTCATCGCTTTAGGTTTAGGCGCCTATTCAACAGCAATGTTCCACGTGATGACGCACGCTTTCTTCAAAGCTTTGTTATTCTTAGGGGCAGGTTCTGTAATTCACGCGATGAGCAACGAGCAGGATATGCGTTTTATGGGAGGCTTGAAAAAATATATTCCAATCACGCATATTACATTCCTGATCGGAACTTTGGCAATCTCAGGATTCCCATTATTATCAGGGATGATCTCCAAAGATGAAATCTTGGTGGCAGCTTATGCTAAAAATCCAATTTATTGGGTGATGTTATTCATCTTGGCGGCTATCACTGCAACTTATATGTTCAGATTGTATTACTTGACTTTCCACGGCGAGTTCAGAGGTACAGAAGATCAAAAGCACCATTTGCACGAGAGTCCTGCAAATATGACTTTACCATTGATTGTTTTGGCTGTCCTTTCAGTAGTTGGAGGTTTTATTAATCTTCCTCACTTTATCGGTCACGGAAATTATGCCAAATTAATGGAATGGCTGAAACCTGTTTTGACGGATGAAAGTTTCAAACAAATGGAAAATACACTTTCCGGAGTTCCATTCAATACAGAAATGATTCTTTTGGGAGCTACGATCATAATGTTCTTCACAGTTTGGTTCTTTGTTAAAAACACTTATGTGAAAAAACAAAAAAGAGCACTTCCTGAAGATCAATACACAGGTTGGGAAAAATTATCGGCGAGAAAATTATTCGTGGATGAAATCTACAACGCCTGCATCGTAAGACCTTTTGAGGAAGCTGGTAAAGCAGCAGCGATGTTTGATAAAGCAGTTCTGGATCCTATCGTGAATTTCATAGGACTTGGCGCGGCAGATTCTGGAAGAGCGGCAAAACGCCTTCAGAACGGAAATGTAGAAAACTATGTGCTGATTATGTCGTTGGCTGTAGGTATCGTATTAATTGTTAACTTTTTATTGAAATAAATAGATAATGTCTTATTTACTATTAACATTATTACTGTTACCTCTTGTAGGTTCGGGTTTACTCTTTTTCTGGAAAAATGCTTCCAGTAAATATATCGCATTGGCCTTTGCCCTTGCACAGATGTTTTTAGCATTTTATATGTTGGGAAGTTTCGATTTCAATCCAACGGTGGATGCGCCATTGCAATACGAGATCACTTATCCTTGGTCCAGCTACATCAAAAGTAGTCTGAATTTCGGGATAGATGGAATGAGTATGCTGATGGTCCTATTGACGAACATCTTGGTTCCATTGATTGTTTTGTCTTCTTACAATGAATCGAAAGGCTATCCAAATTCTTTCTATGCACTGATATTATTGATGCAATTCGGATTGTTGGGTGTTTTCACTTCTTTGGACGGATTGTTATTCTACATCTTCTGGGAAATAACTTTGATCCCAATCTGGTTGATCGCCGGAATCTGGGGACAAGAGGACAAGAGAATCAAATTCACGACAAAATTCTTTGTGTACACCTTCGTAGGATCTTTGTTTATGTTGATCGGTTTGATCTATGTTTACAACCACGCTGCGTCTTTCGCATTGACAGATCTTTATAATGCAAACCTTAACATCAACGAGCAGAATGTGATTTTCTGGTTCATCTTCTTTGCATTTGCAGTGAAGTTACCAGTTTTTCCTTTCCACACTTGGCAACCTGACACGTATACCTACTCTCCTACTCAAGGATCGATGTTGCTATCAGGAATTATGCTGAAGATGGCGGTTTATGGTGTCTTAAGATATCTATTACCAATCACACCATTAGCAATCGGCGGAATTTCAGGCGAAATCGTGATCATACTTTCAGTAATCGGAATTATCTACGGTGCTTTGATTGCAATGATCTCTACAGACAGCAAACGATTGATTGCTTTCTCCTCTCTTTCCCACGTCGGATTGATTGTCGCAGGTATTTTTGCCTCAGCAGTTGTAACAATGAGAACAGGATTGACTTTCGAAGGTGGACAAGGCGCGATGATCCAGAGTTTTGCTCACGGGATCAACGTTGTCGGATTGTTCTATTGCGCAGATATTCTTTATAAAAGATTCAAAACAAGAGACATCAGAAAAATGGGTGGTTTGGCAAAAGTCGCTCCTAAGTTTGCGATCCTGTTTATGATCATCTTACTTGGTGCAACTGGAGTTCCATTGACAAATGGTTTCATCGGAGAATTTATCTTGTTGAAATCAGTATATACCTACAACCATTTGATGGCAGTTTTAGCTGGACTGACAATCATTCTTTGCGCCGCATATATGTTGAGATTCTACGGAAAAGCAATGTTTGGCAAAGGTGACGATTCAGTTTTGGCGACTACAAAAGATGTAAGCAATGTAGAGTTCACAGTTTTGGCAAGTTTATCAGTTTTCGTCATTGTTTTGGGGGTTTATCCTCAACCAGTGATAGAAATGGTAACGAGCTCTGTGAGTTTCATTTATTCATCAATGATCAATTAATTTAAAAATTAAAAATTAGCAGACTAAGAATTGAGAAATTAAAAATCTCATCTCTTATATCTCGCTTCTCAAATCTATATTATGGGTGTTTTAATAGTTTTATTCCTTACGGCAATTCTTGTATTATTCTCGGGTGTTTTCGAGAAAGGAAAATACGCAAGATACATCGGGATCGCAGGATTGATCGTTGGTTTATATGTCAGTTTCCTTCCAGAATGTGAATTTTTTGCGCAGTACAGATCGATGTATGAATACGGAGACAATGCTCAATTGTTCACAAAAATTTCTATTGTAGCAACTTCACTTTTGTTTTTTTTAGGAGGATTTGCATTCAGCAATCACAGAAGCCATCAGTCAGAGTTGTACGCTTTGATGTTGTTCGCACTTTGCGGAGGCGTTGTATTATTCGGATTCCAAAACTTGGTTACATTGTTCTTAGGAATCGAGATTCTATCCATTCCATTGTACGTAATGGCTGGAGCTAACAAAACTGATCTACGTTCTACAGAAGCTTCGATGAAATATTTCCTGATGGGCGCATTTGCAACAGGTTTCTTGTTGTTCGGAGTTGCTTTGGTTTATGGAAGCGCAGGAAGTTTTGATCTTTACACAATCCACGATTTCGCCATCAACAATCCAAAAAATTTGATGTTGATAATGGGAGCAATCTTGATGTTGTGTGCATTGGCATTCAAAGTTTCATTGGCACCATTTCATATGTGGAGTCCTGACGTTTACCAAGGTTCGCCTTCACTGATTACCGCTTTTATGGCATCAGTGGTTAAAATTGCAGGTTTCTTCGCACTATTCAAATTGATGACAATCGCTTTCAACGGAATTGCCGGAGATTGGATTAATATTTTAGGCGTTTTCATCATCTTAACTTTATTATTAGCAAACGTAATGGGATTGGTTCAGACCAATGCGAAAAGAATGCTCGCCTACTCTTCCGTTTCCCACGCAGGTTACATCGCTTTGATATTCTTCGGAATCAATAATTTCTCAACTTACATTTTAGGATATTATTTATTTGCATATTCATTGGCAACGGTTGGTGTTTTCATCAGTTTGCTTTGGGTAGAGAAAATCAAAAAAGAAACTTCTTTCACAGCTTTTAATGGACTTGGAAAGAGAGAGCCAGTTTTAGCAGTCGTTTCCACAGTTTCTATGTTATCAATGGCTGGAATTCCGTTAACTGCTGGTTTCATCGGGAAATTAGGAATTTTCAACCAGGCGATTGGCGGACATTATGAGTTCTTGGTTTTGATCGCCGTTTTAGGTTCTGCGTTGAGTATCGCTTATTATTTAAGATTGATTATCGCAATGTTCTTCTACAAAGAAGACAATTTCAACACGACAGAAAAAGCGAGTATTACTTATAACATCGTATCTGTAGTCATTATTTTGGCGTTGGTTTCAATGGGAATTGTACCAGATTTGTTTGCAAAAATATTCGGATTATAAAAAATTCAAATAATATAAATTATAAACCTGATTCTAAATGAGTCAGGTTTTTTTATTCTGAAAAAAAATTAATTTAAACTAAAAACTCTCCCACTCACCAACTCTCAAACTCTCCCACCAATTATGGCGCCTATATCCGCGCTCCGTTCCCGCTTTTTTCTGTTAATGCTTTCCACCATTTGCAATCGATAAGAAATTTAGTACATCGCAATAACAGAAAAAGAGCTCCACTCAGCTCGGGGCGCGCTTCGCAAATTTGAAAATTGAGCCATCAAAACAAATTATCCAACAAGTTTCAACTTTCAAATTACAAAAAAAACTAAATTCGTAATTCCAATTTTCAAGATTATGAATCATATATTATTATTCTTATTTATAATTTCTCTTTCCGGCTGTTCTCCTTCAAAATTAGATGGAACGAAGGAAATAGAACTCACTGATGTGAAATACGGAAACTATGAAAGGAATCAAATGGATATTTATTTGCCGCCAAACAGAACCGCAAATACTCCATTTGTTGTAAACATTCACGGTGGCGCATGGACAGTGGGGGATAAAAGTTACGACACTTCTTTATCCAAATATCTCTTATCAAAAGGAATTGCCGTTGCCAATATCAATTACAGATATGCCAATGCAGACACGCATCTTCCCGAATTATTGAATGATGTCGATAACGTTTTCAAATATCTCATTGCACACTCCAAAGAATGGAACACCAGAAGCACAGGATTCTCAATCACCGGACAAAGCTCCGGCGCGCACATTTCGCTGATGTACGCTTACACCAGAACCGATAAAATCAAAGCAATAGTTGACCGCTGCGGACCAACGGATTTTACAGATGCAAGCACACTCTGGCAATTCAGTAATCAGCAATTGCTGGATGCGGTCAACAAAATGTCCGGCAACAAAACAATTTGGAAAGAAGGCGATCCTATTCCGGAACTTTACGTCAAATCCAGTCCAGTGAAATCTGTAAAAAACATCCCAATTCTAATCATCCACGGCGATCAGGATCCGATTGTTCCCATTAAGCAATCTTATAATCTGATTGATGAACTCAAGAAAAAAGATTATCCGCACAAATTATTAATTTTTCGAGGGGCGGATCATTCGTTGGACGCACTACCTGGTAATTCGGTCAAAAAAATCACATCAACCGCTGAGTGGATCAACAAATATGGCAAAAATTAGTGTCAATGTAATTTGATTCTCACTCTCAAACTTTATCTTTATTCAAAATTTTATTTCAATGAAAAGATTCATTCTATTTTTCTGTGTACTCTCCTTCGGTCTAGGATTTTCTCAAACCAAAACTGTGGAAGAAAATTTCACAAAGAAGGAAGTTTACATCCCGATGAGAGATGGTACTAAGCTATTTACCATCATATATACACCAAAAGATATTTCGAAGAGCAACAAATATCCTGTGATTATGAACAGAACCTGCTACAGCATCGCACCTTATGGAGAAACGAATTTTAGAAAGAAACTAAGTCCTAACAAATTCATTGAGAATGAAAAATACATCTTCGTTTTCCAGGATGTGCGTGGAAGATATATGAGTGAAGGTACATTTACGAATATGACACCGCAAGTGGATCATAAGAGCAAAAAAGATATCGACGAAAGTACAGATACGTATGACACAGTAGATTGGCTGGTAAAAAATGTTCAATATAACAACGGAAAAGTTGGTCAATATGGAACTTCATATCCGGGATTTTATACGGCAGTAGGAACTTTAGCAAATCATCCGGCTTTGGTGGCATCATCTCCACAAGCGCCAATTTCTGACTTTTGGTACGATGATTTCCATCACAATGGCGCTTTTTTGATGAGTTATTTTAAGACTTTCCCTGTCTTCGGCGTTAATAAAACCAAGCCCGAAAAAGAATCCTGGTTTGCAGATAAAATGATTAAACCAACTTCTGATGACGGTTATCTTTTCTACAAAAATATGGGAACGCTGAAAGATGGCGTGGACAAATATTATAAAGACAACTTCTTTATGCAGGAAGTCGTAGATCATCCAAACTATGACGAATTCTGGCAAAAAAGGAATCTTCTTCCTCATCTCAAAAACATCAATCACGCGGTAATGACGGTCGGTGGCTGGTTCGATTCTGAGGACCTAAGAGGACCATTGGAAATCTACAAAACCATAGAAAAGTCCAGTCCAAAAGCTAAAAACACCATCGTGATGGGACCATTCTCTCACGGCGGCTGGAACTACGATAGCGGAAAACATTATCATAATGATATCTACTTCGGTGACAGTATTGCAACTTATTATCAGAAAAATATTGAGCAGCCTTTCTTCCATCATTATTTAAAAGAAGATTCCAAAACGGCTGCGAAACTTCCGGAAGCTTACATGTTTGATACCGGAAAAAAAGAATGGAAACAATTTGAAAACTGGCCACCTAAACAAGCTGCAAAACAGACTTTTCATCTGAACAGTACAGGAACTCTTTCTAAGACAGGAGAAAATCCGAAAACTTTTGCGTCTTACTATTCTGATCCCAACAAACCTGTGCTGAGCAGTGAGAACTACAAAGATATGAATGGTTTCACGCCGAAAAATTATATGAGCGAAGATCAGCGGTTTGCAAGCAATAGATCCGACGTGTTAAGTTATACAACCGAAGTTTTGGAAAATGACGTGACACTGGCAGGAGAGATTTTAACTAAACTAAAGATTACAGCGACTTCTACCGACGCTGATTTTATTGTAAAGTTAATAGACGTTTATCCGGCTGATGAAAAAGCAAATGCTGACAAACCAAATGTTGTTTACGCAAATTATCATCAAATGGTAAGAAGTGAGATTATGCCAGCAAGATTCCGCAACAGCTTCGAAAAACCAGAACCACTAGTGCCGAATAAAATTGCCAGTGTGGATGTGAAGTTACAGGATGTTTTCCACACGTTTAAGAAAGGTCATAAAATTCAAATTCAGGTTCAGAGCACGTGGTTCCCTCTAATGGCGATCAATCCTCAGAAGTTTTTAGATAATCCTTATAAAGCAACAAAGGAAGATTATGAAAAAGCTCAAATCAATGTTTCTAGCGGAAGTACAATAGAATTCGATGTTTTGAAATAATAAAAATAAAAGCACAGACCTAGGTTTGTGCTTTTATTTTGGTTTAATGAGATGTTGTAATTATCTTAAAGCGATTTGATGATGTCGGCTGCAATCTCGTACGATCTTTGTTTTTTATCAAAATCGAAAATATTGCCTGAAACGATGATCTCATTTGGTCGGTAATCTTTTGCAAACTTCGAGAGTTTTTCCTTTAAAGTCTCTTTGTCACCTACAAAGGTTTTCGCTGCCATTCTGTTGAGATGCAATGCCACATCATCAGAAATATTAGCAAGATCTGTTTCATCTGGTGGCAAAAGTGGTTGTCTCTGATCCGTCAATATATTGACAAAAACCTGAAAATGGGATGTTGACAAATAATGCGCTTCATCCACAGAATCTGCTGCAATTATATTAATACAAATCATCACATAAGGCTCATCCAAAAACTCGGACGGCTGGAAATGTTCTCTGTAAATTTCCAAAGCTACTTCCAATTGAGATGGTGCAAAATGTGCTGCAAAGGCATAAGGCATTCCTAATTTGGCTGCCAAAAATGCTGAGTCCGTAGAACTTCCCAAGATATAAAGAGGAACATCTGCACCTTCTCCGGGAATAGCTCGTACCTTCGCTTCAGAATTTTCATTGGACATATATTTTTGAAGTTCTTTAATATGGAATTCAAAATTATAATTGGGATTGAAATTATTTCCTCTCAAAGCGCTTGCAGTCAGCATATCGGTTCCTGGTGCTCTTCCCAGGCCAAGATCAATTCTTCCAGGAAACAATCCGTCCAAAGTACCAAATTGCTCAGCAACCGATAATGTAGAATGATTGGGAAGCATAATACCACCCGACCCTACTCTCAGAGTTTTCGTTTGTCCAGCTACGTGACCAATTAAAATTGATGTTGCTGCACTTGCTACATTGGGAAAATTATGATGCTCCGAGAACCAATACCTGGTAAAGCCCAACTTCTCTACGTGCTGAGCAGATCTTACAGATTTTTGAAATGTTTTATTGATATCGTCACCTTTGACAATCGTCGCAAGGTCTAGAATTGAATATTTGATTGACATAATTTGAAAGTTATACAACTGTTTAAGACAAAAAATAAACCATACTAAGTTCCTATGATTAATAAGAAATTTTGTCCACATTTAAGAAATTTTTAACAATCCAATGAAAAATTTATTACATTTGCCGCAATAAAAAACAAAAAACATTACAAATGGTATCTACAACATCAAAATTTGTTGCCGAAATGATCGGCACAATGGTTCTAGTCTTAATGGGCTGCGGAAGTGCAGTCATTGCCGGTGCTGATGGCACTACTGGCGTTGGACTTCTTGGAATTTCTTTTGCTTTCGGACTCAGTGTGGTCGCAATGGCTTATGCAATCGGGCACATTTCCGGCTGCCATATCAATCCTGCAATTTCTATCGCAATGGTAGCAGCAGGGAGAATGAAGATGGCGGAAGCCGCTTACTACATCGCGGCACAAATCGTTGGTGCTATCCTAGGAGCTGGAATTCTCTTTATCATTTTCACGAATCATCCAGGTGCTGAACTGGGACCTTGGGCTTTGGGATCTAACGGCTGGGGAACTGGTTATTTAGATGAATACAATACATTAGCAGCTTTTGTGGCAGAATTTGTCTTCACATTTATCTTTTTGTTGGTCATTCTGGGTTCTACTTCTACCAAGAATATCCACGGTGGTTTCGCAGGTTTGGCAATTGGATTGTCACTTGTTTTGATTCACATTGTTGGGATTAAAATCACAGGTGTTTCTGTGAATCCTGCGAGAAGTATTGGTCCTGCAATCTTTGCAAAGGGAGCAGCACTTTCCCAAATCTGGCTATTCATTGCAGCTCCGGTTTTGGGAGGCATTTTTGCAGCATTTGTTTATAATCTTTTGATTGAGAAAAAGGAGTTAGCTTAAATTATTTCATCAATAAAAATAAAAATCCTGTTAAGTCTATTGGCAGGATTTATTTTTTGTTCTTTACTTCGAAAAAATTTTTAAAGATTAATTCTTCCTTTTTTCCTTTCAATTCGAATTTTTTGAAAAGTAAACTTCGGGCAAGATTCCTCATAAAATGATCTTTGTCGCAAAGTTTCCAATAAGAATCCTGATGGATTGTTTTCGGATCTCGAATCTTGTAAAATGTAGTTTCCCAGTTATCCTCATCGTGATAGAACTCAATGATACCACAATGTTCCGGAATCAATTGATGATCGACCATTCCCATTGGCAAGAGAAAACTGAATGAGTTGCAGATGTAATCGCCACAACCAATCTTGTCGTGTTTCAGAAACTTTTCACCAGTTCTCTGGTTGGTATATTTCTTTTTGAAATCGTTTTTAAAATCTGACTTTGACAATTTGATCTCAATCTCGTGGCTGAAACCTTCATTATTGATCGACAAAATATCGGCCTCCCAATCGGAATGGAAAAAATTGGTGAGAACAATTTCTTTATCAAAATCACAATTGGTATTGATAAAGCTATGGACGAGCTCTTCTATTTTCAACATTTTTGATTAATCTAATATCTGCGAACTGTGACGTGATAACAGCTTTGTTGTTTTTCCTTGATGTAAAAAATGCGTCCGAGGTTTTTGTAATATTCAAGTACTTTTTCCAGTTCTTTTTCCAGTTTTGTATTGACCTTCAATTTATGATCGAAACGGACATACGAAATATCAAATGCAGCTCCGTAGTTGTGCGAACTAATTCCCAGTGAGGCATTGGAATTGACTTTTCTCAATCGGCATTGGTCTTCCAAGGTTCTTGTTACAGATGAGACAACGAAAAAACTTTTGGTATCTGTAGCGAACTTGGCAGACATGCTTTCCAAAGTTGCTCTAGCTTTCTTCACCAAATATGGGCGGCTGTATTCCAAAGCCTGCAATCGGTAACCTCGGGACTTCTTTTTAACTTTAACGAATTTTCCCGAAGCAATATATTTATCAACCGATTTTGTACTTTCTAAAATATCGATACCGAAGTTTTGTGCAGCAAGCAAATGTGCCTTGTAAACGGGACTTGGTTCCACTTTCAAAACTTCTTTCAGATCATAACATTTCTGAGATTTGATAAAAGAAAAAAATAATATGAAAATTAGTGATAAAAACTTCATTAATAATAATTTAAGAAACCAAAAGACTGCACCCACGGATATCAGAATGATCTATCCTTCCTAAAACCTGAAAAGTAGCATCCTCCACTCTTCCTAAATCTTGTGTCGCAATGAATGCACACGAATGCTTATTTGCAAGATCAATAATATTTATCGCGCCTGTCCTTCCATCTTCAACGTAGGAAAAAGGATCTTCTGTATTTCTGATGAGAATTTTCATCCATTTTGGACTTTTATAAATATTTTCACCAAGCGAATAAGCCTGTGAAAGCAATTCCGTCATCGAATATTCTGAAAAGATTTTCTCGGTTTTGAAGCCAACTTTGAAAATTTTTAGCAACTCATCTTTTGTCATTTCCTCCTTTCTGCCTTTCATTCCGCCGGTTTCGATAACTGTTAAATTTTGGGATTTAAAAATTGAAAGATTCTCAGATTCCATTGTATCAAGAAAATCCAGTAATGCGAAAGAAACACCGAAAAGAATAACTTTTTTACCAGTCAAACTCTGTAGTAGATTGAATAATTCTTGATGATTGTAGAGGAAATAACCGTTCTCTGATTTATGTGATTTTTTCATCAGAAAATCGACCATATAGATCAAAGATGAATGGGTATTTTCAGAATAATTTGGAAGTAAACCCAAGAAAATGTAATCTTCCGGCTTTCCTATAAATTTTTCAAAACTCCTGTAAATACTTTCTTCATAAAGAGAAAAATCTGCGATATAGTGTTTGGAACGATTCATCTGAGTTGTTCCGGAACTTTGAAAATAATTTTCAGCTTCAGAATTTTTATCTAAAACCAAATGATTCTTGAACATCTCAATCGGTAGAAATGGAATATCACCAACTTCTTTTATTAATGACAAATCAATGTTCAGATAATCAACAAACTTTCTGTAAACATCTATATTTTCGTATTGATAATGAAAAGTTTCCAAACATGCGGTCTGGAAATCGGATTCTGATTTTATGTCAAAAATATTCTGCTTCATTGTCTTCAAATTAAATTTAGGAATTTAATCTTCAAATTTTTTCACTTCAAATGATTCTCCATTGTAAACACCATAGGTGAAATAGACGATCCAATCGCCCAGATTGATATATTTCGCCCCTTTTTTCAAATCAAAAATTAACGGAAGATGACGATGTCCAAAAACGAAATAATTGATGTCTTCTGTTTTCAGTTTTTCTTTGGAATATTGGATGAGAAATTCTTTGTCTTCGCCAAGGAATTCTTTGTCCTCATCTCCGGAAATTAGTTTATTCTTCTGAGACATATAATTGGCAATTCTCATCGCAATATCCGGATGCAGCCATCGGAAAGCCCATTGAGCCAAAGGATTTGTGAAAACTTTCTTCATTCTTTTGTAACCTTTATCACCAGGTCCTAGCCCATCGCCATGTGCCAGCAAAAACTTTTTATCATTGATTTCGTAATACTTTTTCTCAAAGTAAACAGGGATTCCCAGTTCTTCTTCGAAATAATTTTTCATCCACAAATCATGATTTCCAACGAAAAAATAAATCTCAATTCCGAAGTCTTTGAGTTCTGCGATCTTTCCTAGAACACGGATATAACCTTTGGGAACAACATATTTCCACTCGTGCCAGAAATCGAAAAGATCGCCCATCAGGAAAAGAATCTGTGCATCTTTTTTGATGAGATCGAGCCAGCGGATGAATTTCTCCTCGCGGATTCTGCTTTTTGCCAGATCTGGAACACCGAAATGCTGATCGGAAGCAAAGTATATTTTTTTATCTGGATTAAGATTAATCTTCATAAATTGATTTTCAATTAATCAAAATGATTACGTTCGTCGTTCTGATCTCTTTTGCTGTAGATCCACATTCCAACTCCGAGACCAACGACAGCTGCAGAAGCTGTTAACAAAGCTCTTGATAATTTATCCGGGGCGTCATTACCAATGTAATTCATTAGGAAGATGATAACGAATGTGATGACACCGATAAGTAGATATTTGATTTTCGTATTCATTATTATAATTTATAAGATATCATCACGCCCCCTTTATAAGGAAGTAATTCTCCGCTTCTATTTCTTTCCCTTCCCATAGAGTCACCTTCAGTATCATATCGGTCTCCACTAACTTTATCATATCCCTTGTAAAAACTTTGCATTGATCCTAAACCAAAATAAATATCCATATTCAATTTTTCATTCAATCGGAACTGGTATCCTGTGACTCCTCCAATAATGAAAGAAAAACCTTTCTGGTAGAGATTTGAATTGATGTATGGCGTCACTTCTCCATTTTTATGAACATAAAAGTTATCATTCCAATAACCCCATTTTTGAATGTTAAAATGAGCTAAGGAAAAATCGGCACCTAAATAGAAACCTTTAAAAGCTTCATTAAAATAATATCTCCCATTGAAACCCAGCATATAAACTTGAGCATGCTTTCCTGCAAAAGATTTCCATGGTGAAACAAAAACATCAGCCTGTCCCGTAATATGTTCTGAAAAACCGTGTTCCACGCCCACATTCAGAATTCCTATTGGTAAGAATAAGGCGTTGGCTTTGATATAGGTTTCGCTTTTTTGTGAAAAGCTAAAGATGGATAGACAGATCAATGTGATTGATAATACTTTCTTCATTATTATTTCTTATTCAGGATTTCGTTCATTTTTGTGGCATCTTTGTTTTCTTCTTTAGCGAAGTTGGCTGCCATTCCTGCGAACATTTTTGCTTCGTCTTTTTTTCCTAATTTATCATACAAAGTTGCCAAGATGCTGGTAGAATCATAATTCTCTGATGACATTACCACTTTTTCTGCCCATCGTGCAGCGCTTTGCAACGATGTTTTTGTGGAGACTTTGTCTGCAAAAACACTTGCTGCCGCGAGTAATTCTGAATTGTTGAACTCATCCGGATTCTTGTAATATTCCAAAGCGGTTTTTTCGTAAGCTGGAAAATTTTCGTGAGAGATGTAGTAATTCAGTTTATAGATGTTCAGGCTTTTGACAAGGTCTTCTTTTGGAAGCAAACCTTCGCCTTCTTTCAGAACTTTTGCATCGTCGATGGTTTTCGTTTTGTCATCGGTTGCAGAAGTTACGAGTTTCATCAATTTCAAATAATTATCGAACTGCGTGTAATTTTTTTCGGTTAATAATTCTACGATTGCAGATTTATTTGCCGTAAAAACTTTGTAATTAGCGTCGTCAACAGATTGTGTGAAATTCAGAAGAGCGTTGATTTCTTCGCCTGTGAAGGTCTTGTCTTTTTTGTTAGCAAAATATTTTTCTGAGGCTTGCTTGGCTATTATTGGGTCTTTGCTGGCATAAAGACTGATGAAATTCAATAGTGCTGGTTGGTCTAATTTTCCTTTCTGAAATTCTTCTTTCAAATTGGTATTGACCAATTCCGGTTTGTTATTTTTCTTTCCTAAAGCCAGGAATTCTTCGGTTTTAAGATAGCCTAATTCTTTGCCAACGATTTCGCCTTCTCCATTCAGGAAAAGCAAAGTCGGGTAACTTCTGATGCCATATTTTGCAGCCAGAGCAACACCTTCACCCTTTTCCATATCAAAATGGGCGTTGATAAAATTTTTGTTGTAATAATCCGCTACATTTGCATTGGTGAAAACGTTCCGTTCCATCAGTTTACAAGGTCCGCACCAAGCCGCATAAGCATCGAGAAAGATGAGTTTTTTTTCGGTTTTGGCTTTGGCAAGTAGAGTGGCAAAATCTGAATCTTCGAACTTGATGTTTTGCTGTGAAAACGCAAGCTGAATGGCGAATATTAAAAAGAAAAATGATATTTTTTGCATTCTGAGAATAAATCGAATTATCTTGCGAAGATAACCAATTCTGTAAGAATGGACAGAGTTTGAAATCCTAAAGTTTTAATTTTTTAACTTTGCAAATCGTAAGGAAGACTTTGAGAGAATAGACTGATAGAAAATAGACTTTCAACTATTTGTTTTAAATTAAACATCTCGTTTGTCATTCCGTAGGAATCTTAACAATTTAGATTGACTACGTCGAACCACTTCGTTTGGTTTCCTATGGAATGACAAAATTGGATTATATATTTGAATGTTTCAACTTTGCGAAGCGCAGCCCGACTTGAACGGAGCTCATTTTTTGTGGCTGGAAAAGCAATGGCAAAAAATAGCGGGAGTGGAAGGCGGAAAAGCTGCCCAAAAAATTAATTTTATTGACTTTAAAATATGAGGAAATTATCCTTGCTTTTTACGAAAGATGGCTTGCAATGGCAGATTTCTAAATCCAAAAAGGTTTTGGAAGAGAAGATTTTCCTGAAGGATGAGGAAACGCCGGCCAATCTGGTGACGGAAAAACTGGATGAAGTTTTGGCTTCGGAAAAGTTTTCTGAAATCTCCGTAGTCTCGGCTATCAACCATTTTTCTGTGGTGGAAGAAGGTTTTGACCAGCACGATTTGGGCTACGACCTGATTGCTTACAATGCGGACGTGAAACAGGATTCTGAGGAATTGATGTTGTCTGTGAACAAGAAATTTGGCGTTCAGTTCTATTACAGTTTTCCGAAGGATTACTATCAGAAAATCAAGGCGTTGGAAGTTCCGGTTCATTTTAATTTTTCTGGTGAGAAATTTCTGAATTCATTAAACGTGAAAAATCGAAAGGAAATTCACGTGAATCTGTATCATCAGCAGGCGGAATTTTTTGCCATCGAGAATAAAAAAGTGGTGCTTTACAATAATCTGGATGCAACTTCGGAGGTGGATTTTCTTTATTTCATAATGTTTACCTTGAGTAAAATTGATTTTGGAATTACGGAAACTTACTTCTACATCTACGGAGAAACCACGGAAAATGAAACCTTTATCTCTGAAATGCAGAAATTTGTTCCGAACTTGAAAATCGTTTTCGATAATTTGCACAAAAAGAATTTTATAATGGTTTGATGCGGGATGTCAGATGTTGGATGTTTATTATATTGCGTAAAATATGAGTTTTAAATTTGAAAAATTGATTATTTGGCAAAGTTCTATGGATTTTGGCGAAGTAATTTTTAATATGTCCACTACTTTCCCAAAAGACGAGCTATTTAATTTGACTTCTCAAATTAGGAGAGCAGTTGATTCTATAGCATTAAATATTTCAGAAGGAAGTATATTGCAAAGTAATCCAGAATTTAAGAGATTCTTAGGTTATTCGATAAGGTCAATTGCTGAAGTTGTTACTTGTCTGTACAAAGCAAAAAACCGAAATTATATCGACCCAAGAATTTTTGAAGAAAATTATCAAAGGGCTTATAAACTAATGAATCAGATAATAGCATTTAGAAATAAATTGACTTAATACGAAAAAACACCCATCACCAAACATCTAACACCCAGCTAAAAATAATGTATCGAATCATATCCGGAAAATGGAAAGCGAAGAAAATATCGGCTCCAAAAAACTTCGAAGTAAGACCAACCACAGACTTTGCAAAGGAAGCGCTGTTCAGCATTTTGGAGCATCGTTTTGACTTGGAATTCTGCTCCGTTTTGGACCTTTTTGCGGGAATTGGTTCCATCACTTTGGAATTTGCTTCCAGAGATTGCCAAGACATCACTTCCATCGAATTAAACCCTAAACACGCAGGTTTTATCAATTCAACCGCACAGGAATTGGGAATGGGATTGCAAGTGAACACGCAACGTTTTGACGTTTTCGACTGGTTGAAAAGAAAGAAAAACCACGAGAAAAAATACGATATTATTTTCGCTGATGCGCCTTTCGAAACGGACGAAAAAAAATACAATGAACTGATTGATTTGGTCTTGTCTAATGAATTATTAAAACCAAACGGACTTTTCATTTTGGAACATCAAAGCAGACAAAAATATCCGCATCCGAACCTGAAAGACAGCAGAAAATATGGGAATATCAACTTCTCTTTCTTCGAGGCTCAACCAGTTTCTGAATAAAATTTGAAGTGAATATGAGGAATTTCAATATCAAATTTTTGAGCTTAATGATTTTATTTTTCAGCTTAAAAATCTCTGCACAGAATTCTTACATCAACCAACACAAACCACTTGCAACGGAACTTTCCAAGGAATTTGGGATTCCGTCGGCGATTATTCTTTCCATCGCTTATGTGGAAACTGGCGGTGGAAACAGCAAACACGCTCAGACTTTGAACAATCATTTTGGAATGGTTGGAAAAAATACGGTGAACGGCTCTAAATTCAAAAGTTTTGAGAGTTCAAAGGAATCTTTCCGTGCGTTTTGCGAGATGATTTCCCGAAAAAAGTACTATCCAAAAATGAAAGGAAATCTGGATTATTCTGAATGGCTGAATGCGATTGCTTCTGCCGGATACGCCGGAAAACCTGCGGAATGGAAACAGAAAATCAATACCGTCATTAAGAAATTTGGACTTTAAAAATAATTTCTAACTTTGCAGAAATCAAATTCTCAAGATTAAAATGTAAAATTTAATTTCTTTTCAGACAATCTTTCGCAGGCAAACTTGTCTGCTATTGTTCAATTCTAAAAAAGAAATTATGTTAATCTTACAGGATTTATCCTATCAACATCCCAATAAAGATGTTCTTTTTTCGAACATCAATCTCACACTTCATTCGCAGGAAAAATTAGCTTTAATCGGAAATAACGGTTCCGGAAAATCGACTTTGCTCAAAATAATTGCTGGAGAATTACAACCGAAAACTGGATTCATAAAATCGGCTTTCAATGTTTATTACGTTCCTCAAATCTTCGGTCAGTTCAATGATTTGAGTATTTCGGAAGCTTTGGGAATCGATAAAAAATTAAAGGCTTTAAAGGAAATTTTGAACGGTTCTGTCACCGAAGAAAATATGGAAATTCTGGGCGACGATTGGACCCTCGAGGACAGAATCAAAGAAGCTTTTGAATATTGGAATCTTCCCGATTTTGATTTAAATCTAAAATTGGAAAACCTGAGTGGCGGACAAAAAACCAAATTGTTCCTCGCCGGAATGATGATTCATCAGCCAGATTTGATTTTGATGGACGAACCCACGAATCATCTGGATTTCACGAACAGAAAACTGCTTTATGATTTCATCCAATCAACTTCAAAAAGTCTGCTGATTGTGAGCCACGACAGAGTTTTGCTCAATCTTTTGGACAAAACTTGTGAACTTACGAAAAGTGGAATTTCGGTTTATGGTGGCAATTACGATTTCTATTCTGAACAGAAAAAAATCGAAAATAACGCACTCGAGCAAAACATTCAAAATCGGGAAAAGGAACTGAAAAAAGCCAAAGAAAAAGAGCGCGAAACGATTGAAAGACAAAATAAACTGGATGCTCGCGGAAAAGGCAAACAAGAGAAATCCGGCGTTTCCAGAATTATGATGAACACACTTCGCAACAAAGCCGAAAACAGCACTTCAAAGTTGAAATCGATTCATCAAGATAAAATTGAAAACATCAGAGAAAACCTACACGACCTTAAGGGAAACCTTTCTGGCATTGATAAAATGAAAATTAACTTTGATAATTCTCAGCTTCACAAAGGAAAAATTCTGGCGAAAGCAGAGGAAATTAATTTCACTTATCAGAAAGAAAATCTTTGGAAATACAATCTGGATTTTCAAATCATAAGCGGAGAAAGAATTGCGATAAAAGGTGATAACGGTTCTGGAAAAACCACTATAATTAAAATGATTCTTGGAGAAATCAATCCAACTTTTGGTATTCTTAATTTAGCCGAAAAGAAAACTGTTTACATCGACCAGGAATATTCTTTGATTGAAAATGAACTTTCGGTGGAAGAACAAGCGCAGAAATTTAACTTAAGAAACCTTGAAGAACACGAAGTTAAAACGATTTTAGCTCGATTCCTTTTTTTCAAAAATGATTGGGACAAAAAGTGTGAATTCCTGAGTGGTGGTGAAAAACTGAAGCTTCTACTCTGCTGTCTTTCCATTCAAAATCTCTCTCCGGATATGATAATTTTGGATGAGCCGACGAACAATCTGGACATACAAAATATCGAGATTCTGACATCAGCAATCAACGATTATCAGGGAACTTTGATTGTAGTTTCTCACGATAATCAGTTTTTAGAAGATATTAATATTGATAAAATTATCAGTCTATAAAAAACGCCTCGAAATTACTCGAGGCGTTTTTCATTAAACTAATTTTGCAAGATAAATCTCCGCAGGTTCTTCTAATAATTCAGGCGCTTTTTCTACAAATTCTTTGATGTAAGATTGTTGGTTGTGCGCATCCAAACCTTCTTTGCTTTTCCAAATCTCGTGAAATATGAAAACCGCTTCGTCTTCCAAACCTTGCTGTAATTCGTACTTTTCGCACGCTTCTTCTTGTCTGGTATTCAAAACCATATTATCCAAAATCGATTTTAGTTCCTGAATTTTATCTGTTTTCGATTTTAAAATCGCTGTTAAGTAGATTGACATTTTTGATTATATTTAATTAATTCAACACTTTTAGATTCTCAGTTTCCAAAGTTTTTTTGAGATAATTCTTGTACTCGATTTCGTAATTATCAATACGTTCCTGAGTCGCCGATTTTTCCATATCGTGGAAATGGAAACTTCCCAAATGTTTCATTCCGGTGAACGCATTCATTCTGTGAAAACCGAATAAAATACCTTCATCTACCGAATGTTGGTTGAAAAATTCGCCTTTCAAAGTGAAAGCCGTTTCCGGTGCATTCCAGCTTGTGGTGATGAAATAATGCTTCCCGTGCATCAGTCCGCCAGTTCCATAATTGATGGCAGGATTCACTCTGGAACGGCCGTCACTTTTGTAAATGCCATTGTTGTGACCAGCCGTGAAAACTTCGTCGATATAAAATTTCAAACGATTGGGAACCTGAAACCACCAAACTGGAAAATGGTAAACCACAATATCAGCCCATTTAAAATTCTCTGCTTCCTGAGTTGCGTCGAAATCATCATTGACGTTTGTAATTCTAATTTCAAAATTATCATTTTCAAGAACCTCTTTGGTCCAGTTGGTAATGGTTTTGTTGAAGCTTCCGCCAGAATGTGCAAAGGTTTGTCCGCCGTTGATTACAAATATATTTTTCATTAATTGATTATTTAAATTATTGATAGTGCAAATTTCCGACAGAAAAATGAATTATAAAAATAATTTAAATCATACATTTGCATTATAATTATGATGATAAAATGATAAATCTAGAATGGCTCAGAACTTTTAAGAGTGTTTATGAAACCCAATCTTTCACGAAAGCGGCGAAGGAATTGTACATTTCACAGCCTGGCGTAAGTCTTCATATTGGCTCGTTGGAAGCTTATGTTGGTTATACGTTGTTCGAAAGAATTTCTAAAAAGTTGATTCCGACTGAGAAAGCAAAAATCCTATATAATTTCACGCTGGAACCACTTTTGAAGCTGGAAACTGCTGAACAAACTTTCCATAAAACAACAAAAACGGAACGTTCAACGGTGAGTATTGGAATGTGTTTCGAAACCTTTCAATTTACTTTGGAAAAGCATATCCCGAATTTTGATTTTAATGTCATTATTCGTTTTGGTCTGTATGAACAAATGTTTTCGGATTTGGACAATGGCTTGTTGGATTTGATAATTACGCCACGAAAAACCAATTTGAAAAACTTGAATTTCGATTCGTTTTCCAAAGAAAAAATTGTTTTGATTAATGGAACCGGAACCGATACTTCGGAATTCAAAAATCTGATTAAGAAAAATAAAATCGAAGAAGCAGAAGCTTGGTTGAAACAGCAAATCTGGTACAGCACCGCGGCGGATATGGAACACTTGAATAACTTTTGGAAAGCCAATTTCAATCGTCATCCCGACTTCAAACCAAATTATATTGTTCCAAATATTTGCTCTATTGTACGATGTTTAAGTGGAAATTCCGGATTCTCAATCGTCCCCGATTTTCTCTGTAAAAAAGAGATTGCCAGTGGCGGAATCGAGATTGCGTGGGAAGGAAATAATAAAATTGAGAACACACTTTATTTTGGTGAACGTGTGAAAAATAATGTTCAAAACGAGATTGATAGAATCAAAGAGATATTCCGAAATGAGAATTTCTAAAGAACAATATGTTCCAAATCAATCGATTTTCCGAAGAATTTCTTTGAGATTTTTTCGAAATTTTTGGTAATATCGGATAAGAAAAATTGATACGTTGGTCTGTGATTTTCTTCATTGAGAAGATTATGCTTGTCCAAAATCATTTTCAATTGGTTGGCAACGATATTTGGAGAATCGATGACGCGAACGCGGTTTCCGTAGTATTGCTTGATTTCGTCTATCAAAAGTGGATAATGTGTACAGCCGAGAATCAATGTTTCGATATTCTTTAATTTACTATTACTCAAATAATTATAAATAATCGAATGTGTGATTGGATGATTTTTAAAACCTTCTTCAATCGCAGGAACGAGAAGTGGCGTTGCCAATTCATCAACTTTGATGAACTTGTTATGTTTTCGGATTGATTTTTTGTAAAGTCCTGAATTCACCGTTGCTTTGGTTGCAATGACGCCAACGTTGTTGTGAATTTCGTACGACACTTTTTCCGCCACAGGATTAATCACATCAATCACCGGAACCTTCTCCTCAACCAAATCCTGAACTTCCTTCAAAGCATTTGCAGTCGCAGAATTACAGGCAATGACGATGGCTTTGCAATTTTTCTCCAACAAAAACTGTGTGATTTTGGTTGAATATCCAACAATCGCTTCACGGGATTTCTCGCCGTAAGGAAGATGTTTTGTATCACCAAAATAAATCAAATCTTCGTTAGGCAACAGTCGTTTAATTTCCTTTGCAACCGTCAAACCGCCAACGCCGGAATCAAAAATTCCGATGGGCTGATTGGCTGAAAGATCGGTGTAGTCGGCTTTTTTCTTTTTCAAGAGTTTAATGTATGAAATTTGAACACAAAGTTCACAAAGTTTTTATTGACCTTTATTGAAAATATTTTAAGTTCACAAAGGCGTAAAACTTAGCAAAGATTTAGCTTGACAAAAATAGGAATTTTATTAGAAGTTTTTGTCATTTTAAAAGAATCTCGAAGTTTAGATTCATACGGAATGACAAAATGATGTTTAGATTTGAAAGTAAATTTAAACCATAAACAAATCGCTCGCAATTCCGTCTGCTAAAAACCAGTGTTTTTCTGGAATTAAAAGATAATTGTTTTCGATTTTCAGAATTCCGGATTCTAGTTTTGGATTGATTTCTTTGTGTAGATAATCGATTATTTCTGAGGAAAAATTTTGATTGATTTTATTTAAATCAACGCCCCAGACTGTCCTTAAACCAATCATCATCATTTCATTGAAACGGTCTTTCTCGGATAGAATTTCGGTTTCTTTTGGGATAATATTTTGATTGATATTCTTGATGTAAAGCGAATTGTTGGCAACATTCCAGCTTCTTTCGAGATTTCCGTTGTAAGAATGCGCGGACGGACCAATTCCCAAATAAGGTTCAGATTTCCAATACGCTGAATTGTGTTTGGAATGAAATCCAGGCTTTCCGAAATTTGAAATTTCATAGTGGTCAAATCCATTATCTTTCAGAAAATCAGACATATAATAGAATTCCTGATTCTGTTCAGCTTCTTCGGGCGAACTAACTTTTCCATTTTCAATCCATTTTTCCAAAGCTGTTTTTGGTTCGACAGTTAGAGCGTAAGATGAAACGTGCGGAACTTGCAACTCGATGGTTTTGTTGAGATTATGTTTCCAGATTTCGAAGTTTGAAGTTGGCGAACCGTAAATCAAATCGATGCTGATGTTTTCCAATCCAAAATCCTGAGCGCGTTTGATGGAACTTTCTGCTTCGGAAGCGTTGTGCGCGCGATTCATCAGCTTCAAATCTTCATCGAAAAAACTTTGAGTTCCGATGGACAATCGATTAATTTCTGTCTGGGATAATTCTTTGAGGAAGTTTTTACTTAAATCATCAGGATTTGATTCTAACGTGATTTCAACATTCTCATCAAAACTGAAATATTTTTGAAATTCGTCAATCAAAGATTTAATTTCGTCGACAGTAAGAACTGAAGGCGTTCCTCCACCGAAATAGAGTGATTTGATGGTTTTATTTTCGAGCTCGTGATGTCTTAATCCTATTTCTTTTTTGATGGCCAGAAGCATTTCATCCTTCAAACTAAACAAAGTCGAAAAATGAAAATTACAGTAACTGCATTTTTGCTTGCAGAAAGGAATATGAAGATATATCATTAAAAAAGCCCTGAAAAATTCAGAGCTCAAAGGTATTTAATTTTAATTAAAAATTATCTGTATCTGAAACCTCTGGTGTTAATGAAGTTTTCGATATTGAATCCAATGGACAACATAAAACTATTGCCGAAATTCTCTGTCAGTTCTGAAACGCCAAAGTTGTAAACACCACCAAATGTAAAGTTTCCTACTCTACCTTTGATAATGGGTGACATCCCTAGATTCTGGCTTCCAACGGCACTTTTTGCACTTCGGAAACTGATTCCTGCAGAGATATTGTTCTTCTCACCAAATGCGGTTGCCATCAAGTTATAATCGAATATCCTTGAAGAATTGGTATTAAGATTCATCATCACAGAGGGCGTGAGAAAGATACCATCTGTAAAATGCCAATCGTAACCTGCATTGAAATAAAACTTGGTTGGAGAAGGCTCTATTCCGTTGTCGATTGGTAAAGTATTACTGATAGGAATGTCAACGACAGAAACGCCTGCAAAAAAATGACGTGATCTAACTGCTGCTCCCAAATTTACATAAGCCAGAAAAATATCGTTGGTATTTTCTCCTAAAACCTGATCGCCTTCTTGCTCCGCATGAACTTGCCCATAATCGATATTCATATTATAAAGATTGGTTCCCAGACCAAATGAAAACTGGTCCTGGCGATCTTCCTCATCAGAAATAGGAATAAAGTAGGAAGCTCCAAGCATCACTCCATTAGAAGAAATCGGTCCGTTTTGATCTCGAAAAAATGATATTCCTGCTCCGACTCTATCAAAAACATTGGCATGTAAACCGATGGACTGTACGTTTGGAGATTCGCTGAGTTGTGAAAACTGTTTCTGATAATTGAGGTTCAGAACTACATCATCTGTCTTTCCCAACAATGCAGGATTAAACAAAAAATCACCATCAACAAGATATTGCTGATAGAACGGCAAAGTTTCCTGGGCATTTGCTTTTATAGAAAAAACTGCTATAAACAGCAAAAACAGTTTATAAATATGGTAACTTTTCTTCATTATGCAAATATATAAACTCTAGTTATTATCTAGATATTTTCTCCAGCGCTCGGATGCCTCTTGCATATCCTTTGGCATTGGACTTTCGAAGTACATTTCTTTTTTCGTTGTTGGATGTATGAATCCCAAAGTATGTGCATGCAAAGCGTGCCTTGGTAGCACTTCAAAAACATTTTGTACGAATTGCTTGTACTTTGGTAAGTTGATGCCTCTCATTATGATATTTCCCTCGTATCTTGCGTCATTAAACAAAGTGTGTCCAATATGCTTCAAATGAGCCCTAATCTGATGGGTCCTGCCAGTTTCTAATTTACATTCTATCCAAGTCATATAGCGGAAACGCTCCAAAACTTTATAATGAGTCACTGCATGTTTTCCGTGGCTTCCATCTTCATAGGTGTACATCTGCATGCGGTTTTTCGGATGCCTACCGATGTGTCCTGTTACGGTTCCAGTATCTTCTTTTACATTTCCCCACACGAATGCCCAATAGAGACGTTTGGTTGTTCTGTCAAAAAATTGCTTCGCTAAATAACTCAGTGCATATTCAGTTTTTGCAATGACTAATAATCCCGAAGTATCTTTATCAATTCTGTGAACCAAACCTACTCTGTCCAAGTCTGAATTATAATTTGGATCCTTAGCAAAATGAAAAGCCAATGCATTCACAAGCGTTCCGTCCCAATTTCCAAATCCCGGATGTACAACCATTCCCGGATCTTTGTCCACAATGATCAAATCGCTATCTTCATAAACGATATTGATAGGAATATCTTGTGGTATGATGGTATTTTCTCTTGGTGGATGTGCCAGAAGAACGCTTACCTCGTCGCCAGGCTTTACTCTGTAATTTTGTTTTACAGGTTTTCCATTGACAATGACATTGCCAGCTTTACAAGTTTGAGAAATTTTGTTTCGCGAAGAATTCTGACGAAAAATCAATAAAAATTTATCAATTCTCAGCGGTTCCTGTTTTTTATCAACTGTAATATTGACGTGCTCATACAAGCCGCTGTTTTCATCATCAGCAGAACTATCTTGATTAATTAATTCGTCTTCTAGGAAATCTTCTGTCTCGTCCAGCATATTTTAATTCTAAAAAGGCTTCAACTGATGTCGAAGCCTTTGTTTTATTCAATTACCACTTTTTTTGGCTTGGGCTTTTCTACAGGTTTTGTAGAGGGTGGCGTTGTATTCTGTTTCACGGGCGCTGCAGTGTTTGCAGGCTGTGTGGTTGTAGGTTTTGGTTTTGGTGTGGCAGATGTTGTTCCACCCGCTGAAGGGTTCGAAGAAACTGGCGGTTTTGTAACTACCGGTCTTTGCTCAATAGTAGGCGGTGGAACCTCGTTGTACTGGATTGGCGCCAATGTGGTATCAATTTTTGGTCGGTACATCTCATCTAACTGCTGTATTTTACTTTGCATCTCTGCAGGTGTTTTTTTACTAGCCCAGAGATCGATCTGCATGCCTTGATCTCGAAGTGATCCAAATGCGGGATCCTGATAATAAACGATATCCGAATCATCCTTGCCACCATCTTCGTGATCTACGATTCCGACTTCAAACAATGCCTGAGCAATTATTTTTTTAGCTTCCTGAACTGTTCTTCCTACCACATTAGGAATTGAAACATTTCTCAAAGGTCCAGATCCGATTACTAAATCTACACTTGAAAACTTTGGCAATAAAGTTCCAGGTTTGATGCTTGAACCGTTATAAATAATCCTTAGAACCGCATCTCTCTGAATACTTGGTTCAAAAAGCGTATCACCAACTTTTAACCCAACAAGGTTCAATTGATTAAATGCCAAACCTTTATATCTGTCAATAATGTCTGGAACTGCTACTTTTGCCCAAGTTCTTGGATTAACTTTTAGAACGATTGCTCTCCCGCTTTTCACACTTGCTCCAGGCGATGGGAAAACTGCCAGTACCTGAAAAGGACGAAATTTTGGATCATATTTGAAACTATCAACCTCATATTCCAAACCGGAATCATCAAGAATCTTGATAGCGTCGTGCACTTTCATATTCATCACATTTGGCACAGGAACTTCATCTCCATGGTGGGTATGATACTCCAACCAACGGAATGTAAGCCAAACCAAACCGGCGAAAAACGCCATTGCCAATACGATATTAAGTAATACTTTCCAGTGGAAAAGCGATTTGAACATAATTATTCTTTTTCAGAAACGTAACGCAAATATAGATAATTAAATTGTATTACCCTTTTCTATGAATTGTAAAAAAGCGATTAAAAAAAAGAAAATGGGCGGTTTGGTTTAAAAATCTTATTTTTGCACTTTGAAATACATATGGAGTCTATACAAGTTCACGACAAAAGTTTCGTACCATACCTGAAACACGATGAAATTCAGGCAATTATTAAAGAATTAGCAGAAAAAGTTTACGAAGATTACAAAGATGAAACCCCAATTTTCATTGGTGTTCTGAATGGTGTCATTATGTTTTTCTCGGATTTCTTAAAATATTATCCTGGTAAATGTGAAATTGCCTTTTTGCAAGTAAGTTCTTACTCTGGGACGCAATCTACAGGTATTGTTTACAAAAAAATGGAATTGACAAAAGATGTTATGGATCGTCATATCATTCTCATGGAAGACATAGTGGATACAGGAAACACATTGGAAAATCTCTTTGAATATTTCAAAAACACGCAACGTCCTAAGTCTCTGAAAGTAGCTTCTTTACTTTTAAAACCAGATGTCTTCAAAAAAGATTTCATCGTGGATTATGTGGCTAAAGAAATTCCAAACAAGTTCGTGCTAGGTTACGGATTGGATTATGATGAATTAGGAAGAAATTTACCAGACCTATATCAATTGGAAGAAGGTAGAATCAATCATTAATCTCTACTCAAAATAGAAAGAAATAAATCTAAATAAATTAAAGTAATATGATCAATATTGTTCTCTTTGGCCCTCCAGGAAGTGGAAAAGGAACCCAGGCTCAACATCTCATCGAGAAATTCAATCTTAAACAAATTTCTACCGGAGATCTTTTTCGATTTAATATGAAAAATGATACAGAGCTCGGAAAATTAGCAAAATCATACATCGATAAAGGACAATTGGTTCCAGATCAAGTCACAATTGATATGTTAATTGATGAGTTGAGAAAACCGACAGAAACCAATGGATTTATTTTTGACGGATTCCCTAGAACTGCAGTTCAGACAGAAGCCTTGGAAACCATCGTGAAAGAAGAATTGAATTCGGAGATCAGCATCTGTCTATCATTAATTGTAGATGATGCGGTTTTGGTGGAAAGACTTCTGAAAAGAGGAGAAACCAGCGGAAGAACAGACGATTCTAATGAGGACATCATCCGAGATAGGATCACAGAATATTATACAAAAACTGCAGAAGTTGCAGAATTATATAAAAAACAAGGCAAATATGCAGAAGTGATCGGCGTTGGCAACATCTCCGAGATCTCTGAAAAACTTTTTGCTGAAGTAGAAAAAATTAAATAAAGCCGGAAGATGGAAGTCAGAAGCGGGAAGTTTTCCCATCTTCGGACTTCCATCTTCCATTAATAAAAATATTATGTCAAATTTCGTAGATTACGTAAAAATCCACTGTAAAAGCGGTCACGGCGGTGCTGGATCGGCTCACCTTCGTAGAGAAAAATATATCCCGAAAGGTGGTCCGGATGGTGGCGACGGTGGACGTGGTGGTCACGTGATTATGAGAGGAAATGCTCACGAATGGACACTTTTACCATTAAGATATACACGTCACATCAAAGCAGAACGTGGACACAACGGTCAAAAAAACCAATTGACAGGTGCTTACGGCGAGGACGTTTACATCGATGTGCCGATGGGAACAATTGCCAGAAATGAAGAAGGCGAGATCGTAGGCGAAATCCTGGAAGACGGACAAGAAATCATCCTAATGGAAGGTGGAAAGGGTGGAAAAGGAAATGAGCATTTCAAATCCTCTACCAACCAAACCCCAAGATTTGCACAACCCGGAATGGACGGACAGGAAGGTTTCGTGACTTTCGAATTGAAACTGCTTGCTGATGTTGGATTAGTTGGATTCCCGAATGCTGGAAAATCCACACTTCTTTCATCCGTTTCTGCAGCAAGACCAAAGATTGCGGATTATGCTTTCACCACTTTGAAACCAAATCTTGGAATCGTGGAATGGAGAAATTATAAATCTTTCGTAATGGCCGATATTCCTGGAATCATCGAAGGTGCGGCGGAAGGAAAAGGTCTTGGACACAGATTCCTAAGACATATTGAAAGAAACTCAATTCTATTATTTTTAATTCCGGCTGATTCTGAGGATCATTTCCAGGAATTTAAAATTTTGGAGAATGAACTTAAGGAATACAATCCTGAACTTTTGGACAAAGATTTCCTTCTATCCGTTTCGAAAGCTGATCTTTTGGATGATGAATTGAAAAGAGAGATCGCAGCAGAATTCCCGGAAAACAGACAACCATTATTCTTCTCCGGTGTGACTGGCGAAGGACTTCAGGAATTGAAAGATGCCATCTGGAAAAAATTGCACGGATAAATTTCGGAACAATTATTGAAAGTCTAAACACAAAAAAATACGATGAAATATTTATTCACATTAATGGTTTTTTTAGGATTGATGTCTTGTAACTCATCTCAAGTTTCAAAATATTCTGCAATAGAATATGAAGTTGGCCCTTGTTTCGGATTTTGCCCAACCTACAAAATCACAATTGATTCCAACCGAAATGCAATTTTGGAAGCAGAACGTTTTAATTTTACGGAAGGCGGATCGAAAGATGACTTCAATAAACCAAGAGAAGGCACCTTCAAAGCAACCTTGAGTCCAGAAGATTATAATAAATTGGTGGTTGCGACAGATGCTGCTAATATTAAAACATTAAATGAAAGTTACATCGACAAGCAAATTATGGACGCGTCGAAAGTAAATTTGAGAGTTACTTTTGCTGACGGAACCAAAAGAGACATCGCAATGTCGGCAGGCGAAAAACCAAAAACATTGACCGATCTCACAACGTTGATCGATGAAATTAAGCAAAATCAAAAGTGGGTAAAAGTTAAATAAGACTTAATCTCGACTTTATTTTAAATAAGTTACCTTTGCAACATATTAATTCCTCCTAATATACGGAGGAATTTTTACTTTATTAAATTAAAAAAATATTCCATTTGAATTTTGACGAATTAGGCTTGATCAAGCCAATATTAGACGCCTTAAAAGCGCAAGGTTACGAACAACCTACACCAATACAAGAAAAAGCGATTCCATCTATCCTGCAAGGCAGAGACCTTTTGGGAAGCGCACAGACAGGAACAGGAAAAACAGCGGCATTTGCCATCCCTATTTTACAAAATCTTTCTTCTGCCAAAGAACCACACAGAAATCAGATCAAAGCGTTGATCTTGACACCGACACGTGAATTGGCGATCCAGATCGAAGAAAACTTCCAAGACTACGGAAAACATCTGAAACTGAAATCCCTTGTGGTTTTCGGCGGTGTGAAACAGCACGCACAAGAACAGCAACTTAAAAGAGGCGTTGATATTTTGATCGCGACTCCCGGAAGGTTGTTGGATTTTATTTCCCAAGGCATTGTAAAACTTCATCACTTAGAAATTTTTGTTCTGGATGAGGCGGATAGAATGTTGGATATGGGATTTGTTCACGATGTGAAAAAAATTCTGAAATTGATCCCAGCAAAAAGACAAAACCTTTTCTTCTCTGCAACGATGCCGAAAGAAATCGCAAAGTTGGCTTCTGAGATCTTGATCAATCCGGTAAGAGTTGAAGTAGCTCCGGTTTCTTCTACTGCTGACACGATCCAGCAAAGTATTTATTTTGTTGATAATAACAACAAGACCGATCTTTTGATCCACCTTTTGGAAGATCCGAAATTCGATCAGGTTTTGGTTTTCTCGAGAACAAAACACGGCGCAGATAAGATTGTAAAGAAATTGCATCAGTCCAATATTTCTGCAGAAGCGATCCACGGAAACAAGTCTCAGAATGCAAGACAGAACGCACTTTCCAACTTCAAATCAAAAAGAACAAGAATCTTGGTAGCGACAGACATCGCAGCGAGAGGTATTGATATTGATGAGTTGAAATACGTTGTGAATTACGAATTGTCCGACGTTTCCGAAACTTACGTTCACAGAATCGGAAGAACGGGAAGAGCAGGATCAGAAGGAACTTCTTTCTCATTCGTAGATGCTTTGGATCTTGCGAATCTTAGAAATACCGAGAAACTGATCGGGAAGAAAATCCCTGTTGTAACGGATCATCCTTTTCACACAGACAATCTTGTGGAACAGAAGAGAGACAGCAACAACAAGCCTTTCACACCGAGACCAAGACCAAACGGTCAACGCTCCGAAAAGCCTAAGAATAAAAGTAATTTCTACAGAAAAAAATAAAAAGAAAACCGGAAGCAATTTCCGGTTTTTTTTATTTTAAATCGAATAAATTATGCTGGTTTCTTTTTCACCAAATTAATGATTGAGATTACCGTGATTGCGCCACCCAAACCCAGTAAAAAAAGCGCTATCGAATTACCTCCGACCTCACTCCTATTATTGGCAGAGATCTGTCGTGCAGCTTCTTCTGCGCTGGTAGCTGTTGTCGCAATCTCTATATTTTTTTGATTGACCGCGTCACCATCAACTTGAGAGTAAAGATATCCGCCAATGACCAAAGCAATGATGCCTATGACCAGTAAAATTTGAGGTTTGTTTTTCATACTTAGACTATTAGATTTATTATTAGTCTAAAGTACTAAAAATTTTATTGGCATTTTCAGTGGTGATCCTTTCAATCTCAGAAAAGTCTTTTCCGTAAATATCAACCAACTTTCCAGCGACCAATTCTACGTAAGAACTTTCGTTTCGTTTTCCTCGGAACGGAACTGGCGCCAAATAAGGTGAATCTGTTTCCAGAACGATTTTGTCTAATGGAATTTGATTCAAGAACTGATCGATCTTTCCATTTTTAAATGTCACTACACCTCCGATTCCTAAAAAAAATTGAAGGTCGATAGCTTGTTTCGCCTGTTCCAGATTTCCTGAAAAACAATGGAAAATTCCTCGTAATTTCGGATGTTTCTTTCGCTCCAAAACTTCAAAAGTCTCATCAAAACTTTCTCTGGAATGGATCACAATTGGAATATCTTTTTCAATCGCCCAATCGATCTGCTGTTCGAAAGCTTTGACCTGAATATCCAAAGTCGATTTGTCCCAATACAGATCGATCCCAATTTCGCCTATGCCCACAAAGTCGCGCTGAGAAAGATAATTCTGAACGAGATTCAATTCGTTTTCCCAAGAATCTGGCTGTACGGAGCAAGGATGCAATCCCATCATCGAAAAAATTTTCCCAGGATATTCGGTTTCGAGGAGGAGCATTTTCTGATGTGTTTCGGAGTCAATTGCCGGAAGGAAGAATTTCTCCACGCCTTTGTCCAAAGCCCGCTGGATCATCTCTGTGCGGTCTTCATCAAATTGTTCGGAGTATAAATGTGTGTGTGTGTCTATCATTTTTAGTTGTTAGTTGATTGTTGCTGGTTGTCAGAAGAAGCCTATCAACTAAAAACCATCAACTATCAACCGAATATTTTGTGTTTTACTTTCTTCTGCTGATCACGGATCTTTTGATTGATTTTTTCTAAGAATTCCTGATATTTTGGATTCTTCTCATCTGCTGTTTTGTGATTCAGCGCAGTGAGGATCTTATTATTTTCATTAATGAAAAGCTTGGTCTCATCGGTGAAATAAGCATTCCCGAATTTTTCCCAAATGTATTGAACAGCCTGAGAATTCGGGTGGATCATATCTTCCTTGTAAAATCTGTAATCACGGAGATCATCCATCATCAATTCGTAGATTGGAAGATAATGGCAATTTTCTTTTCCAGAAATCGATTCGTGAATGGCCATTATCAATTTTGATTTACTTAACTGATTTTCGACAATCCCATCTTTGGTGTGACGAACGGGCGAAACCGTGAACAGGATCTGCACATCTTTTTTACAAATATCTTTCAGAGTATCAATAGTTTGATTGATGGATTCCGTCAATTCCTGATTGGATAAAAATCGTTTCTCGAAAAACTTCTGTGGAATCTTGTGACAGTTGGCAACCAGCTTTTTCTTTGGAAGAAATTCATAAATGTAAGACGTTCCAAATGTGATAATTACAAAACTCGTGTTCTGCAAAAACTGATTCGCTTCCTCTATATTTTTGTTGATATGCTCCAACGATTGTTTCGCAAACCACGAATCGAAAGATGAATGATGATCGAGACTGATATAACTTTCATTGGCCAAGATCAAATCACTTTCCTGATATTCCTTCGCATCATAGATCTGCTGGATCGCATTATTGATCGAATACGGATTGAAGATTGTCCCAAATGGATTGTTCAAAGATTGGATCTGGCCTTCAGAAAATTTATCGTGCATCTCCGTCGCAAAACACGATCCTATGGTGAAGATGCAATCATCTGTCCCGATTTTTCTCTCACTTGCATTAATATCTACTTCTGTTCTGAATTTCATTATTTTTAAAATGTAACAATTTATCAATGTAAGAATCTACCAATCTCTAAAATCATTGTTAAATTGGTAAATGGATACATTATTATATTAAGATTCTCTTCTCAAAAGATAATTTGCCAGTTCTCGGAATGGCAATTTCTTCTCGTCTGGAAGATTGATCTGATCAAGATAACTTTGACCAATCTCGTTATGTTTTTGGATCAGTCTTAGAACTTTGTCATCCACTTTTGTTCTACGGAAAATCTTCTCAACGCTGTAAACTTTGTCAACATTGTCAGTTTTTTTGGAATACCAATAATTCAGTTCAGATAATTCCTCTGGATTGGCGTGCTCTAGGGCTAAAAGATAAAGAATGGTTTTTTTATTCTCATAAATATCACCCGCGTGTTTCTTCCCAAATTGTTCCTGATTTCCGAAAACATCCAGATAATCATCCATAATTTGGAAAGCGATCCCGATGTGCTTTCCGAAGTTGTACATCGCTTCTGCATCTTCTGCTGACGCTCCAGCGATCAACGCCCCGATCTGAAAAGATGAGGCACTCAGAACACCAGTTTTGAAGGTGATCATTTGGATGTAATCGTCATAAGAGACATTCGACATATTCTCAAAATTGATATCAAACTGCTGACCTTCGCAAAGAACAGCGCCAGTTTCAGAAAATATTTTGATACACTTTTTGAATAATTCCGGTTCCAGATCTTCGAAGAATTGATACGCTTTGATCAATAAAGCATCTCCGGAAAGAATCCCAACATTGATTCCGTGGAGAGTATGGATTGTTGGTTTATTTCTCCTCAATGGGGCTTCGTCCATAATATCATCGTGGATCAAGGTAAAATTGTGGAAAAACTCGATGGCCAAAGATGGTTTCAAAGCTTTTTCCAAATCGCCTTGGAAAAGATCGCAGGCCATTAGCAACATGATTGGACGAAGCCTCTTTCCACCGTGAGAAATGATGTAATTCATCGGGTGGTACAACTCGTCTGGTTTGTTGGTAAACGTATGTTTTTCGATAGCGTCTGCTACAATTTTCTGATACTGATCTAGGAATTCCATTTAAAAACTTGTTTGAGGCAAAAATACGTTTTTTACAATTGTTCTACCAAGATTTTGAATCTTGTTTTATGAGAATTAATGATAAAAAAAGCTTCCCAAAACTGGAAAGCTATTTATGTAAAGATAGAATTAGGATTTCTAACGTTCACAAGAAATCATTTTATCTTTTTACATTTTATGGACATTTTGCCTTGCTCCAAAATCAGTTTTTTCACTTTGTCATTTTCTAGCGTGAAAATCAGTTTTCCTTTTGCACTTCTGAGGTATAGAGTGTTGGCATCTATCCTTTCTAGCAAGGCTCGCTCTCCTGTTTTTCCATCCTGCAGTTCACTCATAAACAAATAACCGTTCTTTGCCTCCGTGATTTCAAATTCCCCAATAGTAATCAATCCTGCTAATTTTGCCCTGTATGTGCCTGTAAAAACTAAGGCCTTGGGCTCGTAGATTTCTGAGTGGTAAAATGTTGGATAAGAATATTTTTTGCCATAATATTTGGAGAGCAAACCAACTGTAACATCATTCAGATTTCCTCTGGAACCATTTGTCAATATGGACAAATACAAATCTTCTGCGGGAAAATAAAACGTTGCGCTCTTAAACTCGTCAATCCTACCAGTATGTCCCCAACAAATTTTATCATAAAACGGTGCTGCGAAAAAGCCGTGACCGATAGTTTTATTTTTCAAAGTTTGCATTGTAGAAAGAGATTTTTTTGAGACCAAATCACCGTGGAACAGCTGATTCATCAATTGATTCAAATCGCTTGTGCTAGAGACTATGGCACCAGCAGAAAAAGGAAGGCTAGGATTGGAGCTCATATCCTCATACCAATCTTCTCCGTTGAACAAGTAAGATTTTATATTATTAACATCTTGCTCGCTTTCCGCTACAAAAGTATGCTTCAAATCAATTTTGTCTATAATTCTTTCCTTGACATTTACAGTATAACTTTTTTTGGTCAGATCTTCGATGATGTAGCCGAGCAAAGTATAATTGGAATTGCTGTAGACACAATCTTTTTTTGGTTTGAACTCAGGCTTTCCGTTGTTGATAATCTCTAGAATTTGTGCTTTAGAAAATTTTTGATTCCGTGTTGAGTAGTAATTTTCCCAAGCTGTAAAATTGAAAATCCCACTGGTGTGCGACAACAGATTTTCTATCGTTATATCTTTCGCATTTTTGATATCCGGATAGAAATCGATTAATTTAGTATCCAGTGTCAACTTGTTTTCTTCTATCAACTGAAAAATCACAATCGCTGTAAAAATTTTTGTGATAGAACCAATTCTATATTGTCCATTTTTTGGTTCAAGCGGATTAGAATTATATTCATAGACAATCTCATTTCCTTTTCTCAGCTCTATGTTTCCGAGAAAAGAATTTTCCTTTGTGAGATAATCCATCAAACTATCGACCGATTTTTTGTAATCTGAATTTTGTGCAGAGGCAAAACCAAAAATATTAAAGATGAGAAAGAAGTAGATTTTTTTCATTGTTAGATATTTATTTAAAGCAAATAACGTCATAAGCAACTTCCATCTTTTCATTTTTTTGACCAACTGCCATAAAACTTGGACAAACAGTTTTCAGACATACATCAAGTATGTTTGTCTAAGAATAACAACCGTTGGTATAAAAATCAATCTATGCCAATGGAAAATATTTAACTTTACGATGTGATTAAAAAAATAATGGGATTATTAAAAGATTATAATTTACTTCGGCTATTGCTAAACTTCCTATTTACAGGGTTTATATTGTTTGCCTCAGTAGATAATAATGATAAAAATCTGCCAGTAGTTTTTATTTTGATCTACAATGTATTGCTTTTTTTGCCAGCTTGGATCAACAATTTTTTGCTTCTTAGAAATCTCCAGCGCAATAAAAAATTAGAACGATATTTAGTCTCGTTACTAGTTGTTTTTATTCTTGCGACAATTGCAACCGGAAAATACTTGCAGTGGCTTTATACTCGATTCAACACCACAGAATTGGCAGATTTTACGCCATTTGCAGTGACTTCTTCTGCGCCAAAAATCATTGAAAATTATCAATACTATTTTGATGCTTTTCCAGCGGTCATCATGGTAATGTCTGCTTTGGCAATAGGCTATTCTGTACAACGTTTTTTACTGAAAATCAAAAACGAAAAGCAGATAGAAACCCAGCAAGCCATTGCTGAACTTAGTCTATTGAAATCTCAAATCAGTCCTCATTTTCTCTTCAATGTCTTGAACAGTTTGTACGCATTAGCACTTAAAAAATCCGAAAAAACGCCAGATGTAATTTTAAAATTATCTGATATTTTGAGATATTCTCTCTATGAAACTCAGGAAAAAGAAATCTCTGTTACCAACGAAATTCATATTTTGAATACTTACATTGAGATTGAAAAACTAAGAATGCCAGCAAGCGCAAGCATCACTTTTCATCATGAAAATGTAAAAGACTCGATGAAAATTGCGCCGATGCTCATATTGCCTTTGATAGAAAACGCTTTCAAACACGGAACAGATTCTACGATTGGCAATTCTTACATCCGTGCCACTTTGAGTTGCGATGATAATAGCCTTATATTTATTTGTGAAAACAGTTTCAAAGAGTCGGCAAAGAAAGATGTTGGAGGTATTGGAATTGAAAATATCCGTAAACGATTGCAATTGATTTATCCTTCAAAACATCGATTTGAAATTGATAAAAACAAAGACATCTTCACGGTAAATCTTGAAATAAAATTTTAGATGATGAAAAAAATAAGATGTTTAGTTGTTGATGATGAGAAGCTGGCCCAGGAAGTTCTGACACATCATATTTCAAAATTTGATATTCTAAAGTTAGAAGGCGTTTTCAACAACGTTTTTGAACTCATTGCTTTTTTAAATAAAGACAAAAACATCGATTTGATTTTTTTGGACATCAAAATGCCCGAAATCAAAGGGACTGATTTTGTCGAAATGTTCAACAATCCTCCTGCTATAATTTACACCACAGCTTACAATCAATATGCTTTGAATGCTTTTGACCAAAGTGCTTTAGATTATTTATTAAAGCCTATTTCGCTTGACCGCTTTTCTAAAAGTATTCAGAAAGCAATTCAATTCTTAACACCAAAACTAGATTTAGCTTCCATAATAAATGAAAATTCTAATGACAGTTTCTATGCGAAAAGTGATAAACGCTTGGTAAAAATAAATCCCGCTGAATTGATTTACATAGAAGGAATGCGAAATTATATTTGTTTGCATACTGAAACAGATAAAATAATAGTGCACGGAACTTTGGCTTCCATTGAGGAAAACTTGAAGGAGCAAAATTTTATCTGCAGGGTACACAAATCGTTTTTTGTCAACCTTAATAAAATCAACTATCTGGAACAAAATGTCATTTTATTAAGCAATAAAAAAAGTATTCCAATAGGATTAAGCTATCGCGAGCAGGTTTACAAAAAATTGAAAATTAAATAAAAAAGCTTCCCAAAACTGAGAAGCTATATGTTTTAAATTTAACTTTAAAATTAAAATACCAATATAAAAAGCAGATAAGTAATTCCTGCAACGATGGCGCTGATCGGAATTGTAAGGATCCAAGCCCAAAGCAAACTTACGGTAATTCCCCATCTTACAGCCGAAACCCTTTTAGTCAATCCAACCCCGATGATGGCACCTGTAACAGTGTGTGTCGTAGAAACTGGAATCCTCAATTGTTCTGTGATGAAAAGCGTGATAGCACCTGCTGTTTCCGCAGCTACACCTTCCAATGGCGTTACTTTCGTGATTCTAGTTCCCATCGTCTTGATGATCTTCCAACCACCACTCATTGTACCCAAAGCGATAGCTAAGAAAGATACAACTGGTACCCAAAGGTAATGCTCTGCAAAGAAATTAAAACGGTCAGCTTCCGGAATGTTCAGATACAAAGGATCTTTCATCATATTCACGTGGAAATAGATCATCGCTGCTCCAATGATTCCCATTACTTTTTGCGCATCATTGGTCCCGTGTCCAAGACTGAATAATGCAGAAGAAACCAACTGTAATTTCTTGAAAACACGTTCCGCCTTATGTGGATTTGCTCTTTTACAGATATTAACGATGATCAAAGTAATGATGATCGAGATCGCCATACCGATAAGCGGCGCCATAAAGATGAATAGGAAAATTGGGATCACCACTTTGTACTTCACAACATTCTGCGTAAAGAGCTGCACAAATGCTTGGTAGGCCTTTTCGAAGAAAGAATAATCTGGATGTGTGATGGCGATGACATGATAATCGGTGATCAAAGCGTGCATCAATGCAGCTCCGATAAATCCACCGATCAAAGTGTGAGATGATGAGGACGGAATCCCGAACCACCACGTCAATAGATTCCACGCAATCGCAGCGATAAGCCCTGCAAAAATAACCTCCAGCGTGATGAAGTTCTCATCCACTGTCTTGGCAATCGTGTTACCAATCTTAAATTCGCCTACAACGTAAGCAGCTATGAAAAACGCGGCAAAATTCCAGAATGCTGCCCAAAGAACAGCTTGAAAAGGCGTCAGTACTTTTGTAGAAACAATGGTTGCGATAGAGTTGGCTGCATCGTGAAAACCATTAATATAATCAAATATCAGCGCGAGAGCGATAATGACAATTAGTAGAATTGGAAATTCCATTCGTTTATTTTTAGATACTGCTTTTTATGCGTATTTGATAACTATGCTCTCCATTGTGTTGGCAACATCCTCTGCTTTGTCCGTCACGATCTCTAGATAGTCCAAGATCGATTTTTGCTTGATGATCAAAAGTGCGTCATTGGTTTCGAATAACTTCACAATTGCCTGGCTCAAAACATCGTCAGCAATATTCTCGTAAGAATTTATCTTGATGCAAGATTCTCTCACCTCGTTTGGATTTTTGAAATCTTTCAGGTTCTCTAACGCTTTCTTGATCTCGATACAACATTTGTGGATCAAAAGAGAAAACTCAGAATAAACTTTGTTCTCCGGACTTTTATATAAATAAATATATTTTGCAGAAGCGTAGATGTAATCAGCAATATCATCCAATCCGGAAGCCAGATAGTTGATATCCTCTCTGTCAAACGGCGTAATGAAATTCTCACCTAGCTGCACATAGATCTCGTGAGTCAAATCATCCAATTTATGTTCGTAATCACTCATTTGATTCAACAATGTTTCATCATTGATATCAAAATCCAGCAAACCGTCGTGAAATGTTTTTGACATCTCCACCAAGTTATCTGCTACACGAAGAAACAGTTCAAAAAAGATTTTATCCTTAGGCTGAAACGCTCTGAAAAGATTACCTATTCCCATTATTTTTGTTTAATTTGTGCAAATATGACTAAAAAACAAAAGGCAATGGAAATTTTTATGTTAATTAATTATTAAGATTAAATAACACAAAAACCTGCTGATTAGCAGGCTTTTACGTATTATATTTTTTATAAATTTTCGGCTTTTTTGACTATTGAGCTACTTCTGCTCTCATTTCTTTTCCCCGAAACTTCATACTAGTTAATCCATCCATAACTTCATTCTTGTAGGACTTTTCAATTTCGAAGAAACTGAATTTGTCCAAGATTTCGATCTCACCAATATCCGCTCTTTTCTTAGATTTAGAAGTCGCTTTGTTGATGATCTCCAGCATATCAACTTTCTTCAATTGGTCTCTTTTTCCAAGGTTGAAGAAGAATCTTACCATATCTTCGTTGTTACGTCTAGGCTTACGGTCTCTGCCGCCATCTCTAGATCCACCACGATCTCCTCTGCCATCTCTGTCTCGGAAAGAACCGCCATCTCTGGAACCTCTATCTCTGTCTCTGCCGTCTCTATCTCTTCTTCCTGGCTTATCGTCTCTGCTATTACCGAATTTCTGATCTGCAAGATCATTGCTATTCTGATAATAAGTCGCCATTTCCTTCAATTGGAATTGCAATAGTTGGCTTACCAACTGCTCCTTAGTGAAAGCTGAAAGATCTGGGATCAAACTCTCGTCAAAATCAATAACGTCTACGTGTTCCGTCAATAACTTTTCGAAAACACCGCCAACTTGAGCTTTAATAATTTCTTTTCCAGTAGGAATTTTTTTCTCAACGATTTCGATCTTGGTTTCAGCCTTGATCTGCTTCATTTTTCTGCTTTCCTCTGGTTTTGCCAACGTCATCGAGATTCCGTTTTTACCAGCACGTCCTGTTCTTCCACTTCTGTGAACAAAAACTTCCGGATCATCTGGTAAAGAGAAATGGATCACGTGTGTCAAAGAATCTACATCCAATCCTCTAGCTGCAACGTCTGTCGCTACCAAAATATCGATGTTTTTCAGTCTGAATTTCTTCATCACTGTATCTCTTTGAGCTTGAGAAAGATCACCGTGAAGTGCATCTGCCGCATAACCATTCTGCATCAAGAAGTCTGCAACCTCCTGAGTTTCCATTCTTGTTCTACAGAAAATAATGGAATATTGGTTTGGATTAGCGTCAATCAGTCTCTTAAGAGCTTCTTTCTTCTGTCTGTAACCAACAACATAAAATTCATGCGTAATGTTTTTCTTCACTTCATTGACAGATCCGATAGTAATTCTATGAGGATTAGTCAAATAATTTTTAGAAATACGTTCCACTTCTTTGCTCATTGTAGCAGAGAAAAGGAAAGTTTGTTTTGTATCTGGCGTTTCTCTCAATATGGTTTCCAAATCGTCTTTGAAACCCATAGAAAGCATTTCGTCAGCTTCGTCTAAAACTACCCATTGCGCTTCAGAAAAGTCCAATGCTTTTCTGTTGATCATATCAATCACACGTCCTGGAGTTCCCACGATGATCTGTGGTTTGTCTCTAAGAGATTTGATCTGATCCATAATACTGCTACCACCATAGACTGCAGTAGTCTTGATGTTTCTAAGGTATTTAGTATAATTCTTGATGTCTTTGGTAATCTGGAGGCAAAGTTCTCTAGTAGGGCAAAGCACCAATAATTGGATTTTACGACTATTGTCGTCTATCATATCCAAAATCGGAAGCGAAAACGCTGCTGTTTTGCCTGTTCCTGTTGCCGCAAGTGCGATAAGATCGCGAGTATCTGTAGAGATAAAAGGAATAGTCTGTTTTTGGATTTCTGTCGGCTCTACGAAGCCGAGGTCGCCAATCGCCTGAAGAACTTCAGCGCTAAGATTGGATTCCGTAAATAAATTCATTTAAAAAGATCGTCTAATAATTGGTGCAAAGGTACACTTTTTATTTTTGATAACAAAATGACTTCTTTTTTAACGATTCCTTATTACGTAAAATTAACATTGAAATAGATGTTATGAGATAGGTTATTAGAATAAAGTTGCCACAAAAAAAATCCTCCTATATTTTGCGATTTAAAAGGATTTTATTTTTGTTTAAAAAGATAGTTACTCTTTTATGAATTTTTCTGAATTCGAACCATTGTCTGTTTCAACATTTAAAATATAATTACCTTTTGGCAAATTTGAAATATTAATTTCTTGAAGTCGCGAAGTTCTCATTAATTGCCCATTAATATTATAAATTTCTGCTTTTTGAAAGTGATCTTTTGTTTCTATATTTAGAGTATTACTAGCAGGATTTGGATAGATTTTTAAAATTGAATTTTTAATATCTGTTGTTGACAAATAACCACAATTGGTGTTATAAGTTGACCAACTATCTCTTTCCGTCCAGTTGGACGTGGAATAAGCCGCATCGTCTACTTGGATGCAATTAAGATTAGGATTTTGCCTGAAACCAACAGAAGAAATATTGACATTATTTCCGTTTTTCAAATTAAGCTTTGTCAAATTATTATTCGAACATAACACCTCAGTAAGAGCCGTATTTTTACTTAAGTCTAAATTAGTTATTAGATTCTGATAACAGCCTAAAAAGAATAAAGCCGTGTTTTTGCTGACTTCAAGACTCGTCAATTTGTTGTTGGAACAATCAAAAGATTCTAAAGCTATGTTTTTGGAAACATCAAGGCTCGTCAGTTGGTTATGATCACAATTGATTGTATTTAATATTGTGCTTGGACTTACAATGAGATTTGTCAGTTGATTATTAGCACATTCCAGTGAAGTTAAGGCGATGTTTTTACTGGTGTCTAAACTTTTTATTTGATTGTCATAGCAAATCAGTTGATATATTTTCACAAAAGCTTCTATCCCTGTCAGACTCGCTATATTGCTGGAAGGACAATCTATAGATCCTGTAAAATTATTAGCTTCGGAAAGTTGTATTTCGCCATCGCCATTGGTATTGATACTAGAATTCCCTAGTAAGTAAGCCTTGAAATTTGCATCTGGAATATTGACATTTTGAGAATAAAGAAAAGGGCAAGAAACTAATCCTGCAATAATTAATAATTGTTTTATCATCGTTCTTAGTTTTTATAATTTTGCAAAGATATTTTTATTTACAACTTATCAAATAGTTAGACCAAGTTTTTTGAGATTAGCATTCCGCAACATTCACTGCCACAGCCAAACCACCTTCCGATGTTTCTTTATATTTCGAATTCATATCCAACGCCGTTTCCCACATTGACTTGATAACACTATCCAAAGAGACTTTCGCTTTTGAAGGATCGCCATCCAACGCCAAAGATGCTGCGGTTATTGCTTTCATCGCACCCATAGAATTTCGTTCGATACAAGGGATTTGAACAAGCCCGCCAATCGGGTCGCAAGTCAGTCCTAGATGATGTTCCATAGCGATTTCTGCGGCCATTAAAACTTGAGCTGGCGTTCCCCCGGAAATCTCTGTAAGTCCAGCCGCTGCCATTGCGGACGAAACGCCCACTTCTGCCTGACAACCGCCCATTGCAGCAGAAATAGTTGCATTTTTTTTGAATAAAGTTCCAATCTCACCTGCAACCAATAGGAATCTGATAATATCTTCCTCAGAATTAAATTCGGTAAAAACCTGCGAGTACATCAAAACAGCAGGAATCACACCACTTGCGCCGTTTGTAGGCGCTGTGATAATTCTTCCGAAAGAGGCATTTTCTTCATTAACGGCAAGCGCAAAACAAGAAACCCATTTTGTGACGGAACTGAATGTTTTTTCTTGGTGTCTAACCATTTCGAACCACTCGTTTTTGTTTTTGTAAATCTGGGTTCCTAGGAGTTTTTCATTCATTTCAGACGCTCTCCTGGTAACATTTAAACCGCCTGGCAAAATTCCTTTTTTGTTGATGCTTTTGTAAACACAATCTTTGATATTTTCCCAAATTTCCAGGGCTTTCTGGCGCGTTTCTTCGTGGGTTCTCCAGGATTCTTCGTTTTGAAAAACCAAGTCCGAGATTTTATCAAGCTTCAATTTATCGATGTATTTCAGAATGTCGCTCCCGTGATGACAAGGATAAAGCGTGCGGACACAACGGTCTTCCATCGAATTATCTTCGGTAGTGGCAACAAATCCGCCTCCAACGGAATAATAATCTTGACTGAAAACTTCACCATTTTCGAAAACCACTTTGAAAATCATTCCGTTTGGATGAAAGTCGAGGGATTTTTCTTTGTTAAGGATTAAATGATGACCATAAACAAATGGCAACCAAATCTCTCCGCCAAGATTGATTTTTTGTTCTGATTTTATTTTATCAATTTTCTCATCAATCTTATTGGTGTCAATCGTTCGGAAATTTTCTCCGCTGAGGCCGAGCATTCCTGCAATATCGGTTCCGTGGCCAACACCAGTTTTCGCCAATGAGCCGAAGAATTCCACAAAAACTTCTTTCAAATCTTGCAAAGAATGATTGCGCTTGACCAAATCCAAAAACATCTTGGATGCGTTCCAAGGTCCCATTGTGTGGGAAGATGACGGTCCGATTCCGATTTTTATAATATCAAAAACACTGATAGATTCCATTAAGACAAATTGATTGCGGTAAAAGTAATTGATTTTTGAAGTCTATGCAATTCGTCGTAAAAAATAGCTCTGAATCAAGCATTAATTAAAAATTAACTTTTGAATATTAATCAATAAAATACACCATTCTAATTAATATAAAATACACTTTAGTTCACTTTAATGAAAATAATTTAATTTTCATTTTATCGCATCAATATTTTATTTAAATTAGATAAGCGTTTATTTTTCAACGACTTCACTTGAGTAATTATATTTTTCACCTTTAATTCTAAGTTTTATTGATTCAAAAATCAATTATCATTAATGAAAAAAAATTAGAGATAGAAGATGATGTAAAATCGAATGCAAAAAGTGGGAAAAATCACTTCAAAAAAATAACCATAAACTAAACCAATGAAAATTCAAATTCTTGCTTTCTCTGCTATCATAGTAGCAACAAGCACTTTAAAAGCTCAATATCAATATCCCAAATCAAAAACGGTGGATGTTGTAGAAACGCATTGGGGAATGAAAATCAATGACCCGTACCGCTGGATTGAGAACATCAAAAATCCTGAAGTCATCAACTGGTTCAAAGCGCAATCGGAATACACCAATTCTCAATTGGCAAAAATCCCAGGGCAGGAAAAATTAATCCAAGAATTCCGAGACCTGGATGCGATGCGCTCTGTGCGCTACAATCCTGTCGCCAAAGCGGGCGGAAAATATTTCTATGATAAAAGTCTGCCCGGCGAGCAGGTGAATAAGTTTTATTCTAAAGACATCAAAACAGGAAAAGAAACCTTGATATTTGACCCGCAAACCCACGTTGCAGGTAAGACATTTGACTTCGAAACCTTTGTGAGCAATGATGGTTCGCGCATTCTATTTTCTCTGAGTGAGGCGGGAAATGAAGTGAGTGATTTGCATATTTATGATGTGAAATCAGGAAAATTTTTACCTGAAATCATTCCTTTGGCGCTTGGACCATCGTTCGTTTCGGGAAGCAACGACCAAATCACGTACACACAAATGAAAAACTACGATGTGCACGACCCAGAAACGATGCTGAATATGCCGTGTAAAATTCACATTGTTGGAACGCCGGTTTCATCCGACAAAATTGTAATCAGCGCAACGACGAATCCAGATTTTGGTCTGCAACCGCAGGAAATGCCGAGTTTGATGACTTTTGAAAATTCTCCTTATCTATTCTTGGTAAAATTAACGGTTGAAAAAAATCTTACCATCTATTTTGCTCACAAATCTGAACTGAATCAAACCAAAATCAATTGGAAACCCCTGACCTCAGCGTCTGACGAAGTTCAAAACATCATTGCTTACGGAAACGATTTGTACTTGCTTTCGGCCAAAGGAAATCCTCATTTTAATATTCTCAAAACCAATTTACAAAATTTGGACTTGAAGAAAGCAGAAATTGTTTTCAAAGGAAATCCGGAATGGAAAATTTCCAAAATATATTCGGCCAAAGATTTTATCATCATCAATAAAAGTAAAAATGAATTAATCATCAAACTATCCTTTTATGATTTGAAGACGGGAAAAATATCATCACCACAAATCAATTTGCAAGGAAATATCAAAGCGAGAAATATCTCCACGCAAGACAATGAAATATTGCTTGTGAACAGCGGTTGGAATATTCCCAATCAATTTTCAACCTTTGATTTGGAAACAGAAAAGATGACCAAAAATCCGTTTGAAATCATTTACAAAATGCCCTTCGTCAAAAATCTGGTTGTGGAAGAAATTGAGGTGCGTTCACACGACGGCGCGATGGTTCCGCTGAGCATCATCTACGACAAAACCAAGGTACAGCGCGACGGAAAGAGCATCGGATATATGTATGGCTACGGTTCTTATGGCACTTCGCTCACGCCGACTTTCCGTACGGAATTCATTCCACTGCTAACCAAAGGGACCGTGATTGCCGTTGCGCACATACGTGGCGGTGGGGAAAAAGGCAACGACTGGCATTTGGGCGGAAAGAAAACTAACAAACCAAATACCTGGAAAGATTTCAATGCCTGTGCAGAATATTTGATTCAGAATCAATATGTTTCTGCTAAAAAATTGGCAATTACTGGCGGAAGCGCGGGCGGAATTTTAATCGGGCGTGCAATAACAGAGCGACCAGATTTGTACAGAGTTGCAATCCCCGAAGTAGGGATGATGAACACCTTGCGTGCTGAATTTGACCCCAATGGTCCTGGAAATATTGCAGAATTCGGAACAATCAAAAATGAAACGGAATTCAAATCTTTGTTGGAAATGGATGCGTACCACCACATCAAAAAAGGTGAGAATTATCCTGCAATTCTAGTTACAACAGGTTTCAACGACCCAAGAGTTGCAAGTTACAATCCGGCAAAATTTGCGGGAAAAATGCAAAATGAAAATGGCTCCAAAAATCCCGTTTTCTTAGATGTGAATTACAATGCAGGACATTTTGGTGGCAGTACAAAAGAGGAATATTTCAACGAAGAATCTAAGAAAATCGCTTTTATCCTTTGGCAATGTGGACATCCGGATTTTCAAATTAAATAAAAAAAAATCTTGTAACCTAAACTCAAACACAATGAAACGAAAAAAATTTATCGCAAGTGCTTTGCTGGCAATACCGACACTTTCGTTTGCTGGCATCATCAATTTTGACCGAAAAAAAATCAATACTGATCAAGGTCCAAAAAAAGGAATTGTTATAAGAGCTGACGAAAGCAGGTTTAATGGAAAACTTACAAAACCCAAAGATGCTTTTTTGCATTGCAAGGTTTCCTCAGTGGACACGCAGGAAGGCTTATTCATCCAAACCTCAACGCCCAAGATTTTCGAACGGATTGGCGGTCCGCCACCACATATTCACAAGTACGAAGACGAAACCATCTACGTCGTTTCGGGTGAATTTGTCGTGCACATCGAAGGCGAAGATATTAAAGTAAAAACTGGCGACACGGCTTTTATTCCGAGAGGAACTCTGCACACCATCATCAATCCGATTGAAAATAATCCCGGGACTGTGGTCGTCATTTGTTCACCGGCTCCTAAAAAAGTGGAAGATTTCTTCGGCTACATCAGTGAAAACGGAAGCATTTCACCCGACATCGTTCCGCTCGGTTGGGACTGAAAATATTCCAATCTTGAAATATCTCTTATAAACATTAATCTCAAATCTCAATCCTATGAAAAGAAGAAATTTTATTACTGCAACTTTGTTGTCGATTCCTGCTTTTTCATTTGCCGGTTTCAACTTTTGGGGCAACAAAACGATACGCAACACTACGAAAAAGGGTTTTCTAATCCGTGCTAACGAAAGTCGGTTCGATGGTGTTCAAAAAACGATGACAAACGACTTGTTGCGATGTGTGATTTCCAACAAAGATTCCGATGGACAATTGCTGTTTGGAACTACGATGCCCGATGCACTGAGGAGAAAAGGTGGTCCACCACTCCACATCCACAAACATCAGGAAGAGGTATTTTTTGTTTTGTCTGGTGAATTTTTGATTCAAATTGGTGATGAGATTTTCACTGCAAAGACCGGCGATGCCGCCTTCATTCCGAGAGGAACACCGCACACATTTGCAAATCCAATAGAGAATAATCCGGGCACCTTGATTTCGATGCACTTTCCTGGGAGCAATGAGATGGAATCCTATTTCAAAACCATCGCTTCGGGAAAATTCCCAGAGGAATCTGAAGCCAATCAAACCGATGTTGGCCCACCGATTAATCTGGATGCAGTGAAGTAAAATTGATATTGATTAAACAAAAATCGTCTTCAAAATCTCAGACACATCTTTCGGTTTGGTGGCCGGGAAAAGGTGTGTTGCATTTTTGATGACAAAATCCGGTTGGGAATTTTTGATGGGGAAAACAATGTCTTTGTCTGCCAAAATCTGAATGACATCGGGAATTTTATCGAATTTCCAATGCGCGACTTTGTCCATAGACCATTTGAGGTAATAAGGGTCTTTCACTCGGAAATATTGATTTAATCTCGGATTTTTCGGGTCGAATAATTTTCTGAAAAATGAATAAAACAGAGTCGTGTTGCCATTGAAAACCCTCGTCGGAATGTATTTGATAGCGTTGGTTTTTTGACCAGCTTTTATTAGCCTTGACTTTTCTGCATCACAACGAATACTTCCCAGAATGACGATTTTTTTCGCCGGTTTCAATTTGTGAATTTCCTGTACGATAATTCCACCGAAAGAATATCCCAACAAATAGAAATCTTCCGAATCGTCTATGGATTCTGACATTCTTAAGATATATTCGTAGAAATCTTCGTTGAGATTCGGAATCAGCCAGGGAATGTGAACCACTTCAATATTTTGATTGAACGTGAGTTTTTCCAGGACTTTTTCGTCTGCGCCAAGACCGCTGATGGTATAAAGTTTCATTATTCAAATTTAATAACAAAAAAAGAGCAGAAAAAATCTGCTCTTTAAAATTATCTATTTTGGGTAAAATTATTTTACGCTGATTTTAACTTTCATATCAACTTCGTCTTTTACCATTACATCTTGCATTGTAGATTTATAAGCAACGTCAAATTTCTGTCTGTCGAAAGAGAATTTGTCAGACTCCAAAGTCACAACACCGTTTGCAGAAGTGATTTTTGCAGGGAAAGAAACTGGTGCCGTTTTACCTTTCACAGTCAGGTTTCCGTTTACCGCAAAGTTATAATCTTTGTTTGTGTTTTTCTTTACAGAAGTGATTTTGTAAGTCGCAGTCGGGAATTTTTCAACTTCGAAGAAATCACCATTTTTCAAGTGACCGTTCAGTTTTCCTTGGTATTCGCCAGATAAATCTGTAGCCGTCAAACTAGTCATATCCAATACGAAAGTTCCACCTACAACTGCTCCATTTTTAAGAACAAGGTTTCCAGATTTTACGTTTACAGTTCCATCGTGAGAAGATGCTTCTGTCTTAGCGATTTTATATCCCCACCAGTGTACGTCTGAGCTTGTCAATTTTTTTGTTTGTCCGAAAGCCAATCCGCTAACCAGTACTGCAAGTAATGCTACTTTTTTCATTATTTTTTTAATTATTTAATGATGCAAATCTACTTAGAATCATTCAAAATAAATATTGATGTATGATAAGTTTTTAAAAAATAAAGCCCACATCCGAAAATGAGGGCTTTATTTGTACATAGTTTATTGAAAAATGTTTTGATTTCTTCGGTTCATCAAACAACGAAAAAATTAGAATCTACTTACCTAATGGAATGTTGTAGCTAAATCCTACACCAATCGCGCCAGCGTTATATTTCTGGTCTGCAATCTGGCCTTTGTCACCAGTAAAAGTCTTGTTGTACTGTGCAAAGAAGTTCCAGTCACGGTTGTGGTAACCAATCTCTGGTTTGATGTAGAAACCGCCGTCTGGCCTTGTAACAGCTACGTTTTCTGCAACATAATCATCTCCAACGATGAATCCGTAACCAACATCAGCTCCGAAATAGAATCCCATTTCTTTTGGATACACTCGGAAAAGTGCTGCTACTGGAATTACTCCAAAGTCATTGTTTCTCACATCTACATTCACACCGTTGATGGCTACGTTTCTATCTTTTCCAAAATAGTTGTTGTAACCAGTGGCGATACCCAAACCAAAACCTGGCGTTACCAAATGTTGGTAAGATAAATCTACACCAAGGTTTGCAGCCGTGTTACCACCTGTAGAAACACCGCCATTCAAGCCTACTTTTAACATATTAGTCATATTTGCACTCTGTGCAGACAATAATCCTCCTGCCAAAATTCCGGCTCCTGCTATTAATTGTTTTAAAGACTTCATATTTTTAAATTTTAAATTTTACAAAGGTCTTACTTGTAAATACCGTGCCAAAGCTGAAATATTGTTTGACCAATCTAACATTAGAAAAATCAATCATCTAATTTTCAATTCATTAAAATCACAATTAAATATTAAAACTTACTCATAAACCGATATTTTCATAATTTTTGCTGTCATTATAACTTCCAATTTCTGTAATGGAAAAAATTGACAGATATGAACAACTTTCTTAAGAATAAACATTTGGCTTCCAGAGCGGGTTTTGGCGTTCATCACAATGAAATTGAGAAACTGAAGAGCAGCAATCAAAAGAAACTTTATGAGCAATTGAAGTCAACTTCCAACTATAAACCGATTGAAATTGAAGCTTATAGGATTTCGTACCAACAGTATCAGGAAATGTCCAAAGCAACGGATAAGAAACCGGTCAATCTTTATAATAAAAACCACAATGCAGCCATAGGAAAGGCTTGGCAGGATTTGATGATTAACAGTCCAAATCAGCTTCAGGAAAAGATGGCGCTTTTCTGGCACGGCCATTTTGCCACGAGGATTCAGCAATCTCTTTTTAATGTTGATATCATTAATATTTTCAGGAAGAATGCCTTGGGAAGTTTCCGGGATTTGGTCTTCGAAGTTTCAAAATCGCCTGCAATGCTGAATTTCCTTAATAATCAACAAAACAAAAAAGCAAAAGCCAACGAGAACTTCGCCCGGGAATTGATGGAACTTTTCACGCTTGGAAGAGGAAATCTTTACACGGAGCAAGATATCAAAGAATCTGCAAGAGCTTTCACAGGCTGGAGTTATGACGAAAATGGAGAATTCCGGGAAAACCTGAAACAACACGATTCTGGAGAAAAAGAATTCCTTGGAAAACGAGGAAACTTTACAGGAACCGATATCATTAATATGATTCTTGAAAAACCGGAATGCGCGGAATTTATCACCAGAAAAATTTATAAATATTTGGTCAATGAAACGCCGGACGAGAAATTAATCAAATCCTTAAGCCAGAAATTCTACGAATCGGATTACCAGATTTTGACTTTGCTCGATGAGATTTTTCTTTCCAATTGGTTTTATTCTGAGACCAATATTGGCGCAAGAGTAAAGTCTCCGATTGATTTGATTGTCGGAATCCGCAGAATAATGCCGATGGACACGAAAGACGGCAACACGATTTACAACTTCGAAAGACTCCTCGGACAACAGCTTTTGCAACCACCAAACGTCGCAGGTTGGCCTTCCGGAACAGAGTGGATTGACAGTTCTACCCTATTATTAAGGATGAAAATCCCATCTGTAATGGCTGGCTACAAAACACTCGATGTAGAACCAAAACCGAACGACGACGTGAATATGGGAAGAGGCGAAAACAAAGTGGTCGTGAACAAAAACCAAAATAAAATCAGCATCCACTGGGAAAGTATTAATAACATTTTGGATGAAGACCTGTTCAGTTTGCTCCTGCCAAATCCCACCGAAAAACTCAGAAATATGATTAATGAGTTCAATACTGATAAGAGCAAACAGCATTTGATGATTAGTATAATGTCGACGCCGGAATATCAACTTTGTTAAAAATAAGCCACTATGATTATCAATAGAAAAACCTTTATACGAACCAGCAGTCTTGCCGCCGCCTCTTTTCTATTCCCGAATTTCCTGAGTGCACTGACACTTCCGGAAGCGATTGAAATGAATGGAAAAACACTCATTATTCTTCAACTTTCTGGTGGTAATGATGGGCTGAATACGATTATTCCCATCAAAAATGATATCTATTACAGTTCAAGAAATCAAATCTCTATCAAGGAAGATGCAGCGCTTTTGCTGACGGATGAAGCGGCCATCAATCCAAGTCTGAAATATTTCAAAAACCTCTACGATAATGGTGAATTGGCGGTAATGAACAACGTTGGCTATCCGGAACCGAACAAATCGCATTTCCGAAGTATGGACATCTGGCAATCGGCAAGTGGAAGTAATGAATTTATCAATTCCGGCTGGCTTGGACGATATCTGGATGAGGCTTGCCACGACTGCACCAATCCGACGCAGGCGATTGAAGTTGATGACCTGCTAAGTCTCGCAATGAAAGGCGAAAACAAAAAAGCAATCGCTCTGAAAGATCCGAAAAAACTTTTCGATAACAGTCAGGAGTCTCTTTATAAAAAACTGGCAGTGGACAATCACGACCACGACCACGATTTGGCAAGTTACCTTTACAATACGCTTGGAAATACGGTCAACAATTCAGAATATATATTCAAAGAAAGCAAAGCGAAACCGACGGACAAAGTTTATCCTGCGACACAAATCGGAAAGGACTTCAAAACGATTGCTTCTCTCATTAAATCTGATATCAATACGCAAGTCTATTACCTTTCTGTTGGCAGTTTTGATACGCACACCAATCAAAATCAAAGGCAAAATCAGTTGTTTAAAACCATTGATGAAGCGGTGGAAGTTTTTGTGAAGGATATGAAGGAGAACGGGAAATTCAATGATGTGATGATTATGACCTTCTCAGAATTTGGGCGACGCGTGGCCCAAAATGCGAGCGACGGGACCGACCACGGAACGGCCAATCAAATGTTCTTCATTAGCGGCGGACTCAAGAAAAAAGGATTACTGAATCCTCTTCCTGACTTAACCAAACTCAATGACGGTGATTTGATTTATACCGAAGATTTCCGAAAAGTTTACGCCACAGTTCTGAAAAAATGGCTAAATACCAATGACCAAAAAATCCTTGGAAAGGATAATGGTTACTATGATTTCATTTAATTTTTAAATTCAAAAAGTATCTTTATAGTTTACATCAATCATCGATTTTGATGTAAACATTATTTTATATTTTGCACAATATAATTTTACACCATACATTTGTCCCATCAAATAATAATTAAATCATCAACAAAATGAAAACATTGTACAGCATTGGCGCTACAGCCACAGGAGGAAGAAACGGAAACGTGAAAAGTGATAACGGAATTCTTGACCTAGAAGTGAGAATGCCAAAAGGATTAGGCGGCGCAAACGACGACTTCGCCAATCCTGAAATGCTTTTCGCAGCAGGATATTCAGCTTGTTTTGACAGCGCACTCAATTTGGTCATCAAACAAAGCAAAATAGAAACTGGCGAAACAACCGTCACAGCAAAAGTTGGAATCGGACAAATCGAAAACGGTGGTTTTGGATTGGAAGCAGAATTGCACGCAAACATTCCGGGTGTTTCTTTGGAACAAGCTCAGGAATTGATTGAAAAAGCACATCAAATTTGTCCATATTCTAATGCTACAAGAGGAAATATGGAAGTAAAATTGACGGTTAGCAACGACTAAAATCTGCTTGCCCAAACTCGTCCTCAGACTCAGTTCAGGATGACACAGAAATAAAATCTGTTATCTTTGAAAATTGCAAACGATTAAATTAAAAAGTCCAATATGGAAGATTTACTAAAACTCGACAAGCAACTTTGCTTTTCCGTCTACGTATTACACCGCGAAATAATGCAGTGTTATCGACCAATCCTAAAAGATATTGGCTTGACATATCCGCAATACATCGCAATGATGACGCTTTGGGAAAAGGATGATTTGACAGTCAACCAAGTTGGAGAAATCTTGCAATTGGATAATGGAACTTTGACACCGTTGCTGAAACGTCTGGAATCCAAAGATTATCTGACTCGCAAACGAAGCAAAGAAGACGAGCGTGTGGTGAAAATCCACCTTACAGAAAAAGGCAGAAAGCTGAAGGAAAAAGCCACTTGCATCCCAATCGAATTGGCGAAAGCAATGAACTTGAGTCTGGAAGAAATGATGCAACTGAAGGCTTTATCCGATAAAGTCGTCAAACAGATCAATGAGTAACAAAAAGCGCTATTGGGAAATCCGAATAGCGCTTTTTTTATTTTTAATGGAACTGAATTAATATTCAAAAAGGACACTTCCCCAAGTGAATCCACTTCCAAAAGCGGACATACAAACCAAATCGCCGCGTTTCATTCTGCCTTCCAAGATGGCTTCACTCAAAGCAATTGGAATAGATGCAGCAGTCGTATTTCCGTATTTTTGGATATTTACGAAGACTTTTTCGTCTGGCAAATGCAACAATTGCTGAACGTATTGTGCAATTCTGATATTCGCCTGGTGTGGAATGAGTAAATCCAAATCGTCAATCTTCTTACCTGCTTTTTCCAAAGCTTCCAAAATCGTTTCTGGGAATCTGGTCACAGCGTGTTTGAAAACGAAGTTTCCGTTCATTACTGGATAGATATCTTCTGAGGTTACAGAGTCTGGGTTTGTCAGTAAAGTATCGCTCCATCCCAATTTGGTTCCAGGAAATTTCACGGCAAGTTCTTCTGCATATTTCCCTTCGGAATGCATATTGACAGACAAGATTCCTTTCGCATTGGCATCTTCACTGGCTGATAAAACCACTGCCCCAGCGCCATCTCCGAAGATGACAGAAACACCTCGGCCAGCATCAGAAAAATCCAGTCCAAAAGAGTGGATCTCTGCACCGACTACCAAAACATTCTTGTACAATCCAGATTTGATGAAAGCATCTGCAACGCTCATCGCATAGACGAATCCTGAACACTGATTTCTAACATCCAAGGCGCCTATCGTTCCACAACCCAACAAATCCTGCAAAAGAACACCTGAACCTGGAAAATAGTAATCCGGAGAAAGCGTTGCAAAAACAATATAATCAATGTCTTGGGCGGTAAGGTTGGCGTTTTTCAGAGCAATCTCTGATGCTTTGAAACCGTAGAAAGAAGTCGTCTCTTCGGAATCGACGCGATTCTTGCGGTGTCTTCTTTCTTTGATGCCTGTTCTCTCGGTGATCCACTCATCGTTCGTGGTCATCAGTTTGGAAAGGTCATCGTTGGTCACGATATTTTCAGGAACGTAATGTCCTACTCCTGAGATTACACTTTTGATCATTTTGGTATTTTAAAAGTACCTGCAAAAATAATTATTTTATTTGTTACATAGGTTTTTTATTGGAAGTTAGAATTGAGAGGTTAGATACTAGACTGATTCACAAGCAAATAAATAATACACAATGGATAGTTCTTTGTCTTGACACAAAAGAACCAAAAAGTCAAGACGGGGAAACTCAGCTAAAATTTTAAATAAATTCCTAAAAAATCCAAACTTGCTGCCAGCGCATTTCCAGCATCAGCTTCAAACAGTGGATTTTTCTTAACGCAATTTCTTTAAAATTTCTTAACGCTTCCGTTTCCAATGTCGAAGCAGGTGAAAGCTTCAATGGATGACAAATCTTGATTGTTGCGAAGCGCAGCCCGGCTTGAACGGAAATCCTTTTTTGCTTTGACTTAATGTTCTCCTTAAACCGAAATGGTCTGCAAAAAAGATTGGGAGTGGAAGACGGATAAAGCTGCCCAAATAATTTGAATGACCGATTTGTATCAAGTGATTGTAATTTTATTTAGTTTTGCGATATGCCAATCGAACAGAAATACAAATCAAAGCACTGGGAATGGGTGGATGTCACGGCTCCCACCGAGGAAGACCTGCAGTTCCTGCATCAGCGTTATCACATCAATTACCTGCTTTTGGAGGATACGATAGACCCAAACCACCTTCCAAAATACGAGGAAGTGGGCGATGTGAAGTTCTTTCTGACCCGCGAATCCACCGACCTGGAGAAGAGAACGCTGAACACCATCAGTGATATCAGCAGTAAGCTCGGCATATTCTTGCTACCAAAACTCATCATCACCACGCACCGGACCAAGAGCAAAAGCATCAATGAACTATGCTCGGAATTGGACAAGGAAGATATCGATTCGGTCAAAATAGATGATCTGGCCTTGCGATTGGCTCTCAAGATCATGAAAAGTTTTGATGACGAAAGTGCCAGTCTGCTGGAAGTGATGGATGCGATGGAGAACGAGATCTTCCTGAAAAACACCAACGATTCTGTACAGATCAGAAGACTCTATAAACTGAAACGCAAGTCTGGCCTCAATACCAGGATCTTGAATATGTCCGGCGAATGGATCTCGAAATTCAAAACCCTGGACCTGGAGGATGTTCAGGTGATGGACCTCATCGACAAGCAGAAGGATGTGATCGCAGATTTTGACCACCTGAATGCGCAGACGACCAACTTAATATCGATGTTCCTGGCGCTATCTGACCAAAAAGCCAACCAGGTGATGAAGCTTTTGGCCATCTATTCGGTATACTTTTTACCGATCACCTTCATTGCAGGTGTCTACGGAATGAACTTCGATAATATGCCGGAACTCCATCACAAGCATGGTTATTTCATCACCATCGGCGTGATGCTGACCATTGTTGCTGTCACCTTTATCTATATGCGTAGAAAACGTTGGTAGCACCTATGGATTCAGAATTGATGATGTTCTACAATGTGGAGAATCTCTTTCCGCCCGATTCCGAATCTGATGAAAAGCCTGCTTCCGGATTTCGCAATTGGGACAGCTACAAGTACAATCTGAAGATCCGAAAACTCAGCAATGTCTTTCGATTCGTAGAGGAAGATTATGGGCAATTGCCGTCCATCATTGGTTTGGCTGAGATTGGCGATAGGACGGTCTTAGAAGATCTGCTTAATGAAGATTCCCCAATTCAGAATTATGAGATCGTCTATCAAAAATCCGAGGACTCCAGAGGATTGAGTGTTGCCTTGTTGTTTGATCAGGCGAAATACACCTTGGTACAATTCAATACTTTGAAGTTTCAGATGGCCGAAAGTGTGGCATTTGATACCCGAGATATTCTTCAGGTTGAACTCTCATTCGAGGGGAAGAAGCTTCACATTTTTGTTTGCCATCTGCCATCTAAAAGGGAAAAAGATGCTAAGAAAGCACAACGCAACTATATCATCAATCAACTACATCTCACTATTCAGAATTTAGTTGATAAAAGAGAACCAATCATCTTGATGGGTGATTTTAATGAGAATCCTGATGCTGAAGAATTGCAGCAATTCTTAACTAATGATAACGGCATTAAGATGCTGAGCAATCCTTTTGAAGCGTTGTTTCTTGATAGTGAATTCTCGACCTATCACGGCAAGAAAGGCCTTTGTTTTGACCAGATTTTATACAGTGAGAATTTGCTTATCGAACAACTTAATTTCCAAACTATCTCTGCCGAAATCTACAACACTCCGCGACTTCGAAACAAAGACCGAAAGAATAGCAGCTATCCGCTGAGGACTTATTCCGGGTCGAGATATATGGGTGGGTGGAGTGACCATTTTCCGGTGGTGGTGCAGCTTAGCAAGTAGATAACACTCCAAATATGTACATTAAAAAAATCCACTCTCTCAAGTGGATTCTTCATTTTAAAGCACAGTGTGCTCGCCCAGATAAAAACTGTTACTTGCAAAAGTCCTCTTCTCGGTGTTGAGGAACGCCCAGACCTCCACCGACTTTCCAATGCAGAAACTTGGGAGGGTGACACTTGCCATCAGGTCGGCGCGCATCACAATACTTTCAAAAATTTGAAAATCGTTCAAATCCTTGCAATAACAGACTAGACTTACCTCATCCGTTGCCGAGGCATTGCCTTGTGTGCTGTTGTCTTCCCACTCCAAATCCAGAACACCATCTGCCTGAGTAGATAGGATGGCATTTTGGAATCCTGTGAGTTCGCCCTTGGTAATCAGCACCTTGTTGTACACAAGTTCCGGAATGCCTGCCAACACCTGCATCGCCTCATTGATGGTGTACGAGGTTGCCAGATTTACTCGGGATTTCACCCCACTACCCGACCCAAAATATTGGGACTGGATGGTTTTCAGCGGTTGCAGAAAAGACACCGCCAGTTTAAACTTTGCCTGTTGCAAAAGTTGCTTCTCGGTAGGCTCTTTTTGTGATGGTTTTGGCAGACTTCGCATAATGTCTTTGCCACGCCAGTTGGCGCCCACTACGGTTCCTACTTTTCCGGAGAATCCACCAAGAATTCCTTTGTTGAATGTAGCCATAATCATTTGTTTTTATTGATTAATGAAACGAAGTTAGGGCACAAAATCACAGGTTGTACACCCCTGACGGGATTTGACCGACTGTGACTTGATTTGACAGGAAATGACCGCTTGTCTCTTAGTTCTTCGGATCATCCTGCACTTTTCTTCGGGTCTTGTTCGGAACAAATCCTCCAATGTAAAATTATTTTTGTTTTTCATAATTTGTGCTTTTTGATGGCATTAAATTAATAAAAAAAACAACACAAAAATATCCATAAGTCACAAAAATTCAATACTTTAAAGACTTAATAATGATAATAAAATATAATTTTAATTTGTTCAAAAAACAGTTTTGATGAGGTCACCAACTATCATTTTAACCTCAGTCAATTTCACGGTTTATATTTTGAAAATTTAGGGATGATGCAATCTTCAGTTCTCATTACAAAACACTATTTTCGCTTTTCAAAACTTAGAGATGACTTCTTCAGATTTTATACAGAAACAGCTAAATATATCCTCCAAAAGCATAGACAGCACCCTTCAGCTCCTTGCAGAAGATTGTACCATCCCCTTCATTGCCCGCTACAGAAAAGACCGCACCGGTAATCTGGACGAGGTGGCGATTGAAAATATATTCAAGCTAAACAAACAGTTTGACGAGATCACGAAACGGAAAGAAAGCATCCTGAAATCCATCGAAGAACAGAATGCACTGAGTCCTGAACTCAAACAAAAAATAGAACAGAGTTTTGACCTTCAGGAATTGGAAGACCTCTATCTGCCATATAAAAAACGCAAGAAGACCAAAGCCGACACTGCAAGAGAAAAAGGTTTGGAATCTTTGGCTAAAATCATTATGAGTCAGCGCAATGACGATGTGGAAATTCTTGCCTCCAAATACCTCAACAAGGATGTGGCTAATGAAGCAGAAGCTTTGCAAGGTGCAAGAGACATTATGGCAGAATGGCTTAATGAAAATCTGTACATCCGAAAAAATTTGCGAAGACTTTTTCAAAGAAAAGCAATTATCTCTTCGAAAGTTGTAAAGGCTAAAAAAGAAGATGAATCAGCGCAAAAATTCTCCCAATATTTTGAATGGCAGGAAGCGCTGAACCGAATCCCAAGCCACAGATTGTTGGCTATGCTCCGCGCAGAAAATGAAGGTTTTGTGAAAGTTTCTGTCGATGTTGACAAAGAAGAAGCGCTAGAAAAGATGGAAAATGCCGTCATCAAGAGCAACAATTCCACGACGAAACAAATAGAACTCGCCATTGCAGATTCCTACAAACGACTCTTGGAACCTGCCATTTCCAACGAAGCGTTGCAGGAGGCAAAAGAAAAAGCAGACTTCAAAGCCATCGAGGTGTTCTCTGAGAATCTTCAGCAATTATTGCTAGCGTCGCCATTGGGAGAAAAAAGGATTTTGGCCATTGACCCAGGATTCAGAACCGGTTGCAAAGTTGTCTGTCTGGATGAGAAGGGCGACCTTCTAAACAACGAAACCATCTATCCACACGCCCCACAGAACGAAACCGGAATGGCGATGAAGAAAATCCGCTCGATGGTGAATGCCTATAATATTCAAGCCATTTCCATCGGAAACGGAACGGCTGGACGAGAAACGGAATTTTTCATTAAGAAAATCGCTTTTGATAAACCGATTCAGGTTTTTGTAGTGTCAGAAGCCGGAGCCTCCATCTATTCGGCCAGCAAGATTGCCAGAGACGAGTTTCCAAATTATGACGTCACAGTTCGAGGCGCAGTTTCCATCGGACGTAGATTGGCCGACCCGTTGGCTGAACTAGTAAAAATAGATGCCAAATCCATTGGTGTTGGGCAGTATCAGCACGATGTGGACCAGACCAAACTGAAAGAGGAATTGGACAATACGGTCATCCGTTCCGTGAACTCAGTTGGTGTTAATCTTAACACCGCGAGCAAATCCTTACTAAGCTATGTTTCTGGAATCGGAGAGAAAATGGCCGAAAACATCGTTAACTATCGAACAGAAAATGGCGCCTTCACGGAAAGAAAAGAACTTAAAAAAGTACCAAGGTTGGGCGAGAAAGCCTATCAACAAGCCGCCGCGTTCGTAAGAATCAAAAACGCTAAGAATCCTTTGGATAATTCGGCGGTGCATCCGGAAGCTTATAAAACCATTGAGAAAATGGCGAAAGACCTGGGCCTCAAAACCGAAGATTTGATTTCGAATAAAGAAAAGATTGCACTCATCAATCCAGAAAAATACATCACGCCAGAAATAGGAATTCTAGGAATTAAGGATATTTTGAAAGAATTAGAAAAGCCAGGACTCGACCCAAGAAAAGCTGCAAAAGTCTTCGAGTTTGACCCAAATGTAAAATCAATTAAAAACCTCAACCCAGGAATGATACTTCCAGGCATTGTGAACAACATTACGGCTTTCGGTTGTTTCGTAGATTTGGGAATCAAAGAAAGTGGATTGGTTCATATTTCACAATTGAAAGACGGATTTGTCTCGGATGTGAATGAAGTGGTGAAGCTTCATCAGCACGTTCAGGTGAAAGTGGTGGAAGTGGATGAGGCGAGGAAAAGGATACAGTTGACGATAATTTTGTAAGCGTTAACCACAAAAGTCACAACAGAAAAATCTACATTCATCATTGGAGAAGAGCAAAAAAGATAACTACATAACTTTGACTTTTTTTTCACTTTTGAATAACTTTCAAAGAATTACAATTTTTGTGACTTTTGTGGTTAAAAAAATTGATAAAGTTCAAATCCTATCAGAACGACCATAATAAAATGCAAACCAAAACACCTTTTTTCACCACCTGCACAGACTGCTTAGGCCTCGGAAAGAAAAAGCGGAGAATCAAGAAAAGTGCGCGCTTCCATTACCAAAAAGCCTTGTTGGAATTTGAGAATGCAGGCCGTGATGGAATTGAACCTACTCCACCAGAAGCGCATTGGTATGTTTGCCCGACTTGCTCTGGCTCAGGATTGATTGCTTCGGATAGTTTTCCTGTTCCAGATGCGGAGAATCTTCCGCACGTCGCCATCATCGGTGCTGGGATTGGTGGCGTGGCATTGGCCGTGGCTTGTCTGCACCGTAGCATTCCGTTTACGATTTATGAACGTGACAATAGTTTTAATGAGCGGTCACAAGGTTACGGGCTTACCTTACAGCAAGCCAGCAAAGCGATTGAAGGTTTTGGGATTTCAAAGTTGGAAAAAGGTGTGGTCTCAACAAGACATCTGGTTCACACGCCCGATGGAAAAGTGGTTGCCGAATGGGGAATGCGAAAGTGGCTTCAAAATTCCGAGAAACAAACACCAAAAAAAACCAATATCCATATCGCCAGACAATCGCTCCGTTCCGCATTCATCGAACAATTGGGCGGAATTGACAAGATAAAATGGGGACATCAACTCATTGATTTTAATGAAACTCAAGACGGTAAAATTGACCTTAACTTTCAAGTCAATGGCGAATCAACAATTGAAAAAGCAGATTTCATAGTCGGTGCAGACGGCATCCGAAGTGCGGTTCGGAATATTTTAATTGGTGAGGAAATTTCCCCTTTGCGCTATTTGGATTGCATCGTGATTTTAGGCATTTGCCCATTGAGTGCATTAGAAAATCCAGACCAACATTTATTAGACTCAGCGACGGTTTTTCAGACAGCCAATGGGAACGAAAGGATTTATATGATGCCATTTGATGCCGATTCCATAATGTGGCAATTGAGCTTTCCGATGTCTGAGAACGAGGCAAAAAACCTCAGCTGTAAAGGTTCAGAAGCGCTTAAGGAAGAAGCCATCCAACGAACCAATTGGCACGAACCAATTCCTGAAATCATCAGTTCAACATTGGCAAGTCAGATTTCCGGATATCCCGTTTATGACCGCGCGTTGCTATCATCAGATTTAATGAAAAACTTCGGAAAAGCCACGTTGATTGGCGATGCCGCACATCCGATGAGTCCTTTCAAAGGGCAAGGTGCGAATCAGGCTTTGTTGGATGCGCTGTCCTTAGCTCGTGAAATCTCAAAAAAATGCAGACCATTATCGCAATGGCGAACCGATGGAATCAGGAAAAGTGTCCTATCCGATTTCGAATCAGAAATGATACAGCGAAGTTCCATTAAAGTTGAAGATTCTGCGGCCGCCGCACAGTTCCTACATTCCGAAATTGCGCTCTATGAAGGGAATGAGCCACGGGGGAAAGTTTTGAAAAGGAAAGATTAATCCAATAAAAAAGCGGTTCTACATTTTTGTAAAACCGCTTTTTGCTTTTTTATTCTGAACTTAAGGATTTGTTGAGAAAATAGAACCGTTGGCAATCAATGCGCGTCTGTTCATTTTCAGGATATCTCTTACCCATTCTGCAAAATCTTCCGGCTGAAGGACTTTGTCTGGATTGCCGTCCGTCAAACCGCCGTTGATGCTCATATCCGAAGCAATCGTGCTTGGCGTCAAAGTGATGACGCGGATGTTTTGTTTTCTCCATTCCGCCATCATCGATTGTGATAATGAAACCACTGCGGCTTTCGAAGCGGCGTAGGCTGACATATTCGGTCCGCCTTTCAAACCTGCTGTGGAAGCTACATTTACGATATCGCCCTGACCTTTTTCTTTCAAGAAAGGATGAACGGCTTTCGCAACGTAATAAACACCGAATAGATTGGTTCTAATCACTTGTTCCCAAGTCTCAGAAGGCATTTCCTCGATGCTTCCAAAATCGCCTATTCCAGCGTTGTTGACCAAAATATCCACACCGCCAAGTTGCTCTGCCAGCGACTCGATTCCGGCTTTCACTTCCAATTCGTTGTCCACACTGAAAACCGCGTAGGCTACTTTCACTCCGGTTGCTTTCAGTTCGTTTGCTGTTATTTTAAGATAATTTTCGTTTCTTCCTGTGATGCCGACATTCACGCCTTCATTGGCTAGGATTTGCGCAACCGCTTTCCCAAGGCCTCTTCCGCCACCGGTGATGATGGCGTTCTTTCCTTTTAAATTCATTGTAATCATTTTTGAAGGTGCAAATTTACCAAACGATTGTTTAGAAAAGAAACATTGCAATTAGATTTAATGAAATCTTATCATTTGGTAAGTCGATAATATATGTCTTCGAGAGCCTCAGACTGACAATTCAAGAGCCTCAAACTGACATTAATAAAAACTCAAAGAGCCTCAGACCGACAAACAGATTGTCACACTGAGGCTCTCGAAGTGCATTAGAAATAGAATTCCTATTACTGATTTTTCAATTGGTCTGGAACATTCGTGGTGACGAATTTCAAACCTTGTTCTTTGAGTTTTTTGTAAACTTCAAGGTCATTCACAGTCCAGGAATTGGTGATTAACCCTAATACATTCGCTCCAGAAATCCAAGTCGGATTCTTTTCGAAAACGCTGTAATGATAATCGATGCCGTCCAATCCTTCTGCCTTTATCTGTTGAGGCGAAAGATTACCTTCCAGATATTGTACTTTGAAGTTAGGTTCTACTTTTTTGATTTCTTTACAAACATTCAAACTAAAAGAGATAAATTCACTCTGAGATTCCAACTTCAAATCTTTGATGGTTTGAATGGTTTTCTTCACAATCTCGTTCTCAAGTTCTGGCGTTTTTGCAGGTTTGATTTCAACAATTAATTTTAAAGACGAATCCTTTTTGCCTTGTTTCAAATAATCTTTCAAAGTTGGAAACTTCTCGCCATTGGAAAGTTTGAGTTTTTCCAATGTTTTGAAATCCGTTTCAGAGACTTCCATTTTCCCGTGGTGCTCATCGTGGTTGATGACAAGCACACCATCTTTGGTCATTCTAACATCGAATTCTGCACCATAGATTTTTAGTTTCTGCGCATTCTCCAAAGCCTTCAAAGAATTTTCAGTCGTTGGCGGATTGGTTTGCCAATAGCCTCTGTGCGCGATGATTTGGGTTTGGGCATTCATTATTATGGAACTTAAAATCGTTAATCCTAGAATTAGTTTCTTCATTAAATTTTTTTTTAAAATTCTCGCTGATTTGGCAAATCAAGCAGATTAGATTAAATGAAATCTGAGTAATCAGCATAATCTGCAAGAGAAAATATTTTTGAATTTGTTTATTTAATCAAATAAAATTATTCGTCGTTGCTCGTTCTTTTCGGCTCGCGTGCAACTGGCCATTTCATTGGTTCGCCTTTTTCGTCGTTTGGCATCACTCTTTTTTCACGGCTTGTGAATTCTGGGTCTTCGGAAGCCATATAAGCTAAAGTGGCTGTCAGAATCACATTGTTCTTCAACTCATCAAAAACAATTTTGTCGTAAGTATCTTTGGTCGTGTGCCAAGTGTAGCCGAAATAGCCCCAGTTAAGTGAACTCAAAGAGAATCCAGGCACGCCCGCCGAAACGAAAGAAGCGTGGTCGGAACCGCCTCCACCAGGCATTCCAGGAAAGTTGGTCTTGATGTTGTCTTTCACTTTTTTAGGAACTGCATCCAGCCATTTTCCGATGTACGCGTAGGAATCTTTGAAACCTTGTCCGCTGATGTCCACCACTCTACCCGTTCCGTTGTCTTGATTGAAAACTGCCTGCACACCTTTGATGATTTCAGGATTGTCTGCCACGAAACCACGAGAACCGTTCAGTCCTTGCTCTTCGCTTCCCCAAAGTCCGACGATGATGGTACGCTTGTTATTTGGATAATATTTTTTGAGGATTCGCATTGTTTCGAGCATCGTCAAAGTTCCCGTTCCGTTGTCCGTCGCACCTTGCGCGCCGTCCCAAGAATCGAGGTGCGCAGAAAGAATGACATATTCGTTCGGTTTTTCTTTTCCTTTGATGATTCCGATAGTGTTGAAGGATTTTGCTTCCGGAAGAACTTTAGACTGTGCATCGATTTTGATTCTAGGTTTCGCGCCTTTTTCTGCCATTCTGTAAAGCATTCCGTAATCTTCCAAATCAATATCGAACATTGGAATCTTTTTGGTCTTGGCCCCGAAAATACGGTTGGTGCTCATAATTCCCGTCCAGTTGGAAATCGCGATGCCCGATGCACCCGCTTTTTCCAAAGCTTCTGGCAACGTGTTGTTATCGTACCCAATCGTTTTGATATAGTCTTGAAAATCTTTGGTCGCCTGTTGTTTTTCGGCTTTCAGTTTGTCGTACAATTCTGGTGTTGCGAATTCCTTGATTTGGTCATCGGAACGACCAATTTTCTGGTATTGCGCCATCAAAACAATTTTTCCTTTCACCGATGTCAACCATTTGTCAAACTCAGCTTTGGAAGTCACTTTCGGAAGAATTACCACTTCAGCTTCAACTGCTTTTTTGGTTGATGGACTCCAGGCCAATTGCGTTGCCGACAAAGTTTTTGTTCTTGGAAAAACCATATCCACGTGTGTGGTTCCGCGTTGCCAGCCTTTCCACGTTCCAAATTGCTGAAGGTTTGCTTCGATGCCCCAAGATTTCAGTTTATCGGCGGTATAATTATTTGCGGAAAGCATTTCTGGCGTTCCAACAAGTCTTGGTCCGATGCCGTCCAAAAGTTCATAGGCCATATCCTCGAGTTGGGAATTGTTGTTGGCCTCGTTGACAAAACTTTCGACAATCGGATTGAGTTTTTCTGTTGATTTTGTTTGAGCGTTAGAAAATTGGACTGCAAAGAAAACTGCAGACATCGTGAACAAAGTGTTTCGCTTCATATCTTTTTATTTGATTCCGATAAAGATAGTAAAATCGGGAGAAAACCGGACTTGGCACTGGCTCAAAAATGACAAAAAAGTCTTAAACCATAAAAGTCACAAAAGAAAAATTAAAAATGAAAAGACTTTCAAAGTCTAAAAAAAAAGATAACGACAATAAAGAACGTTTAACACAAAAGCCACCACAAAGTAAAATTCTGAAGCTTACCGTCTTTAAAATAAAATAAAAACGCATCGTCCGAAAGATGATTGAGATAAATTCTAAAGCGTACTTCATCATTACTCACCTGTTCAGCATCAAGCTGTGGAAATAGTTTTTTGAAATCTTTCAGTGTGGTCCTTTTATCTAAAATAATATGGTGCGACGGAATACTAAAAGTATGATTTTCCGCCTCTGCCCTGTTAAAAAGAATGATGTGATTGTTGGTAGAATATTCGATTCCTTTTTTGTAAATCGTGGTGATTTCACCTTTGAAGTTTGGAAAATTGCCCGCTTTACCATCATATTTTCCATAGGTTTTTTCCATCCAAGGTCTGTCGAGCCATTCAAACGGATTTCCACATTCCCAAAGGTCTGTCTTCGTTGAATCTGTTTTTAACTTAGATATTTTTTCGAAATCAACTTTATTAATAATCAAGCTATTAGAATCTACTAAAGCATCTTTTATCTCAAGATATTTTGATGAAAATATAATGGGTTCCACCTTTTCGGTTGGTTTATTTTCAGTCTTTTCTTTTCTGAGCCAGCCAAGAACGCGGTCGTTTTTGATTTCCCATTTTCCGTTTTTAACTTCGAGCGGAAAAGTTTCTCTAGGTGGACTAAATGGCCCCGGATTTTGTTGAATAATTTCTATTTCATTGTCAGAAACTTTGGAGATAATCGCCACGTGGCCGTAACGGTTGAACAGACTTCCACTGAAAATTATCAAATCATTTTCCTGAGGTTTTAAACGACTTGAATTCTGAAATTGCAACAATTCACGTTTCTCATTTATCTCGCCATCTTTTAGTTTTCCGTCAAAAAAATCTTTGGCGTTGCCGTAATTGTCGGGCATTTTGTGATTTAAGTATTCGTAATAATATCTTTTCACAAATTCTACACATTGGTATTTGAGACCAAGATTGTATCCGTCTTTTGTCGTATTCCTTTCCTCCACGTGATTTACGCCTCCGTTGTAATAAACCACAACACCATTCAAGCTGTCTAGTTTCTGACCAACTTCATACTTCTGATTAAGATTAAATTTTTTGACCGACCAGTTAACCGACAGTATAATTAGTAGAAAAACTGCAACTGCAACTATTTTTTTCTTCATTTTAAACGATATGCTTTTTGTAAAATTAATGAAATATTCTTTGGTTCATTATCAAATATAAGTTTTGTCAAAATCCACTTTTGAACTTTTATTCTAATGCCTACATTTGTAAAAATTAATTCCCGATGTCCGAAAATATTCAGCAAAAGATAGAACAGCTCCGCAAAGAACTCAACCAGCATAATGAAAACTATTATCTGATGGATGAGCCCAGCATCTCTGACCTTGAATTTGATTTATTATTAAAAGAACTTCAGGATTTGGAGGCCAAACATCCCGAATTTCACGATGACAATTCTCCGACTGTGCGTGTGGGTGGCGGTGTAACCAAGATTTTTCCGACCGTTCAGCATCAGTTCAGGATGTATTCTCTTGATAATTCTTACGATTATGATGATTTGGCAGACTGGGAAAAGCGCATCATTAAAACCATTGATGAGCCTGTAGAATTTGTAGCTGAATTAAAATATGACGGTGCTTCGATTTCAATTCTGTATGAAAACGGAAAATTGGTTCAGGCAGTGACGCGTGGCGACGGTTTTCAGGGTGACGAAATTACTTCCAATGTGAAAACCATTTCAGATATTCCTGTAAAACTGACCGGCGATTTTCCTGAACGTTTTTTTATGCGTGGAGAAATTTATCTGACAAGAAAAAACTTCGATAAAATCAACAAACAGCGTGAAGAAGAAGGCCTTGACCTTTTTATGAACCCAAGAAATACAGCAAGCGGAAGTCTGAAAATGCAGGATAGTGGTGAAGTTAGAAAACGCAGACTGTCTTCGGTTTTGTACCAGTTTGTTTCGCAGGAAGTTCCGGCGGAAACCCATTGGGAACTGCTTCATCAAGCTCACGACTGGGGATTCACAATTTCAGAACAGGCAAAACTCTGCAAAAATTTAGATGAAATAAAAGAATTCATCAACTTCTGGGATACGGAAAGACATAATCTTCCATTTGAAATTGACGGAATTGTTTTGAAAGTCAACTCATTAAAACAGCAGAGACAGCTTGGTTACACTGCAAAATCGCCACGTTGGGCGATGGCTTATAAATTTAAAGCTGAAAAAGTAGAAACCGAACTTGAAAAAGTAACTTACCAGGTCGGAAGAACCGGAGCGATTACGCCTGTGGCGAATCTGAAACCCGTTTTATTAGCCGGAACGACCGTAAAGCGCGCATCTCTTCACAACGAAGATATTATTAAAAAACTCGGTCTGCACGAGCACGATTTTGTGTATGTGGAAAAAGGCGGTGAAATTATTCCTAAAATCGTCGGCGTTAACGAAGAAAAAAGAACTTCTGACAGCAAAGAAATTGAGTACATCAAAAACTGTCCGGAATGCGGAACTGAACTGATAAAACTGGAAGACCAGGCGATTCATTTCTGCCCGAATGATTTGCACTGTCCGCCTCAGGTGGTCGGGAGAATGATTCATTATGTTTCCCGAAAGGCTTTGAATATTGATAATCTGGGAAGCGAAACCATCGAACAGTTATATAAAGAAAGACTGATTGAAAATCCTGCAGATTTTTATGCTTTAACAAAAGAGCAGATTCTTCCCCTGGAAAGAATGGCAGAAAAATCGGCTCAGAATATTATCGACGGTATTGAAAAATCGAAAGAAATTCCTTTTGAAAAAGTACTGTTTGGAATAGGTATCAAACACGTTGGAGAAACGGTTGCGAAGAAATTGGTGAAAAATTTCAACACGATTGATGATTTGAAAAAAGCGACTGCAGAAGAATTGTGTCAGGTGGAAGATATCGGGATGAAAATTGCGGTGAGCATCGTTGATTTTTTCAATAATCCTGAGAATATTCTGATGCTGGAAAGATTAAAATCTTACGGCGTTCAACTGGAAAAAGGAGAAAATACAAATGAAGTTTTATCCAACGCTTTGGACGAAAAAACGTTTTTGTTTACCGGAAAATTATCACTTTTCACAAGAGAATCGGCAGAAGAAATGGTGGAAAAACACGGCGGAAAGAATATTTCTGCGGTTTCTAAAAATCTGAATTATCTGGTGGTTGGAGAAAAAGCAGGGAGCAAATTGAAAAAAGCACAGGATATTGGGACGATTACTATTCTTGATGAGCAGGAATTTTTGGATTTGATTGGATAGAGTAATAAAATGATTACAGCAAATAAAAAATATAAAATAGCATCGATAATATATTCTGTGATTCTATTTTTTTCTTTCTTTTTTCTACTGGTCATAATTTTTGCAAGTAGTCATAGAATTAATCTCGGAGCTGAATATTATTTGACAGGCTTTTATTTGATTGTAAATTCTTTTCTTTTACTTAAATTTACAAAAATTCATAATCATAAAGCCAAATTATCAATAGGTTACTTCCTAATTACAATTCTAATCATAAACTTATTTTTTTCACTTTATTTTATCTATGATTTATTTAGTGAAAGTTTAATTTCCAGCTTTTACTTTTTCCTAATTGTAATGTTTATGGCTTTCTTAACCTCTTCAATAATTATAATTAACGAAATACTGAAGATGTTAAAAATATTGAAGTTTGACAAAAGTTGAAAATAGAGACAAAACCCCTAGCCCCGATGGGAACGGCATCCTTTTTTGTGGTGGACGCAACGAAGTGGAGACCGCCGCAAAAAAGATACAGTGGACAGCGGGAAACAGCTCCTAAAAAACAAAACTCTCAGATTTGGGTTTCTGAGAGTTTTATATTTAATTCTGATTTTTCTTCAGCCATTCCAACCGGCGTTGGTCGGGAAGATGTTTTACAGAGAAGTTTTCGAAAGTAGCCTTGAAGCCGTTTCCATCCGGACTTGCCGCCATAAATCCGACCTGTACAGGTGTGTTGTCCTGTAAATAGGCATTTCTCATCATCACATATTCTTTGTCGTCGAATGAATAGAAAATCTCGACTGCATCGAGTCTTCGTACTGCTTTTATCCAGACAAAAGGTGGCGTTTTTTCTAAAACGATAACGCTCCAGTCGCTGGTTTTGTGCGTCACGACGGTACTCAGATTGAACTTTCCGTCCACGAATTCTACGCCGGCTTTGATGTAATTTTGTTCGTCAATTCTCAGCATCAGTCCCATTTGGTCGAAGCGGGCTTTATAATCGCCCGTGATTTTCACTTTGGTTTCGAATTCTCCGCCATACGTTGAGTAATAAAATGGTGCATCATCAACAGTAAAACCGTAGTGTGAAATCCGCCAGTAGTCACTTTGTGGCGTGACGTTCATTATCAGTTTTTTGTCTTTGATTTCCCACTGAGAAGGCTCGTTGAACCAAGTCATTTTTTCAAGAGATTGGGCTTTCAGTCCTGAAAACAAGTTCAGAAATATGATGGAGGACAGTATTATTTTTTTCATCTTGATTGATTTATAGTTCGCGAATGACTTTGCACGGATTTCCGACCGCTAAAACATTGGCAGGAATATCTTTGGTCACCACGCTTCCCGCTCCTATCACCGTATTGTCTCCAATCGTTACGCCGGGAAGAATGGTGCAGCCTGCGCCAATCCACACATTGTTTCCCACCTTGATTGGATAAGCGTATTCCAAAGCTTTGTTGCGCTGCTCGACGTCGAATGGATGACCAGCTGTGTAGAATCCGCAGTTGGGTGCAATCATCACGTTGTCTCCGAAACTGACTTTTGCACAATCAAGAATCACGACGTTGACGTTGGTGTAGAAGTTCTCGCCAATCTCGATATTGTAGCCATAATCGCAGTAAAAAGGTTGCTCGATGTGGAACATTTTCCCGGTTTTGCCGAAGAGTTTTTTGATTAAGGCTTTTCTTTCTTTAAGCTTGGAAGGCTGAAGGTGATTGTATTCAAAACAGAGGTCTTTGGCGATATTTCGTTCTTTGATGAGATGTTTGTCTGACGCGTCATAGATTTCTCCGCTCAGCATCTTTTCTTTTTCGTTCAGATTATTCATTGTATTTTTACTTTGATAATGGGCAAATTTATGGTGTTTGGCTGTTTTTATCAATACTGATTTATAACCAATTTGTTACAACTTGTAATTCAATGAAAAATTACATTCTAATATTTTCAATAATTTTATTCAATTCCTGTGAAAAGAAAGTTGCAGATAACTTTCCAATTCTATCTGAATTTAATCAAACAAAAAATCAATATCGTGTTGATTCCACAGCGTTAGAAAATGTTTCAAGTGAAGGTGGAGAAATAATTTGTTATCAGAATAATTCCGACAAACTTGTTTTTGATTTTTTCATATATGGTGAAACAGGAAAATTAAATTACACTTATTTTACAGATAAGACTTTAAAGTATCAGTTTGTTGTTAAAAGAAACTATGAATATGATAGACTGATAATTGAAAAAAACGTGAAAATTGATTCTACAATTAATTACATAAACTACAAACCAAATAAAATTCTTTACGATGAAAATTCAAACGAAATAAAAGACATAAAAAAACTAAATACTACTCTTTCAGAAATAGACTCTTTCTTTAAAAATACATTAAAGAATAATGTAACTATCAATAAATGAAAACCATCCAATCCGACCTCAACGAAAAACTCCTTCAACAAGAATTCTCTTCCTCTTTAGAAAGCGAAAATTTGCAGTTACAAAAGTGTCAGGAAATTGCACAGCATTTTGTGGTTTTAGAAAACGGCATTGCAGTTCTCAGCGACCTTCAAAATAATAAAAGTTATGTTTATTCAGGGAAATTGGCGGATGCACTGGACATCTTTCAGGAAGAAAATACACAGGAGATTGAGAGCATTTGGGAGGAAGAACTTTTTGCGAAATTAAATGCTGAAGATGTTTTGCAGAAGCATTTGCTGGAACTTCAGTTTTTTCAGTTCATCAAGACGATTCCGTTTGAAGAGCATAAAGATTATTGTGTGGTGAGCAGGTTGAGAATTGCTGACAACCCCAATCAGAAAGCGCTTTTGCATAAAATGTTTTATTTTACCAATCCTGATGATAAAAATGTAGAACTGGCACTTTGCCTTTATCATTTTGATTTTCTGAACTCGTCTCTTCATCACGGAATGATCATCAATACGGCGAACAGTTCGGTCATTCATCAGACGGAGGCCGGGAATTCTGCGTTTCTATCGGGTCGGGAAAAGGAAATCTTGAAGATGATCCAGGATGGGAAAAGAAGTAAGGAAATTGCGGAGTTGCTTTTTATCAGCATTAATACTGTGAATCGGCATCGGCAGAATATGTTGGAGAAACTGCGTGTTGGGAATATGACGGAAGCCTGTGTGATGGCGGCGAAGTTGCGATGGATATGATGAGTTGGAGGGTTGGAGAGTTCTTTTTGGTTGTAAAAATTGGTTAAAGGTTGAAAATCCCTAGCCCTGATTGGAACGGCATCCTTTTTATTGGTAGCCTTGGACTATGCTCAGGTACCGAGAAAAAGATATAGTGGACAGCAGGTTCCCGGCTCCTGAATATTTAGATCATTACTTTTCGCTTTCCAGTTCTTTGAGGTCGATGTCTTTGATGTTGGCTTCTATCTTCTCGACTTTCAGGCTTTGGCGCAGGTAGCCGAAGAGACTCATATACCAATTCGCAACCCAAACCAATGCAAAAAATGCCAGCAGGTAACCGCGCCAATCGTCGTAAAGCAACTTGTACTGCGTGATGACAAGAAATATGAAACTGATGTAATGGCTGAAACAGTACTCGCAGGTGAAGAGGTAAAAGAATTTTCGCTTCGCCAGAGACTTCGTCGTGCCGCAAACATTCTGGCAATATTCCCTCGGTTCGCGGAAAATTTCCTCGTGAGTGACCGTCCAGGCGACGCAAGCGACGGGAAGTGCGATGACGAACAGATAGATCAATTGAGAAGCGAGAGGCAGCATAAGATTTGGTTTTGAGGTGATCGTGCGATAAGCGATAAGCAGAAAAATCAGTGCCAAAAAAACTCAGAACCATTTCTGATACTGAGTTTTTACACAAATAACTAAAAAAAATAAATATTAATGCGCTGAGCTAAGGTCGATCTTCTCGCCCTTGCCTTTGCGTTCTCTTACGAATAATACGAACGGGATACAGATGAGGAACATCAATCCTAAATAAAGGAAAACATCCATATAAGAAAGTACTGTAGCCTGTTTCGTAACGCCATAATCCAGAATCTGATAAGCCGACTGAAGTGCTTTGTCCGGCGCCATTCCTTTTGCGATGAAACTTGCCTTAAGTCCGGCAACTCTCTGTTGAACATCCAAATCGTTGACATCCAAATGTGCGACAAGTGTGCTTCTGTACAATTCACTTTTGTTGGCGATGAAAGTCGTGATCGCGGCAATCCCAAAGGAACCACCGAGCTGACGCATCATTCCTGTGAAAGCGGCACCTTGACCGATCTCAGGACCTTTCAAAGTACTTAATGATAATGAGGTGATTGGAATAAATAACAATCCCAAGCCCATTCCGCGGACAATCAACATCCAGAAGAAGGCGTCTTTCCCTGTGTCTGGTGTGATGATCTTATAACCCCAGAAACTGTAAACGAAGAATATCAATAATCCTAAGGCTACCAAGATCTGCTGTTTGACACCTCTTGTCAACAATTGTCCAATGATCGGCATCATAAAGGCGGTCGTCAACGCTGCAGGTATCATCAAAGCTCCAGATTGCAAGGCTGTCCAGCCGAGAATACTTTGTGTATAAAGTGGAACGATGAACGTGGAACCGTACAAACCAAATCCTAAAACGAAGGACATAATGGTTCCGATCCTCAGGTTTCCGTTCTTCAAAACTCTAAGTTCTACAATCGGATATTTGAAGGTGAGTTCTCTCCAAATGAAAAGGATGAAGCCTACAACTGCTGTGATGGTTAAGAAAACGATGGCTTTGCTCTCGAACCAATCGTCCTCGTGGCCTCTTTCCAAAATGTATTGCAATGAACCTACGAAGGCTGCCAACAATCCGATTCCTGCCCAATCGACATCGGAAATCGAACGTTTCTCCGAGTATCTCGGACTTTTTACAAACTGTATCGTCAATAATGTGGCGATAATCCCCAAAGGAATATTGATGTAAAAAATATAAGGCCAGCTGTAATTATCAACAATATAACCTCCCAAAGGTGGACCTAAAGTTGGACCGATAATAACACCCAGACCATAGATCGCCTGCGCCATACTTCTCTTCTCCACCGGATAGGATTCTGTAATGATCGTCTGCGAAGTCACCAAAAGTGCTCCACCTCCAATTCCCTGCATCAATCGGAAAAATACCAATTCCCAAATGTTGGTGGCATTACCACAGAGAAAAGAAAAAATCGTGAATATAATGATGGACGCCGCAAAATAATTTCGTCTTCCGAACTGCTGAGACAACCAGCTTGTCATCGGAACGATAATGACGTTACCAATGGCATAAGCGGTGATGACCCAACCCACTTCGGAAAGTGTGGCACCAAGATTACCTTTCATTTCATTAAGGGCCACATTCACGATCGTGGAATCTACAATCTCCAGAAGGGCGCACATAATGGCGGTGATGGTAATAATGGTTCTGCGGAATCCATATTCTACTAATGAATCGTCTTGCATAATTTCTGAGTTGGAAGACAGAGGCTGGAAGATGGAAGTTTAAAACTTCGTGTTTCCCTTTTCCGGCTTCCTTATTTTATTATTTTAATGAAACCGTTGTTTGAACATTCATCCCAACGCGTAGTTTCTTCATAATATCTTCATTAAGATTATCAAACGTAATCTTCACCGGAAGTCTCTGAACTACTTTCACGAAGTTTCCACTGGCATTGTCCGGAGGAAGCAATGCGAATGCAGAACCTGTTGCCGGAGAGAAAGAGCTGATCGTTCCCTGGAATTTTTGATCAGGATAAGCATCGATCTCGATCTCTACTTTTTGTCCTTCCACCATTTTTTCAACCTGTGTTTCTTTGAAGTTGGCAACCACCCATTTCTGATTGCTCAATACCACACTGAACAACTGAGAACCAGCCTGGATAAACTGTCCTGCCTGAACTGGAATTTTAGAAACATAACCACTTTCTTTCGCCGTGATCACTGTGTAGGAAAGGTTCAACTTAGCCGTTTCCACTTCCACTTGTCTTTGTTTCAAAGTAGAATTGGCAATACCGATATTCTGATAAGTCGCATTGGACTGAGAAGTCACCACGCCAGTCTGAACATTGGCCTGATTTTTCTGATCTACCAAAACCTGAAGTTGTTTCTGAGCGGTTTGATAAGCTGCAGAAGCCTGCTCGTATTGTTGTTGCGTGATCGTGTGGTCTTTTACCAATTCAGTATATCTTTTCATATCCTGCTCTGTTCTCCAAACATTCACTTTTGCAGCTTCAATCTGTGCATTGGCTGTTTGAACGGCTGCTCTGGAATTATTGATCCCTGAAGCTGCAGCCTCTGAACCTGCGTGCGCGGAAGCGACATTACTTTGAGCTGTTCCCAAAGCTGCTTCCGCCTGAGAAACTGCCATTGTCTGATCTCTGTTATCCAGGATGATCAATGTATCTCCTTTTTTCACGAATTGATTGTCTTTCACTTTAACCTCAGAGATGTAACCTGAGATCTTAGAGATTACTGGACTCACGTCTGCTGCAATCTGTGCATCATCAGTCTCCTCGTGGGCTTGTCCATATTGATATTGTCTGAAACCAAAGAAAGCCGCTGCCAAAACTGCAACTGTAAGAACGATGTAGAAAACCGGACTTTTTTTCTTTTTCACAGGAACTTCGCCCTGCTCGAATTTTATATTGTCTTGTGCCATTATTTTTTTATTTAAAGTTTTTTATGTTCTAAGTTTAGAGTTCGTTATGTTATCAATTATCGTTGATCGATTATCAATTATTAGTAATTGTTCCTGTAGTTTGTAATAATTTTTTGTGAGCCAATGCTGCGTCTGCTTTTGACGTGACCACGTTGACGTTAGCCGTGATCTTTGCTGTGTCAGCATCTAGAAGGTTGGTGATGGTTTCCAATCCTGCGTTGTACTTGTTAAGTGTAATTCTGTAATTTTCCTCCGCCTGCTCCAACGCTCTTTGATAGACATCGATCTTCTTGTGGGCGTAGAGGTCATTTTGATAATCACGTCGCACTTCCAAGGTCACGTTGTCATTAAGCAAATCATTGTTCGCTGCCAATTCCTGTTCTCTAGCTTTCGACTGGATGTAACTGGAATTCTTTTTCCAGATGTTGGAAAGATTATATTGCAATCCAACGCCAACATTTACAGCATTGTAAATCGTCAAAAGTTTCGGAACATCTGCCGCTACGTAACCACCTGTGAAAGCAATCGAAGGAAGATTTTCCGCTTTTGCAGATTTGCTTCCAAGCGCTGCTGCTTTTCTTTGATAGTCCAAAGCTTTCAGATCATTTCTGTTTTCTCTAGCCAAGTTCAAATAATAATCATCCGGTTTCGTAAGGTCATCTTCTCCGATGTAATTGGAATCCACTTCGATCTCTGTGTTGTCAGGAAGTCCTAATAGCAGATCCATATTGATGTTGGCGATGCTGTAATTGTTCTCGGCTTCCATCAATTGCAATTCGATATTCGAAGTTTGAAGTTGTGCTTTCAAACGGTCATTTCTTGCGATCACGCCGTTATTTTCCAACTTGATGAAAGATTGATCTCTCTTTTGAGATGAGGTCAGATTTTCTTTCAGAAGTTTTACAACCTCATTAGCTTTGAACAAATTGTTGTAGGCTTGAGAAATGTTGTAGGCAATGGCATTCTTATCATTTTCAGCATTCAGTTTTGAAGCTTCAACGAGATATTCTGCAGATTTGATCCCGTATTTGATCCTTCCACCAGAATAGATCGGCACTGAGACATTAGCAGAACCATAAAGCACGTTGCTCACTTTTGGTCCGCCGCCAGCCATTCCCTGGATCTTCAGGTCCACGTGTGGTTCTAGTGGTAAATACAAATAACTGCCAGAAACCGTCAGTTCCGGTAATTGTTTGTTCTTCGCTGCCAAAAGGTTGGCTGTAGATTCTTCGATCTGAGCGCGGTCTATTTTTAGATTTTTGCTGTTCTCGATCCCTAATTTAACAGCTTCTTCCAGACTAATGGTTCGTTTTTCCTGAGCAGAAAAGAAACCGAAAGTTCCGACAAGAATAATTGCTGTTAAAAATTGATTCATTGTTTGCATTATTGTTGATATAATTGAGTGTAGTTTAATTTTCTTGATAACCGATGAGTGCTCTCACAACCGTTTTCACGTGAGCAGCAGCTTCCTGAAAGTATTGGCTTTCGTAAAGTTTTTCGTCAAAATCTGCGTTGTTCTTTTTCAGATATTCCTTGTACATTTTGATGCCGTGCATCGCATTGAAGATAGTTCCGGAAATCGTGCATTGCAACAGATGGAAAGATGGTCTCTTGGTGAAAATGCCTTTCTCCAATCCTATTTCTACGATTTTCTGATTAATTTCTATATAATTGATCTTCGAAGCTCTTAGGAAATTCTGAATATTTTTGTTTTGGCTGATGACCTGCTGTGTGTGGATCAACAAATAAAAATCCCGAAATTTTTGCACACGATTCACAAAATTATCGACAAAAGCGTCAATCTTTTCGATTTCTGTAAGGTCAGTGTTTTCTACGATATTCTTGGCGAAGTTGAGGCCTTCTTCCATTCTCCATTTAAAAAGCTCCTCCATCAGGTTTTCTTTGGACCCGAAATAGTAAGAGATCATTGAGACATTCACTTTCGCTTTGGCAGCAATATCTCGCACAGAAGTTCCATTATAACCGTTGGCAGCGAAGAGTTTTTCCGCGGCCATCATGATATGTTCTTCTTTTGTTGGCATATTCTTGATTTTAGCGCTGCAAAGTTAAATCAAAAAACACATTCAATCAAACATTTGTTTGATTAATTTTTTATGAACAAAATTAGAGGCTTCATTTAGAATTTAGAAGTCAGATTTAATAATGGTTTGGAGGAATATTAATGCTCAAAAAAAAATTAAAGATCTGAGTTTCGCTTGAGAGAATAGATTTTATCAACAGCAAGAAATGAGAAAATAACACCAACGAGAAGTATGAAAGACCGTACCCAATTCATATAACTCCATTCCGATGAGATGGTTTTGAGAGTTTCTGTATCGAGAATCGGTTGGGAAAGATACATCAGATCATTCCGAGGATGGAAATAAGTAAATGCCAAAATATCGCCCAAAATTGAACACACCAAAGCAATTCCAAGAAACAATCGCACAGACTTTCCTGTCTTCCAAAATAAAATCAAAGATAATAAAGTAAAAACTTGGGTAACTGGCGAAAATATCTTGAAGAAGTCGCCGGGATTTACGGTTTTGAAATATTCCCTCGCCGCTACGATGGAATTTGGAATATCACTTCTGGCAGCATCAGAAATGACTATTGAATTAAAAACATTTGCGAACAAAATACCACTCGCCAATGCAACGGAAGTGAAGAGGATTGCTTTTTTCATTTTCTGATGATTAATTTGATATAAATTTAATAATAAAAGCTATAACAAACTACAAAACAGATAATTATATATTAAAAAAAAGCGAACAACTGATGTTATTCGCTTTATGAATGATTTTTTACTAATGCAATTTTATCTCGTGGTGTAACCGCCGTTTGCAAAAATAGTTTGTCCGGTGATCCACCATCCGTCCGTTACCAAAAACTCTACCAAAGGCGCAATGTCTTTGATATCTGTCAATCCGCCCAAAGCTGAAGCCGACTTGTGATACGCAACTGCTTCCGGCGCTTCTTGTCCGTAGAAAAATGGCGTATCCATCGGTCCTGGTGCCACTGCCGAAACTGAAATTCCTCTTTCGCCAAATTCTTTTGAAGCCATTCTCGTGAAATGCTCAACTGGCGCTTTTGCTCCAGCGTATGTAGAGTACAAACCTGTGTAGGCCGCTAATAATGAAGTAACGATGGTGTTGATCTTTCCATTTTCGTTCAAATGTTTCCCCGCTTCCTGGATGAAAAAATATGCGACTTTTGAATTGATGTCGAACATCGTGTCATAATCTGCTTCCGTGGTTTCCAAAAAAGGTTTTTTCAGGACCATTCCAACCGTGTTGATGGCGATATCGATGCCGCCGAATTTTTGTTTTGTAGCTTCGAAAAGTTTAGAAATATTTTCAACTTTGGTCAAATCTGCTTGGAAGATAAAGGCCTCACCACCGGCGTTGGTAATATCTGCCAATGTTTTTTCGGCATCTACTTTTGTGCTGTCGCTGTTGTAGTGTACAGCAACTTTTGCTCCTTTAGCTGCAAAATTACGGCTCAGTAGTCCGCCTAAATTTTTTGCGCCACCTGCAATCAATACTACTTTTCCGTTTAAATCGTTTCTTGACATCTTTTATATTTTTAGAATCTTTTAATGATGCAAAGATGCAGAAGGGAAAAAATAATATCGTGGTGAACTTTTCGGAACTTTATTTTAGAATGATTTTAATTGTTCTTTGCGAAATTCCCCAGCTGTTTTGCCTGTAAATTTTTTGAAGAATTTTCCAAAATTGGAAGGATCATAAGTGAGTTTTTTTGCAATTTCTGCTATAGACAAATCGGTTTCTGTCAAGAGGAATTTAGCTTTATCAATTATTTTCAGGTCATAGAAATGGCAGGGATGATGACCTGTGGATTCTTGTACAATATCAGAAAGATGTGAGTGGGAAATATTCAATTTTGAAGCTATCTGATTGAGTTCCAAAAACTCTGGAACATCACCGTTAGAAACATCTTCTATATGTTGATCTAAAAATTTTAAATACTGGTTTGTGATTTCCTCACTGCGTTTTTTAGTTTCCTTCATCTTTTGCGTTGATTTCAGTGTTTTTATTAATGAAATCTTAAGAAAAATATTATTAAAATATTAACTCGAAGCCTTGTGAATGTATCTTGTCAATTTGATTCCCATATCTGTCAATACGATCTTGGAATTGGCGTTTCTGGAAATATGATAGGAAGCGTCCGTGATCTCCTCCACGATGGAAACAATATTGGCTCCGTGAATAAATTTCGAAAAAGCTGACCAGTTGAAGTTGCCTTCGGAAAGTTTTTTATAAACCAGATTGTCATTCCCATAATTTTGGAGCATTGCCAAACGGAAGATTTCGATACAGTAATTGAGGAATTTCATTTGTTTCTCACGGTTCCATTCGGAGATTTGGCGTGCCCATTTCACGATTTCGCGCAAAACTTCTGGTTTCTTTTTGGCCTGAAATGCATTACGAACCCATTGAATAAATAAAGTCTCAAATTCTGATGTCCCGACATTATTTTCAGATAGAAATTTCGCAAGATTCCAGTCACCTTGAGATTGATACGAAATTTCCTTGGCTGTTTCTTTATTTGGAAGGCTTTGCAAAATATCCTCATTATCGATTCTTGGGACATTCACGATTTGACATCTTGATAAAATGGTTGGCAAAATATCATTTGCACTTGGCGCACAAAGAATGATGTAGGTATTTTTAGGCGGTTCTTCCAGGAACTTCAGGATTTTATTGGCTGCAGAATCGTTCATTTTATCGGCTCGCCAAACAATGAGAATCTTGCTTCCGCCTTCAAAACTTTTGAGCATAAAACGCTGACCGATGTCCTCGGCCTCGTCTGCAGAAATGAAAAATTGCTTGTTCTCAGATTCCAGGAAACTGGTCCAGTCATCAAAAGATGAATAGGGATTTTCCAAGATCATTTCGCGCCATTGGTCAAAGTAACGCTTGCTTAGTGAAATATTTTTTTCGGTAAAAACAGGAAAACTGAAATGCAGATCAAGATGATTCAGATTCTCAACTTTGTGGACGGATGATGGATTTTCTTTCTCAAAGATTTCCTGGGCCATCGCCAAAGCCAAAGGTAAGACGCCGTAGCCCTCTTCTCCCAGAAAAAGTTGTGCGTGCCCAACTCTGGAATTTTGGATACTGTCTTGTAAAACATTTTTGAGCGCCTGCTGGCCGATAATCTTTTCCCAATTCATATGGACAAAGATAAATATTAGTTTTTAGTTGGAGATTATCGCCGTACAGATTTTATAATGAATGGATCAGGACAGGAACTCATTAATCTAAAAATAGCTATGATCCATAGTAAAATAAGTCTCAACCGTCGAAATTACTTAACAAACTTTAACCGAAATATATTTTTGCAATTCATTATTAATTAAGATATTTGCGGATTGAAATTTTAAAGGCTAAAATCGCCAAAGTTCAGGTCATCAATAGACAGAAACGGATATTGACGGATTTTTATCACCTTTAAAAAAACAATCAATATCTATATATGAAAAGAATTTTTGTTTTATCATCATTAGTTGCGGGATATTTGCTTAATGCGCAAAGTATTGGAAACTCACCGTACGGCGCTTATGGAATTGGAGATGTGAAATATGATAATACAGTGGAGACAAATGCGATGGGAGGCATCTCTACGGCTTATATTTGGGATTTTAATAACAGTTTTAATTTCCGAAACCCTGCTGCAAATACCAATTTGGAACTTACAACCATCAAGGTAGAAGGTACAAACGAGAATAATTATTACAAATCAGACTTTAACAACCTGAAGTCTACCAAACATTCTACTTATCTATCCAACATCAGTATCGCATTTCCGCTTTCCAGAAAAGTGAAATTCGGGATGGGATTTCAGCCGTATAGCTCTAAGAGTTATAAAATCCAAACAAGCGATGTGCTGAATCAGACTGATAATGTTACACAATATCACAACTTCCGAGGTGAAGGTTCCCTAAACACCATTCAGGCTGCGTTGTCTTACCAGATCACGTCTGAGTTTGCATTGGGTTTGAGATCTAATTTTTATTTTGGAAAATTGTATGACATCGAAGAGGTTAGTTTTTCTTCTGCAGAATTGATAAGCGGATACTCCAACAGTTACAGAGTAAAAGCATTCAATTTCACGTTGGGAACGACTTATCAGAAAAAAATGCCAAACGATCATAAGCTGACTTTGGGTGCAACATACACGATTGGGAACAGTGGTAATATGAAAAACATGTACACCAACAGTACTTATTTCTATTTAATCGGCGAAAACAAAGCTTACGAAACAATCATTGAGCAACAAACCAACTATGACAAAAAGTTCCTCCCTCAAGAAGGATCATTAGGTATTGGTTACGGAAAAGACACAAAATGGTTTTTGGGAACTCAGCTAGACTACAAGAAAGGAGAAAATTTCAATTTCTTGGGTAACACTCTGGCTTATCAGGACTCTTACAGATACTCAGTCGGAGGTTGGTACTTACCCAACTTTAATAACTTCCGTTCTTACTTTTCAAGAATCATCTACAGATATGGTGCATATTATGAGAAAGGAAATCTTCAGATCAATGGAACCAATATCAACAAATATGCTTTGACTGCCGGCGTTACGCTACCTTTCCAAAAAAGTGTGATCAATCGTATGAACAGCATCGATCTTGGATTGGAAGTTGGAAAAAGAGGAACGCTTGAAAATAATATGATCCAGCAGAATTTTGTAAACTTAAGAATTGGAATTAACTTTGCAAACAAGTGGTTTGAAAAGCGCTACTACAATTAATGACAGAAAATCAAAATAATCTATGAAAGATTATTGTTTCAAAATATTAAACTTAAAAACATCACAACAATTCTTTTTGTTGCTGATGTTTTTTCTTATGCAGTCCTGCGAAGAGGATCTCACGAAGATCAATCAGAATAAGAAAACCAATTTTGCTTCCACAATTATTCACAACGGAACGATCATCCAAAGAGACTCCGGCGCTGTAAAGGTAAGATTCAAAGCTCCGCTGATAGAGCAATATGAGTTGATTGACTCACCATACATCGAAGCAAAAAAAGGAATCTACCTGGAATTCTTTGACAAGAAAAACCCAAAAGTTCCGGGGAAAATCTGGGCAAAATATGCAAAAAATAACATTAAGAAAGATTTTTACTTTGCAAAAGGAAGAGTGAAAATAATCACTACAGAAGGACAAACCTTTGTCACCGAAACCATCAACTGGGACAAAAAGAAGCAACAGATGTACACCAAAGACACCGTGTTTGTTTCGGACAAAGACGGAAACATTTTGGTAGGTGCACACGGAATGGTTGCTAAAGATGACTTCTCCGAATATACATTTTTTAATAATTCAGGGAGTTTCAATTCTACCAATTTACCTGCTACAAGCAAATAATTTTTCAGACTTCAGAGCTTAAAGATTAGCATCTAGATATTCAAAAAAAACTTTTCTATGTCAACTTTTCACGCAATCGGTTTGATGTCTGGAACCAGTCTGGACGGTTTGGATATCTGTTATTCGAGATTTACACGAGACAACTCCACCTGGACTTTCGAAATTTTGAAGTGTGAAACCGTCGCCTACTCTATTGATTGGGAAGATGACCTGAAGAATGCGATTCACACTTCCAGCGAAAAGTTATTACAACTCAGTTCCGATTATGGATTTTATCTTGGAGAGAAAGCGCAGGAATTCATTTCTAAAAACAGCATTACAGATCTTGATATAATTGCCTCTCACGGACATACCGTTTTTCATCAACCCAAAAATAAATTCACTTTACAAATTGGCGATGGACGAGCGATTAAAATTAAGACTAATAAAAAGGTGGTTTACGATTTTCGAAGTCAAGATGTTTTGCTTGGTGGAAACGGCGCTCCTTTGGTTCCAATTGGTGACGAATTGCTGTTTTCCGAATATGACGCTTGCTTGAATCTTGGCGGATTTTCCAATATTTCTTTGAAGCGAGATGGGAAACGAATTGCATTTGACATTTGTCCAGTTAATATTATTCTGAACGATCTGGCTTTGAAACTCGGAAAGAAATATGATGAGAATGGTGATATGGCAAGGTCCGGAAGTATTGATTTCGAACTTCTGAATGAGTTGAATCAATTAGATTTCTATACTGAAAAAGCACCGAAATCTCTGGGAATCGAATGGATCAATGCACAGGTTTTGCCATTAATTAAAAATAAAAAATCGGAAGATCTTTTAGCAACTTTCACGGAACATTCTTCGATTCAGATTGCGAAAATATTGGATGAATTCGAAATTAAAAATGTTTTGATAACCGGCGGAGGTGCTTACAACAGCTATCTCATCGAAAAAATAAAAGCAAAGACCAAAACCAAAATTCAAATTCCTCAGAAAGAAATCATTGAATATAAAGAAGCTTTGATTTTTGCTTTTATGGGTGTTTTGAGATCATTAGATCTCAACAATGTTTTGTCATCAGCCACCGGAAGTTTGGCAGATCATTCGACCGGAGTGATTGCCAATTAAAGTTGTTCGATTTTATCTGTCAAAGAATTGATGAAATTTTGAAGCGGTTTTTCTACCATCATTTTGATAAATGGATTGAATTTCCCTTCGAATAACAATTGAACTTCGGTTTGTTTGTCGTTCAAAGGATTCATATTTCCTGTCAAAGCAAAATCAAGACTGGAGCTTGCAGATTTCAGAACGACCTCTTTATCAGATACGTTATCAATCTTCAAAGCGATTTCTGGCATTCCCTTCAATCCGAATTTAAAACCATCTTCTCTCGCTTCGAAACTTTGTAATCCTTCTGGCATTAGATCCTTATAATCTTGTGGATTCTTCAGCATTCCTGCCAATTCTGATGAAGATTTATTTACTATAATTTTTCGTCCTTCTAAATTCATTTTTTATATTTTTGTATTAATATCAAAAGCCTTACAAATGTATAAAGTTTTTATCAATGAAAAAAAAATAGTTTTGAGTCAGAAGCCTCAGGACAGTCCAAAAACATTGAATTACGATGGGACGCATAGCTTTGAATTTGCGGTAGATCTTCTTACAAATACGGCATCGCAAGGCTTGAATATTTATCATAATGATATTGAGCAGTTGTGGGCAGATTTCAAAGGATTCTTTAGAAACATAGAAGCAGCCGGTGGGATTGTTTTGAATCCTGAAAATAAAATTCTTTTCATTCACCGCTTGGGAAAATGGGATCTTCCGAAAGGAAAAATTGAAAAAGGGGAATCCAAAGAACTTGCTGCCGTGCGAGAAGTGGAAGAAGAATGCGGAATTTTCGATCTGGAACTGAAGGATTTCATCAACTCTACTTACCATATTTATACTGAGAGAAACGGCGACAAAGTCCTGAAAACGACCTACTGGTTTGAGATGTTTTACAGTGGCACGGGAACACCAAAACCGCAGATAGAAGAAGGAATCAATGAAGTGGGATGGAAAAATGAAGACGAAGTAGAAAATGAAATCTTGCCTTCGACATTCCAAAATATCAAACTGATTCTGAATGATTTTAAAAATAAAAAACCTCAATAATAATTGAGGTTTTTCTATGTTTTTATAGAAAGTCGATAATCTTCTCAAGTGCTATTCCGCGTGATGCTTTGAGCAGAATATTTTCTTCTTTGATTGGGACCAGCTGCAGTCTCTCAATCAATTCTGATGTATTAAGGAACGCATTTACTGATTGATAGACAGATTTGAAATGTGGACCAACAGTAACGATCTCATCAAAATTACAAGACTTTGCAAAATCTATGATGGCTTGATGTTCCTGCAAACTTTCTTCGCCCAACTCCAACATATCGCCAATGATAATTGTCTTGCTGCCCTCAAATGTTTTGAAATTTTCCAAGGAGACTAACATACTGCTTGGATTTGCATTGTAGGTATCCAGAACCAATGTTTTCTCTCCTTTTTTCTGAATCTGAGACCGCATATTGGAAGGAACATAATTTTCAATCGCCGCTTTTATGTCTTCAATGTTTAATTTAAAATGTAATCCCAAAGCGACTGCTGCTGAGATATTATCGTAGTTGTATTTACCTGTCAGATTAGAAAAAATTTCTGTCTCTTTGTATTTAATCCCAACAAAATTATTCTTGAAGATTGATTCAAATTGATAATCAGAGGTGGGTACTCCGAATGTTATTTTTGAAGAGTAGCTGTCTGTTTTTTCTTTTTGAATCGCATCATTTTCATTAACTAAAATTGTTTGATCATTATTTATCAAATAATTATACAACTCAGATTTTCCTTTAATGACGCCCTCGTAACCTCCAAAGCCTTCAAGATGCGCTTTCCCAAAATTGGTAATGTAACCGATGTTTGGTTTTGCAATTTCGCACAACATTTCGATTTCCTTCTGGTGATTGGCACCCATTTCGATAACCGCCATTTCGTGCTCTTTTCTGATGGATAGCAGCGTCAATGGAACACCGATATGATTATTAAGATTACCAAAAGTAAATTGTGTTTTGAACTTACTAGCTAAGACGGTGCTGATTAATTCCTTTGTTGTGGTTTTCCCGTTGCTTCCCGTAAGTCCAATGATTGGAATATCCAGTTGATCTCGGTGTAATATAGATAATTGCTGTAGAAATAGTAACGTTGAGGGAACATAAAAAATATTATTCTCAGGATCATAATAATTCTCATCTTCCATAATCACTGCTATGGCACCCTTATCAATCGCCTCCTTAGCTTTTTCAGCGGCGTTGTAATTGTCACCTGAAAAAGCAAAGAAAATGCTTCCACGTTCTATTTTTCTACTGTCGATAACAACATTTGTACTCTGCAAATAAATGGGATAAAACTCGCTAATATTCATAAATCAAAAATAAACAAATGCTGTGATTTGAAATAAAAAAAACAGCAGAAAATTCTGCTGTTTTTATATTTTACTTGGATGTAATTATCTTTTTGTACGTCCTGATTTACTGTTCTTAGCATCTTGTGCTACACGGAAACCAATCCAACCATAACCTTTCATCTGGTTTTTGAATCTTCTTTGTCCTGGATCCAACCAATAAGCTGAATCTAACCAAGAACCTCCTTTCACCACTCTGCTGTAATCATTGATCTGAGAAGTAGCTTTTACTTTTTCTTTCTGTAGTACTACGCCACCATCCTTGTTAACAATGAATTTCGGTTTAACAGAGTTGTACATATTGAATTCTGTACTATCACTTGGTGCAGTTCCTCCAGCATCTAGTGAAGACTGGTAATCACCATCTCTGTAGTTTCTGTTATCTTCTACTACTTTCTTTTCAAATTCTCCAGGTAATCCTTGGTAAACCAAACGACCGTCTGCAAGTGTATCATACTTGATGTCTACATTACCTACTTTTTTGTAAGTTCCGTCTGCATTCTTAACAGATTGAACAACAACGTTTCCTCTGAAATAATTGAAATCACTAAATTCCTCATCAATCATCGGTCTGTAGATATCTGCTACCCACTCTGCAACGTTACCGTACATTCCGTAGATTCCTAAATCGTTAGAAGGATATTGTTTAACGTCTGCTGTTGTAGGTGAACCATCATTTTTCCAACCAGCAACACCGGAGTAATCTCCTCGTCCCATCTTGAAGTTTTCAAGGTACATACCTCTATTTCTTCCTTTTGTTCCTTTGATTTTGTCTAACTGGGTATTCTTTCCAAGATAGTTATTATACTCTCTTTCTTTTTGAAGGCCAAGTGCTGCAAATTCCCACTCAACTTCTGTTGGAAGTCTGAATTTCTCAACAATTCCTGAAGATGCATTTCTATTGGCAGCTGCAATTTTTTCATTAGCAGTTTTGATTCCACTTCTTTTTTGAAGTTTCTCTTTATCAATATATGCGTCAAGTTCTGCATCATTCGATTTGAACTTATCCATATTAAAAGTAGCTCCAGCGGTAGCAGCTTTATCTGCAGAATAGATATCTTTTGATATTACTCCCTGCTTCATAAGTGCTTTTTCATTAGCTCTCTCTGTCAACCAGTCGCAATATTTTGTAGCCTGCAACCAAGATACACCTACTACTGGATAGTAGTCATACTCAGGAGATCTAAAATAAGTTTCTGCATAATCATTACGAGAAAGTTTATTGTTCCACACCAATGTATCTGGCAAAGCACCAGTGTATATATGTTTGAAGCTAGGATCTGATGAAGGGAAAACGAACTTAAGCCAAGTTGTATATTCTCTATATTCTGAGTTGGTAATTTCTGTATCGCCAATGAAGAATGAGCTCACCTGCATTCTTCTAGGTGTATTGTTCCAGTCGTGCATTACATTATCTTCCACCAATCCCATGGTGAAGGTTCCACCTTCTACATACACCATTCCTGGCCAACCTTTTTGCTTTTGTTGCTTGCCGGAAAAAAACCACCCGTCTTTTTCGTTGGGCTTCCAACCAGTCTTGCTCACAAAACCTTTTGTGCCGCCACCTTTCTTCGAGTTCCCTCCTCCACAACTTACTAACAGTAATGTAGCGCTAAAAGTAATAATCGAAAACAACCTAATTTTTTTCATAATGTGGTATAGAAATTTTCAAAGTACAAAGAAAAAGTAAATTCTTTGATTAATCAAATATTGTTTGTCTTTTTTTGATAAAACGCAATTAATTTAATTTTATTATATACCATTTTTTTAAAAAAATCGTTTATTTTGTAATCTTAAATAAAATAGCATTGATGAAATTCAAATTTTATATTTTAACTTTTTGTGTTTTCTCCATTTTTGGACACGCTCAAAAGATTTCTCTTGTATGGGACGGTTATAAAGAAATGGATTATGGAACGGAGAAAGTTACGTATCCATTTTTCAGTAATCATAATTATCAGGTGGAAGCAAATTCTATTTCTGCTAATCTTAATATCAAAACTGGAAATCAGATAACGCTAGATCAATTTGTCTGGGAAGTACTTCCTGATAAGGATATTAAAGATATAAAAATCAATTCTATAACTTCTGCACCAAGGGTAAGTGTGAATTACTTTTTTAATGAAAGTGACAACGCGGAAAACGCCAACATCAATGTGGAAGCTATAAAATTAGATAAAAACAAAATCTATAAGCTCATCTCGTTTAACATCAATCAAACTTCTAAAACTGCGGCTTCTGCCTACCGAAATAGCAGTAACAAAATTGGTAACACGGAAAATCCTTTAAAATCTGGAACCTTCTACAAAATAAAGGTTGATAAATCCGGAATTTTCAAAATTACCAAGCAATTTTTGCAGCAAAATGGTATCAATCCAGCCAATATTAATCCGAAAAATTTTAGAGTCTACGGAAACGGAGGTTTGATGTTGCCCGAGTTCAATCAATTGGTTTACGATGATCCTGTGTACGGAAGAGGCGTAAATTTGCAATATGACGCCTTGCAGGAAGACGCAATCCAGGTGATTGGCGAAGAAGATGGCGTGTGGAATGATAATGATTATGCAATCTTCTACGCACAAGGCCCTAATGGATACAACATCCACAGATCTACCAATGGAAATGGAAACAGAAGAACCGAGACTAGAGACACTCCTACAACTGATAATTTTGTAAATATCTACGAAGATTTTTCTTACTATTTCATCAACTTTGATATTGGTGAGGGCAAGAGAGTTCAGGTGATTGATACTGCCCTTCCACAGAATCTCATCACACGTTATGATGATTACCAATTCATTAATGAGGAAAAATTTAATTTAGAAAGATTAGGAAGAATATGGACTGGCGATGTGATCCCTGGAAGTCGTGAAATCACTTTCAACACAAGAAGTGCTATTAATCCGGATGACGTTATCATTTTCAAAACACAAGTCATTGGATATGAAGCACAATCAACAAAAATAGTAATTAACGTCAATGGTACAACATCCGAACCTTCGGTAGCCAGTAATGCAAAAAGTTTTGTTAAACTGAGGACTGAGAATGCTTTATATGATCAAACAGGAAATACGATCAAGTTCAATTACACTCCAAATATCAGCGGAAATCCAAATGCCAAATTTTACTTTGATTACGCAGAAGTACAGTACAAAGAAAATTTGAATTTCAATGATACTCAGATGAATTTCAGAGCGTATGATATTGTAGAGGGATCAGGCAATTCCTACGGTTTTTCTATGTCAAATGCTGCTGGCGTGGATCAAGTATGGGATGTATCGGACATTACAAACCCAAAAAAACTAACGAATAAGAATGCCCAGAATACCGTATTCAATTTTGGATATGTTGCAGGAAGTCCTTATTTTAATAATGAATTTGCAGCCTTTAAAAATTCTGCAGCTTACGAGCCTAGTTTTGTAGGGAAAGTTGATAATCAAGATTTATCTTCTATTCAAAATATAGATTACTTGATCATCACACAGCCATCGTTTTCAGCTCAGGCTGAGAGATTAGCGGCTTATCATAGGACTGCTAATAACTTCAATGTGTACGTTGCTGATGTCAATAAGATTTATAACGAATTCAGCAGCGGAAGCAAGGATATCACAGCTATCCGAAACTTTGTCACCAAGCTGAATAACCAGAAACCTCTGAAATATGTCTTCATCCTGGGAGATACTTCTTACGATTTCAAAAATAGAATTGCCCGAAACACAGATATCATTCCTAGCTACCAGAGTGAACACAGCGCTGATTTGGAAAATTCGTATGTTACAGATGATTATTTTGTAATGACCAAACCACAGACCGCAACAAAAATCACTCAAATCCTACCCGATCTACCTATCGGAAGATTACCTGCCAGCACTGTTGCAGAAGCTAAAATTATGTTGGATAAAACTTTGGCATATTATAATGCTCTACCTGGTCAATCTACCCCATTTGGTGAGTGGAGAATGAAACTTAATTTTGTAGCAGATGATGACTATGACGGAAGCGGTCCTTTTGGCATTCCTGGTCCGTTCCACAATCTTTTGGATTACAGTGTTAAAGAAAACTTTGAAACCAATACAGACAAACCAGAATACAATATTAAAAAGCTCTACATGGACGCTTTTCCTGCAATTACAAGTGCCGGAGGACAAAGATTTCTCCAAGTAAATCAAGCTATTTCTAATGACATCGGTAACAGTTTGTACCTACTTTACTTTGGGCACGGTGGTATTAATAGCTGGGCTCAGGAAAGAGTTTTATCTTCTACCGAGATTCAGGGATTCAATAACTTCACATCTGTCTATAGCCGTTTTCCATTGGTATCAACTATTACTTGTGAATTCACTCTTTGGGATGAGCCAAACACAAATTCTGCAGGAGAGCAGTTTATCAAATTAGCTACAGGAGGTGCTGCAACGATGATTACTTCCAGCCGAAAAATCAGTGTAGACTATGGAAGAAAATTCACACTTCTTTTCAACACTAATATTTTCAAATTATATGCAGACGATTTCCTCCCATTAGGTGATGCACATCTCATCGCAAAGAATCAGTATTTTACAACATATAATTCTTCTCCAGACCATCTAAAGGTGAATTTCCTGGGGGATCCTGCTATGAAACTTAGCAGACCTAAAAGATTATTAACGATTGATAATGTAGAAACACCTGTACCTGGAAAAATAAGAGCGCTGGATTTTGTAACAATCAAAGGGCACGTAAATAAAGCCGACGGAACAGTGGACACTTCTTTTAACGGACGTGTGGCAATTAATATTTTTGATAAAAAAATTGAAAAAACAACGCTTAATAATGATAAGGTTGACAAAACCAAGCCACCGTATATAGATATGATATACAAATTTGTGGAGGAACCTAGTGCCATCGTGAAAGCGTCTGGAACAGTTGTCAATGGACAATATACTGTAGAATTCTATGTCCCAAAAGACATTAATTATGAAAATGGAAACGGAAGAATCCTGGCCTATGCAGATAACAAAAGCTTTGATGTTTTCACTAATGAAGTGAGAGAGATAGGCGGCATTAATCCGGATGGAATTAATGATAATGAAGCACCAGGCGTCAATCTGTATATGAACAATACCAACTTTGCCAATGGCGGAATCACAGATCAGAATCCAATGTTGCTTGCCTGTGTGAAAGATAATATGGGAATCAACTCCACTGGTGCGGGTATCGGTCACGATATTACATTTGTACTGGATGGTGACGTTGTCAATACAACAACCATTAATGATTATTTCTCTTCAGGCGATGGTAATGGCTGCAGCTTCACAGGGTTAAAGGATTACCAAAAAGGTTCTGTCACCTTTCCGCTGAAGAGTCTGACGCCGGGAGAACATCAATTGGTTTTTAAAGTTTGGGACATCAACAATAATTCTACATCATCTACGTTAAACTTTGTAGTAAAAGACGAGTCCGAGAGAAAACTGACTGTAAACAGACTTCTCAATTGGCCAAATCCTTTCACAAATAAAACCTACGTTCAGTTTGAACATAACTGTGATGATATTCTGGACGTGAATGTTCAAATCTATACCATTACTGGAAAAATAGTAAGAACATTGTCTACAAGTGTTACAGCAGAGCAAACAACATCCCTGCAAGGCTTCAGAACTCCAAGACAAGCCATAGAATGGGACGGAAAAGATGATTTTGGTGATACTGTTGCAAAGGGTACATATATTTTTAAGATATTTGCACGCAGCCAAAATCAGGAAAAATGTTCCGGAAGTGCAACAGCGGTTGAAAAAATGGTGTTATTAAAATAATAAAAACATAATATATCGGTAAAATTTACCCTAAAAGAACAAAAATGAATTTAACAAAAAGATTATTTTTAGGATTAGGAATTGGCGTTTCTGCCTTTGCTTTTTCTCAAAACATTCAGCCGGTGCTTACCGGAGCCCCATTCCTAAGAATTTCTCCAGACGCGAGAGCTGGTGGTATGGGTGACCAGGGTGTTGTAACATCTACAGATGTTTTCTCTCAATTTTGGAACGCTGCGAAATATCCATTCGCAAAGGTATCATCAGGATTCGGGGTTAATTATACGCCTTATATGAGTAAGCTTACGAGTGATGTATTTTTACTATACGGATCTTACTACACTTTTTTGGGTGATGATGAGCGTTCTACTTTGAGTGCCAGTATCTATTACTTCAATATGGGAGATGTAGATTTGACAGACTTTGTAGGAAACGAGGTGATACAAGGTGGTACTGCGAAACCAAACGAATTCTCTGTCGATGTTGCTTATGGTTTGAAATTGACAGATAATTACTCAATGGCGGTTACTGGTAGATTCATCAGATCCGATATTGGTGGAGGTTTCAACTCCAACAGTACTTTGAAACCTGCTAATACTTTTGCAGTAGATGTTGCCGGTTACTATATGTCTCCAAAACACGAAAGTATCAGTGGCTACGAAGGTAGAGTGAAAGCTGGTTGGGCAGTTCAGAATCTGGGTCCTAGATTGGATTACACAGGTGATGAAGAATCCAGATCTTATCTTCCTACAATGGCAAGATTAGGTCTAGGCTATGATCTATTGATTGATGACCAAAACCGTTTCAGCCTAAGTGGTGAAGCTTCCAAAATTTTGGTTCCAGGACCAGACGAAACGACTGGAGATGTACCAAATGTAGGAGTAATCGAAGGGATTGGTAAATCTTTTGGTAATGAGAAAAGTATCATTTTCAGTGGTGCTGCCGAATATTCTTACGACGAGACTTTCGCCTTGAGAGCTGGTTATTTCACAGAAGCACCAGAACAAGGAGCTAGACAATATGCGACCGTAGGTGTTGGTTTCAAATATGCTTCTTTTGGACTGGATCTTTCTTACCTGATCAATACTTCAAAGATCAACTCTGCTTTGGATAATACTTTGAGATTTGGTTTGACTTGGAACATCGGTAGCGAAACTTACAACGCACAAGATTATTAATTAGATCGATTTAAAAATCATTTAAATAAAAAATGCCAGAGCTTCACGCTTTGGCATTTTTTTTAGCATTAACATAATTTCATTAATATCAATTTTAAATAGACTTTCCGTAAATTCGCCATATGAACTACAGTTCCGAACTCAAAAAATTCCTCACCAGCCAATACATCTATTCCGGAGCAAGGATCGCTTTGGCAATAGTGATTCCAAGTATCATCTTGGCGCAATTTGGTTTGCTTAAGGAATATTTTCTTTTCCCGCTCGGAACCAGTTTTGTAGGATTGACGGATCAGCAAGGTCCATTCATCCGAAGAAGAAATACATTAATCCTATCCATTTTTTCTTTCTTTCTCATCGCCCTTTTGGCCAGTTTGGTGAAGGAATTTCCGATTGCCGTGTATCTGGAGATCATCATTTTCGGATTTTTCTTTTCGATGATCGGCGTTTACGGTTTGAGACTCGCCACCTTCGGATCCATTGCGCTAGTAGTTCTGAGTATCTTTATTGATGGACATTTGACTGGTGAAGACATTCTGAAAAGCACCTTCATCTTTTTCTTGGGATGCGTGTGGTTTTTTGTGATTTTTATGATTGTCTCAAAGCTTCAGCCTTACAAGTTGGCAAGTCAGGTTGTTGGGGAAAATTATCTGGAATTAGCAGATTATCTTAGAATTAAAGCTAAATATTACACTAAAAATCCCGACTTCAATGAGTTACTGAATCAACTGATCACTCAACAGATCAAAATCAAAAATCATCAGGAAGACACGCGAGAGATTGTCTTTAAAACCAGACAGATCGTGAACGAATCTACTACGCAAAGTAGAATTCTAATGTTGATGTTCCTCAATTCCTTCGATCTGTTTGATAAGCTCTTGACTTCCGAAAACGACTACAAACGGATGACCCAGGTTTTTGGAGACACAACGCTGTTTCACAAGATCCACGATTATCTTTTGGCGATGGCAGATGAAATCACCAACCTCGGCATTTCGCTTCAAAGTGGTTTGACATTTAGACAAATTACCAATTTTGATAATGAACTAAAGAAAATCTACGACGATTTCTTCGACCACAGATCACAAAGATTTTCCTCAGAAACCTTGGAAGATTTTATGATGATGCGTCAGGTTTTGATGAGAATCACAGAGATCACAGACGAGGTGAAAACCATTTTGACCGTTCATTCTCAAGATAAAAAACTGGCCAAAAGTTTATCGTCAGGATTGGATTATTCGAAGTTTTTACCGAAAGAGGAAAAGATGAATTTGAAAGTTCTATTTTCTAATTTCTCACTTAATTCTGGACATTTTCGTCATGCAATTAGAGTGACGATTGCCTTATTGATTGGTTACATCGTCTCAAGATTTGAGATCCTCGGGATTGGGCATTCGTATTGGATTTTGATAACAATTATTGCGATTCTTAAACCCGCTTATTCCACCACCAAACACAGGAATCTTCTCCGATTGTTTGGAACCATTGCCGGCGGCGTAATCGCTTATATTATCTTGTATTATGTCAAAGATCCAGGCGCTATTTTGGTCATTCTTTTATTAAGTATGATTCTGTGTTTCAGTTTATTGAAATCAAAATATTTTTGGGCGGTTTTATTTATGACGATCTACATTTTCTTGTCTTTTAATTTCTTAAGACCTGGAAACGTGAATGTTATTTTTAAAGATAGAATTCTGGATACCTTAATTGGTGGTGCAGTGACTTTTCTGGTAGCCTACTTTATCTTGCCAGTTTGGGAACACACGCAGAATTTGGATCTGATGAAAAAATCGTCCAAAAGCAATCTCGATTATTTCCGATTGATCATGGATCATTTTATGAAGAAAGAATTACACGACCAGGATTTCCGGATTAGCAGAAAAAACGCGATCATCGATTTGGCGAATCTCTCCGACAACTTTCAAAGGATGATCTCGGACCCAAAAAACCAGCAAAGAAAATTGGAAACGGTTCACCAGTTTGTAACTACCACGCACTTGATCACGGCATACACCGCATCATTATCGCAATATGCAAAGTCTGGTCACGAGTTTCCGGAAATCGATTTTCAAAATTGGAAGATCAAGATCTCTGCAGAGTTGTTGCGCACTTCTTCCCTACTCTTCCAGCAAGATCTGGATGAACAGACGAGAACGGAAAGTCACATCAAGCCGGAAGATCAGGTTTTTGACCTTTTGGAAAAACGAAAAGCGGAATTGGAAAACCAAGCAATTTCAAATGAGCGAACGTTCACCGTCAGTCATTTGACCGAGATCAAGAACATCAGAGAACTTTTGGCACTGATCTACGACGTTGCGAAGGACCAAAGAAAGATTATTGAGGAATATCGCATCTATCAATCCACAACTGCGAAACAGTAATTATCAAAGAAATTGATTTTTGCTTTGAAGAAATCTTCATTCTGATCATCATAAACTCTGCATTTTACAGACAATTCCTCCTTTAGGTTGAACGGCAATACATCGTAATGCTTTTTCAAAGACCAATGTTTGCTGTGATGGATTTTGTAAAGCGCTTCTTTCACGCACCAGATCGCTGTCAGGAAATCCACTTCCTCCGCGTCATCAATGAAATTATTTTCGTGAAGGATAAATTTGTGTCGGATATTTTTGATTTTCTCTTTGCGCTTTTCGATATCGATCCCGATTTTATTTTTTGAGATCGCCAAACCTGCCAGCGGAAAAGAATGACTCACAGAGATCTGAAGATCATTAGGGAAAAGGTAAGGTTCACCGTCTTCTTTATAAAGGATCTTGTGATTGGGAAGCACCGATTTCAGCATTTTTCTCACCATCAAAACCTCAGCGATCTTGTTGGGATGATAGTTCAGGATCTTGTTTTGATTTTCCGGTTCCAGCAAGATCTCAGGGTCCAATTCTTCGGCCTTATCAAATTCCCAAATGAGAATGGTGGCAACATCGTCGGAAAGATCTTTGTAAAGTGGCATCGGAAATTATTGTTTTGCTAATTTAATAAAAACAAAATGATCACCAAAAATAAACCAACAATGCGCCCAACTTAAAAATTCCTTAAATTTTTATATTTAAGATGTTGTTAACAATTAAGCAAGTAAATTTGCAGTATCAAAATGAGAAATGGTATTATATATTTACTGATGTGCATTTTTCTACTGTTTACGGTAGAGAACAAGCAATCTCTTGATTTCCAGCCAGATTTCGGAAGTCAGAATACCTCATCTCAATTTTTTTCATTTGCAAAAAAGCACCGCTCCACCCATTCTTTGGAGAGAACCTCTTTGCAGCAGATCAATGATTCTTTGGATTCTCCGGAAGAATTTGATCTCGGTCTTTCAAACGCCTTCAATGCCATTGCAGTTCTAACTGTTTTTGGCTTAGGTTACCTTTTACATCTATATTTCAAACGTACTAAACAGAAATTCCACGAGCCGGAAACGATTATCTATTCGATAAAAAGGTTCATTCTGCTGCGTTCAATCCGTATTTAAACTTTACTTATTCAAAGACCTTATTACCCTTATTCCAAAGTGGTAACATTCCTTGTTGTCTTTGAGATTTCCCTATTCAACATTTCACTGAAATTGATGGTCTTTTTGATCATTGATTCAACATTCAATTAAAAAAATAAAACTTATCAAAAATGAAAAGAGTCACATTTTCTGTTGCTCTCAGCGCCTTGCTGATTATCTTTAGCTGTAAAGACAAAAAAGAAGAAAAAGAAGAAAAGGTCGTTTATCCCACTACCACAGCGGTAAAAATGGATACGGTCATCACCAAAGAATTTGTTTCCCAGATCAGATCGGAAAAGAATATCGAGATCAGAGCCCAGGAAAAAGGCTTTCTGGAAAAAATATATGTGGATGAAGGTCAGCACGTACAGGCCGGACAAGTGTTGTTTAAAATAATGCCTCAACTTTATCAGGCGGATGTTTTAAAGGCAAAAGCAGAAGTAGCACAGGCCGAGATCGAGCTACAGAATTCCAGTACGCTGGCCAACAGCAATGTCGTTTCCATCAACGAAAAAAGAATGGCAAAAGCAAAACTGGATGCTGCAAAAGCTGAATTGAATCTTGCTCAAACACACCTATCATTCACCACCATCAGAGCACCATTTTCCGGGATCATCAACCGTCTTCCGCTCAAGCTGGGAAGTCTTGTAGATGAAGGTGATTTACTCACAAGCCTTTCCGACAATGGCGGGATCTACGCTTATTTCAATGTCTCAGAGCCAGAATATATCAATTACCAAACGCACTCTGCTGAACGTGGCAACAACCAAGTTTCCCTATTAATGGCCAATGGCGAAGCATTCCCTGACAAAGGTATCATCCAAACCATTGAGGGTGAATTTGATAATGAAACTGGAAACATCGCTTTCCGGGCCAAATTCCCAAATCCAGATCAGTTATTGAGAAATGGCGAAACGGGAAAGGTACAGATGACAATGCCGTTGAAAAATGCGCTCATCATTCCACAAAAAGCGACCTACGAAATTCAAGATCAGATCTATGTTTTCGTGGTGGATAAGAATGGAAAAGTAAGTTCCAAAAACGTGAAGGTGGCTTACAATCTCCCAGATCTTTATGTGATCTCCGAAGGTCTTAATGAAAATGATAAGTTCCTGTTGGAAGGTGTCCAAAAAGTGAAGGACGACCAGAAAGTGGAAACCAAATTCCAAGATCCGAAGAAAGTCTTGAACTCTCTGAAACTACAGGCAAACTAAGATAAAAATGATAAATGATAATTGAGAAATGATTCCGACTCCTGGTCTAAAATCTTTTTCGTCTATCATCTATTGTCTAAAAAAATAATTCTTTATGTTTAAGAAATTCATTCGCAGACCAGTTCTGTCTATCGTGATCTCTTTGATCATCGTATTTTTAGGGATTTTATCTTTGGTAAAATTACCCGTTACCCAGTTTCCATCGATCTCACCGCCGAAAGTCAACATCACGGCAGAATATCCTGGAGCCAACAACGAATTGCTCATCAAATCTGTCGTTATTCCTCTGGAACGTGGACTAAATGGGGTTCCCGGAATGAAATATATGACTTCCGATGCAGGTAACGATGGTGAGGCTTCCATACAGGTTGTGTTCGATCTGGGAACCGACCCGAATGTTGCAGCAGTCAATGTTCAGAATCGTGTTTCATCGGTTGTCAATAAACTTCCGCCGTTGGTCGTGCGTGAAGGTGTGAAGATCACCCGTGAGGAACCGAATATGCTAATGTACATCAACCTTTACAGTGACGACCCAAAAGCTGATCAGAAATTCCTGTTCAATTATGCCGATATCAATGTGATGTCCGAGCTCAGACGGGTGAATGGTGTTGGTAATGCCGACATCCTGGGAACCAGAGAATATGCGATGCGTATTTGGCTGAAACCTGACCGAATGACAGCTTACGACATTTCGGCTGACGAAGTGATGGAAGCTTTGAATGCGCAAAGTTTGGAAGCATCACCCGGAAAAACAGGTGAAAGTTCCGGAAAACGCTCTCAGTCTTTTGAATATATTCTGAAATATCCAGGCCGTTTCAACAATGAGAAAGATTATGGGAACATCATCCTAAAAGCCAAAACCGATGGCGAATTTGTAAGGCTGAAAGATGTAGCTGATGTAGAATTTGGTTCATCGATGTATGACATCTACTCTACTCTGAACGGAAAACCGTCTGCCGCAATTACACTGAAACAATCTTACGGTTCCAACGCAAGCGATGTCATCAAAAATGTCAAATCATTAATGGCTGACCTGCAGAAAACAAGCTTCCCAAAAGGAATGCATTACGAGATCAGTTATGACGTTTCCCGCTTTTTGGATGCATCCATCGAAAAAGTAATTCATACGTTATTTGAAGCGTTTATTCTAGTGGCAATCGTGGTTTTCCTATTCTTGGGGGATTGGCGTTCGACTTTGATCCCGACGATTGCAGTTCCGGTTTCATTGGTTGGAACATTCGCCATTATGTCCGCTTTCGGGATCACATTAAATTTAATTTCACTCTTTGCTTTGGTAATGGCAATTGGAATCGTGGTCGATGATGCGATTGTCGTCATAGAAGCTGTTCACGCCAAGATGGAAGAAAAGCATCTCTCGCCGCTCAAGGCAACGGAAGAAGCTATGCACGAGATCAGCGGGGCAATCATTGCAATCACTTTGGTAATGGCTTCGGTGTTCATTCCGGTAGCATTTATGTCTGGTCCGGTTGGGGTTTTCTATCGTCAATTTTCCATTACAATGGTTTCCTCCATTATTTTATCAGGCGTTGTAGCATTGACTTTAACACCAGCTTTATGTGCTTTGATCCTCAAAAATAACCACGGTAAAGAGAAAAAGAAAACGCCAATCACCAGATTTTTGGATGGTTTTAATAACATCTTTACTGTTGGAGCAACTAAATATCACGGTTTGCTTAATAAAGTGGTAACCCGAAAAATGGTGACACTTCCACTACTTGTTCTTTTCTGCATCGGAACTTTCTTTTTGAGTAATAATTTGCCGACAGGATTTATCCCAAGTGAAGATCAGGGAATGATCTACGCCATCATCCAAACACCTCCTGGATCCACGCTCGAAAGAACGAATCAGATCGCATTGCAATTGCAAAAAGCTTCTGAGGATATTGATGGTGTTTCGTCTGTTTCATCTTTGGCTGGTTATGAGATCTTGACCGAAGGAACTGGATCCAACTCCGGAACGTGTCTGATCAATTTGAAAAGTTGGGACGAGAGAAAAGAATCTTCTACCGAGATCATCGAGCAATTGGAACAAAAAGCAAAAGAAATCCCTGGCGCTAACATCGAGTTCTTCCAACCGCCGTCAATTCCCGGTTATGGTGCTGCAGGTGGTTTTGAACTAAGACTGTTGGACAAAGCCGGAAGTGGTGATTATCACAAAATGGAAGAAGTAAGCAACGATTTTGTCAAGGAATTGAAAAAACGGCCTGAGCTTGGATCAGCATTCAGTTTCTACTCCGCAAGTTTCCCTCAATATATGTTGAAAATTGATAATGATCTGGCAGAACAAAAAGGCGTAACGATTGAAAAAGCAATGGACAATCTATCAACTTTGATCGGTTCCAATTACGAAACCAGCTTTATCCGATTCGACAGACCTTACAAAGTGATTGTCCAGGCAAGTCCGCAATATCGCGCTATGCCAACAGACATTCTGAAACTCTATGTGAAAAACGACAAAGACGAGATGGTTCCCTACTCCGATTTTATGCATCTGGAAAAAGTATATGGACTGTCAGAGATCACTAGACATAATATGTACAACTCTTCTGAGGTCAGCGGAACGCCGGCGCCTGGTTACAGTTCTGGAGATGCGATCAAAGCGATCCAGGAAGTGGCGGACAAAACCTTGCCAAGAGGTTTCGGAATCGATTGGGCGGGAATTTCCAAAGATGAAGTTTCCAGAGGGAATGAAGCGATCTATATTTTCTTAGTTTGTCTGGGATTTGTTTATCTGATCCTTTCCGCACAGTACGAAAGTTTCATTTTGCCTTTGCCAATCATTTTGTCGTTGCCAACGGGAATTTTCGGCGCATTTTTATGCTTAAGTCTTTTCGGATTGGAGAACAATATCTACGCACAAGTTGCGATGGTCATGCTCATTGGATTACTTGGAAAGAATGCCGTTTTGATCGTAGAATTTGCGGTTCAGAAGAAAGCGGAAGAAGGACTTTCGACCAAAGAAGCCGCGTTGCAGGGAGCTTCTCTAAGATTCCGTCCAATCTTGATGACCTCATTCGCATTCATCGCTGGATTGATTCCTTTGGCCTTGGCAACTGGACCTGGCGCGGTTGGAAACAGAACGATTGGAACAGCCGCAGCTGGCGGAATGTTGATCGGAACCATCTTCGGATTGATGATCATCCCAGGATTATACTACATTTTCGCCAACATTGCTGCAAAGTCCAAACTGACCTATTACGAAGAAGAAAATCCTTTAACAGAACAAACCGAACCTTACCAACACGATGGAAAATTTGAAGACCAATAAAAATTTAATAGCGACCGCATTCATTTCATTAATGTTAATTGGATGCAAAGCACCGATGGCAACCAAAATTCAGGATCAGGTGAAAGAAGCGATTCCTCAGAATTTTGATAACCAAAATATAGCCGAAAACAATTCCGGAATCACACCTTGGAAACAGTTTTTCACAGACCCAAATCTTGTCAATCTAATTGATAAAGCACTGAAAAACAACCAGGAATTGATGATCACATTGCAGGAAATCGAAATCGCAAAAAGCGACGTGATGTACAAAAACGGAAAACTGAGTCCAACACTTGCCGCAAAATTGGGCGCTGGCGTAAGCAAAGCCGGAAGATACACTTCTGAAGGTGCCGGCGACGCAACAACCGAAATAGAACCGGGACGAGAAATGCCAGAGCCATTAGGAAACTTCGAAGGTGGACTGATGGCGAATTGGGAAGTCGATATTTGGGGCAAACTCCGAACTGAGAAAAAAGCGGCTGTTGCGCATTATCTCTCAACAGTCGAAGGTAAGAATTTCGTGCTGTCAAGTTTGATTTCCGAGGTGGCTGACAATTATTATGAATTATTGTCGCTTGATAATCAGCTCGATATCATTCACCAATATATGGAATTGCAGAAAAAAGCCTTGGAAGTTGCGAAAATTCAAAAGCAAGCGATGGCTGCAACCGAATTGGCCGTGAAGAAATTCGAGGCTGAGTTGGCAAAATCCAGCGCGACCGAATATGACCTCAAACAACAGATCACAGAAAAGGAAAATTCAATCAATGCTTTATTGGGCCGTTATCCGCAACCAATTGTGAGAACGAAAGAGAGTTTTATGTCCATCGTTCCGCAGACGGTTTACACGGGAATCCCGTCCCAGTTGTTGGCCAATCGTCCCGACATTAAACAAGCCGAGCTGGAAGTGGAAGCGGCAAAACTGGATGTGGAAGCAGCGAGAAAAGAATTCTATCCAAGTCTGGAAATCAATGCGACACTTGGTCTGGAAGCTTTCAATCCGACCTATTTGGCGAAGTTGCCAGAATCTATTGCATTCAACCTGGTTGGCGAATTGGCTGGTCCGCTTATTAACAAAACGGCGATTCAATCCAGATTCAAAACCGCTGATGCTAAACAAATCCAGGCTTTGTATGAATATGACAAGACGATTCTAAGTGCTTACATCGATGTGGCCAATCAAATGTCGAAAATAAAAAATCTGGATAAATATTATGAATTGAAAGCGCAGGAATCAAAAGCGTTGGATGACGGAATCGGCATTGCGAACCAATTATTCAGAAACTCCCGAGCCGATTATCTAGAAGTCTTGATGAATCAACGTGACGCGTTGGACGCAAAGATGGAACTCATCGAAGCTAAAGAAAGACAATTGAGTTCGGTTGTCAATATCTACAAAAGCTTGGGTGGCGGCTGGAAGTAAACCGCTAACGGCTATTTGCTAATTGCATCTAGCTTTAAGTCTAACATCTAAATTACACTATTTTTTACTTGAAATGCTTTCGGAATTTTCCGGGAGCATTTTTTCATCAATTAAAAATAATAAATAAAATATACCGATTGGTATTTAAATTGTATATCTTTGCAAAGTCAATTCAATTTACAAAATGTCAAAAGCAGAGAAAACCAGACAGTTCATCATTGAAAGTACAGCGGAACTTTTCAACAAGAAAGGTTACGCCGGAACGTCTCTGGCAGATATTTCCGAAAAAACGGGATTGACGAAAGGTAGCATCTACGGGAATTTTGCGAACAAAGATGAAGTGGCAAAAGAAGTTTTTCGCTACAATGCAAAACGCCTGTCTTCTGCTATAGAAAATCAATTGAGTGCGACGATGACGACACGTGAAAAGCTCATCGCATTTTTGGATTATTACAGAAATTCTTGGGAGCATAATTTTTCCCGCGGCGGTTGCCCAATGATGAATACAGCGATAGAATCTGACGATACAATGCCTTTTTTGAAGACCGAGGTCGCCACGAGTTTTGCAAATTGGTCCACCAAAATAACAGTAATTCTGGAAGAAGGAAAAACCAAAAACGAAATTGTAAATTCTATCAACGCTTCAGAATATTCTTACTTATTTATAATGCTAATAGAAGGTGGCATTCTGCTTTCAAAAACTACCAACCATCCAAACCACCTATATCAGGCGCTGGACAGAATCATCAAAATCATCGACGCAGAATTAATCAAATAAAATTTTTTATCACAAAATATACCGACTGGTATTTTAAAACCAAATTATGAAAGCATTCATCACAAAACAGTACAGCAAGACAGAAAAATTGGAACTTACGGAAGTTCCCAAACCAAGCATCAAAGAAAACCAAGTTCTTTTAGAGATTCACTCAGCAAGTGTCAATCAACTCGATAGCAAACTCAAAAGTGGCGAATTCAAAATGATGCTGCCTTACAAATTACCTTTGATTCTGGGGCACGACGTTGCAGGAATCGTCATCGAAATTGGTTCAAAAGTAAAAAATATCAAAATCGGCGACGAAGTTTTCTCCCGCGTTCCCGACTTCCAAATTGGCGCATTTTCAGAATACATCGCGATAGATGAAGATTTTGTGGCTCCAAAACCAAAGAACATTTCGATGGAAGAAGCCGCTTCTATCCCACTCGTTGGCTTGACGGTTTGGCAGGCATTTATTGAAAAAGCAAATCTTAAGAAAGGTCAGAAAGTCTTTATCCAAGCTGGCTCAGGTGGCGTCGGGACTTTCGCGATTCAGTTGGCGAAACATTTGGGTGCCTTCGTAGCGACCACAACCAGTGAGAAAAATATTGAATTCGTGAAACAACTCGGAGCAGATTTGGTCATCGATTATAAAACTCAAGACTTCGAAAATATCCTGAAAGATTACGATTTGGTTCTCAACAGCCAGGACCAGAAAACATTGGAAAAGTCCATCAGAATATTGAAACCTGGCGGAAAGGTCATTTCCATCTCAGGTCCGCCAGATGTAGATTTTGCTAAGACAATCGGACTGAATTTCCTTCTTAGAACCGTAATATTCCTATTGAGTTTCAAAACCAAAAAATTAGCAAAAAAGCAAAACGTAGATTACGCATTCCTCTTTATGCAAGCCAATGGAAAGCAACTCACAGAAATCTCAAAACTCATAGAATCCGGAATCATCAAACCAACCATCGACAAAATATTTCCTTTCGAACAGACCAACGACGCAATGAATTATGTCGAAAGCGGACGCGCAAAAGGAAAAGTCGTTATCAAAATAAAATAACAAATCCATCATTATGAACACAAGCAACAACACCATCCTCATCACCGGCGGAAGCGCAGGAATCGGTTTCGAAATCGCTAAACTACTTTCCGAAAAAGGAAACAACGTCATCATCACCGGCCGAAATGAAGAACGTCTCCACCAAGCTGCGTCCAAACTTACAAACGTCAAAACCATCGTTTCAGACGCTTCAAAAGCAGACGATGTCGAAAAATTGGTCATTCAAGTCAAACAGGAATTTCCCCAACTCAATATCGTCATCAACAACGCTGGACAGGCTTTTGTGTTTGACATCACAGCAGAAAACGCCGGCGGATTCGAAAAAGCAGAAGCCGAAATGCTGACCAATTACCTTTCCGTCATCCGACTCAACGAGAAACTTTTACCATTATTAAAAACTCAGGACAACGCGGCGATTGTCAACGTTTCCTCCATCACAGCCTACGTTCCGAGCGGTTTGGCAACCTATTCCGCGAGCAAGGCCGCACTCCATTCTTACACCCAGGCATTGCGTTTTGCATTGGAAAAAGACACATCCATCAAAGTTTTCGAACTCGTACCGCCATTGGTCGACACCGAGTTTTCTGCACCAATTGGTGGAAAAACAGGAATATCTCCCACTTTGGTTGCCGAAGAATTGATTACAGCTCTAGAAACTGACAACTTCGAAATCCGCGTTGGGCAGACCGAAGACATCTACCAACTATCATTAGCCGCTCCAGCAGAGGCTTTCAGGGTGATGAACCAAACCAGAATTCAGGAAGTTTTGTAAATCATTGCAATTTGGGCAGCTTTTCCGCCTTCCACTCCCGCTATTTTTGGCCAAAGCTTTTACCAGCACCAAAAAATGAGCTCCGTTCAAGTCGGGCTGCAGATTGAAGTATAGAACAAGTTTTGTCACAAAAATTGGGAATTACCTTTCATAAGGAACATCCAATCAATTTAAAAACTGAAATTAGAAAATCAAATGCCTAAATTTGCGGATTCTTATTCCTTACATAATAGTTCAGGAACAGAGATGAAGGCAGAAACCTGAGAATATTCTTTTCTCTAAATTAGTCTGCCTACAAAATATTTAAAATTTAAAAATCAGATAAATGAAACGAGTTGTAATCACCGGAATGGGAGCCGTAACACCTTTGGGAAATGATGTCGAAACCTTTTGGAAAAATAGTTTGGCTGGAGAAAGTGGCGCTGCAACCATCACGCACTTCAATCCGGAAAAATTCAAAGTTCAGTTCGCTGCGGAGGTCAAAAACTTCACGCCCGAAAAATATCTGGACAGAAACGAAATCAAACGAAGCGACCTTTTCACACAGTTCGGAATCTATGCTGCAGCCGAAGCAATGGAAGATTCTGGTTTGGACCTGGCAAGCATCGACCCTTTTGACATCGGTGTGATTTGGGGAACAGGACAAGGCGGAATGCAAACCTTTGAAGATGATGTAGTCGCCTTTGCTACAGGCGATGGAACACCAAGATTCAGTCCGTTCTTTGTTCCAAAACTGATTGCCAATATGGCTTCCGGAATGATATCGATGAAATATGGACTTCGCGGAATCAATTACACGACAGTTTCTGCTTGTGCAACTGCAAACACCGCATTTATGGATGCCTTCAATTACATCCGTTGGGGAAAAGCGAAAGTCATCGTTAGCGGTGGTTCGGAAGCGCCAATCACGCAAGCTTCTGTCGGCGGATTCTCATCGATGAAAGCTATGTCCACCAGAAATGAAGACCCACAAGCAGCAAGCCGACCTTACGACGTAGAACGCGACGGTTTCATAATGGGAGAAGGTGCCGGCGCATTGATTCTGGAAGAATACGAACACGCCAAAGCAAGAGGCGCAAAAATCTATGCAGAAATGATTGGTGCTGCAATGACCGCCGACGCGTATCATATGACCGCGCCACATCCTGAAGGAATTGGAGCAGCAAAATCTATGGAATTGGCTCTTGAAGACGCCAACATCACGTCCGACCAAGTTGATTATCTGAATCCACACGCTACTTCTACACCACTTGGAGACTTGGCAGAACTGAATGCCGTTACCAAAGTTTTCAAAGGAAGTCCGAACCTGGACATCAGCGCAACCAAATCTATGACTGGCCATTTGCTGGGAGCAGCTGGCGCGGTTGAAGCCATCTTATGTATCAAAGCGATTCAAAACAGCATCATTCCGCCGACCATCAATATTTCAAATCTTGATGAGAATATTCCGGAAGGCATCAATATCGTGACTGAGCCGAAACAAAAGGAAATTAATATCGCGATGAGCAATGCTTTTGGATTTGGAGGACACAACTCGACGGTGATTTTTAGGAAGATTTAATTAAAATAAACTTTGTTTCCCCGACCCTTATTTTAAAACAAAAAACACTTCGACTCCGCTCAGTGTGACAATTAATCTTAAAATTTTGAAATATGTTAGTCTGAGGTCCTCGAAGACAAAAAAAAGGCTTAGTAAAAACTAAGCCTTTCATTATTTATTTTGTTTGGTGATTCTGGTCGTTTCTGTGTTCCATTATTTCAAGATTTGCATCTACAAAATAAGCACTTCCGAAACCATTCACGTACGCACCTTTCACAGGATGAAGCGCCACTAAGATGAAATCTGTCATTTCATTAAGAACATCTACAATCTTACCGTGTCTTTCTTTCAATTGTCCTACAACGTTGGTCCATTCAGCAGAATCTCTTTCGATTTGAGAAGTAGAAACTTCAACTGTCAATCTTTCTCTTGCATAAACTTGTTTCGTCGCAGACTCATCCTCGATAAACATCGCAGAAACTTTTCTACCTTCCGAAAGATTCTTCGTGTGTTTTGCCATAAAAGAAACCAAAATGTAGAATTTGTTGTCAATCTCTACAAACGGCGCGTAGCTTGCGTTCGGCGTTCCTTCTGCATCTACTGTTGCCAAAGTAACGCTAAGTGTTTTAGCGATTAATTCTTTTACTTTCGGCGCAACTGGTTTTGCTTGTCTTTGGGCATCTTGCGTGTGTGTACTTTCACTCATAATGTAAATTTATTTTTGAATAGATATTAATTTTAATGTTAATGAAAATCGATTAAGAAAGATAAGTTCAATGTTTATCAGTCCTAACTACTTTGCAAAAGTAACTATTTAGAATTAGAATAAATAATTTTTACCAATGTATAATTTCATATAATGGATCCGGTTTCTTAATTTTTATATCTTAATTATATATTGTAATTTTGCACTATAGTTTAAAGAACTGATTTTTAAATTTATTTCATTATAAATATGAGTACAACAACACAATACGTTCCTTATAAAGTTAAGGATATTTCCTTAGCAGAATGGGGAAGAAAAGAAATCACTTTGGCGGAAGCTGAGATGCCAGGTTTGATGTCTATCCGTGAAGAATTCGGACCATCTCAACCACTTAAAGGTGCTAGAATCGCAGGATGTCTTCATATGACAATCCAGACTGCAGTTTTGATCGAGACTTTGGTAGCACTTGGTGCTGAGGTGACTTGGTCTTCTTGCAACATCTTCTCTACTCAGGACCACGCTGCGGCTGCGATTGCTGCTGCTGGAATCCCGGTTTACGCTTGGAAAGGTCTAAACGAAGAAGATTTTGACTGGTGCATAGAGCAGACTCTTTTCTTTGGTGAAGACAGAAAACCATTGAATATGATCCTTGATGACGGCGGCGATTTGACCAATATGGTTTTTGACAGATACCCAGAATTCACAAAAGATATCAAAGGACTTTCTGAAGAAACCACAACCGGTGTTCACAGATTGTACGAAAGAATGAAAAACGGAACTTTGGTAATGCCTGCAATCAACGTAAATGATTCTGTTACCAAATCTAAATTCGATAACAAATACGGTTGTAAAGAATCTGCAGTAGATGCTGTAAGAAGAGCGACAGACCTTATGTTGGCTGGAAAAAGAGTTGTAGTTTGCGGCTACGGAGACGTAGGAAAAGGAACTGCGGCTTCTTTCAGAGGAGCTGGTTCTATCGTAACTGTAACTGAGATTGACCCGATCTGTGCGCTACAAGCGGCAATGGACGGATACGAAGTGAAAAGATTGGACACAGTAGTTGACAACGCAGACATCATCATCACGACGACTGGAAATTACAACATCGTAAGAGGAAACCACTTCCTTAAAATGAAAGACAAAGCAGTAGTTTGTAACATCGGTCACTTCGACAACGAGATCGATATGGCTTGGTTGAACGAAAACTACGGTCACACAAAGTCAGAAGTGAAGCCTCAAGTTGACATCTACACCATCGAAGGTAAAGAAGTGATCATCCTTGCAGAAGGAAGATTGGTAAACCTTGGTTGCGCAACTGGCCACCCAAGTTTTGTAATGTCTAACTCATTCAGTAACCAGACTTTGGCTCAAATCGAACTTTGGACAAACTCAGAAGCTTACGGAAACGAAGTTTATATGTTGCCAAAACATTTGGACGAGAAAGTAGCAGAATTGCACCTTAAGAAATTAAGCGTAGAATTAGAAACCCTTACACCAGAACAAGCAGATTACATCGGCGTTGACGTGAAAGGACCTTTCAAACCAGAATACTACAGATACTAAATGCTGGAAGTCAGAAGTCGGAAGATGGATGACAAAAATATATTTAACAACGCTTCAGATTTTTCTGGAGCGTTTTTTTATCCCCAAAACTCACAAACCCTACAACTCTCCAAATCCCATACTCTCCAGCCCAATCAGGAGCTATTTCCCGCTATCCGCTATTACTCCTCGCGCCATTGCTCTCCAACCCCAAACCCACCAATTCTCCAACCCAACTGTGGGGTAACCGCTACTATCGGGGCTATGGGTTTTCTCTTTGAAAGAAATTATCTCAACAAATCTCAACGACTTCAATTGATTTATCAAAAAAAGAATATATTTGATATTATAAAATCATTAAAAAACAAAAACTAATGGCAAAACAAAAAGTGTCAAATGCTTTCGTAGCAGCATCTTGGGTCGCTTTGGGCGCAGGAATGATTGGTTTCATCACAGGACTTGCACGCGCCGATATGGAACTGAACGAGAAAGGCTACTACTTCACCATCCTACTCTATGGCTTGTTCGCAGTCGTTTCTTTGCAGAAAGCCGTTCGTGACAAGATGGAAAATATCAAAGTGACCGACATCTATTACGGACTTTGTTGGTTCGCCACATTATCATCGATCGTTCTTCTAGTAATCGGACTTTGGAACGCAACGATTCTCCCAAGTGAAAAAGGATTTTATGCCTTTGCATTTTTGCTCGCCCTTTTCGGAGCGATTGCAGTTCAGAAAAATACGCGTGACAATATGCTGGAAGATTAAAAAGTAATAAAACTATATCAGCAAAAACCTCTCAAATTATTGGGAGGTTTTTATATTTTTGAAAAAAACTAGCTTAACTAAATGAAAAAACTGATTCTACTTTTATTTGCCTTTATTGTATTAAGTTCTTGCACAGTCAATGGCTGGGGAGATGATTCTGAAAAAATGCCAGACCATTATCGTTATCGGGTAAAAACCTTAGATAGCTTTCAAAATTTAAATCAAAATTTTATATATAAAATTACGGGAGAGCAACTATCCGAGGAACTTAAAAATCATCCAAAAGCAATTGTATATATCTTTACAAACGGCTCTTATTTGAGACTAAAGCCATTACAAGAGTTTATTGATTTTGCCAAGGAAAAAGATTACAAATTGTTCTTTGTGATGGATGGCTATATGAATCTACGTCAAACCCTAGAAGAGCTAAGCAGCAATCCATCTCCAATATTTGTTATTAATAGAAACGCTGATGAAGATAATTTCAAGCCAAGTTATGTAAGTCGTTTTGAAAATAGACTTAACGTCAATATCTTTGTAAAAGACAAAAAGATAACCTGCTTTAATTGCCTTCTCTATTTTGAAAATGGTGCGTTCATCAAAAGAATTGAAGAATACTCTGGCACAAAACCAAGAAACAAAATTACATTCAATGGCAAATAAGCTTTTAGTTATAACTCTGTAATTAGTACCTTGCAGTTTCAAAAAATTTCAAAAAAAATGGAATATTCTCAACTGGAACCAAAAGTGATCTGGAAAAACTTCGAGGCACTTAATTCCGTTCCAAGACCTTCAAAAAAAGAAGAAAAAGTTATAAAATTCATAAAGGAATTCGGTGAAAAACTGGGATTGCCAACAACCGTTGACGAAGCTGGAAATGTCATCATCACAAAACCCGCAACAGCAGGAATGGAAAACCGTCAGCCAATCGTGATGCAATCGCACCTAGATATGGTTTGCCAAAAAAACAACGACGTCGATTTTGACTTCGAAACCCAAGGCATTCAAATGTTTGTGGATGGTGATTGGGTGAAGGCAAATGGGACAACACTTGGGGCAGACAATGGTCTGGGCGTTGCAACAATTATGTCGATTCTTGAAAGTGACGATATTCCTCATCCAGATCTGGAAGCACTTTTCACCATAGATGAAGAAACAGGAATGACTGGAGCTTTAGCTTTGAAACCTGGACAATTGAAAGGCGAAATTCTATTAAATTTAGATACTGAGGAAGATGATGAGATCGATATCGGTTGTGCTGGTGGCGTAGATGTGACAGCTTCTGCGAAATTCGATTTGAATGATTCCAAAGGCGAAACTTTCAAGATCGAGATCAAAGGTTTGCAAGGCGGACACTCTGGAATGGACATTATCAAAGGGCTTGGTAATTCCAACAAATTATTGGGCAGATTTTTATTCTCAGCTTTAGAAAATCAAATTCAGCTAAGCTCAATCGATGGTGGAAGTTTGAGAAACGCTATTCCAAGAGAGGCAAATGCTACTTTCACGGTAGAAAATTCGTCTGAATTTTTTAAGAATGTAGAGCAATTAAAATCTGAAATATTAGAGGAGTTTGCATCATTGGAAAAAGATCTAACAATTAATATTGAAAAAATAGATTTACAGGAAAAAGTAATTTCTGTTGAAAATTCTAAACAAATAATTTTCGCGATCAATGCGGCTCACAACGGTGTTTTCCGAATGAGTCCAGATGTGGAAGGTCTGGTAGAAGCCTCCAACAATGTTGCACGAGTTGAACTTAAAAATGGAGAGATCAAAATCCTTAATCTCACAAGATCCTCCGTAGAATCTACGAAATGGGAAGTTGCCAACCAACTGAAATCTGCGTTCGAAAGCAACGGTTTGCAAACGGAATTTGGTGGTTCATATCCAGGTTGGAAACCGAAGCCAGATGCAGAGATCATCAAAGTGATGACGGATCTTTATGAAAACAACTTCGGCGAAAAACCAATGGTGGTTGCTTGCCACGCCGGTTTGGAATGTGGCATCATCGGAGCCAACTATCCAAAAATGGAAATGGTAAGTTTTGGACCGACGATCAAAGGTGCACATTCGCCAGATGAGCGAGCTAGCATCTCATCAACTCAAAAATTCTGGAAGTACACACAAGAAATTTTGAAAAATATTCCCGTAAAAAAATAGGAACAATATCGAAATCCAGCAGAAATGCTGGATTTTTTGTTTTAATCTGATTTATTTAAAAAATCAACAATTTAATAGACTTAGTATTAATTTAAATTTAAAAAAAACATTACTTTAGCAAACAAATTAATATTGGAATATATGAAAAAACAATTACTCTGTATTGGCATACTGGGCTTGCTTTTGGGATCTACAAACGATTTCTCCGCTCAGAGCTACATCAATAAAAAAATCAAAGACGAGAAAGGAAATCTCAGTCTGATAACCTTCAACCAGAATAGCAACCTCACCTCATCTTCCGCTAACTCTATTTTTGCTGAAGTTCTAAAATTAGCGCCTAATGTCGAATTAAGACTGAGTCAAAATTTAGCAGACGGAAAATTCTCCGATGAGAAATACAAGATGTTCCTTAATAATATTCCAGTGGAATTTGGCGGTTACAATCTTCATTACAAAGATGGAAAACTGACAAGTATGAACGGGGAAATCTTCTCCACAGAAAATACAAAGACCACTCCTAGATTAACCTCTCTGGATGCTTTCCAAAAAGCAATTACTAGCGTGAATGCTAAAAAATATATGTGGGAAGATGCTGCCTATGTTGCAGATAACAAATATAAAAAACCAGAAGGACAATTGGTTCTATTGCCTGTACAGACCAATGCGGGCGAAACTAAACTTTACCTAGCTTATAAATTTGATATTTATGCGGCAGAGCCAATCAGCAGAGCAATCATCTATGTGGATGCAATAGATGGTAGAATTATTTTTTCAAATGCTGTTTTGAAACATCAAAGCCAGGATCTCATTCCAAACAAATCAATAAAGCAAACCCCAATTGCTATAAAAACTGACTATAAGAATCCTCTAATTTTCGAAACCGGAAACGCCGATACAAAATATAGCGGTGCAAAATCAATAGAAACCACATTGTCTGCTGGAAGCTACATTTTGCAAGACGCAACCAGAGGAAATGGTGTAAAAACCTACAACCTGAAAAAGTCATCTACCATCAGTACTGCCGTTGACTTTAAGGATAACGATAACAATTGGACTTCTGCCGAACATAACAATTCAACCTTTGACAATGCTGCTTTGGACGCGCATTGGGGAGTTGAAAAAACTTACGACTATTTTAAAACAACCTTTAACAGAAACAGTTATGATAATGCCGGCGCAGTTTTAAAAAGCTATGTTCACTATGGTAGCAGCTACGAGAATGCAGGCTGGTCCGGAACAGAGATGATCTACGGTGATGGCGCAACAAGATTCCGACCATTAACGGCATTTGACGTGACAGCTCATGAATTAGGGCACGCCGTTTGCGAATACACTGCAGACCTTGCTTATCAGAGAGAATCTGGCGCGATGAACGAAGGTTTTTCTGATATCTGGGGCGCAGTTGTGGAACACAAATATGCGCCTGAAAAACAGAATTTCCTAATTGGAGAAGATATCACAATTGCATCTCCCGGCCATCTGAGATCTATGGATAATCCAAAAGTTGCCTTGTCTCCACAGCCAGATACTTATCGCGGTATCAACTGGAAAGCTGCGACAGTAGAAGAAGGCTGCGCAACACCAAGTGGAGGAAGTTTTGGAAATGACTATTGCGGCGTGCATACCAACAGTGGTGTTCTTAATCATTGGTTCTACATTCTCGTGATGGGAAAAACAGGAACCAATGATCTTGGTAAATCATATAATGTAACAGGAATCGGCTGGGACAAAGCTGAAAAAATAGTTTACAAACTGGAATCTACCTACCTGACTGCAAACTCGACATTCAAAAATGCAAGAGACTATGGTGTACAGGTTGCCAAAGAACTTTTTGGAGACAAGACGCCTGAAGCCATTGCCACACAAGATGCTTTTTACGCCGTAGGAATTGGCGCCAGATATCTTGCCACGCCTGATACAACTCCACCAACCGTTCCAACTAATCTTGTTGCCAGCAATATCAAAGGTACCAGTGCCAATCTCACGTGGAATGCTTCCACAGATAATGAAGATATGGATGGCTACATCATCTACAAAGATGGAACAGAAATAGCGAGAACCTCCACACTCACCTACAAAGTGACCGGACTATCAAGACAAACTACTTATAACTTTACTGTAAAAGCAAAAGATGTTTATGACAATATCTCCGCCACCAGTAATGTTGCAACAGTTACTACAACCAATCAGGTGGAATATTGTGCTTCTGCAGGAACCAATACAGCTGACGAAAAAATAAAACGAGTTGTTTTTGCAGACATAGACAACACCAGCACAGGAACAGCTGGCTATGAAGATTTCACCCACATTTCTACTAATTTGACAGAGTCAAAATCTTATCCAATCAGTATCACACCAGTTTGGACCAGCACGGTTTACAATGAAGCCTACTCTGTCTTTATCGACTGGAACGGTGATGGCGATTTTGATGACGCCAATGAAAAAGCGTTCACACAGACTATTACCAAAAACACGCCGGTAACGGGAACTATCAACGTTCCAGCAGGAATTTCTTTTGACTTACCAATTGTTATGAGGGTTTCTATGAAATTCAATGCGGTACCTACAGCGTGCGAAAACTTCTCTTATGGACAGGTAGAAGATTACACGCTTATTGTAAAAAAATTACTGGCAGTTTCTGACGTTAATAAAACTAATGAGATGGCAATCTATCCAAACCCGGTAAGAGAGGTGATCAATATCCAGTCGAAAGATTCCAGTGAACTATCTTATCAGATTTATAATACTGCGGGACAAGTCGTTCTGTCTGGTAAATCTTCTGATAAAAAGATCAACGCTCAGAGATTGACTTCCGGAAATTATATTTTGGAATTAATAAACAAAGAAGGCGTAAAATCGACTCAGAAATTCATCAAGAAATAAATCTAAATCAATCATTTAAAGCTCCTGAAATTTGGGAGCTTTTTTTATGTTTAACATTCATTAATTAATAAAAAAACCTACTCAAATAATCAAGTAGGTTTTATATTTTCAGAAAGAAATTGGATTAATGTCCAGAATGACCATCTTCTCCGTGAGCGTGACCGTGTGCTAATTCTTCTTCTGTTGCTGGACGAGCATTCAGAATTTCAACATCGAAAAACAAACTTTTCCCAGCCATTGGATGGTTCAAGTCAACAGTAACAGCTTCTGGTGTTACCTCCAAAACCATCGCCTGGAAATTATTTCCACTATTGTCAGAAAGTGGTAAAACTGCTCCAACTGGTGGCAATTCCTGACCTTCGAACATATCAACTGGTAATTGAGTCACAGCTTGAGGATCTCTCTCGCCATAGCCTTCGCCTGGTGCAATCTCGAAAGAAGCTTTGTCTCCGATTGTCAAATCTTTGATCTCCTCTTCGAATTTTGGAATCATCATTCCTACGCCATATAGAAACGTCAAAGCATTCTCAGCAGAAGTTTCTTCTACAAACACTTTCTCTCCATTTTCATCATTAGTATGTAGAACGTATTTTAAAGTCACTACATGATTTTTGTCTAATGCCATTTTAAATTATTTAATATTATAAATTTTTGGATGATATCATTCGCGATGTATCACACCGCAAAATTAAGCTTTTGAAAATTAAGTGACGGAATTTGAAATAAAACTTCTTTTTAATCTTTTTCTTTTCCGAAATTTTTCTTGAACTTCGCAGAATGGCAAAACTCAAAACTCTATATTTCTGTCAGAATTGTGGCGCACAATATTCCCAGTGGCACGGGCAATGCAAAACCTGTGGCGAATGGAACACTTTGGTGGAGGAAATCGTTGAAAAATCCACCAAATCTGTAGCGACAAAATCCAAATCTTCCATCATTAACATCATTGAGGTGGAAGCCATAGAAGAACCAAGAATCGTGACACCTTCAGAAGAACTCAACCGTGTTTTGGGTGGCGGAATTGTACTCGGATCGGTAACTTTGATTGGAGGAGAACCAGGAATTGGGAAATCTACCCTTCTTCTTCAACTTGCCTTGAAGATGAAGAAAAAAATCCTGTATGTTTCGGGCGAAGAAAGCGCCTCACAAATCAAAATGAGAGCAGACAGACTCGCGGACGTAAAGAATCCAAACTGTTTCCTTTTCACAGAAACGTCATTAGAAAAAATCATACACGAGGCAACGAAACTGATGCCCGATTTTGTTATCATTGACTCTATCCAGACTTTGCAATCGCAATTGATAGAAAGTTCACCTGGAACAGTTTCACAAATCCGTGAGTGTTCTAATGAGATCATCAAATTTGCCAAAGAAAATAATATTCCTGTATTCCTTGTCGGTCACATTACAAAAGACGGACAGATTGCAGGACCAAAAGTTCTGGAACATATGGTAGATGTGGTTCTTAATTTTGATGGTGACAGAAATCATTTATTCAGATTATTGAGAGCAAACAAAAACCGTTTTGGTTCAACTTCGGAAATTGGAATTTACGAGATGATTTCCAGCGGTTTAAAAGAAATTAAAAACCCATCAGAAATTCTGATTACAAAGAAATTTGAAGAATTATCCGGAAATTCTGTTGCAGTAACTTTGGAGGGAAACAGACCTATGCTTTTAGAAATTCAAGCTTTGGTTTCCACCGCAGTTTACGGAACGCCCCAAAGAAGTTCCACCGGTTTCGACTCCAAAAGACTGAATATGCTACTTGCAGTTTTGGAAAAGCGAGCCGGTTTTCAACTAGGTTCAAAAGATGTTTTCCTCAATATTACTGGTGGAATTAAGACTGATGATCCGGCTTTGGATTTGGCGGTTGTTGCCTCTATTTTATCAAGTAATGAAGACATTGCAATTTCAGAACATTATTGTTTTGCGGGAGAAATTGGTTTGAGCGGAGAAATCCGTCCTGTTGCACAAGTAGAACAACGCATCACAGAGGCAGAAAAGTTAGGCTACGAGAAGATATTCATTTCTAATCTGAACAAACTTCCTAAGAAAAAATTCGGAATTAAAGTAGAGGAAATTAGTAAGATTGAGGATTTTGTAGAGTCATTATTCTAAATTAATTCTGTAAATTTATAAGACTAAAAGCATGCTCACTTGAATTACCTCGCCCACTCTATCCTCTCTTTTACCAATGGACAACTCGTTGGCAATATGATTGCGGATTTCATAAAAAACAATGAGCGAGAAAATTTTCCTTTGGAAATACAAGAAGGCATCACGGTCCATCGGGCGATTGATACTTTTACGGATTCTCATCCGGCTGTTTCGGAGGCTAAAAAGATTTTCAGTCCTTTGGTAAGGCTCTATTCCGGAGCTTTTGTGGATGTTGCTTTTGATTACTTTGTGGCGCATCTTTACACTGAAGAAGAATTAAAAATACATTCCACCAAAGTTTACAAAATCCTTTGGGAAAATGAACAATGGCTTCCTGAAAATTACAAAAAAATGCTTGTAAGAATGGAGCAAGATGATTGGCTCAGTAATTACAGACAAGACCAAGGCATCAAATTCAGTATGCAAAATGTTTTGCACAAGGCCAAATATCTTGACACAAGCATTCCCATTTTTGATACTTTTCGACAGAATAAAAAAGAGCTTCAAATTCATTTTGATGCATTCTTCCCGGATATTTTATTGGAGTGTACGAAGAAATATAAATCGATTTAATTTTGGCTTTACGACTGATATCATCATCCGAAAAATATTTAATATAAATATACGATTATCATTGATTTTTTAATACTTTTGTCGCTACATCAAAGCTGTGGAATTTACAAAAAGATTAATACTAGTACTACTATTAATTGCGTGCATATTACAAACGAAAGCGCAAGAATACACGCCTGAAAAGATTGACAATATTCTTTCTGAGACGTTTCATCTGGCAGATAGAAACAGGGCTTTGAGAATAGGCCTGGATACTTACAACATTTCTGACAACAACGGATATTACCTTGGCAAAGCAAAATCCTTAAAGGTGATCATCAATTCTTACTTAGGCTTGGGAGAACAGCAAAAAGCTCTGGAGGCTGCTGATAAACTTCTGAACTTGGCCAACAAGGAAAGTGATGATTATCACTCAGTTCAAAGCTTAATTGCCAAATCACTCGCCTACTCCTATCTTGGTTTTTTTGATAAAGCAACCGAAACAAGCACAACTGCGGAAAACCTTTGCCAGCAAATAAAGGATAACTACGAGTATTACAGCTCTATGGGACAGATCTATGCAGGGAGATCGGAAATCATGAATTTAAAATATGAGCTTCCTCAACACACCATCAAAAATGATCTGAAGAGTGTAGAATATTACAACAAAATAAAAGATCCAAAGAAAAGAAACGGCTGGCTCGCAATCCAATACTCCAGTGTCGGTTACACTTACATAGATCTCGACCAACACGACAAAGCACTCTACTACAACCGCAAAGCCTATCTCTTATCAAAAGCAGATAACGACTCTATAAACCAAGCTTTTGGACTGTACGGACTTGGCAACACTTATCTGGAAATGAACAAGATGGATAGCTCTATCTATTATTACAAACAGGCATTACCAATCTTCGAAAAAGCACAGGACATCTACAGATTACAATACATTTACGATGATCTTTCAACCATTTATGAAAAAATGGAAGATGACAGACTCTACGGCTATTACGCCAAAAAATCTAAAGAACTATATGATGTAATCAGAAAAAAAGAGAAGGCAGAAACGGACAATATTTCAAAAAACATTATCGATAGTGAAAAAACGAGCTGGTACAAAAATTTATATTTCATCATAGCCGGCCTTATTATTTTCTTCATTGTTAAAATGTATTTCACTATTAAATATTTCAAAAGATTCCGAAGAGAAAGACAAAAAAGAGTCAGAACCAAAATTCACCTGATTGCGAAAGAAAAGGAACTAGATCAATTGGAATCAAAAGTCAATGATGCTTTTGCCGAAGTTTTGGAATTGGCCAAGTGTAATGACTCCTCTTTTCTTAGCCGTTTCAAAGAAGTGTATCCGGATTTTTATTCAAATTTAAATAAAACCTATCCGGAAATGACAAGCGGGCAACTTCGGTTCTGTGCACTTCTCAAACTTAATTTTTCCACAAAAGAAATTGCCAATTGCACCCACATATCCGTAAGAAGCGTGGAGATGAAAAAAAGCAGATTGCGAAAACAATTGAACATTGCATCCGATGTTGACCTTAATAACTGGATGATAAATTTCTAATATTTATAAATAATACAACTGATAACCAAATACTTAACAAAGTGTTGTAGATATGTTGTAGTCTGTTTTTTGCATATATTATGTTAAATAGCAAACTTTGCACCTGATTGAAAAACAGTAATTTTAATTACTACAAATTTATTGCTTAAAGGCATTTGCGCTCAGGTTCTGAAAACACAAAAGAACATAAATCTGTAAGGATTTATTTATGCTAGACAATCAGCTTATTTTTCAAATTGAAAATTAATTCATATCAAAAAGCTGATAAAAAATGAAGCTTTGAATCTATATGATTCTTAGCTTTTCTTTTTTCCGATATCACCTATGTTGATCTATGAGGATTTTATTACCATCCGGATCTGTAAGCTCAATATAAGCCGGACCTTTGGTTTTCTCATCTGCCTCTGTATTTAGTTTGATTTGATTACTCTTCAGTCTTTTCTGAATTTCACGCACATCTGTAAAAGGATTGACTTCCTTCGCTTTTTCGTCCCAACCCGGATTAAAGGTTAGGATATTCCCTTCAAACATTCCCTGGAAAATCCCGATAATAGTAGTGCCATTTTTCATTATCAGATAATTTTGTTTCATATCACCGCCCATCTGAGAGAAACCAAGATTTTCATAAAACTCCTTAGATTTTTGTAAATTTTTCACATTAAGGCTTACCGAAAAAACACCTAAAGGAAGTGGAGTTTCTGTCTCTTTATTTTGCGAAAAGATTTTGAAGGAAATTAGTAGAAATAACAATGCAGCTGACTTTTTCATATTTAAAGTTTTTGGTTGAGTTATTAAATTAAAACTGCTGATAGAGATAACGGTCAGGATAATTCAGTTTTTCACTTTTGCGTTTGCCTTCTACGACGATGTGAATAATATTCATTTGATCATCAAATAGATTGTACAAAAAACTCACAGCTGTTTCCACTTTTTTTGGTGCTGATAAAGTTTCAGATTCCAGATAGACATTCACACTTTCGTGATCTTCTTCATATCCTACGTAATTCACTTTTATGAATTGATTATCAGCTTTTAGTTTCAGATATTCCGAAGCATACTGTTCTAATTCTTTATTAATTTCTGATTTATATTTTGGATCCAGAAAATGAACCGATTTTCCATATTTCTTATTGAGCGCATTCTCGAGGTCATCCATAAAAAACCGTCCTGTGACCTCAAAAGTTTTTGATTTTGAGTTGTAATTAAATTCTACCGAACCCACGTGATAAGGATGAACCTCGAAGGAAACAAGACAGAAAACAAAACAAGACAGAATAAGTAGCAGAAAGGATTTTTTCATCAGCAAAACATAATTGAAATCAAAATTAATCATTATTTTCGTACGGTTTTCAGAAATTGAACGATGAAGGATTTTCTATTTTACTTACAGCTGGGTTGGGATCACATAATTTCTTTGGACGCTTTGGATCATCAGCTTTTTATTTTAGCGTTGATTGCGGCGTACAGCTTCAAGGACTTTAAAAGGTTACTAATACTGGTCACCGCTTTTACCATTGGTCACTGTATTACTTTGGCGTTATCTAGTTTCGATATTATCCGCGTGAAAAGCGTCTGGATAGAGTTTCTGATTCCCTGTACGATTGTAATCACCGCTTTGGATAATATCTTGTTCAAGGGGAAACATCCTTATCAATATTATTTCGCCTTATTTTTTGGACTGATCCACGGGATGGGATTTGCGAATACTGCACGAATGATGCTGGCTAAAGAACAAAGCATTACGATTCCGCTTTTAGGCTTCAATATCGGTCTGGAACTGGGGCAGATTGCAATGGTTTTGATCATCCTGATAATCTTCACGTTTGTCACAAAATTTACAAAACTCAACCAGAGAGATTGGCTCCTAATCACCTCATCTGCAGCAGGAGCACTGGCGCTTCAGATGGCGCTGGAAAGAATGCCTTTTTGATCGGAGAAGGCAAATTATAGTATTATTTAACCGATTTATCGCAAAACCTGCCATCTTGGGATGATTGCCAGCAAACCGAGTCCGATGTACAGAAAAATCACGGTAACGTCTGAATATAGAAATGTGCTGAGGTAATAGTTGTGCAGTGCAAAATGAACCGCCACAAAGATTGGGAAAAGAATGACACCTATCTTCCTGTAAAGTAAAATCAAAACCCAGCTGATGATGACCATAAAATCTACGCCGAAAGTGTAATAGAAAAAATTACCCGGAATATTGATCTTTTGATGAAGCGAATATTCGGCGTAATCTGTATTGATACTGAGTAGATAAACCAAAATAATTAATCCGAAAAAGAGATAATAATCTTTGTTGTTTTTGAAACTTTTGTCTGCTGCTTCCATCGCATAAAAGTATAAAAAAAAGAGCTTATATGAATAAGCTCTTTCTATAGAAATTCTATTAACTAACTATATACTAACCGCGTTTATCAAACGGTTCTTATCACTGATGTACTCCTCCATAGAGATCATACTTTCTGTTCTCATTACATCCTGAATATCATCTATTTGATAAATGATTTTTTTCGCATCCTCTGTGTTTTTTGCTTTCATTTTGCAGAAGATGTTATATTTTCCTGATGTTACACTAGCTTCTACCACATTTGGAATAAGAGCCAATTGCTTCAATACTTCCTGTGTGTGGTTAGATTTTGTAAGTAAAATACCGATGAATGCAGTGAAGTTGTAATCCAACTTGCTGTAGTCTATGCTAAGAGAAGATCCCAAAATAATTCCTGCATCTTCCATTTTCTTTACTCTTACGTGGATAGTTCCTGCGGACACGTCCATTTGCTTAGCAATTTCCGTAAAAGGCATTCTTGTGTTTTCTACTAAGAAATCAAGAATTTTTTTATCGATATCGTCCAATTGATAGTTCATTGTAATTTTATTATTTATTTAAAATATATCTAATTTTTTTGCAAATTTATAAAAAATTAAATTAACTAAAAACAAATATTAAAACATTAACAGCTTTTAACAAACCAACCATATTCTATGATAATTATCATTTTATTGGCTTGTTTTTTAAGGAATCTTCTTTATTTGCCTCCACAGCTGCAGAGTCTCTTTTTATTCTTTCACGTCTTTTGAAGATATATTTGAAGGAATTAAAACTTTTACTGTACACAACTCCAACACCATAACTCTGATTGAGAACATTAGCCGTTCCCAGACCAAGGTTAGAAGGTTTGGAATAGGCTCTTAGCAATCGGCTTCCGTTATTCAGTCGGCTCCAGTCATATTCAATAGTTCCTTCGGCGGATAGATAATTGCTTGTCGCGTTCTCCGTCCTTGCTACCGGCACTCCTAATCCTGTTTTTAATTTGAATCGAGGTGATAAGGCCAAACTCACGCTGGTATTAGCTCTGTCTGACGTATTGGAATTCGGATCACCACTGATATAGTCCAGATTGACCTGGAAGGCACTACTGATCGTATTTAGCACCGACCCCAATTGCTTGAACAACATATTATAACCTGTGTTAATCGCCGTATTCTGCAGATTAAAATCAAGTCCACCACTGTTGACAACATTGAAACTGTTAAGTACCAGAATAGACCCAAACTGGATTGTACGCTCATCCTGATTATTCATTTTAGTCGCCAGCGTTTCCCTTACTTCGGAAGAGCTATCGGGCGCTGAGACTCCAAATTCTATATCAGGTTTTGTAAGTGTATTGGTAATTTTTGTAGTCAGCACAACGTTGATTGGCTGCGTAAGAGACATTCCTAAGTATTCGCCGGCATTGGTGACTGGTCTTGTATAATTGGCCGTGATATCAAGATCCGGCGTCATTGGGCTACCACTCCATCGGATGATGCTGTTTCTTGCGATCTGGAAAGTTCTGTCGAGGATTGCTTTGGAGACAAATGTTCCGTTATCCACCGTGTAAGTCCCATTCATACTGATATTTCCACTTCTTTCCATCCTAAATTTTAAATGGTCTGCATCGCCTTTCACAGCAATACTTCCCACATCATCTCCTACCAGAACATTCACCAATGTCCCTTTGTCAACAGATATATCAAAATCCATTAGCATATTAGCACCGGATTTTTTCTTTTTTTCCACAGAGATTCCACCTTCGTCATCACGTTTTAGGAATCTTAAGATTTTGAATTCGTCCACATTGGCTTTCGATGCACTGTTAAAGGTAAATGTACTATTATTCAGAACTTTCAGACCGTCATTTGGGGTGGAAATTTCCAACCCGGAAACAGGTCCACTGACGTAGATATCACCCTGACCATAGACGCGCCCCCAGAACAAATCATTATCTTCCTGAGAATTATTAATCACTAAAAGATTATCCGCCCGCATAATTAAGTTGATTCCCAGCGAAGAAAGTGTTTCAAACTGAATAGAACCAGAGATATTACCTTTGGAATTAGTCCTTCCGTCCTTGATGCCTATATTATTCAGAAGTGCAAGACCTCTGGAAAGATTAATGACGGTATCATCAAATGAATAATCAACTCCTGTGAACAATAATTTCAAACCAAAGCCTTTCAACGCAAGATCACCGCTGTAATCTATGTCATTCAACGCGCCAGAAATTTTAAGATCACCTGTTGCTTTTCCTCGGAAGTTTCCGAAGATCTCTTTTACAAACTGCTGTGCAAATGCGAGATCAAACTCATTCATTTTCGCATTCACATCCAAAACCGGAGAGGCTGGATTATTATCGATCGTTCCTGAAACATCCAAAGTATTTTTTCCTAAAAACTCAGATGATAATGCCTGGATGCTTACATCAAACACGTTTGGTTTTTCGCTTTTGGTAATCTTTGTTTCAAGATTTCCCATCGCTTTTCCATTCATAAAGATTTCATTAACATCCAAATCAACCAATGGCTCCAGGTTTGTTCCGGATTTTTTGATCTGTATTGTTCCGTTGGCGATTCCTTTAATATCTAAAGCGTTTTTACTATTTCCTAAGGCTAACAATTTTGAAATATCCAGGTTTTTGACCTCAGCATCCGCTGTGAAATCTTTTGCAGATTTGAAGTCGGCATCTTTTATCAGTAGTTCGCTTTCATCAGAATAAATCCTGAGATTTTTTATCAGGAAATCTTTTTCTCTTTTTCGATAAGTGATAGAATGATTAAGTTCCGGACTGGTATCAATACTCCATGCCACCTCATTTAATTTGATGGTGGTTGGTTCAAATCTGAGTACATAATCGCCTGCAGTATTCGTGGTTTGGTTGATATTAACAGCATATTCCTTCATCTGTTTTGCACTTTCATCTTCCAAACTTCCTAATTTGAAGACGGTCCCAATATGCAGAACCTGGGAATTTTCATTATTAGCCGTGAGCTTCACATCCTGCAAAACATTTTTGCCATACTGCGCTCTTTTCACGGTAGCAAGCAATTGCTGACTCAAATCGGCTGTGTTGATTCTTAAACTTAGGCTATCTACCATCGCACTGTCACTTGCCTTGTTTAGATCTGGCTGATAAGTTGCATCTGTTTCTGCTAAGAATTTTTCAGCTTCACTCAATTCTTTTTTGCTTGTTAAAACATATTTGATTTGAGAAGCATCAGCATTCAATATCAGATCATTTGTGTTTCCATTGTAATTTCCGCCAACTTTTGCTCCGTTCTTAAGTTCAAGATCTGGGACGAAGAAAGAAACCAAACCTTGCTTCACATCAAAGTCGAAGTCGAAACTTTGTCCGTTGTATGTTTTCTTTGGTGGATTACCAACCAATATTTTGTTGATACTATTGGTGACCATATTCCCAATATCTTCGAGATCAAATCTTCCTGAAATCCTTCCCGTGATCGTACCTGGCGCATCTACGGAGACAATTCGGTTTCCATTTTCGAAGAATGCCTTTAGTTTGGAATCTGGAATACTGAGTTTCTGTTTGCTTGAATTAAGAGTTAGACCTTTGATATCCGCATCCAGATTCAGGTCGTTCAGATTGGTCATCGAGACTTTTCCGTTGACAACGCCGCTTACAGAATTGGTGTCTCCCGCATTGATCCCGAAATATTTTAAATTGACATATTGAATATCGGCCGCGAAATCTGCGAACAGTCTTTTGGTAGAAAAATCCACAACACCTTTGAAGGTTCCTTTGGCATTGGGATCATTGGCAACCACATCTCCAGTGAATCTTTTTTTATTAAGAACACCTTCTATGGCGATATTATTAAGGCTTTTGCCCATCAGGTCAATATGCGCAACATCTGATTTTGTTTTGATGTACAATGTATTGACATCGAAACCTTCACCTTGCACATCGAATTTCCCAGAGATCAATCCAACCTGTTTGTTCTTGGTCAATGCTGTGACGTTCAAATCTTTCACATCCACATAACCTCTGTATTTAGGACGTTTTGTACTGTAATCTACAAGATTGAAATCCTTCATTTTCGCCTGACCGATTCCTGTCACCACCTCTCCGGTCGCAAAGATCTGTTTTGGATTCACTTTCACAGAGCCGTTGTATTTCATCCTTCCAAAATCATCAGCGATATTTCCCAACTTCGAAGCAATGAAATTTGGTAAAGAAGCCTTTAAAGCTTTGTAAGTAAAATCGGCAGAGACATTTTTACTTTCGATGAAGAATTTTTTATCGATAACGCCATTGATTGTCAGTTTTTTGGTATTCAGATTGACATCCTGCGAGCGGATGAGAAAATTATTCAATGCAAAATCATTCAGCGGACCAGTCATTGTTCCTGAGATATTGATCGGCGTGTAATTATCCCAATCGGTCACGAAATAACTGAGGTCATAACCACTGATCTGGCTTCCAGGAATGATCTTCAGATCCCAACTTACCTTCTTTCCAAAATCTGCAAATCTAGTTACCGGATCCAGATTCATTACCGCTTCACCTTGTAACAGCGAATGATCGGTATTGATTGTCAGATTCCCAAACTTCAAATGTTTTTTCGTGATCTCGAAGTTGGTGGAAAATGTATCGACAATGTGTTCTTTGCCGTATCGTTTCGTGATCAAACTGAAGTTTCTGATATCCGCGAAAACATCTGCACCTTCAACTTTTAAAGAAGTGACGTGCATATTGATTTTCCTTGCGTCCAGCCATCTCCCGGCTTCTCCCGGACTATTTTCATTCACAATCGTGGAAACACCGTTGATTAGGTCGATCTTCATCCCCATTTTGAAAGGTTTCTTCTTTGGGTCACGTGGTTTTCCGTCATTGAAGTTATCTACATATCGGATAAAATTACTGATGCTATCACCTTTATAAGTGATCACGCGGATCACGGGATCGATGATTGTTGCTTGATTGAACTTAATATCTCTCGTGTTAAAAGCCAAAGCAAACCAATCAGAGTCAACACGCAATTCCCTGGCTTTCACGAATTCATAATCTTTGTAATCTCTAATTCTAAGGCCTTTGATCTTCACATCGCCAAAGAAATTGACCTCGACATTCTCGACAGACATTCTCATATTGAGGTCTTTGTTCAATATTGTGATGGCCTCATCTGCGATATACCTTTTGGTAACAGGAAGATTGATCGCAATGAAAAGCAGAACCACCAGTCCGATGATCCCGAAAAATAAGTAGTTGAGGATCCTCCAGAAAAGTGGTGTTCTTTTCTTTTTGACTGGCTGGTCACTGTTCGGATCTTCGTTTGTTGTGTTTTTATTTTCTAAATTTGCCATCTATTATGAGTGCATCTATTATTCTAGGTATCGAGTCTTCTTGTGACGACACTTCTGCAGCCATCATCAGCGGTAGCAAAATCCTGTCCAACATTGCCGCCAACCAGGCCATCCACAACGAGTATGGTGGTGTGGTGCCCGAGTTGGCTTCCAGAGCGCATCAGCAAAACATCATCCCTGTGGTGGAAAAAGCATTTTCCAAAGCAAATATACAACAAAATGATATTTGCGCGATTGGTTTCACGCGCGGTCCCGGACTTTTGGGATCGCTGCTCGTAGGAACTTCTTTTGCCAAATCTCTGGCGATGAGTCTGGACGTGCCTCTGATCGAAGTGAATCATTTGCAGGCACATATTTTGGCACATTTTATAGACGATGCCAATCCAACGCCACCTACTTTTCCATTCCTGTGTTTGACGGTCTCAGGCGGTCACACGATGATTGTTTTGGTAAAAGATTATTTCGATATGGAGATCATTGGAAAAACGATAGATGATGCAGCAGGCGAAGCTTTTGACAAGATCGGAAAGATCTTCGACCTCGATTATCCAGCTGGACCAATTATCGATAAGTTGTCGAAAGAAGGAAATCCTGATGCGTTCCAGTTCAACAAACCAAGAATGGAGAACTATGATTACTCCTTTAGTGGGATTAAGACTTCAGTACTCTATTTTATCCAGAAAGAAGTGCGGAAGAATCCGGATTTCATTAAGGAAAACCTGAATGACCTTTGTGCATCTGTCCAAAGATCCATCATTGAAATCTTAATGAACAAATTAGAGAAAGCTTCCGTTGACCTTCATATCAAAGATGTTGCGATTGCCGGCGGTGTTTCTGCCAACTCGGCTTTGAGAAAAGCAATGGAAATTAATCAGGAAAAACTGGGTTGGAATATCTTCATCCCAAAATTTGAATACACGACAGACAATGCTGCGATGATTGCCATTGTTGCCAAACTGAAATATGAGCGTGGCGAGTTTACGGATATTAGGACGACGGCGACGGCGAAGTATGATTTGTGACAATGCATCTTGTTTAATTTTTAATAATTGAAACTTAATATCTGACTATGAAATCAATAATTACAGTTTTTGGCATTTTAATTAATCTTCTAGCTTATTCAAAGTGTGGAAACAATGGAATCGAAGTATTTCCTACGACAACAGAAATCAATAAGAATTCAATTTTCCTGATTGAAGGTTTTGCGACCAGCCAAAAAATCATTACCTCTCTTAACAAAGAATATAAAATATATTTGCAAAATGGCGATCAGAAAATCAATCTGAAAGTTACTGAAACGCTTATAGGAGATTTCCAGTTGACTCAAGCCATTTTAAAACCTGAATTTCCACTTGAAATTGGTAAAGAATATATTTTAAAAATTGATAATCTTCCGAAATACGAAACGATAGATAGATTCTACAGTTACAATATAACATCTAAGCCAATCACTTACAAAGTCACTTCCAATGTGGACATTGAAAAGCCAATTTTTACCAAAAAACCTTTCGAATTAAAAAAAGCTTATATCCCCTACGGATGTGGACCAGAAGTAAACGTATATTTTTCACTTTTAACAAATGACTCTTCGCCGTTATTAGTCAAAACTAAATTTAAAAACCTTGTAACCAATAAAGTGACAACGTTCTATTTATTGCTAAGAGACAATAAGCTAGCGGTGGGTTACGGGATGTGTTCAGGCGCATTTAAATATGATAAAAATTTAGCTTACGAAGTTGAATTTGACTTGATGGACTCTTCCGGAAATATAACCCAATGGAATAGAGAAGGTATAAAATTTACTAGACCGACTGAAGCAAATCTAGATGACGGAGAATAATCATAAATCATTCACAATAATAGCCAGATGCTCATACTAGCTTAAATAGCTGACAGCCAAAATAAAATCTATGAAAATATTACTAGAAGAAAAACAACTCGGAACACATTCCAAAAAGAATTCAAAATATTACTGGATTTTAGAAACGATTACGGGAAAAAATGAAAACGCAGAAGGATATGACGATTTTGAACTGACAAGCTCTGAGACAGGTTATATTCAAAACATCAAAGAGGAAATTCTGGAGACGATCAATTCTGAAAATGTTTTCAGCTTTGCCTACGAACCAAAAGAAGGTGACTTCTTGTCCATCAAAAACAACTTGCGAAAATTTGAATATCTAAATCTTATTTTCATCAATGGAAGTTGGAAAGAAGAAATCTATATGTGTTCTCTGCGGGAGTGTAATACAGATATTTATACAACTATGAAAACAGGTGTTGCATTTCTCAGTGAAAATGAAATAGCGTTTTAAAAAGATTTCATATTTGCATAAAATCTACTTAGTTGAGTCATTGATTCACTTAAATGCATCGATGATGTGATTAGTTACACCATTTTTTAAGTTAGTTGAACCACTGATTCATTTAGTTGTCCCATTGATTCATTTAGTTGTCCCATTGATTAATTTAGTTGCCCCGTTGATTCACTTAGTTGAGCCAGATGCAACGAATTTGTTATAACTAAATGAGTCAGTAAGACCACTAATAAATACTTTTAGCATATTTCAACTATTTTTGAATTACGAAATAGCTTTCTTAAGATTCCAATACAAATCTTCGCTATCCAAAACATTAACCATTGAATTTTGAACTATAAAACTTATTTTTGTATCAAAATAAAAAGTTATGGCTTCAGGATTCTTCGCAATCTTAGATGATATTGGTGCATTGATGGACGACATCGCAGTGACCAGTAAACTCGCAACAAAAAAAACAGCCGGAATCCTCGGCGATGACCTTGCAGTCAATGCGGAGAAAGCAACTGGCTTCCTTTCGTCCCGTGAAATCCCGGTTTTGTGGGCAATTACCAAAGGTTCTTTCATCAATAAGCTGATCATTCTTCCGCTGATTTTTCTTCTGAAGTGGCTGTACGAACCGGCCATCAACTATATTCTGATTCTTGGCGGTGTCTATTTGGCTTACGAAGGGATGGAAAAGATCGTTGAATTTCTATTTCACCGCGAGAAAAAAGGTCACGAAGTAGTTCAGGAAAGTACTTTGCCTGAAGAGGATGAGAATTCCGAAAAGTCAAAGATCAGTTCGGCGATCAAGACCGATTTTATCCTTTCTTTGGAGATTGTCATCATCGCTTTGGGAACTGCGCTGGAAAAACAACATCCTTTGATCACCCAGATCATCAGTGTTTCTTTCGTGGCCATCATTGCAACAGTCGGTGTTTACGGACTTGTCGCATTGATCGTTAGGATGGATGACGCTGGATTTTTCCTTCAAAAAAAATCTAACAACCAAGGTTTTCTGAACGGACTTGGACAGGTTCTTATCAAAGCTTTACCAATTGTAATCAAGGTTCTTGGTGTTGTTGGGACTATCGCTTTGCTTTTGGTTTCTGGCGGGATTTTCCATCATTACATAGATGCCGTTCATCATTGGGTTTCCGAAAATATTCCAGCCAATATTCCTGAGCAGGTGCCACAATTTGGATTGGGGATCGTGTTTGGATTGATAGCGGTTTTATTGGTGACAATTGGTAAGAAAATATTTTCTGCAATGAAACCTGCTAAGAAATAACATACACTTTTGTCATTCCGTAGGAATCTCAACGCGATTTAAAAATTTAGATTCCTACGGAATGACAAATAATCTGCAAACAATTAATATAAAATGAAACTTTTCTTTGGACAGATCTTCCCCGAAATTCTAATTGATTCCGATGAACAACAGCACATCGCAAAAGTTCTCAGAATGCGCGAAGGTGAAGAGATCTACTTGACCGATGGAAAAGGAAATCTTGCCAAAGGAACACTTATTTTCGAGGGCAAAAAAGTAACGCTCAACGTTTCCGAGGTCAAAGAAGATCTACCTGATTTTTCACCAAGACTTCACATCGCCATTGCGCCAACGAAGAACATCGACCGAATAGAATTTTTCCTGGAAAAAGCAGTCGAAATGGGAATTTCAGAAGTTAGTTTCATCCAAACCGAACAAACTGAGCGAAAGAATATCAGCATCGACAAATTGAGAAAACAAGCCATCAGCGCTTCGAAGCAAAGTTTGCGTTCACACTTTCCAAAGGTAAATGACCTTCAAAAATTTTCTGAGTTTATGAAAAATCTAAATCCTGAAAATACATTTGTGGCGCATTGCAATGAGAACTTGGAAAGAATTAATTTGAACGCGCTTCGACTCTTCGACTCCGCTCAGGATGACAATTCGAGCGATGTCAGTCTGAGGCTCTCGAAGACATCTTCAGAACTAACATTCCTTATCGGTCCGGAAGGCGATTTTTCTGATAAGGAAATTCAGCTATTGGCGGAAAAAGGTGTCAAAGCGGTTTCGCTTGGAAATCAGAGATTGAGAACGGAAACGGCGGGAATTTTTGTGGCGGCCTGGAATTATGATAAGATGTTCTGATATTTAACTTGAATTATTTACGATAAAAATTATTTCCTTTCCAGACCGAAAGGATTTTTTTATATTTATAGGTAAACAGATTCACAATGAAAGACCTGTTTGTAAAACGTTTCCAATATTACAAAAACATCGGAGACAAGACCTTAGCTCAACTTTCCGAGGAACAATTTTTCTGGCAATACAATCAGGAAAGCAATTCGGTAGCAATCATTATAAAGCACGTTGCAGGAAATATATTGTCGCGCTGGACCAATTTTTTGACAGAAGATGGCGAGAAGGATTGGCGAAACCGGGACCTGGAATTTACAAATACCTTCAAAACAAAAGACGAAGTTTTGGAATATTGGGAAAAAGGCTGGCGTTGCCTTTTCGAAGCGTTGAATCAAATCACGGATGAAAATATCAATGCAACGATCTACATCCGAGGCGAGGCACATTCTGTGTTAGATGCGGTTTTCAGACAACTCGCGCATTATCCTTATCACGTTGGTCAAATCATTTATATTGGAGAAATGATGAAAGATCAAGATTGGCAAACACTTTCTATCGCCAGAAATAAATCTGAAGATTTCAATCAAGAAATGCATTCAAAATTTGATGGACAAGAAAATGCTTCTCCCGTTTGTTTTGCGAAGAGTGATGAAGTACGAGATGATTTTAAGGTTTAAGATATTTAAATTTTACATTAAAACTCAGTATAAAAAAGTGAAGTGCTGAGAAAATTGATTCTAATCAATTGTCTTAATTTAATGATTTTCCTGTAAATACCTTGCTAAAATTTGTTCCCCACTTTGAATAGAATTCACTGCCCAGCGGATTTTCAATTGAAGCAATTTTTCTTCGGATAATTTGTAGTCGATGTTGGATTTGAGGAGTTTTTGCTTGAGTTCATACATACAAATGGCGGCCGCAACAGAAACGTTGAAGCTTCTCGTGAATCCGAACATTGGGATTGCCAAGGTTTCATCAGCAAAATCCAGAAGTTCGTCCGTTGTTCCCTCCCACTCTGTTCCGAAGACCAAAGCCAATGGCTCATCAACTTTATAATCTGGGAGCATTTTTGCGTTGTTCTCGGCAGAAACAGCGACGATCTTGTAACCTCGGTTTTTGATCTGTTTTAATGCCTCTATCGTTCTCGGCATTTTCTCGACCTCGACCCACGTGTCTGCACCTTTGGTGACTTTCAAATTGGGTTCAAAGAAGTTTTCTTTTTCCATCGCTACAACCTTATGAAATCCGCAAGCTTCCACGCTTCTGACAATTGCAGCGGCGTTTCGGAATTGGTAAATATCTTCCATCACCGGCAAAACGAAATCTGAACTTTCTTGAGAATAATGTTCAATCTTAGCGAGGCGCTCTGGTGTTAGAAAGGTTTGGAGATATTCGTAAGTGGAATTTGGGTTCAAGGTTTTGGGTTTAAAGTTGGCTGGTGCAAATTTCGTGATTTTTATTTTTATAAAATGTAGATTTTGAACGCAAAGTCTGCAAAGTTCTTTTTGGACATTATCGAAATATTTTAAGGTTGGCAAAGGCGCTGATGCTCAGCATAGAGGTAATTATTTCTCGCAGATTGGGCGGATTTTGCAGATTGAAAAAAAACAATTTTGTTATTCTTAGAAATCAAAACAGTTTGGATTGACTTCGTTAACACTGCATTAGGTTTCGTATTGAATGACAAACTTTATATTTTAATCTGCAAATACTGTTTGGATAACTAAATCCCTAGCCCTGATGGGAACGGCATCCTTTTTTGTTTTTCTGTGGCCCACGTTGTTTGGAATGACAAAGGTTCTGGAAAACAAAAAAGATATAGTGGACAGCAGGATCAAGCTCCTAAAAATTACTTCAAATGGGGAAAAACCTCTTCTGAGTTGAAAACTTCAAAAGAAAAACCCCTTCAGAATTTGAAACTCTGAAAGGGTTGAAGAACAAAAAAGCGGTAAAAAATTACCGCTTTCTATATTTATTTCTTTTTGTTTTGTTGCTGTGCCTGCTGTTGTTGTGCCTGCTCCATCATTTCTCTCATTCGCTTTTGGAACTTACCTTCTTTCTTCGGTTCCTTTTGCTTGTTGGCCTGGATTTGCGCGTGGATCTTTTTCTCATCCAAGATGAAATATTTGATGACCAAGATGATCACGATGTTGATTGCATTGGATACGAAGTAGTACCAAGATAGACCAGAAGCTGAACTGTTCAGGAAGAATAGGAATGTGATCGGGAAGATGTACATCAACACTTTCATATTTGGCATTCCTTCTTGCTGAGGCTGTTGGATGTTTCCGGAAGTCATCACGGTGTAGATCAAGATCACAACCGTACAAGCCAAAGCGAAAATACTCAAATGCTCACCTAATAATGGCACTTTGAATCCGAATTTGATCACATCATCATAAGCCGTCAGATCCGGTGCGAACCAGAAGCTCTTGCCTCGAAGGTCGATCATATTTGGGAAGAATCGGAAGAGTGCGTAGAATAACGGGATCTGAACTAAGGCTGGCAAACAACCCGCCATCTGATTTACGCCGGCTTTCCTATAAACAGCCATCGTTTCCTGCTGTTTTTTCATCGGGTCTGCATCCTTGAATTTGGCATTCACCTCATCGATCTCTGGACGTATGACCTTCATCATTGCACTTAGTTTGTGCTGTTTGAACATTACCGGAGATAAGATCAATTTGATAATGATAGTCATCCAGAAAATGGCCCAACCTGCAGCGATGCCCCAACCTGAGATCAAGCTGTACATCGGCATAAACACGTGACGGTTCAATGATCCGATGAATGACCAACCAAGTGGCAAGATCTCGTCGAAGTTTTTGTCGAATGACTTCAGCAACTCCATATCCAATGGCATGAAGTACCAAGTGAAATCTTGATTCAATTCGTTTCCAGCCAAGTTGACCTGACCATTGTAATTGAATTTCTTCAAGAACTCACCTTCTTCAATGATCTCTTGATTTCCTTTTGATTTTGTGAATCCGTTCTTAGCCTCGATAACGGCAGAGAAAAACTGTTGTTTCACACCGATCCAGTTAAGTGTTTCATCTGGCTCATTCATATCGGTACGAGCGTCGTAATCGTAGTCTTTATAATTGTTGAAAGAGTAGGCAAACTCTGTGTGAGTTTCCTCCTGCGACCTTCCTTTTTCTGAACCTTTCACCGTGTAATCCCAGATAAATTCAGCTTTGCCATCATTCACCAATGTTGCCAAACCTTGAGTTTTCACTTGGAAGTCTACCGTATATTTTGCTTTAAGTGTATAAACAAATTGAATTACAGCAGTTCCGATCTTCGAGGTCAAGGTTACGGAGTTTCCTGCAACGGTTGGTACAAAGACAAGATCCTTGGTATTGAAAACCTTGTTGGTCTTGTCTTTGAACTGGAAGCCATAGCTTGCGTTGTTGTTGCTGAAAAGATAAAGTGGTTTTCCACCGAAAGCTTCATATTTGTTCAGTTTTACGGAGCTCAGTTGTCCACCAACACTAGAGAACTCAAGTGCTAGTTCGTCATTCTGAAGATTGACCTTCTGCACAGAAGCTGGTGTCACAGTTGCGGCATTCAGGTTGGTAGCAAGCGGTTTTGCTTTGGTCGTCTGCTCTGTTTTTTTGGCATCAATGGCCAGTTGTTCCTGCTCGGCTTTTGCGTTTCGGTTTTGGAAATAAAACATAAAACCGATAAGAATCATAGAAAAAATACCGAAGCTGATCAGCTGGCTTTTATCTAATCCGTTGTTTTGCTGCATTATAGAATATAATTTAAAGTTTAAGATCCTTAAATTGAAAGTCTTTGAGAGCCTCAGACCGACAGTTCAAAAATCTACATCATTTTGGTCTGCAAAAATAGGATTTATTTTTCAGATTCTGTTATAAAGACGATTAAGGAAAGGAATTACTTTTTAGAAATTAAAAGTGGAAAATATTTCCCAGAAGATTTCAAGCATTCTCATTTGATATTTTATTAATTTAGTACTCAAAACACAACTGAATGAAAAAAAACAACCTGCTAAATAAGGTGGCCGAATTTTTCACATCGCCTTCATCAAAAAAAATCTCCATCAAGAAGATCACTGGATTCCAATTAGCAAGATCATTAGTCATTCTAATGTTCATTTTCAATTCTTTTTCTGTCACCAAAGCCCAATCGAAGCCTTTTGCTGCTTACGAAAAAACCTTAGATACAATCGTTAAAAAATATGATCCCAAACATCCTAATTATAAATACCTCAAACTTTTTGTTGATAATTTCAAAAATGCAAAAAAAACTGATGCAGAAAATCTAACAAAACTGGTGACTGGGATTGGATTTTATTTGGATTATGACAATACAGATCTGGACATCTACCCCGCCATCTTCAGTCATAGAAATGGGAAAGTAGATATTTCCGGACTCCGCTCTCCCACTACAAAAAAACCGAGCGAAGAAATGAAAGAATATGCTAACATTTATCTACATAATTGGAAAGAAATTGGACAAACAAAAACTTTCAAATGGTTGATCACGCACGTTCCCACTGCAAATAGTTTGCTGACGGAAATGACCTATGAACAAAAGGTCAATAGCTATGATGACATTTCCTTCATCCGTGGTGACAACGATTGGATGTATGCCGTCAGCTTCGGGGATTATGGAATTGGAATGTACGCCTTCAAACTAAGTATGGCAGATGAAGAAATATCTGGATCTGCAGTGATTGAAAAAATCAAGGAAGAAAAAGATGCAGAATTTCGAATCTTCTTAGACGAATATCCATTTGCCCATTATTCAAATAGCGTGGATATCTTAGTAAATCATCTTCGCGAGCGCAGTTCATTGAGTAAAGATCAATCATTTTTGAGAAATACAGAAAGCATCAAGAAAGAATTAGATAGAGAAAAACTGGCAAATTACGCTCCAATGCTAAACTATCTTTTGGAATATAAATTCCCATCTGAAATGTTGGTTGAAGGTAATATAAATATTGATAAATACGGTCTTAAACATTTCTCCGCTCACACTTTGGGCGACTACTATTTTTCGCAGAAAAATTACAGCAATGCCATTGATCTTTACAAAAAATCAGTGTTGAATTTTCCGCCTGATAATGACGATGATGAGATCCGAAGTGATACCAATAATGCGCTTTTTTCGATTGCCAAAGCCTATCATCATCAAAACAAACGCAATGAATCTTATGCTTCATTCCTAGGTATTCTTTTTTCGGAAAATGAACTTACCAAAGTTCAAAGTCAAATATTAACTCAATACCTGACAGATAGTAAGGAAGATAAAAAACTTTTCAAAGCTGATCTGGAAAAAGCGATAGTGAGTATCAAAAAGATGAAGGGAAACTATTATTCTTTCATCTTTAGAAAATCAGAAAGCTTCTTCTACACTGAGAGATCTGTTGAAAACAAGAACGATGAAATTAAAAAAAGTAATTTTTACAGATCGTTGAATTAACATTAATATTAAAACAAAAAAACAGCTGCGAAAATCAATTCACAGCTGTTTTTTTTTAATTTAAGTAAGTTTTATTTTCCTTTGACCGCAGCGCTGATAAACGCTTTGAACAATGGATGAGGCGTTGCCACCGTACTTTTATATTCTGGGTGATATTGAACACCAATGTAGAAAGGATGATCTTTCAATTCCAAGGTTTCCACCAATTCTGTTTCTGGATTGAATCCTGTTGGTACCAACCCTTTTTCCTCGAAATCTTTTTTGTAATCACTGTTGAATTCGTATCTGTGGCGGTGACGTTCTGATATGGTTTTTGCACCGTAGACCTCTGCTAATTTGGAACCAGCTTTCAATGCACATTTCCAAGCACCAAGACGCATCGTTCCGCCTTTGTCCACTACATTTTTCTGTTCTTCCATCAAAGAGATCACCGGATCTGGCGTTGATGTATCGAATTCCATACTGTTTGCTTTGCTCAGTTGTAGAACATTTCTAGCAAACTCGATCGTCATGATCTGCATTCCAAGACAAATTCCCAACAATGGCACTTTGTTCTCCCTTGCATATTTGGCCGCCTGGATCTTACCTTCGATCCCACGATCTCCAAAGCCAGGTGCGATCAAGATCCCGTCTACATCTTTCAGTAATTTTTCAGCACCTTCTTCCTCGATGTCACCACTATAGACCCATCTTACCTTCACTTCGGTTTCCATATCAGAACCTGCGTGGATAAAGGCTTCTGCAATCGATTTGTAAGAATCCTGAAGAGAGACATATTTACCGACCAAGGCAATCTCGACAGTTTTCTTTGGATTTTTATATTTCTTAAGGAAAGTTTTCCAATCCTTTAAGTTTGCATCTTTTCCTACTGGAAGATTGAGTTCATTCAATACAACCTCGTCGAAGTTCTGTTTTTGTAGGTATAATGGCACTTCGTAGATCGTATCCATATCGATACATTCGATCACGTTTCCTAAACCTACGTTACAGAATTGCGCCAACTTAGCTTTTTGTTCTTTTGGAATCGTGTGTTCTGTTCTACAAACCAAAACATCTGCCTGGATCCCACTCTCCATCAATTGACGAACGGAATGTTGGGAAGGTTTGGTTTTAAGTTCTCCACTTGACGCCAAATAAGGCAACAAAGTCAAATGGATCACCATTGAATTGTTTTTGCCTAATTCCCATTGCAATTGACGAACACTTTCGATATAAGGAAGCGACTCGATATCACCAACCGTTCCGCCAATCTCTGTGATAATGATGTCATAATCCTTTTTGGAAAGCATCTTGATCCTGCGTTTGATCTCGTTGGTAATATGTGGAATGACCTGAACGGTTTTCCCTAGGAAATCACCTTTACGTTCCTTTTCGATAACGGTTTGGTAGATCTTACCTGTGGTAACGTTGTTGTTTTGGGAAGTTGGACTGTCTAGGAATCTCTCGTAATGTCCAAGGTCAAGGTCTGTTTCTGCGCCGTCTTCGGTCACATAACATTCGCCGTGTTCGTAAGGATTGAGGGTTCCCGGATCGATATTGATATAAGGGTCAAGTTTTTGGATAGTCACTTTAAAACCTCTCGATTTTAATAGAAGTCCCAAAGAAGCGGAGACTATTCCTTTACCCAGTGACGATGTCACACCTCCTGTCACAAAGATGTATTTCGTTTCTTTTTTACTCATTAGATTAGGTTTGTGCAAAGTTAAAGCATCTGGAGTTAACCTGCAATTCTGAGCGGAAAAATAAAAAGAGCGGATAGAAATCTACCCGCTCTTTTCGATTAAAATTATAAAAACACAAATGATTATTCTTTGATAAATTTGAAGGACTTCACCAAACCATCCACGTTGGCTCTGATGATGTAAGTTCCTTTGGTCAAATTAGATAATTCGATCTTGTTGTCTGATAAATTCTCTACGGATCTCACCTTTTGTCCAGCAACATTATAAACCTCAACTTTCGAAATATCTTTTGCGCCGTTGAAATTAAGAACATCCTTCACCGGATTTGGATAGATGGAAACTCTGTTTTTGCTGATATCGGACGTTGCCAAAGATTCTTTCACATCTAGCATATAATCTTCTGACTGTCCGTACAATGCTGTTTCATTATTACAAGGATCGGTAGAAGAAACATCCCAGTTGAGGACCACTCTCATTCTAGTTTTACCAGTAAGAGCACCAGCTGGCACAGCGATATCGCCTGTAATTTGAGCGCCATCTTCTCCGTCAGAGGTCATTGCACCCACTTCATAAACTTCACCTGCATCTGTGAAAGTTCCATTTTGATTCCAGTCGATGAAAACAGAAGCATAGTCATAACCGAAATTGGTGTTGGCCTCTAGAACAAACGGATATTGGCTGCCTTGGTAAACCTCGCCCACTTTGTCTAGGAAATATTCGTTTGCGCTGGCAGAATAAGGGTCAGAAGTATTATCTATCCCTGCAAACTGAACTTTTGTGATAGAATCAATACCCCACTGTGGTGAAGCTGAGCAATACAAATCTTTTACAGTCACCTGGAAAGAACACACATAAACGACTTTTCCATCTGCATCTACCAGATTATGAACAACATTGGTCGTTCCAATCGGGAATTGTGCACCTGATTCGAATCCTGAGACCAAAACCGTTGTCAAACCTGCTGAAGGAGATGAGCCACATACGATTGGCAAAGTATAATTCACAACTGCAGAAGTCTGAGTCACGTTGGCAATAGTTACTTCTGTATTTTCTGGACAAGTGATTGCACAATCATTGGTTCCAAGTAATAGATTATTTAAATTAACAATCCAGCCGCCAGCAAAGAAAGGTGGAATCGTGTTATCAAATCCACAAACGAAATTACCGTTCGGCGAGATATTCATCCCTGTTCCCAATTTACCATCTAATGTGGTGATAGTAACGCCATTTCTAATTAGAACATCTTTAAGGAAAATAGGACCAGAACCTAATGAAGGATGATAGATGATTACCTCTCTGTTACCCGCATCGCCTGCGTATCCCAACGCAATCCCATTTTCTGAAACAGAAGTAAAAACCGCCCTGTTAAATCCAGCTGGTGGACTGAAAGATTTGTAAATCCCAGTCGTAATATCGTAGATGAAAGGCTTCGTACCTTTGTAACCTACAATCAAACCTGCATTGTTGATATCTGCAGCTTCACCATTTTCAAGTGTTCCCATATCGATGTAATGAATCGTTCCATTGGGCTCGAAATAAGCAGGAAGCCACAAAGTTCCAGTGGTAACAAGGTCTTCTCTGTCCGCAAAACCAGCGACGATTCCGCTGTTGTTCACCGCTTCTCCTCTACCATTGACGTAAGTATTATCACCCGAAAGTTTGGTAAGCGTATTGGTTTCTGTATCATAGATGAAAGGCCAGCTTGTAAATCCTGATGCACCAATCTGTCCGGTCACATATTTGCTGTTCTGCGAGATGTCGTTGGCGTTAGAAAATGAACTGCTGCTAGGCGTTTCTCCTGCGAAATAATCGATGTTGTACCAAGTTCCATTTTTTCTGTAAGCGGACATCGCAATACTTTCTTCTTCAGAAATGACGATTGCAGTTGCTCCAGCAACATCACCTGCATTGTTCATACGGTTGGTAGCCTGCCCACCCTCTGTAGGTGTGGTTTCATTGGTCGTGTAATTGTAATATGCACCAGAATGGATGGCGTTTCCGCTGTCGTTGACATCATAAAAACGAGCACCCATCTCGTCTATTAATCTGAATTCCATTTGTTGTGCCTTCAAACCTGTCATCGCAGTGATACCAAGTAAAAGTAGATAGACTTTTTTCATAATTATTCTTAAATATTAAAATGTGAAATTTTCATTAAACTTATTTGTACAATTTTAAGTCTTAATCATCCAGAATCCTAACTTTTATCTTTTCGAATTCGTGAATTTAGAAAGTATCAATTATTTAAAATATTAATAATCAAATCATTAAAAACAAAGCTTTATTAATTCTATATTAGCAATGAAATCGTAAAAATCGTGTATTTCACAAATAAAAAAGCTATTTTTGTGCTATGCGACGATTGCTTTTTCTATGGTTGATTCTTTTTTCCGGTGTCATTTTGACCTCGGCACAAAGCAACCCAGAAACTTTGCAACTTCTGGACAAGGCTTACAAAAGTCTCTACGAAAATCCCGACAACGCATTTCAAATCCTTCAAAACATTAATGAGAATAAGGAATCAGAACTCATCAAAAAACGTGTTCAAATCTTAACTTCCAGAGCGTACAATTTCAAAGGTGATTATGCAAAATCCATCGAGCAATCCATTAGTAAAAATCTGAAGGAAAATAGAAACGATAACGCTTCTTTCTACGCCGATTATGCCTTGGCGCAACAATATCAGTCATTAAGGCTTTACAAACAATCAATCAGAATTTCGCAAAATCTGGTAGACAATGCTTCGAAGATAAAATCCCAGCGTTACCCCGAAAACTTGTTAGCTTACATCTATCAATTGAACGCTTCGAATCTGATGGTTCAGAAAAAATGGAAAGAAGCGCAGGAAAACCTGAAGCAAAGCAATGCGTTATTAAAAGATTCTGATGAAGATTTTATTATTTCGATAGAAAATCAGATTTATGAGACCTTCCTTTATATTTCTCAAAATCAAATTGATAAAGCGGAAAAAACAGCGAACGAAATTCAGACTAAACTTGATAAAACACCGCAATATGTTTTCTTGAGAGCTTTCAATCTGGATAATTTGGGAAGGATTCATTTCCTTAAAAAAGATTATCAAAAATCTACAGAAAATCTGAATCAAGGTTTGGAATTGATTCAAAATAAATCTTACGATGCGCTCAAAAACAGAATCTACGATGATTTGTCTAAGAATTATTTGGCCTTAAAAAATGAAGCACTTTATCAAAAATTTTATTCCATCTATAAAGAGCAAACCGATAAACTCGACAAAAATAAAAAAGAAGCCATTCGGAATCTCGTAAAACTGAATGACCAATACGAAAATCAACGCATTGAAAATTCTCACAAACACTTCACAACAAATATTCTAATCATTTCCATCATTTGTTTGATTGGAATCGCAGCGATTATTTTCTTCAGCATTTCCGAAAAAAGAAAGACAAAATCCATCCAAAAACAAATCGATTTCGACTTGAAACAACAGGAATTCAGCAAAAAAATCGAAGAGAAAGAAATCATCAAAACCGAAAAAACCGAAACTGAAATCTCCAAAAAACCAGTCGTCATCTCCAAGGAAAAAGAAGCGGATATCTTGGCAAGACTGGAGGAATTCGAGAAATCTGAAAACTTCCTGAGCAAGGAAATGTCACTCGCCGTACTCGCCGGACAACTGGAAACGAACACCAAATATCTCTCGGAAGTCATTAATAAATATAAAGAAAAAAATTACAACAACTACATCAACGAACTAAGAATCAACTACATCGCTTATCTTTTAAAAACCGATTCAGCTTACCTTAATTACAAAGTAAGTTATCTGGCAGAGAAAGCTGGATTCTCGTCCCACAGCGCTTTTACAACCGTTTTCAAATCCGTAACTGGCATTTCGCCAAACACTTACATTCAGCAACTGACACAGAACAAAAAATGAAACGCTTCCTTTTCATATTCATCCTTTTCTCATTTACCGGAATTTTCAAATCCCAGTACAATGAAGAATTGTACAAAAAAGCGTTTTCCTACGTCTACGAAAATCCCGACAACGCCATCCAGCTTGTAGAGAAAATGCTAAAAGGTGAGAAGGATACAGACAACACCATCAAGCTTTATCAGCTGCTTTCCCGAGTTTATATGTCCAAACGGGACTTCGACAAATCTTTGGATTGCGTCCTGAAAATGAAAGAACTCAGCAAATCCATTTCCAATCCTGAACAAAAAATCAAAATCCTGAATTCCATTGCATTACAGTACCAAAATATGGGACTTTACAGCAAAACGATGGAATCTCTGGACGAATATTACAAGCTTTGTCAGACTTTGCCAGATGGGAAATTCAAAACTTTGTATCTCGGATTAAATTCCGCAGTTCGAGGTTTGGTTTATAAAAATCAGGACAACAACGAGTTGGCTTTGGAGAAATTCTTCACCGCTTTGGATTACATCAAAAAGGTCGGCAATTATGAGAATTCCATCGCCAACAGTAGCGTTATTCTGTACAATGTCGGCTACAGCTATTTCTATCTCAAAAAATATAATGAGGCGGAAAAATACTTCAGACAATCCGCAGAGGTCGCCAAAGCCGTTCACGCAGAGAGTCTGGAAGCTTTCGCTTACAAAGGTTTGTCGGAGAATTACACCGTCTTGGGAAAACATCAGGAAGCCATCGAACTTTTGAAAAAATCTGTCAATCTGTCCAAAAAAGTCGGCGACCTTGTCCTGAGTGAAGGAATTTACAAAGGTTTTTCGGACAATTATCTCGCACTTCAAGATTGGAACAATTATGAAGTCTACAACAAACTGTACATCGAGACCAAATTTGCAAGGGAACAAAGCGAACTCGCCTCTCTCAACAAAAGCATCGATGTGCTGAATGAGGAAAACAACAAAAAAATCGAGGAGCAAAAAGGCAGATTGAGAATCATAAGTTCCGTCATCATCGCCATTTCTGCCGCCGTATTTATTTGGTTTCTTCTTAATTTTATCAAACACAAGCGACGCAACAAGTTATTAATTGAAAAGCTGAATCAAATCAACAAAATCACCAACTAAAGAATGAAGAATATTTTCGACCAAAACGATACGAGCCATTTCATCAAAAGAATCAATGCGCTTACGGAAGATTCTTTCCCAAAATGGGGCGTAATGTCCGTAGACAAGATGCTGGCACACTGCAACATCACCTACGAACTCATCTACGAATCCGAAAAACACAAGAAACCTGGCCTCATCACCAAATGGATTCTGAAACGCTTCGTCAAATCAACGGTCGTGAGCGAGACGCCGTACAAACACAACTCGCCAACTTCCGCAATGTTCGTCATCACAGACAACAAAAGCTTCGAGGACGAGAGAAAACGCATCATCGGGTTCATCCAGAAAACCCAGCAACTGGGCGCAGATGCGTTCGAAGGGAAAGAAAGTTTCAACTTCGGAAAACTCACTTCTACCGAGTGGAACAATATGATGGCCAAACACCTCGACCACCATTTGCAGCAATTTGGCGTTTAGAATGATTCGGGCAGCTTTTGACTACGCCGAATAGCAATTTGTCACTATTTTTATGGCAGCTATTTCCGCCTTCCACTCCCGCTATTTTTTGCCTACGCTCTTCCAGCCACAAAAAAATGAGCTCCGTTCAAGTCGGGCTGCGAGTGATTCACCGTTCCAATCACCATCAAATCAAACCATATGAAAAAACTCGTTTTTATTTTAGTACTAATTTTTGGCTTCACATTTTTCAACGCTCAAAGCATTGAAAAAGAACTCAAAAACAACAGTGAACTTTTCATCGGAAAAATCGACAATTCTGCCGCTTTGAAAGTTCTTTTCGAAACCGTCTCTTCCGAAAATCCAAAATCAGGCATCTACAAAGTCACCGGATATTCCGACGTCGAAGGAACAAAAGCTGACTTCGAAGGCACAATCACGTTTAATTCCAAAAAAAGTAAAAACTCAAAAGAAAGAGTCAAAATCTACGATTTGAAACTCTCAGAAAAAGGAACCGGAAAACACAACGGCATTTTCACCGGAGAACTCACCACCAAAAAATCATCAGAAAAAAACCAATTGAAATTCGAAGGTACTTGGGCGAATTATGGAAAAACTTTAAAATTCCCTTTCTATTTCAATAATTAAAACAGAAACTTCGACAAGTTAGTTTGAAATTTCTAATCCTAATTGTCAGGCTGAGTCTCTCGAAGCCATTTTATCATAAAAATTTAAAAATGAAACTTTTCACACCAATAAAATTCAGAAACATAGAACTGAAAAACCGAATCGTAATGTCGCCAATGTGTATGTACTCTGCAGTAGAAGGCGTTGCGAATGATTTCCATTTCGTGCATTACGGCAGTCGTGCACAAGGCGGCGCAGGACTTATCATTGTAGAAGCAACCGCCGTAGAACCGCGCGGAAGAATTACCAACAAATGTCTTGGGATTTGGAACGACGAGCAAGCTTTGGCTTTGAAAAAAATAGTCAATTTCGTTCACGAAAACTCAGAAAGCAAAATCGGAATCCAGCTGGCTCACGCCGGCAGAAAAGGTTCTATCTCCACAGAAACCAATCGTCAACTGGATTTGGAACAAGGTTGGGAAACCATCGCACCAAGCCCGATTCCGTTTCATCATTCAGAAAGAACGCCGCACGAATTGACTGTCGAAGAAATAAAAGGGTTAGTTGAAGATTTCAGAAAAGCTGCAAAAAGAGCTGTTGACGCAGGTTTTGATGTGCTAGAAATCCACGGTGCACACGGCTATTTGATTCATCAATTCTTGTCACCACTTTCCAACACAAGAACCGACGAATATGGTGGAAATCCAGAAAACAGAGCAAGATTCCTGATGGAAATTGTCGATGCAGTCAATTCAGAAATCACAAACGACATCGCACTTTTCGTAAGAATCTCCGGAACAGAATATGCAGAAAACGGTTGGAATGTGAACGACAGCGCAGAACTTGCCAAAGTTTTGAAAACCAAAAACGTGGATTTGATAGACGTTTCCAGCGGTGGAAATATCAATGGCGTCACGATTCCATTGAGTCCAGGTTACCAAGTTCCACTAGCAGAAGATGTGAAGAAAATCGCAGAAATAGATACAGCCGCAGTAGGACTCATCACAACAGCTGAACAAGCCGAAGAAATCCTGGAAAGTGGACAAGCAGATTTGATTTTCCTGGCAAGAGAGATTCTGAGAAATCCATATTTTGCAGTGCAGGCAGCTTGGAAAAATGATGAGGAGAATTTCTATCCGCACCAGTATTTGAGAGCGAAACCAGCGAAGTAATTTTTAAAAACAAAAAGCCGTTCTCCGAAAAAGAACGGCTATTTAATGAAAAACAAATTTCATTATAGAACTGCTAAAATATCAATTATTTTAATTAATGAAAAATTTTTAACGGATTATTTTAAATTATTTCAAAAATATATTTAAATATTTGGAGTTGATCGGCAATCGTATCCCATTATCCCAACATATTACTAATCAAAACTTTCCTTTTTTGGAGAGTTTTTTGTTTTTCCGTCAGATTGAATGATATCAACAAACATAGTTGTATCTTTCATTTCTTTATCTTTGTTAACGGAAGACACTCTATGGAAATATTTTTACTCTTACTCATCTTGGTTTTTATGATTATCATTCACAACAAATCAACAAGCAACCACAAAGCGACCCAGGATTCAATTCAGCAGCTTCAAGAAAAACTGAATGCCCTGAAAACTGAAATCAACATTCAACCTGTCAGCAAAATTGACCAAGAAAATCTAATAGTAAAAGAAGAAATTAAACCGGAAATAATTGTTACGGTTCCAGAAACACCTCCAGTTGTAGAAGAAATCACCGAAGAAAAGCAACCTGAAATTGTTGAAAAACCAATTCCTGTTGTAGAAAATGAAGTTCCAGTTTCAGAAATTGAAACTCCAAAAGCAGAACAGAAAGCAGCTTTCTCTGTTCAAGATAAAATCAGAGCTTTGGATAGTGATTTCAGAGAGATTTCAACGCCTAAAAAATCGTGGATTGAAAACTTCAAGGAAAACAATCCGGACATCGAGAACTTCATTGGAGAAAATCTGATTAATAAAATAGGGATTCTAATCTTAGTTCTCGGAATCAGTTTCTTTGTGAAATATGCAATTGACAAAGATTGGATTAATGAGCCTGCGCGTGTCGGAATCGGTATTTTGGCAGGCGCTCTTGTGATGGGAGTCGCACATCGATTGAAAAAAAATTATGCAGCTTTCAGCTCTGTTTTTGTGGCTGGAGCGATTAGTATTTTTTACCTTACGATTGGTATTGCATTCCACGATTACCATTTGTTTAGTCAGACTGTGGCATTTATTATAATGGTTATCATTACCATTTTCAGTGTATTTGTTTCCGTTTCTTATGACCGGAAAGAACTCGCAATTCTGTCTTTGATTGGCGGTTTTGCCGTTCCGTTTATGGTAAGCACAGGTGAAGGAAATTACAAAGTTTTGTTCACATACATTGCGATCCTCAACATCGGAATGCTGATGATTGCTTATTTCAAAAAATGGAATCTGGTGACTTTGCTGGCTTTCATTTTTAGTTGTCTTCTTTATTCAGCCTGGTTTGGAAAAGGTTTCTATGACGATAAATTGCCTTATCGCGGAGCATTATTTTTTGCCACAATTTTCTACATCATTTTCAGCGTTGCGACGGTTATCAATAATTTGAGAAATAAAGGAACTTTCACAAAGCTGGAATATTTCATAATGGTGGCCAACACATTCTTCTATTTCGGAATGGGAATTAGCATTATCGAAAACTGGAAACCGGAGTTAAAAGGTTTGTTCACCATTGCGCTGGCCTTGTACAATCTGGTTTATGCTCTATTTTTATACAGAAAATTCGGACTGGACAAAAATGCAATTTATCTTTTATTGGGATTGACCTTGACTTTTGTGACGTTAGCCATTCCAATTCAATTCAAAGGAAATTACATCACTTTATTCTGGGCTGGAGAGGCGGTCTTGCTTTTTTGGCTTTCTCAAAAATCAAAGATCAGCACGTTCAAACTTGGAGCAATCATCGTCCAGCTTTTGATGCTGATCAGCTTGATTATGGATTGGGAAAAATATTATTCCGGCAATCTGATGGAACTAAAACCTTTCCTAAACAGAATCTTCATCACAGGAATTGTTGTTGTAGTTTCATTGATTTTGACTTATATATTATTAAAAAAAGAAAAAGATACGACTGAAATTTTAGGCTTCACATTCTATCCGGCTGATTACAGAAATATCATTTTAGGCGTTCTGATTCTGGTTGGATATTTCACGGGAATGTTGGAAATCAGCTATCAAACGGAAGATTATATCTCCAACTATTCTTCCGGAATATCTTACTGCGTTCTGTATCACTTTCTTTTCAGTGTTGGGTTGATTTATTTCATCTTAAAGTTGAATAGCAAATTGTGGAACAGCTTCGGTGTAGTTTTGGCTTCGGTGAACATTCTATTGTACATCGCATTTTTCTTCCAATTGCCTTTCAATGAAATGAGAGAAAATTACACTTTGAATCTTTCTTCCAAGTCAGCATATTTCATTCATTATGTTTTATTAATTTGTCTGGCATATTTTGGTTATGTTTTGATTAAATTGAGAAATAATAATTCATTTTCTGCGATTCTCAATCACAAAGTTGCATTATGGGTTCTTGCATTTTGCATTGTTTATGTTTTGAGTAATGAAGTGATGATTCACGGATTGATGTTTGGAAATGAAGTGGTTTCCAGTGCAGAATTAGCCAAATTCCCGGCAATGAAGGCTGGCGAATTTAATTATGACAAAGAGTTGTTTATTGATGACAAATTCGAAGCTGCAAAAGTTCAAATCATCAAAATTGGCTATCCAATTCTTTGGGGTGTTTTGTCCTTTGTTTTCCTGATAGTCGGAATCAAAAAGCAAAACAAACAACTGCGAATTATTGCACTTTCTTTATTAGGAATTACGATTATCAAACTATTTTTCTACGACATCAAAAATGTATCAGAGACAGGAAAAATCATTGCTTTTATTCTGTTGGGTGTTTTGATTTTAATCATCTCATTCGTTTATCAAAAAATAAAAAAACTGGTTATTGATGAAACTAAAACGGAAATTCACGACAAAAAAACCAATGAAAAATTACCCGAAGAATCTCAAAATCCAAACGATGAAGAAATTAATTAGTCTATTTTCCTTTCTAATCATTGGAATTTCATCGGCTCAAAATTATCAGGGAAAACTAAACAAAGTCTCTGATAATGGATTGAATCAGATATTGCTTACTCCAGAGCTTCGTTCTGCGTCTCAGAATAATCTGGATTTTGTTAGAATTTTCGATTCTAAAAACAATGAAGTTCCTTATGTCAATTATCAAGGAAAGTCAAGTAATTCCAGTTTCAAAAGCTTTACAATAATCTCTAAAACTGCAGTTCCGAACAAAGTCACTTCCATCGTTGTCTCCAACGAACAAGCGTTGAATCTAGATTATCTCACTTTGAAAATTGCAAATACCGATGTTGATAAAACCTACAGCATCAGTGGCAGCAACGATAATAAAGAATGGTTTGGATTGGTCATTAATAAAACAATAATAGGACTGAACGATGCTGGGGAAAACTTTGTGGAACGTGATTTTGCTTTTCCTTTGAATAATTATAAATTTCTGAAGTTTGATTTCATTGATAAAAACTCTCTTCCAATCAATGTTTTGGAAATAGGTTTGGAAGAAAATTATGCTATTAAAAAATCAAAAATAGAACTTCAAAATTTCGAACAAAAAATCACCAAAGACAAAAAGAATAAACAAACGAAAATCACCATCAGCTTTCAGAATCCTCAGGTGATTGACGCCATAGGTTTTGATATTTCTGCACCAAATTTCTATCTAAGGGAAGCTAGAATTGTTATTAATAAAACCCAAATTCAGAAAAGAACTGAAGTTAATTTTGCTGAAACAATTAGTAATTTCCAATTAAATTCGAAAGTAAGAAACAGCTTTGACCTCTCGGAATTGTTCGTCAAAGAATTCACGATTGAAATTGACAACAGAGACAATCCTGATTTGGAAATCAAAAAAATTCATCTTTTCCAATCGCCTGTCAGCATTTTAGCAGATTTGCAATCCAACGAAAATTACACTTTAAAAATCGATTCCACTTGGTCGGAACCTCAATACGATTTAGCCAATTCTGGAATTGATTTTAATCAAAACTATCCCGCTGCGACAATTTCAAATTTAGAAAAACTGGATAAGTCAAAACCAAATGAACAAGCAAAGACTTTCTGGCAAACGCCTTTATTTATGTGGATTTGCATTGTTTTATCGGCTGTGCTTATCGGTTATTTTGCTTTGGGATTGATTAAGGATATGAATAAGGAAAATCAGTAATTGAATATTTAAAAAAAAAGAAAACCTTTCCAAAATCGGAAAGGTTTTCTTTTTATCTAATACTGAAAATTCCTAAAAGCTTCCAGCGTCTTATCAATCTCCGCATCGCCAATTGCAGACGAAATAAACCAAGTTTCATATCCACTCGGCGGAAGGTAGATTCCCTGTTCCAAAACCTGATGAAACAGATTGTTGAACAAACCGATATTGGAATTATTCACCTCATTAAAATTGCTCGCAGAGGTCACATCAAAGAAAATAGACATCATACTGCCCTTTCGGTTGATTCTGTGTTTGATACCTTTCTCATTCAGGATTTTTCCAATCTCGAAATCCAAGGTTTCCGTGGTTTTCGCTAATTTGTTATAAAATTCTGGGTCTTGTTTTATCAATTGCAACGTTTTGAGTCCAGCCCGCATCGCCAAAGGATTTCCACTCAAAGTTCCGGCTTGGTACACGTTTCCTCTTGGCGAAAGATAATTCATAATTTCGTTGCGTCCGGCAAATGCACCAACCGGCAATCCACCACCAATCACTTTTCCGTAAGTCACCAAATCGGCTTTTACATTCAAAGCTTCCTGTGCGCCACCAAAGGCCAATCGGAAACCCGTCATCACCTCATCGAAAATCAAAAGTGCACCATTCTCGTCACAGATTTTTCTAAGGTTTTGAAGGAAATTATTTTCCGGCAAAATACAACCCATATTTCCAGCAATCGGTTCTACGATGATGCAGGCAATCTGTTCTGGATTCGCTTTGAAAAGGTCTTCAACTTGCTCAAAATTATTATATTCTGCCAACAAAGTATCTTTCGCAGTTCCTTGCGTTACGCCTGGCGAATTGGGACTTCCAAACGTTGCCATTCCACTTCCCGCCTGAATCAAAAACGAATCCGAATGTCCGTGATAACAACCTTCGAACTTGATGATTTTCTCTCTTCCAGTAAATCCTCTTGCCAAACGAATTGCGCTCATACAAGCTTCAGTTCCGGAAGAAACCATTCTGATTTGGTCAACATTTGGGACATTTTCTACGATGTACTTTGCAATCTCAGTTTCCAATTCTGTTGGCGCTCCGAAAGAAAATCCTTTCTCCGCCTGCAATTTCAAAGCTTCCAAAACTTCGGGATGCGTGTGCCCCAAAATCGCTGGTCCCCAAGAATTGATGTAATCGATGTAGTTTCTGTTGTCCTCATCGGTCAAGTAAGCACCTTTGGCAGACTTCATAAAAAGTGGAACGCCACCCACAGATTTGAAAGCGCGAACTGGTGAATTCACACCGCCCGGAATATATTTGTACGCTTCTTCAAAAAGCGCTGAACTTCTTTGGTATAACATTTTCTTAGGTATTTGGTATTTAGTGTTTGATGTTTAGATATGCTAAAAACAAAACACAATAAACTATAAACTAATTAGCTTCTCGGTTTCTTATTCTGAAGATAAATCAATTGTCCGGATTTCGGCTGTTCACCTTGGTTCATCCTGTTTTTGCTATAAAGTTTTTTCTCCTTGATGGCAAATTTCTGAGCAATATCGTGCATCGTTTCGCCCGTTCCAGCTTTGTAAGTCGCCTTGTTTCCAGATGAATTTTTACCTTCCAGGAAAATGATGTCGTTCTTCGCGAGTTTAGAACTTTCCAATTCGTTATACTTCATCAGACGTTTTTCACTGATTCCGAATTTCTTAGAAATCTCAGAAACATCCGCATCCACAGGCATTATGAAGAATTTAAGACCATCGTTTGGATGATTTTTCACGAGGATATTTTTCAAAAGTGCCGTTCTTGTTTTAGAATCTACGATTTCCGAAACTTTATTTTGTTGTTTGGCGTAGGAGCCTTGCGTGTAATCCACTTTGATGGTTGGCGGAGCAACTCTGTCATTTTGTTTTTCCTGACCCAATTGCGCCATAAAAACCGCATCGTTATTCAGCGCAGGATACAATTTCAAGATGGCATAGTAAACCTCATCTTTGCTCGTATTATCAAACTCGTATAATTTGTACCGCTCGATTTTATCAATCAAAATATGCGCATATCTAGGATTCGTCGCATAGCCCGCTTTTTTCAGTCCGTGCGCCCAAGCCTTGTAATCCTTCGCATCCAGCTTGAACAATCCGACATAGTATTTTCGCGTCGCTAAAAAAATCGAATGGTCTTCGTAAGACTGCTTCGGGTCATCATACACGCGGAAACACTCGTTGGGAGCGTCGTCCGTGTGGCTCATCGTTTTTCCCGTCCAATCCTCTTTGCATTTGATTCCGAAGTGGTTTTTCCCTTGTTGTGCCAGTCGGCTTTGTCCGCCACCGGTTTCCAAAAGTCCCTGAGCCAGAGTGATGCTCGCCGGAATCTTATATTTCTCCATTTCTTCCACCGCGTACGGCGCAAATTTTTGGATGTATTGGTCTTCCGTTTTCCAGGTTTGCGCTTTCACCAAGCCTAAAACACCCACAAAACCAATCACTAATAACTTTCTCATATTTATTTTTTACAAAATACTTTTAATTTTTCAGGAGCTTATTGACTAACGTTGAATAGCAACTTAACATTTCTTATTTGGAGCTATTTCCCGCTATCCACTATTACTCCTCGCTCCAAGGCTAAATCCATCGCCTGCTGTGGGGTAACCGTTACTATCGGGGCTATGGGTTTCTAAATTCTTTTCAACATTTCCCTACCAAAAGAATCTTTGTCATTCCATAGAAAACCCAACGAAGTGGTATGACGGATTCACTCTATACACAGCCATTCAACAAATTCAATTTCACAATATAGATTCCTACGGAATGACAATATTATGGAAATTCGTTTATCTGAATTCTTCCTTTGCTTTTCAAAAACAAATTCGCGCCTTTGATGCCTTGCAATCCGCCCGTATGAAATGTCAGAATCTTTGAACCTTTCGGGAAAAATCCCTTTTCTGCCAATTCAAAAATAGTCTGCATCAGCTTTCCTGTGTAAATCGGGTCCAGCGGAATCTGATATTCCTCAAAGAACCAATTTATAAAACGGACATTCTCTTCTGATATTTTGCCATAACGGTTTTCATCAGCATTTACCAATTCGAAATTTTCCTTTCCACTCCATTCCAGAATTGTCTTTTCCAGCGAATCATCTCTTACAACCTTGATGCCTAAAACCTTTTGACCAGCTTCCGCAAATTTGGAAATTCCGGCAATTGTTCCGCCGGTTCCAACTGCGGTGCAAAGATAATCAAAATCTTTGGTGTCGTTTCCCAGCATATGTTGCACACCTTCCACAGCCGATTCATTGCTTCCACCTTCCGGAATAATCAATGAATTCGGATATTGAATTGAAAATTTTTCCGAGAGTTTTTCTTTATTTTGATAATCTTCTCTTGACACAAAATGAAAATCCATTCCGTTTTTTGAAGCTTCGGAAAGTGTGGGATTTTCCTGCCAGTTGTTTTCCAATTCGTTTCCGCGGATGATTCCAATCGTCTTGATTCCAAACGCTTTACCGAAAGCTGAAACTGACGCAATATGATTGGAAAATGCGCCACCAAAAGTTATTAACAAGGGATTCTCAGGTTTGGATTCCAAATATTGATTGACATTGAGGAAGAGTTTCCAGAATTTGTTTCCGGAAATTGTTGGGTGAATAAGGTCTTCCCTTTTGATGAAAATCTGGACATCAAATTTGGTTTCGATTTCTGTGATGGGGATTTTATGTTCCGGAATTTGAAGCATCTTCAAAATTACTGATTTTGATTTAGAATTGCGTTTTATTTGCCAGATAAACCACCCCGTCTTCCAAATTTTACAATTTGGAATCCACCCCTCCAAAGGAGGGGAATGGTGTACCTTTTTTTTGGAATGTTCAATTAATCTTGAAACTTGGTTAGGATGACAAAACCCATAGCCCCGATAGTAACGGTTACCCCACAGCAAGCCTTGGGTAAAGCTTCGGCGCGAGGAGTAATAGTGGATAGCGGGAAACAGCTCCAAATAAAAAACATTAAGTAACGGTTCGACTTAGTCAAATAGCTCCTAAAATTTTGCAAACAAAAAATCCACCTAAGTTGGTGGATTTTGTATGGTATGATTTCTGAGAATTATTTTGTTCTCTCGATGATTTTTTTGACTGCTTTTACGACCGCTTCTGCATCGATTTCGTATTTTTTCATCAACTGTGCCGGCGTTCCTGATTCTCCGAAAGTATCGTGAACGGCTACAAATTCTTGAGGTGTCGGTCTTCTTCTGGACAACATTCCAGCGATAGATTCGCCCAAACCGCCAAGGAAATTGTGCTCTTCTGCAGAAACTAATTTTCCAGTTTTCTCTACAGACTTAAGGATGATTTCTTCGTCCAACGGTTTGATTGTGTGGATATTGATGACCTCGCAAGAAATTCCTACTTTCTCCAACTCTTCCACTGCCAACAATGATTCCCAAACCAAATGTCCGGTTGCAACGATGGTAACGTCTGTTCCTTCTTGCAAAAGAATTCCTTTTCCAATCTCGAAAGGCATATCTTCTGGAATGAAAACGGGAACGACAGGACGACCGAATCTCAGATAAACTGGGCCTTCGTGCTCTGCTGCGGCTAAAGTTGCGGCTTTGGTCTGGTTGTAATCGCAAGGATTGATCACCGTCATCCCAGGAAGCATTTTCATCATTCCGATGTCTTCCAAAATCTGGTGTGTTGCGCCATCTTCGCCCAAGGTTACTCCGGCGTGGGAAGCTGCGATTTTTACATTTTTGTTTGAATAAGCAATCGACTGACGAATTTGGTCGTAAACTCTGGATGTTGCAAAGTTGGCGAAAGTCCCTGCAAAAGGAATCTTCCCGTTGATTGTAAGACCAGCTGCCAAGCCCATCATATTGGCCTCAGCAATCCCGGTCTGGAAGAATCTTTCCGGTGCTTTTTCTATAAATTTTTCCATCTTCAGAGAGCCTATCAAATCTGCGCAAAGTGCGACAACATTTGGGTTGGTGTCAGCCAATTCTGCCAAACCAGCTCCGAAGCCTGAACGTGTATCTTTTTTTTCTGTGTATGTATATTTCATTTTTTCTTAATTGATGGTTGAATATTATAATTGATAAATGATGGTTGATAAATGATTTTTACCGTGATTTAAAAAAATCATTCATCACTTATATTTTATCATTGATAATTAATAATCAGTTGGAGCTTCTAGGTACAATTGTTTGAAAGCAGTGTCCAACTGCTCATCATTTGGTGCTTTTCCGTGCCAAGAGTGGCTTCCCATCATATAATCTACGCCGCTTCCCATCTCTGTATGAAGTATGATCGCTACTGGTTTTCCGTTTCCTGTTTCTGCTTTCGCTCGGTTCAAGATTCCAATCACAGCTTCCAAGTCGTTACCGTTTTTCTCTTCTAAAACCAACCATCCGAATGCTTCCAGCTTGGCGTGCAGATCTCCCAATGGCAGGACCGTATCCGTATCTCCATCAATTTGTCTTCCGTTGTAATCTATGGTAGAGATGATGTTGTCCACTTTTTTACCAGCGGCATACATAAAAGCTTCCCAATTCTGACCTTCCTGCAATTCGCCATCACCTTGAAGTGTGTAAACCAAAGAGTCATCACCAGCCAATTTTTTGCCTTGCGCAGCGCCTAAAGCCACGGAAAGACCTTGACCTAAAGATCCTGATGCTACTCTTACACCTGGCAAACCTTCGTGCGTGGTCGGGTGACCTTGCAATCTTGAATCCAGCTTTCTGAAAGTAGCCAATTCTGCAACCGGAAAGAATCCAGATCTTGCCAAAGTGCTGTAGAATACTGGTGAAATATGACCATTGGAGAGGAAAAACAGATCCTCGCCCTTACCTTCCATCGTGAAAGGTAATTTGTAGTTCATAATTTCCCCATAAAGTGCTACGAAATATTCTGTACAACCAAGAGAACCTCCTGGATGTCCGCTGTTAACATCGTGAACCATTCTAAGAATGTCCCTTCTGATCTGCGTTGAAAGGCTTTTCAACTCTTCAATAGATTTGCTCATTATTTAAGATTTACTTTAATGCGAAATTACTGATTTTTTATGTGTCCTTCCAAGCTGAACTCAACATAATAAAGATGACTTTTTAACAATTAACAATTTTTAATAATAAAAAATGTGAAAACAAAAAACTCCGATGAGAACATCGGAGTTAATATATACTTTAATGGCAAATTTATTTCAGATTGAAATTAAATCCGACGATAACCGCACCTACAGATTCTTTACCTGCAATAGGTCTGTCATCATAATATCTTCTGTTATCTCCTGAAATGCTTTGATATCCTACGTACAACTCACCAGCTGGAATGTTATACATAAATTTTGGAACTGCATAAAGACCGCCATCTACATTATCATTTGTAGAAATTCCATATCCTAAGTCCAATCCTACTGCGATTGGAGCACCCGAGAATGAGTATTTACCTGATACTGCTACTGGAATAAATCCAAAATCATCCGCTTTGATTCTTCCTCCTGGGTAATCGTAACTTTTACCAATAAAATGGGAATATCCAGTTGCAACACCTAAGTCAAAACCTTTTGCAAGATTCCATCTGTACGCCGCATCTAACCCAAGAGTAAAGGGAGAATTACCAGTTGTTGGAGCACCAATATGAGCACCTAATTTAAAACCTTCCTGCGCTTGTGTAAAGCCAAATACTGCAATAGCTGCAGCTAAAAATATCTTTTTCATAGTTTATAAAATTAAATTTTCATAAAAAAGACACCAAGATTTATACCAAAGCAAAAATCCTATTTCCTCTCAATACTGTTGTAAGCCATTATGATTTTCTTCACAACCGGATGCCTCACGACATCTTCTTCCGTAAGATGCACAAAGCCAATTTCTTCTACATCTTTCAGAATGGTCATAGATTCTTTGAGACCTGACTGCTGATTTTTCGGTAAATCAATTTGACTTGGATCGCCTGTGATGATAAATTTCGCATTCATACCCATTCTGGTCAGGAACATCTTCATTTGAGAATGTGTGGTGTTTTGCGCTTCATCTAGGATTACAAAAGCTTCATCCAGCGTTCTACCTCTCATAAATGCCAATGGTGCTACTTCGATAATTCTTTTCTCCATGTAGCCTTCCAGCTTTTCGTGCGGAATCATATCTCTTAATGCATCGTACAGAGGCTGCATATATGGATCCAATTTCTCCTTGAGATCACCAGGAAGGAAACCAAGACTTTCGCCAGCTTCTACTGCCGGTCTTGTAAGAATGATTCTTTTCACTTCTTTATCGCGAAGCGCTCTTACTGCCAAGGCAACACTGGTGTAAGTTTTTCCTGTTCCCGCCGGTCCAATGGCAAAAACCATGTCTTTCTTTTCAGAAACTTTTACCAGTTTTTTAAGATTGGTAGTTTTGGCTTTTATTACTTTTCCGTTGACACCTTTTACGATGATATCCTGATCGAAGACCAATTGCTTTTCGGAATCGTCCTTAAGTTTGAGTAGAGATTCCAATTGTTTTACTTCTAAGGAATTGTGCTTGGAAATATAATCGGAGACATCATCCAATTTTTTCTTCAGCAAGTCCAAGGTTTCTCTGTTTCCCATTGCGAAGACAAAGTTATCTCTACCAGTGATTTTGAGTGTGGGGAAGCTGGACTTTATCAAATTGAAATTTTGATTCTGAACACCATAAAAAGTTTTGGTGTTTATACCCTCGAGTTCATAATTTATTTCGAACATATATAATAATAGTGGTTAGTCTAACAAATATATGAATAGATTTGATACGATATTAGTCTTTAAAAATTGATTTATATTAAATTTGCAACAAATACAAAAAATATGTCAGTCATTACACTCACTTCAGATTACGGCCTTGTGGACCATCGCGTTGCAAGCATGAAAGGTAAAATCCTAAGCTGGAGCGAGGAAGTAAAAGTGGTTGACATTACACATAACATTACGGCTTACAATCTTTTACAAACAGCGTACATTGTCCGAAATGCTTATAAATTCTTTCCGGAAGGCAGCATCCACATCGTTGCGGTGGACAGTTTTTATCATAAATCTAGAAAGAATATCATTGCTAAAATTGACGGTCACTATTTTATTTCTGCTGATAATGGAATTACAAATCTGATGTTTTTCGACATCAAGCCGGAAGCTATTTATGAAATTACGCTAAACAACCGTTTCGACGACAAGGTGATTTTCCCTGCAACTGAAATCTTTGTTCCTGCTGCAATGCATCTTTATAAAGGAGGTTTGCCGGAAGTGATTGGAAGAAAAATAAAATCTATAAAAGAAGTCTCTTTTCCAAGAGCAATCTATAATGAAGCTGAAAAAATGATCATCGGAGAAGTGATGTACATAGATAATTTTGGAAATGTAGTTTCTAATATTAGTCGAAAATTTTTTGAGAAATACGCTTCAATTTCAGAGAAATTCACTGTGAAATTCAGGAATATTGTTTCGTCCAAAGTATCGGATCAATATACAGATGTTGTGACAGACTGGGACAGAGAACAGGAATCTCATGGCAAATCATCTGTCATCTTCAATGATGCAGAACTCCTGGAAATCACCATCTACAAGGGCAATGTTTTGAACGGCGCTTCCTCCCTTTTCGGAATGACTACAGGCGAAAAAATTTATATCGAATTTGAATAAAAAAATAAAAAAAACCGACATTGCTGTCGGTTTTTTTATTGTTAATTTTAAATAATCCTTATTGTTTTATCAGATTCTTACTGAAACTGTCATTCGCTGTTTTGATTTTCACCACATAGTTTCCGGTTTTAAGTCTAGAAACATCAAAAGTATTTTTAGACAAACTATCAGCATCAAATTGCTTCACCAATTTTCCAGAAATATCATAGACTTCAACTGAATTAATTTTTGCAATTCCTTTCAGCGTAAAATGATTTTTCACCGGATTTGGCGATAATGCGATATCTTTAGAATTAGCAACATCACTTACTGCTAGTGCTGTACAGCTAAAGTTTGCTTTGAAACCAGGTCTTGTCTGTCCAGTAGTAGATCTAAAAGTAATTGTAATTGCACCACTCTCGTGAGTAGATTCGTAGTCATTAGGAATATTGGATCCTGTCAACCTTGCTGCACCAGTAAACACTGGAGAAGCTGCAGTTCCATTTCTAATCGTGATGTAATCATTCTCATTCAAATCAAAATCGGTAAAAGATATTTTCAGTTTTTGTGTAGGATCATTTGGATAAAAAGTTTTTGTCCAGTTTTCATTAATAGAATAATTGGCATCTGCCCCACCCGTATCTGTGATTGCTTTTCCACACCAGTTATCGCCTGTTAAAACAACAAGTGATCTTTGGTACAACGGTGAACAGTCTGTACCAACTTCAACTTTGTAAAAAATATTTGGCGACAAACCTGTGATGCTAATTACTTTTGCCGAAGAGATTCCTGATTTCACAATTGTTCCATCTGTTGTTGAAACTCTGTACTTCCAGGAGGTAGATGTATTGTCTGTAAGTGTAACCGTGATGGCGTTTTCTGTTGCATTAGTCAAAGTCATATTAGTCAAGGTGACATCACAAGATTTGGAACAATCACCACTCATACAAGCTTTGGAATCAATGGTTTCTCTGATCAGATCACCAGGCTGCTCACCAAATCCATTAGCGAAACTAATTCCTACTGAATTGACCAAATGACAATAACTCATAATAGTTCCTTTGGTCGTTGTAGGAAGTGGTCCATCACAACCTTCATCTGCACCAGCTGCCGGTCCGCAACCATCGATGGCTGTATTGTTTCCATTCCAAGCACAAGCGTGGGTGTGAGGCGAACCTAAATTGTGGCCTAGCTCATGCGTCATAGCTTCGATATTCCAAGAATAAGTCGGCACGGCAATATTTTGAGAGTTGACACCACAATAAGAATACTTATTTACGGTACAAAGCGCATTAACCCAAGCCACACTCGTAGTAGCAGGATTCCTCAAAAGCTGACCAAGATCTCCGTTGAAAGTAGGTCTTGCCGCTTTGAATTGATTAAGGATTCCGCTTGGTGTTCCAGAATATGGATCAGTAGTAGTCCAAACAAAAACTTCACTGATTGCCACATTTACATTTTCGTTATCATATAAAGTTTTCACATTATTGAATAAAGCTGTTACCCAAGCCGTTGTTGCAGAGACACTAGATCCATTTTGAGTATAAGGACCATAGCCCACTTCGAAGTAAATTCTCACGCAGTTGGCAGTTAGCTTAGGCGCTTGCTTTTTCGGATCAAAAGAGATTTTGTTTGATGTATTCTCAGGAAGTTCTTCAGCGCTGCAGGAGAACGGGTTTTTAGCTTTTAATTTATAATCACTGTACGATACAAAATCCTGCGAACTTTTGGTTTTTCCCAGAACGATGTTTCCAAAACGATCGCCAGAAGCCACTCCTACAACATCATTGTCGAAAAAGCTGAAAGCGACAACGGACTTGTTATCGCCCTTAATAATTCCTTGGTAATAAACACCAGGCATGTAGGCCTTATCACCTTTATCTGTGCTTACTTTGAAATCATTGGTGAAAATATTATTTTTAACCAATTCTACCGTAATATCAGTACCTTCGAATGGAAAGGTAAGTTCCAATGCTTCTGGTTTTTCATTCACAATGGTCTGTAATTCGGAAGGTTTGAGTTGCATTACTGTAACATCTGCTGCTTCATTTTTATAAATATTAGCATTCTTCGAAGTTACATCTCTTGTAAAGGGATTAAACTTTACAAAACTTTTGTTTTTGGATTTTTGGTCTGCTACTTTTTGCGCTATTGGTTTCAGGTTTTGTGAAAATCCTAAAATAACCATAGAAACAGAAAATAACAGTTGTAAAATTCTCTTCATAATTATATCATTAAATTTATGATACAAAAAAAGCGTTTTTTTATCAGAATTCATTTCATAATTCAAATTTTAACTATTTTACAATAATTAAAATATTACTACAAAATCGATTTTTATTCTACATTTTCAGAAAATTATTTTAATTATATTTGAATTTCACCACAATCATTCAAAAAAAATAGCCAAAAGTAAATTTTTGGCTATTTTTTATTAGTAAAGAATTTTTATTCTTTAATAATTTTCTTACTCACAGTTTCTTTATCTGTTTTAATCATAATGACATAATTGCCAGTTTTCAACTTAGAAACATTGTAATTATTCTCAGATATAGAGTTAGTTTCAAATGTTTTAATCAATTTCCCAGAATTATCAAAAACCTTCACAGATTCTATTTTACCATTTCCTTGGATCCTGAAGTTACTTTTAACAGGATTTGGAGAAACAGACATTTCTTTTGAATTCGACAAATCGTCAACAGCCAAAACAGCACAACTCAAATTAGCTTTGAATCCTTTTGCCGTAACACCTCCATCCGAGCGGAATGTGATTGTAATTGCTCCTGTCGCATGAGTCGATTGGTAAGAACCCGGTAATGTAGTACCCGACAAATTGGTAGCACCAGAAAAGGCTGGAGAATTTGCAATTCCATTTCTAATAGTTAAGAAATCATAACCTTCTTCCAGATCAAATTCCTCAAAAGTCATCTTCAGTTTTTGATTTTCGCTATTTGGGTAAAAAGTCTTGGTCCAGGTTTCATTATCTGTGTAGTTTGCAGTTTCCCCGCCAGAATCTGTCACAGTTTTCCCACACCAGTCATCTTCAGTTAAGAAAATCTGACTTTTTTGAAAAGCTCCGGAACAATCTGTCCCTACCTCAAATTTATAGAAAGTGTTTGGAGAAAGACCTGTTACAGTAACTACTTTTGTGTCTGCAGACCCTGATTTGATCACAGAACCATCCATTTTGATCACTCTATATTTCCATTGCGTAGATACTGCATCCGTAATTGTAGCTGTGACATTAGTTTTAGTAATGTTGCTGACCGCCAAGGTACTTACGGTAATAGCACAAGCCGTAGTACAATCCACACCTAAACAAGCCTTGGAGTCTACAGTCTGTCTGATCAGCTCACCTGGCTGTTCTCCAAAACCTGAAGATAAATTGATCCCAACAGAGGTCAGGTGACAGTAGCTCATTATTGTTCCGCCAGCACTTGGGATCGGACCTACAAGATCACAACCTGTCTCAGGATATCCTGCTACCGCTCCACAACCGTCAATAGGTGTATTATCACCATTCCATGCGCAAGCGTGCGTGTGAGGAGAACCTAGGGAATGTCCCATCTCGTGAGTCATTGCCATAATGGTCCAGGAATATGTTGGAACATTATTATAAGTCATATTAATCCCGGAATATGCATATTTATAAGTACCACACAAAGAGTTTAGGTAGGCAACACTTGTCGTAGATGGATAGTTTACCAAATGGGCGAGATCACCATCAAACGTAGGCCTGTTGGTTCTGAATGCTGCAAGATTCTGACTGTACGTTCCGGTGTAAGGATCCGCAGTTTCCCATACAAAAATGGTTTTGAGAGACATTTTCACACCATCATTGACGTATAAAGTATTAATATTGTTGTGAACGGCAGAAATCCAGTTGATCGTCGCCGTAACATTAGAATTATTTTGCTGGAAAGGCTTGTAACAAACTTCATAATAAACCCTTACACAAGAATTTGTAGCCTGCGGCGCTTTGGAAGTAGGTTTATAGTTTATCTTTTGTTTTTCATTTTCCATCATCTCATCCGCAGCACAGATGAATGGATTTTTCCCTGTCAGTTTCTGGTCATTGTAAACGACAAAATCTTCGGAAGCTACAGCTTTACCCAAAGTCACATTTCCAATATTAGGAGCAGATGCCACACCTATGACGTCATCCTCAAAGAAACTGAATGCTGCCACAGATCTAGTATCACCTTTGATAATCCCACGGTAGAAAACACCTTTTTTGTAATCTGTCACCACTTTTTTATTGGTTTCTGCTTTGAAATCGTTGGAATAGATATCAACCTTCAACAGTTCTACGGTAAGTTCTCTATCCTCGAAAGGAAATGTCATTTCTATTGCTTCGGGTCTTTCGGACAAGATCGCCGATAGCTTTTTGTTGTCAAGCTTCAAAACCTTGGCGTCTCTCGCAGCCTGCTGATAAATCGCTTGCTTCCCACTGTTATCCAAACTGAAAGGCACTACAGATTTGAAAGCAACCCGCTGAGCGTGATAATCATTAACTTCTTTGGCAATAGGTCTTAGTGCTTGTGCAAATCCTAATACACCTAAAACCAAAAACACAAACAATTGTAATCTTCTATTCATACTTCTATTTTTATTTATTTAACACAAAATAAACGATTATAATCTATATTCAGTAAATAAATTTTGATTTTAACATCAATAAATCAAAACCAACTCGATACTTTCTTGTTTTATCTTCTATCAATAAAAAGTATCTTTGCAAAAATTTTCCGATGCTTTATTCTGTTATCAAAGCGATTCACATTATTTTTATGGTAAGTTACTTTGCTGGGATCTTCTACTTGGTAAGACTTTTTGTTTACTATAAGGATACGGATGATTTTGATGAGGTGAAACAGGAAATCCTTAGAAATCAATACATCTTTATGGCCGTCAGACTTTGGAATATCATCACCGTCCCTGCCGGAATATTGATGCTACTTTCTGGATTGACCATGATCTTCCTGAATTCTGGATTGATGAAAACGCCTTGGTTCCATTTGAAACTGACATTTTTGGTCGGATTGGGAATCTATCATTTCTGGTGCTGGAAAAAAGTCAAGGAACTCAAAAAACTGAATGGCAATATTTTACCGACAAGCAATATCAAACTTCGGCAGTTCAATGAGATTGCAACGTTTATTTTATTTGCCGTGGTTTTTACAGTAATCCTTAAATATTACGTTCTAGAATATTGGTGGCAATTGATCTTAGGATTCTTCGGTATTATATTGTTAATTACTTCCATTGTAAAACTGGTCAATCGAAATAAGACAAAAGGACCAAAATAAAAGCATCAAGAATAAAACCCATCAACTATAAACCATCAACTGACAACTAAATTATGATTGCAATATTCAAAAAAGAACTTTGGAATTTTTTCGGAAACTGGAGCGCGTGGATCATCATCGCTGCCTTCAGTGTCATCTCTGCACTTTTCCTTTTCTTCTTCGAGAATGATTTTAATATTTTCGATATTGGAAGTGCAACGCTGCAAAGTTTTTTCGTGCTTTCACCTTGGCTTTTTATGTTCATCATTCCCGCAATCAGTATGAGAACTTTGGCTGAGGAGCAACAATCTGGAACCTTGTTTTGGCTTTTTTCTCAACCTGTGAAGATCACGGAGATCGTTGGTGGAAAATTCCTTTCTGTTTGGTTGGTTGGGGTTTTATGTCTATTGCCATCGTTGATTTATTATTACACCGTTTACATTTTGGGTGTTCCGGAAGGCAATATTGATGGAAGTATGACCTTCGGAAGTTATATTGGCTTGATCATTTTGATTGCTACTTTTTCCGCAGTCGGGATCTTGGCTTCATCGCTTTCACCTAATCAAATCACGGCTTATCTTTTGGGCGTTTTCATTTGTTTTATTTCATATTTCGGGATCGAGCAATTGGCCAGTTACAAATTATTGGGAAGCGCAGATTACATTTTGCAAAATATTGGATTCTACCAACACTTTTTAGCGTTCACCAGAGGACAGATCGATACGAGAGATGTTTTTTACTTTCTCTTCGTGATATTCTTGGGATTGGGATTGGCGAGTTGGTTTGTCTGGAAAAAGAAGTAAGGAAAGAATCAAGAATAATGAGTTAAGACTTTATACATAGAATCTGCAGCCCGGCTTGAGTGAACTCTTCGAGAGCCTCAGAGTAACAGTTTGGGAACGGAAGACGGATAAAGCTGCCCAAATAATAAAAAAAAGAAAATCCATCAACAGACAATTAACAACTGTCAACTAATCAAGATGAATAAAAAAAATAAAATCACCCTTATCATTATCACTGTTCTTCTCATCATCGGGATGAGCGGATTGGTTTACAAACGTTTCGATCTGACGGCGGAAAAACGATACACGCTTTCGGACTCCACCATCAAAGTTTTGGAAAGCGTGAACAAACCGATGACGATAGAAGTCTATCTGGATGGCGATTTCCCAGCTTCCTTCAAGCAGCTTCAGAATGAGACCAAGTTTATGTTGGACGAATTCCGAAAAATCAATCCGAAGATCGATTACAAATTCCGTGACCCGATTGCAGAGAAAATCCCGCAAGATACTTTGGCCGGAATGGGAATGCAACCTTCGATCCTTCCGGATATGAAAGATGGAAAGATCTCCGAGATCGTGATGTTTCCTTACGCCGCGATCAAATACAATGGCTACGGAACTTCGGTGCCACTCATCATTCAGCAATCTGGAATCGATGCATCGACTCAACTCAACAAATCGATTGAAAATCTGGAATACAATTTTGCCTCGACCATCAAAGGAATGACGGAAGAAACAGCTAAGAATATTGGATTTTTGGTGAATCAGCAGGAACTGAGTCCAGATGAATTCCGAGGATTTTTGGATGTTGCGATGGAAAATTACAATGTTGGCCCCGTGATTCCGGAAAACAAGACCGAATTGTCTTTGGCCGATGTTCCGAAACTGAAACAAATGGATGCGCTCGTCATCGCAAAGCCTAGAAAAGCTTTTACCGATGGCGAAAAAGTCATTCTTGACCAATACATTATGAATGGCGGAAAAACCCTTTGGATGATTGATGCTGTGAATGCCGAAATGGACACACTTTTCCAGGCGAAGAAAATAATGGCTTATCCGCTAGACCTCAACCTGACGGATTTTATGTTCAACTATGGATTGAGAATCAATCCTGCTTTGACGAAGGATATGAAAAAATCCGCTTTGATCAGGATTGTTTCGGGCGAAGTAGCTGGTAATCCGCAATACAGCAGTTTTCTATGGCCTTATTTTCCGTTGGGAATATCAGAAACAAAGAACCCGATTACGAAAAACATTAATCCTGTAAAATTTGAATTCCCGACTTCTATTGATACCTTGGGAAGACCAAATATCAAGACCAAAGTTCTGTTCGAATCGAGCGAAAGAACCATTAGCAAAACGGTTCCTAATTATGTGGCTTTGTCCGAAATCGTGCGCGCAGACAGCATCGGTGAGATGGAACGTCCTACGCCACCGAAAATCTTCGCCGTGGCTTTGGAAGGGAAATTCAGTTCAGCTTATGCGACGAGAAGTGAGAAAAATACTTATCCAGGCTTCAAAGCTCAAAGCGCAGAAAACAAAATGCTCGTAATTGCCGACGGTGACATTGCAAGAAACCAGATCTGGAAAGGAAAACCGCTCCCTCTGGGTGAAGATCTACTAACAAAAGAACATTACGGAAATGCGCAATTCCTAAGAAATGCCTTGGATTATCTTTTGGACGACAGCAATATGATGGAACTCCGCAACAGATCCATCGAAATCCGTTTGCTGGACAGAGAACGTGTGGACGAAGAACGCTCGAAATGGCAATGGATCAATCTGCTTTTACCATTGGGGATTTTGGGAGTTTTAGGTGCTGGATTTTATTTTATGAGGAAGAAGAGATTTTCGTAAGAATTAATTTCATTTCCTAATGTTACTCACAACATTGTAAATACCTTCATAAAATGAAAATCCCAACAATTCACGGATACATTGACAGAAGAATTTTAATCAACTTCACAGCTGACCCAAAAGTAGTTGAGAAAATCATCCCATTTCCATTCAGACCAAAACTTTATAAGGAAAAAGCAATCGTTGGAATTTGTTTAATAAGATTAAAACACATTAAACCAAAAGGACTTCCTGACTTTCTTGGAGTGAACTCAGAAAATGGCGCTCACAGAATTGCCGTAGAATGGGACGAAAATGGAGAGACCAAATCTGGAGTTTACATTCCACGGCGAGACACTTCACTTAAACTAAATACTCTTGTTGGCGGACGAATATTCCCTGGGAAACATTACCAAGCAAAATTCAATGTCAATGAAAACAACGGAAATTATCATATTGACTTTAAAAGTTCTGATGAGACCGAAATTTTACTTGATGCTTCTGAGACAAATGTGTTTAATGACAATTCAATTTTTGAAACATTAAATAATGTTTCCGATTTTTTTGAAAAGGGAGATCTTGGTTATTCTCCAAACCACAACAAATTCGAAGGACTGAGATTGAAAGCTTATCACTGGGAAGTTCGACCACTTGATATAAAAAATGTAAGATCATCTTTTTTTGAGAATGAAGAACTTTTCCCAGAAGGTTCAGTGACTTTTGACAACGCTTTGCTGATGACAAATATTGAGCACGAATGGAAAAGCGAAACAGACAAATATAAAGAACCAATGTAAAATGTCTGTCCTGCGCACATTTATTAACTTCAATATGAGTATTTTTGTTAAATCATATTTTGATAATAATGAAAAACCTTCTATTAGCTTTAATATCCGGAGTTTTGCTCGCCATTTCCTGGCCGACTTACGGGATTCCGTTTTTTATATTTTTCGCATTCGTTCCACTTTTGATGATGGAACACAACATTGCGAAATTCAGTGATATCAAACGGAAAAGTTTGGCGATATTTGGTTTGTCCTATCTTACGTTTGTCATTTGGAATGCGGTTACGACCGGTTGGCTCTACAATTCCAAACTTCCGGACGGGAGCAATTCTCTTCTGGCCGTTTTGTTTCCAGTTTTGACGAACGCCTTTTTTATGTCAATCATCTTCCACTTCTATCGACTTTACAAAAGAAGTCAGGGAACCTATTTCGGGTTGGTGTTTTTCGTGGTGATTTGGATGGCATTTGAGAAGTTGCACTTGGTTTGGGAATTCACCTGGCCTTGGCTGAATCTCGGAAATGTCTTCGCAGATTATCACCAATTCATCCAATGGTACGACACTTTGGGCGCAACTGGCGGCAGTTTTTGGATTTTGATATGCAATGTCTTGGCATTTTACACTTTTAGAATTTGGGAAGCTGGACGCAAGAAAAAACCACTTATTAAAAATGTATCGATGGTGGCCGGTTTTATTATTTTACCAATGTTGATTTCTTTGGTCAAATATTATAATTACACACCGAAAACGGTCGGCACTTTGAATGTGACAATGCTTCAACCTGCTTTGGACCCTTACAATGAAAAATATCAAAAAGACAGTTTGACCATTGAAAGCGACCTTTTAAAAATAGCTACCGAAAATTCAAAATTTGTGGACCCAAATCCACCAGAAGATGCGAAAATAGCACCGCAAGACATCGACCTTTACCTTGCTCCGGAAACTTCTTTGCCTGGACCAGGTTCTATCAGTGAGCGCGGATTTAACAATAGTTTGCTCATTAATAATATAAAAACATTTTTAACTCAACATCCGAAATCAGTTTTTGCAGGCGGAATTTCCAGCTATTACGTTTATAAGGATGATGAGGAAAAACCTGTCACGGCAAGTTATCTTGAAAGACAAGGAATCTGGGTGGATGAATATAATTCGGCGATACAAATCATCCCAAATCAGCAACCAGAAGTTTATCACAAAGCGATGTTGGTTCCAGGCGTTGAGATTTTCCCTTATATCAATTTCTTCAAACCAATCTTGGGTGATGTGATGCTTGATTTAGGCGGAACAACCCGTTCTCTTGGCATTTCCAAAGAAAGAAAAGTGTTTGCAAATCCTTTTAACAAATCCGTCATCGCACCCATCATTTGCTACGAAAGTGTCTATGGCGAATACGTGACTGATTATGTGAAAAAAGGAGCCAATCTCCTAACCATAGTTACCAACGATTCCTGGTGGGGTTATTCCCAAGGACACAAACAATTATTGGATTACGCAAAATTAAGAGCAATAGAAACCCGACGAGAAATTGCCAGAGCAGCGAACAGTGGAACCAGCGCGCACATCAATTCCCGAGGCGATATTGTGGATGATTTACCTTATGGTGCAAAAGGCGCTTTGGTGGCAAAAGTGAATCTGATTGACCACGAAACTTTCTACACAAAAAGCGGTGATTTTCTTGCCAGATTATCGATGTTTGTGATTGGGGCTTTGCTGTTGTTTATTCCGGGAAGGAAGTATTTGACTAGGAAGAAATAGAAACATTTAAAGTTATTTCATTGCATAATAACAACTTTGGCTGTATAAACGGCTCAAGTTACTTTCCGATATCCAATTATATTTTAATAAGATAATATCTTTAAATATATTGAAATCTACAAAACTGATTTCTTGATTAATAACTGAACCACTTTCGTAAACATAGTCATTTGCAAATTTGTTTACTTCTTTACAGATTGAATTAATTTTTTCTAAATCGTCAGAAGAGATTTCCGGATACTTTTTATGAAGTCTTTCGTTAATTGGTTTCAACCACTTTTCACCGAATTCCATTGACATATCTAATGCAACATTGAGTATTTCTTTAGATAAGTCCATCATAAATTCGGCAAATATCTTTCCTTAATAATATTCAAATGATGAAGGTTATGACCAACGGTTAATTTTCCAATCGTTTCAACTTTTATCTCATTCCCATTCACAATTCCAATCAATTGTAAAGCTTCTGTGGGAAGTGTTTTGAAGAAAATAGACGATTGCTTTCTCGTCACTTTGAATTCCTTAATCAGACTTTTCAAAGTTCGGGTTTCTGCGTATGAATTGTCTGCCCAGCTTTCTTCATCAAAACCGGAAACCAAAGACTGGTCTTTTCTGGAAAATCTCAAAGCGCGATAAGCAAAGACTTTTTCCGTATCAATCAGATGTTGTAAAAGCATTTTCGAACTCCATTTTCCTTCAGCATAGGCAAAGTTGCCTTGTTCTTCGGAAAGTTTTTCATAAATCTCCAAAGTTTGTTTCCCTGATATTTTCAATTCCTCAATCCAATTTTCTGATGGAACAAGGTCGAGATAACGCTGGATATATTTCTCGAAATCGGTCATTTTTTAATTTAAGATTTAAAATTCAAGATTTAAAATTTTTTGGCATCGAAATGAAAATCATTTATCAATTATCATTTATCTTATGATTCCACTTCCCACTCATAGAAATTGACCTCATCATATTTTTTGAAACCAGCACTTGGATATAACTGATTTCCTATCATATTTTCCTTTCCGGTTTCGAGGTACATTCCGCACGAATTGGATGTTCTGCAAAGCTCTTTCGCTTCTTCAATCAAAGCTTTGGAATAAGCTTTTCCCCTAAATTCAGGATTAACATAAAGGTCATTCAACAACCAATAACGTTTCATTCTCGTAGAAGAAAACAATGGATAAAGCTGTACAAAACCGCCTAACTTTCCTTCTTCCTCCACCACAAAAATCTCAGAATCTTCGCTTTCCAATCTTTCGGAAATGAACTGTTCTGCACCGGAAATATCAGAGGTTTTGTGATAGAACATTCTGTATTCGTCAAACAACTGAGCCAATTGCGAAAGGTCGTCGATGGTTGCTTTTCTTGTATTATTCTTCATCGCTTTCTTCTGAATTTTCATCGCCATCTTCGTACTGCTCAAGGTAATAGCTGAAAGTGAAATCTTCCACTTCCTCCTCCACATCTCCCAAGGTCGTCAAAAGGTCTTCGAAAGTTTCCAATTGGTCCACGCTCATATTCACAAATTCGATGTGGATTGGAAGTTCCAGACCGCCAGAAATCACATCCGAAAGCGCATCCAAATTGTCTCCGAAATGTTCCGGCAATTCTACTTTTGATTTCAATTGTTCATAGAAATCTTCGTAGTCGCCGATGTTTGAAAAATCGATTAGTATTTCTTTCATTTTTAATTAAATTATTAATTGTTGGAAGTTTTCTTCGCACTTCAAACTTCCATCTTCCAGCTATTTTATTTCTTCTCAAAACTTTTATAATGATTCTTTGTTAGCCAAACATCACCATCTTCGGTAAAGACAATTCGGTCTGCGCCGCGGTTTCCGCAGTTATAATTCACATCTGCTTCATAATATTGTTCGCCTTTTGGAAGTTGTTTTTCACGATTGCTGAATTTGTCGCCACCAATTGCTTTTCCGGGCAAAACATCACAAAGATTTCCTTTTGATGCACTCCAACCTTTACTTTTCGCTTCGGATTTTGTAAGATAGTAATCAGGAAGTTCGTGATTGGCTTTAACGTAGGAAATGACCTTATTATCATTCGTCAATTCTTCGATGGAATTTTCTGAATTTGATTCTCTGTGAGTTTGGTTTTCAGATTTGGCAACTTCTGACTTCCGATTTCCAGCTTCCGCCAGATATTTATTTCGCTTCTCGATTTTGTAATTTGTGATGAGAAACATTACCGAGATTCCGGCAAAAGCACCGACGAGAAAGAATAAAAGGGTTTTTAATTTCGGATTCATTGCGAAAAAATTCTAGGCTAAAATAATGAAAACCTCGATTCTTAAAGCATAAAAAACAAATTTTAAAAATAATTTATCCTTATCCTAATTTTTCTATATTTGGCGACAAAGATAAAAGTATGGATACTGCCACTATGGACAACCTAAAAATGATAGCTGAAACGGCAAAAGATTTTGCTGAAAAAAATATTCGCCCCAACATTATGGATTGGGACGAGAGCCAAACTTTCCCTGTAGAATTGTTTCACCAGTTGGGTGAATTGGGATTTATGGGAATCGTAATCCCTGAAGAATACGGCGGCTCTGGTCTTGGTTATCAGGAATATGTGACGATTTTGGATGAAATCTCACAAGTTGACCCATCGATTGGATTATCCGTTGCGGCGCACAATTCACTTTGTACCAACCACATCTACGAATTCGGAAATGAGGAACAAAGAAGAAAGTGGTTGCCAGATTTGGCTTCCGGAAAAGTCATCGGTGCTTGGGGATTGACGGAACACAACACTGGTTCAGATTCTGGCGGAATGTCCACAACAGCTGTGAAAGATGGCGACGAATGGGTTATCAATGGTGCAAAAAACTTCATCACGCACGCTATTTCCGGCGATATTGCAGTGGTAATGACAAGAACTGGAGAAAAAGGAGCAAAGAATAATTCCACAGCTTTTGTTTTGGAAAAAGGAATGGCAGGTTTCACATCCGGTAAAAAAGAAAATAAATTGGGAATGCGCGCCTCGGAAACAGCAGAATTGATTTTCGACAATGTTCGCGTTCCGGATTCTCACCGATTGGGCGAAGTTGGAAGCGGTTTCAAACAAGCAATGAAAATCCTGGACGGCGGTCGTATTTCTATCGCAGCCTTGAGTTTGGGAATTGCGAGAGGCGCTTACAAAGCGGCACTTAAATATGCTCAGGAAAGACACCAGTTCGGAAAATCGATTTCAAGTTTTCAGGCGGTAAATTTTATGTTGGCTGATATGGCGACAGAAATTGACGCTTCAGAATTGCTAATCAGAAGAGCTTCTGACCTTAAAAATGCAAAAGCAAAAATGACACGAGAAGGAGCAATGGCAAAATTATACGCTTCTGAAGCTTGTGTTAGAATTTCCAATAATGCGGTTCAAATCTTTGGAGGTTACGGTTACACAAAAGATTTCCCAGTTGAAAAATTCTACAGAGATTCTAAACTTTGTACAATCGGCGAAGGAACTTCTGAAATCCAGAGATTGGTGATTGGAAGAGACATTACGTCTTAAGAATCAAAATTTTACATTTTAAAATATCAAACCCTTTCAAATTTTTTTAACTTTGAAAGGGTTTTTAAATTTAATACTATGATTAAAGAATTGTTAATCTCAGAGTTTCTGCAGGAAGCCGGAAACACACGCAAAGTCTTGGAAGCGATTCCAGATTCTGCGCTTGGCTGGAAATCTTCAGAAAAAACTTGGTCCACTGCAGAGCTGGCTTCGCACGTTGCAACGATTTATGCTTGGTATCCCGAAGTCCTTTTGTCTGATGCGTTTGAGTTGTCAGATTTCAAATACGAAAGAGAAAATCACTCGGCTTCGGAAAATATTCTGAAAAAATTTGAAGAGAATTTTTCTCTGGCCAAAGAAGCTTTCGAAAAGCTCGACGAAAATAACCTGAACACACCCTGGACAATGACGATGAAGGAAAAAGTCCTGATTCCACCAACGCCAAAGTACAACATTATCAGAACAACGCTCTTCAATCATCTATATCACCATCGTGGCGAATTGATTGTTTATCTCCGGGCAACAGGCAACAAAGTTCCAGGTTTTTACGGTCCGACTGCGGATGATAAGTTTTAAATATAATAATTAATGAATCCCGACATCACTTCCTACAATCAGAAATTAGAATCTGAAGACGAGAAAATCGCAACTCTTCTTTCCGAAGAAATTGCCAAACATCTTCCCGAAGCCGAGAACAAAATCTGGCACGCGCATCCAGTTTGGTTTCTAGCTGGAAATCCAATTGTCGGTTACAGCAAACAGAAACGAGGAATTCGATTGATGTTCTGGAGCGGAAAATCTTTCGCTGAAGAAAAACTGAATGTGGAAGGCGAAAAATTCCAAGACGCGTCTATTTTTTATAATGATGTGAATGAAATTGATAAAGACGATTTGAAACGTTGGCTGGAAAAATCCAGAGAAATCCAATGGGATTATAAAAATATTGTGAAGCGGAAAGGTGTTTTGGAACGGTTGAAGTAATATTTAAAAACATAAAAGAAATACTTTTAAAACTAATATTAAGTTTGTCATTCCGTAGGAATCTAACCATACTTTTATCAATTATAGTGGAAATTCCTATGGAATGAAAAAATTCTGTTATCACATAAAATTCTTTCGTGACTTTTGACTTCGTCGAATCTTCGATTTGTGGTTAATAAAAAATAAATGCTGTCTTTAAGGATGGCATTTTTTATATTTGTTTAAATTTTAGAAAATATATGGAAAAGATAGACAGCCTGAACCAAGTTGCTGAATTTCACAAAACCTTCAACGCCCCAATTCTTGACACACCTCAGATTCCTTCAAAAGAACGTGCTGAGCTGAGAGTGAGCCTTTTACAGGAAGAATTGGACGAGCTGAAAAAAGCGATTGAAGACAACGATTTGGTGGAAGTTGCTGATGCACTTTGCGACCTTCAATACGTTTTGAGCGGCGCTGTTTTGGAATTTGGACTGGGCGATAAATTCGTGGAATTGTTCAATGAAGTTCAGCGTTCCAATATGTCCAAAGCTTGTGATAACGAAATTCAGGCGCAGGAAACAGTAGAATTCTACAAAGCCAAAGGAACAGATGCTTACTACGAAAAATCTGGCGATAAATACAATGTTCACCGCGTTGCAGACAACAAGGTTTTGAAGAACAAGTATTACTCCGCTGCTGATTTATCAGATATAATCAATAAATAATATTTACCACAACGGACACTAAGATTTTCACAATGACCACAATTTGTGAACTTCGTGAAAACCTTTGTTAACCTTGTGGTTAAAAATAAAACATAATGAAAAAAATTTCAATATTACTTGGGTTGCTAGCTTTGATGTTCGTCAGTTCTTGCGCAGAACGCGTCATCGTCAATCGTGAAGTAGAATCCAAGAACGATGGCAAAATGCTTTTGGGAACGCAGTCGCTTGACCAATTCCGAAAAGAACCTTACAAAACCTGGTTTGACGAGGAATACAACCGCTACCAAATCGACCAGACAAGTTTGGCAGAATTGAAGAAAGAAAAACTGAACAGTTATTCTTTGGTAGTTTTCGTCGGAAGTTGGTGCGAGGACAGCCACAGAGAATTTCCGAGATTGATAAAAATCCTGGAAACTTTGAAATACAATACGGACAAAATGCAAATCATCGCCGTGAACCGCAAAAAGGAATCTCCAGCTGGCGAAGAAGGTCTTTACAACATCACGAGAGTGCCGACAATCATCGTCAAAAAATACGGAAAAGAAATCGGAAGAATCACAGAAATGCCCGAAACTGGATTTTTGGAGAAAGATTTGCTTAATATTTTGAAAAAAGATAATAATTCAGGCTTATTTAAGTAGAAGAAATTGATTTCAAAACTTAATTGGCTGACAAATCGCAATCATTCAAATGACAAAGTACACAGGCATCCTTTCTTTTATTTTCGGAATCATTCTTACGGTTTTTTTATTTCTATCGTGGAGAAGCTGCAACAAGAAAGAAGATGCGGCGCTCATCAATCAAGATTATTACCTCATCACGAATCAAATCCAGAAGATGAACAAAATGGTGGTTTTGGAACAGGATTTTTCCAGCTTCCAAACGCACAAAAGTTCGGCGGCAAATATCGCAGGATTTGATATTCTACCAAGAGAAATGGTGCTTTACACGACTGCAAAGGCACAGGTTTCCTACGATTTGAAACAAATGAAAATCGATGTGGACACGGTGAATAAAAAATTGATTCTGCAAGAAATTCCCCAGCCCGAAATCAAGATTTTCCCGGATGTGAAAATTCATTTTATGGATGATTACGCGATTAACAGATTCACGCAGAAAGACATCAACGGTGTGATGGAATCTGCCAAGAAAAATATGGCAAAAAGCGTGAACCAGAACAGCCTGAAAGAGCAAAGCAAAAAACAATTGAAAGATAATCTGAACGATATATTCGTTTTGGCAAAGGCATTGCATTATTCCATCGAGGATAAGACCAATACTTTTCCCGCCACCGAATTATAAAATCAATCGTTATGGAACCAGATAAAAAACAAGAAAGCAACAACTCGTCCGAACAGAAAAAACAGACCGAGGATTTCCGAGATATTCCAGCATCATCTGACAAGCAAAACCCGCCTGACATTGATAAAGAAGATGTCGAAAAAGGTTCCAAGGTCAACAAGGACGGAAAAACAGACAACACAGAAAAATAGTTTTCTTTGCGAAAAATTCAACAAGCCTTTCAAATTTATTTTGAAAGGCTTGTTTATTTGATAAAATTAACATATATTTAATATTAGAAATCAGATGACATAAAATCTGGTTCAGAAGTGTTCTTTTTATTTCGTCTCATCAAAACATTACAGCTATGTCTTATATTGTTGTAGGGCTTTTTCCCACTCAGCTAGAGGCTGACAAGGTCCTTTTAAAATTGGAAAACGCTGGTTACAATGACTACAATCTTTCTCATTCTCATCACGAGACTGTGCAAAATGTGGACATTGAGAAGAAAAATGGTTTTTGGAATTGGTTATTTGATGACAATCACATCGACAAAGCCCGTTTCGAATACGCAAGTATCGACCACAACACGATTACCGTCCATCTGCAGACCGAGCAGGACGCGCACATCGTGAAGGACATCCTGGACAACAATGGCGCCGTGAATGTAGAGGAGAAAGCTCAGGACCATATGACTGAAAATTTCCCGAATCACGAATATGTGATTTCCGAAAGCCGAAATGCGAAAATCATCGCAAAAGCCCGAAACAATCTATTCTTTACCAATGACCGAAAACCACACCACCACCACGAGAAAAGAATTGCGGATGAGATTGATGGTCTGGGAATCACTAAATTCAAATAGTTAGCAGTTAGTTAGTTAGTTAGTTAGTTAGTTAGTTAGTTAGCAATTTTTTGGGCAGCTATTCCGTCCTCCACTCCCACTCTTTTTTGCACGACGATTGGTCTACGATATTAACATTTCGGCAAGCAAAAAAGGAGTTCCGTTCAGGCCGGGCTGCGTAACCTCGGTGTTATAGCAACTTTTTTAAAATAAATCAAACTATGGAAACCTTTCGGATGAACTGGAAGGTTTTTTTTATGCAGAAATGTTCAACTTGGCGAAGCGCGCCCCGACTTGAGCGGAAATCCTTTTTTGTGGCTGGAAAAGCCAAGGCAAAAAGATTGGGAGCGGAAGGCGGATAAAGGCGCCCAAATCTTAAATACTGTTAAAATTTTGTCCGACAGTAGATTGTGTCATCATTTTTGTTTGGGTAAGGGAAATAAGTTTAACCACCAAAAAAATATTATTATGTCTTACACGATTATCGGGATTTTCCCAAACGAAGCAGAAAGCAGAGATGTTATCACCAAACTGGAAGAAGCAGGCTTGTACGAATATTCCCTGGCGAACGCAGAAATTGAAGCCCTGGACAAAGTTGAAACAGTAGATACGGACAGAAAAGCAAGTTTTTTTGACTGGCTGTTTGACAGAGATGTTGTAGAGACGGACCGCTACGAATATGCAAGTATCGACAGCAACAGAATCACGGTTTACGCTGAAACAGAGGACGATGCAAACGCTGCTAAGAAAATCCTGGACGAAAACGGCGCGATAGATGTGGAAGAAAAAACGAGAGGATATCTTGCAGAAAAATATCCGGACAGACACAACGAATATCCAATCCCGGAATCTACAAGAGCAAGAATCATCGCAAAAGCGAAAAACGATTTGTACTTCACAGATGACCGTGGAACGGCTTACAGACCGGAAAAAGGAATGTCAGACGAGATGGATTCTCAAGGCAGAAAAGACTAACTGAATGAATTTTAATTTTATATTTTACTGAATGAGAGCCGAATTAATTTCGGCTCTCATTTTTTTTTAAACAATTGTGGATTTTCCTAATTGAACATTTTCGTGATTATAATAAGACCTTTCCGAAAAACGAATGTAATCTGCGATGAAATCTCCTACTTCACTGGTCGAGTAATTGATATCTGGATTCAGGTCAATCGTCACATATCTGCTTTCGATGGCATTTTCCACGCTTTCTCTTAATTTATTCGCTGCTTGTGTCAGTTCCAAATGGTCGAGCATCATTGCGGCACTTAGGATGGAAGCGATTGGATTGGCAATTCCTTTTCCTTTCGCTTGAGGATAAGAACCGTGGATAGGTTCGAAAAGAGCGTTGTCCTTCCCAATTGATGCGGAAGGCAATAAACCGATGGAACCGCCAATCACGCTGGCTTCGTCGGAAATGATATCGCCAAACATATTTTCTGTCAGAATAACATCGAACTGTTTTGGATTCAGAATCATCTGCATTGCAGCGTTATCTACGAACATAAAATCCACTTTGACATCTGGATATTCCAAAGTAATTTCTTTCACGATTTTTCTCCAAAGTCTGGATGTGTCTAGAACGTTGGCTTTGTCAATCAAGGTTAGTTTTTTCTTTCTTTTCTGAGCGTCTTGAAAAGCTAAATGTGCAATTCCTATAATTTCTTCTTTGGAATATTTGCAAACATCGTAAGCGTAATCACCGTTTTCCTCAGTAAATTTTTCTCCAAAGTAAATCCCGCTAATCAACTCCCGATAGATTTGAATATCCGTTCCTTCGACGATTTCTCTTTTCAAAGGACTTTTTTTGATTAATGAAGCGTAAGTTTTGATTGGCCTAATGTTGGCGAATAATCCCAATTCTTTTCTTAATTTCAACAAACCTTGTTCTGGACGAACTTTCGCGTCAGGATTGTTATCAAAAGCCGGGTCGCCGATTGCGCCAAATAGAACAGCATCGGAGTTTTTGCATAATTCCAAAGTTTCGTCTGGCAAAGGATTTCCTGTTTGATAAATCGCTTCAGCGCCCATCACGCCATAATCGAATTGGAAATTGTATTGATAGGCTTCACCAATTACTTTCAAGACTTTCACACTTTCGTTGGTCACTTCCGGACCGATGCCATCGCCTGGCAAAACTGCTATTTTATAATTCTTGCTCATATACTTTCTGTGTTTTTTGTTCAAATTTCTGAATCGCTTCTTTTTTACTCGTTAAAAAATCAATATCGTCGTAGCCGTTTATCAGGCATATTTTTTTGTAAGAATCCAACTCGAAACTTTCTGTTTTGTAATTGAATGAAATTGTCTGTTTTTCGACATCAACCGTAATTTGAGTTGAAGGATTTTGCGTAATAGTTTCCATTAAATTTTTAAGATAATCCTCAGAAACTTTCACTGGAAGAAGTCCATTATTAAGTGCATTACCTTTAAAAATATCAGCAAAATAACTTGACACCACCACTTTGAATCCATAATCTGTCAACGACCAAGCCGCGTGCTCTCTACTGCTTCCGCATCCGAAGTTATTTCCTGCAACCAGAATTTCGCCGGAATATTTAGGATTATTTAAAACAAAATCTGGATTGGGTTCATTCGTGTGAACATTATACCGCCAATCTCTGAAAAGATTTTCACCGAAACCTTCTTTGCTGATACTTTTGAGGAAACGCGCCGGAATAATCTGGTCGGTATCTATATTTTCGCTCGGCAACGGAACGGCCTGAGATTTTATTAAAACTAATTTTTGCATACGTTTAATTCAAGATTTAAAATTCAATGTTTTAAATTCTAGTGTTTAATTAATTCAGATTTTCAAAAGCAGGGATTCTACCTTCCACAGCAACTTTAGCCGCGGTTAACGGACTTGCCAAAAGTGTTCTTGCGCCTTGACCTTGTCGGCCTTCGAAGTTTCTGTTGGACGTGGAAACGCAATATTCGCCTTCGGGGATTTTATCATCATTCATTGCGAGACAAGCGGAGCATCCAGGCTGGCGGATTTGAAAACCTGCATCGTTAAAGACTTTATCCAAACCTTCCTCATAGATTTGTTTCGCGACTTTTTGTGAACCCGGAACCAGCCAAGCCACAATATTTTCAGCTTTTTGCTTTCCTTTGACATAAGTTGCAGCAGAACGGAAATCCTCAATCCTTGCGTTGGTGCAACTTCCGATGAACACATAATTTACTTTGATGTCTGACGTTGATTGTCCTGCATCAAGTCCCATATATTTCAAAGCTTTTTCCTCGGATTCGTTTTGAGCTGTCGGAATTTTAGAATCGATGGAAATTCCCATTCCAGGGTTTGTTCCGTAAGTTATCATTGGACGAATATCTTCCGCTAAGAATTCAAATTCCTTATCGAAAACAGCGTCGGAATCGGATTTTAAGGTTTTCCAATATTCGACTTTTTCAGTCCATTCTTCTCCTTTTGGTGCGAAAGTTTTATCTTTTAAATAATTGAAAGTAGTTTCGTCTGGCGCAATCATTCCGCCTCGTGCTCCCATTTCGATGCTCATATTACAAACTGTCATTCTACCTTCCATCGACATTTCTTCGAAGACATTTCCTGCATATTCACAGAAATATCCCGTTCCGGAATCTGTGCCGACTTTCGAAATAATATAGAGAATCACATCTTTGGGCTGAACATCTTTATTCAGTTTTCCATTTACAGAAACCCGCATCGACTTTGGTTTGTTCATCAATAAACACTGACTTGCAAAAACCTGTGCGACTTGACTTGTTCCGATTCCAAAAGCAATGGCACCAAAAGCGCCGTGTGTTGAAGTATGACTGTCGCCACAAACAATGCTCATTCCAGGTTGTGTGATTCCCAATTCCGGTGCGATGATGTGAACGATTCCCTGATATTGATGACCAAGTCCGTACAACTCGATGTTATTTTTTTCGCAATTTTCTGTCAATTGCTGAACCTGCGTTCTCGATAATTCGTCTCTGATGGGTAATTCCTGTCCCAAAGTCGGAACGTTGTGGTCGGCAGTCGCCACAATCTGATTCGGACGAAAAACTTCCAAACCTCTTGCTTCCAATTCCGCAAAAGCCTGTGGACTCGTCACTTCGTGAATCAAATGTTTGTCGATATAAATCACCTGAGGTCCATCTGGAACGGTTTCTACAACGTGTGCATCCCAAACTTTATCAAATAGTGTTTTTCTTTGGCTCATTTTCTATCCAATTTTTTGATTAAATGATTTCATCATAAAGCTTAAATCATCATTATTAACTTCTTTTTTGGTATCAGCGATTTTCAAAAACTCTTGATACAAAAAGTCCAATTCCACTTTTGTCACATCAAAGCCGATATTTTTGAATCGATAGGCCAAAGCAGAACGTCCACTTCTTGCGGTCAAAACAATGGAAGACTCATTGATTCCGACTTCTCTAGGGTCGATGATTTCGTAGGTTTCTCTATTTTTGATAACGCCATCCTGATGAATTCCGGAACTGTGTGCAAATGCATTCGCACCAACGATTGCCTTGTTTGGTTGAACCGGCATTCCCATCATTTCTGAAACCAAACAACTCATCTCGTTCAGCATTTTGGAGTTGATATCGGTGAAGAAATTAAGGTCAGGATGTTGTTTTATAATCATCACGACTTCTTCCAAAGCCGTATTTCCGGCACGTTCGCCAAGTCCGTTAATCGTACATTCGATTTGTCTGGCACCGTTGATGATTCCTGAAATTGAATTTGCTGTTGCCATTCCAAGGTCATTGTGACAGTGGCAAGACAAGATTGCTTTGTCAATATCTTTTACATTTTCTCTCAGATATTTTATTTTTCGGCCGTATTCTTCGGGCAGACAATAACCAGTTGTGTCAGGAATATTAAGAACCGTTGCGCCGGCTTTAATTACTTCTTCACAGACTTTAGCAAGGAAATCATTATCAGTTCTTCCTGCATCTTCAGCATAGAACTCAACATCATCTACAAAATTCTTTGCATATTTCACCGCTTCGATTGCACGTTCCAAAACCTGCTCTCTCGTAGAATTGAATTTGAATCTAATATGAGAATCAGATGTCCCAATTCCGGTGTGGATTCTTGGTCTTTTCGCATGTTTTAGAGCTTCTGCAGCGACTTCAATATCTTTTTTGTTGGCTCTCGTCAATCCGCAAACTTTCGCATATTTTACGATTTTTGAAATCTCCTGTACAGACTGGAAATCACCTGGACTTGAAATTGGAAAACCAGCTTCGATAATATCAACACCAAGAAAATCGAGTTTCTCGGCGATGATTATTTTTTGTTCTGTATTGAGTTTACATCCGGGAACCTGCTCACCATCTCTCAACGTCGTATCAAAAATTTCAATTTTTTCCGGATTCATAATAAAGTTTTTTACCTAATTTTGATATTCAAAAGTAGAATTTGATTTATGATATCTGATTGAGACTTTCCAAAAAATACAATATTCAATTCCTTTAAAATAATCTACAAAAGGTTAATTATCAATTATTTATATATTTTAAATTTACAATGTCAGAATTACAGAAAGATTTTTTATTTGTTCTAATAAAGTCACTTTCGACGTCGGAAAAGCGACAATTTAAGTTGTACGTGAACCGACTTGGAATTAACGTCGATGCAAAATTTCTGTTACTTTTTTCTGAATTGGACAAAATGAAAGAATATAGTGAGGAAGTTATTATTGATAAAAAAATATCATCGAAGCAACAACTTTCCAATCTGAAAGCGCATCTGTATAAACAAATCCTGGTAAGTCTGAGACTGAATCCCAGTCTTCAAAACAGCAGAATCCAATTGCGGGAACAGCTTGATTTTGCGACTATTCTTTATCAAAAAGGTCTTTACAAACAAGCTTTGAAAATCCTTGACAAAGCCAAACAATCTGCATTGGATTTAGATGAAAAAAGTATCGCCTCCGAAATCATTGAACTTGAAAAAGTGATTGAATCTCAATTCATTACAAGAAGTATCGATGGACGAGCAGACGAATTGATTTTGCAATCGACCGAAATCAATAAACAAAACAGTTACGCCACTCAACTTTCCAATCTTTCTTTGAAATTGTATAGCGAAATGTTGACACACGGTTACATCAAAAATGACGAAGACCGTGAGAAAATCTTGGATTTATTCGATAAAAAAGTCAAAAAAATTGACCTTAACAAACTTAATTTTACGGAGAAACTTTGGTATTTCAAAGCGCACGTTTGGAAAAATCAGCTTTTGCAGGATTACAAATACACTTTGAAATACGCCTATCAATGGGTAGAATTGTTTCACGACAATCCTGAAATGATAAAAAATCATCCGGTTTGGTACATCAAAGGAAATACTTATTTGTTCAAAATTTTGTTTCTGTATGGCAATATTAAAAGGATTGAAGAAAGTTTTGACAAGTTCAGTCGCGTTGTAAAATCGGACACTTTCATTCATAATGAGAATTCGCAGTCGTTGATTTTCCTTAATTATTATAACACCAAAATGAATCTTTATTTTATCAAAGGAGATTTTTTTGGTGGCACAAAGATGATTCCCGAATTGGAATTAAAAATGGAAAAACATCGGGACAAAATAGATGAACATCATTTTCTCATTCTTTTTTTGAAAATCGCATCGATGTATTTTGGTAGTAAACAATATCAAAACACCATCAAATACGGTTTAAAAATCATTAATTCAAAAGGAAATATTCAGGAGGATTTGCTTTTCCACACGAGGATTTTGATTCTGATGGCGAAGTTCGAAGCTGGTTTTGATGACGATTATGATGACTTCGTAAAGAGCACAATCAAGTTTGTGAAAAAGATGAAAAATCCAGGCGATTTGCATTTCAAAATCGTCGATTTCTTTAAGAAAATAAATGACCAAAATTCCAATGCGCAACTTTCAACTTTCAAGGAATTCGAAAAACATCTTCAGGAATCAGAAAAAAACCGATACGACAAAAGAACGCTCGTCTATATCGACATCCACGGCTGGGTAAAATCTAAAGTCAGAAATGTGGACGTCATCGAGATTATAAAAGAGAAAGTTAAGCTAAAATAAATCCGGTTTTTTCTCTAAAAAATCACTATTTTTGCATCCTAAAAATTTCAGTCATAATGCTAAAAATTACTCTTCCTGATGGCAGCATCAGAGAATATGAAGGAGCAGTTACTCCACTACAAGTTGCACAAAGTATCAGTGACGGTTTGGCAAGAAACACCATTTCTGCCGTCGTAAACGGAAAACAGACAGAAGTAGACACCACGATAACGGAGGATTCTACAGTGCAGCTACTGACGTGGAATGACGATATGGGAAAAAAAGCATTCTGGCATTCGTCCGCTCACCTGCTGGCTCAGGCTATTATGGAATTTTATCCAGAAGCTAAGCTGACAATCGGGCCTGCAATTGCTAATGGATTCTATTATGATGTAGATTTCGGTGGAGAACCTTTGTCTGAAAAAGATTTCGAAAAGTTGGAAAAGAAAATCTTAGAAAATGCTAAGAAAAATTCGACTTTCAACCTTCGTGAAGTTTCCAAAGCTGACGCATTGAAGGAATATGCAGACAATCCTTTCAAAACTGAATTGATTGAAAATCTGCCTGATGGCGAAATCACTTTCGTGACACACGATAACTTTACAGACCTTTGTAGAGGTGGACACATCCCATCAACAGGAATCGTAAAAGCTGTAAAAATATTGAACGCAGCTGGCGCTTACTGGAGAGGTGACGAGAAAAATCCACAGCTGACAAGAGTTTACGGCGTTTCTTTCCCTAAACAAAAAGAGCTGACAGAATATCTTGAAAGACTTGAAGAAGCAAAAAGAAGAGACCACAGAAAACTAGGTAAAGAATTGGGGATTTTTGCATTCTCAGAAAAAGTTGGTGCCGGACTTCCACTTTGGTTGCCAAAAGGTGCTGCGCTTAGAAAAAAATTAGAAGAATTCCTTTCCAAAGCTCAGAAAAAACAAGGTTACGAATTCGTAATTTCTCCGCACATTGGAGCTAAAGAATTATATATCACTTCAGGACATTGGGAAAAATATGGCGAGGACAGTTTCCAGCCAATCAAAACACCGAATGAAGGGGAAGAATTTTTATTAAAACCAATGAACTGCCCGCACCACTGCGAGATTTACAAAGCGCAACAATGGTCTTACAAAGATTTGCCGAAGCGTTATGCAGAATTCGGGACAGTTTACAGATATGAGCAATCTGGAGAATTACACGGTTTGACGAGAGTTCGTGGATTTACTCAAGATGATGCGCACCTTTTCTGTACACCAGACCAATTGTTACAGGAATTCGAAAAAGTGATTGACCTTGTCCTTTATGTTTTCGGTTCGCTTGGATTTGCTGATTTTACAGCTCAAATTTCATTAAGAGACAAAGAAAACAGAGAAAAATACATCGGTTCCGATGAGAACTGGGAGAAGGCAGAAAACGCCATCGTAACCGCTGCAAAAGCAAAAGGCTTGAAAACTGTAACCGAATATGGCGAAGCGGCTTTCTATGGTCCGAAGCTTGACTTTATGGTAAAAGATGCGTTGGGAAGAAGCTGGCAGTTGGGAACAATCCAGGTAGATTACAATTTACCGGAGAGATTTGACCTTTGGTACAACGGAAGCGACAACGAGAAGCACAGACCTGTGATGATTCACAGAGCGCCGTTTGGTTCTATGGAGCGATTCATTGCGATATTGATTGAAAATACAGCGGGCGATTTCCCACTTTGGTTGAGTCCGGAACAGTTTACTATTTTGCCAATCAGTGAAAAATATTCAGATTATGCAAAAAAAGTTTCAGAATCATTGGAAATTCACGATATTTGCGGATTGATAGACGACAGAAACGAAAAAACGGGTAAGAAAATCCGTGATGCCGAATTGAAAAAGTTACCATTTATGCTTATTGTAGGTGAGAACGAAGAAAACAACGGCACAATTTCTGTAAGAAGAAGAGGCGAAGGCGATTTGGGAGAAATGAAAGTAGAAGACTTCATCTCTTATTTCAAAGAGCAGGCAAAACCGGCATTTGAATTGGGAGCAAACCAATAAGCTGACAACAAATTATTAATTTTAAAATTTAAAACCATAGCACTAAAAAGAAACAACAGCAGAGGCCCGATGAGACGTCCAGTCCAAGAAGACCTCCATCAAATCAACGGAAAAATTCGTGCAAACGAAGTACGTCTTGTTGGTGACAACGTAGAACCAGGCGTTTATCCGTTATCAAAAGCTTTAGAAATTGCAAGAGAGCAAGAGCTTGACCTTGTGGTAATTTCTGACAAAGCTGAGCCTTACATTTCTCGTATCCTTGATTATAAAAAATTCTTGTACGAGCAAAAGAAAAAAACCAAGGAGCTAAAAGCGAAGCAGATAAAAGTAGTTGTAAAAGAAATCAGATTTGGTCCTCAGACCGATGACCACGATTATGACTTCAAGAAAAAGCACGCTGAGAAATTCTTGGAAGAAGGTTCAAAACTGAAAACCTATGTTTTCTTCAAAGGTCGTTCTATCATCTTCAAAGACCAAGGAGAGATCCTTCTTTTGAAACTTGCCCAGGATTTGGAGCACGTGGGGAAAGTAGACCAGCTTCCTAAGCTTGAAGGAAAAAGAATGATCATGATGATGAGCCCTAAAAAGCCTGCTAAATAATATTGATACCATTCAATTGATATATAAAACCTCAAATTAGTTTTTGAGGTTTTTTGCATTTTGAATTAATAAAATCAAACACAGATTTTACCGCCACAGTTTCAGAATTTTTTTGTAATTTTGCAAACTATTATTAGTGGAGATATTCATTAATAATAAAAATAGATATTGATAACAAAACATAAAAAGCAAAACAATGCCAAAATTAAAAACGAAATCAGGTGCTAAAAAGCGTTTTGCTCTTACCGGAACCGGAAAGATCAAAAGAAAAGGTGCTTTCAAAAGCCACATCTTGACAAAGAAAGAAACTAAGCAAAAGAGAAATCTAACGCAAACTTCTTACGTTGCAGAAGTGGACAAGAAAAGTGTACTACGTCAATTAGCGTTAAAGTAGTTTTTATAAATCATTTCGGTTTATAAGAATTAAAACAATTCAAAAATTAACCCTGAAACGGTGCCCCTAAGAGTTCTATTCAATTAGTTCCGCCCTTTTCAAAAAAACAATTTAAATTATGCCAAGATCAGTAAATTCTGTAGCGTCTAGAGCGCGTAGAAAAAAAGTTTTAAAAAAGGCTAAAGGTTTTTTCGGTAGAAGAAAGAACGTTTGGACTGTAGCAAAAAATGCGGTAGAGAAAGCAATGTCTTACGCTTACCGTGGTAGAAAAGAGAAAAAAAGAAGTTTCAGAAGCCTTTGGGTAATGCGTATCAACGCAGGAGCTAGAGAGCACGGATTGACTTACTCTCAGTTTATGGGAGCTCTTAAGAAAAACAACATCGAGCTAAACAGAAAAGTGCTTGCAGACCTTGCAATGAACTATCCAGAAGCTTTCAAAGCTGTTGTAGATCAAGTAAAATAATTACAAATCTTTGTTATCAATATAAAATCCTGAGAATTATCTCAGGATTTTTCTATTTTTGCTGAAAATTATCTTAATAATGTTCAGAAAATATATTAGTTCATTAGTTTTATTAGCAACTATACATTTCGCAGAAGCGCAAACTTTCATTCAAGCTTATCAGAATAGAGCAAATCAGGTTTCTCAAAGCAACGTAAACACCTATCTGCAGGAGTTTGAAGCTTTAGGCGTGAAGAAAACTGGAACGACACAGAACACCAATGCCTTCAATTGGATCAAAAACAAATACACTTCTTTCGGTTACAACACTACGAATTTCCAAGAGCATTCTTGGACAGCCAACGGATTGTCGTCCAAAAACTTTATTGTAACCAAAACTGGAACGCTGTATCCAAATAAGTTTGTGATCGTTTGTGGACATTTCGATTCCATTAATGGACCTGGAACAAATGACAACGGAAGCGGAACATCCATCATTTTGGAAATCGCCAGGATTTTGAAAGATGTTCCCACAGAATATTCTATCAAGTTCATTCATTTTTCTGGTGAGGAGCAAGGACTTTTGGGAAGCTCCAGATATGTTTCCGAAATCGTGAACGGAACCAGTCCTAAAATGGACATCAAAGTGGTGGTGAACCTAGATCAGGTTGGCGGATTGGCAACAAAAGCGAACACAAAACTTTATCACGACAAAGACCAAAGTGCGCCAAACAGCAACAATACTGCAGCTGCAATAGCGGTTCAGGAGCTGGCAAACTGCACCACATTATATTCCCCGCTAGGTGTAGATTTTGATCCGGCAGAAAGCACAGACTACGTTCCCTTTCAACAAAATGGTGAGATCATCACAGGTTATTGGGAATACGAAGGCGGCTACAGCAATCCCTATGTCCACACAGCAAATGACCTTTATGTCAATATGGATCCTGTTTATGTTTTCAATGTTGGCAAAGCTGCGGTTGGTGCAATCCAGCATTTCGCTGTAGCTTCTACCTCCATTTTGGCTGTGGAAGATATTTCGCTTTCCAAAATATTGAAGTCTGTGGAATTCTATCCAAATCCTGCTAAGAATACTTTGAATCTTAAAATGGAGAATCCTTCAAAAGCTTTTACATTTGAACTGACCGATATGAGTGGAAGTCAAATTTTGATTAATAAAAACAATGCGCATCAAATTGATATTTCGCATTTGAAACCTGGCGTTTATCTTGGAACAATCACTATTGACAATGAAAAAGTGACCAAGAAGATTATTATAGATTAAATCATAATTGACACAACATCACAAATCCTGAGAATTATCTTAGGATTTTTTAGTTTTTATGAAATAATTAGTTGAATATCCACGTTAAATTATTAAATTCTAAATAACTTAACTATGAAAACAAATGTATTTGCCTTTTTGGCTGTATTAATTCTTCTGAGTTCTTGTACACGAACAGAAAGCATTGAAGATGAAACTACCGAAACACCATTTTTTAATTTGAAAGTAGGTAATGAGTGGGTTTACAAAACGTATGACAGACAAGACTTCACTTCCGAACTCAAACCAAACGGCGAAGTTGATTCGGTTAAAATAGTTTCAACAGCAACACTTAATGGTAAAAACTATTTCAAAGTTGAAAACATCAATAGAAGACCACCTAACTACTCTCCCAATAGAACAGTTAGTTATAGTTATTGGAGGGTGAATGACAAAGGGCATCTGGTAAGTCTTAGTTCTTATCATTTTGACCAGGGAAATTCCTCAGACGCTGTAGAATATGTGAAACACTCTGGTAATGACAACGATTATTCCTATACAGATAATAGTTATTATGGCGACATTGTTTATAAACTATATCCAAAAACAAATGTTATAATTAATGACCAAACATACGAAGTAATCCCATACAACGGACAATTCACGCCAAAATCCCAATTCCCCAATATGATTCCTAAAATGCAGGAAAATAATTACAAAGCGGGCGTTGGTCTGGTTAAATCCATTTGCCACACATTTGATGGAACTTATAACTTTGAGCAACATCTTGAAAGTTATTCGATGAAATAATTTCGAAAAATTCCCATAACAAAAATCATAAGCCTTATTATTTAAGGCTTATTTTTTATGCTTAGATTTGTTCTTAATAAAAATTAGAACAAATGTTTTTATCAAAAACTTATTTCAAAAAACTAACTACACTTTCCCTGCTCGGAATTTCTGTTTTATATTTTGCTCAAGAAAAAGCACAAGTTGAACACGCCAACGAAAGTAACCTAGAAAAACATATTATTTACCTAGCTTCTGATGAATTGCAAGGCCGATTAACTGGTTCTGAAGGCGAAACAAAAGCAGCCAACTATCTTTCCGCCGAGCTTAAAAAATTAGGATTGAAGCCTTATGAAGGAAAAGATTTCATCCAAAATTTTGAATACAGCGTCAAACTAAATCCACACGACGACCAAACTTCGACACCTGTAAAAGGTAAAAACGTGATTGCAGTTCTGGACAACAAGGCTGATAAAACCATTGTCATCGGTGCACATTACGACCATTTGGGTCTTAATGAACATCACAATTCTACTTTACCGGACAAATCCACAACGGTGCGGATGATAACGCTTCTGGAACAGCCGCTGTTTTGGAATTAGCAAGAATGTTTTCTCAAAATAAAACGAAGGAAAATGCAAATTACGTTTTCGCATTATTCTCGGGCGAAGAAGATGGATTGATGGGTTCTAAGAAACTTGCAGAAACAATTAAAACCACTTATCCAAATACCATTTTTATGATTAATATGGATATGGTTGGGCGACTTAATAACAACAAAGACCTAACTGTCGGTGGCGTTGGAACCTCTCCTATCCTACCCGGATTGGTGAAAAAATATAAGCCTGAAGGTTTCAATCTAGCGTTGGACGAATCCGGCGTTGGTCCAAGTGACCATACTTCTTTTTATTTGAAAGACATTCCGGTTCTTTTCCTTTTCACAGGCACGCACAACGACTATCATAAACCGACAGATGATTCAGATAAAATCAATTATCCAGGCGGAACGGTGATTGCAAATTATGTTTTTGATTTGGCGAATGCTTTGGGAAATGAAAAAGAAATTCCGTTTGTGAAAACCAAAGTTGCAGCGAGCAAATCGGTTCCGAAATACAAAGTGAGTTTGGGAATTATGCCAAATTACGCCGACAGCAAAGACGGAATGGGCATCGATGGCGTCATCGACAACAGACCGGCTGCCAATGCTGGAATCCTGCAAGGTGATGTTCTGACAAAAATTGGAAAATGTGAGGTGAAAGAAGTCTATTCTTATATGGATTGTCTCTCAAAAGTGAATGCCGGCGAGGAACATTCTGTGACAGTCAAACGAAATGGCGAAGAAAAAATCTTCAATGTGAAATTCTAAATAAAAAAACCGATTGTGATTTCAATCGGTTTTTTGTTTGGAATTCCTTTAGGAACCTTTTTTTATTTTTATATAAAACCACAAAAGTCACAAAAGTTATTGCATTTTTTAAGTCTTGAAAAGTTCAAAAAAGTGTAACTATTCTAAGTTATCTTTTTGCTCTTTTCTAAAAATATTTTTTAAAGTTTATCTTTTGTGACTTTTGTGGTTTAAACTTTACAATTCCCGAATATTACGAAAGGTCAGATTAATCCGAGGTTTCATTGGTCTGGCGGATTTGGGAATCCGATGCTCCCAATTGGTTTGCAAATCACCTTTCATAATGAGCAATGAGCCGTGCTGAAGTGGCAACGTATATTTGTTCTGATGATTGTCCTTCTTTCGAAAATCAAAATTCCTCACTTGCCCGAAACTGACCGATGCAATCACAGGGCGATTTCCCAATTCACTTTCCTTGTCGCGATGCCAAGCTACAGAATCGTTTCCGTCTCTGTAGAAATTAAGCAAGACAGAATTGAATTGATGACCAGTCAATTTCTGAATTTTATATTTCAAACCTAAAAGTTCCGGCGTCCACGCATTCACACTGAATTCATTGCCTCCCAAATGATAAGATTTTTCATCGTCGCCGTACCAAGCAGTCAGTCGTGGCGTCAAAACTTCTCTGTCAAACATTTTTTGCGTTCTCTGTTTCCACGGAACCGTTTCTATGAGTATCTTTTCAATTTCCGTTGCTCTTTCCTCAGACAAAAAATGTTCGGTATAATCCAATAACTCGGTCGGAAATTGGTAATATTCGCCTGCATCAAACAAACTGAGTTGCATATCTGTACTGTACATTTTTAAAATTTATTTGGAATTCGAAACCTTGTTGTCCAACGCTTTGATATCTTTTCGGATTTCCAAAAACATATCTTTCAAATTATAATTATCAAAATTATCGGGTTCAAAATCCTCAGGAAAAATCCCCGACGCATATTGCCAGATTTCCACAATCTCACTCAACGGAATCTCATAAGGTTTGTAAAAAGAATTGTCCGCCGAAACCTCGATGGCTTTTTTCTTTTGACCTTTGAATCGTTTATAGGAAATCCCGTCATTTAAAGTCACGAAAATGTAACTTTTATTGATTTTCAAATCCTCAATATCTTCCACATATTTCCCGATGATGAACGAACCATCTTTGAAAGGAGGCATAGAATCACCTTGCGTAGGGAAAGCCCTATATTTTCCATTCGTCAAAAATGGCAATGAAATCCTTTGAAGACTTTCGATATATTCCGGGTCGCTGTAACCTGACAAATAGCCCATCGATGCTTTTTGAGGAATGATTTCGATGCTGTTATTTCCTGATTCATCAACGATAATTGGAAGGACAATTCTGTTATCGGGAAGATTCATCATTTCTTCCAAAGGATATTTCCGGATGTCCACGGTCAAAAGCAAATCGATGCTGATGTGGAAGAATTTTGACATCGTGATAAGCACGTCATACGGCGGTTCCGAACGGCCATCTTCATAAGAAACGTACCGTGACCTTGTGATAATTAAGGTATCTGCCAACTCCTGTTGAGTCGTCATTTTCTTAGCTCTTAAAAACCTGATGTTATCTGAAAAAATTGACATTGTTATAATTTGTAACAACAAATATAATCATTTTGTTTTAAAATGTAACTAATTTTGTCACGTGAATCGAGCAATTGTACATATGGATTTAGATACATTTTTTGTGTCCTGCGAAAGACTGAACCACTCAGAACTCAACGGAATCCCTCTGATAATCGGTGGTGGCGACCGTGGCGTGGTGGCTTCTTGCTCGTATGAAGCGCGAAAATTTGGGGTGCGTTCTGCAATGCCGATTAGAATGGCACTCAGACTTTGCCCAGATGCAAAAGTAGTCAAAGGCGATTATGAGAATTTTTCTAAAATGTCTCATTTGGTAACCGAAGTGATTCAGGATAAAGTACCGTTGATGGAAAAAGCGAGCATCGATGAATTTTATCTCGACCTGACCGGAATGGACAAATTTTTTGGCTGTTATCAATGGACTCAAGAAATTGCATCAGCTGTAAAAAAGGAAACCGGGCTTCCGATAAGTTTTGCTTTATCCAATAACAAAACCGTTTCAAAAATCGGAACCGGAGAATCTAAACCCGAAGGAAAATTTCAAATCAGGGAAACAGAAGTACAGCCTTTTTTAAATCCTTTATCTGTTAAAAAAATCCCGATGGTTGGTGATAAAACATTTCAGCTTCTTTCGAGAATTGGCGTACGAACCATTCACACCCTTTCCGAAATGCCCGTTTTAGTCCTTCAACAAATGATTGGCGCGAACGGAAAAGAACTTTGGAAAAAAGCAAATGGCATTGATGAAAATCCCGTCGTTCCCTACTCCGAAAAAAAATCAATTTCTTCAGAACGGACTTTTGTAACCGATTCCATTGACGTTTTGGAAATAAAAAGGTTGATTTCTGGAATGGCGGAAAAATTAGCCTACCAATTGAGACAAGAAAAATGGCTGACTTCCACGGTCGTTATCAAAATCCGATATTCCAATTTTGATACGGAAACGAAGCAACATAAAATCGCTTACACGTCTGCCGACCACACGTTGTCCAGAGTGGCGCTTGAACTTTTCAACAAAGTTTATACGAGGAGAATGCGAATCAGACTCGTTGGTTTGCGCTTCACAGATTTGGTTCACGGCAATCATCAGATGAATCTTTTCGAAGATACTGAGGAACAAATGAGCCTTTACCAGACGATGGATTATCTAAAAAACCGATTCGGAAAAGACGCGCTTGGACGAGCGTCCGGTTATGATTTTGGTAAATAATTTTTTAAAACTTCAATTAAATGTATCTCAACTGTCATTCTTATCATAGTCTTCGCTACGGCACTTTATCGGTTCAAAATCTGGTAGAGCAAGCTTCCGAACTTGGAATCAAAACATTGGTTTTGAGCGATATTAATACGGTGACCGCCATTTATGATTTCAAAAAAGAATGTAAAAATGTTGGAATAAAACCAATTGCAGGCATTGAAGTGAGAAAAGAAAATCGACTACTTTACATTGCAATTGCAAAGGAATTCAGCGGAATTGGAGAAGTGAATAAGATTTTAACTGAACATAATTGCGACGGCGTTGAACTTTCTGAAACGGCACCGAATTACAATCAAGTATTTGTCATTTATCCAATTCAAAATATTCCTGAAACTCTAAAAGAAAATGAATTCATCGGAATCCGAGAAGAGGAATTGAATCTGTTGATTCGACCGGAATTTAAAGATAAAATCAACAAAATGGTTGTTCTTCAGCCTGTCACTTTCAGCACGAAAAAGGAATATAATCTTCACCGAATCCTAAGAGCGATTGACGGAAATACTTTGATTTCAAAACTTTCTAATGATGAGATTTGCAGAAAATCGGAACATTTCAAACCGGAAATCGATTTGATAAAATCATTCGAACAATATCCTGAAATCATTAACAACACAAAAAAAATTCTCGCTGAATGTAGTTTTGAATTTACATATAAAGAACCGCGAAGCACTGAAAATAAGAATAAAAAATATTTTAAAGAATCTCTGGAAGAGGATATGAAATTGTTGAGCGAGCTTGCTTATTCGGGATTGGAAAAACGATATGGCGCAAATGATGAAGTTGCCAGAACCAGAGTTGAAAAAGAACTCAAGGTGATTGGTGAACTCAAATTTTCGGCGTATTTTCTGATTACCTGGGACATCATTCAATACAGCAACCGAATGGGTTTTATGCACGTCGGGCGAGGAAGTGGCGCCAATTCCATCGTCAGTTATTGCCTTGAAATTACAGATATTTGTCCGATAGAACTGGACCTGTATTTTGAAAGATTTCTAAATCTGAACCGAACTTCTCCACCAGATTTCGATATCGACTGGAGTTGGCAAAACCGAGATGCAATCATCCAATATATTTTTGACACCTACGGAAAAGATAAAGTTGCTTTTTGCGGAACCGATGTTAAATTTAAATATAAATCGATTTTTCGGGAAGTGGGGAAAGCGTTTGGTTTGCCCAAAGAAGAGCTTGACAATCTGGCTGGTAAATCGATGGAATATCACGACCGAAACTCGATTGTAAAGTTGGTGCAAGAATATGGACAATTAATGGAAAAATTCCCGAACCAACGAAGTATGCACGCTTGCGGAATTTTGATTTCTGAAGAACCCATCACAACTTACACAGCTTTGGAAATGCCTCCAAAAGGATTTCCAATTGCTCAGTTTGATATGAATGTTGCAGAAGATATTGGTCTGGAAAAGTTTGACATCCTTTCTCAACGCGGTTTGGGAACCATCAATGACACCGTAGAATTAATCAAAAAAAACAGAGGCATTGAGATTGACATTCGGGACACTTCTATTTCTAAGGACGAATCTGTTTGCAATGAATATTTAGCGATTGGCAAAACAATCGGCTGTTTTTATATCGAAAGTCCGGCAATGCGTGGACTGCTGAGAAGATTGAAATGTGACAATTACAGAACTTTGGTGGCCGCTTCCTCCATCATTCGACCCGGCGTGGCGCAAAGTGGAATGATGCGGGAATATATTTTCCGGCACAACCATCCGAATCAGTTCGAATATTTTCATCCAGTCTTTGAGGAAAACCTTAAAGAAACTTATGGCATTATGGTCTATCAGGAGGATGTGATTAAGATTGCCCAATATTTTGGGGGACTTTCTCACGCGGATGGTGACATTTTGAGACGGGCGATGAGTGGAAAGGAACGTTCAATTCAGAAATTAAATGAAGTTAAAGTCAACTTTTTTGAATCCTGTAAAAGAGAAGGACATTCCGAGCAAATGACGACGGAAGCTTTCCGGCAAATTCAATCTTTTGCAGGCTATTCTTTTTGTAAGGCGCACTCGGCTTCTTATGCAGTGGAAAGTTACCAGAGTTTGTATTTGAAGGTCTATTATCCGTTGGAATTTATGGTTTCGGTCATCAATAATCAAGGTGGTTTTTATCGGACGGAAGTTTACATACACGAAGCGAGAATGTCTGGTGCTGATGTCCAAAATCCTTGCGTGAACAACAGCGAATATCAGACGATTTTGAAAGGAAAAGAAATCTATCTGGGTTTTATGGTTTTGCAATCGCTGGAAACTAAAATCGCTCAAATCATTTCTGAAGAACGGGAGAAAAACGGCGATTACAAATCTCTGGAAAACTTCATCAAGCGCATTCCGATTGGGATTGAAACCATTCAAATCTTGATTTTCATTGGTGCTTTCAGATTTACGGGAAAGCCTAAAAACGAACTTTTGGTGGAAGCGAGATTGTTGTTAATCAATTATAAAGTAGAAAATAGAAATATTGCTCTTTTCGATGAACCGGCCAATGACTTTAAACTTCCTGAACTGAAACGAGAACAGTTTGAAGATGCTTTTGATGAAGTTGAAATCATCGGATTTCCTGTTTCGTGCAGTCCATTTGACTTGTTACAAACCAAATTTAGAGGCAATGTTTTTGTAAAAGATTTGCTGAAGTTTCATAAAAGCCAAGTGAAAATGTTAGCATATTTGATTTCCAGAAAACACGTTCCCACGAAAAAAGGCGCAATGTTTTTCGGAACTTGGGTTGATGTGAATGGTGATTATTTTGATACCGCTCATTTTCCGGACAGTTTGGAAAAATATCAATTTCAAGGTGGCGGCTGTTATCTTTTGCTGGGAACCGTGGAAGTGGATTATCATTTTCCGACCATCACGATTCATAAAATGGCAAAGATGCCGATGATTCCTGACCCACGCTACGCTTATGACAAGGAAAAGCAGTACGATGTCCACAAGCAAATCAGAGAAGATGTCAGTATGACGTCCCGAAAACCTTATCCACAGGCACACGAGATTAATTTGCCAAGGCAGAAGTTTAATTAAAACAAAAAAACGACCGCCAAAGCAATCGTTTTAATTTATACTATTTCGGAACTAAGACCTTTATCTAATAATGCCTGATGCATTGGTTTTAATTTTTCCAAAGCGCCTGTTTTTACGGTGCATTTTCCTTTGTAATGAACGAGCATTGTACATTGTTCTGCCTGTTCCAAAGTGTGTTCACAGATCTCGATCAAACATTCGATCACGAAATCAAAGGTGTTGACGTCGTCGTTGTGGAGGACAATTTTATAGACTTCGTCTTCCATCTCCAAAACCGCTACTTCTTCTTCGTACTGGCGTTTTGGTTCGTCATAAGATCTGTTATTATAGATTTTCATAACGTTGATTTTTTTATTCAGTGATCTCGTCTGTTATATCTTCCAAAAATGGTTTGTCGTATAAAAGCTCTACCAATTCAACACTTTTGTTTTGCATTTTCAAGATCTTGAAATGGTAATTACCATAATCGAATTCTTGATTTTCTTCTGGTATATCCTGCAATTCGTTCAAGATAAAGCCTGCAAGCGTATTATATTCTCCTTCTTCAGATGGCGGAATATTCTTCGGAAGCTGCTCATTGATCTCGTCCAATGGTTGCGTTGCTTTTACCCAATAGATATTTTCGCCCACCTTGTCTACGATCTTTTCTTCCTCGTCTTCCTCATCTTGGATCTCTCCAACCAATTCTTCCAGAATATCTTCAAGTGTAATGATTCCTTCGGTTCCTCCGAATTCATCGATCACGATTGCCAAATGTTGTTTCTTCAATTGGAAAACTTTCAGAAGGTCTGATATTTTCTTGCTGCCGACCACAAAGAATGCTTCTCTCATAAAGCCTCTCAGACTTTCGTGAGAAACTTGTCCTTTGCTTTTGATATATTCTCTAATGATCTCCTTCGTGTAGAAAATCCCGATAATATTATCAATCGAACCTTCGTAAACAGGAATTCGCGAATAACCGCTTTCCATAATTTGGTTGATGATATCTTCCGGATCATCATTGATATCGATGGACGAGATATTCTGTCTGGTGATCATGATCTGCTTTGCATTGTGATCTGTAAAATCGAATGCATTTTTGATGATCTCGTAGTTTTCTTCTTCAATTTCGCCGCTGTCAGCCGATTGTTTTACCAACAATTGCAATTCCTCTGTCGAGTGAATATCGTGTTCCGAAGCTGGAAATATTTTGATTAATTTCAGGAACGCGTTGGATAATGAGTTCATCAACCAGATAAATGGTCGGAAGACATTATAAAAAACGTGCAATGGATAAGCGATGAATAGCGTCGTCGCTTCTGACTTTCTGATGGCAATTGATTTAGGTACCAATTCTCCGAAGACGATGTGCATGATCGTGATCAGCAAGAAACTACAAACGACAGAAATGGTGGTTACAGTTGCTGCTGCCAATTCTATGTTCAAAGAATGGAAAGTTGCTTCGATGATGTGATGCAAGGCACTCTCTCCTACCCAACCTAAGGCAAGGGAAGCGAGTGTGATCCCCAACTGTGTTGCTGAGAGATAGGCATCAAGATTCTTGATGATGTTTTCGGCTTGTTTGGCCACTGCATTCCCTTCAGCCGCTTTGATCTGGATTTGGGAATAACGTACTTTTACTATCGAAAATTCGGCGGCTACAAAGAAGCCATTCAGAAGAACTAGAAATAATGCTATAAGAAGTTTGACTAAACTATCAGAATCCATTTAATGTTGTATATACAATCTGTGCAAAGATAGATATTTTTTTTAACTTGGTAATTAGATGTTAGTAGTGAGATAAACCACCCCGTCAAAAATTCTTCGAATTTTTGAATCCCCTCCAGAGGATGGGAATTTTTACAAGCAAAATGTCTTTTTTTGATTGAAAGCTCGTTTTATCTGGAAGCTGCAGCCCGACTTGAGTGGAGCTCTTTTTTGGAGTTGGAAAAGCGTGGGCAAAAAAAGCGGGAACGGAAGGCGGAAAAGCTGCCATAAAAAACAATAAATAGGTTTCGACGAATGTCTAAATAGCTTCCCAAATAAAATAATTGAATTGGTACAAACTGTCCTAAATAATAAAAAGCACTGAAGTTTGACCCTCAATGCTTTTTATAACTAACTACTAACTTTAACTTTATCTTTATTAACTGTTCTTGAGCGCTTCTGCTCCGGAAACAATTTCTAATATTTCGTTGGTGATGGCTGCCTGTCTTGCTTTGTTGTAGAAGATCTTCAGGTCACTTCTAAGTGCGTCTGCATTGTCGGTCGCCTTGTGCATTGCTGTCATCCTTGCACCGTGTTCTGATGCTACGGAATCCAGAATGGCTTTGAAGATCTGAGTCTTGATTGATTTTGGGATCAAAACATCCAGAATCTCTTTTCTGCCCGGCTCGAAGATATAATCTACATTGATATCTGCTGAACCAGCTTTCTCTTCTGTTGCTGATGAAATTGGCAAAACCTGCTCTGTCACTACCTCCTGCGTTGCCGCATTGATAAACTTGTTGTAAACAACATAGACTTTATCAAATTTGCCCGCTTTGAAGTCTGACATTACTTTCTCCGTCATATTTGAAACGTGATCGAAAGAAAGATTGTCGAAAAGTGAACTGTGGTTTTCGTAAACTGTTTTGTTTCTTCTCACCGCATCGAAGGCTTTTTTACCTACTGTCAAAACTTCGATCTCCGTGTTTTCGTTTGCAGAAAACTGGATGTTAAGTTCTTTGATCACAGATGAGTTGAAAGCTCCAGCCAAACCTCTGTTGGAAGTCACGGTGATGAAAAGTACTTTTTTCACTTCTCTTTCCAATGCAAATTCCGAGATGTTCTCTGCATCAGACGCCGCACTTACATTCTGTATGATCTCCTGAAGTTTTTCAGAATAAGGTCTTAGCATTACGATCGCATCTTGCGCTTTCTTTAGTTTCGCAGCGGAAACCATCTTCATAGCGCTTGTGATCTGCATCGTAGAAGATATAGATGTAATCCTGCCTCGTATTTCTTTTAAGTTTGCCATTCTAAGGATTCAAAATTTAATATTCCGAATTCAAAATCTTGAACTTTGAATTCCGAATTTTGAATTAATTTTAGTTGTATTTCGCAGAAAGTTCTGTCGCTACTTGCTTCAAAACGCCAGTCAATTGATCATCAATTTTTCCGGATTTAAGAGCTGCCATTACTTCTGGATGTTTGTTTTTCAAGAAATCCACATATTCTACCTGGAATTCTTTCACCTTCTTGATAGGGATATTTCTCAATAGATTCTCAGTTCCTGCGTAGATCATCGCTACTTGGTTTTCTACCGGAAGTGGAGAGTTCACCGGTTGCTTCAAAAGCTCCACGTTTCTTTCTCCTTTTGAGATCACTGCCATTGTAGCAGCATCCAAATCAGAACCGAATTTAGCAAACGCTTCCAATTCTTTATATTGAGCCTGGTCAAGTTTTAATGTACCAGAAACTTTTTTCATTGATTTGATCTGTGCATTACCACCAACTCTGGATACAGAGATACCAACGTTGATCGCCGGACGAACTCCTGAGTTGAAAAGATCTGTCTCCAAGAAAATCTGACCATCTGTAATAGAGATTACGTTTGTTGGGATATAAGCAGAAACGTCACCAGCCTGAGTTTCGATAATTGGAAGTGCTGTCAAAGATCCGCCACCTTTTACGATCGGTCTTAGAGATTCTGGCAAATCGTTCATTTGAGAAGCGATCGTGTCATCAGCAATTACTTTTGCTGCTCTTTCCAATAGTCTGGAGTGAAGGTAGAAAACGTCACCTGGATAAGCCTCACGTCCCGGTGGTCTTCTCAATAGTAGAGAAAGCTCACGGTAAGCAACCGCTTGTTTTGAAAGATCATCATAAACGATCAAAGCGGCACGACCAGTATCTCTGAAATACTCACCGATAGATGCACCAGCCATTGCAGAATAAACCTGCATTGGAACCGGGTCAGAAGCGTTAGCCGCAACGATCACCGTGTAAGCCAAAGCACCTTTGTCCTCTAACGTCTTAACGATTTGTGCTACAGTTGAAGCTTTTTGCCCAATTGCAACATATATACAATATACTGGTTGCCCAGCATCATAAAATTCTTTTTGATTGATAATGGTATCGATAGCCACAACTGTCTTACCTGTTTGTCTATCACCAATGATCAACTCTCTTTGTCCTCTTCCTACAGGGATCATAGAGTCGATAGCAACGATACCAGTTTGAAGTGGCTCTGTTACCGGCTGACGGAAGATAACTCCCGGCGCTTTTCTTTCCAATGGCATTTCGTAAAGTTCTCCTTGGATAGGTCCTTTTCCATCGATAGGATTACCTAGAGTGTCTACAACTCTACCAAGCATTCCTTCACCAACTTTGATGGAAGAGATTCTGTTTGTTCTTTTTACAGTATCACCTTCTTTTACCAATTTGGATTCACCAAGAAGTGCAACCCCAACGTTATCTTCTTCAAGGTTAAGTACGATACCTTCTACACCAGCTTGGAATCTTACCAATTCTCCGTACTGCACATTTTCCAAACCGTAAACACGGGCAATACCATCACCGATGGTTAATACAGTTCCAACTTCTTCTACGTTAGATTGAGTATCGAAATTTGCTAATTGCTGCTTCAGTATCGCTGATACTTCTGCCGGATTTATTTCTGCCATTATATGGTTGTTTTTTCTTAATTAAGTTGAAATTCTTTTTTAATATTGCCCAGTTTTGTTCTTACTGATGCATCGATCTGCTGATCTCCCACTCTTAGGATATAACCTCCCAAGATCTCTGGTTTTACAATCGTCTCCAAGTCATAGTTGGAAATATTTACCATTTTGGAATCCGTAATGATCTTCTGAATATTTTCTTGCGACAAAGGAGAAGCTGTTACCAAAGAGATACGCTGCGTACCTTTGATGTCTTCTACTTTATTGATGAATTCCTGAGCGATATTTCTAAGCTGAGATTCTCTGCCTTGTTTGATGACCAATCTGATGATGTTCTTCGAAACCGGAGAGAAATCTTTGAAGATCTCCAAAGCGATCGCTTCTTTCTTTTTTGCATCAATGATCGGCGTATTCACAAACTGATTCAGTTCTTTGGAAGAAGACATGATTTTCACAATATCCTTCATCTCACCGAAAACAGCATCTGTGTTACCAGACTCCTGCGTGAAATCCAATAGACCTTGAGCGTATCTTTTAGCTACTTTAGATGTTAACATCCTGATTAGTTAAGGTTAGATTTGTTAAGAATATTTTCTACCAAAGCGTTCTGCGCGCCATCGTTGTCCAATTTCTCTTTAAGGATATTTTCAGCGATGCTTACAGACAAAGTTCCGATCTGAGTTTTGATGTCTGCCATAGCAGCATTTTTCTCAGTCTGGATAGATTGTCTAGCTGCTTCGATCATTTTTTCGCCTTCAACTTTAGCGCTGTCCTTAGCTTGATTTACGATCTTATCTTTCATATCTCTAGCTTCTTTCAAGATACCATCTCTTTCAGCTCTAGCCTCACGAAGGATTCTTTCGTTATCTTCTTTCAACTGTGCCATTTCTTGTTTAGCCAATTTAGCTTGATTAAGAGCATCGATAATAGATGTTTCTCTCTCGTCTATTGATTTAAGAATTGGTTTCCAGGCAAACTTTCCTAATACAAAAAGTAAGATCAAGAAAATGATCGTCTGAATGATAAATAATCCTGATGAAAACTGATGAAGTAATTCCATTATATAGTTAGATTAAGTTTTTTAAATTTTTAAATTAAACATTGTTGCAACCAACCGTTGCAACAATGTTTTAGTTTTGTTTGGGGCTTATGATGCGAACAACGCAGCAAAAGCAACACCTTCTACCAATGCAGCAGCAATAAGCATCGCAGTTTGGATCTTTCCAGATTGCTCTGGTTGTCTAGCGATTGCTTCAAGAGCAGCCGCACCGATTTTTCCAAGACCGATACCTACACCAATAACGATAAGTCCGCTACCAATAATTTTAGGAATTTCCATAATATATAATTTAAAAAATTGTTTTTATAATTTTAATTAATGAGCGTGATCATGCTCATGTTCTTCTACTGCCATTCCGATAAACAAAGCCGAAAGCATTGTAAATACATAAGCCTGTAAGAATGCAACCAACACCTCTAGCAAATAAATTACGAAAGTCAAGAAAGGAAACGCTACTCCTGCAATCCAGTTTTCGAAGATATAGATTGACCCGATCAACGTCATTACAACGATGTGACCTGCTGTCATATTAGCAAAAAGACGAATCATCAATGCAAACGGCTTGGTCAAAGTTCCCAATATCTCAATCGGCATCATAATAAACTTCATCGGTACAGGAACACCTGGCATCCAGAAGATATGCTTCCAGTAATCTTTAGACCCTGAGAAAGTGGTGATCAAATAAGTAATGATAGCCAAAGAAAAAGTAATTGCAATGTTACCAGTCACGTTGATTCCGAAAGGCATTAAACCTAAAACATTTAACAACAAGATAAAGAAAAATACAGTTAACAGGTAACCCATAAATCTCTTGTACTTATGACCAATGTTTGGAATCGCAATATCATCTCTAATGAAAATAATCAGTGGCTCAAGAAATTTTGCAGCACCAGAAGGCACCAAAGATTTCTTGTACGATCTAGCCATTCCGCCAAAAACCACAATTAATAAAACTGCAACAAAAATAAGAGTTAAAACACTCTTTGTAATTGACAAATCCAAAACTCTCTTTTCAGTTGGATGATGATCTTTATCTAAAGTCAAAGTTCCTTTGGAGTCTGTTCTGTAAATTTTTTCGTGGTTGAGCGTGTAGAATTTACCATCACTTTCTACTGGAGAACCGTGGATAAACTCGTGGCCATCTACGCCTTTCGTATTACTCATAAAAGTATGGAAACCTTCATCGTAAATGATAATTGGCAAAGGAAAACCAATGTGATGACCGTCTTTAACCATTAAGGCAACATCGTGAGCATCCAAAATATGATGGTCTACGAATTCTTTAACCTCTCGAGTTCTCTCTTCTTTTCCAGAAAGTTCAGAAGTTTCAGCTACAGGTTTACCATGTTGATTTTCAGCGGTTTCGTGCTGTGCGAAAGCTGTTGTAAACGTGAATAAACTGTAAAATAAAATTGCCGTTTTCTTTAACATCGGTACATTTTTTTTTCGTTTTGCAAAAATAGACTATTTTTTTGCTTTTGAAGAATTAATTTACTGTTTTTTATCATAATTAATTAACTGTATAGCATAATAGGTAAGCAACGCAGTTAGAATAAAATAAGGAATAATAAAGTGGAATTTGTAATGCGGAACCTCCTCTAAATGCAGTTTATTCTTGATCAGATACATCAGTCCGAACTTCATCAAAATAAGACCTATCATTGCCATTCCTAAGAACTCTGGCACAAGTTTGTTGATAATTAAAATCATTGTAATCATCATCATAAAAATGATGGTCAAAAACAGATAAAACTTGATGATTGTGACTTCATCCAAATGGAAAACGAACTTCCAAATCGCGAAGTGAATGATAAATGTCAAGAAAAATAAGACACTGATGACGATGTTACTTTTGTTTTGCATTTTCTTCTTCTTTATTTAAAATTTCGAGACGTTTAAGCGTTGTGTATAGTGAAAGACAAAGTCCGCTGAGTCCAATCACCAAAACCAAGACATTGGAGCCGGTTTCGAAGTAAAGATCCAACTGATGTCCGCCCCAAAATGAGATCCCGATGATGAACAGCATCTGGAAAACCACGGAAGAATATTTCCCATATTTCCGCAATGCACCTGAAGGATTGTTTTGTTTGTCTTCCAAAATTTGATTTTTGCAAAAGTAAGTATTAAAGTTTGAAGTCGGAGGTTGGAAGATGGAAGTTTATGAATCAATGTTTGAAATGGAGATCCATTTGATGTGAATCTGGTTAAGAATATTATTATAAAAATTTAAAAGTCGCAGAGCGATGACCTGTTAATAGAAACCAATGACCACGACAAGCAAAGCTCCAGAGGAGCGACCTGTTAAAAGCATTGGTAAATCGAAAATATATTTCAATGAATATATCTGTGTAAAATTGATATCGTAAAATAATTAGCCAACTCGAAGAAGCATTATTGTTTTTTAATTTAATTAAATATGAATCTGTTTAAAGGTCGCTCCTCTGGAGCTTAAACAAATTGACCCATCGATTTCTACCAACAGGTCGCCGTTCTACGGCTTTGTATATATTGTTAAATTCTTAGCCCGGCTTGAACTTAAATGTTATTTTAAATTTTACTATATATTAAGCAAGAGCTGCTTATCTTGAATCTGCAGCCCGGCTTGAGCGGAAATCCTTTTTTGCGGCTGGAAGAGCGTAGGCAAAAAGATTGGGAGCGGAAGACGGATATAGCTGCCCAAACCTTCAGGTTCGACGGAGTCAAATAAAATAAATGATAAATGATGATCGATAAGTGATGAATGAATCTATTTCCTTTGTTTAAATTTTCTTATTTTTGCAACCTTAATATATTACACAAAGTTATGTTCAACAGTTTACAAGATAAGCTAGATAAGGCGCTTCATAATATTTCCGGCCGCGGAAAGATCTCTGAGATCAACGTTGCAGAAACTGTAAAAGAAATCCGACGTGCACTCGTAGATGCCGATGTGAACTACAAAGTTGCAAAGGACCTGACGAAACGCGTGCAAGATAAAGCGCTGGGACAAAACGTCCTGACGTCTCTTACGCCGGGACAATTGATGACGAAGATCGTTCACGACGAGTTGGTGGATCTGATGGGTGGAAGTCAAGAAGGAATCAACCTTTCTGGGAAACCAAGCGTTATTTTGATTGCTGGACTTCAAGGTTCTGGAAAAACGACGTTCTCTGGAAAATTGGCGAATTATTTGAAACAAAAACGAAGCAAAAAACCACTTTTGGTAGCTTGTGATGTTTACAGACCTGCCGCAATCGACCAGTTGAAAGTTCTTGGTGGACAGATCAATGTTGAAGTTTACACAGAACTTGAAAATAAAAATCCAACTTCTATCGCATCCAACGCCATCAACTATGCAAAATCGAATGGTTTTGATACGGTGATCGTGGATACCGCGGGACGTTTGGCAATTGACGAGCAGATGATGATCGAGATCAAGTCTGTTCACAGCACAATTCAGCCGAATGAGACTTTATTTGTTGTAGATTCTATGACAGGTCAGGATGCGGTGAATACGGCGAAAGCATTTAACGATACACTAAACTTTGACGGTGTTGTCCTTACGAAATTGGATGGTGATACGCGAGGTGGAGCCGCTTTGACAATCCGCTCTGTTGTAGAGAAGCCAATCAAATTCATCTCAACAGGAGAAAAAATGGAAGCCTTGGATCTTTTTTACCCGGAAAGAATGGCGGACAGAATTCTTGGAATGGGAGATGTTGTTTCCTTGGTGGAAAGAGCTCAAGAGCAATTTGATGAAGAGGAAGCGAAAAAACTTCATAAGAAGATTGCCAAGAATGAATTTGGTTTTGATGATTTCTTGAAGCAGATCAATCAGATCAAGAAGATGGGTAATATGAAGGACCTAATGGGAATGATCCCAGGTGTTGGAAAAGCCATCAAAGATGTGGACATCAATGACGATGCTTTCAAACACATCGAAGCGATCATCCACTCTATGACGCCAGATGAGAGAAGAAGACCTTCTATCATTAATGTTTCAAGAAAACAGAGAATTGCTAAAGGTGCTGGAAGAAAATTGGAAGATGTGAACGCCTTGATGAAGCAGTTTGACCAAATGGGAAAAATGATGAAGATGATGCAAGGTCCACAAGGTAAGCAAATGATGCAGATGATGAGCAAAATGCCGAATATGCCAGGAATGGGCGGTGGATTGTTTGGGAAATAGGAATCTCACTTAAATATAAAAAAACCTCAGAATATTTTTCTGAGGTTTTTATTTTATCTACTTTTAAGAAGTAGCCACATTGTTTTATTGGAAACCCTTGTCCCTTTGCTTGTGTAGGAATAGACGACCCAATACGAGTCTGAAGGCATCAATATATTATTGACTTTTCCATTCCAAAAATAATCTTTTGTGTGAGTGAAAAGCAATTTGCCATATCTGTCATATATCTTGAGATCGATATCCTGAAATACATTGAGCAAGGAATAATCCCAAACATCATTGAAACCATCGTTATTTGGTGAAAAGGCATTTGGCAATGTCACTGACTCCGGCACGACAGTAGGCCTTACAAGAACAACTTTTTTGATGATGTAACAACCTTGCTGATTTGTAACTCTTACATAAATCTCATTAAGTGGTTCTGAGAAATTGGACAAAGGATCTTTCAGTTGATTCTGTTCTTTTTCCGCATCGGCTAATGTTGGATAAAAATCGAATGTTTCATTATTTTCATTATTGATTGCTGTGTACAAATCAAAATAATAAGTGTCATCTAAATAAGATTTTGGCTGAAGTTCGGATTTAACATCTGCGATTGGATTCGGAAGCACATTGAAATTGGCTTTATAAACCTCATAATATCCATCAGTCGCTGTTAACTTGTAGATTAATCTATCTGCACCTGCAAAAGTATCATTCATTTTTACAATTACTTTTCTGTCCTTGATTTCTGCACTACCGTTGTTTGGTTGTGTCAGAATTTCTAATTTAGAAAAAACGTAGCCAGGCATTGTAAATTTGGGTTCAATCTCGAAAGTATGACAAACACTTCCAATGTTAACTTCATAAACATTATATGGACAATTCGGAATAAAAACCGGTGTTGTGGTAAAGCTGAATCCAAGATATGTGACCACACATTGATAATTCCCTTCTAAAGTTGGTTGATATTCAAAACTTGTAGCACCAAAAATATCAACGCCATTAAGTTGCCATTGAAAACTTAGAAAAGAGGTATTGCTCAATTTCAGAAAAACACCTTCTTGGATGCAGTTTCCATTAACTAAAATATATGGGTCATTAGAAAAACCTGTATAGCTGCTAGCGTAGCCAGTGTATTGGAATCCGCCTACAAGATCAACATTTAAACTCTGATCTGATTGTATTTGTAAATCACCAGAAATCGGTACCAATGTATAATATCCCCAGCCAGATTTACCAACCATTGGAGATGGGTTTGACATTGTCACTCCATTCACTTTTACATTTGCAGAAACAGGTGTTTTAATTGACAATTTTGATTGACCAGTAAAGTTTCCAATCTTGTTGGATGAGGGAATCGTAATAATATTCTCAAGACCCTGCTGTGGTTTTGGGTAGTATTCTTTATCCAAAGGATATGAAAACGTCATTGCACTGCTGTCAAATGTCAAATCCCTACCAGGACCTCTAAGGAAAAAATCGTAACCTCCAATCATCTGATAAAGATAGATGGGTTCAGACGATCTGATGAACATTCCCTTCGTAGGGATTACTCTAGGCTCTGGATTTGTAAAAGTCGGCTGGTTACCTGCTAAAAAACGGTATTTATTATAGGGTCCTATGTAATGTTCGCCTTCATTCAAGGTAATTGCCGGCATAGTCTCATCATTGAAGTAGATCTTTGTATTATTTTTAGTTGCGACAATTAGAGATTTTTCCATTCCTTTTTCTGAAATGGTCATTCCATTTACAAGGAAATATTCTCTCCCGATTTTATCAGTCGGAACATTCTGATCCATATTAATATTTCCGCTGACTTCACCAATATTCTGACTAATAAAATTACCATTATTGATTACAACTGGTTTATCTGAAGTGATCTTTGCTCCAATAAAATTAGGATCCCAATCATCTAATATCACAGGAGGGTTTGGATTATCCTCTTTCTGCGCAACTATGATGTAGGATTGATCTTTATTGAGTGTAATATTTAATTCATCACTTTTATCACCATTGATGAAAACTAGATTGGAGTTATAGCCCAATAATTTTATATGTGTATTATCTTCTGTTGCCATTACGGAGGTTTGATAGTTCATTCCCTTCGGATTATTTCCATAAAGAATAATTTGGTCCATCACAACGAAGAATTCCTTACCTAAAGCACTTTTACCTTTAGAAGCCATGATCTCACTTTTACAGCCTGATCTACACCCCGCAATCCGGAGGCTGGCATAAAAACTTTTTTCACCAGAGAGATGTATCCCCATAGATGATGGTGACATTACTCTCAATACTGTCGATGCTTCCAACATAGAAGACGAAGATAAAGTATAAACTACAGGTTTGCTTTTGGATATGTTTACAACATCTATTTCTATATTGTTGTTGAAGATTTTCACAGGAAACTCATTTTCTTTATCAGTTGACAAATAAATATCAACCACAGAAATATCATTAGGAGAAGTTCTAAAGTATGGCGGAAACCAATGTTCTAAATCTAACTGCCCAAATAACTGCAATGTTCCTAAAACTAAAAAAAATATTGAAAAAAGCTTTCTAAACATAATAATCCAAAAATACATAAAAAAAAGAGACTGCATAAGCAATCTCTTTTTTTATAAATAAAATTTCTGAATATTAGTTTACGTCCCAGAAAATTTTAGTAGTCGCTTTATCTCCTCCAATTTTGGAAGCAGCAGCCTCTACATTAGTTCTGTTCAGTACATACTCTTGGTCAGAATAAGGCATTCTCACAGGAAGTCCTTCTAACTGGTTGTTAGGTGGCAATACAAATCCTGAGATATCTAATCTTCTTGTAAAGTTCCAAGCTGCAAAACCTCTGTTGAAAAGAGCAATCCAAGCCTCTTCGCCAATTGATTGTTTCCAGTTTGCAGCGTTGTAAGGATTAGCAGCAATATATGTAGCTGTATCAGCAGCAGACACTCCGTTCTCAGCCATAGAAGCAGCAATTGCTTCAGCAAAGAAAGTTGCAGCAGTACCACCAACAGAATATCCTCTTTGTGCAGCCTCAGCTTTTAAGAAAAGAACTTCTGTATAACTAAGTAAGTTAGCATCAGCATCTCTTCCAAGGAAGAAATCACTCATATGAGAGAAGTTAGCGTAAGTATTCAATGTTCCGAATACTCCACCTACATAGTTACCACCAACGGTAGTAAACCAAGTAGCTCTTCTTGGATCATTTTTAGTATTCATTTTATTAACTACTAAGTTTGTAGGAATAAAATCATTTCTACCAGAAGCTACAAGATCATCAAACACAGGGTTGGTATAAGTTCCACCGTCAAAAGTAAGTGAAAAAGATTCTGCTTCAGAAGAGATAACTCCACTTGCGATAGCAGATTCAGCAGCTGCTTTAGCAGTTGCAGCATCAGTATCGGCAAGATTAAGTGCCAATCTAAGCTTCACAGAGTTTGCAAGATGTTTCCATTTTGTCATATCACCACCGTAAACAAGATCACCAACAGCATAGCCTTCTTGGTTTTCATCAATAGTAGCAACAACAGCAGTAATTCTAGCTAATAAATCTGTATAAATTGCCTTAGCATCATCATACTTTGGAGCGAAATTACTTTCTGATGCTTTTAAAGCTTCAGAGTAAGGGACATCACCGTACGTATCAACAAGAGTTTCCCATACTGCAATTTGAGAAATTTCCAAAGTAGCTAATTTATTTCTTTTAACTACCGCAGTACCTCCTTCTTCAACAAGGTTTTTCTTTGCTGTTTCGAAGTTGTTCAAAGAGTAAACATACATTCTGTTCCAGTTGTTACGAGGTTGAGTTCTCGTTACAAGGTTGTAATTGGTTTCGTCTGTATAGGTAGTCTCAGTCCACTGTTGTGTGAAAAATCTAAAATTATTAAAGTTTACACTAGGTGTAAAAGTATAATAAAAGAACTGCTGCTGACCCATAGCCAATAAGTTTTGCGAAGGTAAAACTTCCGGCTGCTTCGGGTTTTCGTTAAGAGAGGTAAGATCTCTCTCACAAGATGTTAAGCTAATTGCTGCTAAAACACCTATTGTAAGTATATTAAATATCTTTTTCATTTTTTTTAATTTAGAATTTTAACGTTACGTTTACTCCGATATCTCTTGTAGTTGGAAGAGATCCGATAGATGATCCGTAAGAACGGTTTCCACCTCCAAGCATTGCTTCAGGATCTGCATAAGGTAGATTCTTATGGATGATCCACAAGTTTCTTCCTACGATTGATATTTTAGCATCATTAACAAAAGTTCCGAACAATAGAGATTTTGGTAAAGAATAACCAATACTAGCCTCTCTCAGTTTTACATAAGATCCATCATATACGAATCTGCTAGTTGGCATACTAACATAACCATCCATAGCTCCAAAAGTACCTGGTGTAGCAGTTACAGTTGTGTTAACCTGTCCGTTAGGATTTACACCCTGCCAAACTGTTCCACTTTCTCTGTAATCTCCTGTTTCTTTGTAAAGACCTGTTGCCAAACCGTAATACATATCAGTAGAATATACATCACCACCTTTCTTAACATCGATCAAGAAGCTTAGCGTAAATCCTTTATAAGAGAAACTGTTTCTTACACCTCCAATCCAATCTGGTGTAGTATTACCAATGATTTGATTGTTTTGTCTCAAATATCTACCTGTAGTAGCGTTGATCACTTTTTCTCCGTTTAGGTAAACGTAATCAGATCCAACTAATGCACCCCAAGCTTCACCTACTCTTGCGTTCATAGAAACACCTCCTGTGAAACTAGAAATCAACAAGTTTTCAACTCCAGGAATCAAAGAAACAACTTTGTTTCTGTTTTGAGACCAGTTAACATCCAAATTCCAGTTGAAGTTTGTTGTTTTAATTGGAACCAAACCTAAGCTTGCTTCCCAACCCCAGTTGTCAATCTGTCCAGCATTTTGCGCAGCAGTAATTACACCTGATGCAGTAGAAACTGGAAGAGTTCCCAAGATCTGATCAAAAGTTTTAGTTTTGTAGTAAGCTACATCAGCGGTAACTCTACCATTGAAGAATTGTGCTTCAGTACCAAATTCAAATTCTTTAGACCTTTGTGGTTTCAAGAAAGCATTTGGCTGGTTAGTTTGAGATACATACATTCCAACATCACCAAAGAAACCGTTAGAAACATAAGAGTTAGCAAGCAAATAAGGATCTGCAGTACCTCCTACTTCTGCGTAGTTTCCTCTCAATTTCCAGAAGCTCAACCAACTTGGTTTGAACAATTCTGTCAAGATTAATGATCCAGTTACAGAACCATATTTATAAACGTTGTTTTCTTTTGGAAGTGTAGAACTCTGATCGATTCTATAAGTACCATCTACATAGAAAATTTTATAGAAATCCAATGATGCAGTAGCATAACCACTATTAGTCTGCTGAGTTGACTCATTTTCAGTTGGAGCCAAAGTTGGAAGTGCAGAATTACCTAGAGAGTAGATTCCAGGAACTACTAGTCCACCTTCTGTTGATGCAGATATTGAGTTATAATAATTTCTTCTGATGTTCCCTCCTACTACACCACTTGCGTTGATGTTGTCAGTAATATCAAACTTATAGTTTGCCATTACATCGTAGTTAGTTTCAGTTCTAACAAAATCTTGTCTAGCATATCCTGAATAAACAGCTTTTCCTGATTGTCCGAAGTTAGAAGATGCAGATCCTACTGCCAATCTATTCTGGATAGAAAGGTTTGTTCTGTCATATGAAACTTTACCTGTTAGTGTTAAGTTCTTTGAAACATCATAGGTTAAACTACCAATACTGAAAGTTCTTGCTCTTTTATCGCTAATAACATTTTCGTAAGCTTGGAAATATGGATTATTCCAATATCCCGCGTGTCCGTCTGTTGAGCTGTATCTGTTCCAACTTACGTTTCCGTAATTATTAGCTTCTGATGGATTAGCTACATTACTGAAATAAGCTCTTTCTTGATCCTTCAAATCAACATTGGTTTGCCACCATTGTCTGAAACCAGACATTAGGTTATCACTATAACCAGTAATACTTCTACCTCTGGTATCTTGAAGTGTCAAAGTAGAATAAAAAGATGCGTGTAATTTTTCAGTTAAATCGTAATTAACTTTCAATGACATTGAATTCTTAGCAAGGTGAGAGTTTGGAACCAAACCGTCAGATGTCATATTATCATACGTAAACAATATGTTTTTTCCTTTTTCACCCTTTTCCAATGATACAGTATTAGTGTAAGTGATTGGAGTATTAAAGAATTTAATTGGTCCATTTTTCGCAGCTACCCAAGGTGTTGCTTTTCCGAAATTTGGAGAGGTTGGATCAAAAGCATTCCATTGGTACACCATTTGATTAGGATTAAATGCTGGTCCCCAAGATGCATCCTCATAGAAGTTAGCATATGGATTGCCATCTGGTGCGTTTGCTTCCATATAGAAGTCAGCATCGTATCCACCACCATATTTGTTCTGGTATTCTGGAAAAGTACTTTTATCAATAAATCCAGCTTGAACAGTTGAAGAGAATGTTACACCCCAAGATCCATCATCTTTACCTTTACCGTTTTTGGTAACGATAACGATAACGATAACACCATTAAGACCTCTCTCACCATAAAGAGCAGATGCTGCTGCACCTTTCAATACGTTGATAGATGCGATATCCTCTTGGTTGATATCAGATAAAGCATTACCATAATCTACAGCAGAAGTATACGTTGATGTATTGTTGATTGGAGAACCATCAATTACAATTAATGGGTTACCTCCCTGTACACTTTTCACACCTCTAATCAATAGATTAGAAGATCCACCAAAGTTACTTGTGGTTGTTACATTAAGACCTGCAATTTTCCCGGACAACTGAGAAGCGATGTTCCCTGTATTAGTTGTTCCGTCTGACAAAGCACTTGCTTTAATCTCTTGAGAAGCATATCCTAAAGATTTTTTTTCTCTCTTGATACCTAAAGCCGTCACTACAACGCCTTCGATATCTTGAGTCTTAGCCGTATCCTGTACCGTTTGCGCCGAAACCATTGCAAAAGACGAAGAAAGAACCACTGCTAAAACGCTTGTTGTTAATTTTTTCATATCAAATCAAATTTTTCAATAAACAAAAATGCAAAACTTTATTAATATATACAACACAAATTGTTAAAAATTTGTTAATTGTATTATGTAAAGTTTACTATTTCTATAACTTTGACAAGTAATATTTATTATGCCTCTACTAAAAAACTTTTCAGAATCACTTTTAGAAGCTGGCTGCGACGAGGTCGGAAGAGGTTGTCTCTCAGGTCCCGTTGTAGCTGCTGCTGTGATTGTTAACAAAAATTTTAAGCAAAATTTAGTTAATGATTCTAAAACGTTAAATTTTAAAACAAGACAGAATCTCGATCTATATATAAGAGAAAATGCAGTAGATTTTGCAATCGCTGAACTTTCTCCGGAATTTATTGACCGACATAATATTCTCAATGCAAGTATCCACGCGATGCATTTGGCACTTGACCAACTGAAAAGCAGACCGGAATTGATTTTGGTGGATGGCAATCGTTTCCATCCTTATAATTACACACCGCACCATTGCATCATCAAAGGTGATAGCAAATTTCTGTCAATCGCCGCCGCTTCCATCATCGCAAAAAATTACCGTGACAATCTGATGATAAAACTTCACGATGAGTTCCCACATTACGGCTGGGATACCAATTTTGGCTATTGTACAAAAACGCATCAGAAAGGACTTAAAAAATTTGGACCTACAATTCACCACAGAAAATCTTTTCGATTGGACTACGATGTCGAGATTGATTAAATTTTTTTAAAACTATTTTGTAAATTGCTTCCTTAACCTATTATATAAGGATGCAAAACTCATACACCGTCATCAATGCTTCCGCCGGCTCTGGCAAAACTTACCGTCTGGTTCAGAGTTTATTGATGATTTGCCTTCGATTTCCCAATCAATCCGATGCTATCCGAACGATTTTGGCATTGACTTTCACCAATAAGGCGGCCAAAGAAATGAAGGAAAGAATCCTCTTCTATCTCGGCGAATTTGTAAAAGAAAATTACACTGAGAATCAGGATTTAAAGAATGTTCAGGAAGCATTGGCAAGTCAAGGTTACAGGATTACGTTGGACGATTTGCATCATCGTTCGCAGAAAGTGCTTGATTATATTTTGCACCACTACTCGACTTTGAACATTGGGACGATTGACAAGTTCAATTCCCGATTGGTAAAGAGTTTTTCCTACGAATTGGGATTGGCTCAGAACTTCAATCTGGAAATCCAGCCAGAACCTTATTTGATTGAAGCGGTTGACAAAATGCTGGACGAAATTGGCGAAGACGAAACCGTTTCCGATGCTTTTATGGATTACGTGAATTATAATTTGGATAATAACGAGCGTGTCAACCTCAACCAAACGCTTTATAATTCAGCAAAAAAATTTGTGAGCGATGTACACTACAAACCTTTGCAGGACAACAAAGATTTCGAATGGGAAGCTTATGAAAACAAGAAAAACGAACTTAGAGAAACGATTAAAAATCTAAAATCTGAATCGCTTGAAATCGCAAAACGAGCTTTGGAATTAATTAAAAGCAAAGATATTGAGATTGAGGATTTTGCGAGCGGAAAAAATGGAATCGGTGGATTTTTTGTCAACATTCTTGAGTTTCATAAAACCAAGGATAAAAAATTTCCGTTCCCGACAACTTCCGAAGATTCGAAGATTGAAACTTTCTTAAAAGGTGCTTCCACAAAAGGAAAACACAAGCAAGCCGAGATTCAGGATATTTTACCTCAACTGATTTCTTGGCGAAGAGAAATCATTGATTTATACATTAATTCTCAAAAAAAAGAAAAAGTTCTGCAAGCGATTTTGCCTTTAAAGGTGAACGCCGACATTCAGAAAAAACTATTGGAAATCGAGGAAGAGAACGATTTGGTTTTGCTTTCGAAATTTAATATTTTGATTAATGAAAATCTTCGGAATGAACCTTCAGCATTTATTTATGAGAAAGTTGGGACGCAGTTTCAGCATTATTTCTTTGATGAATTCCAGGACACTTCCACGATGCAATGGCAGAATTTCCTTCCGCTTCGGGACAACAGCATCACGTCGGACGACACGAGTTTCACCATCGTTGGCGACCCGAAACAGAGCATCTACAGATTCCGTGGTGGCGAAAGTGAATTGATGCTCAATATCATTAATAAAAAAGAAATCACACCCAAATTTGCAACGGCAGAAAATCTCGGTTTCAACTGGCGAAGTGCGAAGAATATTGTCGATTTTAATAACAAATTGTACGACTTTATGTCTGGCGATTTGAATGATGAGCATCAGAAAATCTTCGGAGAAAATGCTTTGCAGGAATCAAAATCCAAGTTGGAAGGTCGCGTGAAAATTCATCTTTTGGAAAACTCGACCAAGAACGTTTTCTACGAAGAAACGGTGGCGAAAATGCAGAATGACATTCAGGAAAGTTTGGATAATGGTTTTGATTTTTCGGACATCACGATTCTTTGCAGAGGAAATTCAGATATTTTTAATTATTCTCAGCTTTTGGGAAATTTGAAAGTCAATTACAAAGGAAAGGAAACTTACATCAAAACGATTTCCGAGAAAGGTTTGACCTTGGATTTAGCCTTTACCATCAAAGCTTTAATTGAGTTTTTGAAATGGAATCTTGTTCCAAAAAACCGTCAATTCTTGGTTAAAATGATGTACTTTCTGAATGTTTCGGGAAGAATTACAATGACGGATTTTACTTCGGAAATTAAAGAAATTTTGAAGTTTGAAAACAAGAAAGACATTGAAGATTTCATTAATGAAAAATATAATGTAACCCTGATTCAGAAGGACATTCCGCAACTTAATCTTTATAATTTCATTGAATATTACGTTCACGAATTCTCGGTCGAAAATAAGGAAACCGATTTCCTTTTGAATTTCCTTGAAATGCTTCACAATTACACGCAAAATACGGGAGCAACGCTGAAAGAATTCCTGAAATATTGGGATGATGAAGCTTCGAAAATCAGTATTCAGGCGAGTGAAAATGTGGATGCGATTCAGATTATGACGATTCACAAGGCGAAAGGTCTGGAATTTCCCATCGTTTTCATTCCAATGGAAAATAAAAATAATGATGGCAAATTTTCGGAATGGTTTGATTTGGGAAGCGAAGATGAACTGAAAACCGTGATTCTCAACCAATTTTCGCCTGAACTGGAAAGATATGATGAGGAATTGGCGGGTTTTAATTTAATTAATTCTTACCGAAACAAAATCGACCGTTTTTGCATTCAATATGTGGCGACGACAAGACCTGTGGAACAACTTTTTTTCTATCTGGAAAAACCGAATAAATCTGCAAATCATTTGGAATTGTTTGATTTCGCCAGTCAATTTCAGCCAGTCGAAAATGGTGAATTATTAGATTCATTTGATGTTTACGAAGTCTCAGCAGAATCCTTAAAAAAACAAAAACGCAAGGAGAAAAAAAAATATCAATCCGAAAATATCAGTTCGATTTCTCAGAAAACCGAGAAAGCTTCGAATATCGAAATTGCGACCTCATCCAAAAGTTATCAAAACCGGGTGGAACACGTGCGAATGGGAATTTTCACGCACGAAATCCTATCAAAAATCAAAACAAAAAAAGATGTTTTGAAAGTTCTGAATTCTTATGTTTTGGAAGGCACCATCACAAACGATGAGAAAACTTCGATTTTAGAACGCATTGAGAATATCATTAATGATAAAAATTACAGTTCTTATTTTGCGGAAAATCTAAACATCATCAATGAACGAGATATGCTTTCTGTGGAAGATGGAACGTCGAAAACCTATCGTCCGGATAGGTTGATCAAAACAAAAGATGGCTTTATCATCGTGGATTTCAAAACGGGAAGCGAGAAGGAAAAAGACCAGAAACAGGTGGCGCTTTATCAGGAAAAATTGGAGCATTTTGGGGAAAAGGTAGTGAGGACGGATGTGATTTATATTTAATTCCGTGCAAAGGTCGCTCCTCTGGAGCTTCGCTTGCTTTGCTTATTAGATTGCTACCAATAGATTGTCGCTCTGCGACTTTCAAAATCTTATTAATCAAAAGCATAGACAAAAAAAATCCCGAGGAATGATTCTCGGGATTTGCATTTTTATTTCTTAACAGCGGTTACAACCTGGCCTTCCATCTTGGTAATATTATCAAAAATCTGTTTGAATGCTGGATAATATTCTTTCGGATAAACCGGGTCTTCAACTGTTGTGGTGGTTTCTACAGTCAGTTTGTTTCCTTCCTGAGTCACTTTATAAACGTATTGGATCGCATTGTCCTCGGTTCGGAACTTTTTAGATTTCGGAACGTTTTCGAAAGCGTAGCCATCAGGCAGAGTAATCGTCACTTTTTTGATTTTGTCGTAACCTGTGTAGAGTTCGATTGGTGAACGTCGAGTTTCTGTCTGGTCAAATTCGTGGGATTTGTTGTACAAGAACAAAAGAGGATTGAACACTAATTTACCGCCAATTCCATCTACAAATGTATCAGAATCAAAGTCGAAACTGGTTTCAAAATCACCTTTTTCTGTGACACCTGACTTTATATTACTGTAAGGAAATTTGTATCTTTCTTTGTAGTTTTCCTTTTGGTATTCTGTTTTATCCTTATCGTGTCTTTCGTTATTCATCATTGCATAAAGCATCGTATCTCGATCAGAAAAATTACCTGCAAAAGTTCCATCTGGATTCAGTTTGGCATCTACCGTAAGGTAGGTCATACTTTTCTCTGGGCATAGAACGTGGATTTGTTTTGCATCGGTCTTGGTCATCACAAATCCATAATAATTAAGTGCTGCAGGACGAATGATGTTTGGTGACGTCATCTTGGAAGTCGCATCATACAATGTAAACTTGCCATTAATATCTATAGATGCTAAAACGTAATTAAGCATTCCAATACTAGGCGAATACCCTGTCAAAATGCCTCTTCCGACAGTGGAAAGCAACACAGGCTCAGCATTAAGACCTGCACTTCTCATCAATAAAATCAATAACAAATTAATTTCTGCCGAGTTTCCTGATTTTGTATTGATTAGATTTCTAATTCCTTTATCCGAAAAAGCTGAATATTCTCCATCCCAGCTATATCTACCTTGGGTAAACTTTAAAACTGCAGCAGCTCTTTGCTCTTCATTTTTAATTGATTTGATATCTTCTGGAAGTAGGTCTTTTACAAGACTCGATCTCTTCAGCTCATCGCCAAAATTTTCATCTTCATAGAGTTGTTTTCTAATATCCTGCCATGTTACGCCATAGGACTTGAATCCTCCTCTAAGTGCACCGTCATAAACACTGTTTCCTCCCGTCAGTGGGAAATCAGTAGAGTTGAGCTCAAGGCGTATGGAAGTTCTGTAGTTTTCTATATTATTGACATATTTTTCATCTTTATACGCGGCAATATCTTTGTAAGCGAAGCGATAAGTTCTGCAATCGGCACCATACAAAATTTTCTCCGTAACTTCCTGCTTAAATGGTTTCAACTCGCCTTTATAATTAATATTGTATCCAAATTGTTTTGGTGCATCAAAAACGTATTCTAAGTACCTGATGGGAACTTCATCCTCTATCATAACTTTTGGAATGACATATAGGAACGGAGATAGAACAGAATATTTGTATTCTACAATAGAACCGTCCTTTACATTTTCGAAAGCAAATTTGGTGACAGATATGTTCTTGTTTTCTTTGGATTTAAATTTAGAATTCTTATCAACAGATGTTGCTGCTATTTTTCCATTTTCAAGATTATACGTATTGACTTTGAGTGATGTTATTTTTTCCTCGCTCTTACTTTTGCTTTGATAGGTGTAGATCTCCTCTTCCAAAAACTTTTTCGCATCATCTTTCTTGTATATTTTCACCCTACTCACAACATCCAGATGCAATTCTCCATCTGTGATATAATAATGAAAAGTCTTGTAAAGTACTTCTGCAGGTTCGGATGGATTCTTGGAGTATGATGTCAATTTTAAATCTTCTGCATCCAGTTTTGGAAGATCAAGAAATTTGTACTGTCCAAAAATTGGTAAGACAATGCAGGTTAGTACAAATTGTAGAATTTTTGTTTTCATTGTTTGATTATAGTTTTGTTATTAGAATTTTGGTATGGTCTATTTTTGAGGTTTTCTTTCGGAAATTAATGTAGTCAGAAATCTTATCTGCGGCAAAAATACCTTTCTTCAGCATAAATTTTCTTCTGACTAATAATTTTTTATCCTGAGGAATAAACTCCATAGAAAAGCTTCCAAACTCCGAGTCAATTTGCACAGGTGCTATGGTTTCGGAGAATTTATGCGTGTCTGGAATTGTATATTCGATTTCGTAATCATCTGTAAAACCGAACGGGATTTCTATTGGCATCTTTCTATCAGAATTTTCCAGGTAAAAGTCAGAATCTACGAAGGGAATTGCTCTGAAGTAGATATCAGAGCCCAAGGATTTAGAGTAATTGGCAGCTTTGAAGTTTAGATCAAAATTAATATTTCCATGATCTCTGTCATTGATCATATTCTGAATATCGATGCTGGAAAGTTGAAGATTGTCATAACGGTGTTTCAACGCATCCCGTTGTTCTACAGGCGTTAGTGACAACAATGACATAGACATATCATACAAACCTCCCGAATATGAAAATTTAGACGTTACATCCAAATTATTATCTGCAGAGATATTGGCTTTTACTCTTAAAATCTCTTTATTATTTTCTGTGATGGATTTTGGTGTATCTACGATTTCTGCGGTACCATCTTTTATCATTAGTACATTTCGGTCTGTTGTGCGATAACTCAAATGGTTGTATGCAATTCTCTGAGACGTATTCTCCAGCCAGATATTTCCTGTTTCAGTCGGGACGCACAGTATCACGTGATTGCCATCCATTCTCGGGAAATCCTTATCAAAAAGTTTTGGCGTGTCATCCATATAGATTACGGAATAATAAGATGGGATTCCCGCAGCTTTAAGCAGCACTCTCATGTAATTTGTCAGCGCTTTGCAATCGCCGTAGCTCTTTTTCCTCACATCTTCTGCCAGCATTGGTTGCCAGCCTCCAATTCCTAATGCAACAAAAACATATCTCGTTTTGTTTTGCATATATTGATAAATGGTCTTTACTTTTTCTTCCGTGGTTCCTTTCAGATTAAGTGCATTCACCTCTTGTTGCAGCTCTGGCGTAATCACAGAAACAGGCTCCAAGATATCGTTATACCATTTTCCAAAACTTTGCCAATTGGACATATCGCCACGTTTGCCCTTCAATGTAAAATTATCTAAAGCAAACTCCGCCCTTGGCATCAATGTCACAGGATTGGGAGCATATTTTTCTTCTACGAATGCAGGAACATTATTATAGGTAAGAGAAAAATTATTTTCGTCGCCTTCTAATAGAATTGTTCCATAATCTGTATTCTTTATCTTCCGTCTTAATTTTATTCCAGACTTGTTTGTAAAACTATATGAGGAATTTTCTACTGCAGCATTGTAACCGTAGAAAGTAAAAAAAGGATTCAGAAAAGCCGTATCAGAGGAATCTTCGTCATAACTAAGTTCAATCGTGTAAGGATAACTGTTGGAAATGATTTTCAGGTACAACATCCTGGACTCCGTGTACAACTCGAAACCTTCGGAAGAAGAAAAATCTGAAAAATCTTTTTTCGAATACGTTTTTGACAATCGCCCCGAGGCATCAAAGGTTCGGACTTTGATGTCGCTCACTTTATTGGTTTTGTCATACGGGATTTTCAGAGCGGCATAATCATCTCCCGCTTTGGTCATGATTGTGATCGCTTTTGTAAAGTGAGTCTCAACCTGGCTTACAGAGCTTACAACAGTTTTCTGATCATAATTTCTGATGACAACATCGGCGTCTTTTAAAAGTTTTTCTGGTATTTCAGTGACGCCATAGTTTTGTGAAAGCATCTTTACAGACACCATCACGAAGAGGGTTATTAGTTTTTTCATTAGTTTTTAAAGAATTAATTCGCTGCCGGAACAAAAACCCTTTGAGCCAATTCCTGGTCAAATAGATACAATGCAGACGGATTGTCCTTCACCATTTTGATTTTTGAGACCAATGTAGATGCGCTCGATTCCTCCTCTACTTGCTCGTTGATGAACCATTGCAAGAAGCTAGTCGTTGCAAAATCACTTTCTTCATTCGCCGCTTTTACGATGTTGAAGATACTTCTCGTCACCAATCTCTCGTGATCCAAAGCTTTTTCGAAAATCTCCTGAGCATTGTTGAACTCGTGTGGTGGCTTTGGAACTTCGTTTAGAATGATTTTTCCACCAATATCATTCACGTAATCAAACATCTTGTCGGCGTGCATCAATTCTTCTTTGGATTGCACCCGGAAGTAGTTTCCGATTCCTTCCAAATCCTGAGCGTAGAACCAAGCACTCATCGAAAGATATAATTGCGCGGCGTATTGCTCTTTTGTGATTTGCTCGTTGACAAGTGTAACTATTTTTTCTGAGACCATAACTTTTTGTATTAATTTTTTATATTTCAACTTTAAAACTCAAATATAAAAAAAAAGAGCCGTTAAAATTAACGACTCTTACTAAAACTAACCACAAAATAACATACTATTTAACTACAGCGGCATCCACCTTCTTTCTATCTTTGAAATTGGCTTTTCTATCTGCCATTTTTTTTGCTTTAATTTCCTGATATTTTTTGAATTGATCTGGCGTCAGGATTTTCTGCATTTCCGCCTCATTCTCTTTCATCTTCTGCATTCTGTCGCCTTTTTTAGCTTCAAAATCTGCTTTCCTTTCTATCGCTTTCTTTTCGTGCAAGGTTTTCAATTGCAACACTTGCGCGTCTGTAAGATTCAGTTCTTGCTTCATTTTTTGAAGATGCTCAGCTTTTTTCTGAGTATGATCTCCTGTTGCTGATTTTGATTGTTGTGCAAATCCGAAAACTCCTAGTCCAAGAAATGCGGCGCTTAAAATTATTTTTTTCATTTTAAATTGATTTTTAATATTAATAAATTTTATCTGTTTGTTTGATGTGCAACAAATAATAAAGTTAATTTGAGAAATTATAAAATTTTGTTAAATTCTCAATCAACTTATCTTGAAGTTAATCTCATTCCCGATCCTCTGTTTCCGTTGTCAGATTTTGGAGACGCATTTCTTTGTCCGCCATTGCCTCTCACCTCAGATTTTCTGATGGAATTTTGATTTTGTCGGATGCCATTATTCTGGCCTCTCGTTCCTTCATTCCTAATCGCTGGAGCAGTCTGCGTTCTGATGTTTTCACTTTTTATTCCGCCCGTGCTATTTCCTCTAATGTTACCTTGGTTTCGGACACCATTATTCTCATTGTTTCGCACCACGCCATTTTGTGAATTTCTGATTCCTCCGATGTTATTTCCATTCGCTCCACTTCTGATTGGTTGCGTACGCATTCCCTCATTTCTATTCGGCGTGATCATATTTTGATTTCTTCCCACATTTCTAAATCCTTCTTTGAAATTCCCTCTGTTGACTTTGTAAACATTAATATTCACATTTCTGTAAACAGGTCTCACTGGATATCTTCTCGCATAGAAATTCACGTTTCTATTTCTGTAGAACACAAATGGACTTGCGCCTCGGAAATAAGAATTTTGATAAACTATGAAAATCCTTGGCCCCAGAATATTTTGTAGTGCATAGAATCTGTCGTAGTACCATCTGTCCGGATTCCATCTATAGTAAGAGTTCCAAGCATTGTAAGAAGCAAATCTGTTATTCAGCATCATAATTTGCTCTATCTGAAACGGACTCAAACGGTTTTGAAAGAAGAACTGGTCCCAATTCACATTGACAACGGATTGTCTATAGTCATTGTAATATCCCTGATAATATTGGTCTGGATAGTAATCCGTTGGATAATTGTAATAGTAGTCCTCAGGATAATCATAAGAGTTATCGTAATACTCGTATCCGTTGTATTCGTTTGGATAAGTATCGTAATAATCTTGGGCAGAGATCAATCCTCCAAAGATGATAGCAAGGGTAAAAAATATCTTTTTCATTTCTTTAAATTTATTTAATTAAGAAAATTCATTTTCTCTAATGAAACTTTCTACCTTTTGGATATTGGATAGGAATAAAAGTTAAAGTCTGACGAATTAATATTTCTAAAAACGATGATAAATTTGAGATTAATGACTGATAATCAATGGCATTATTTTTTGTCAGAAAATAAAAAGCCTTTCAAAGTTCGTAACTCTGAAAGGCTTTTAGTAATTTATTTTAATGATTTTAATCTCGTCCGCTTGCTTCTATCCAACCAGCAATTTTCTGATTGAAGTCTGTTTGCTCTTTCAAATCTTCCAATTTCAAATGCATTCTGTAACGCCAGTAATGTGGGAAAACCGCAGGATTGTTAATTCTTTCTTCGTCCATATTTGGATTCATCAAGTTGTCATCTGTCGCCAAAAATTCCTGAATTGGGAAGATCGCCAACATCGCTTCCGTGAAAAGATGCTGTTTCATTATCATCTCTGACAAGTCCGGCGTCAAATCCCAAGGCGCAGTTCCATATTGTCCTAATTGTTGATTGAAATATTTCTGAGTCAGGTTTCTGTCCTCGTGCCACCATTGTCTCAAGGTAGAACTGTCGTGGGAAGAAGCTGTTACTACGTTCAAATAACTTGCATTTTTCGGGTCGTAGAACGGAATATTGTCGGAAGGCATTCTTTGAACTTTCAAAGCGGTAATTGCCAACTTATCCATCACCACAGGCACAGAATCTGGAACCAAACCTAGATCTTCACCACAGATCAACATCGTAGTCGAATTGAGTAAAGCTGGTAATTTCTCCATTGCCTTTTGGTACCAAAGTCCGTCCTGACGTTTGAAGAAATAATCATTGTAAACATCGCTCAATTTCGCTTTTTCCCAATCTGGCAGATATTTGTAAGATGTCGTTTTAGCGATATTGAATCTTGGATGATAAACGATTCCGTTCTCAGTTTCTTCGGTCAAGAACAAAACATTTCCGGCCAAAGAGATCAATTTTTCTTCTGCCCAATCCCACGATTCTTTTTTGAAGTAATCGGTTAATTTTCTTTGTGTATCAAATTCCGGTTTGAAGGTAAAATTTCCATTTTGATGATCAAAGAAATGATTTTGAATTTTCTCTTTCGATTCGCCAAATGTCTCCCAAAGAATCGGTTCATTCACAAATGGTTTGATGTAACGATCATAATTGAAAGGAATCTGTCTGTCAGAAAACTCTCGCTCTGTCACAGGAACAGCTGGATAAAAATAACCCAACAAACCTTGTGTCGCAGAGATCGGCATTCTCCAAATTCTAAAGAATCCAAGAATATGGTCGATTCTCATCGCATCAAAATATTGTTCCAAAACTTTGAAACGTTTTTTCCACCATTGGTAATCGTCGGCTTTCATCACTTCCCAATTGTAGGTCGGGAATTCCCAGTTTTGACCTAGATCGGAGAACTGATCTGGTGGTGCTCCTGCTTGGAAATCCATCCCGAAAAGTTCTGGCTCCGTCCAAGCTTCTACGGAATATCTGTAGATCCCAATTGGAAGATCGCCCTTCACCGAAAGTCCTAGTTGATGCAAATATTCCACCGCATCCTGCAATTGCAAATGCAACTGATATTGGACCCAAGCGTGAAGCATAATGGTTGCATAGTCCTTATGTTTAGGCGCATAAAGCGTCGCTACTTTTCCGGCAACAAATTTCTTATGGGTTTTCCAATCGTTGAAATTTGGCGTTTTGTATTTGTCTCTCAAAACACAAAATGCAGAATAAGGCATCAGCCATTCTTCGTTATCTTTAATGAATTTCTTGAAGTTTTTATCCTTCAGAATCGCTTCTTGATTTTCCTCGAAAACAGCTTTTGCAAACTTCCATTTTCCGGAGATCATTTGCTCGTAATCGATTAAACTCAAAGCATTTAATTCAGCTTTTTTATCTTGATATTCTTTTACTAACTTTTTCGGTAAAGCATATTCCAACTTCTCAACCGAAAGATATTGCGGGTGAAGTGCGTAAACTGAGATCGCCGCGTAAGGATAAGAATCGGTCCAAGTATAATTGGCCGTTGTATCATTGATCGGCAAGATCTGAATCACGGAAAGCTTTGCATCATTGGCCCAATCTCCTAATTTTTTGATATCAGAAAATTCACCAACTCCGAAACCATCTTCCGTTCTCAAAGAGAAAACAGGAACTGCAACGCCCGCAGAATGCCAAAGTGTTTCATTATTAAACTTAAAATAATGATCCGCTTTCACGTACAAAATATCCTTCGTCGGATTTCCGAAAACCCAACGATTTTCGCCTGGTTCTAGGGAAACGATTTGTTTTGTTATTTTGTCTTTGATCGCATATTTGTAAAGAACGGTTTGGTGCGTCGGAATTTCAACGCCCGCTTCCCAAACGCCATAATCTGTTTCTTTGAGTTCTACGGCTTTTTCCGGACTCCAATTTCCCAAAGCATCTACATTTCCAATCAGGACCAATTGCCAGTTTGGATTGTAAAGTGGCGCTTCTATGCGGAAAAGGTGCGAATGTTTTTTTACAACGGATAATTTTGCCGGCTTGAAACCTTGCAAACGGTTGTGTAGGATTTTGTTGGTCAAATAATTTTCCGGGAAATTCTTAAGATTCCACTGATCGAAAATCACAAATTCTTTGAAACTGTTTGGAAGATCTAATTTGTGAGTCGGGATTTCTTCATCCAAAACCACGTTTTCTTCGTTCAACAAAAGATATTTGTACTGAATTGATTTTGAGAAATAATCAATTTCTGCTGTCCAGTTGTTATTTTCGGAATAGTTCAGGTTGTAGTCTCGGTGGTCGTTTTTCTCGTCGTATAGGCGCAAAACGAGCCGTTGGCCAACTTTTGTTCCGAAGTTAACATTAAAGTATAGTTTCATTTATTAAGGTCTATTAATATGGATGCAATTTAATGATTTATTGAATTATAACTATTATTCCATCAAAAAAATCATTTTCCTGCAATTCTTTCCAGATAGTCCTTAATATTATTATCAAGAGATATCGTAATTCCACCGATGTTCTTGGCTTTCATATACATCAAAACCTTCTCGTCTCGCAGAGAAAACATTAGGAAATCATTAAACTTGTCAGGCGTAATTCCTGCTTCTGCAAAATATTCTAAATCCACATTATGGTTGATCCAAGCCAATCCTTCCTGTAGATCTTCATATTTATAAAGCCGTTTCATTCGTCTGGACTTTCCACTCACAACATCATAAATCGCCTGAACATTGACCATTGGAGGAATTCTTATCAAAGGTCTTACAATATCGTCCACTGCATCTGCCGGTTTTTCCCTTGGTTTCTCTGGTCCTTTTGGCAAACCGATAGATTGTCTCAATTCTTCTTTCTTTGCCTCCGCCACTCTTTTATTTTCAATCGTGACTTCTTCAATTTCCATCGGAATTTTGGACAATCGAATTGTGATGTTAAGATTATCGCTGACAATCCATTTCTCACGTTCGTACTTTTCTTTTACGAATCGGATTTCGTCGCCAGTTTTTGCAGGGATGGAAAACTCCCCGAGCTCATTGCTCAAAACCTTTTGATCCGAACGCATATTGACGACCAAAGTCTTTGGAATGCGCGCAGATTCCTCCGTCATCACAATTCCAGAAAGCGTTTGAGAATAGATTGATATAGAAATCAAAAGAAAATAAAGGAATAGAAATTTCTTCAAATGGTCTTAATTTTCGTCAAAAATAGATTTTTATTGAAACAAAAAAATACGGTTTAACTTTCATTAACCGTATTTCTTAATATTATTATAATTTTAAAAAATCAAAATCTGTTACCTCACAATAACCTTTTTGGAAATAATAGATTTTCCATTTTCAGATTCGACATTCACGAGATAAACGCCGGAAACGAGCTTTCCAAGTTCAATTCTATTTTCGGAATTGCTGATATTATTGATCTTTTTGTCCATCACCAAAGTTCCAGCCGAGCTGTAAATCTTCACTTGTGCATTTCCTTTTTGGGAGTTGGTAAGTTTTACATTCACAAAACCTTCGGAAATTTTTGTAGGATAGATGTCATTCTTATCAATATTAACAATCTGTTTGTTGCTCCTCAAAACATACGGACTTCCCAAATCATAGATTGGCATATTGATATTCGAAGTCATTGGTTCAGCTTGCATAGTTTCTAATTTTAAAGAATGTAAAACGCCTCCTTTCGCGCTTGCCAAAATGATTTTCCCATCCGCATTCACCGCAACGCCGTTTGTAGAAAAATTTTCCGGAAGACCTTTCACTTTGCCAAGGAATTTGGCCTTCATTTCATTGACATTAAATTTAAAGACATTTCCCGTAGCCGAAAAAATATAGAAATTGTTGTGATCGTCCGCAATCATATCGCCTCCGAAACCAGTCTGCATCTTGCTCAGTTGATTGTCTCCGTTTCCAGAATCATCCTTCACAATTCCCAAGTCTGTAACTTCATACTTACCATTTTTACTGGAAATTTTCAAAAGTTGAGAACCGGAATTTGAAAGTGTGTAAATATTACCATCACTTCCCATCGTCATTCGGGAAAACTGAGAACCTGCGTCGCAAGCTGTTGGATTGGACAGTTTATTTTCCAACAAAGTAATGTCCTTGGTCTTAGAATCCAAAACGTAAATATTGGGAGAATACATCGGCATATAAACCAATTTTCCATTTCCATCTACAGCCAAAGTTGCAATCTGACTGGCCAACGCGTTCGCCGGTGATTTTTTATCTTCAGAGATTTCCTTATTTAATGTGTTGGAATAAATTCTGGGTTGGTCGTTGCCAGATAAAAGAATATTTTCGGTAATGCCTTTTTTGGAATCCAAAGCGCGGAAATCCTGGAAAATAATGTTCGCGGATTCTTTTCCTGTGAGTGCAAAAATGTCTTGTTGCGCAAAAGAACTTGCTCCGACAAACAATAAAATTAAAGTGGATAGAGATTTTTTCATAGTCTAAGTATTTTTAATTATTGATACTAAGTTAAGTATTTTTGCAACATCAAAATCATATCCACAAAAAAACCTTCCGTTTTTTACGAAAGGTTTAAATATTTATGATTTTGATGAATTAATTCAAAACGTAAGTTGTTCCGTCTCGTCCATCTTTCAGCTCAATTCCTTTTTCAAGAAGTTGGTCACGGATCTGATCGGATAATTCCCAATTCTTTGATTTTCTGGCTTGATTTCTCAAATCGATCAAAACCTGCAAAGTTTGATCAAGCTTATCGTTATTCGATTCTTCAATCGTTTCCAATCCTAAAACATCGAAGACAATCGCGTTTAAAAATTGTTTCAAATCTTTATAATCATTGGTCGAAATACTTTCTTTTCCAAGCTTCGAAGCTGAAATAAACTTCACCGCCTCGAACAAATGGGAAATCAAAATCGGACTGTTGAAATCGTCTGACAAAGCTTCCAAAACTTTCTCTTTCCAATTTTTATAATCAAAAGAAGAAGTTTCTACACCTTCCGTTGGAACTTGTGTATTTAGGATTTTTACGGCTTCCATCAATCTGTTGAAGCCTTTTTCGCTCGCCAACATCGCGTCATTGGAAATATCCAAAACACTTCTATAGTGCGCCTGTAAGAAACAGAATCTCAAGACACTTGGATGAAAAGCTTTTTCAAAGAAATCATTGTTCCCGCTCACTAATTGTTCTGGCAAAATAAAATTACCAGTCGCTTTACTCATTCTTTGTCCGTTCATTGTCAGCATATTGGCGTGCATCCAATATTTCACAGGTTCTACGCCGTTGCAAGCTTTCCCTTGAGCGATTTCACATTCGTGGTGAGGGAATTTCAAATCCATTCCGCCACCGTGAATATCGAATTGGTCGCCCAAATATTTCGTGCTCATCGCAGTACATTCCAAGTGCCAGCCTGGGAAACCTTCTCCCCAAGGCGACGGCCATTTCATAATATGTTCCGGCGAAGCTTTTTTCCAAAGGGCGAAATCTTGTGGATTTTTCTTTTCAAATTGCCCATCCAAATCTCTTGTGTTGGCGAATAGTTCTTCGATATTTCTTCGTGAAAGCTCACCGTAATTAAGACCTCTTGCATTGTACTCCAAAACATCGAAGTAAACGGAACCGTTACTTTCGTAAGCAAAACCTTTTTCAATAAGATCTTTCGCAAGTTCCAATTGCTCGATGATGTGACCCGTTGCAGTCGGCTCAATGGTTGGCGGAAGCAAGTTAAATTTCTTCAAAACCTCGTGAAAATCGACCGTATATTTTTGTACGATTTCCATTGGCTCCAGTTTTTCAAGTCTGGATTGCTTGATGAATCTATCGTTATTGATATCGCCATCGTCCGTCAAATGTCCGGCATCGGTGATATTTCTGACATATCGAACCTTATAACCCAGAAACTGAAGGCTTCGGTAAATAAAATCGAATGACAAAAAAGTTCTCACATTTCCCAGATGCACATTGCTGTAAACCGTGGGTCCACAAACGTACATCCCGATATTACCTTCTAAAATGGGTTTGAAAACTTCTTTTTCGCCTGAAAGCGAGTTGTATATTTTTAGTTGCATTGTTTTTATGAATGATAAATTAGAATTGATAAATGATTTAAATATTTGACGCAGAACAACCGCAACAAATAATTGTTGTGATGAAAATTTGATGCGTCAGTTTTTTATATTTTATCATTTTAATCAAATTTCGCGTGACTTCCTACATAATGCAGAAATTCCTGTCTCGTAATTGGATTCGTTCTGAAAATCCCACTCAATTCTGCTGTGATCGTAGAACTTGCAGTATCTTTTATTCCACGACAATTCACGCAAAGGTGTTTTGCATCGATGATACACGCGACGTTATTGGTTCCTAAAGCTTCTTTCAAAGCATCAACGATCTGCATCGTCAATCGTTCCTGAACCTGCGGACGTTTGGCGTAATAATCTACGATCCTATTGATTTTAGATAAACCGATCACTTCTCCACTTGAAATATAAGCAACGTGCGCTTTCCCGATAATTGGCAAGAAATGATGCTCGCAGAAAGAATAGACTGTAATATCCTTCTCCACCAACATTTGACGGTACTTATATTGATTTTTGAAAGTTGAGATCCCAGGTTTATTTTCCGGGAGCAAGCCTCCAAAGATTTCATTCACGTACATTTTCGCCACACGCTTTGGAGAATCTTTGAGGGAATCATCGGTCATATCTAGACCAAGCGTTTCCATAATTTCTGCAAAAAGCCCTTCAATCTTCTTAATTTTTTCTTCCGGTTTCAGATCAAAAGCGTCTGGTCTGAGAGGCGTGTGATCTTTTCCTGTAAACAGATCATCATCATTGTCAGGAATGTGTTCCATAATATCATTAGTAATAAGAAGCAAAAATAAACAAAAAATAGATAGTCCGCTGAGACAAAATCTAAAGATTTGATTATAAAAAGAATAGATTTAGAAAGTGTCTAAAAAACTAAAAAAAAATTGAAATGATTTGATTTTTTATATATTTGCACCAAATTAACATAATTAAAAATAAAATACTATGTCAGACATTGCATCAAGAGTAAAAGCTATCATCGCTGATAAGCTTGACGTTGAAGAAACAGAAGTGACTCCAGAAGCTAGCTTCACAAACGATTTAGGAGCTGATTCTTTGGATACTGTTGAACTTATCATGGAATTCGAAAAAGAATTCAACATTCAGATTCCAGATGATCAAGCAGAGAAAATTACAACTGTTGGTCACGCTATCGCTTACATCGAGGAAGTTGTAAATAAATAATATTTATTCAAGACAAAAAAAATTTATGGAATTAAAGAGAGTAGTTGTAACCGGCTTCGGCGCTATTACACCAATCGGAAATAACGCTAAAGAATACTGGGAAAGCCTTAAAATAGGAGCAAGTGGCGCTGCCCAGATTACTCTTTTTGATTCCACTAATTTTAAAACCAAGTTCGCCAGTGAGGTGAAAAACTTTGACCCGCTTAATTATTTCGATAAAAAAGAGGCGAAAAAGATGGATAGAAATTCTCAGTTTGGGCAGATTGCTGCAAGAGAAGCTATCGCTCACGGACGACTTATTGAAGACAATGTCGATAAAAATCGCGTTGGTGTGATCTGGGGATCAGGAATCGGCGGGCTGGAGACTTTTGAACAAGAAGTTTTAGGTTTTGCAGAATCCAAAGGTATTCCGAGATTCAATCCTTTCTTTATTCCAAAAATGATTGCGGACATTACGCCAGGAAATATTTCTATTGAATATGGTTTCCACGGGCCTAATTATACAACTGTTTCTGCTTGTGCTTCTTCTGCCAATGCTTTGATCGATGCTAAAATGCTTATCAACTTAGGCAAAGCGGACGTCATTGTTTGTGGAGGTTCAGAAGCGGCTGTTACAGCGAGCGGAATGGGAGGTTTCAACGCAATGCACGCACTTTCTACAAGAAACGATGATCCAAAAACGGCTTCCAGACCATTTGACAAAGACAGAGATGGATTTGTATTGGGCGAAGGCGCTGGCTGTATCATCCTTGAAGAATACGAACACGCAAAAAAACGAGGTGCAACAATCTATGCAGAATTAGCTGGTGGCGGAATGAGTGCTGATGCACATCATATGACAGCTCCACACCCTGAAGGACTTGGCGCTTATCTGGTAATGAAAAATTGCTTGGAAGATGCCGGTGTAACTGCCGATGAAGTAGATCATATCAACATGCATGGTACATCTACTCCACTGGGAGACATCGCAGAATCTAACGCGATTGCAAAATTATTTGGAGAACACGCTTTCAACATTCAGATCAATTCTACAAAATCAATGACTGGTCACCTATTGGGAGCGGCCGGCGTTATTGAAGCTATTGCAGCATTACACGCCATTATCCACGGTATTGTTCCACCAACAATCAATCACTTTACTGATGATGAAAACATCGACCCAAGATTGAATTTTACATTCAATACTGCGGTTGAAAAGGTAGTTAACATCGCAATGAGTAATACTTTTGGTTTCGGAGGCCACAATGCTTGCGTTCTTTTCAAAAAAATATAAAATGTTTTTATGGAGTTGAAAAATTATTTTTCTAAATTCCTTCTTAAAAACAGAGCACAAAAACTTTCGGAAAAAGATATTCTTTTTCGCAAAAACATTTCAAACATCGTTGGTTATAATATCCACGATATAGAAATCTTTAAAGAAGCTTTTTCTTTGAAATCGTCTTCAAAAAGCACGAATAAAAAAAATTACGAACGTCTTGAGTTTTTAGGGGATTCTGTTTTAGGAACCATTATTTCTTGTCATCTTTTTCAAACCTACCCGAATGAAAACGAAGGATTTCTCACGCAGATGAAATCCAAAATCGTGAATAGGAAAAACCTCAACAAACTGGGAGAAGATCTTAAATTAAGTTCCCTTTTACAAGCTGACACAAGCCAGACAATTCTCAGTGAAAATATTTCAGGAAACCTGTTGGAGGCACTAATTGGTGCGCTTTATCTGGACATTGATTACGAATTTTGTAAGAAGATTGTCTTAGACAGAATTCTTACACCTTCTACAATCAATAAACTGGAAAATAAAATCATCAGCTACAAAGGATTATTATTAGAATGGAGTCAAAAGAAAAAGATTCCTATCAAATATGAAACCTGCGAAGAAATCCAGCCTAACAAAGTCACGGTTTTCCGTTGTCACGTGTGGCTTCATAACGAGAGGATTGCCAATGCTGTTGAAACTTCTAAAAAGAAAGCAGAGGAAAAAGCGGCACAGAGAGCATTTTACGTTTTGAGTAAGAAAGAAAACATTATTGAGCATCAAAAAACAATATCTTAAACTAGAAGAAGATCTTACAGAGATCAACGTCGGATTGATTAGACTTGCAAAACCAATCCCGGAACACGAATTGTTTTTTTTCATCAATGACATCAATACTTTCAAATTCAGACGTGTTGATGATATCTTAATAAAAGGCGAATATTTCGACCATTCTTTTTCCCGCTATCAGGCTTACGACAAATCGTCCAAAAACTGCTACAGCTTCATTTCCAACAAATCGATTGTCTCAATTCAGAAAAAAGAGCAGAATCAGCTTTTTTCAGATGAATCAAATATTAAATTTCTACTAAATCTGCATCAAGACGTGGATTACATTTTAACTAATTCCGATATGTTTGCGGAATTTTCGTTAATTTTGCTTCCGGAAAATTTTGTATTCCAAATTCAAGAATATCCATTGAGCTCTGAAGAAGAGCTTTATCAATTAATTCAATATTATGAATAAAAACCTTAAGAAAACAAAAATCATTGCAACACTAGGACCAGCATCTTCCAGCAAGGAAACGATGATCCAAATGATCCAAGCCGGTGTTGATGTGTTTAGAATAAACTTTTCACATGCTGATTACGAATTGGTGTTGAAAAATGTCAATATCATCCGTGAGATCAACAAAGAATATGGTTACTCTGTATCTATTCTTGGAGATTTGCAAGGACCAAAACTAAGAGTTGGTGTTGTAAAAGAAGGATCTTTCCTTAATCCTGGAGACATCCTGACTTTTACCAACGAAAAAATCGAAGGAGATTCTACAAGAGTTTACATGACTTATCAACAGTTTCCTCAAGACGTAAAAGTTGGAGAGAGAATCTTGATCGATGATGGTAAATTGGTTTTCGAAGTGATCGAAACTAATAACCTAGACACAGTAAGAGCAAAAACAATCCAAGGTGGACCTTTGAGTTCTAAAAAAGGGGTAAACCTTCCTAATACGAACGTTTCTTTGCCTGCATTAACAGAAAAAGATATCGAGGATGCAAACTTTATGTTGGATCACGAATTTGACTGGATTGCATTATCTTTCGTACGTCACGCTCAGGATATCATCGATCTTAAAGATTTGATGGCAAAACATCCAACCAACAAAACAAAAACGCCAATCATCGCAAAAATCGAGAAACCAGAAGGTGTGAAAAACATCGATGAGATCTTGTTGGAATGCGACTGTCTAATGGTTGCCAGAGGAGATCTAGGTGTAGAAGTTCCTATGGAGCAAGTACCAGTGATCCAGAAAAACTTGGTGAATAAAGCTAGACTTTATGCTAAACCTGTTATCATCGCAACTCAGATGATGGAAACAATGATCAATATCCTGACGCCTACAAGAGCGGAAGTGAATGACGTTGCCAACTCTGTACTTGATGGTGCTGATGCGGTAATGCTTTCAGGAGAAACTTCTGTTGGAAAGTATCCTGTAGAAGTGGTAAGCAATATGGCGAAAATCGTGAAGAACATTGAGAAAACAGCACTTTACTCAAAACTAAACCACGTGATCGAAGAAAAGATCAATTGTGTAGATGAGCGTTTCATCACAGATAAAGTTTGTCGTTCTGCAGTAGATATTGCAAAATCTACAGGAGCTGAGGCTATTGTGACTTTGACTTCTTCTGGTTACACGGCGTTCCAGATCTCTGCACACAGACCATCTTCTCACATCATCGTTTTCAGTAACAACAAACGAGTGATCACGATGCTGAACCTACTTTGGGGTGTAAGAGCTTTCCATTACGACATGGAAAAGTCTACGGACGAAACGGTTATCCAAGTAAATATGTTGACGCATAACTATGGATTTGTAGAGCAAGGTGACTATGTCATTAACTTAAATGCAATGCCGGTTCACAATGGTGGAAAAACAAATACATTGAGATTATCAACGATATAATTTTTTATATTTAAAAAACAAAATCCTGCTCTATTGAGTGGGATTTTTTGTTGGATCCTTCATCATCATTTATACTGCAAAAAAAATCCTGCGAATTGCAGGATTTAATTTGTATGAAATTTACTAATATTATTCTTTAATGATTTTCTTAGATATCACGCCAGTTTTGGTTTTCACTGTTAAGATGTAAATAGAATTTGGAAATCTGCTCAAACTAATTGTTTGAGATTTTGAAGCTTTAAGATTTTCAAAAATCAATTTTCCGTTCATATCAAAAAGAGCTACCCTTTCTACTTCAGTTGGTGCTACTATATTGATCATATCTTTTGTTTTCGTCGGATAGATTTTTACTTCATCCAACACAGAATTACCAGTGGCTAAAGTTGCTTTTTTTGTTCCTGTTGCAACCCAAGCAAAATCCTGAGTAGATGCATTTCCATCCTGATCTACCAAACTATTTTTATTACTAACTTCTATCCTATAGATTTCATTTGCCAAAGGATTATCAATAACAATTTGTTCTACATTATCAACAGTGTTATCGCCTTTTGTAGCATTTGCATTCGGATTACTGACATCCAGTTTCCACGGATAATAAACATTTCCAGAACTTACTTCTACCACTCTAAGATCAAGATCATTCACTATTCTGGACGTGGTGTTCTGCTGAAGATCAATATCTGTTGTAAAAGGAGCAATTGCAGGATCTATCCACGAGATGCTAACTTTCAAAGGCTCATTGCCTCGCGCCGTGATCTCTTTGGTAAATTTAATGCCTGACTGCAAACTATCTTTATCAAAATAAGCTTCTTCATTTAATTTATTAGCAAGAACCAGTGCCGCTTTTCTACCATCAACTAGTCCCCAACCGTACCACACATCAGGACCAGGTCTTCCGGCTTCGTTAGCGGTGTGCGTCAGTAGGGCTTTCATTTCGTCCGCATCAAATGTAAAACTACTGTTTCCCGAAATATTTCTTTGAATCTGAGTCAATGCGCCAGCAATACCAGAAACCATAGGTGCCGCGTAAGATGTACCAAAGTTCAGTACATATTGGTTGGTTGCGTTGGGACTTGCATTGGTATAATTTGCCATAATCATATCTACACCAACTGCAGTGAGGTCAGGTTTCACAGCACCGTCCTTTCTTGGACCAGCACTGCTGAAGCTGCCTTTTACGACATCACTAGCCTGATTATATTTGTGATTGCCTGGCAGTTGATTTACCGCTCCTACAACAATAATATTTTTGGACAGTGAGCCATAACCAATACAGTTATAACCTTGACTGCAATTGGCAGGCGGAATTTCGTCACCTGCAGCAAAAGGAACCCAAGATTGTGTCGCTATAATATATTTGTATTTCGGGGAATTAGCAGATGGGCCAACACCGTAATAATTGCCAGTAGATTTTACAATGATCTGTTGAGGCTGGGCATAAACAATTTTATCAAAATTATAGTCATTCTCATAATAGGCACCGGAATAGGTATCCTGATGATTCAGTTCATAATTTCCATACCAATAATAAGAACTGCCAGATTGCAGCCAGCCGAGATTGACACCATAAGAATGATTGGAAATATTAAGATTTGGCAAAGTTGCCAGTTTTTGGTAATTATTGCCTAAAGCCGTTGCAGCAAACATGTAATTATCCGTTGTTCCTTGTGGTAGGATCCCTTTAGCGTTAGCTTTAGGATAAGCAACACTACTCTGTGTGAAATTTCCAGTTGCAGTTCCATTCCCTATCAAAATACTGTTAACGTTTGTGCCGTGATAATGTTTGGCTTCTGTTGCAGCTTCCTGATTAACGGCTCTGCTATTAAACTGCTCGTGCGTATCCTGGATTCTTCCTGCATCAAAAACAGTGATCTTGATACCATTTCCAGTGACAGGTGAAGAAATTCCTGGAACAGATCCTGCCTGTAATTCGTCTACATTTGCAGTAGCATTAGCACTAGTTTCTTCGGTTGAATAGAAAACTGGAATCTGCCCGGCAAAACCAGCAAGATTTTTTTTCAGACTGTCTTTTTCCTTGCCAGAATACTTTGAGGATTTGGATAAAAAGCTGTCCAACTTATCTTCATTTATCAATCTTTGCTTGGCAAATTCATTTTTCAGTTTAAGATTCTGAGCATTAGAAAAATAAAAAGAAAACAACATTCCAACGCTTAGTATAACTTTTTTCATCTTTATAACTTTTTGCAAAGATAAAAAATACTTAGATCATAATAAGTTTTAAAAAATGTTAACTATTTATTTTTGAATTTCTTAAATGTAGTTTCGAAGTGAAGTTTCAGGTTTCCAACATCTTCTTCGCTGCAATAGCCATATTTCAGAATAGTTCTAGTCCCAAAACTTTGAAGTGAATAGAAGATAAAAGAATTAATTTCCTCAGATATTAATCCTAAAGAAATAAAATAATCATCTGTCAGATTTTCACGCAACCATTCCACAAAATCCGACGAAGTCCATTTGTTATCAATTTTTCCAAAACTTATACCTCCACCGACTGGCTGTACAAATTCGCCGTGTCTTGGTTTCATTAATCCCTCGCTGGATTTGGTTTTGAAATAGACTTTCAGATCATTATTCAAAGCTACTTTTTTCTTGTTTTCATTGAAAAGTTTAGAATCCTCATCAAGATTCCCAGACAACTTTTTCCTGACCTCAACTTCCTCAATTTCCGTGACTAATTTTATTAAATTAATGACAACTTCATCAGTATTAATGATTTTCAAAACCTTCCTTTCGTAACCTTCTTTCACAAACCTTAGCTCATCACCGAAATCTGCATTAATGACAAACTGACCTTGTGAATTGGAATTGGTTTTTTCCTGAGAATTAATATTAATGATCAAAACTTGATTCACCAAAACAGAATCTGACACAATTTTACCTCTAATATTTTGTGAATAAAAGGTTTGAAAAAGCAGTAAAAAACAAGAGAATAGAAATATCTTCAAAGGCTATTTTTCATCAAAAATAAATTTAATTCCGGCTTGCAAATGACATTTAACCAGGATTAACTTTTTTGTGAACATTTAACAAAATCGGATTTCCAAAGCATTTTATTTCTCTGTTTAAAACCTTAACTTTACGCAAAATTACAATGTAGATGTACTTAGTTTTCGATACAGAGACCACTGGTTTACCCAAAAATTTCAACGCACCGCTCTCAGATTCAGACAACTGGCCAAGAATGGTCCAGATTGCCTGGCAAATCCACGATGACAATGGAAACCTGATAGAAAACCAAGATTACATCATCAAACCAGAAGGTTATGACATCCCGTTCAACGCTGCGAGAATCCACGGGATAACGACTAAAATCGCCAATGAAGAAGGTCGCGATCTGGAAGAGATCTTAGTAGAATTTTCTAAAGCTTTGGAAAACGTTAGAGTTGTTTCCGGACACAATGTGGAATTCGATTACAACATCGTTGGGGCAGAATTTTTCAGGAAAAACATTACAGATAATCTTCAGGAAAAACCAAGAGCAGATACGATGATCCTGGGAACAGATTATTGCCAATTGGCTGGCGGACGTGGCGGAAAATTCAAATCACCAAAACTGGAAGAACTTTACGAGAAACTCTACGGACATAAATTTGATGAAGCGCATAATGCCGCAGCCGATGTAAATGCGACTGCGCAGGTTTTCTTTGAAATGATGAGAATCGGCGTGATTCCGACCGATGTTTTGAAGATCAATGAAACGCAGTTAAAAGAATTTCAAACCCACAATCCAAATCCGATCAAACCTTTCGGAATCGTCATCAGAAGACAGGTTGCGAGTTTTAACAACAAGAAAAAACAATCCGATGTTGGCAGCATTGATGACATCGACCTTGGAAAATATTTCAATTTCGACAACCACAGTGTTTTCTCGACTTTGACGGCTACGACCAACATCAACGACCTTATCAAAAAAGCAACGGATGAGAATTACGCTGCCGTTGGAATGGTAGATATTGGCAATATGATGGGCGCGTTCAAGTTCGTTTCTGCGGTTGAAGACACGAATTCCGGAAGAAATAAAAAGCATAAAGAATATTTGGCTAAAAAACAGGAAGCCGAAGAAAAAGGAGAAGCTTTCAACGAAGAAGAGCCAATTACAGATCAATTGATTCCAATTGTCGGTTGCGAATTTTTCATTTCCAACAGATACGAGCAAAAGCAATTTACCAAAGATGATCCGGACAGACGAACGCAAATGGTGTTGCTGGCAAAGGATTTCAATGGTTATAAAAATTTGATCAAACTTTCCAGTATTGGTTTTCAGAAAGGATTTTATTTTGGCGTTCCAAGGATCAGCAGGGAATTGATCTCTCAATACAAAGAAGGATTGATTGCCTTGACTTCTGGGATCAACGGCGATATTCCGAATACCATCTTAAATATCGGAGAACAAAAAGGGGAAGAATTGTTCCAATGGTGGAAAGAGGAATTTGGTGATGATTTTTATGTCCAGATCCAGAATCACAATTTGCCCGAGGAAGAGCATTTGAATGAAGTCCTACTTCAATTTGCTGATAAATATAATGTCAAGATCTTAGCTCAAAACGAAACTTATTACACCAACAAAGACGATGCGAATATCCAAGACATTTTGGGTTGTATCAAAGATGGCGAAAAGCAATCAACGCCGATTGGCAAAGGTTTCGGAAAGAGAAAAGGTTTGACGACCAACGAATATTACATCAAAAGTCAAGATGAATTAAAACAAGCTTTTTTAAATTATCCAGACGCTTTCGAAGCTTACGAGGAGTTTTTAGCAAAGTTCAAACCTTATACTTTGAAACGTGATGTTTTGCTTCCGAAGTTTGACATTCCGGAAGAATTTATTGATCCAGAAGATGAAGCTGATGGCGGAAAACGTGGTGAAATGGCCTACCTGCGACATTTGACCTACGAAGGTGCGAACAAACGTTATCCGGTCATTACGCCTGAAATTCAGGAGCGATTGGATTTTGAACTGGAAGTTATCGCCAACACCGGTTATCCCGGTTATTTCTTGATCGTTCAGGATTTCTGTAATGAAGCCCGAAATATGGGCGTTTCGGTTGGTCCAGGTCGTGGATCGGCGGCGGGATCGGCAGTTGCTTATTGCATTAAAATCACGAATGTCGACCCGATCAAATACGACCTCCTTTTTGAGAGATTCCTGAATCCGGAAAGGGTTTCGATGCCCGATATCGATATCGATTTTGATGATGAAGGACGTGACAAGGTCATCAAATGGGTGGTTGAAAAATATGGTCAGGAACAAGTGGCGCAAATTATCACATATTCGGTTTTGGGAGGAAAATCGGCGATCAAAGATGCTGGTAGAGTTCTCGATCTTTCGATTCCAGAAACGAATATGATCGCGAAACTGATTCCGCCAAGTCCAGGAATGAATATTGCGAAAGCGCTTTCAAAATATGACAAGTTAAAACCGGAAGACCAACAATTGGTGGATGAGATGAAGTTCATTCTTTCAAACTCCGATGATTCAAGATTCTCGGTTTTGGAAAGTGCCAAGAAAATGGAAGGCTGTATCCGAAATACGGGAATTCACGCTTGTGGTGTGATCATTACGCCGGAACCTGTGAGCAATTTGGTTCCAATTACGATTGCGGCGAAAGATGCGGACATTTTGGTCTCTCAGTTTGACAACTCGGTGGCGGAAAATGCGGGTCTTTTGAAGATGGATTTCCTTGGACTAAGGACTTTGACCATTATCAAAGATGCGGTAAAACTTGTGAAAGAACGTCACGGCGTTGATATCGACCCGGATGAAATTCCGTTGGATGACGCCAAAACTTATCAATTATTTAAAGAAGGAAGAACGATTGGGATCTTTCAATACGAGAGTCCCGGAATGCAAAAATATATGCGTGAACTGAAACCAACGGTTTTCGCCGATCTGATTGCGATGAACGCCTTGTATCGTCCAGGTCCTATTAAATATATCCCAAATTTCATTAATAGAAAACACGGAACCGAGGAAATCATCTATGACCTCGAAGAAACAAAGGAATATCTTGAAGAAACTTACGGAATCACCGTTTATCAGGAACAGGTAATGCTTCTGTCTCAGAAATTGGCCAACTTTACGAAAGGTGAAGCCGATACTCTGAGAAAAGCGATGGGTAAAAAGCAGATCGAAGTCCTTAATAAAATGTACCCGAAATTCATTGAAGGTGGAAGGAAAAATAACTTGGATGAAGAAAGACTTGAGAAAATCTGGAATGACTGGAAAGCCTTTGCAGAATACGCCTTCAACAAATCCCACTCGACTTGTTACGCGTGGATCGCTTATCAAACCGCTTATCTGAAAGCCAATTATCCCGCAGAATATATGGCTAGCGTAATGAGTAATAACATTAATAACACGGCTTCCATCACAATGTTTATGGAGGATTGCAAAGCTATTGGCGTTGATGTTTTGGGTCCGGATGTGAATGAATCTCAATATAAATTCTCCGTTAATGAGAAAGGACAGATTCGTTTTGGATTGGGCGCTATCAAAGGAATTGGTGAAGGTCCGAGTGAAGCGATTGCAACATTGAGACAAAACGGAAGATATAAAAATGTCTATGATTTCTTTGAGCGAATTCCGCCTTCGCAAGTTAACAAAAGGGTTGCGGAAAGTTTGGTGACTGCCGGAGCCTTTGACGAATTGGACACTTACCACCGCGGACAATATTTTGACATCGATGCTTCCGGGAAAACGAATATTGAAAGACTTTCACGTTATGGACAGAGTTTCCAGGACAGCAAAAATGAAATGGACAATTCTCTATTTGCAGATTTTGCCGAGGAAGTTCAAATCGAGCAGCCGAAACTTTTGCCTTGCGCAGAATGGCCGAATATGCATAAACTCAATAAAGAGAAGGAAATTATCGGATTCTATTTATCGGCGCATCCTTTGGACGAGTTCAAGTATCAATTTAAATTTATGCAAGGTGTGCTTTCCAAAAAGGCAATCCTTGATGAGAAGAAAGATGAAATCCCAGTTTTGGATGAAGTGATCCCAATTTTGGAAACTGACAATACGCCTGATGAGGAAGTACCTGATATTTTGGTTTCTGATGAAGTCGGATTGGAAGATGAGATCATTGAAGAATCTGGCAAAAAAGCAGAACCAAAAGGGAATTTCAATTTCCTGAATCTGGACGAAGTGGAAGCTTTCAAAGATTTGGCATTTCCGCCAAAAGCGCCCGAACTTTTTGAAGAAAAGAAAAGCTGGAAGGACAAAATGAATGAAAAAGACAACACCAAAGAATATACTGTTGCGGGTCTGATCACGGAATATCGTGTGGCGGATGGTTTCCGCAGTGGGGAAAAAGTGGCTTTTGTCCTGTTGGAAGATTACACAGGCTCCTACTCTTTCCGTTTGGGAGACCGAGATTATATGAGGTTGAAAGACAAATTGGAAGTTCAGCGTTTTGTGATTATGAAACTCAAATTCTCTCAAGGAAAAGACGGACGTGTCTTCGTCAACGTGAATGATGTTTTGGAGTTGAAAGAGGCTTTTGACAGATTTGCAAGAAGCTTATCAATCGTTGTTCCACTGGATTCCTTACGTAAAACTGATATTGAATTCTTTAAAGAGAAGATCATTGAGAATCACGGCGAGCAGAAGCTTAACTTCTTTATCAAAAATCCGGAAGACGAATCTGTTTTGGAAGTGGTGAGTATGAAACATCATATCAATATTAATGAGGATCTTTTGGAAGTGATTCATTCCATTAATAATTATGAAGTTTTCCTAAATTAACAAAACAAACTAAAAAACAGATCAGTAGTAAAAAAAACTTCATTACCCCATCCCTACAACAATAAAAATCTACTTTAATTCATTAAGTAGATTTTTTTTTTAAACATTTTAATTTCAATTAAAAATATTCTTTCAAATTTTTATTTTAAATCAATTATCATTAATTAAATATGGATTTTGTTAAATATTAATTATTATATTTGTATGATTAATATAAATTAAACAATTATGAAGAAATTTTTACTATCGTGCTTTGTCGCCATGGCAATTGGTGCAAATGCGCAGATTACCGTCAATGAGAGCTTTGAAGCTTCTACATCATTACCAACAGGCTGGACTTCTACAGGAGGATATTCAGACACAAGTGGGAGCACTAATGGAGTTTACACTGGAGTAACTTGTGATGGCAATCAAGGTTTGGGTGCGGAAATGTACGGCGCAACCAATGGGGGGAGAACTCTTACTATAGTTTATACCAGCAACCCATCTACTTCCAATGCGAAGAAAATAGATTATTCTTTTAAATGGTTTGCTGATCCTTATTCTACCGGGGATGGTGTAACTGGAACTATTACCGTTTCTTATTCCAGAGTAACCGGGAATACTTACACGACATTAGGAACAACAGCCATTAATGCTCAAACGGGATGTCAAACTATCTCGGGAACAATACCTGAAAGTACAAGTGCTACAACTGGCGTTCCAGCGAATGCTCCTTTTAAATTTAGAGTTGTTGTGACAACTACCAACAATACAGCTCTTCAAAATGATTTCTATTGGTTCATAGATGGAGTTAAATTAATGCAAGAAACAACAGTTGCTCCATCTTGTACAACTGTTACACTACCAACTACCGGAGCAAATCCAAACAACAATAACTCTATTACTTGGGGAACCGTAGGAGGCGCATCTAGTTATAAAGTATATTTAGGAACAAGTGCGGGTAACTACGACATCGTAAATGGTACTGCTGTTGTTAATTCTCCTTATTCTCTTACAGGTTTGCTGTCAGCCAATACAACTTACTTTGCTAAAGTTGTACCGACAAATGCAATCGGTGATGCAACGGGATGTACTGAAAGTAGCTTTACTACTGGCGCTGCTGATTATTGCACCGTGAAATCTAATTCCGACAATAGATTGGATTACATATCTAATGTGAGTTACGAAGGAATTACCAATACTACTACTGCTGGTACAGCAGCTTCTGGACCATCTTATTTTGATTATACAGCTCAAAAAGCAACAGTTAAAATAGGAGAAGCAAAAACACTTTCTGTAACTTTAGCAGCTGACCCTGGATATCCTACAGACTATCTTACAGCTTATATCGACTGGAATCAAGATAAATCTTTTTCTGCCTCAGAAAAGTATGTACTTGCTAGTTACACTGGAAGCGGAACTTACACAGCTAATGTTTCAGTACCTGCAGATGCTATTTTAGGCGATACGAGATTAAGAGTAATAGCTGAATATAACGGCTCTTCAACATATGTTCCTACCGCATGTAACAATTCTTATGGCTATGGTGAAGTTGAAGATTACACAGTAACTGTTCAAGAAGCAACATTGGCAGTATCTGATGTAGACAAGGGTAAAATCTCTGTTTATCCTAATCCATTTACAGATGTTCTTAAAATTTCTGATGTGAAAGGTGTTAAATCCGTTTCTGTTACTGATGTCTCTGGAAGAGAAGTTAAATCTTTGGCTCCTTCTGCAGAACTTAACCTTTCTAGTCTTAAAACAGGTTTATATATTGTAAATCTTAAGATGGAAGATGGAAGCGTAAAAACTTTTAAAGCAATCAAAAAATAATTGTCAAAAATTATAAACAAATAAAGCCGTCTCATTTAAATGAGACGGCTTTTTCTTATTGTTACCTAAGACAGATTATTCAATTTATTAAAATACTAAAATATTTCTATATTAAATTTAAAAATACCTTCTATTTATTGAAAATAATTATTAGATTTGCCAAATATTAAATAAAATTAAATAATTATGAAGAAATTTTTACTACCAAGTTTATTTGCGATTGGTTTTTTTGCAAATGCTCAGGTTGATGTTACTGCCTCTGCTGGTACAGCAACAGCTTCCTACACTACATTAAAAGGCGCATTTGATGCCATTAATTTAGGAACACATCAGGGAAATATCAAATTAAGCATTTCAGGAAACACAACCGAAACAGCTTCTGCATCATTAAGTGCAATAGGTGGAGCAGTAAGTTACACTTCTATTTTGATAAAACCTACAGTAGCAGCAACAATATCAGGAACTGTAAGTGCAGCTGCTCTAGTGAATCTTAATGGTGCTACAAATGTTACAATTGATGGTTCAATAATTGAGAATGGAACAACTAAAGACCTTACATTTTCCAATACAAACACAGGTACAACTTCAAGTGTTTTAAGATTCATCAATGGTGCTTCAAATAACAATGTTAAAAACATTATTCTTAGAGGTGTTTCTACAGGTACTACAAATGGAGTTCTAGTATTCTCTACTTCTACCGCTGCTGCTGGTAACAATAATAATACAGTAACAAATAGTGAAATTACAAAAGGTACCACTAACCCTGCTGTTTTAGTTTACAATTCTGGAACAACTGCAAAAGCTAACACTAATAATGTTGTTTCTAATAGTAAAATATATGATTTTACAACTTATGGTGTTTTTGATGGTGGTAATTCTGATGGTTTCAGTATTTTAAACAATGACATTTATTTATCAGCAGCCGTAGCTTCTACAGCACTTACAGGTATTAGACCTAATACGGGAACAGTTGTTTCTTCTATCTACAGAGGAAATAAAATCCACGATATTGTGACAACTACTGCTGCAGGAGCTGTGACTGGAATTAATCTATATACAATTAGTGCCACTTCTTCCATTCTGGTAGCAAATAATATGCTATACAATTTAAGTGGACCTACTGCTGGATCAGGTACAATTATCGGTATATATGACCAATTAGACCCTGGTTCTGTTGCAAATATCTATTACAACACAGTTTTAATTAGTGGAGCTGTAACTGGGACAACTGGTTCATATGCATATTACAGAGCTTATCAAAACCCAACTGTTTTAAAAAATAATATTTTTGCTAATACTAGAACTTCTAGTGGAGGATATATCCAGGCTGCTTTCCGTAATAGCAACTCTGTAGGTACATTCACATCAGATTATAATGTTCTTTACAACAGTGGTGGTTCTGCTAACATTTCTGCAATTGATCTTGTTGGAACTACAGCAACTCAATATGCAACTTTTAGTGCTTATCAAGCTGCGGCTACAAACGCTACGCCTGCAAGAGATGTTAATTCTAAAGGCGTAGAACCAGTATTTGTTTCTGCAACAGACTTACATTTGTCAACTACAGATTTTAAAAATGAAAATCTAAGCAACTGGGCAACACCAATAGCAGCTGTAACGACAGATTTTGATGGTGACACTAGAAGTGCTGCTACGCCAGATGTAGGAGCAGATGAATTCACATATGTACCATCTACACCAGCACCAAACTGTACTACAATTACTTCTCCAAGTGCTTCTGCTACAGGAGTTACAATAAATCCAACAACTATTACCTGGTCTGTTGCTCCAAATGCGAGTGCATACAAATTATATGTAGGAACAGCTACTGGTAGTTACAACTTAGTAAATGGTACCGTTACTACTAGCACATCTTATACCTCTAATCTGGCAGCAAATAGTACTTATTATGTAAAAGTAGTTCCTTATAATGCTACGGGAGAAGCTACAGGATGTTCAGAACTTACTTTCACAACAGGATCGTATTGTTCTGCGGCAGGAACAGTGGACGGAAATACAGGATTGGGTATTACAAAAGTAGAATTTAGTAATTTAAGTAATACATCAGTTCGTGCAGCTTTCCAAGATTTCACAGCAGTAGCTCCTGCATCTGTAGAAGCTAGCAGATCTTATAATATTAGCATTACCAATGCAAATTCAACTGGCTATTATACAGGTGATGTCGCTTACGTTTGGATTGACTATAACAATGATGGAACATTTGATGACAGCACAGAACGTACTGCAGTTACTGTAAATGGAATTACAAGTACAGGAGCTATCGTTATTCCAGCAACTGCTACACTTGGTACAACTCGTATGAGAGTAAGATATTCTAACGCTGGTGCAAATGCCAACACAGCTTGTGGAACTGCAACTTATGGAGAAGTTGAAGATTACTCCGTGGAGATCAAACAATATTTAGCGGTATCAGATGTAAATAAAGCAGGTATCTCTGTATATCCTAATCCATTCACAGATGTTCTTAAGATTTCTGATGTAAAAGGAGTTAAATCTATCTCTGTTAATGATATTTCTGGAAGAGAAGTTAAATCTCTTGCGCCATCTGCAGAGCTTAATCTTTCTAGCCTTAAAACAGGTTTATACATTGTAAACCTAACAATGGAAGACGGAAGCGTAAAAACTTTCAAAGCAATTAAAAAATAATTTTCAAAATAAATTATTAATAATAATGAAGTTGCCTCGTTCTAGAACGAGGCAACTTTTTTTGTTATCTGTAAGTTTTATCCTTTTTAAGTGTTAATATTCTTTTTTAAAAAGAAAAATTACTTTATATTCGTATCAGTTTTAATAAATTTATAATATTATGAAAAAAATTCTATTCTCTTGCCTTTTGGCACTAGGTGTTGGAGTTAATGCCCAACTAGATTTCAGCGAAGATTTTGAAGGCGATGCTACCGGTATGATCCAGTTTGGTGGTGGTGGTTTCAATACAGTGAACTACTGTAGTGCTACAACTTCAGGATCTTTAACTTACAGCGCAACAGTTACACAAACAGGATGGCTGGCAAATCTTTTGGAAAAAGGGGACTTAACAGGACAAAGTAACAATGGCCAAAAACTTGACATTACTTTTAGTTATAAAAAAGCAGCTAACCTTACAGGGACACTTTATGCAGCTTATGCTGTGTTAGATGATGTATCCAACCTATGGTCAATTGTGACATTAGGAACTGGTGTTCCGTTGACTGCTACTGCTGTTACAACTTGCGGCACTGTGACAGGCTCAATTCCTGCTGGAACATTTGACCCTAACAAAACTTACGCAGTGGGAACTTGGATGGCTAAAACCGGAACCGGTGTAGGAGCACTTTACGTGGATGACCTTATCATTAAACAAGCGCCTGCAACTGCAGTACCAGCTTGTGCTACATTTACTTCTCCAACAAGCGGAGCTAGTGTACCAGGAGGTACTTATGGACTTGCTTGGACAACTTCTCCTACCGCGAGCTCTTACAAGATCACTATTGGAACTACACCTGGAGCTTCAGATGTAGTGAATGCAACTGTTTACGGAAATACCTTGAACGTAGCACTTCCAACAAATTCAACTTATTATGCTAAAGTAACAGCTACAAATACTGTAGGTGATGCTACAGGATGTCAAGAGATCACATTCACAACAAACAGCAACGTTGGACACTGTGGCCCTATCACTTCTACTGCACCGTCAGTAATTGCACCAATCAGATCAGTTACTTTTGCTGGTGTTACAAATACTTCTGATCCTACACCTGCAGGACTTGGCGCTTTCCCTGTACATCAGGATTTCAAAAATATTGAGTTCCCAGTGAAAAATGATGTTACTACATTACCATTATCTATCATTGGTAGTAATAACGCAACTGCAGCAAATGGATGGGGTATGTCCGTATTCATTGACTGGAATAACGATGGTGATTTCAATGATGCTGGAGAGGCTTACTTCAATACTTTTGAAACAAAAGTTAGCACATCTGGAATTCCAACTACAGTTCCACTTACAGGAAACATCACAATTCCAGCAGGTACTGCTCTAGGTAAGAGAACAATGAGAATCAAGTACAACTTCCAAAGTACCGCTGCTCAAGACATCAATCCTGCATTGGCCGATGGTTGTGCTAACATGACAAATGGTCAGGTAGAAGATTACACAATTGATTACCAAGATGCTCTTGCAGTTTCTGATGTAACTAAAGCTGGTATCTCTGTATATCCAAATCCATTCTCTGATGTTCTTAGAATATCTGATGTAAAAGGTGTTAAATCTGTATCTGTTAATGATATCTCTGGAAGACAAGTTAAAACACTTGCTCCTTCTGCAGAACTTAACCTTTCTACCTTGAAATCTGGATTGTACATCGTTAACCTTCAAATGGAAGACGGAAGCGTAAAATCTTTCAAAGCAATCAAAAAATAATTCTTTAGAATTAGATTAATATTTAAGTCCCTCTCGTCAATAGACGGGAGGGACTTTTTTTATCTTATCTCAGTCAATCATTCAATTCCAGATCTCATCTTACTCAACCGCAGCCTTTTTCTATCAGCTAATAACGAACCCTTTTTTCTGGATCGAGATAAAATACCTTAAGAAACATTTCATAGCCATACAAATGCAAACTTATCATAACGAGACTTCAAAATCCAAAACAATATGATTTTTTATTAATGAAATTTGATTTATTAAACATTAAAACTTAAAAGTATACAAGATTTTGTTTTCTTCAAGAATTGCATCTAACAAACAATTCGGAATATCAAACAAAAAAAGTCCCGCGAAATTCACGGGACTTTAATTTTATAATTTATAGTTGATTACCAGATCTTCACTCTCTCTTCTGGTTTTTTGTAAAGCTTGTCGCCTTGTTTCACATCAAACGCTTTATAGAAAGCCTCGGTGTTCACCAATGGTCCAAAACTTCTGAAGAAACCTGGAGAGTGTGGATCCGTTTTCACCTGATTGGTCATAAACTTCTCCGTAGAAAGCGTTCTCCAAACGGTTGCCCAGCTTAGGAAGAATCGTTGATCCGGTGAGTAACCATCAATTTTACCTGGATTACCTTTATCTTTAAGATACATCTGAAGGGCGTCATAAGCGATGTTCACACCACCAAGATCGGCGATATTCTCTCCGTTGGTGAAAGTTCCGTTCACGTGAACATCCTTCACTGGCGAATAAGTATCGTACTGAGCTGCAAGACTTTTCGTCGCTTTCTCGAAGTTAGCTTTATCCTCTGCGGTCCACCAGTCTGTCAAGTTACCATCGCCGTCGAACTGTGCACCACTGTCATCAAAACCGTGCGTCATCTCGTGACCGATCACCGCTCCAATTCCTCCAAAGTTGACCGCTGCATCAGCATCAGCATTGAAGAAAGGCGGCTGAAGGATCGCGGCAGGGAAAACGATCTCGTTGTTCACCGGATTGTAGTATGCGTTCACAGTTTGTGGCGACATTCCCCACTCTTTCTTGTCCACTGGTTTTCCAATTTTTTCTAATTCCTTAGCATAATGCCAGCTAGACACGTTTTGAAGATTTCCATAAAGTGTTCCACCATCTTTTTCAGACTTCAAAGTCAATTTGGAATAATCTTTCCACGTATCAGGATAAGCGATCTTTACAGTGAATTTATTCAATTTTTCCAAGGCTTTGGTCTTGGTCACAGAAGACATCCAAGTCAAGCCATTGATATGAACAGCGAAACTCTTCTTAAGATAATCGACGTAGGTCAACATCTGCGCTTTAGCTTCCGGCGTGAAATATTTCTCAACATAAACCTTTCCGAAAGCTTCTCCCACAACACCATTGATCAAGCCAAGCGCTCTTTTGTTCATCGCTCTCTGCTCTTGCTGGCCTTGTAGATATTTGCTGTAGAAATCAAACTTCATCGTATCCAACTTCTGGTTCAGGTAACCTGCGCTTCCAGAAACCAAATTGAATTTAAGATAATCTTTGATCAAAGGAATGTTTTTCTCTGTCAAGAATGTATCAAGATTTTTATAGTAGCCAAGCTCTCCAATGATCACTTTGTCGGTTTTCACACCTACCTCAGCCAAATATTTTGGAAGGTCGATGTTTTTCACCAATGATTTTAGTTCCGGCAAAGTTTTAGGATTGTACTGTAAAGTTGCGTCACGCACCTGCTCGTTGGTCAGCAAGGTCTTAGCAATTTTCTTTTCGAAATCAACGATCTGACCAGCTACAGCAGCAGAATTTTTGTATCCGATCTCAGTAAGGACCTGAGCTACATATTTTTTGTACTCCTCGATGGTTTCGGTATTCTTCGGAGAATCTTTTTGGTAATAGTCTCTACCAAGCCCAAGAGAAGCATCGCCTAAATAAACAGCGTTCATCTTAGAATCTTTAAGGTCACCATCCACACCCCACTCGTAGAAAGAGTTGTCGCCTCTTTTCGTGGCATCGATCAGATATTTTTGAAGATCAGAAAGATTCTTGATCCCATCGATCTTCGCAAGATCAGCCTTGATCGGGTTCAGACCATCAGCATTACGCTTGTTCATATCCATATAAGTCTGGTAAAGCGCTTGGATCTTCTGACCTTCGGAACCATTTTCGAATTTTTCCTTTAGGATATTGTCCAAAAGTCCAAGAGAATTATTATCTGTCGTCTCTCTCAATTGTGTGAAAGATCCCCAACTTGGCTTGTCTGCAGGGATCTTGGCAGTCTTCATCCAAGTTCCGTTGACATAGTTGTAAAAATCATCTTGCGGACGAACAGTAGTGTCCATATAGGTCAATTCCAAAGCGTTTTGCTTGGATTGGGCAGAAACGGTGCTTACCAAAGAAGCTATCATTAATGCTGTAAGTGAGATCTTTTTCATTTCTTGATAAAAATATTTGTTCTATAAGTAGTTTTAAAGCAGAATTTGTTACAAATTAACCTCCTAAATTTCGAAAAACTAAAATTAAGACTTATTACCCAAAATACTTCTATAACTGATTAATAATTAAAGTATTAATGAAATAATTAACAACAACACATGTAATACTCGAATTAATTGACCTATGATATAGGATTTTAGTTGACAGAATGATATTTTTACACCTCAAATTCAAAACAATTATTACACAAATGCATCATAATTTATTATTGATATTAGCCTTATTATTCTCAGTTTTTATGATGGTAATGGTGGCCCGGAAAATGAAGATTGCTTATCCCATATTCTTGGTCATCGCCGGACTGGCCATCAGCTTGCTCCCCGGTATTCCCGAAATAGAACTGGATCCGGAATTAGTCTTTCTAATTTTCCTTCCACCTCTGTTATATGAAGCTGCTTGGTACACCTCGTGGAACGACTTCTGGAAATGGAAAAGACCAATATCTCTTTTGGCTTTCGGTTTGGTTTTCGCGACGTCTGTCATTGTGGCTTACCTTTCTCAGGCGATGATCCCAGGTTTCACGTTGGCTTTAGGATTTTTGCTAGGCGGAATTATTTCGCCACCGGATGCCGTAGCTGCCACTTCTGTTTTGAAAGGATTACCAATTCCGAAAAGAATTGTGAGCATTTTGGAAGGCGAAAGTTTGGTAAATGATGCGTCATCTTTGATTGTCTTCCGCTTTGCCTTAGCTGCGATTTTAACTGGCAGTTTCTCTATGCACGTTGCAGTGGGTCAGTTTTTTTTAGTGGCTGGAATGGGAATAGTCTGCGGACTAGCTGGTGGTGGGATTATGTATTTGATCCATCGTTTTCTCCCGACGACCTCAGCAATTGATGCGGCATTAACGATTATGACGCCGTACATCTTATATCTTGGTGCAGAGCAGTTTCATTTTTCTGGTGTGATGGCTGTGGTGACTGGTGGACTTTTCATCTCTTACAGATCGCACGAGATCTTCAAAAACGGTAATACGAGACTTAATATGCTTGGCGTTTGGACAACCGTTATCTTTGTGATGAATGCAATGGTTTTCATATTAATTGGACTGTCGTTGCCATCTATCATTAACGGTTTAGAAGAAGCGTCATTAATACAAGGGATTAAATATGGTGTGGTCATCAGTATTGTCGCTATCGCAATTCGGTTTTTGTGGATCTATCCGGCCGCATTTGTTCCAAGATGGCTTTTCAAATCTGTAAGAAAGGAACAAAATCCCGGTTGGAAAGGACCGCTCGTCATTGGCTGGGCGGGAATGCGTGGTGTGGTTTCATTGGCAACGGCACTTTCAATTCCTTACCTTTTGCCGGATGGCTCTCCTTTTCCTCATCGTAATTTGATTTTATTAATAACATTTGTTGTCATCTTTATAACTCTGGTTGTGCAAGGATTGTCTTTGCCATTCCTCGTTAAGAAACTTGACATGCCTGCAATGGATGTTGTACTGCCACAAGAACAACAGGAAGCACAGATCCAAATCAGACTTAATAGATTGGCATTGAGTCACATTAATAATAATTACAGCGAAGCATTAGAGAAAAGCAATCTCCTGAAAAACTACAGAATGCAGATCTCGTTGGAAACAGAAAACACAGAGAATCAACTGGACCTGATGGAGTGCAATAACTGTACAACCCAAGAGATCGATAATTTTGAAACAATACTGAAAGAAATCTATGACAAACAAAGAGTGGAGATCTTCCAAATGAGAAAAGAAAAATATTATGAAGACGAGGAAATCAGAAAAGCCGAGCTACAATTGGACCTCAACGATTTGAGGATTAATCCGGATTTCCATTCATAAAATAACATCAAAAAACTCTTCCCGAATTAGGAAGAGTTTTTAAATTATTGTTGTACAGTTTACAAAAAATACACTTATTTCAAATTCATATAATGCGCCACTTTTTCTTCTAAATCCTCAAGATTAAAAGGTTTTGCAACAAAATCATCTGCCTGTGCACTTGCTGCCAATGCTGCAATATCATTGTTCGCTGTCACGTAGATCACAGGAATATTTTTAAATTCTTCGTTACTCTTTAATAATTTCGTTGCTTCTACGCCGCCGATATTCGGGATCCAATTGTCCATCAAGATCACATCTGGGCGAAACTTCGCCACTTTTTCTATGATGTCGTGTGAGGTCTCGGAGATCTCTACCTTGTAGCCATTTTCTTCAAAAATGATACTGATGACCTCGAGAATGCTTGCATCGTCGTCAAAAATTAAAATCTTATTCATTGTCTATATAGTTAGTTATTTTAATTGGTTAATATGCTTCGCCAGATCATCTGGTTTCACGATGAGATCATACTCCACATTTTCGACCGCCTGTCTTGGCATATAATCTACGTCTGCGGTTTCCGGATCCTGAATCCAGACCTTGCCATTATTTCTTTTGATATATTTCAACCCTTCCACGCCATCCGAATTGGCGCCTGACAACAGCACACCTACAACACTTTGTCCGAAGATCTCGGCAGCCGATCTGAAAGTGACATCGATTGACGGTCGCGAATAATTCATTTTTTCTGAGCCATCCAGAGAAACCGTATTTTTATCCTCAAACAAAAGATGATAGTCCGATGGCACTATGTAGATCTTATTATTCTTGATCTCAGTTTTGTCCTCGATTTCCAGCACATCTATCAAAGAGAATTGTTGCAACAACCTCGGAAGAATACTTTCTGCCTGAGCCTTGCGATGCAGGATCAAAACAATGGGAAAGTTGAGATCGCCATTCAGATTTTTGACCATTGTCAGGATCACCTGCAGACTGCCTGCAGATCCGCCGATGACCACTAAATCCGTTATGAGACCTTTCGTTTCCATCTCTTAATTCTGATCTACTTTTTTCCAGATCTTCTGATCATCGATCTGATGGTAAAACTTACCCAAATTTGAAAACCTCAAAGTTTCCTTGGAGCCTAAAGCCAAGTAGCCAAAATTCTCCAGACTTGCATCAAAAAGGGTGAAGACACGCTCCTGCAATTCCTTATCAAAATAGATCAAAACATTTCGGCAAATGATCAACTGAAAACTATTGAATGAACTGTCTGATACCAAATTGTGCGTAGATAAAATGAGTTTTTCCTGAAGTGCTTTATCAAATCTGGCACTGTCGTAGTTGGCAGTGTAATAATCAGAGAAATCTCTTTTACCACCCGAAAGCATATAATTCTCCGAATAGGTTTTCATATGATGCATCGGGAAAACGCCAGATCGCGCACTTTCCAACACAGATGGATTGATATCTGTTCCGTAAATCAAACATTTATGATAAAGTCCAGCTTCCTTCAGCAAAATAGCTATTGAATAAGCTTCCTCGCCTGTGGAACAACCAGCAACCCAAATCCTGATCAAAGGAAAAGTACCTAACTGAGGCAGGATCTTCTCTCTAAGTGATTTAAAAAAAATGGGGTCACGAAACATCTCTGTCACATTGACCGTGATCTCTTCTATAAAATGTTTGAAATAGTCACCGTCGTTCAAAACCTGATAGCGCAGTTCTGCATAGCTCGTAAATCTATCTATCATACATATCCGATTGACCCTTCTGGTGAAAGAAGCGCGGCTGTACAGCGAAAAATCATAACCGTAAGATTCATAGATATCTTTGATCAGATGTTCTATTTCGTTATCTTTTACGATACTTGGTTCCAGCATTAGCAATGTTTTTCTATAGCCGTCAATAACAGATCAACGTCTATGGGTTTCTTTATATAATCTTGTGCGCCTGCCTCGAGACACTTTTCGCGGTCGTCGTCCATTGCCTGTGCTGTGACTGCAATGATTGGCGTTTCGCTGATCTCAGGTGTATTCCTAATAATTTTGATGGCCTCATATCCATCTATTTCCGGCATCATCATATCCATCAATACGACACAGAAATCTTTATCTTCTTTTAGAATTCGGATTGCTTCGTCTGCCATCATACAACTCTCGAGTTGGTATTTTCGGGCTTTCAAGGTTAATCTCAGGGCAAAAATATTGTTGGGATCGTCATCCACAATTAAAATTTTCTTACTCATAAAAAATTCAAACAGTTTTTAATTCTCATATAACCAAACACGTAGCAAAGATAGCAATTGATCGATATCCACAGGTTTGGTAATGTAATCCGATGCACCAGCCTGAAGACATTTATCCCGATCACCAATCATCGATTTTGCAGTCACTGCAATGATCGGCAACCTCTTGAAGCTCGGCATTTTTCTGATTTCCTGGATTGTTTCGTAGCCATCCATCTCCGGCATCATCATATCCATCAAAACGACGTCGATATCAGGATTAAGTTTGATCTGATCCAAGGCCTGCTTACCATCCATCGCCAAAACCACTTCTACTTTGTATTTTTCCAGCGCTTTGGAAAGTGAAAATATATTGCGAACGTCGTCATCTGTGATCAGGATCTTCTTCCCACTCAGGACTTCCGTCAATGATCCCAGAGTTTTGTTTCTGATGGTCTCGACAGAACTATTTTTCTCCTCCACCAAATGTAGGAACAAACCGACCTCATCTAAGATCCTTTGGTAAGAATGTGCAGTTTTCACCACTATAGAATCTGCGTACTGTTTGATCTTCAGTTCTTCTGATTTGGATAAATTGCGCTCTGTAAAAATAATGATGGGTAGGTTTTCCAGACCTTCGTAGGTCTTTATCGATTCGATGATCTGATAACCATTTCCTCTGGCTGGTCCAATATCCAAGATTACACAATCAACCTCGTTGGAGGTCAAAGCTCTCACACTATCTTCTAAATTATCTTCGACAGACAGTGAAATATTAAAGTTGCTCAGGAAATATGATAAGGCATTTGCGTGTCTTGCATTTTCCTCCACGATCAAAACTTTCTGCGGTGACCGCTTCAGTGCATCTTCGATCTTGGCAAAAACCTCCGACATCTGTTCCATCGCGACAGGTTTATTAATGAAATCGATCGCGCCTTTCATCAAACTTTGTTGTCTTACGTGCAAAGAAGACATCATATGGACAGGAATTGGTTTGGTTTGAGGATTGGCCTTCAGCTCGTCCATCACTTGCCAACCATCTTTCACAGGAAGCTGAACATCCAACAAAATTGCAGCTGGACGATATCTCAAAGCTGCAGAAATCGCGTGATCACCTCTCACAGCTACAATGCCCTTATAGTCCTGACGTCTTGCATATTTCAATAACGCTTTGGCAAAATTGGTGTCATCTTCTACGATCAATATGACTTTATCATCTTCCTTAATATTGTCCCGATCATCAGCAACATCTTCCGGAATTTGCAGATCATTGATCGGTGTAGAAATCCCGTATTCGTTGTAATCGATGATGTTTTTCACTTCCTCTACATCTTCCTGACGGATGACCTGATCGGTGATTTGGTCCTTTTGAACTTTGTTGATCTTCGTTTTTTCGTTTTTTGGAATGATGAGACTAAACTCGCTACCTTCATTCACTTCACTTTCCAGAACCAATTCGCCTCCAAGTAATTTGGCGATCTCTCGGCTGATAGAAAGTCCCAATCCTGTTCCTCCGAATTTCCTTTGTGTCGATCCATCGGCTTGTTGGAAGGCTTCGAAGATCACCATTTGCTTCTCCTGTGGAATTCCAATTCCGGTATCTTTTACGGAGAAGATGATGAGGTCTTCATTCTTCGGATCTTGTTTAATACTCAATTCAACGCTACCTTCTTTTGTAAATTTCATCGCGTTGGAAAGAAGATTCCTCAACACCTGATCCAGACGCAAACGGTCTGTCTCGATTGTTTTTGCGAGATCATTTTCAATGTTGATATTAAATTCGATGCCTTTGTTTTGTGCTATTGGTCCCATTAGATTTTTAAGGTCTCTCAAGACATTATCCAAAGCAACTTCCTCATATTCGAGAGACATTTTTCCGGATTCTATTTTCGCCAGATCTAATATTTCGTCAATTAAGGTCAATAAGCTTGTTCCTGAACTTTGGATCACTTTTGCAGATTCAATTTGGTCTTCGTTTAGATTGTCATCAGAATTTTCTGCCATCAACCTGGACAAAAGTAGAATGGAGTTTAGCGGTGTTCTCAACTCGTGCGACATATTCGCCAGGAACTCAGATTTGTATTTGGTGCTTAATTCAAGTTCTTCCGCTTTCTTCTGAATTTCTGAATTTCGTTCAGCGATCAGGTGATTTTTTTCTTCCAACAATTTGGACCGTTCTTCCAATTCTGTATTGGTCTGCATCAGTTCTTCCTGCTGCACTTTCAGTTCTTCTTCGGAGGCCTGAAGTTTTTGCGTCTGTGCTTCCAATTCTGTATTCAGATTTTCCAGTTCGGAATGCTGCACTTGCAACTCCTCAGATTGTGCTTGGGTTTCTTCTAGCAAACGCTGCTCTTTCTCGCGGCCTTTTGCAGCATTGAGTGCGATGGCGATATTTCGGCTACTTTCAGCAAAATACTCGATCTGTTCTTGTTCAAAGTTTGAATTAGAGCTTAGTTCCAGAATTCCGATACTGTCGTTATTCAAAATGATCGGGATCAAAGCGATTCCATTGATTTTGACTTTTCCGGTTGCGAAGGTTACAGCGAAATCATTTTCATCAAGGTCATTATAAACCTTTGGTGTTTTTTGAACAAAAGCCTGACCGACCATTCCTTCTCCTGGATCAAAGGTCTGCTTCATATTATTCTCCAATCCGAATGCTGTGGTAAGCCTTAAAACACCTTCTTCGAACAGATAAACGGCTCCATTGGTACAATTTCCGTACTCGATCAATTGGTTTAAGGAATCTATTGTTACTTGGCTTACAGACTTATTCCCGACCAACGATTCATTGATCAAAGCCAAACCTTTCTGATGCCAATCGCTCTGGTTGATCTTGTCAAATGCTTCCTTCAAGGAATCTGTCATATGATTCAAAGACTCAACGAGGTCGCCCAAGTCACCATCAAAATCATCAGTTAATCTTTGAGTATAATCACCATTCGAAACTCGGTTTGCCACCTGTTGAATGACACTGACACGTCTGGAAATCTCCAGGTCTTTTGCCTTGAGTTCCTTCTCAAGTTTTTCTCTCCTCAATAGATCGTTGCGGAGTTTGATATAGAAAAACACGGTAACAGCAATGGCTGCCAGTGCAGAAAATAGGATGAATAAAACGGTTGTATTGGATGAACTGTCGAGATCCTTGTTCTTTTGCGCCAACTGTGCCTCTTCGAACTGTACGAAATTATGGACAAGAATTCTGCATTTGTCCATATACACCTTGCTCAGCATCATTTGATCCTGGGTCATCGCGATGCCGTTGCGCTTGTTCTGGACAAATTGTTTCAGATTGCTCATATTGCCATCCACATTCTGCTCCAGACTTTTCAGGCGTTCAAGCTGTTCTTTGTTATCAATATCAAATGACTTGGCCAGCTCTATCGCTTTAGAATATTCTTTGATACTGCGGTTGTAAGGCTCCAAGAAGCCTTCTTTTCCAGTGAGTTGAAATCCTCTGTTCCCTGTTTCGGCATCCAAAAGCGCGATCAAAACATCCTTCACAGCGGTCATAGACTTTCTGCTTTTGGAAACGTTTTCGCGATGCTGCATTTGTTTTTGGATGCTCCAATACGATGCAATTGAACTCGCAATTAATATAAATAAAGAAAATCCAATCCCAACTTGTAGATTTCTGATAACTTTTCTCGGCATAAAATTAATTTAATGGTAATGTGAAATAAAATGTAGAACCTTCCTCTACCACACTGGATAATCCAATTGTTCCATCGTGCTGCTTGATGATCTCCGAACAGATGTAAAGACCAATTCCCATTCCCTGGAATTGCAGGGAAGACTCTTCCACACGGTAAAATTTCTTAAAAACAGCATCCTGTTTGAAATCTGGAATGCCGATCCCGAAGTCTGTCACGCTGACTCTCACTTGCGTCTCATCTACAAACGTTGTGACAATCACCTGGTTGTTTTCTGGCGAATATTTGATAGCATTGGTCAAAAAATTAATTAAAACCTGCTCAATTCTTATCTCATCAAAAGGAATTTCGATGTCTGGAATGAAACCGTGTCTGCTAATTTTGACTTTATCATCGTGTGTCTGGATGATCGTATCAATTGCATTATTGATCACATTCTCCAGATTGCCTCGTTTTTTATTGATCTTCAGTTTTCCGTTATCGATCTTGGATACATCCAAAAGATCGGTAATCAGGGTATTAAGTTTTTCAACTTGGGACAAAGCCTTTGTCACATAGCTGGCCTCCGCATTTTCTTCATTGGTTCTAAGTTTACGTTCCAACAGCTGCATATAAGCCTTGATACTTGTCAGCGGTGTCTTCAGCTCGTGGCTGGCGATACTTAGGAATTCATCTTTTTCTTTTTCAACTTTCTTTTGGTCGTCGATATCCGTGAAAGTTCCCACCCAGTTTTTAATAGATTTTCCATCGAAAACCGGTGACATTCTCAATAGATGATATCGGAATTCTCCTGTTTTAATATTCTTGATCCTGATCTCTAATTGTAAAGCCCTTTTATTCTTTCTGCAACGTTCAAATTCCATCAGAATGCTGTGATCGTCTTGATGCGCAACGGGAAATACTTTTTCGGAAACCGAATATTCGTACCATTTGCTGTTTACAAAAGTCACTGCGCCGTCTGCATCCAAAGTGAAGGCGATCTGTGGCAACGCTTCCAACATCAGGTGGAAGTGGTCGATCTCAGATCGCATGGTCACTTGGGCTTCCCTTCTGCCTTGCACTTCCAACTCAAGACTTTGCTGGCTTCTGCGCATTGCAATATTATTCTCCTGAAGATTGTAGAATGTTTTTACCTTGAGTAAAAGGATTTCCGGATCAATTGGTTTGGTCACGTAATCGATACCTCCAGATTCGTATCCACGGGTGATAAATTGTTTTTCTGTGTTGACGGCTGATAAAAATATGATGGGAATATCCTTGGTCTTGCTGTATCCGGCAAAAGATTCCGCCACTTCGAAGCCATCCATTCCTGGCATCTGGACATCCAAAATAATCAACGCGTAATTATTTTTGAGTGCTTTGACCAACGCCTGTTCGCCAGATTCCGCCGTATCTACCTGAAAATCTTTCGACTCCAGTAATTTTTTTAATGAATAAATATTGTTCTGATTATCATCGACAATTAAAATCATAATATATATTTGGTCTAATACCTGGTTTACATTCCTTAATTTCAAAAATACTCACATATTTTCAAAAAGCACGCCATTATCACAAGTATATTTAGGAAATAAATCATTTGAATAAAATTTTGATTATTCATAATATATTATTATTTAATTATTATGAATCCTTTCACTGAATTGATATTGATATAAAAATAAAACACGTGAAAATAAAATTATAAATAATACAGTACTACCTAGTAAAACTTCACCAAGTTTCTAAATCAGCAATTTAGATTTCCCTACACATTGTATCATATAAAAAATTCCAAATCAAGATAAAAAATCACATTACTTCATATTAACAATAAAATATTTTTTCACTAATTTTAACACTTTAATAAAATCTTTCTACATAAACTTAATGTAGATTTTTATATTAAATATAATAACCAAAATTAATATCAAGCCATTTAAAATAGGTAGACAAATCTAGATATAAAATAAAATACCATCTTCTAACTAAAATATCAATAATTGTCAACCTAAGTTAAATTGAATTCAAAAAAATGAAAAAGAAATACATTTTTATAATGCTCATTATTAATTCCTATGCGTTTGCACAAGTTGGAATTAATAATGATTCTCCAAAAAGTACATTGGATATCACCGCAGCACGCCCAACTGGCACTTTAAATCCAGAAATCAAAGACGGTATTATCATCCCTAATATTGATAGAGCCAGAGCACAAGCCATAGGAAACAACAGCGCACCAGCTACCACACATTCGACTTTGATATACGTCAACAGTATTGCAACCGGAGCATCTGCACAATCTGCAATAAACATTGGTTCAACTGGATTTTATTATTTTGACACCACAGAACTTCCCGCACCTGGCGTTTGGATGCCTATCAAATCCTCTGTAAATCTTGATATTTATGGTGCTCAACTCAGAATACCACCACATAATCAATTTATAGGTGATTTTATAAACCATACCAACGCAAGCTATGACAGTGATAATTGGTTTGTCATCTCAAAAAATTCTACCGTCTCCGCCAGCAACCAGCCCGCAAAGATGATTATTGTTTATGAATTCCAGGGCAATCCGTTCAATTTGACCAATCTTTATCCTCAGTTGACGGCAGGGAACAACTCAAGTTTACCAGACGCTTATGTTGCGAATGTGATATCGATTACCAACAATGGAACTTCCGGAAGGACCAGATTAACTGTAGCTGTTGTGCGTATTGATAACTTTGTAAACAGCTGGGCAGGTACATTCCTTCTGAACGTACTTCTAAGCCGAAGATTAAATTAGAAAATATAAGATCTGAAAATAAAAAACCTTAAGCAAATTGCTTAAGGTTTTTTTTGATGAATAATGAAAATCATCTGCGATCCGGACGGGACTCGAACCCGCGACCTCCGCCGTGACAGGGCGGCATTCTAACCAGCTGAACTACCGGATCAATTTTTTGAAAAGTAATTGATAAAACTTTATGCGATCCGGACGGGACTCGAACCCGCGACCTCCGCCGTGACAGGGCGGCATTCTAACCAGCTGAACTACCGGATCTCTTGCCCAATAAACTAAGAAAACTATCGTCGTTTATTGTGGTTGCAAAAATACAACAATAATCTAATCCTGCAAATTAATTTCAAAAAAAAACACCTTCCACAGGGAAAGGTGTTCATTTTCAATTATATTAATTTCTTATAAGAAGGCATTCAGCTTCTCAGCGATCACCTCTTTTGGTGCAACACCTACGATTTTATCTACCACTTCTCCGTTTTTAAAGATTAAAACTGTAGGAATATTTCTAATTCCGTAATCTACAGAGATCTGCTGATTGTTATCAACATCTACTTTTCCTACTAGAGCTCTACCTTCAAAGTCATTTGCTACCTCTTCGATGATCGGGCCAAGCATTCTACAAGGTCCACACCAAGCTGCCCAAAAGTCAACTAAAACTGGTTTATCTGAATTTAATACTGTTTCCTGAAAGGACTGATCTGTGATTTCTACTGCCATGATTTCTTTTTCTTTGTTAATTTGTAATACAAAATTACAAAATTTATATTCTATTTTTTCTGTTGATTATCTATGTAAACTATCGGCTTTTTCTATAACGAACTGGTTGCCTATTTCCTCCAAAGCTGCCACCAAAGCATCAATATCCGATTTTTTAGTATAATGACTGAAGGAGACTCTTAATGGTGTTTTATTATCCAGATCGTCTTCTGACAACACGGACATTAAAACCATTGACGGTTTGGAAGCTCCGGAACTGCAAGCACTTCCTTGAGAAATAGCAATACCTTTCATATCTAATTGTAAACCAATTAAAGGATTTTTGTATGGAAGCAAAACATTAAGAACCGTGTAGAGACTTTCATCGCCTGCACTTCGGCCATTGAATTTAATTCCGGATATTTTCTCTGTTAATTGTTGGATTGTGTAATGTTTGATGTCGAGAATATGATTTTTATATTCCTCCATTTTATCCTGAGAAATTTCCCAAGCTTTGCCTAAACCTGCAATTCCAGTCACGTTTTCTGTACCAGCCCTCAAACTTCTTTCTTGCGGACCACCAGTGATAATCCCTTTCAACCCTGAAGATTTTCTTACAAATGCAAAGCCAGCGCCCTTTGGACCGTGGAATTTGTGCGCGCTGCAAGACGCAAAATCAACCGGAATTTTAGAAAAATCCAAATCGAGATGCGCCATTGTCTGAACGGTGTCCGAATGGAAAAGTGTATTGTTTTCTTTGCAAAGATGCGCTACTTTTTCGATGTCGAGAAGATTTCCGATCTCGTTGTTGGCGTGCATCAATGTGACCAAGGTTTTCTTGTCTGATGATTTTAACGCTTCTTCTAATTTGTTTAAATCAAAATCGCCGTTGGAATCTGGTCTTAGATAAACCAATTCCACGCCTTTCAATTTTTTCATTTCGAGGCAGGTTTCGGCAACACATTTGTGCTCCAAAGCAGAAGTGATGATTCTTTCCACGCCAAGATAATTGACCGCGGATTTGATGATCATATTGTTGGATTCCGTTCCACAAGAGGTGAAAACGATTTCTCCAGGTGTGACTTTCAAAGAATCTGCGATCTTTCGCCTTACTTCCTCCAAAATGGTTTTGGCCTCCTGTCCCAGACTGTGCGTGGACGACGGATTGCCATAATTGAATCTTAAAACATTCACCATACAGTCTATGACCTCATCGTCGAGAGGCGTAGTTGCAGCATTATCCAGATAAATTCTTTCCATTTTAAATTTAGATTTGAAAGCCGTAAAAGCTCGAAAAATTAAGGTACTAAATTAGTGAAAAAATCGGTAATGCGATTCATTGGCAAACTTAAACATTGGTTTGTCCCCAGAAGTGTCTCCGAAAGCTATAATCTTGTCGAATTTCTTATCGCCAAGTTCTGCTTCTATTCTGCAGACTTTTTCGTCTTTATTACAATTTTTACCGACGAACTTTCCTGTAAAAATATCATCTTTGAACTCTGCTTTTGTAGCCAGCAAAGTCATATCAAATTTTTCCGCAAATGGTTTTACCCAAATATCCAAAGACGCTGAAACGATGTACGATTCTGTATTTTCTCTGTTGATATTATTAATGAAATCCAAAGCATTTTCTCTGAACAAACTTGGATAATTCTCCTCGAAGAACAGTTTTGCTTTTTTCTCGATCTGATATTTGGATTCTCCTTTTAAAATCGATGAAATAAAACTTTTTTTCACAGCTTCTGCGCTGGCCAATTTTAACTTTAATAAAATAAAAAGCGGAACGTGTTTTAGAAATTGAAACGAATATTTGGCAGGATTATAAAACTTCAAAAACAAAAACATCGTGTCTTTGTAAGTGAGCGTTCCATCGAAGTCGAATAGATATAGTTTTTTCATAAATAAAGTTGGAAGATGGAAGATGGAAGATGGATGTAAACTTCAATCATCCAACTTCTAACTTCCATCCTTCTAAAGTTTTAACTTCTTAAAAATAAACTCAGGAATGTTTCTGATAATAAACATTACAATCGCCCAAATTGGCAAAACGTATGCGACGTCTTTTTTATTTTTGAAAGCTTTATAAATTCCTTCGGCTGCTTTTTTTGGACCAGCTGTCAAAGCAGGATTCAATGGTAAGCCTTCTGTCATTTTGGTATCCATAAAACCAGGTTTCACGGTCAACACGTGGACTTTTTTATCAAAAAGATAATTTCTGAGTCCGCTTAAATAAGCCGTCAAAGCTGCCTTTGCAGAACCATAAATGAAATTGCTTTGTCTTCCTCTTTCGCCTGCGACAGATGAGAGCACAATCATAGTTCCGCTTCTTTTGGATTCCATTCTTTTGGCGAAGAAGTTGAGGACAGGAACTAATTTCGCATAATTCACATCAATGATTCTTTCAGTATTTTCATCATCGTAAAGTCCTTCTTCCGTTCCCAGACCAAGATAGCCAGTCGCGCAAAACAGAACATCAGAATTGATATTTTCCAGAGTTTTATAATCGATGTCGTTCATCAGATCCAAAGGAATGATCTCAGAATGCTGAAAAAACTTTACCTGAATATGTCCAGCGAATTTCTCTGTCGTTTCCGGATTGGAACTTAGGAGATAAATGGTCTGAAATTTTTCGCCTTTCGCCAAACATTCTTCTACAAATGCCTGTGCAACTTCGGAATTGGAACCTAATATTATCATAGTAATTAGTTGTCGGTTGTTAGTTGTTAGTTGCTGGTAGAGAATAGATGTCTATCAACCATCAACAAAAACTATCAACCATTATTAATAATTCTTTTATGCTGAAGTGAAACAAACTTCGAGGAATCAACGTTTTGAAGATAATTGGTGAGCGATGAACGACTCATACTGTCTTTGGTCAAATAAATACGTCCACCGAAATTCTCTACAATTGTATCGAGTTGGTCAACCAACTTTCGAAGTCCTTTGTTTACTTTAAAGTCCAAAGCCAAAGTGTAACCTTCGACTGGAAAAGAATTGTAAGCTTGTGGATTATTTTTTCCGAACAACTTTAGAACTGCTAAGAAAGACCCATTTCCACTTTTTGCAATGGTATCTAGAATTTGTCGCATTCCTTCTTTTCCATTTTCTTTCGGGATGACCATTTGATATTGGATAAATCCACTTTTTCCGTAGATCTTGTTCCAATCATTGATGACATCCAATGGATAGAAAAACGTTTCGTAGTCGATGAAATTATTGAGTTGCTTCTTCGTCTGCTTGTTGTAATAAAGGAAATTGAAAATCTTAATACTCAAAGAATTTAAAACGAATCCCGGAAAATAAAAAGGAATCTTCGGCTTTGGTTTCTCTTTCAGCTTCAAAGTTTTCTTTTGAAGGTTAACAGGTAATTCGGCTTTCAAAGCGTGTTCGCCTCTCATCAAAATTGAACGACCTAGATTTTTTCCTTTCTGAAAGCAATCGATCCAGGCGACATTGTAGGTCCAATCTTCACTTTCGTCGAACAATCGGAAAACCTCATCCAGATTTTCAGCTTTGATGCTCTCTTGCTTGATGTAAGCAGATTCTATATTTTTCAGTTTGAATTTGGCTGAGAGAATGATTCCCGTGAGTCCCATTCCGCCGATCGTCGCCCAGAATTTGTCAGCATTTTCTTCGCGTGAGCAAATCAGGACTTCAGAATTTTCGTCTATTAATTTAAATTCAATGACGTATTCTGAAAAGCAACCTTCTGCGTGGTGGTTTTTCCCGTGCACATCGGATGCGATTGCGCCTCCAACGGAAATATATTTGGTTCCAGGCGTCACGTAAAGAAAGTAACCCTGCGGAACAGAAATGTCCAAAACTTCTGACAACAAAACGCCCGCTTCACATTCTATAACGCCATTGAGTCTGTCAAAAGAAATAAATTTATTAAGTCTTTTGGTTGAGAAAATATGCTCGCCAAGGGAAGCATCGCCGTAGCAACGTCCGTTTCCTCTTGCGATGACTTCGTTGTGGTCTTTTACAAATTGTTTGATCTTCGAAACAGAATCTTCCGACTTCATCTCCTTCTCTACCACGGGGAAATTTCCCCAATTGGTTACTTTTTGAATAAAATTCGGTTTCATCTTTTATTAGTTTTAAAAGTCACACTTGATCTCCATAATGTCTTCATCATTGTTTTATGTTTTTAATACTTTTGATTATTCTTTTTTAAAATAGATCTGCAATAGAAAAGCAATGACCCAAAGTATAATGGTCAGCTGAATATATCGGTCCTTATAAACTATCTTGGTTGGTGATTCGGTCTTGTTGTAAACCAATGTCTGCTGCAAATATCTGAGGAACGCGAAGACAACGAAAATCACGGTGTAGAAAACCCTGGGGTGAAATCTGTTCTGAACCTCTGGTGATAAAGTAAACATCAAATAACAAATAATTGCTAACGTACAACTGATGGATAGTGCAATGTCTGCAAACTGAACATTGTAACCATCGAGTGCTTTTCTTGTTTTTCCGGAAATTTGAGCGTTGATTAATTCGCCTCTTCTTTTACCTATTGCTAGTACCAATGCCAAAACGAATGTCAGTAAAATAGCCCAATTAGTAACGATAATACCTGTCACGTAACCACCTGCCAAAACTCTTAAAACAAATCCGACTGCAATGATGCAAATATCAACAATTGCCACTTGCTTTAGTTTGAAAGTGTAGAAAAGATTCATCACAAAGTAGAAGCCGATGATAACGCCGAATTTCCAAAAATTGGTTTGAAAAATGTAATTTCCTGCGAAAATAGAAGCCACTGACAAGATGACCAAGAACGCAAATAAAACCTCCGCACTTCTCTTGGAAACCGCGCCGCTGGCCAAAGGTCTGTTCTTTTTTTCCGGATGTCTTTTATCTGACTCTATATCAAAATAATCATTGATAATATAAATCGAACTCGCTGTGAATGAAAACACTAAAAACGCAAAAATACTTTCGTAAAATAAATGAGAATTTGTAATATTTCCTGAGAAAAATAAGGGCGCAAAAACAAATAAGTTTTTAACCCATTGTTCTACCCGTATTAATTTTAAATAGTTTTTCATCAAATGTTCAATAATGTTACAAAAGTAGCATTAAAATAAAAAAACCGCAAATTGCGGTTTGTTATTTATTTGAAAATGAATGATTATTAATTTGAACCAGCATTTGCTGCATCATTGATCATTTTTTCATTCGCAGTGATTGCAAATTCTACACGTCTGTTTTGTGCTCTACCAGCATCCGTATCGTTAGAAGCTATTGGGCTTGATTTCCCTAGACCTTCTGTGAATAATCTAGAAGATGAAATACCTTGAGCCGTAAAATAGTTTTTCACAGCGGCCGCTCTCTGTCCAGATATTCTCAAGTTCACCGCATCTGTACCAACACTGTCGGTATGTCCATAGATGTTAATGTTTGTATCAGGATTATTTCTAAGAACTGTTACCAATTTATCTAAGTTCGTTTTTGCAAGTGAAGTCAGGTTTGATGAGTTGAAGTCGAAGTTAACTGTATTCTCGTGAAGCGTTACTTTAATGCCTTCTCCTACTCTTTCTACCTCAGCACCTGGTAAAACATCTTTGATCTCTTTGGCTTGTTTGTCCATTTTGTTACCGATAACACCACCAGCAACACCACCTACAACACCACCAAGAACCGCACCCAAAGGCGCATTTCCACCTTTTCCAAGATTGTTTCCTAAGATTCCTCCCAGTACTGCACCAGCAGCTGTACCAATTGCAGCACCTTTTTGTGTATTATTGGCATTTTGCACAGCTTCACAACTTGTGATCAGTAAAGACCCAGAGATCATAAAGGCTGCAATATTTAATTTCGTAAATTTCATTTTAATTTATTTTAAGGTTATTTAGTTCTGATAAAGTTATATCTGATATCCATTGGTTTTCCATCTGCATTCACAGACTGTATCAGAGTAAACGTATTGGCTGTCGGGTTTTCCAACATCAATTTATAACCAGAACCAACTTTTTTAGCTTTTTCGCCTTCTCCAATTTTTTTAATGGAAACAACTCCAGTTTTATCTACACTGAAGGTAATATTCTGAGTTCTATCCGGACAAGCTGAGCTTCCGTGTATTGTGTATGTTCCAGTATAGTTGTTAGGAATGAAAGTCCAAGAACTTCCAACGAAACAACCGATGCTTACACCTTCGTCAAAAGGCTTCACACTGAATTCTTTATTGTAATCTACATTCGAAATATCCCACTGACCTTTAAGTTTCATAACTTCGGAACGTACAGTTTGAGCTTCACCGGCACTTACGCCAGTTTTACTTGCACAAGAAGTAGCCAACAAACCTGCGGATACCATTCCTAAAAATAATAATTGTTTCATAGTTTTAAAATTAATACTAAGTTATCATAAAAAATTATGCCAAAGAACGAAAACCAAAAAATCTGAGAAATTCTCAGATTTTTTGGTTTTGCGGAAAAGTGTACTAATTATAGTTTAGACTTGTCAATTGCTTTATTCGTTTTTCCTTTTTTAACAGATTTTTTCACAGCTTTTGATGATGAGTTAGCTCTGTAATAGTTGGTGTATGCATATTCTGCTGCTTTTGCAACATCTATTACTCCCGCTGATCTCGACAGGTTATCGAAACCGTTGGTTGTATTTGCATTTGAAGTTTTCACCAAAGACTCAATGATTTGCTCCGGTTTCAAATTAGGCATATAAGCTAGTAAAATAGCAGCAGAACCAGCCACTACTGGCGATGCCATAGAAGTCCCCTGAAGATACTCATATTTCCCGTCTGGAACAGTAGAATAGATCTCTGATCCTGGTGCAAAAACATCTACCATTTTTTTATCATAATTAGAGAAACTTGATTTCAAAGCGTCGGCATCTTTGGTATTAGATCCTACAACAATCATATTATTGATAAAAGGTTTTTCGTCTGACTGAGATTTGAAATTGGTAGGATAATACTGATGTTCTGCAATATCTTCATTTTCGTTTCCTGCCGCCTTCACTAGGAGAACACCTTTACTTTCTGCATATTTGAATGCATCCCAAACCACATTTTTACCTGGAGAAACTGGTTTTCCAAAACTCATATTAAGGATTTTCGCACCATTATCTACAGCGTAACGAACAGCATTTGCTACATCTTTATCTCTCTCATCTCCGTCTGGAACGGCTCTTACAGTCATTATTTTTGCAACTCTGGAAGCTACACCATATTGGTTTTCAGATCCGTTGACCAATCCTGCAATGATCCCGGCAACGTGCGTTCCGTGTTTTGCATCCGGACCTTCGTAATGATTGTTACCATAACTTTTTTCAGAATAATCGTCATAGTTGTCTCCAACGATTTCTTTTCTCGGATCAAAATCCAGGTTGAAGCCTTTTTCTGCTTGCGGTGTGAAATAATCCAACGCCTCCTTCATCTGGCTTTTCAAATATGTTTCAACCTCTGTAGCTGGTTTTCCAGCAATTTGTGGATCGTTTGACATCTGAGCTAAAACCTGCATTGCCATTGCTTCCTGCTGGTTTGCTGGTTTGATTCCCGCCAAAGTTTCTTTGGTCAGATTTTTACCATTCAACAATTTTACCATATCTGGAATCGCATTGTTGATCATCGTGTAGAGCTGAAGACTTTGTTTTGCTTCTTCACCTTTTTTAGAGAAGATGTCCTTCGCCTTCATGTACATTGCAAAATCCTCCGGAAATTTGCTTTGATTTTCCTTATTTTTTGCAGAGTCATCGCCTTCAAAAAGTGGTTTGTACTTTTTCACGACTCTGGTAACTTCCATATTATCCACGTCAATATCGCCGTTTTTGCCACCTAGGAAGTTCCATCCGTAGATGTCATCGATGTAGCCGTTTCCGTCGTCATCTTTTCCGTTGTTGGGGATTTCGTTTGGATTTTTCCACATATTTTTCACCAATCCCGGATGATCTACTTCTACACCGCTATCCAAAACACCTACTACCACTGTCTTTGGTTTAAGGCCTTTTGATTCCAAGAATTTATAGGCATTTTCGGTATTCACGCCGTAAACTTTTGTTGTAGCATAATCTTTATGATACCAAGTTTTAAGGTCTTTATCTTTTTCCGGAGTAGCTGTCTGAGCTGTCATCATTGCGAAACCGCTATAAAAAGCAGCCGCTATCAATAATTTCTTCATAATGCTTAAATAATATTTCTAATTGATTTTGATATTTTTAATATATGTCAGACTTTCTGGTCCGATGTTACAAATCAAATCCAAAATTGACAAATCTTTCAAGAAACCGTTCTTGGCGGAAAAGCTTTGGTAATATTCCGGGAATTCGTTTTCTGATTCTGCTTTGGCAGAGAATTTTTCTCTGTAATTTGCGGATTCAGGTGTTTTGAAATATTCTTCTGTCAAAGTGAAATCTTTTTCCGTCTTTAGGATTTCGAGAATCACTTTCAAAGCTTTGAGATTGAATTCTACTAATGATTCCACTTTTTCTCCGAAAATCTTTTTCAGTTTATCTTCGTAATATTCGAAATAAGGTGTGCTTTGATAAGCTGTTTTGATGGATTTCCAGTGAAGTTTTTGCCAATCTTCTACGTAGGAAATCTCGGTGTCTTTGAATTCTCTTTTTCCGGTATGTTTGATTGGAATTATTAATGGTAATTTTCCATTGGCTCCATAGATCAACGCTCGGTTTCTGTACGTTTGTTTTGGAAAATTTTCGAATTGCTCGAATGTGATTTCACTTTCAGGATTCAAAAAAACTGAGAACCACGAAATGGGTGGTAGATAAAATATGGGTAAAAGAATCTTGTTATTCATATTTGTTTTAAACTAAAAAAACTTTGTTGAAGCTGGATGGCCTCAACAAAGTGTTGTATTTTTATTTGGACTTCCAATCCACTAGCCCCGATAGGAACGGCATCCTTTTTTTGCTTTGTTCTTAGTTTCTACTGATGACAAATGTGCCAAGCAAAAAAAGATATAGTGGATAGCGGGAATCAGCTCCTAATTATTGATCTTCTTCTTTTTTCTTTCTGAACAGATTGGCAAAGTAATCCCATCCGAAAAACAGAACCAAAATTAGAACTGCAACCCACCAGTATGAGGTTTTGTTGGCTTCTCCTGTGTTAGTCGCTTTGAACATTCTGTCCCAACGCAATCGCAATCCATCTGCCTGGTAGGATGAACTAGCGTCTTTGAACAAACCTTCTACACTCATCCAAGTGAACATTGGGCGTCCTACGATATTTTCTTCCGGCACAACGCCGAAATATCTTGCATCCAGGGAAGCATCGCGGTTGTCCCCGATCATCATATAGTAGTTTTGTTTGATGGTATATTGGTTGGTCTCCTGACCGTTCACATAGATTTTTCCACCTTTGTTTTCAAGTTTGTTGTGCTCGTACTCAGAGATGATCCATTTGTACATTGGAAGTGTTTCCTGATCCAATTTCACAACGTCTCCTTTTTTCGGAATTCTAAGTGGGCCGTACCAGTCTTGGTTCCAAGGTTTGTTGACCGGATAGATGGAATTGGTGGTATCGACGTTTTTTGTGTAAGCTGTTCTGTCCGCATTCAACTTGAATCTTATTGCAGCTTCTCCTTGCTTCTCCAGCATTTCATTCATCTCAATAACCTGAGGAAGCGCTTTGATGTCTTTTGCTGTCTGATCTGTCAAGCCTTGGAAAGCATACTCAAAACCTTCGTTGGTTTGGTTTTCCTGCACTGGAAGGAAACCGTAAGCCTTGTACAATTGAGGAATATCCAGCTGTGAACCAGTCTTTACCAAATAGCCGTGCTGTTGATACTCGTCGCCAAGAATTTTTTCAGGTGCATTGTTTATAAATAATCTTCCTGCACGAAATTCAATAACATCGCCCGGCGTTCCGACACATCTTTTCACGTAAGGATCTTTTCTATCGATTGCCGTGTGAACAGAATCCTGTGGATAGTTGAAAACAACGATGTCATATCTCTCGATTTCATCGTAGCCTGGAATTCTTAAGTAAGGTAATTTTACTGCATCCACATAAGACTTCATATCATCTTTCGGATTGCCCTTCTGACCTGAGTCGAATGTTGTGCCTTGTAAAAATGGTAATGCTACTGGTCTCATTGGCATTCTGTAGCCATAAGCCCATTTGTTTACGAAAAGAAAATCTCCTACAAGAAGTGTTCTTTCCATAGATCCAGTAGGAATCCCAAAAGGCTGTGTGATGAATGCATGAATTATCGTCGCAAAGACAATAGCAAAAGTCACAGATCCTAGGAACGTTTCCTTCTTTTTACCTTCTTCTTCCTCTTCCTCAGTTTCTACTTGTGGATCTTTGCTGTAATTGACAGTTGCCATAAAAATGAATGGTAAAATCACCGTCAGCAATCCATTTACAAATCCTCTTTTTCCGAACTTATTCATCAGGAAAATGTGGAAGGCAGACATCATGATCGGACCAACAATTGGAAGATAAGACAGAATAGACCACCATTTTGAATGTCCTGTTTCTTTGAGAATAATCAGATAATTATAAAAAGGAACGAAAGAAAGCAATGGATTGTAACCCATTTTTTTGAATAACTTCCAAGTGGTAAGCCCCATCAATACGCTGATGATGAGAACATAAATTGTATAAGTAATGATGTAATTCATATTTTGGCTTTTGGCAATTGGCTGTTTGCTTTTTTGCTGATTTTTTATAATTAGTTTTTGATGTGTTGTTTTTGTTACAGAAATAATCAGACGAAATTAATTTTCCCCAATCCTAAAGTGAGAATTAATTTCAAAAATATTACAATCCTAAAACATCTTTCATTGTAAATATTCCTTTTTTATCAACAATCCATTCTGCGGCAATCACGGCACCCAATGCGAATCCGTTTCTATTGAAGGCGGTATGTTTGATTTCGATTTCATCCACTTCGGATCTGTAAAAAACGCTGTGTGTTCCTGGAACCTCATCTTCGCGGATGGCAAAAATCCCCAACTCCTTTTCTTTGGTCTCGTCCAATTTCCAAGCTTCGAAGTTTGAATTATTGATAATGCCTTCTGCCAGAGAAATCGCTGTTCCACTTGGTGCGTCCAACTTGTGAATATGATGAATCTCTTCTAACTGAACAGAATATTCATTGAACTTATTCATCATCTTGGCCAAATTCTCATTAAGTGCAAAAAAAAGATTCACGCCTAGACTGAAATTTGAACCGTATAAAAATGCGGTGTTATTTTCCAGAGCAATCCTTTCGATTTCTGGTTTTTGATCTAGCCAACCAGTTGTTCCGCAGATGACAGGAATTTTATTCTCAAGACAAGTTTTGATGTTTTCAAAAGCCACTTCGGGATTGGAAAATTCTATAACAACATCAGGATTGTTTAAGTTTTCGGTAGTTGGTGTCTCGCGCAATCTTGCAACAACTTCGTGACCACGACTTTGAGAAATCTCATCGATAATCTTTCCCATTTTCCCGTAACCTACCAATGCTATTTTCATTTTTCTTTATTATTTGTAATGGAAAATAAAATTCGTTTTCCCAATTCTAAAGGGAGAAATTTTATTTTAAGTATTTTAATTAAAATCTAAAATTAAGGCTCAATCCTGCTCGTGCATAGGAGTTTGTAAATTGATCATTGATGATGGTTGGCATCACGGCAAGATCCGGATCGTGACGACCTTCGTACAAATGCGCGTCTACTACCGCGTCTACAATGTTTAGAATATAAATCAAAGCAGAAATTCCTATGGCGTAATCGCGCTGTCTTTTGGATCTGTCCTGTGCGTTACCAAGAACATTTTTATCAATTCCGTTGATTCCGGAAAACTCGTGTGGAAGTCCATTAAGTTCAGAAACAAAAGCATTTCTGTAACGTTTGTATTGATTTTCATTCCAAAGTGCAACTCCAATCCCGGTTCCCACTGCGCCCCAAACAATCGGGATTTTCCAATATTTCTTATTGTAAAACTGTCCCAATCCAGGCAATACAGCGGAGTAAAGACCAGCTTTCGCGGGACTTAATTTAGTAACTTTTATAGGTGCGTTTTTCTGATCGATGTCTTTCAAAATCTGAGCTTCAGAAGTTGGTTTCGCAGCAGGAATGCTGTCTTTCGGATGATTTTCCACACGAATCGTATCGTTGGGATTCACCTGCGAAAAAGCAAAACTGAAAGAAAAGAACAAAAAAAGTGTGAGTAATTTCTGCATTTATCTAATGTGTGCAAGAATGCTTTCCAGCTCTTCTTCATTTTTAAAATCAAGAACAATCTTTCCTTTTTTCCCATTTGCCGAAGTTTTAATCTCAACATTTACATTCAAGATATCGGACAAACTTTTCTGAGCTTTTTTGAAATGATTTGGAATGATGGATTGCTTCGCAACTTTTTCCGTGTCCTGAGCGTTTTTCATCAGACCAGCCAATTGCTCGGCTTGTCTGACGTTTAATTGTTCCTTGATGATTCGATCAAACAAGATCTGACGCTTCTCTTCAGAATCCAATCCCATAATCGCACGACCGTGACCAGCAGAAATCTGACCACTTCTCACGCCTTTCTGCATATCTGGAGACAACTTCAAAAGACGAACACTATTTGTAATCGTACTTCTCTCTTTTCCAACACGTTGACTCAGATTTTCTTGAGTCATCCCAACTTCGTCCAATAATCTTTGATAAGTCAAAGCCACTTCAATCGGATCAAGATCTTCTCTTTGGATATTTTCCACCAAAGCCATTTCCAACAATTCTTGGTCATTAACCAAACGAATGTAAGCTGGAATCGTTTCCAAACCTGCAATCTTAGAGGCACGATAACGTCTTTCTCCGGAAATGATTTCGAACTTCGGCCCGTCTTTTCTTAGCGTAATTGGCTGAATAATACCTAAGCTTTTGATAGATTCGGCAAGGTCATTCAATGCTTTCTCATCAAAGTAAGTTCTTGGTTGATTTGGATTTGGGTAGATATCATCGATGGAAATCTCAACGATGTTTCCAACCAAAGATTTCGCACCTTCATCCGAAGCGGAGTTGATATTGGACTTGCTTTCGGCATTCAAAATTGCGCCGAGACCGCGACCCATTGCTCTTGTTTTGTCTTTCATATTTTTGGGATGGAAGATGGAAGAATGAGGATGGAAGTTGTAAAAAAACTCCTGACTCCAGCTTCTGACTTCCGGCTTTTTTAATTTTTAATTAATTTCTCGTTTCTCAGCAAAACTTCTTCTGCCAATTGGATGTATTGGATGGCGCCTTTGCTTTCCGCATCATAACTTAAGATGCTTTCTCCGAAACTTGGTGCCTCGCTCAATCTTACATTTCTGCTGATGATTGTTTCGAAAACCATTTCTGGGAAGTGGGAATTTACCTCCTCCACTACTTGATTGGACAATCTCAATCGGCTGTCGTACATCGTCAAAAGCAAACCTTCGATATCTAAATCCGGGTTGTGAATTTTCTGTACATTCTTGATGGTGTTCAATAATTTGCCCAAACCTTCCAAAGCAAAATATTCGCATTGGATTGGGATGATCACAGAATCTGCAGCAGTTAAGGCATTAATCGTGATCAAACCTAAACTCGGTGCACAATCGATGATGATGTAGTCGTAATCGTCTCTGATGGATTTCAAAGCTTCACGCATCATATACTCCCGGTTTTCACGATCTACCAATTCTATTTCTGCCGCTACCAAATCGATATGAGACGGGATAATGTCCACGTTTGGCGAAGTTGTAGGTAAAATACATTTGGCCGCTTCTGCGCTGTGCTCCAACAAATGATAGGTAGAAAAATTGATTTCTTCAACACCCAAACCAGAACTTGCATTCGCTTGTGGATCTGCATCGATCAAGAGAACTCTCTTTTCTAATACGCCCAAAGCTGAAGCTAGATTGACAGCCGTGGTAGTCTTCCCAACGCCACCTTTCTGATTTGCAACACCTATAATTTTTGCCATAAACATTAATTTAATCGTCAAAAATACGATTTTTTAGCACTTAGAAAGTTTTGAAAAACCCGGAAAGCCGTTAAAGTATTGTTAATTAAACGATTGACTTCTAAAAAAATTATCCACATTTCCTTCGAAAATGTGGATAATTATAAAAAATCTTAAGTTTAAAATTTACATAGTCTTGATTTTCAGACTATTCAATTTTCATGGAAATAGGCATTCTGAAAGATGATCTTACAGCTTTGCCTTTTAGTTGTGCAGGTGTCCATTTTGTTTTGATTGCTTTAACAGTTCTCTCTGCTTCTGCATTGAAATCGGAACTGGAACCTGTGACTTTCAGATTGGAAATGCTTCCGTCTTTTTCTACTACAAAAGTAATAACACCAGATACCATTCCTGTTTTATCAATAGATTCTGTATCAAAATTTTGAGCTACCTTCTGACGAAAGGCATCAATACCACCTTTGAAATCAGCGGACACATCCGCTTCATTTTGATTGATTAATTTATTCGGATCTTCTGCCGGTTTAGCTGGAGGCGTGTAAGCAGGCGCAATCGCTGGTGGACCAACTTTAATTGCTGGCGGCGCAACAGTCAAAGACGTTTCAGGCCCAGCGGAGGTTTCGGAACTTAGAGCTGCATCCTTTTTATCCTCTTCGGTTGGAGCAGGCTTATCTTTTTTCACAACTTTAACCGGAATATAAGTTTCAGATTCAACAGTTTTTACTTTTGTAGGAAGTATCGCAGAAACTGGTGGATTTACAACATCAGGTTCATCGATTACAATTATTTCTCTTTCAGAAAAATCATCTGCGGGAATAGTAGCTTTAGATTCAAAAGCTGAAATAATTAAAGGAATAACTGAGACTGATGCAAAAAATGCCACACCTACAAACAAAGCTTTAGTAAGTTGGTTGGAATATTCGTTTCTGAGAGCATAAGCACCGTAGGCTTTATTTCTGTTAGAGAAAACAATTTCGTCCAGATTATCTTTTCCAAATAGCGTTGATAGATTTTTCATGATAAATAAAAGTATTAAATTAAATAATTAACAAAGTATTACAATATTGTTTGAAATCACATCAAATTATATTCCATTTTTATAACTAAAAATCAAATAAACTATGAATTACATAAGTATTACATAAAAATACATCTGTGGAAAATTGTAGTTATGGAAAATTAATGTAATTTAATCTTATGAAATTTTTATTCATTTTCTGTTTACTGATTTGCACCTACATGAGAGCTCAGGAGGGTTTTGCGCTTGCTGATGCTGATAAAACTGTAATTAACTTTAAACTAATCAACAATCTCATCCTAATCCCAATGAATGTGAACGGTGTTGAGCTTAATTTTATGCTAGACTCCGGCGTTGCGGAAACACTTCTCTTTAGCCTGGACAATAAGGATGTTGATTTTAAAAACATCGAAAAAATCACATTCAAAGGCTTGGGAGAGACAGTTGATATCGAAGCTTTAAAATCTATTAAAAACAATGTCAAGATAGGCAGCAACTTCATCGATAGATCACACACTATTTATCTAGTTTTGGATCAAAATTTTAACATCTCTCAAGATATTGGAATTCCTGTGAATGGCATTATTGGCTATTATTTCTTTATGAATCATCCGATAGAAATCAATTACATTAAAAAAACAATCACTGTCTATAAAGACAAAACTAAATTTCCAAAAAAAATCAATAGATTTTCCCAACTCCCACTGAGCGTCGAATTCAACAAACCTTACATAGAGGCCAACGTAGAAATGAAACATGAGCAGCAAAGCTCCAAACTGCTTTTAGATTTGGGTAATACAGATTCGGTATGGCTGTTTCCCGTACTGATCAAAGACTTTTTGTACAACAGACCAAATATTGACGATTTTCTGGGGCGTGGTTTCAGCGGTGATATTTTTGGAAAACGCAGCAGGATCAATTCACTTTCTATTGGCAAATTCAAATTCGACAAACCTATTGCTTCCATGCCGGATGAATACTCTATTCAACATCTGAAGCTGGTGAAAGACAGAAAAGGCTCTATCGGCTCTGAAATACTTAGGAGATTTACGGTTGTTTTTGATTATCAGGACCAGAGAATTTATTTTAAACCTAATAAAAACCTTCGAGATCCATTTCTCATAGATGGTAGCGGACTGGAAATAAAACAAGACGGGATTGTGTGGGAAAAAGAAGAAGTGCATATACAAACGGCAAAAACAAGTCGTGCAGGGAATGACATCAACATAGTTAACAACGATCCGGACAAGTTCCAATATAAATTCAAATTGAAACCATTATTTTTAGTTTCCGGAACCAGAAAAGACTCCCCTGCGCAAAAGGCTGGCATTCTCAAAAATGATCAACTTGTAAAAATCGACAACAAGAACGCCAAAGACCTGACTCTAAACAAAATCCACCGCATATTAAAAACAGATGTATCAAAAAAAATAATTTTGGAAGTCAATAGAAATGGTATTCCGCTGAAATTCGAGTTTATGCTGGAAGATCCAATCCCTTACATTGAGGAATGATTTTAGCAATGAATGTTTTGAAAACTAATATATAATTATGAATGAGACACTGAACAGCATACGGAACAGACCTAGATTTAAGCTATACACAGATTTTACATTGGAAGAATATGAAACAAATCTGAGAGATTACCTAGAAAAGAATAAAGATCAATTCTACGGAAATATCAACAAAGAAGTCGCTACAATTTTTGTAAGAAAAGAAGAAGATAATTATTGGAAACCCAATCTTGCGCTAAGGATCGAAAAAGAAGATGATAAGACTGTCATCCGGGGAATCTTTGGGCCGAGTTCTGCAGTTTGGACTTTTTTTATGTTTTTATATTTTTTATTAACCGTTTCGTGGATGACGTTTTTCACACTTTACTATGTTGAAAAACAAATTAATACCAACAATTACCCGTGGGCGCTTCCAAGTTCACTCGTGGTCTTAGGTTTGATTGCGCTCACCTATGCCGCAGCAAGATTTGGACAAAACAAAGCCAAAGATGAAATGCTGGAATTACGAAGGTTTGCAGAAGAATCTACACTTCATACAGAGAAAAAAGATTAATTTTTAATTTTTCTTCCCTCTACAAAATGCTTAAGTTTTAAACCAACTTTCATCAATAAGTATTGAAATGGTTTTTGTCTCTTGTAATATTTGGAGATGAAAATATCCATTGCACCAAAAAATCTCTCCAGATAAACTTTGTCCTTCACTGTGCTCTCACCTTTGTAATGCAATAATGAGTACTTACCGTAATAGATATTTCTGTAACCTTTTCTAAGAATCGTGTAGCAAAGATCGATGTCTTCGCCGTACATAAAATAACGCTCGTCGAAACCTCCAACTTCCTCATAGACAGATTTTTTCATCAGAAGATTTGCGCCTGTCATTACTTCAACTTCTGCAATTTCTGTTTCTGCAATATCGTTTCTGTAATACGTTTTGGAATCGTTATTGAGCTTGGTGAAAAGTTTTTCAAAGGAATTGATCAGTGCTGGAACCGATCTTTTACTTTCGGGCAAAAAGTTGCCTTTTGCATCGTGCATTCTTAATCCTAAAGCTCCGAATTTTTCTTGTCCATCGCCAAAATCAAGAATTTCTTTGAAGTAATTTCCTTCTATTTCTGTATCTGGATTTAAGATGTAAATGTACTCTCCTTTTGCAGATTTGACGCCGATATTGTTCGCTTTTGAGAAACCTAGATTTTCTTTCAATTCGATAAAATTGACCTTGTCAAATTCATCAGTCAAAACCTTCCATTCCGGATTCGGCGAATTATTATCCACAACAATGACCTCATAATCAAATCCTTGAAAATATTTTTGAATCGAAAGAATACAGTTTCGCAACAGATCCTTCACCTGATAATGGACGATAATCACACTTACTTTCATCAGCCGGCTTCGTTATAAACAGTTCTGTTGGTTATGGATCTCCCGAGTGAAATTTCATCTGCATATTCCAGCTCGTCACCTACGGAAATCCCTCTGGCAATACTGGAAAACACCACCGGAAAAGTTTTGAATTTTTTATAAATATAATAAGCCGTCGTGTCGCCTTCCATCGTTGCGCTGAGTGCAAAAATAAGTTCCTTCACCACGCCATTATTCAGTTTTTTTTCTATGCTTCCGATTCTCAACTGACTTGGCCCAATGCCTTCCATCGGGGAGATTTTCCCACCAAGAACCAGATATTTCCCACGGAATTTTCCTGTGTTTTCTATCGCCATCACATCGCGCACATCTTCTACGATACAAAGCAACTCCTCATTGCGTTTGTGATCACTGCAAATCTCACAGATCTCGGAATCCGAAAAGTTGTGGCACTCTTTGCAATATTTGATTTCCGTGACCAGATTTTGGATGGATGTTCCCAAAGAAATCCCCTGCGAAGCCGGCTGACGCAACAAGTGCAACGCCAGACGAAGCGCCGATTTTTTCCCGATGCCGGGCAAACCAGATATTTCTTCTACAGCTTTCGATAAAACTTTACTTGGGTAATCCATAATTTAAGGTACAGGACAAAAATCTAAGAATCAAGATCTATGCGTCTTTGTTGATTTTCTCGTAGGTTTGGAAATAGAAATTATGATTGTTCTTATCGTCTTTCTCGTGGAATTCTTCGGATAATTTTTGCCAGATCTTCAAATCGATTTTTGGAAAAAATGTATCCGCTTCGAAGTCGTTATCCACAAAAGTGATTTCCAACTTGTCGGCCAATTCCATTGTCTGATTATAAATCTCGCCTCCACCAATGATAAAAACGTTCTCATCAATTTTCTTGGCAAACTTGATCGCTTCCTTTAGTTTTGAGACAATCAGAATATCTTCTGAAAACCAATTTTCTTTTCGGCTTACCACAATGTTTGTACGGTTTGGCAAAGGCTTGCCAATACTTTCATAGGTTTTCCTTCCCATAACGATGGGATGATTTTCTGTAAGCGATTTGAAGTGTTTCAGATCTTTTGGAAGTCTCCAGAGCAGTTGGTTGTCTTTTCCCAATGCGTTGTTTTTTCCTATTGCTGCAATTATCGTAATCATAATATCTACAAAACTACATTTTTATGTTTAATTAAGAAAAAATTATGATACGTTAGTTTTCATATTTTGTATTTTTGGCAAAGTTTCTGGTAAATGAGCGCCAAAAGGCTTCTGAGTCTAGAATTTGGTTGAAACAAATCGAAACATAAAAAATTAATTTTAATAAAATCCGAATCGTATCGGACTGTCATATTTCTAATGGACTTGCATCTATATTTAATTCAAATATGGATTGAGATTTAGATATGACCTTAAATAATTAAAAAAGTAAAATCTATATATGAAAAAGATTTTTTTAGCATCTGCTTTTGCACTGTTGGTTTTAGCAAGCTGTAACAAAGATAAGGACATTCTTAATTCTTTGAATGATTACAATCTCAGCCAACAAAACAAAGGCTACAACTTCGGCGACAAACTTCAAATTCCACAAGATGTTTTGGATTATGCTGAAGCTATCACCATTAGTTATGGTGACAAAGAAAGCAGTAACCTAACAATCGATCCTAATTTTTTCACTCTGGGTGAGAATGATGTGACTTTCAATATCAAAACAAAAGATGGCGAAACACTACAACAGGATGCAACCATCAATGTTTTTGCTAAGGCGAAAGCAGTTAATCTGTCATATGAAGTTGTAAATCAATATCCGCACAGTGCTGATAATTTCACAGAAGGTTTTGAAGTTCACGACAATACAGTCTATGAAAGTGTAGGTTTGGAGGGGAAATCTAAGCTTATAAAGTACACATTGGGAACCACAACTCCACTTCAGGAAGTTTCACAACCGACAAATATTTTTTCTGAAGGACTCACAGTTTTTGGAAACAAGATTTACCAATTGACTTACAAAACTAAAATGGGATTCATCTATGATTCTAATATGAAACTTGAGAAGGAATTCGAATATCCGAACGTCATAGGCGAAGGTTGGGGAATGACGAATGACGGAAAAAACCTGATTGTTTCTGATGGTACAAAAAATATCTACTTTCTAAATCCTGAAAATCCTTCGCAAGTTGTGAGATACATTTCTGTTGCAAGTGATAAAGAAGGCTATGATCAAATCAACGAACTGGAGTATCACAACGGATTCATCTATTCAAATGTTTGGCATAAACCGATTATTCTAAAAATAAATCCGGCGAATGGCGAAGTGAATGGGATTATTGATCTTACAAATATTGTTAAGCAAAGTTCAAGTGGCGGAGAAGATGTACTAAACGGTATTGCCTTCAAAGGAGATAATATGTTGGTAACAGGAAAGAACTGGAGCAGAATCTATGAAATTTCCATTAAGTAATTCAGGATTAATTTCCGATATATAAAAAAGGAGCTTCGTAAATGAAGCTCCTTTTTTTATTGAATGACTGCTAAATTACTATCATCCTGCTTTTTTACGACAGAATATTTTATACTAACCTGCGTATTTTCTGAAAGGGTTTTGCGGGCGAGGTAAGGACTTTTGCAGACCTCAGATCGCATCACATAGTCGCCTTGTTCCACGACTATGCTTTCTGTTTTTTTTGCTGCAACAGGAACTGTGTAGCTTTTCCCGCCAAGAATATTCATTGTGAAGTCACAATCAGATTCATTATTGATGATGAGCACCATATGCTTGTTGGACTCGTCTGTATTGAACAATTGATTAAGAAGCGTGACAGCCTTATCCTGAATTTTCAATTTGACTTTTACCGGTTCCAGTTCCATATCATTTGCTCCTTGCTGTACAGATGGCGTTGCCGATACTGATAATGGAGTGACTGTTTTGGTCGTCCCACAACTAATTAAGCAAAAAGCAAAAAACAGAAAAAAATATTTATTCATTTTTTAATTTGAATTTGATGTAGGTAATTGTCTTTCCTTTGGAAGAGAACAATTCCTCGTAGTAGGTTCTTATATCTTTCAGTAATGGTGTGTCGGGCTGATATTCTGCAGCGCCGTAGATGTCGTGATGGGCCGTGAGAATCTCGTGCCCCAAACCTTGCAAAAGACCAAGCGTGTACCCATGCAAATATTCGGAATCTGTTTTTAAATGGATGATTCCGTCCTTTTTCAGGATGTGCCTGTACTTTTGTAAAAATTCTGGATTTGTAAGTCTATGCTTTGTTCTTCTGTATTTGATCTGCGGATCCGGAAAGGTGATCCAAATTTCAGAAACTTCATTCTCAGCAAACAGATTGTCAATCAATTCTATCTGGGTTCTGAGGAATGCGACATTGGTCAAGTTGCTTTCGATAGCTTCTTTGGCTCCGAACCAAAATCTTGCGCCTTTGATGTCTACACCTATAAAATTTTTCTCCGGGAAGGCCTTCGCCAATCCTACAGAATATTCTCCTTTTCCACAGCCTAATTCTAAAACAATTGGATTGTCGTTGCCAAAAAACTCCTGCCACTTTCCTTTGTGTTCAAAATTATTAATAGCCTGATCACGGGTTGGCTGGATGACATTTGGAAGTATTATATTTTCTCTGAATCTTGCTGCTTTGTTCTTGCCCATTTATACAGTTTTCATTTTAATTTTAAAACCGCAATAAAAATATATATTTATATTGTAATCACAAAAAATATTTAATATAAATTTAAAAATCAATAAAAATAAATCAATATCAAAGAGTCCCAGATGTAACCTGCATCAAATGAGAATTTTGCAATCTTCGAAGATAAATCGGAAGATATTTTTCGATGTAAGTTTTAGCAGCTTCGTAGTTACTCGTCTCCAGATAATCTGTAATGTTATCCGAACTGTAAACGAACTGTAGAAAATTTGGGATCAATTCTTTAGGGATTTTCATTTTGATAAAATAATCATCACCGTAGTAATCCTGAAGATTTTTGATATTTGTGGCCATCCTCTCGTACTGATAGTAGCGTTCTTTCTTTTTCTTCTCCCCGGAAATCAAATCAAAAATACTGTCTATACTGAAGCTCAAACCCTGATTGAATGACATAACGGGAAGTTCCGGTGAGTTACCATCGCCTTTCGGTTCTGGCAGACCAATCATCTTTCTAAGTTCAAAAGCTTTTTCTGAACCTTTCAGCATTGCAACATCCCTGCGCAGGTTTCCTGTGGGTTTAAAGGAACTCAGAATCACTTCCTGAATCTCGTAATATGCAATCTGCAACTCTACAAAATTCTTCCTCATTTCCAGCATCTGAGCCGTGACTTCTATATCTTTTCTTTCTGTTGCGATGGATGTAAATCTGAGAACATCGCCTACTTTGACAGGGATTCTAAACTCGCCGTTGTAGTTTGCCATTACACTTTTGTGTGCATTGATATTGGTTACATAAACCTGATTGAGATAGAGACTGGATTTGTCTCTGATGAAGATTTCACCTTCCAGATCTTGTCCGTAAATTGGTAATAAACAAAGCAATAGAAAAACGGTAAATATCTTCTTCATAATAATTCGGCAAATTTATAGAGAATTACAAATAGAATCGTTACAAAAAAGGAGCCGACAAGGTTAAAATTATATTAAACTTTATTGGATTTTTGTTAAGTAATGAGAATAAAAATCTGATTTTTAAAATTATTGTTAAATCTGATTTTATTCCGAGTTCCTGTTTTTCAACAAGATCCAGCCTGTATTTTGTACTCTTTTAGGATTTCCAGATTCATTCCATTCCAAGATGTACCAGTAAGATGACGTTGGTAACTTTCTACCATTGGAAGTTCCATTCCAAATGAACTTATTGCTCGTGTCTCCCTTGAAAACCAAAACACCATTTCTGTCATACACTTCAAATTTTGGATCAAGTTTGTTTAACAGTGATGAATAATTAATAAAATCATTCACGCCATCATTGTTAGGTGTAATGACGTTTTGCGTATTGATCAAGGAAAATTCTTTTGCAACTACAGCGCAACCATCTGCTCCTCTGACATAAATAGTATGCGTTCCAAGATCAACATCAGTAAAATTACTCGAACTTTGATAAAGACCATTATCCAAAGCATAAAGATATGGCGAAGTCCCTCCGGAAACCAAAACCGTCACAGTTGTTCCTTCTATCACAACGTTATCGATAACAGGATCTTCTGCTTCTGTGATTTTAACGAATTGTTTATAAACACAGCCATTGAAACCCAGTTCTACCCAATAATCTCCAGGTCCTACTTTTTTTATCTCTTGCGTTGTTTGCCCAGTGTTCCATTTGTAAGAAGTAAATCTGAGACCAGTTACTGGGTCTAATCCATCTCCTGCATCCAAATTTATTTCCTCACCTTTGCAGATGATGGTTTTCATATTTTTAAGATTTTCAGACTCTTTCGGTTTTTTGAATTTGAATCTTATTTCTTTATAATTAGGACAAAATTCATCCTTTTCTATTCTAATGAAAAATTTCGCATCTGCACTGATGGTTTGCGAACTTGAGATGGTTGAAGCTCCACCAATCTTCGCTTTTGCTTCTGTATCGAAGTAAGTTGGAACAACATCGGTTTCATTTGTAATTATTTTAATATAATCTGCTAAATCAAAAGTCTGACTTCCATCAATATCATTATCACAAATATCTTGTTCCTGAACAGCATTAAAACTAAGCTTTGTTCCAAAAGTAAACTGAATCGGATAAATCTCCGGCGCACAGGTTTTTGAATTAACTGATAAGTATAAAGTCTGTGGATTGCTTGTAAAATCAAACTCAGTGTCCGGATTTATTGCAGTACCGCCAGGCGTCCGCGAATATGTACGGTAGAAGACTGCTTTGTCATAATTTTTAATAATCTCATTATCAAACCTGGAAAGTTTAGCTGCAAAACTTCCATTGAAATCGTAATCACAAACCACAATGGGCGAGGTCGTAACCTGGGCGACAGGCGCTTTTTCCACCGTTACACTTCCTGCCAATTTACAGCCACTTGCCAACTCTACATCAAGGCTGAAAACTCCATCTTCATTATTGACTTCATAATAATCTGTTGTGATAGGATCTCCAAATGAGTCCAAAATCTGCGTTCCATTTTTAAACCACGAATATTTCGCAGACGCATCTATAATTGGCGGATTAGGCGTTATGATATATGGCACACCTTTACAAAGTGGATCCGCATTTCCAATGGTAAGATCTTTCCCAATATCTATATTCCCTGTGAAACTACCCGCTTTTAGGAAAACCGCAGAATCAAAAATACCGTCCTTATCACCGTGATCTGCAATGACAAGTTTAATATGATATTTCACACCTTTCTCAACAGTAGCAATCGCCTTCAGAACTTTAGTTTGACCATTAAAATTTGTGGCGGATGTAGAACCAGAAATATCTGGATTGTAGTTTCCAAAAAAAGCAGGATGCCCATCCTGATTATTACACGTAATACCACTAACTGTTGTAGAGGTCACAGGAATATTGGTTCCTGGAACCAAAGCGATATTTCTGTAGTACTCTGTATTATCTGCCTTTTTTATCAGGAAAGCAAATACGTCTGAAAAGTAGCAATTACTACTTCTGTACTCTTCCGACAGAAACATGTAATCGAAACTAATCACATCACTTTGGTTAGATATAAAATCAAACTCCAGATAAGTAGCATTTCTTACATTGTTTGTATTCATACCTGCAGTCATCAACATTTCAGACAAATCTATATCACCATCCCACCGGGAAAAATATTCGCTTTGCACGTTATCATTGGGACCAGGTGCAAGAGAAACTTTTCCAGTGGAAAGTATGATCCCTTCATCAAAAGGGAAAGCACTGCCATTTTTATAAAAGTAGCCAAAACTAAGATCTGTATTGCCAAAATTTTGCCCCCAGACTTTTACGTTGTCTGCGGTAATACAACTGGCATTCTGCGAACCTACAAATTTTTTCACCAGATCCTCTTTGGATAGACTTTTATCTACACTGATAAATTGCGCTTTAGTATAATTAATGAAAATTAAACCAACAAAGCAAAGTAGGAATTGGGAAAATCTGGAGAATTTCATTTAATATAATATGGAGTGCAAATTTACTTCTAAATATGATAACAAAAAATCCTGCTATAAAAATATAGCAGGATCTGATTTATTTGTTTTGAATCTTAATTAAGAAAGTGCAACTCTTACGAATCCAGTTACTTTAAGATCTCCGTTCACAGACTTCACATAGTCAGCAACACTGATTCCAGCATCTTTGATGAAAGACTGATGTACCAAAGTGTTGTCTTTGTAGAATCTCTGCATTTTACCTTTCAAGATATTATCGATGATGTTTGCAGGTTTTCCTTCTTTTGTCAACAATTCTCTTTCGATCTCCAATTCTTTGTCGATAGTCTCCTGAGAAACCTGAGTTTCGTCTAGAGCAATTGGGTTCATTGCAGCAACTTGCATAGAAACAGATTTTGCAGCTTCATCAGCACCGTCTACTTTTGCAGAAAGTGAAGTGATAGAAGCGATCTTGTTCCCAGCGTGGATGTAAGCTCCCAAGAACGCACCTTGAATACTTTCAAAAGCACCGATCTCGATCTTCTCTCCGATGATTCCAGTTTGCTCGATCAATTTATCAGCAACAGATTGTCCGTGGAAGTCAGAAGCCAAAAACTCTTCTTTGTTAGAATATGCAACAGCTTGCTCAGCCAATTCGTAAGCCAATTCTACGAATGCATCATTCTTAGCAACGAAGTCAGTCTCACAGTTAAGAGAGATGATCGCTCCTAGTGTGTTGTCTTGGTTTACTCTTGCGATCACAGCACCTTCAGAAGAATCTCTGTCCGCTCTGTTAGCAGCTACTTTTTGACCTTTTTTTCTAAGGATGTCGATTGCTTTTTCGAAATCTCCTTCAGCTTCTGTAAGAGCTTTCTTGCAATCCATCATTCCTGCACCTGTGGTGTTTCTTAGTTTTGCTACATCTGCAGCTACTGGTGTATACATAATGAAATTATTTTTTATTATTTGTTTTGATTTTACGCTTTCACGTTTTTCAGCGTGCAAATATAGTGATTTTTATAAAAAAATAATGCACATTATTATTCTTAATGAAATAGAGGTGCGACATTATTTTTTAATATTAATTGATGATCCATTTATTTAATTATCATAATTTTTCAATCATTTCACAAGATTTAATTTATTTTTACGTTTCAAATTCAATCCAGATATTTATATTATAATGAAGAAGATATTTTTACTTTTGTTTCTCACGATCGGAATTTCTGCATTTTCACAAAGCGTTTTCGAGGCCAAACAGACGACAGATAGAGCGGTAGTTGAAAAATTTATCCGCGAAAATCCAAACCATCCCGCTATTCCTCAACTAAAACAAAGAGCACTATCTTTAAAATACGGAGGATCATCCACAGTTGCAAAACCAGCCATCACCCAGATGACTGAAAAGAAAATAGAAAGAACATCCACTGTAGGAACATCCGCTGCAAAAGGAGAACCTTCTCAGCAGGCAAAAAATACGGCTGCTGTACTTACAAATCTTTTTAACAACGATCCTAATAAAAAGGAAGCTGTGATTCAAATCGTGAACAAATCCAGCTGTGTTCTCATCGTAAAAATAAGTGGAAAAAAATTCTACAATCTTACAGTCCCTTCCAACGGGCAAAACTACATCCTGGTGGATAAAGGATCGTACAACATTACGACATCCATCTGCGATGCAAAGTACAACCAGAATAAAGCTGTGACAAAAGATATCATCATCACCCTGAATGGAGGAAGGCGATAGAAATCAATTTTCGAAACATATTTCATTGAAGTTAGTTTACCTCATATTTATATTAAGTTCAAGCCTATTTTTTTCCCAGAAGAAAATAGGCTTGGATTCTTTGAACACCAAAGATGTGCAGGAATTGTTCGGCGACGATTATGGCAGCATCTATCTCTACAAGAACAAAGATCTGAGTTTCACAAAATATGATTCGCTCGGAAATCAACTTGGGAAACTGATGTTGACCTTTCCCTACAAGATCCAAAGCGTCAATAATCCGCTCAACATTGTGATGTTCTCCGAAAATGCTCAGGAGATCAAATTCTTTGACCAAAATCTGAACGAGATCCAAAAGATCAACCTAAGTATGAATTTTGGTTTCATCAAAGCCGTTTATGCAGAAGACCTTCAATTTGCGTGGATGATAGACGAAAGCAACAAAACCCTTATCCAATATAATTTTCGCAGCACCTCTGTGATAAGCTCTTTTCCTTTTAATATCAATCTTCAGTCGCTAAAAGATTTTGTGGTCTACAACAATCGAATCTACATTCTAAGAGAAAACACTTTTGAAGTTTACAGCACAAAGGCAACACTACTCTATTCGACGCCCATTTCCAATGCCCGAAAAATCAGGAGGATCAACAATGATATTTTGATATTCGGAAGCCAAACCGTAAGCAGATTTGACGGCAAAGACCTCACTCAAATTTTTCAAAATGAAAGCGCAAAAATTGTGGATAAAAATAACGCGGGATTTTTGGCACTCATAAAAGACAAACTATATCTTTACACCAAATAAATGATAATCGATAAGCGATAAATGATTTTTCACTTTCCTTTTATCAATATTATCATTCATCAATTATCACCTATCAATTATAATTAGAAATGCATATCGCTGTTACAGGAAATATTGGAGCCGGAAAAACAACCCTTACGACAATGTTATCAAAGCATTACAATTGGGAAGCGCAATTTGAAGATGTAGACCACAATCCTTATTTGGACGATTTCTATGGCGATATGTCAAAGTGGAGTTTTGCACTTCAGATCTACTTTTTGGGAAGCAGATTCCGACAAGTGAAAGAGATCCGAGAGAGTGGAAAAAACGTTATCCAGGACAGAACGATCTATGAAGATGCACACATTTTTGCAGAAAATCTAGCTGAGATGAATCTCCTTTCCGAGCGCGATTTTAACAATTATTTATCAGTTTTTTCACTGATGAAAGACTTTGTTTCGGCACCGGATTTGCTAATCTACCTGAGAGCAGATGTTCCGACTTTGGTGAGACAGATCTCCAAAAGAGGACGTGAATATGAAGCCGGGATCAGCATAGATTACCTATCAAAACTGAACAACAAATACCAAAGCTGGATAGAGAATTATAAAGAAGGAAAACTTCTTATAATCGATGTTGATGACCTGGATTTTGTAGAAAGACCAGAAGATTTCGGGTACATATTAGAAAGAATTGATGCAGAGTTGAACGGTTTGTTTTAGATTATTTTTGGCGAAATAGTTTAGCAGACCTTAGAAAATTACAATCGCCAAAGTTTTAATTTAAAGCATCACTGTTATGATCAAAGTAATCCACAACAACAGCTGTCCGAAGTCCAAAGCCATTTTGGAATATCTGGATGAGAATGATATCAAATTTCAGATCATTGATATCAAGAAAGATCCACTCAGCCTTTTTGAGTTGAGAACACTTTTCAAAAAACTAAACAAGAATCCAAGCAGGTTGCTAAGACACTCCAAAGAACTTTATAAAAAATATTTCTCAGATTCCGAATCTGTGAATGATGAACAAGCCTTGGAAGTGATCGCTTTAAATCCCGAATTGATACAATGTCCTATCCTAATTAAAGGAAAGGTGGCGATGCCGGGAAATCCGTTGGAAAACGTCAAATTCTTCATAGAAAACTAAATTACACTGCATATACAAAGAAGCGAACGTGGAATATCAATTATCAAATATTTCACGTTCGTTTTTTTATGAATTATTTTTAAAATAATTTGCCTATCCGGAAAATAATCCTTTATTTTGCACTCTCAAATATTCATTAGTCAAAAGAACATCGAGATATGTCAAGAATTTGCCAAATAACAGGTAAGCGTGCAATGGTAGGAAACAACGTTTCCCACGCTAATAACAAAACGAAAAGACGTTTTGAAATTAATTTACTAGAGAAGAAATTTTTTCTTCCTGAGCAAGATAAATCAGTAACCCTGAAAGTTTCTGCACACGGATTGAGAATTATCAATAAGATTGGTATCGAGGAGGCGCTTGAAAGAGCAGCTAGAAATGGATTTATTAAAAACACTACTAAGTAATGGCTAAAAAAGGTAACAGAGTTCAGGTAATTCTAGAATGTACTGAGCACAGAGAAAGCGGCGTAGCAGGAATGTCAAGATACATTACTACAAAAAATAAAAAGAACACTACAGAGAGATTGGAGCTTAAAAAATTCAATCCGGTTCTTAAGAAATATACTGTTCACAAAGAGATTAAGTAATCTATAAAAATATTTTACAATGGCAAAAAAAGTAGTAGCAACGCTTCAAGGTGGTGCTGGATCAAAAAAAATGACCAAAGTTATCAAAATGGTGAAGTCTTCTAAATCTGAAGCTTACGTTTTTGAAGAAAAAGTAATGAACGCTGACGAAGTTGAAGCTTATCTTAAAAAATAATCTCTCAACCGGATACAATATAGAAAACTACTCTTTTTAAGGGTAGTTTTTTTGTTATATTTGTTTCCGGTAAAATCATTTATCGATCATCATTAATCATTTATATATCAAATGAGTTGGTTTAAAAAAATATTCAAAAAAGAAGATAAGGAAACACTTGACAAAGGATTGGAAAAATCCAGCCAAGGTTTTTTTGATAAAATCTCCAGAGCTGTTGTCGGGAAAAATACAGTGGATGATGAAGTGCTTGACAATCTGGAGGAAGTTCTCATCGCATCCGACGTGGGCGCAGAAACGACCATCAAGATCATCAAAAGAATCGAGGATCGCGTTGCAAGAGACAAATATGTGAATGTAAGCGAACTGGACGAAATCCTTAAAGAAGAAATCTCTGGGCTATTACTAGACAATCCACACCTTGATACGGACAACATTGATACTAGCAAAAAACCATACGTTATTATGGTTGTCGGCGTCAATGGTGTTGGTAAGACGACGACGATAGGGAAACTTGCTCATCAATTCAAATCCCAAGGCCTGAAAGTGGTTTTGGGTGCAGCAGATACTTTCCGTGCAGCAGCGGTAGACCAATTGGTCATTTGGAGCGAGCGCGTTGGTGTTCCAATCGTGAAACAGGAAATGGGATCCGATCCTGCTTCTGTGGCATTTGATACCGTACAATCCGCGGTTGCTCAGGATGCCGACGTGGTGATCATCGACACTGCAGGAAGACTTCACAACAAAGTGAACTTGATGAACGAACTTTCGAAGATTAAACGTGTGATGCAAAAAGTTTTACCCGATGCGCCTCACGAAGTTTTACTGGTCCTGGATGGCTCGACTGGTCAAAATGCTTTTGAACAAGCAAAACAATTTACTGCCGCAACAGAAGTTACCGCACTGGCTGTTACAAAGTTAGACGGAACAGCGAAAGGCGGCGTTGTAATAGGGATTTCCGATCAATTCCAAATTCCTGTAAAATATATTGGCGTAGGCGAAAAAATGCAGGACCTTCAAATTTTTAATGGTATGGAATTTGTAAACTCATTCTTTAGAAAGAGATAAACAAATTACACTATTAACATTAAAAAATTTAAACTATGGGTATTTTAACTTGGATTATTTTCGGTCTTATCGCCGGAGCAATCGCAAAAGCAATCCACCCAGGAAATGATCCTGGCGGTTGGGTAGTAACAATCATTATTGGTATTTTAGGAGCTATGCTTGGAGGCTGGTTAGGTTCTATGCTTTTAGGCGTAGATGTATCAGGATTCAACTTTTCTAGTTTCTTGGTAGCCATTGGAGGATCTGTTCTTCTGCTATTTTTGTACAGGATGGTCACAAACAAATAACTTACTTTCTAAGTAATTTACAAGAATAAAGGGTTATATTTATAAATGCGTCATTTTTTATGACGCATTTTTTTATTTTATTCAAAGAAAACTTCTATATTTGATTTAAAATTAAATTAAAAATATGAAGAAAATCTTTACTTCTCTTCTTTCCTTAGGTATGATAACTGGCGCTTTGGCACAGTGGAGTCCTGCTTCTATGAAAGGAGAAAAATTACGACAAACTAAAGCTACACAGTTCTATTCATTAGATCTTGGTGCAATCAGATCACAACTTTCTCAAGCTCAGCCAACTGGAAAAACCAGCAAACCGGTTATCATCAGCCTTCCAACATTAGGCGGGAAGATCGAGCAATTTGCCGTTTATAGTCTACCTGTAGTTGCAAAAGAAATGGCAGATCGTTATCAGCTAGGTTCCTACACAGGCGTTAAGCTAGATGATCCAACTGTTTATGTAAGATTCAGTGTTTCTCCTTATGATTTTCAGGCTATGTTGTTCAAAGATGGAGAATATCAATTCATTGAACCTCAGAACACAGACAGAACGGTTTACGGTGTTTTCCCTAAAACCAATAAGCCGACCTCCGGTAAAGCATTTGAGTGCAATACAACGGAGAGTTTCCTTAGCAAAAAACAAATGGATGCACTGTCCAACTCAACTGATTTCACACATAATGTAACTGATTTCAGCAAGGCCAGCGACAAAAAGTACAGAACTTACAGACTAGCAGTTTCTGTAACCGGTGAATACACCACTTATTTTGGAGGTGTTCCTCAGGCTGCCGCTGCAATCAACGCAACAATGACAAGAGTGAATGGTGTTTTTGAGAAAGATTTCGCAATACACATGAATGTTCAGGATTTCCCTCAATTAATCTACACCAATGCTGCTACAGATCCTTACTCAAATGCATCTACGGGAGCTAGCGGTGCTTGGAATCTTGAAGTTCAGCAAACGTTAACCTCTGTTATTGGAAATGCGGCTTATGACATTGGGCATCTATTCGGAAGATCTGGCGGCGGAGGTAGTGCCGGAGACATCGGGAATGTTTGTAGAAACCCTTCAAGCAATTCAGATGCAGAGGCAAAAGGCTCTGGTTTTACTTCTCCAGGATCTGGCGGTCCGGAAGGAGATAATTTTGATATTGATTATGTAGCTCACGAAATGGGACATCAGTTTGGAGCAGATCACACATTCTCACATGGTATCCAAACGGCACCTTATAATACAGCTCACATGGAACCAGGTTCCGGATCTACTATTATGGGATATGCAGGTATCACCAGTGCAGATGTACAGCCACATTCAGATGCTTATTTCCACGTAAGGAGCATTGAGCAGGTACAAACTTATGTTGGTACTCAAAGTTGTGATGTGAATACAACAATCGCAAACAATCCTCCAGTTGTAGCAGCACTACCAAACAAAACAATTCCAAAAGGAACAGCTTTCGTTTTGACGGCATCTGCAACAGACGCAGAAAATGATCCATTGACGTACAATTGGGAAGAATATGACAGATCTACTTCTGCTATTACAACCGTTATAGGAAACAATACAGCTGGACCTAAATTCAGATCTTTAAACAGTTCTACTCTACCTTACAGATATTTTCCAAAATTAAGTAATGTTTTAGCAGGAACTTTATCCAGTGCTACAGACTGGGAAGCAGTATCGAATGTTGCCAGAGCTATGAATTTCCGAGTGACAGTAAGAGATAACAATGCTGATGTTACCAAACAGCAGACTCAAATTGGTTCTCAATTAATCACTGTTGGAAATGATGGACCTTTCAAAGTTTCTTCTACAAAAGTTTACAACAATTCGCCTGGTGCTTTCACTTGGGATGTTGCAAATACAGCAGCTGCACCTTATAGTGTTGCAAATGTAAAAATAGATTACACCACAGACAACGGTGCTACCTGGACAGTTTTAGCAGCATCTACTGCAAATGACGGAACTGAGAACTTGAGCTTCACTGGAATTCCTACAAATACGGTGATTACAATCCGAGTTTCAGCTATTGACAACGTTTTCTACGCTGTTGGTAAAGTCACAGTTTCTGCAATGGTAAATTGTGATGGAACTGCTCCTGCAGGATTAGCAACTTCTTCTATCACTCAAACTGGTGCTAAAGTAGATTGGGATGCAATCGCTAATGCAACTTATATCTTAAGATACAAGAAAGCATCTGATGCAACTTGGACAGAAGTAAACAATCTTACAACCAATACTTATACGATTGCAGGATTGACACTTAACACCGCTTACAATGTAAGTGTTGCAGCAATCTGTACTGGAACTGTTGGAACCTATGCTAATGTTAACTTTACAACGGCAGGAATCAATTACTGTACTGCTGGTGCAACAAGTACTAGCTACGAAAAGATTTCAAATGTAACTTTTGCAAACATTAATAATAATTCCACTTCTACTGCTGGATATGAAGATTTCACAGCAGTGACCGGAAACGTTACTAAAGGGGAGGTTTATCCTTTCTCAGCTTCATTTACTGGAACATCTTATGCAGATGATCAGGTTTTTGTTTGGATCGATTTTAACCAAGATGGAGATTTCGAAGATGCTGGTGAACTAGTTTTGACGACTGCTAAGAAATTGTCTCCTTGGACTGGAAATATTACCATCCCAGCGACTGCACTTACAGGAAAAACAAGAATGAGAGTTCGTCTGCACGATTCTTCTTTGACACCGAATTCTACACCTTGCGGAACTTCTAGTTACGGACAGGTTGAAGATTACTCAGTGAACATCGGAGCTTTGGCAGTGGCTGATGTTAAGAAAAACAACATTCAGGTGTATCCTAATCCTGCTACAGATGTCATCAACATTTCTAATGTTTCTTCTAAAACTAAGTTTGAAATTTACAACGTAGGTGGACAATTGGTAAACCAAGGCACAACTGACGGAAAAGTAAATGTTTCTAAACTGACAAAAGGTGTTTACATCTTGACAGTAGAATCTAACGGCGAAAAATCTCAAACCAAATTCATCAAGAATTAAGATTAAGATTTTAACTAAATAAGAAATCCCCGAAATGACTTTCGGGGATTTTTGTTTTTATATAAATGATAAACTAATTAAGTTCTGAGATAAAGATATCAGTTTCACTTTCCAGATTATCTCTATCGGAATTGTTGTAGATAATAAAATCAGCCAGTTTAATCTTATCTTTTTCCGGCATTTGATTTTGCATTATCGTCTCAATCTCCCTGTATGTTTTGTTGTCTCTGTCCATTGTCCGTTTGATCCTCAGATTGTCATCGGCTGTAACCAGGAGAGATTTGTAACATTGTTCATTTAATTTTAATTCGAATAACAATGCCGTTTCTTTAAAAACAAATTCTGAGGTTTGAGATGCCACCCATTTTTCAAAATCTAATCTTACTGCCGGATGAATCAAATGATTCAGCTGATCCAAAAGTTCTGCGTTATTAAAAACTTTATCAGCAACAAATTTCCTGTTGTAAATCCCTTCAGAATACGCTTCTACTCCTAGAAGTGAAATTATTCTTTCTTTCAATTCAGAATCGACGTTGACAATGTTCTTCGCTTGATCGTCTGAATAATAAACCGGAAAACCTTTGTTTTCCAAAAATTTCGCAACGGAAGTCTTTCCAGATCCTATTCCGCCTGTTAACCCAATGATCCTGGGAGGAGGGACATCCTCCTGATTTTGATTTATATCTTGTATTTCCATAATCTAATTAATATCCAAAAACTTCATTAAAACTAAAGGTCTGATCCAGCTTTACGCCTCTCTCAGTCATCTTCAGACTTGCCAACTCATTGTGTGCATCGTGTTCGAAAAACAAAAGGTAGTCATTATCCACGCATTGTTTCAAAAATTTTCCTTTTTCTTCCATCGTCAACATTGGTCTTGTGTCATATCCCATCACATAAACCTGTGGAATGTGTCCGGCAGTTGGGATCAAATCTGCTGCGAAAACAATTGTTTTTTCCTGATATTGGAGAACTGGAAGCATTTGCTTTTCCGTATGTCCATCCACAAAAATAACATCCATTTTCAGGTCTGGTGCAAATCCGTAATTACCTGTTTTAGGTAATGGTAAAAAGTTAAGCTGACCGCTTTCCTGCATTGGCAAAATATTTTCTTTCAGGAAACTTGCTTTCTCTCTGGGGTTTGGTTCAGTTGCCCACTGCCAATGATTCTCGTTGGTCCAGAAGTGCGCATTCTTGAAAGCTGGTCTGTAACCGGATCTGTCATCATTCCACTCCACTGCTCCACCGCAATGATCGAAGTGAAGGTGCGTGAGAAAAACATCCGTGATATCATCTCTCACAAAACCATATCTTTTTAAATTCTTGTCCAAAGAATCATCGCCCCAAAGTGAATAATGTCCGAAGAATTTCTCGTCTTGTTTGTTACCAAGTCCGCAATCGATTAAGATTAATTTCTTACCGTCTTCCACTAGAAGAGAACGCGTTCCAAGTTCAATCAGATTTCTTTCATCGGCTGGATTGGTTTTTTCCCAAAGTGTTTTTGGGACCACGCCAAACATTGCACCTCCGTCTAATTTGAATTTTCCACACTGGATTGGATATAGCTTCATAAATATTTTATTTTGAGAGAATTGTTAAATCAAACTTCGATTTTGTTTCATCAACTCTGCAATTTTTTTATCGTTATCAAAATCTGATTGCTCTAAATTAAGAATAATATTTTCAAAATCCTCGTCATTTCGGTTTTGACTTAATTTATTTGCGATAAAAATTTCTGTCGGAATAATATTAATTCCAAAAGCACCTTTCATTTCTTTCCTCACCAACTCTTCTCCCATATTTTCTACAAACATTGGACATTTCTGTGCTTTTTCATATTTGAAAGTCAACTTTGCTAAATGTTGATACAATTCATCATCACTCATCAATTTCACTTTTCCACGAATTTGAACAGCTTCGTAATTCCAAGTTGACACATTAGTTTTCTCGTACCAAGACGAAGAAATGTAAGAATGTGCTCCTAAAAAATCACACAAAACCTCATCGCCGTCTTTCAAAACTTTAGCTTGAAAATTCGCTTTTGAAATATGCGTTTCGAGATAAAAACCTGCATCACTTTCATTCAACAAAAACATAGAATGTGTTGCTGATAGCATATCTTTATCAGAAATCAAAAGCGCAAAAGCATTTTCATTGATGATTTTCTTCATCAATTCATGGTCTTCGCTTTTGTATATTTTGGGGATGAACATTTTATTTAAAATTTTGGATAAAATAATAAATTAAAACAATTCTCCAGGATTCTTCGGTCGTGAGATTCCCAAATGTTTATAAGCCTTATCTGTAACTTCTCTTCCTCGCGGCGTTCGGATAATAAAACCTTCTTGAATCAAAAACGGCTCGTAAACCTCTTCCAAAGTTTCAGGATTTTCGCCGATAGAAGTTGCCAAAGCTGAAATTCCCACCGGTTTCCCACGGAAGTTTTCAATCATCACGCGCATAATTTTATTGTCCATATCGTCAAGTCCAAACTCATCAACATTTAAAGAGTTAAGTGCATATTTTGTAATCTCGATTTCGATTTCGCCGTTGCCTTTGATCTCGGCAAAATCCCTAACTCTTCTCAAAAGGGCGTTTGCAATTCTCGGCGTTCCACGGCTTCTTCTTGCAATTTCCAGAGCGGCGTCTTCGTATATTTTAATTCCTAAAACCCTTGCACTTCTTTCGATGATCATTCCGAGAAGTTCTATCGTATAATATTCTAATCTAGATTGAATTCCGAATCTTGCAAGCATCGGTTTGGTCAACATTCCGGAACGTGTTGTTGCGCCAACCAAGGTAAAAGGATTGAGTCCGATTTGTACAGAACGTGCATTGGGACCCGTTTCCAGCATAATATCAATCTTGTAATCTTCCATCGCGGAGTACAAATATTCCTCAACGATCGGCGAAAGTCTGTGGATCTCGTCAATGAAAAGGACGTCATTTTCTTCAAGATTGGTCAATAATCCAGCTAAACTCCCGGGCTTATCCAGAACTGGCCCTGAGGTGATTTTGCAACCTACACCCAATTCATTCGCAATGATGTTTGCCAAAGTCGTCTTTCCCAATCCGGGCGGACCGTGCAAAAGGACGTGATCCAAAGCGCCACCACGATTCTTCGCAGCAGCCACAAAAACTTCCAGATTGTCCAAGGTTTTTCTTTGTCCGGCAAAGTCATTGAAACTCTGCGGACGGATCTTTTCTTCCTGAATCAAATCGTCGTTGGAATAATTCTCCTTATCGGGATGTAAAAAATCGGGCATTTTGGTTATTTAATATTTAAAAATGAAGAATTAAATAAACTTAAAATGATGCATTTAAAGTTCATAGTCAAAGGTAAAGAAAAATTAAGGGAACTAGGGATTGAGTTTCTGAGTTTCGGCGATGATTTTCTTCAATTGAATTTTTTCTGCAGCCGTTAATTTTCTCTGAAAAAATCCGCTTTTATAATCCTTAACTAAATACTGAGGGAAAATGCCGTAATAATCATAAAGCTTCAAATCGTAAAGATTAAGCGATGGAAAATGATCCTTATGTTCAATTTTTTTTGAAGAATTAAAATTCAAATTACCAATTGTATAATTCTTAGAAATTTTTACCGAGTTATATTGAGCCGGTTTATAAAGCTGAGACCAACTAAAATCTGACATTCTGTTTCCGATATTGAACTTTTGAATCATTCTAGGAAATATGAAAATGACTGAGACAAAAAGTGAGAGAAAAACAGTGAAAAACAATAATTTCTTCTCCGAAATATACTTAACTAAAATAAAAATTGCAATCACATAAACATCAATAAAAAACCTGTACTGTGCTGAAATAGTAAAAATTACTACTGATTTAACAATTAAAAAAATTAATAATAAATAATAGAATCTACTTTTTTTCTTAAATACAAAAATGCCAACTATCAATAAAGAAACGATGATTCCAATATTAAAAACAGACTTATAACCAATTGTAAACCAATGAAATATTCTATCAAAAAAATCAAACTGTGAAATCTGTTGATAAGTATATTTCATATCGTAGGACTTCATCAAACCAATTTGGGAAGAATATGTGATCATCTGCTGACTGGGTTTCCAGGGCAAATTAAAATCAATCAAAGAAACTGGAAAAAGTGGAAATCCAAACAACCAGAGATTCTTTGCTATCGATAAACCTGCAAAAATGAAAATCGGAACGACAACTTTAAAATTGAATTTTCTTTGATGAGCGCTTTGAAAAATGACTAAAAGTGGCAACCAGAAAACGATCGGTTTGATACAAACGGCAAACAATGATAAATATAAAAGAATTGAATTTTCCTTTTTATGAATCAGTTCATTAATCACGATTAAAGTAATAATCAACACAGGTAAATCTGGACTCGGCTGTTGAACAAACAATAAAAATATGGGAATGAAAATCAGTAAAAAATATTGTTTTCTCTCATAGATATAAATCAGAAACAGAACAGACAAATAAGAATTAATCTTAAAAAAAGGATCTATAAAATGAGAAAAACCAGCCTGATAAATATGCCAAAACGAGGTCTGACCAAGCAAAAGATCAAAATTTGAAATACCCTTTACAAAACCAACTTGCTTTAAATATGAAACCGTTGGAACATAGTAACCGTAATGGTCAAAGAGATAAGGAGAGAATGAAGCCGAGAAGATTATAATTAGAAAGAAAAAATAAAACCAATAACTAAATTGATAATTGATTTGTGATAAATTTCCTCTGCTCCAGTACCATCCAACGCCCGCTAAACCTGTTAATATAAAAAGAAACTCCAAGAAAGAATTTAATGGAGCGAAGAATGCTGCCAACGTTTCCAAAAGCGTGATACCAACAATTCCTAAAAAAGAGATCAGAACAAAACTTTGATTCTCAAATTTCAGAATTCTTTTGATGATAATTCCGTTTCCGAAATTAACACCAAGCAAGATCAAAATTGTCAGTAAAATTGAAAGCATAAAAAAAAGATTGCTTAAAAATAAGCAATCTTTCGTTTTTAATATATATGTGAAGAAAATTTACTTCTGTACTCGACCAGTTTTTCTATCGTTGGCTCTACCAATCGTATAACCAGTTGCTCCACCAGCAACACCACCAATCACAGCACCGAGACCAGGATTTTTCTTAGAAATAATCGCTCCAGCTGCGGCACCACCAACGGTTCCAATCACAGTACCTTTTGCTGCACTACTCCATCCTTTTTTCTGAGTCGCTGTAGTTCCGGCAGAACTAGATGAACCGGAATTAGAAGCTGTAGAGCCTGACGATGATCCACCACCGCCAGAGTTACCAGAAGATGAACTTCTTCTTGGTGTGGATTTTCTTGCCACTCTGTTGGCCTCAGCTTTTCTTTCGGCTTCTTTTTCTTCTTCTACTTTATTGAGGCTATCTTTTTGTTTTTCGAAAGATATTTTTTCTTTTTCTATCGCTAATTTTTGTTTTTCAAGATCAATTTGCCTTGCCTGATAGTCCAATTTTTGCTGTTCTAGAGATGCAGTCTGTATTTTTTCGTCTTTATTACAAGAGGTCAAAATCAATGTTGCTGCGAATCCTGTTAAAAATAACTTTTTCATAATCATTCATTTTTTCACAAAGAGTGAATTATTGAGTTATTGTTTTCAATTATTATTCCAAAAAATAAATTGGTTGTTAAAGTTTCCTAAAGAAAAAAAAGCTTTCCCGTTGTGAGAAAGCTTTTAGAATAAGTTTTATTTTTTCTTAGAAAAGTTCTTTTCTAATAATATTTTGTGAACGTTCCGGTCCTACAGAAACCAAATAAACATTGATTCCCAAATGCTCTTCAATAAACTCTATGTATTTTTTTGCATTCACTGGAAGCTCATCATAAGTTCTGGCATTGGTAATATCTTCGTCCCAACCATCCAATTCTTCATACTGAGGTTCGTAATCATATAGCTTTGTAGTAGAAGAGGTAAAATAATCGATGATTTTTCCGTCTTCAGTTTTATATTTCGTAGCAATTTTCAAAGGATGAATCCCAGTTAGAACATCCAATTTTGTGATCACAAGATTATTAATTCCATTGATCATACAAGCGTGCTTCAAAGAAACCAGATCCAACCAGCCAGTTCTTCTAGGTCTTCCAGTCGTAGCACCAAATTCCGCTCCGATCTGTCTGATATTTTCACCTAGTTCATTGTCTAATTCCGTAGGGAAAGGTCCGTTTCCTACTCTTGTGGTGTATGCTTTTGCAACACCAATCAGATTTTGCAAAGCCGTAGGAGGTACACCTGCACCTGTACAAACGCCGCCTGTAGAAGGTGATGATGAGGTCACAAAAGGATACGTTCCGAAGTCGATATCCAACATCAGGGCTTGTGCACCTTCGAAAAGAATATTTTTTCCGTCTCTTATCGCTTCGTTAAGTTCCAGCTCTGTATCTACAATTCTGTCTTTCAACAATTCACCTAAAGCGATGAATTCCTGGAAGATTTCTTCAACATCCAAAGTCGGTTTCTCGAAGTATTTTTCGAAAAGTGAATTTTTTGTTTTAAGATTTTTTTCGATTTTTTCTCTTAGAACTTCAGGATTCAAAAGATCGATCATTCGGATGCCGACTCTCGCAATTTTATCTTCGTAGCAAGGGCCGATTCCTTTCTTTGTAGTTCCAATCTGTGTTCCGCCTTGTTCTTCCTCTCTGTAAGTATCTAGCAAAATGTGGTACGGCATAATCACGTGTGCTCTTCTGCTGATGAAGACGTGATCGGTTCTCATACCTTTGCTTTCGATTTGGTTGATCTCTTTCACAAAAGCTTTTGGATTTACTACCACGCCATTTGCAATGATACATTTTCCTTTGCACTGCAGAACACCAGAAGGCAAAAGGTGAAGTACAAATTTCTCATCACCTACGTAAACCGTGTGACCAGCGTTGTCTCCACCTTGGAAACGAACAACATAATCTGATTTTGCCGATAGAACATCCGTTATTTTTCCCTTTCCTTCGTCTCCATACTGAAGACCTACAACTACGTAAGTTGACATATTTTTTACTTTTTTTAGATTATTGACAAAGTTAAATCTTAAATATCGGCTGGCAAAATCGATTGCACAAAAAACCCTCTTACTAATGAAAATAAGAGGGCAAAAACACAAATGATGAAAAAAATTATAAATGCATTTCGAAGTAATTGCTTACTCCACATTTACAATACAATTTTCGGTGCAAAAATCGTACTTTTTTTATCACTTATCCTAATAAAAAGTAAACTTTATTTTTAATTTTTAATTTTTTACTTTATAATCATTAATTTATTTAAATATTTTAACACAAAATTGAATAAACTAATTTTTATTACATTGAAATTTACAAATCATCAAACAACTTATTAAGATTAAAAAAAATAAAGAATAATCGCTCAATTTCATTCAAATTAAGAAAAAAATAAATCAATTCAAACTTATTAATTCGGTTTATTTAATTTTTAAGTAAATTTAATTTCGTTTTTGAATTAAGAAACTTACTTTTGTAACATAATTTTAATCAAAATCAAAAAACAAATAAACAATGTGTGGAATTGTATGTGTTTTTGACACCAAACAAAAGAACGAAACAATAAGACCTCAGATCCTGGAAATGTCGAAGAAAATAAGACACAGAGGACCGGACTGGTCGGGTATCTATCAGCACGATAACGTAATTTTCTCTCACGAAAGATTGGCTATTGTAGATCCTACATCGGGAAAACAGCCTTTATTCACAAAAGATAAAAAAGTAGCTTTAGCAGTCAACGGAGAAATCTACAACCATCAGGAATTGAGATCGGAATTCCCAGACTACGAATTCCTGACTCAATCCGATTGCGAAGTAATCCTGGCTTTATATAGAAGAGACGGGAAAGATTTCTTAGAAAAACTAAATGGAATCTTTGCTTTTGCTTTATATGACGAAGAAAATGATGCCTACCTCATCGGTAGAGATCACATGGGAATCGTTCCACTTTATATGGGTTGGGACAAAAACGGAAGTTTCTACGTGGCTTCTGAATTGAAATCTCTTGAAGGCGTTTGTAACAAAATCGAAGAATTCTTACCTGGACATTTCCTATACAGCAAAGACGGGCAGGAACTTCAACAATGGTACAAAAGAGACTGGACAGAGTTCGAAAACGTAAAAGACAACGAAACCGATATCGCAGCCATTAGAAAAGGTTTGGAAGAAGCAGTTCACAGACAATTGATGAGTGATGTGCCTTATGGTGTTTTGCTTTCCGGCGGTTTGGATTCTTCTATCATTGCAGCCGTCACAGCAAAATACGCAAGACAAAGAATTGAAAGTGGCGACACGCAGGAAGCCTGGTATCCAAGACTGCACAGTTTCGCGGTCGGACTGGAAGGCTCTCCGGATTTGGCAGCTGCAAGAAAAGCGGCGGACCATATCGGATCTGTGCACCACGAAATTAAATATACTGTTCAGGAAGGATTAGACGCTATCAAAGATGTGATTTACCATTTGGAAACTTATGATGTAACCACTATCAGAGCTTCCACGCCGATGTACCTTTTGGCCAGAGTCATCAAATCAATGGGAATCAAAATGGTACTTTCCGGAGAAGGATCGGACGAATTATTCGGCGGTTACCTGTACTTCCATAAAGCTCCATCTGCACAGGCTTTCCACGAAGAAACAGTGAGAAAACTTGGAAAACTGCACCTTTATGATTGTCTTAGAGCCAACAAATCTTTGATGGCCTGGGGAATTGAAGGCAGAGTTCCTTTCCTTGACAAAGAATTTATGGACATTGCGATGACCATCAATCCAAGAGATAAAATGATCACGCCAGAGAGAATGGAAAAATGGGTTCTTAGAAAAGCTTTTGAAGATTTGTTGCCGGAAAGCATTGCGTGGAGACAGAAAGAGCAGTTCAGTGATGGTGTTGGCTACTCTTGGATTGACACTTTGAAACAGGTTGCAGAAGATGAAGTGACGGATGAAATGATGGCGAATGCCAAACATAGATTCCCGATCAATATTCCGATGAGTAAAGAGGAATACAGATACAGAACGATCTTTGAAAGTCATTTTCCAAGTGATTCTGCTGCAAGCTGTGTTCCTTCTGTTCCATCCGTTGCTTGTTCTACACCAGTTGCTCTGGAATGGGATGAAGCTTTCAAAAAGATGAATGACCCAAGTGGAAGAGCGGTGAAAGTGCATGAGACAGCTTATTAAGAACTTATTAAAACTAACATAAACTAACTACAAAGGAAAACCACAAGCCTAGACTTGTGGTTTTTTATTTTTAGATTGTAATTGCTTTTCTCGTTTTTTCCGTCTTTCGTAGATGACCTCGGTGATCTTTCCGCCAATCCAGGAAAAGGGAAAGAAGATGAGGAAAATGGATATCTTATAAAATACCGGATGATAAGGATAAATGATAATATCCAGCATAGCAATGAACAGCATAATGAAGCCTATCAAAATCGCATAAGCTACCTTAGCGTATTTTACAATAACCGCTGTCACCACACCGCCAAATGTCACACCCAATCCGCCGAAGAACAACAATGCCACGAAGAATGAATCTTTGTGCTGCACAGATCTAAGCAACGTTTCCCAATGGTCAAAAGGGGCAAATTGTTTATAGGTTACCCATGTGGAGTCTATCTTTATCCCTAATGTGATAATGAGAGCGGCGACTGCCAATCCAGCCAAAACACCTATGGTATTCCTACAGAAATTCATTTTTAATCTTTGAAGGCAATCATAGAGATTTCCACGTCAACATTTTTCGGAAGACAAGAGACCTGCACGGTTTCTCTCGCAGGATAAATTTCGTTTTCAAAGTACGAGGCATAGATCTCATTCACTTCCGCAAAATCATCCATACTTTTAAGAAAGATAGAAACCTTCACCGCATTGCTGAAATCCATATCTGCAGCTTTCAAGATCGCTTTCAGATTTTTCATTACCTGATGCGTTTCTCTATCGATCCCTTCTACCAATTTTCCGTTTTCAGGATCTACGGGAATCTGGCCGGAAATATATAAAGTTCCGTTGACTAAAGTTGCTTGTGAGTAAGGTCCGATTGCAGCAGGAGCCTCTGATGTATGAATGATCTTCTTCATTTATTATTAATTTTTACAAAACTATACAAATTTTCATTAAGTCCTAAAAAGTACTGTTCGGTTGCGTAAAACTTCTCTCTTTGTACTTCACAGCATCTTTCAAGATGTTGGCTTTGATTCCGATAAAGAAATCGTATACCTTGTACTGACCAAATGGCACCCAGTTGAAGGTAATGGTGAAACTACGCTGATCTCTGGCAAATCCAAAACGTGTATAGCCGAGTGCTTTTTGCTCGATATCATAATTGGTACTTCCATTGATGTTCCAATATGGCGTCAGTTTTATACTGCCGTCCAATCCCAATGTAGCAACTTTGTTACCAAATCTGGACAAAGTTCTTGTATATGAGTAGTTTGCATTCACGTTCAAAGTCCAGGTTGGTGTGTAGTGAGAATAGTTGTCGTCATCAAAGAAGTAATTCTCGTTCCGGATCTCACCCTTCTTTTTGTACTTTTTCGAGAGTTCTTCTTTTTTACCAAAAATAGCCTCGCTCATTGGATAAGACAGCTGAAGATTGAATCCCTGTAAACTGAAGTATCCGAAATCCTCTGTTCTAATTCCAGTATTGCTACCATCTGTGAATGCAATCCTGTAAGGTTCTAATGTAAGACTGGTGTTGACGTTTAGTTTATTATTAAAGAAAGAAGATTGTCCGTTTACAGTGAAGACAGACCATTTATTTTTCTCGGCAGCAAAATTGTAACCTCCTGTCACATTCAGGTTTTCAAAGATCTTCACCTTCTTCACTCCTGTAGAGTCAGATTTGGATCTGATCTTCATCTCCAGATTATTATTGATATTAAATCCAACACTCTGGGTAAGACCAGAAGTAGGTGCACCATAGATTCCATTATCGAAAATTGAATACGGAGTCATCTCGCCACGCGCATTGGAATAGTTTCTGAAATAACCCCAGCTTCTCTCGCCAAAATCCGGAGAGTAAGTAAAACTCATACTAGGAGTTATCATATGTCGAATCGCGACGATGGGAGATGTTTTCTTAAAGTTTTTCTGACCATACAAAACAGTCTGCAAACTAGCGCTGGTAGAGAAAGTTGTGTATCCTGCTATTCCTTTATTATACTTATCGTCTACAACATTGGTCAATGGATTGTAACTCTTTTCCAAAGTTTTGGTAGTAAGCACATTGTCCGCATTAGCCGACAGACTGAAGGTAAAATATTTTGCAACAGTTGTATTGGTTGACATGGAAATATTATTCTTTGCACCGGTTTTCAACTCGTCCCACATTTCCTTTTTGAAGAGTTTGTCCTCTGTTGTAGTGACGTAATTACTAAGTGCAAAACCTGTATTCACGTTGATGTTTTCCAGCAATCCAGTTCTTACGCCAGTCTTTGGCTTAAACAAATAAAACTGATTGATCGCCACCGTCATATCCGGAAGTCGAAGATCTGTCGCCTTTGTTGCAAAGTTTTGGTTGTACGACATACTGGCGCTGATCGTCACAGGCAAAGTCAGAAAACGTTTGGTAACATTCACACGGGAAGTCTGTTGTGTATTCAGAACATTCTGGTTGAAGATGTAGTTGTTATTCACCGTGTTATCGTAGAATTTTGTACTTACAATATCCACACTTGCATTGAAGGTAAAATAAGGATTGGCTTTAGAATCCTGAGAATGTCGCCACGCAATTCGAAATGTTTTGTTTCTGGAATAGTCATCCAGACCTTTAATGCCTCTCACCGTATAGCCATAATCCGCGGCAAAATTTCCGGAGTACCTGTATTTTTTGAGATAATTAAGTTCAGGTTTCAAGTTCCAGCTTCCTTTGGTATAGATGTCAGCTAAAATTTTCAGATCAAAATGGTCGCCAATAGGCTGATAGTAGCCAAGTCCATTCAAGAAAAAACCAACATCCTGACGTTCTCCAAAACTTGGAATCAAGATACCTGCAGACCTCTTATCAGAAAACGGAAGAATCGCAAATGGAAGCACCAAAGGCGTCGGCACCTGCTCGATATACATTTGAATTGGTCCTGTGACAATCTGTGCATTATCCTTTGTTTTAAGAAGTTTGATCATCCTGGCAGACATATGATAATCTGCAAGGGAATCTTTTTTCTTAAGAAAGTATTCATCCGTTGTGTACATTGCCCTGCTCATCACAAAAACAGAGTCATCATACTTCTTTGTCTTCTGTGCGACGATGACACCTTCACTTTCCTCTGTCCTTGCATTGAAGGCAATGGCCTGCTTCGTTTTGGTATTGTAGATAACCTCGCTGTATTCGAATTTTTTACCACCCTGAGTGGCAACAGCGGGCTTGATGATTTTTCCTTTTTCGTCCTGCTCACCTCTCGCATAGATCTTTCCGGTTTCCCATTCGAACCTGATGTAATCTGCATCAATCTGCATATCCTGATAGATGATCTGGGCATTTTTGTGAAGCGTAGTCTGCTTGCTGCCGATGGAAGAACTGGTTCTGTTTTCAGCCTTCATCTTTACCACATCCTCCAGTTGTTCTTTGGGGATGATGGTGTCTTTCTTTAGATTTAAGGAATCTTTGCCTATATTTAAAGAATCTTGAACACCGCTATTTTGACCAATATTTTGAGGCACAGTTTGTGCTAAAATATTGTTAAAAATTAGGATATTTAAAATTAGTAATATACTTTTGAAAATACTTCGAGCCAATGCAGTCATTCTGAAATTGGGTTCAAAATTAATTAAATTTTAAAGATTAAAATGATTAGGTCAACACTTTATAATAAATTTTTTTTTCTGTTAACATTTTTTATTGGTTTTAGCTGCCTTTATTCACAGAAAAAATTCACATTGGTGCTGGATGCAGGCCACGGTGGAAGTGATATTGGAGCCAACAGAAACTACTCGGACATCGGTTCTGTACAGGAAAAAAATGTAACATTGGGAATCGTTCTGAAACTGGGACGGATGTTAGAAAAAAATAAAGATTACAAAGTCATCTATACCAGAAAAATAGACGAATATCCCTCATTAACATCCAGAACAGATCTTGCCAACAGAAGCAAAGCAGATCTCTTCATCTCAGTTCACGTGAACTCTTCTCCCAGCAAAAGTGCGACCGCGCAAGGAACCGAAACTTTTGTACAAGGTCCCAATCAAAATAGAGCAAATTTAGATGTTGCCAAAGCAGAAAACGACGTAATCTTCCTGGACGAAAAGGATAAGGAAAATTTCGCCTCCTACAATCCAAGTTCGCCCGAATCCCTCATTGCCCTAAAAATTCAGCAAAGCAAATATCTGGAAGCCAGTCTCATCATTGGAGGTTTGGTAGAGGATAATTTCGTAAAAAAAGACAAAAGAATGTCCAGAGGTGTGAAACAAGAAAACTTGCACGTTTTGAGGATGAATGCCATGCCATCTATTTTGATTGAGACAGGCTTTGTCAACAATTATGACGATGCACATTACATCTCTACAGAAGATGGCCAACAGGCAATCGCAGAAAGCATCTACAACGCTATCGTGAGTTATAAAAAATTGGTGGACAGAAATGTGAAAGAACCTGAGCCAGAGAAACCAGTTGAGCAACCATTGAAAAATGATTTCAGAATCTTGTTGATGAGCACTCCAAACAGATACAACAGTGAAGATCCTGCTCTTAAAGGTTTGAAATACATCTTACCGATTAAAGAAAACGGATTCTACAAATATTATTATGGTACCACAAACTTTGCATCTGTAAAAGATAACAATCTGAAAACCGCAAAAGACGCAGGCTTTAGAAATTCGATCGCAATCAGTTTTGTTCCAAATCAAACTTTGGGAACTGGATATTACACCTTGGAGATCTACGCCGGAAAAGATAAACTGGATTCTAAGTCCAACATCTTGAAAACGCTTCCTGATATCACGAGAAACAAGGAAAATGGTATTTTTTACTATACCAATGGAAAATACAAATCTCTGGAAGACGCCATCAAAGCACAGAAGGATTTGGAGAATAAAGGAATCAACAATACGATCATAGAGAAAAGATTGAAATAGACAGAATCATTTGTCAGAACTGTAGAAAGTCAGTATTTTTGCAGTCCACAATACCAAACGGCCTATTCGTCTAGTGGTTAGGACTCAAGATTTTCTTTCTTGCAACAGCGGTTCGATTCCCCTATAGGCTACAAAACCGGAATAGCAAATACAATTTTTGCTTTCCGGTTTTTTTTATTTATTATCCTGAAAATATCGTGAGACTTAGCAGATCAAAAGTAGTCGGTATTCGCCATCGTTCTCTTTCGGCGCTCTGTGGATGCAGGGCAAAACCTTTTGCTCAGGATTGTCGACAGCCAATTTCCAGAGATGTCCTTGTCCCAAATTAACCGGAACAGCATCAGGCTTCGGCTCATAATGAAGGTCAAAATAGTTTTCTTCCAAAAACGCTTCAAAGCCTTGCTCGGAACCTTGATATAGATCTCTAAGTTTTTCCCGGATCTCTGGGATCAAGATTTTTTGAGTTGCCTGGTCATTAGATAAAATATCACTGGCTGCACCAGCATAAGTGCACAAAAAGGTACTCGTCCCAACAGGCGAACGATCGACGTGGAAAGAATAAACATCGGTCGAAATGAAATCAAATTCATCATCGCGTTCATAATTCTTCAGCAAATTGAGTGAAGGCTGCGCGCCAAAATCGGACAGCAATTGTAGATCTTTGAGAATAATATCTCTCGCTGCATTGCCATTCTCAGATAACTTCAAAGCCAAAAGATCTTCCGCCGTGACCTCTGTTATATTATCTTCCAACTGAAGTTTGGAGACTATTTCTTTAAAATTCCCGACCAAATCCCTTTGCCAGCAAACCGCGTTGATAGCATCTTCAAAATTCGTATTTACAAGCTCAGCAAAAGAAGAAACCTTTGCGATCTGTTGAAGGTCTGGAATTCTTTCGTTCATATTAAAAGGTATATATATTTAACGACTACAAAACTAACATATAACTTTAAAATCATCACTGTGGCGATTTATAAATGATAACTTTACAGTAATTTAAAATACTAAATTGTTTAAGCAAGCTTATGTTTGATGTTCTAATATCCCACATTCAGGAAAAAGTCGCTATCACAACGGCGGAAATTGAATTGTTGAAATCATTCTTCAGTCAGAAAAAACTCAATAAAAAGGAATATATATTGCAAGAAGGACAGATCTGTAGAGATCTTACATTCGTCAGCAAAGGCATTCTCAAATCTTATATTCTGGATGACAAGGGAAATGAGCGCATCAATCTTTTCGCTTTCGAAGGTTGGTGGATCTCAGACTTCAATAGTTTCCTTAATGAAGAAAAAGCTTACCTTAATATAGATGCGATCGAGGAATCTGAATTATTAACCATAAGTCGTGAAAACTATGAAGCACTGACTTTAAAGATTCCTATTATGGATCGGTATTTCAGAATACTTTATCAAAATAGTCTGGTCACAAAAGACCAAAGATTGGTGATTTCTAATAACTTCACAGCAGAAGAGAAATACCTTCAATTATTGGAAAGCAATCCCAAAATCACCCAAAAACTTTCTCACGCCCTGATTGCATCTTACCTTGGCTTAAGTCCAGAAACCATTAGTAGAATACGAAAGAAAATTGCTTTGAAGTAATTCTCCATTTGATTCACATCAACACCAACTCATGATCTACATCAAGTTTTTTTGGTGGTGATGAGCTTAACTTTGTCGTCAAATAATTTAATCATGGAAAATATTGCATTGGTTGTCGGCGCTACCGGGATCACGGGAAGCAATCTCGCGCAGGAATTAATCTCAAATGGTTGGAGAACTTACGGATTGGCAAGAAATCCGAATTCCAACGTTTCGGGTTTGATACCTGTAAAAGCTGATCTTTTAGATGTAGATAACCTTGAAGCTGCCTTGCAACACATCTCTCCTACCCACATATTTTTCACAACCTGGATGAGAAATGACACAGAGGAAGAAAACATTAAAGTGAATAGTGCGCTGATAAGAAATCTACTCAGTGCCTTGTCTGCAAAAAGAAGCATTCAACATGTTGCATTGGTGACTGGACTGAAACATTACCTTGGACCTTTTGAAGCTTATGCAAAATCAGGATTTTTGCCGGAAACACCTCTACGCGAAGAGCAACCACGCTTGGAATATCCTAACTTTTACTACGCACAGGAAGATGCAGTCTATGAAGCGGCGGAGAAAGACGGTTTCACCTGGAGTATTCACAGACCTCATACCGTTATTGGATATGCGGTTGGGAACTTGATGAATATGGGAACCACATTAGCAATCTACGCAAGTATCTGTAAAGAAACAGGTAGAAAGTTTATTTTTCCAGGTTCATTTGCACAATGGAATGGTTTGTCTGATGTGACTGATGCTAGAATATTAGCCAAGCAATTGATTTGGGCATCGACCACAGAAGCTGCAAAGAATCAAGCTATCAATATTACAAACGGTGATATTTTCCGATGGAAATGGCTTTGGGAAAAAATAGCGGATTACTTCGAAATCGATTTTGAAGGCTTTGAGAATGAAATCAAACCTCTTGAAAAAGAACTTCAAAACGATCAAAAAACCTGGAAAAACATTGCTGAAAAATATAATCTTAAGGAAAATAACCTCTCACGAATAGCTTCTGCCTGGCATACAGATCTGGATCTTGGAAGACCAATTGAAGTGATGACAGATATGGCCAAAAGCCGAAAATTAGGTTTCACAAATTTCCAGAGTACACTGGAGTCTTTTACCGATCTCTTTGATAAATTAAAGGCAGAAAAAATCATTCCTTAGAAACTCAAAATAAAAAACCGAAGTCAATATTGACTTCGGTTTTTATGATTAAAATCCTTCCCCAAAACTGGAAAAGGATCAGATTGATATTTGCATCATTTGTTGTTTCTATACAATAAACAATCCTGCAATTGCCGCAGCATCACTTCCGCTAAGAACTTCATCGTAAGCAGCAGAACCCGCTTCAGCACCAAATGCAGTTGCTGTATTGAAGCCAGCCTGAACAGTAACTCCCTCACCTGCATAGACAGGATTTGTAGCAGATGGCATATTACCTCCGTTTGCTAATTCTATCCAGCCTTTCTGGTTTCTCATTCGTCTTACCTCAGAAGCGTGTCTTGCCTCTACAGAGTGAATCTGAAGTGCTGCAGTCAAAACATCTTTGTTAGACATTACGTTTCCTGCCTGTCCTTTATAGGCTCTTACTCCCGTATCTTCAAAAGCCTGTGCTAGAACCAAAAAGGTCTGATAGTCATTCATTGGATCAAAGTTTCCACCAACTGTAAAGTCGAATGTTGGTTTTGCAGCAGGAGCGGTTCCTAAAGCTGTTAATGTACTTTTAAGGAAAGCCACGTGAGCCGTTTCGTGTTTTGAAATTTGAGAAAAAACCGTTCTGTCTGCCGTTGGAATCAGACCAGCTTTTGCCAATCCCATACGGTAATATTCATCTTCTAAATATTCTAATGTCAATGCTAATTGTAAAGCATCTGTCAATGGTGTTTTGAAGGCACTTGCGCTAGAAGTGGTTGTTTCTGCATGAGCTGGTGTGGACATCAATCCTGCCAATCCAAGTGGAACAGCTGCAACAGCCGCTTTTTTACCGAAATCAGCTATGCTGGATAATGTTTGTAGTCTTGAAGCTTCTCCTGTAAAGAATTTGTCGTTAGAGAGCTTATCTAATATTCTAAGAATGTTCATAATAGTAAATTTTGAAGTTAATAATGAATTAAATACCTCTCTCTTTCCAAGTAAATGGCGTTTTGAAGAAGCTTCCTGCTGCTGCAACAATGTCTTTCGGTTCTTTCGCTAGATCCAGCCCCATTGCATTGATCACATCATCACCAGAGAAATCAGCTGATTTTGGATTGATAAGATCTCTGATTGCCGCTGCGTGTCTTGCCTCAACCGAAACAATTTTACCTGCAATTACAAGATAATCCGGATTGGTAATATATTTTCCTGCCCCGTTGTAAGCCGCAACACCTGTATCTTCTAATGCTTTTGCAGTAGCAAGAACAGAGGTTCTGCTTTTAAAATCTACACCATTATACTGAAATTCTAAAGTTGGCAAAATACTGTTAGGCGCAGCACCGCCAATTGCTGCTTTGAAAAAGTCTCTGTGGATTACTTCGTGATGATACAGATCTGTAAAAATTTGTTTTTCAGCTTCTGAAATTCCTGTATAGAAGCTATTCACGACCTTCGTATAAAAATCGGCTTCAAGCTGTTCTAGGGCATAAGCGTAGTTCAAAACCCCTACGTCGCCCGTTCCAAGGTCAAATACATCTCCACCTGGATTGATGATCAGATCATCGTCATTACAACCTACGAGTGCAAGGCCTGCGATTGCTAGACCAACACCGCTTAGTTTCAAAAAGTTTCTTCTGTTGGTATCCAAGGTGGCTGCACCATTGGAGACGCTAATTGTTTTTTTCATAATATTATTTTTAAAGTTTGGTTTTAAAAAATTGAAAAAACCAGCATAAAAATTTATGCTGGTTTCAGATCATTATTAAGGCATAAGAACAGTATCGATCACGTGGATCACACCATTGGACTGATTCACATCAGCGATGGTCACTTTCGCGCTTGTTCCTTTTGCATCTTTTACATACAAGTCATTTCCTTTGGTCCAGAATGTCAATTCTTCACCTTCCACAGTTTTCATTGGTGCTTTTCCATTGCCGGCTTTCACTGCTGCCCAGATCTGTTTTGCATTGTACTTCCCTGCTAAAACGTGATAGGTCAATATCTTGGTCAAAGTTTCTTTATTCTCTGGTTTCACAAGGCTTTCTACAGTTCCCGCAGGAAGTTTGGCAAAAGCCGCGTCTGTTGGTGCCAAAACGGTGAATGGCCCTTTTCCTTGTAAAGTTTCCACCAATCCTGCTGCTTTCACTGCGGCAACAAGTGTTGTGTGGTCTTTGGAGTTCATCGCATTCTCAACAATATTTTTTGAAGGATACATAGCGGCACCGCCTACCATTACTGTTTTTTCTTTCATTGCCTGTGCAGCTACATTTCCACTGAATGCGAATGATAATGCGATCATTCCGAAGGCTGCGATTTTAGTTCTTGAGTTCATTTTGTTTATTTTATATTAATATTTTGTGAGTGTTAATTGCAGTTACGAGGTTGGTTTGTCTTTGGATTGAAAAAATTAAAAATAAATCACAAACAACTGTAAATCAATTGATTATTTTTTAACAATTGGAACGAAATCCAGACAGACCGAGTTCATACAGAAACGTTTTCCCGTTGGTGCAGGTCCGTCATCGAAGATATGTCCCAGGTGAGAATCGCATCTTCCGCAAAGGACTTCTGTTCTTATCATATTATGAGAATCGTCTTTTTTGTAGATGACACTATTTTTGCGAATCGGTTCGTAGAATGATGGCCAGCCGCACGTTGTCGCGAACTTAGATGTTGAAAGGAACAGGGCATTTCCACAAACGGCGCAGTAATAAGTCCCTTTCTCATCAAACTCATAGAACTTCCCGGTGAAGGCTGTTTCGGTTGCGGCCTCTCTCGCGACCTGATAGAGTTCTGGCTTCAGGATCTTCTTCCATTCTGCGTTGCTGACCTTAAGTTTTGCAGTTTCGGTCTTTGAGTAGTATGGATTTTTGGTCTTGAAGTTGGCTGACTGTGCCGCGATGTTCCCGTGCATCAAAGCGACGGAACTGACGAGGAATATTTTTTTAAGTTTTTTCATTGTCGTACTATTTATAGTTACTTACGACAGATGGAGAAATTTGGTTTTAGTTTGAATGACCGAGTGTATCAATAAGAATGGAAAAGCCACTACTTTGCGAAGCGCGCCCCGGCTTGAGTGGAGCTCTTTTAGTCATTGCGATGGTACAAAATTTCTTTGAACGACCTCCCGTGGTTCGCAATGGCAAAAAAGCGGGAACGGAAGACGGATAAAGGCGCCCAAATCATCACATTAAATAAAATAAACTGGTGAAAATTCAACAAAATCAAATAATAAATCAATATTGGTATAATTTTTATATATTTGATCGGTAAATCACTAATTATTAAAACAATCTACTCCGAGGAAGAACTTTTGGAACTGCTCAGAAAGAAGAGCGAAATAGGTTTCAAATATCTGTACAATCACTATTCCGGTGCATTGTACGGTGTTATTTTCCGGATAGTGCAATCCAAAGAGTATACTGAGGAAATAATCCAAGATGTCTTTGTCAAGATATGGAACTCCATCCATCAATACGACGTTGTCAAAGGCCGATTCTACACCTGGATGATCAATATTGCGCGGAATACCGCCATTGATTATCTGAAATCCAAATCTTTCCAGAACGAACTTAAAAACCAATCCCTTCCGGATTTCGTATATAACAGTACGAAACTCTCAACGACGAATAAGTCGTCGGATTTCATTGGTTTTACAGATGTTTTGTGTAATTTGGAATCCGATAAGCGGGAAATGATAGATCTGGCCTATTATCAGGGTTATACCCAAAGTGAAATATCTGAAAAACTTAAAATCCCATTGGGTACCATTAAGACCAAGATGCGAACTGCACTTGTGAAACTGAAAGATCTCTTAAAAGATTATAAATAAAGTGAACATAGAAGAATACATATCATCCGGAATCTTAGAATCCTATATTCTAGGTCTTGCTTCTCCCGAGGAGGCAGGCATTTTGGAGTGTGTGATGAAGAATAGTGCTGAAGTAAGATCAGCATTTGAAGAAGCACAAAAAACTTTGGAAGATTTGGCTACAGCACAGGCTGTAACGCCGCCTAACGATCTGGAAACCAAAATCTGGGCCAAAATACAGCAGGAACAAACCACTGAAAACATCAAACCGTTGGTTGCTGAAAAAACAGATTTAGAAGTTGGTGAAATCACTCAGAAAATCTATCCGAACAAAGCAGTCAATTGGCAGAAATATGCGATTGCGGCTTCTGTTCTTTTCCTTGTAAGTATCATTGGAAATTTATTTTGGATCAATGACATTTCTAAAAGCAAAACAGAAATAGCACAGTTGCAAACCGAGAAGAAGTCACAAGATATGGCTTTGAAGAACTCTCAGGAGAAACTCGCGATCCTATCCAACCCAAATATTTTGACGGTTCCATTGAAAGGTGTTGAGAAATATCCAGATTCCAAAGCGATCGTGTATTGGGATAAGGACTCTAAAAACGTCTATCTGAACGCGGAAGACCTGCCAAAAGCACCGGAAGGAATGCAATATCAGCTTTGGGCACTTGTCGATGGCAAGCCTGTGAGTGCTGGAATGTACTCATCTGAGAAAAATACGAAAGCAATCCTGGCCAACATCCCGAAAGCACAAGCCTTCGCCATAACCCTTGAAAAACAAGGCGGTAGCGCTGCGCCAACTATGGAAAATATGTTCGTGATCGGAAACATCTAAATTTGGATATCAAAAAAGTTGAAAAAAAATTTCAAAATATTTTGAAATTTAAAAAATATCCATACTTTTGCACCACTCTAAAGGAGAACAAGAAGATACTAATTCTTCATAATTAAAAATGATTTCGAATCATTGAATTAGCTCCGAATAGGGAAAATAAAAAATTTTAATTTTTAAAAAAAAGGTTTGCAAATTAAAAAATAGTTTTTATCTTTGCACCCACATTTGAAAGATATGGCAAATCATAAATCAGCACTTAAAAGAATCAGACAAAACGAAGTTAGAAGACTTCGTAATAAATACAACCACAAAACTGCTAGAACAGCTTTGAAGTCACTAAGAACTGAAGAGAACAAAGCAGTAGCAGTAGAGCAATTGCCAAGAGTAATCTCTTTACTTGACAAATTAGCTAAGAGAAACATTATTCACAAGAATAAAGCAGCTAACTTAAAAAGCAAATTAACTAAGCACGTAAACAGCTTAGCTTAATATAAGTCCTTGGCCCGTTCGTCTATCGGTTAGGACCTCAGGTTTTCATCCTGGTAAGAGGGGTTCGACTCCCCTACGGGCTACTTAAAATACCTTCACTAATTTTTCTGAAGGTATTTTTTATGAAACATTTAAATTCTGTATATTTCAATAAGATTATGCAGATAATAAATAAAAGAAAAATTAACTAGGCCCGTTCGTCTATCGGTTAGGACCTCAGGTTTTCATCCTGGTAAGAGGGGTTCGACTCCCCTACGGGCTACTTAAAAATCCTTAGAATTTTCTAAGGATTTTTTTTGGTTTCATATGTAATATCTCCGGGATTCCTTCGTTGATATTCCTGGACGATTCGTCTACAAAAACTGCTCGTTCATCTATATTTTTTTCGAGGAATAGCAGACTTTAATATCTTTAATAAAAAAACACAATTATGTACATTATCATCGCAGTCATTCTGGTTTTAGTTGTCATCTTCCTTATCAACTCTTCTAAACTGGAAGGTTTCCGAAGCAAGCGTGGCAGAACTCTGGAATTCTTCATCTCTCTTATCTCAACTTTCATCGGTTTCTTTTTTGCCTTGAGTCTAAACACTATGCTGGCAGACATCAATCAAAAAGAAAATCTGGTAAAGCTATTGGACGCTACCAACCTTTCTCTCGAAAACAGCGAAATGAAAACCAAAGGAATGTATCTGAATCCAGCAAAAAGCGGCGTGGATGTTTCAGAAATCATTCAGTATTCCCCTTTAGAAATTCCTAAGCTTTACACGAATCTTGAAACCAATTCTCTGGTGAGTGATTATTTTTTGTCCAATGCTTTTCAGGCATATATTTTGTGTAACGACAATCTGCAGACTTTTGTAAAAGGTGCCAATGCGGCCAACGCAAGTTCTGACAAGAAAACTTTGATTTTAGAAAAATACTTAGCCTACCTGAGTCTGGCGAAACAAGTAAACACTTTGGAAATTAAAAGGCTGAATGGCGAAATATCTGAGTCTGACGAGAACGCCGAATTACAAAAATTAACAAAACAGATTATTAACAATCAATAATAAAATGAAAAAAACACTTATGTCATTGGCCTTAGCAGGATTACTACTGACGGCCGCAAGTTGCAAAAAGAACGAAACCTCTAATGTGAAGATAGATTTCACACAGTCTTATGAAGATGCTGCATTGGCATTGGCTACAGCACAACAAAATTATCAGGAAGCGGTTGCCAGCAAAGACCCGGCAAGAATAGAAGCAGCCAAAATAGAATTGCAGAAAGCGCAGGACAAATATGTGGAGTCCAAAAAAGTGTATGTAGCGGAAGGCGGAACTGTGAAGACCGAATATGAAAACAATCTGGCGACGTCTACGCAAATCCTTGGAAATTCTTCAACTGGAATTGTAAGCAATGCAATCAAGAAAACCGACAGCCTAATTACAGGGAAAACCAATGCTGAAATCGACAATGCTGCGAAAGAAATCAAAGATAAGGTGAATACAGAAAAGGCAAAATTGGTGGAAGATGCCAATAAAAAAGTATCTGATGCTAAAGTAGAAGCTGAAAAAGTAAAAGCTGATTTCAAAAAATCGACTGAAGAAACGAAGAAAGCAGCTAATGAAAAGATTGATAAGGCTCAAAAAGACCTCAATAATCTTTTTAAATAAATTGTAATAAATACATATCTTTATAAAATCCTTAGAAATTCTAAGGATTTTTATATTTACAATTATCCTCAATGAAATCCATTTCCATTCTCTTCTTACTGTTTAGTTTCATTTTTGCAAATTCCCAAACGGTTTATTATACACCGAGCGGACAAAAATACCATACAGAAAATTGCAGAATGGTAAAAAATGTCTCAAACAAAACAGACCTTAACTCTGCTTTGGAAAAAGGATTGACTGCTTGTAAAATATGTCAGCCAGTTTCTACTTTAGGAATCTCAAGTCCTGAAAAAAAGAAACCTCAAGGAACAGAAGCCACTGTACAATGCAAAGGCACCACAAAAAGTGGCTCTAGGTGTAAACATAGAACGAAAATCGGAAATGGATACTGCTTTCAACATCAGCCTTAATTTTATATCTTTGAAAAAATATTCTGAATGAAAATCCTCATCATCAACGGCCCAAATCTCAACTTGCTCGGAACACGCGAACCAGAAATCTACGGTTCGGTCTCAATGGAAGATTATCTTTCCGATTTGAAGAATGAGTTCGAGTCTGATGATTTATTTTATTATCAATCCAATATTGAAGGCGAACTCATCAACCGTTTGCAGGAAAATAACTTCGACGCTGTGGTCATCAATCCTGGCGCGTTTACGCATTATTCTTACGCGATTTCGGATTGTCTTAAGAATATCAACAAACCGAAAGTAGAAGTTCATATCAGCAACATTTACAAACGTGAGGAATTCCGTAAGAAATCTGTGACCGCTGAAAGTTGTGATGCTGTGATTTCTGGTTTTGGAATGAAAGGTTACCGATTGGCACTTCAAAGTTTTAAATAGAAGTTAGATGTTAGAATCTAGAAATTAGATTTTAATTAATACTTAAATAAAAAAAGAATCTCGATTGAGATTCTTTTTTGTTATTCTATTTTGACAAAGAATTTTCCGACTGGTTCGCCGTCTGCCATATTGTTCTTGGCAAATATCAGCCAATATTCTCCTTTTTGTTTGGTGTTATATTCAATAGTTGGTCCGAAAGGTCCGTCGAAAGTATTGTCCGGCATTCTGATTTGGTTGATTCTTACATTCATCGGCGTTTCGGTTTTCACGTAGCCTTTGATTTTTGGTTGGTCCAGGTTTTCCAGTTTTAGAATAATCTGGTCGTTGGGATTTGTGATTTCGAGGTTTAGTCGGATTGGCATTTTGGATGCATCGACTGTAATGATTTTTTGGTTGGATTCTCTTTCGGTCTTCACAATGGTTGACAAAGAATCTACTGGTTTTTCGATGGTTGTGACAGTATCCACTTTTGTATCTTTCACTTCCGGTTCTTTTTTACAAGCGACCAGAAACAATGGAATTAAAGCTAAATATTTTAAACTATTGACGGTCTGGTTTCTCGATGTTAATCGTTTCATAATATAAAATTTTTGAGAGGAAAGTTTCTTTTTGATAAGATTCGATTCTTTCTTTGAGTTGGTTTTTCATTTCGGAGTTTCCGGTTTTCTCGGCGTAATCCAGCAATAACTTTTCGTTATAATTGATGGAAACCAAGTGGTAATTGTCCGCAAAATCCTTTCTCTTAATGTTATTGGACGTGATGATTCCGCCCCAATTGACGTAACTGCAAACCAAAATCAAGCCATAAGACGCCCAGAACATCCTGTTGAAAAGGAAAGCGTGGGTCTTTCTGTTTTGAATTTTGATGAAGGTAAAAATCAATCCAATCAAAGCCATTGTGAGGAAAGCATAAACATCCAAACGTTTGTATGTCAATCCGAAATTGATGATGTATTCTGAGTTTTTGAGTGATGCTGAAATGACCAAAACAGCATTCAGAACAATCCAAATCTTGGCAGAAATTTTCAGCGACTTTGCTTTTTCATCAAAATTGAAACCTCTTTTAAAATAGAAAAGAATGACGAGAATCGCCATTACGATGGACATTATTACAGAATTAACTCGTTCGTGGGTTTCTGCACTTAATCCGTCAGCTGACTTTGTGACTTCGAAAAACTGTTCGTAGTTGTAAGTGGCGATGAAAACCAAAAGCAAGATATTAAGCGCAGAAAAAGAAATCAATCCGCTGGTTCTTTCAGAATCGATATCGAGGAAAGAGAAGGTTGGCTTTTGAATTTTTATCAAGCCTGAAAAATTGTCATTCAAAAATCTGTTTTGTTTGAAGATGAATCTTTCCACACCGAAGTTCCAAAATATAAATCCAACATAAAATCCAATGACTGCCAGAATAATGATATCAAAAAAACTAAAATCAAACTTTATCTCACTAAAAAATTGGTCGAAATGTGAACTTCCTGCTGAATAGATGCAAAGGAAAATGGTAATCAAGATGCCGGGAATTAAGATAAACGTAATCAGTTTTTTGCCAAAACCGCCGCCTTCCTTTTGCTTTTCGAACCATTGTTCTGTGTAGAAAACCCTTCCCAGAAATGAAAAAAGATTGAATAATAAAACCTCGATGTAGAGAAATGGTTTGAGTTTCGGATAAGTCCCTTTGAACCTTAATAAAAATACAGAAACGAAAACGGCGACAAAAGAAATAGCATCGCCAAACCAAGCAAACGCAAACGAGGAGAAAATTGAAGTGACAAAAAGTGTGAGAAATGTTTTGGTCCGAAACTCAGATTTGGTTTGGGCAAAAGTCAGAATGCTCAGGAAAATTCCGAAAATCCCAAGATTGAGCGCGACATATTCTTTGTAGAAAAGGACGATAACCGCTAAAACTGTGATGAAAATCAAATGGTGCTTTTTCATAATTATGATGTTTTATTAATTAAAAAGTAAATGGATTTTAGTAGAAAACTGGCGTTTGCTTTTGATAAACAAAATCTCTGATGTTCTCAAAATTGTGAGTGAGTAACTTTTCGAAATCCCAATAGTAGAAAGGCCTCATACGTTTTCCCTTCTTGTAAGCCTGAATATAAATCCTGAAATATTCCGGCAGAATGAGAGTTCCCAAAAAGATAGCAGCAAGAAGATGCGCATTCATCTTTCCATTTCCGAGAAGCAAAAACTGCATTACAACTTCCTCCTCGAACTTGGTTCCGCAATCGGTCAGCAGATGATGAACGTCGTGATTTTCCATTTTTGGAATCATTGTAAAACCGTGCTTTTTGTAGAACTCGCCGAGCTTTCTTCCTAAAGTATCTTCTTCAAAAGCCAGTAATTGCTGTTGGGAAAATGCCCATTGTCTTTTCTTTTTCTTAAAATATTTTCGATAAAGCTTTTGTGTATTGTCATAAACTAAAAGCAGAAATTGGATGCGGATTTTTTTCATAACATTTATTTTTAAATTGAGATTCCGATGTAGAAATAGAGAATGGCGATGGGAATATTTATGAGCAGAATCAATGCGGATTTGATGGCATCAGTCGTATATTTTGGAGCGAAAATTCCAAATAAAAGCAATCCGGAAAATGCAATCAGATTGATAACTGTTCCATAGGTCAGAAGCAAAAATCCTATGATTTGAAACACGCCATTTCCTGAAATAATGTAACCGAAGAGCGCAATATTTCCCAAGATAAATGAAAGCCAAAACAGAAACTTCCCGATGTGTAGAATTTTAAAGTTTTCCATAAGTGTTGATTTTAATATTAAATAGATTTCAATTTGAAAAGTGTAATCTCCGGTCTGCAATTGAATCTGACCTGGTAAGAATTTCCCAAAGCACGGTTGATGTAGAGCATTCGCCCATCATTCAAATCAATAATTCCGGAGGTGTATTTTCTGTTTTTCACGGGTAAAATCAGAGGTGGAAGAAAAGGAGGTACTGCTTGTCCGCCGTGCGTGTGTCCAGAGAGAATCCAGCCTTGATAACCGTTCCAGACATCCAAATCGCAGACATCGGGATTGTGGCAAAGGACGAGATTGGCTTCATCTGAATTGATGGTTTTCGTCAGATTTTCTGGGTGAAAATTAGTTCCCCATAATTCTTCAAAACCAAAAATATTCAGACCGGAAACTTCAGTTTTCTCATCGCGGAGGACTTGTATTTTGGAATCCGTGAGAATTTTTGAAACCTCATCGGCGATGTATTCTTCTTTCCATTCTGCGCCGTAATCGTGGTTGCCGAGAATTGCGGCTGTCCCTAGAGTTCCGAGAACGGCTTCTTTCATCACGATTTTCAGTTGTTCGAATTGTTCCGGATTATTTTCCCAGCAAACGAAATCGCCGGTGTAAACCACGATGTCTGGTTTGTAATTTTTTGCTTTCTTAAAAGAATCAATTAAGAAATTATAGTCGAAACGATTGCCTACGTGTAAATCTGAGATTTGCATCAGCATTTTGTTATGAAGCTTTGAAGGCAGATTTTTAATCGGTAAATCCTGATGGACAAACTCCAACCAAAACGGCTCGACTTGCCAGGAATAAATACCCAGTGAAAGTCCAGCAGTCGCGAGTAAAGATTTAGTAATAAATTTTCTTCGATTCATTTTTTTTCAATTGTAAAGTTCTTTGAATTACAAAGTTAGTTTTCAAAAAAAATCGGGAATTATCTTCCCAACAATTTTATTTCCCCAACCCTAAAGGGAGCAAAATTCATTGTGCTATCTTCCCAACAATTTTTCCAGGTTATTGATATGTTCTGTGAACGCATCTCTACCCTTTTGCGTCACGCGGTAAGAGGTTCTTGGTTTTTTGCCTACAAATTCTTTTTTCACCTCGATGTATTCTGCTTTTTCCAGCGCTGTGCTGTGGCTGGCTAGATTGCCGTCGGTGGCGCTCAGAAGGTTTTTCATTTCGGTAAAATCAACCCAATCGTTGACCATAAGAACGGACATAATGCCCAATCTTACACGACTTTCGAATTCTTTGTTGAGTTGATTGATGTTTAACATTGTTATCTTTTGGATTGCAAATTTAACTTAATTTTTCTCTTTCTATATTCTTGAAATGCCACAAAAATCAAGATTAAAATACCAACCACAATGAGTTCTGGCTCGGACATCTGTTGCATTTCCTCTTCGCCCGCGTCCAAGGATTTGTTGCTATTCAAGATTTGGTCTTGTTTTCTTTTCAAAACGGCTTTTTGCGCTTCATTTTCCAAAGCCAGATAAGATGTTACCGGCATCATTACTTTGGCATTGAAGCTGTGTTTTACAGATGAAATCCAATCTTCATTTTCAACTTCTGGATGCAGAATTCCGGACCAATATTTCCCTTGCATCAGAATCGCTGAATTCCAATTTTTCTCTTTGATTTCTTCATCCGAAAGAACAAATTGACTTGATTTTAAAATCAAACTGGGCTCTTCATCGTTTTCAAGATAATAAGTTTTGTTCCCTATTTTGTAAGGCAAAACTTCATTATCCAAAATGATTTTCGGGTTGTTTTCAGTTAAATTCTTAGGATTTCCCACCAAAGAAAAAGAGGTTAAAATACCTTTATCACCTAACTGATAGAATAATTTATTATCAGGAAAAGTGAATTCCAAATCTGCAAAATCCTTATCCAAAACAGCATTCTGAATACTGTCTGTAACGGCTATAAAAAACGGGAATTTACTATCTGAATGTTCGTAAGACTTTATCAATTCTGTCCTGATTGCTCTATCCAGGAAATAACCACCTTCAAATTTTTGGTCAATGTTTTTATCGTTTAAAGGATAACTATTTGTGTAAGTATTGACAAAATAAGTCTTTGAATTTTCCACCAATTGAGGATATTGCTTTTTAAGCGTTTCAATCTGAGAAATGAAAACGTCTTTTTTATTTGCTTTCCCTTTCGAAGCATCCAACAGAAAGACAAAGTAAGGATTGCGCTTTATCGGCTTCAAACTTTTCTTTTCTTCTGCAGAAACATATTTAACAAATTGATTTTCAAAACTATGATTTTGAGAGTTTTCCGTCACATTTCCTAATTGAATTTCTTGATTTTCAATCGTGATTTTCAAAGGTTCTTTGTGCAAAAATTCGATTCCGGTTTTTCTTGTTTCATTAGTCACAAAAGGAAAAACTTTGAAAGCAATCTTGTTTCCTGTAAGATAATGGAGAACTCCCGGGTCTCTGTTTTCCGACGTAATCTGATTATAAATCCACATTGCAGATTTTTTCTCGGCCAAGATTCCAAACTCTTTTCGGTCTCCAATCATGAGATAATAATCGGAAACAAAACAGCCGTCAGGCAAATTAAAAATTGTAGAAAACTCGTGAGGTCTGCTGCCATCTGTATGGTCTGTCATTTCAAAATTCACCCAAGTTCTCCAGGCTTTTTGTGAAGAATCAAAAGTAGTTTGCGTAGAAATATTAGAAATAAAAACACGGTCTCTGCCTCTTGTGTTCGTAAAAATCTTTTCAGAAGATTTGCCAAAGAATACTTTTTCTATATTGGTAATTTTGGCGTCGGACAAGGTTAAATTATCCAAGACAAGCCAGTTGAAATATGATGTCAAATATGGAATATTGCCGTCATTCGAAAACATATCTCTGTTGTTTTTGTAGGAAGTGACAACATTTAAAGTTTTTCGGAGCGACTGTTTATCTATATCATATCTTTTGGAATAATCTGGTGTGTAGAGGAATTCTAATGTTTGATTTAAAATCTTTTTATCATTCAAATATTTAATTGTAATCGCAGTAGGAATGACTAAAAATCCAATTACAGAGATTGTTTTGAGTACATTCTTGGAAAAATTAATTTTTAAAAATGAAAAATCTTCTGCTAACTGAGAAATATGAAATATAAATAAAATAAGTGGTGAAAGCATCAAAAATCCAAATCCAACCGCAACAATTGCAACGACAGAAAGTGGTAAAAACGGTAAGAAAACAATGAAGAAATAAAATGTAAATGCAAATGTGACACTTCGAAGGACGAATAATATTAATCTAATATTTTTATTGTCAACATTCGGAATACAAAGCAAAACCCCATTAAAAACGGCTAAAAGCCAGAACCAAAAACCATTGAAATCTCCAAATATACCTCGTTCATTACTGGAAGAAAAATCAAAAGAAAAAATTCCCGCATTTACCAAAAGTCCTATAATTGGTAAAATAATGGCAAATAGTATTTTCCAAATCAGTTGATATTTCCTGAAAAAATCTGATTTCATTTGAATTAAAATGAAAATTCCTCTCAGTAAAAAGAACAGGAAAAATAAGGTTCCTGCAATAAAAACAAGAATCAAATGATTGTTGTAGTCTGTTTGAAAATTCCTGAATAATGGGACAATCAATTGAACCACAAGATAAAACAAAAGAGGAACACAAAGCGCCAAACCAAAACTTCGCCAAGGACTTTTCAGTTTGTTTTCCGGTGTAAAATGAACGACTAAAATAAACAGTGAATAAGCCAAAGTAGGCATCAAAAAAGTACCGACATAAAACATCGTCTCGCCCGAAAGCATCCATTGTGGAACAGATGGGGGAATGATTTCATTAAAATTATAATAGTAGAAATACAGAAAAACAATATTCGAAATCAACATAAAAAAGGCGAAATCCGTTTTGATTTTATAGTTTTTCAAAACCAAAAATACAGCAAATCCAAAGTTGATCATTCCTAAAGCCACCAACCAAAACGTGCAACTTTTCCACAACCAAATAGTTTCTGGCTTTAGCAATGTTTTGATGACAGAAAACTCTTGAAAACCGAGGATAAGCAACACTAAAACCGGTAAAGTGTTGATCAGGAAAATCCATTTTGGGCTAAGCAAACTTTTCATAAGTTGATTTTATTGTTTTTCGAAGTTGTATGCAATTGCAGTATTTTCATTCATTTTTATTTTTCCAAATTATGGCGAACCTAAATTTATTTTTCAAAAAATAATCGACACTTAAATACAGCATCATAAGACAGCAGACATACATAAAAGTTCCTTCCACTTGATGCACGTAAATGCTTTCAGCTTGATAAATCCCATTCGTTACAACCTGCAATAAAATCCTGGAAACAGTCACCAATATTGTAAATCCATAACTGAAAACCAAAGCTAATGGTAGAATTAAAAACATCCTTTTATCCTGCGGAAAATGCTTTATCAGTAAAAAAGTGAGCATCAAAAAAACAATCAGCAGAAAATTAAATCCAGAACAAATCTTATTGATGATAATATTCAGATTTTCATTGATATAACCAATCTCCGGTTTAAAAACAGAATCAGAACCCGTCGCAATATTGACTAATTGATTAATGGGTTTCAGTAAAAATAATACATCTTCATTACTGGAATCAGAATACCAGAATTTCAGCAAAACAAAGATTACAATTGCTGCAATAGAAAGAAATATATTTTTAAAATTTTGCATTTCTGATATTTAGCTTATTCTTTGTTGAGTTGATTGATGTTTAACATTTCTTTTAAGTATTAATTGGCTTCCAGTTTCCTTTTTTGAAAAACATATTCGAATAAGGTTTAGTTTTAAAAACTAAATAAAAATCCCAAGAGTTTCTATATAATGTAGGCTCTGCTCCTAAAATGAAATTTGGATTTTCATTAATGATTTTCAAATGTGGACTTGCTCCTCCTTCTATAAATTCAATTTTTCTTTTATAAATCTTTAATACTTTGCTTTCATTTGTAACATATAGATTCAATTCATCATCTTTTGTGATTTCGAATCTATAGTGATTGTATTGCCAATCAGCATTTTTCCCTTTAAAAAATTTTCTATCAACAATGTATGTTCCATAGAAATCTTCTTTATTAACTGTCGTTTTACTATTTAAAAAATTAAAAATAATTCCCGACACAAAAAAAAATCCAATTAAAATCCAAAGTGCAATAGCTGTGACTTTAAATATTTTCTTTTTTGTAAAGTAATTCAACCATAATAAACCAAATGTGATAAATACTGGAATCAATAATATTAATAAAGAAAACAACCACATAATCTAATCATACTTCCTATACATTAAAATCCCATAAAAAATATGCAAAAAACCAAATCCAATCGCCCAAAATACCAAGCCCCAACCAAGCCAAAACAATGCAATTAACCCAAGAACGACTTCACAAATCCCAAGATATTTGATGTCACTTAATGTGTATCGTTCGGCATTAATCAAAGCCAGACCGTAGAAAATCAGCATTGCTGGCGCAATCAATGGAAAATAATGATGGTACCAGAGTGCAACACAAAAAATCCCGCCTGCTGCTAATGGAATTGCAAAATTGAATAATAACTTCTTCGTAATCGAATCCCAAATCTTCAGATTCTTCCTTTTACTTTTTCTGGCTGTGAAAATATAACCACTGGAAATGGCTAAAACCAAAACTACCAAAGCAACCAAGAATAATTCTTTTGCCAAAGCTGCTCCGTAGATATTGCGTTCGCCATCAAAATAATCGATGCCTTCTCTCTGGAAAACAAAATAAACGTAGACAGAACCCAGCAACGCCACGATTCCCGCAATCACACCGGACAAACCACTCAATGAAATAAATCTCGAACTGCGTTCCATCATCTGACGGATGTGCGCCAACTCTTCCTGATAATTTTTCGATTCCATAAAAAGAACTTTGAATTACAAAGCTACAATTTATTTTAAAACTCCAAAATAAATTTTGAAGTTTTTTTGTCAGGCTGAGACTCTCCGTAGCTTTTCTATAATTCCGTTACTTTCTTACCAATTTTGTAAACCGTTCCTCTGAAACCTGCAACAACCTCATCATTCTGATTCTTGATCGTAATGTCATACACTGCAGTTTTTCTGGTGTCGGTGAGCAAAATACTTTCGGCAGTCAAAACATCGCCATCTCGTACAGCTTTTGTAAAATTAATATAACAATTGAGTGCAACCGCCGCTTCCCCAGTATTATTGGAAGAAAAAGCCAACGCCGAATCTGCAAAAGCGAAGGTCACACCGCCGTGAACGGTTCCCAATCCGTTGATCATTTCTGGTTTGATGGGCATTTTTACAAGACAATAGTTTTCTTTGATATCAATGAGTTCAATTCCCAACCACTGAGAAAACAGGTCTTTGCCGAACATATATTCGGCGGTCTCTTTTGGAGTCATATGCGATAAATGATGATTGATAAATGATGGATAATGGATGATGGATGATGGAAGCTAAAATAAAAAACGCTCAAAAAATTTTCAAACTCTCCAATTCTCCCACTCTCAAACCTATTTCCCTTTGTAATTCGGTAAGCGTTTTTCGATAAAAGCAGTCACACCTTCTCGGAAATCCTCTGTTTCGGCTGCATCTTGCTGAATGATGGATTCGTAATCCAACTGTTCTTTCAATGTGAAATCATAGGATTTGTTGAAGGCTTTTTTGGTGAGATAAAGTGCTGTGGTTGCTGAATGCGCGAGTTGAGTCAGCACTTCCATTGATTTTTCAACAAATTCTGAATCTGGGAAAAAATCGGCTATCAGACCAATTTTCTTAGCTTCTGGTGCAGGAACTTTTTTTCCTGTGAATGAGAGATAACTTGCCAATTGTCTTCCTACCAATTTAGGTAAGAAATAAGTTCCAGCAGTATCTGGAATCAAACCAATATTAGCAAAAGCGAAAGAAAAATAGGAACTTTCCACCGCCAAAGTAAAATCACAAATAGAAGCCAACATCGCACCAGCGCCGACTGCAGGACCATTGACCAAAGCAATCACAGGTTTTCTGCATTTCACGATTTCCAAGACCAAAGGATTGTAATATTCGATGACAAAACGTTGGATCTTTCGGTCGTCGTCGTCATTACCAAAACTTAGGGCTTCTTTCAGGTTTTGACCAGCACAGAATGCTTTTCCTTTTCCTGCAATCGCAACGCAACGCACGTTTTCATCTTCACTGAATTTGTGAACGGCATTTCGCAATTCGGAAAGCATTACTTTGGTCAAGCTGTTATAACTTTCCGGTTGGTTGAGGTAGATCAATTGTAATTTTCCGTCGAACTGGGCGTCTATTTCTATTTGTGTATAATTCATTTGACATAATTATTGTTAGTTGCAATTTAATATATTTTATTGAAAGCCCTGAAGAAAGTTCTATTCTAAAAATAACAAAAGCCGACCATTGCTGGTCGGCTTTGAAATTTATAAATAATTCGAAATTATTTGATCATCAATTTCTGAGTGTAGTTAGCTTTTGGAGAAGTTACTTTTAGCAAGTAAACACCTTTTGTCAAGTTAACATTGAACTCATTTGTAGACTCACCTGTCAAAACGTTGAAGCCAGAAGTGTGAACCAATCTTCCATTCATATCGTAAATTGCCACTTTAGCATTTCCGCCAAGATCTTTTGACTTGATGAAGAAATTACCGCTTGATGGATTTGGATACACTTTGATATTGTTAGAATTGAAAGCACTTTCGTTTACAGCCAATAACTGCGCATCTCTAGTACATAATTCCAGTGACCAAGTCGTTACTTTACCAGTTAGATTTCTCACGTTGTCAGAAACAAATAGATTCCAAACACCTTTCGTATCGTTTCCTTTGAAAATGGTCAGAGACTCATCTGGTTTTACAGTTCCAGCAATCGGCGATGCACAAACATAAGTAGAGCCTTCATCACTGAATGTTGCGTTAATACCCTGACTTGTACACTTTCTATTCCACAACCAAGCACTTTGACCTAATGGCCCTTGAATTCCTACAACCAGTTGGCTAATTCTTGGGTGATCAACGGTTGGCTTCACTCTTATTTTTGTAATTACAGCAGAATCCTGAACATCAATCGGTACCATAATCTGAGGAGATGAAATTGGTCCACTTGTGCTTCCTGTTCCATCATTGATATCTACAGCAGGACCTGTGTAATTGTATGTAGTACAAACTTCGCCTGTTGCAGAGTAATCTATCACAAAACTAGGACTCATTGCAAAGTAAACATTGTCAACCGCTTCTATCATAAAATAAGCATTAGCCGCCTGTGAACCAGCAGGGATAGAGATAGACTCTTCTCCATCATTAGCTGTATTAGCCGCTACCGTGGTGAAAGTTTTACCGCCATCCAACGATAATTTGATATTGACATTAGATGTATTTACCGGAGCAACATTTGTGTTGGCAACATTCCATTTCACATTGTACGTTGCATTGGAAACCAAGCTTTCTCCAAAAGTTGGCGCTGTCACTACAAACGGTCCAGCCGCTGCACTCACAGTCACTACTACTTCATCTGTATTGGTTTGAGCACCATTGGCAGAATTGTCTCTCGCTGTCAAAGTAAAATTCAAAGTTCTTCCAACGCTTGAAAGTGCTTCCCAACGAGTTGCATTAACGCCTGCTAACACCTTTCCGAATTCAGGGAAATATCTTACAGGCTCAGATTTTGGAGGGAACATTTTGAAGTTTGGACCACCTGCCTTCGTAGGAGATGCGTAAGAACCTGTTGTAAATTGTGCCGATGAGGTTGCAGGATTATTCTGCTCCCAAACGTAAGATAACGTGTCATTTTCAGCATCAGTCGCAGTTCCTCTCAATACAAATGGTGTGCTGATTGGGATTGTAACGTCTGCCCCAGCATTTACAACTGGTGCTGTATTTGTAGTTGGTGTATTAACTGCGCAAGCTTTATTAGCTAAATTATTCTGAATTTGCAGAATATTTCTGTAAGTAAAGAAGTCATTTGAGTTAAACTGTGTATCGTAAGCACCTGTGATTCCCGTATAAGCCATAATGGTGTTACCACTACCCACTTCTACCTGAACACCTGAACCTTCGGATCCGCTGTAAGTATGTGTGTGATTTCCTCCTACCTGGTGACCAATCTCGTGAGCCACATAATCGATATCAAAAATGTCACTTACAGGAATGTAATGTGAGGTGAAGCCAGAACCTTTTGTAGCGTTTGTACAGATACAACCAATACAACCTGCATTACCATTTGGACTTGCATACACTACAACGTGTCCGATATCGTAATTTGCAGCTCCAATGACAGAGTTCAACGTAGACTGCACCTGTGAGTTGTATGATCCAGTATAAGGGTCTGATGCTGCATCTAAGTAAATGATCGGTAGAATATCAATCAAGTTGAAGTGTACTGCCAGATCTTTCTCATACAAAGCATTCACTCTCGTCACTGTGTTGTTGATTGCCGCTAGAACGACTGCTTTCTTTTCATCATCAGTGGCATCTGTTGCACCAGCTCTTTGGATATGATATTGGGAATACTCTGCCTGTGCAGACATTGCCAGTCTGAATGTTTTATAAACCTGATTATTAGACCTATTGGTGGATGTTGCATCCTGGTTTCCTTCTATAATCTCGTCCATCGTGGAACAGATAAACTCATCTTTCTGATCCAAAATTCTGGATGCTGACGAATACGCAGCATAAACGTCATTACCAGCAGTATAAGCTTCAACAAAACTAGACTCTCCTATTCTGAATGTTGACGACGAAAGTCCAAGATCAGAAATTGAAAATCTCAAATAAGCCGACTTATCCGTAACTCCAACTCCCATATAAGATCTGATGCCAGGAAACATAGCCTGTACCTCTGGCGTGAAGTTGGAATATTCCCAAACCTGGAATTTCTCCAAAACACCTTTTGCATTAGGCATCAAAATCTCCACGCCTTTTTGTCCGGAGAATTTTTGAGGTGCGTTTTGCAATTTTGATTGCATTAGACCCTTATCCAGAGAAAAAAGTTGCTTTTCCTTGAGGCTTGCAAATTCAGCTTTCACCTGCTTGCTCGTATTGCCCACTTTTGACCATTGGGCAAAACTCAACATTGGCAGAACCAATGCAGACATTAGTAAATACTTCTTCATATTAAAATTTTTGTGCAAATTAAGAATTTTTAACAGAATTTTCACAATATAAATTCAACAAAAAATATCAAATGTAATTTTTGTCATTATAATCCCACACTATAATTATGAATATAAAAATAAAACACCACAAATTTTAAAAAATCAATAATTGACCAATCACCCTAATAATCATATAAGAAAACCCGCTAGAATTAATCTTCAAGCGGGTTTTATTTTAATTTGGAGTATATGTTTACTTTCTGATGAGTTTATTCGTCAAAGTAATATTGGAAGATGTTTTTGTTTTAATGATATAAACACCTTTAGCCAAATCCTGAACTTCCACTTTTGACCGATCACCGTTTAAAGTTTTTACCAGTTTACCACTCGCATCGAATATATTGACAGAGACAATTTTCATCGATCCCATATTCTGATATTCGAAATGATCTTGAGCTGGATTTGGATAGATGTCAACTTTCGATTTTGGGTTGGCATCAGCAACATTCAGGAAGTCACATTCTGCCTCCAACTCGTACAAACACTCCTGATTGATCAGCTGAAACCAGTCAAAAGTATCACTTCCCATAGCCAGACTTTCTCCTACGACACCTTCGCCGGTATCATAATGCGCCGTTGAGGACCACGCGTTGGCATCAGATTTTGTGCTCATCCAGATTCTTCCGTCCGACATCGTTCCGTTCAAAACAATTGGTGTGTTTAGTTTAATTTTGATTTTTCTGATGACAAATTCGTGCAAAGGCTCATAACCTACTTCCTCAAAGGATTCAATACTGCTGTCGGTCACAGATAGGATTTGTTGACCAGGAACATTTCTTCTTGGGTCTTCGGGATCTTCTGGCGTAGAAAGCGTGTTGTCATAGAACAAAAAATTCACAAACGTTGGCGGCAACTTACTCGCCAAGGTCACGACAATGCTGTTGATCTTGATGGTTTGGTTCGTTGCGATTGGAATGTCCACTGCTGCTTTTTGTCCGCCAGCGCCGATGATGAAAACACCGTTCTCTTCCTCCGTATCATTAATGACCACGGTGTTGCACGTTTCTGCCTTAAAAGCTGTTTTAATTGGCGTGCTTCTAGGTGTAGAATCCGAGAAGGATTTCCCGTAACCCAAGCTTTGAGAATAGACCACCATCGAACCTAAAGCCGATAGAAAAAATACAATTTTCTTCATAATTAATTTTTTAAGATTTAATAAAATTTTTTGCGATAATCTTATCAATCAGAAATATTTTTTATTTCATTGATGAAGTAAATGTATATACTTTAAGAATCAAAAAAAAGCTTTTGTCTTCCAAAATATCATATTTCAAAAGTAAAAAATGAATATTAAAATTCAGAAAATCAGATTATTAAATATTTTGACATTTCTTTTCGGCTTCACGGAGAAATGAGGATGGAGAAATCCCAGTGACATTTTTAAAGACCGTTGTGAACGAACTATGGGAAGAAAAACCGGCTTCTTCTGCCAGATAACTTATTTTATAATTAAGGAATTCCGGACGTTCGAGAATCTGTTTGCAGATATAATTAATTCGAAGCTTGTTCAGATAATTATTGAAGTTTTTCTCTTTGTGTTTCTTGATGGTTTCGGAAAGATAAGTTGGATTGGTTTTGAACATTACCGCCAGACTTGCAACCGTCAGCTTTTGATTTGTGAATTTCGCCGATGCTTCAAATTTTTCCAACTTTTCCAAAATCATTGTTTCCGCAGAACTTGGAACAGAAAATGGTATTTTTTCTTTCTCCTCAATTTCTGGCTGAGTGATTTCTTCAAGCTTGAAAGCCTTCTCTTCTTTTTCAAGATTGGAAATAAAATTCTGGTAAAGAAGTTTCTCTTTTTTTCTCTTTTGATTAATGTAAAAAATAGAGATTCCACCAATGAGCATTAAAAATCCACAACCAATTATCAACAGTTGATTATGCCCTTCTTTGTCAGAAATCTTATCCATAAGACTCTTCTGCTCGATTGTCACCGCCGTATTGATGGCTTTCAGATTATTGTCTTTCACATCAGGCTCAAGTTCCAAAAGCTTTTCAGAATATTCGATGTATTTTTCTTTGTCATTTAAAGTTTTATAAGCTGCGATAAGCTTTTTGTACATATCAGCTTTGAGACGATTATCCTTAAAAGCATCTTCTTTCAAAACGATTTCCAAAGAATCAATTGCTTTTTGATTTTCATTTTTATCGATATAAACTTTTGCTAAAGTATTATAAATGAAATATTTAAACTCTTTATTTTCCGTATCACGAATCGCCAAGGCTTTATTAAGGAAATATTCCGCCGAATCATTTTGTTTGAGATAAGCGTAGGAAACGCCCATATTGTAAAACGCTCTTCTGAATTGAAAAATGTTCTTTTTGTTTGGATTTCCAATGTTTCCTAAAAACTTTAAAGCTTTTTGATAATCTTTTTTTGCGACCAGAAAATTCTCTTTGTCGGCTTCAAGATTTCCATATTCGATGTATAATCTGGCCGTGAGGAAATTCTTTTCGTAACCATTCGGCAATTTATCAACCTGCTGTTTCGATAAATCCAAGTAAGGTTTTATTTTATCCGGAAAATTCAAAAAAGAATATTGATTGGCGATAGAACCATAGATTTTCGCTTTCAGTTTGGTGTCATCTAATTTTTCAGCAATTTCTTTCGCTTTGAAAAGCATTTCCGTTGACTTTGCAAAATCTGGTTTTTTGATTTTCAGATATGCATCCGCCATTTTCATTCGGACTTCATATTTGGCTTCTTCTGAGATTGGCTGCTCGAGCTTTTTGAGACTTTGATTAAGAATTGATTCTGGCGAAATTTTACTTCTGTCCAAAGTCTCGGAACCAGACAAGTCTTCCTGATTTTGATTCTGTGCAGAACAAAACAACATCAAACAAAAGGTCATCGAAAAAATTAGAAAACGAGCCAACTTCAGATTTTATACTCAAATTTATAAATAAAAAATACGATTTGAAATATTAAGAAATTGAGATGATAGAAAAAACGTTACCAAATTGACAATCATTTGAAAGCAAAAAATCAAATTATCGGAAATTTTGTCGTTCTCATTTTAATTAAAATTCAATTATTCGGAAATTTTGTCTGATAATTTTAAAAATTCAACAAAAGAATACTTTTTGCGATAAGCTATTCGAATTAAATGATTGATAAAGCATTAAGAAAGCTAACCTCAAAATTACTTTCTTAATGTTTTTTAAAAATAAAAATCATCTTTTCAAAACTCAAAATTGAATAAAATTTGATGCTATTTTAAAATCAATTATCATCTATCAACCATCAATTATAATAAAGATATGAACTTAAACCAATATACCGTAAAATCACAGGAAGCCATCCAGGCCGCTCAGCAAGTGGCAATGGAATTTGGCAATCAGCAGATAGAACCACAACATTTACTGGAAGGAATCTTTCAGGTAGATGAAAATATATCGCCTTTCTTATTGAAAAAATCTGAAGCAGACGCAAATTTAGTAAGAGAGCGAAACAGAGAAAATTTAGAAAGACTTCCGAAAGTACAGGGAGGGAATATTTATCTTTCAAATTCAGCAAACAAAGTTCTGTTGGACGCACCGAATATTGCCAAGAAAATGGGCGATGAATTTGTAACGATTGAACATTTATGGCTTTCGCTTTTAGAAACTAATTCAGAAGTTTCAAAAACGCTGAAAGATATGGGCGTAACCAAAAGTCTTTTGGAAGGTGGAATAAAAGAATTAAGAAAAGGCTCGAAAGCCACTTCTGCAAGTTCGGAAGAGACGTATCAATCCTTAAATAAATATGCTAAAAACTTTAATGAATTAGCAGCAGAAGGAAAACTCGACCCGGTTATCGGACGTGATGAAGAAATCAGAAGGGTTTTGCAGATTTTATCGAGAAGAACTAAAAACAATCCAATTCTAATCGGTGAGCCAGGTGTCGGTAAAACGGCGATTGCAGAAGGAATTGCACACAGAATTATCAGCGGTGATATTCCTGAAAATTTGCAGGATAAAACTTTGTACTCTTTGGATATGGGTGCTTTGATTGCCGGTGCAAAATACAAAGGGGAATTTGAAGAAAGGTTGAAATCTGTTGTGAATGAAGTCATCAAATCAGACGGACAAATCATTCTTTTCATCGATGAAATCCACACTTTGGTGGGAGCAGGCGGTGGAGAAGGTGCAATGGATGCTGCAAATATCCTAAAACCTGCTTTGGCAAGAGGAGAACTGAGAGCCATCGGTGCAACCACTTTGAATGAATATCAAAAATATTTTGAAAAAGATAAAGCGTTAGAAAGACGTTTCCAGAAAGTAATGGTGGAAGAACCTGATACTGAATCGGCAATTTCCATTCTTCGAGGTATTAAAGATAAATATGAAGCGCACCATAAAGTAAGAATCAAAGATGAAGCGATTATTGCGGCGGTGGAAATGTCACAAAGATATATTTCAGACCGGTTTTTACCGGACAAAGCAATTGATTTGATTGATGAAGCTTCGGCCAAACTGAGAATGGAAATCAATTCGAAGCCTGAAGAGCTGGACGTTCTCGACAGAAAACTGATGCAAATGGAAATTGAACTGGCTGCTATTTCGAGAGAAGGCAATCAGACGAAAATCGACCATTTGAAGGAAGATATATCAAAAATTTCTGAACAGAGAAACGAAATCAACGCCAAATGGCTTAAAGAAAAACAAAAATCTGAAGATTTAACTTCGATTAAAAAAGATATTGAATCTCTGAAACTTGAGGCTGAAAGAGCTTCGAGAGCAGGAGATTATGCGAAAGTCGCAGAAATTCAGTACGGGAAAATCAAAGAGAAAGAAGATGCTTTGCAGAAACTCGAACTGGAAATGCAAAACCATCAGAATGAATTGATTAAGGAAGAAGTAACCGCAGATAACATCTCAGAAGTGATTGGAAAATGGACGGGAATTCCTGTGACCAAACTTCTTCAGTCTGAGAGAGAAAAATTATTGCACCTTGAAACCGAACTTCATCACAGAGTTGTGGGTCAGGAAGAAGCCATCGAAGCGGTTGCAGACGCCATCAGAAGAAACAGAGCGGGTTTAAGCGACGAGAAAAAACCGATTGGGAGTTTCTTATTTTTGGGAACAACCGGAGTTGGTAAAACTGAGCTGGCAAAGGCTTTAGCTGAGTTTTTATTCGATGATGAAAATAATATGACGAGAATTGATATGAGTGAATATCAGGAAAGACATTCCGTTTCTCGTTTGGTTGGTGCGCCTCCGGGATATGTTGGTTACGATGAAGGTGGACAGCTGACTGAAGCTGTGCGAAGAAGACCTTACTCAGTCGTGCTTTTGGATGAAATTGAAAAAGCGCATCCGGATGTTTTCAACACATTGCTGCAGGTTTTGGACGACGGAAGATTGACGGATAACAAAGGTCGTGTGGTGAATTTCAAGAACTCAATTATCATTATGACTTCAAATCTCGGTTCGCATATTATTCAGGAGAATTTTGAAAATATTACCGAGGAAAATCAGGATGAAATTGTGGACAAAACAAAAATTCAGGTTTTTGATTTGTTGAAACAAACGCTTCGTCCCGAATTCCTGAACAGGATTGATGAAACCGTATTGTTCCAGCCTTTAAGAAAAAAAGAAATCGGAAAAATCGTTCAATATCAGTTGAGAGGTTTTAATGATATGTTATTGAAAAGAAATATTATGATGACCGCAACTCAGGATGCTTTAGATTACCTGACCAACAAAGGTTACGACCCGGTTTTCGGCGCGAGACCTTTAAAAAGAGTCATTCAGCAGGAAGTTTTAAATAAATTATCAAAAGAAATCCTCGCAGGAACCGTGAATGACGGTGACCGAATTACCTTGGACTATTTTGAAGAGACAGGTTTGGTTTTCAGACCAGTGGAATAAATTACATTAAATTTTTCTTCATATTAAATACTATTTTAAAACAAGAAAACCTCAGCTAATTTTGGCTGAGGTTTTTGATTTTAAATAATACTAATAAACTAATAAAAAAAAACAGAGTTTAATTGATAGTTTTTATACCCGAAATTTCAAAAGGTGTTTCATAATTTACATTAGGCGGCTGAACTGGAATTCCCTGTGTTGTATAACCTTGATCTGTAGGAAAGAAATCGCCCGTGTTTTCACGATGAAAGTAAGCATTAAAAGTATTAACATCATTACCAGTAACTGGCAATCTCGGAACAAACCAAAACCAATCATCTCCATAATTAAATCTAAGGGACATTTTATACCAATAACGACCAGATTGCAAGTTTAAATCCTTAATATCAGTATCGACCTTATAAACAAGCTTTGCCTGTTGATTCATAGTAGAAGAGGTTGTAAGATGATTAACTCTATAGATATTTGTAGCTGATATAGATTTAAACACATTATCATTCATATTTCCGTAAACCTTTTTTGAAGTGGACAGTTTTGGATCACCGTCATAAATCTCTAAAACAAGGGTTTTAATATAACTGACACTGTTTGGCAAAATATCAGGATTCATAATGAAAAAAGAAAAATTATCGATTTTCCAGCTTTCATTTGGCGGAATAATAAAATCATCTGAAACAGTATGTCTCGAAGGTTCAGCCCAATTCAGATAAAATGCACTTAACATACCTTCACTCCCGGCTGGAATTTCACTAAATTCAAAACCGGTTGGTGCAGCTAGCCCTGTAGATGAAACTTTGCCTGTTGAGAGACTACCATTTTTGTAGCTAAAAGGTTCTTCTGTTTTGGAAGCATCCTCTAGTCCATCACTCGAACAGCTGAAGATCAAAAATGATACACCAAAAACAAATAATAGATTTTTCATAATAATTAATTTTTAGATTATAAAGTTACTAATCACATAACGAAAAACCAAATATATTATTATATCCGCACAAAATAATCTTAAAAGACCTTCTGCTAACGTTTTTTAATTTTTGTTGAACTAATTGACTTTACTTAATACTCACCAATTCCACATCAAAGATTATAGTAGCACCACCTGGAATTGCACCTCCAGCGCCTTGGTCTCCGTAAGCCAAATCGGACGGGATATAAAATCTATATTTAGAACCTTTGCTCATCAACTGAATTCCTTCTGTCCAACCTTTGATGACACCACCAAGATTGATATCCATTGGTGCGCCGCCATTTTTGTCGGTAGAATCGAAAACGGTTCCGTCCAAAAGTTTTCCGGTGTATTTTACCTGCACAACATCTGTTGCTTTTGGTTTTGTTTTGCCATCACCTTCTTGCAAAACTTCATATTGCAAACCTGAAGCAGTGGTTTTTACCTTTGGGTTAGTTTTGTTTTTCGCAAGAAAATCCAGACCTTTTTTCTTATTGTCATTGGACTGTGCTCCCGCTTCAGACTGTTTTTTTTGCTGTTGCTTCATCATAAAGTCTTGCATAAAGCTGTTCATTTCTTCAGCTGGTAACATCTTTTTCTTCGTGCTGTCCATTTCCTCTTTGATACCTTGAGCCAAAAGTTCTGCATCTACTTTGAAGCCTTCTTGTTTCATATTTTGAGCGATACTCATTCCTATGTAATAAGAAGCTTTTTGCTCATCTGTATATTTGCTGTCGTCTTTCTTGTCACCTTTGTCAGCACACGAAAAACTAAGTGCTGCTATGCAAAACAATGCGATAGTTTGTCTTTTCATTTTATAATTTTATGATTACGAATTAATGGTTGCAAATCTATTATTAATAATAGAAACTTTCCTGCTAGAATGAATTTTTCTACTGCTGATTTTTAAATTTCATTTCAAGACTCCGAAATCATCTTATCCAAATCCAACAGCAGATAATTAATATTTTGATTAATGGTCCTCGTCGCAGACTGCATTTGGTTCAACATCGAGGCTCGGTTCTGCAAATCCGAGGCTCGATAATAGCCACCCGTTCCAAAATTCACAGATTTGTTCGCAGCATCTTCATCGTTATCAAACTGGTACTGAATCCACCGTTGCTTCATATTCTGGATGATAGAATGTTCGCGGTTGCCCGTAAATTTTTTCTCGGTGTACATATACCAAATGAATGGTGGGAAATTATGAGATTGTAATTTCTGTTCCCAAATATCCTTCAGCAGATTCCGCTCGTGGATGAACTCCACCTTCTTCCCTTTCGGATTGAAAGTCGCCAAACCAAGACCAGCTCCCAAAAGTCCACCACCAATACTCACGATGTTTTCCGCATTGTCATTTTTAATAATCCCGCCAGCAACCGAAGTCACCGCACCTGTGATGATGGAAAACAGAATCAGTTTGTTATTCCTGTTATTATTCAGGTTGTCTAAGTAATTCGCCATCTGGTCCACGCGTTCACCTTCGCAGTCAAATTCGGCAGCAACAGCATCCAACTCTGTAAGAGAAATACTGATTTTACTATTGATTTTAGTTTTCAGCTGCAGCACTTTCACTTGTGCTTCCAGGCTGTTATTCTTTTTGAGGTCAATGATGTTTTCCACTTCATCCACACTTCCCAAAGCATTCAGAATCAAAATACTCTGGTCAGAAAAATAATCCTTCAATTGACTGTTTGCCGAAATGATAGAATCGGAATTGTACGAAGGCAAACGCTGTGTATAGTTGTACTGCAAAGGCGCTTTGCAATAGCTGTCTCTCAACGTCAGGATGTTATTTTGTAACGTTTTCGTTTTATTGGAAACGCAGGAAACCAACAGCGAAATAGCAACAATTGATAAAACTATTTTCTTCATCGACATTAAATTTGGTGAGCTGAAACCACATAGAAACATAGATTAATACACAAATTATAAAGCTAAAGGAAAAATAGAAATCAAACTATCTATTTCATCTTCTTAATCCTTACTAAACTATGTTTCTATGTGGTTAAAAATAATATTTAATTCTGTCCTATTAATTTCAAATTATCTCCTGGCGTGTAATCCATAAAAATCCCGCCATCCAGATTAATAGATTTGATTTTCTTCTTAGCAGGAATATTCAGATTGGTTACTTTCTGGTCCTTCTCCCAAACCGCTGGCGTGAAATGTCCTTTTTCTGTCGTTCCATCTTCATAGGTCAAAACCACATCAAACGGAACTGCAAATCCACCGACATTCTCAACCGTTAAAACCAATTGTTTGTCCTGCTGAGTCACAGACGCAATTTTTAAATCAATATAATTGTTCGTGTAAAACCAATTGTTGAAAAACCAATTCAAATTCTTCCCCGAACCAGCATTCATCGAATTGAAATAATCCCAAGGAATAGGATGTTTCCCGTTCCAGTTGTCCATATAATGATGCAAAGCTTTCTTAAACAAATCATCACCCAAATAATCCTTCAAAGCCAAATAAGACAACGCCGATTTCACATAGGCATTGTTCCCATATCCAGCGCCCGAAAGCTGAGAACTCATCGTGATAATCGGTTGGTCTTGCTCGGTGGAAGCATCATTAATCCAACGTTTTACACGGAAGTTCTTCATAAATTTGTCCGCAGATTCTTGCCCATTTTCAGAAATTCCAATCAAATATTCCAGCATCGTCGCCCAACCTTCGTCCATAAAAGCATATCTGGTTTCATTGATTCCCATATAGAAAGGGAAATAAGTATGCGCAATCTCGTGGTCAGCCGTTAATCTCGCATCCTGCAAATCGTCCGGAATGCTCGTGTCGTTTATCATCATCGGATATTCCATATCGGCGTAACCTTGCACGGCCGTCATCGCTGGGAACGGATATTCCACGCCGGGCCAATTGTCCGTAAACCATTTCAAATTATAGCGCATCCATTCTGTATATTTCTCGAAATCTTTCGCCCCAACTTTATAAGCGGATTGCACGCTCGCTCTCTTAGTTTTCAGCTGAACACTCGAAGCATCCCAAACGTAATGATTGCTCAAGGCAAAACAAAAATCTACAATATTATCTGCTTTGAATTTCCAAACATTCCACTCATTCTGCTTCGTCACTTTCCCCGATTTCATTTCAGATTCATTGGCAACGTGGATGATTTTATCAGATTTCAAAGATTCTTTAAAACGTTTCAAGTATTCAGGATTCAGAACTTCTTCAGGATTCAGAAAATCTCCCGTTGACCAAACCACAAAATTTTTAGGTGCAGAAATCGCAAAAGAATAATCATTGAAGTCATTATAAAACTCCTGTCTGCCGTTGTGCGCCAACATATCCCAACCGTTGTAATCATCATAAACGGAAACTCTCGGGAAAGAATACGCCACATAAAAAGTCTCCGGGTCTATCTGCCCTTCTCTCCCACTTTCCTTTGCCAATGGATATTCCCAATCGATTTTGATTTCCGTTTTCGATTTTGCTGAAATTGATTTCGTTAGTTTCACCGCTTCCACAGTTCCCCAGTCATCGCTGTTGATGTTGTATTTTTCTCCGTTGATATAGAAAGATTTAATTTTCAAACCATCTGTCAAAGATTCCTTCGAGACGTATCCGGCTCTCGGAGACTGCGGTTTGGTCATATTATTCACAAACCGAATCGCCAAAACCTTCAACTCATCCGGACTATTATTGGAATATTGGATGGTCTCAGAACCCGAAACTATTTTCGTTTTCGCATCCACTTTCACATTCACATCATAAACACATTTGTTCTGCCAGTAATTTTTTCCTGGTTTTCCAGAAACATCGCGAGTCCCTTTCGCATAAGCATTCTTGATATTCCTCGGCATATACAGTTCCTGCGCAGAAATCGCCGTTCCCATCAGCATCAATCCCAATAATAATTTTTTCATTTCCAAAATTTAAAACTCAAAAATAAAGAATTAAAACCAATTCCCTCGCTGAGCATCATTTATCCAATATTGAATAATGATTTGGGCAGCTTTATCCGCCATCCGCTCCCAATCTTTTTTGCAGACGATTTCAGTTGAGTTGAACTTGAGTACAAGCAAAAAAGGATTTCCGCTCAAGTCGGGCTGCGGATTCCAAGACAAATCAAACATTTGCAATAATTACCAAGTTTGTCAACTTCTCAGCACAAAAAAAAACATCTCTAAATTCCCCTCATCTGGAGGGAATTCAAAAATTTGAAAAATTTTTGACGGGGTGGTTTATAATAATTACATTTACCTCAATCAATTTCTCAAAAAGAGACAACAACATTACAATGAAAAAATATAGCCTTTCACTTCTTCTATTAATCTTCGGAATCAGCATCTCCGCTCAAAAAAGCATCGACCAAAAAGTCACCGAACTTCTGTCCAAAATGACCTTGGAAGAAAAAGTCGGACAACTCGTCCAATACAGCGGCTTCGAATATGCCACAGGTCCACAAAACTCAAACTCCAAAAAAGTCTTGGACGAAATAAAAAGCGGCAAAGTTGGCTCAATGCTCAACGTAACCGGCGCAGAAGAAACCAAAGCCTTCCAAAAATTAGCCTTAGAATCCCGACTCAAAATCCCGTTGATATTCGGACAAGATGTAATTCACGGTTTCAGAACGACTTTTCCGATTAACCTTGGTCAGGCCGCCAGCTGGGATTTGGAAATGATAGAAAAATCCGAAAGAATTGCCGCAATAGAGGCTTCCGCATTCGGTGTTCACTGGACATTCGCGCCAATGGTGGACATCGCAAGAGACCCAAGATGGGGACGCGTAATGGAAGGTTCCGGAGAAGATACTTATCTCGGAACCAAAATCGGATTGGCAAGAATCAAAGGTTTCCAAGGCAAAGGCTTAGGCAACATCGATGCGATAATGGCGTGCGCGAAACACTTTGCCGCTTATGGTGCAGCAGTTGGCGGACGAGATTACAACTCGGTTGATATGAGTCTTCGTCAACTTCACGAGACTTATCTTCCACCTTTCAAAGCGGCTTCGGAAGCGGGCGTTGCTACTTTTATGAATTCATTCAACGACATCAACGGAATTCCCGCAACTGCTAACAAATATATCTTGAGAGATTTACTAAAAGACCAATGGAAATTCCAAGGCTTTGTGGTTTCCGATTGGGGAAGCATCGGCGAAATGATAAAACACGGCTATGCAAAAGACAACGCCGAAGCCGGAGAAAAAGCCATCCTCGCAGGTTCCGATATGGATATGGAAAGCAATATCTATATGGAGCAACTTCCTAAATTAGTCAAAGAAGGAAAAGTCGATATTAAATTTGTTGACGATGCTGTGAGAAGAATCTTAATCAAGAAATTCGAATTGGGATTGTTTGACGACCCATACAAATTTTCAAATTCCGAAAGACAAAAACAACAAACCAATAATCTTGAGCACAGAAAATTCGGAAGAGAATTCGGGGCAAAAAGTATCGTTCTTTTGAAAAATGAAAAGAAAATCCTTCCACTTTCAAAATCAACTAAAACTGTTGCCTTGATTGGACCATTCGGAAAAGAAGCAGTTGCGATGCACGGATTTTGGTCGGTTCCTTTCAAAGATGACGCGCAGAGAATTGTCACTCAATTTGACGGCATCAAAAATCAATTAGACAAAAACTCAACTTTGCTTTATGCGAAAGGCTGCAATGAAAACGACGACAACAAATCGATGTTTGCAGAAGCTATCGAAACGGCAAAAAAAGCAGACGTCGTGATAATGACTTTGGGCGAAGGTCACGCAATGAGTGGCGAAGCGAAAAGCCGAAGCAACCTACATTTCTCCGGTGTTCAGGAAGAATTGTTGAAAGAAATTGCCAAAACAGGAAAACCAATTATTCTGATGATAAACGCCGGAAGACCTTTGGTTTTTGATTGGGCAGCGGACAATATTTCAACCATCGTTTACAGTTGGTGGCTGGGAACAGAAGCTGGAAATTCTATCGCCGATGTCATCTTCGGAAATGTGAATCCTGGCGGAAAATTGCCAATGACTTTCCCAAGAACAGAAGGTCAAATCCCAATCTATTACAACCATTACAACACGGGAAGACCAGCCGGAAAATCGACAGACAGAAGTTACGTTTCCGCTTACATCGATTTGGACAACGACCCGAAATTCCCGTTTGGATTTGGATTGAGCTACACGGATTTCAAATACTCTAACTTCAATTTGAGTTCTGAAAATCTAAAAGGCAATCAAACTTTGACCATCAATGTGAATGTTGCCAACATCGGAAAATTTGATGGTGAGGAAGTGGTTCAGCTTTACATCCGCGACCTTTTCGGGAAAGTGGTTCGCCCTATCAAAGAACTGAAAGGTTTCCAGAAAATATTTTTGAAGAAAGGCGAAAATAGAAATGTAACTTTTAAACTGACTCCTGAGGATTTGAAATTCTACGATGACGCTTTGAATTACGATTGGGAAGCAGGCGAATTTGAAATAATGGTAGGGACTAATTCCAGTGAAGTGATGGTGAAGAAGATTGTTTGGAATAAGTAACTTTGTTTTCAAATAAAATTTCAAATGAGCGATAATTTAGAAAAAATTTTAGTCCGATATTACAGTGATGTTCTTGAAGAAATTGTTGTTGAAACACTTTGGGCGGAAATTATAAATTCAAATGATGGCCTTTATAAGATTGACAACATTCCATTTTACGGTCCGGGTTTTTCTTCTGGAGATATTGTTTTTGCAGAATATGACGAAGAGGAAGAACGCATTACCTACAGAAAAATTGTAGAACATTCTGGAAATTCCACAATTCAAATCGTTGTTCTTGATGAGAATATTGATGTAATGGAATTAAGAAAAGAATTTGAAGGTTTAGGATGCGAAAGTGAAGGAATGGGAAATAAATATTTTGTGATGGAAGTTCCGTTCAATACCAGTTATTCAATCATATTCAAAAAACTATCAGAATTAAGTGACGATGAAAAAATAGGTTTTGCAGAACTAAATATTTCGCAAAAACATTCTTCTGAAAAATAAAAAAAGTCCTCTTTCAACAAGAGGATTTTACGTTTATAACTATTTCTTAAAACTAATCTCCGCCAAAATCGGAAAATGGTCTGATGGATAAAGCAGATTTTCCCGCCTGTCATTGATTGTCCGGTTCGATTGGACTTCGAAGCCCTTTACAAAAACATAATCGATTCTTTCTTTTGGAACTGTGTTCACATCAAAAGCTGTAAAAGTTCCTTTTGGTCCATAATGCGGTTTCTTCGAATGGTAATAGACATTGTCCAATGATTGAGAAATGATTTTTATTGGTTCTGTATCGTCCGTCAAATTGAAATCGCCTGTCAAGGTCAAAGGCAGATTTTGTGGATTCAGTTCTTTGATTTTTTCAAGGATTAATTTGGAAGAATTGACTCTCGCCACATCGCCAACGTGGTCAAAATGGAGATTCATCGCCAAGAACTTTTTCCCACTTTTCTTGATTTTAAAAAATACGTAAGTGCAAACTCTGTTATAAGCCGCATCCCAACCTTTGGATGGTTTTTCGGGTGTTTCGCTAAGCCAGAATGTTCCTGATTTCAGAACTTCCAATTTATTCTTGTCGTAGAAAATCGCCGAATATTCGCCTTGATTTTTCCCATCGTCTCTACCAACGCCGACATAATCGTAATCTTTCAAATTAGTTTTGATGTCAACCATTTGCTGAGGAACTGCTTCCTGCACGCCGAAATAATCCGGATGATAATAACTCATCAGCGCCAGAGCATCGTCCTTTCTTTTGTCCCAAGCGTTTTCTTTATCACTTTCCAATGACAGTCGGATGTTGTAGGTCATTACTTTCAAATCCTGAGAAAAGAAGAGATTGGAAGCGAACATTAAACCAAATAATAATTTTTTCATTTTAGATATTTAAGTTTGATAATATCGGATTGAAGATTTTTATAATATATTTTTAAGCCTAAGATGCTGAATCAGCATAATCGTTTTAGCATCTTTGATTTCGCCATTATCAATCATATCAAGCGCTTTATCAATATCCAATTCCAGAACTTCTATTTCTTCCTGCTCTTCTTCCAGTCCGCCACCGTCATTGATTTTCATCGATTTGGAATATTCCGCAATGAAAAAATAGAGAATCTCCGTCACAGAACCTGGCGACATATAAACTTCGAAAACTTTTTTGATATCCGAAATCTCATAACCCAATTCCTCTTCCGTTTCTCTTTTGATGCAATCTTCGGGATTATCTTTATCCAAAAGTCCGGCGCAAGCTTCAATCATCATTCCGTCCTCATTGCCATTGATGTAAGTTGGTAGTCGAAATTGTTTTGTCAGAATGACTGTTTTCGATTCTTTGTTATATAGCAAAATCGTCGCACCATTTCCGCGGTCGTAAGCTTCTCTGCTTTGGGTTTCCAGCGTTCCGTCTTTCTTCTGGTATTCGAAAGTCACTTTGTTCAAAGTGTACCAATTATTGGAAAGAATTTCTATTTTTAGAATCTTGATTTTACTATTTTGCATATGGGTTGGATTACTTTTTATAATCTTCAAAATTCTGGATTCCATTCAAAAAATCTTTGACCGGCAACCTTTTCTTACCTTGAATCTGCACATCTTCTGGATAATAGATTCCGTCTTTTGTATAAAATTTGAATTCAGTTTTGGAAATATAAAAATCACCAGCTTCACGGGAATGTGATTCAACTTCGAATTTTCCTTTGAAGATTTTCAAGGATTTTTCTTCGTCACCAACTTTCAGAATCGTGAAAGCCGTTGGATAAGGCGACATTCCTCTCACAAAATTGTGAACGGTTTCCGCACTTTGATTCCAGTCGATTTTCAGGTTTTCTTTGAAAATTTTGTAGGCAGTTTTTGGATTTTCTTTGTCAGGTTGAGGTTTTTCTTCGATTGAATTATCAGCCAATCCATCCAAAGTTTTGATGATTAATTCCGAGCCGATGTTCATCAATTTATCGTGCAACGTTCCAGCATTGTCTTCTGATAAAACGTCGGTCTCAGCTTGAAGAAGAATGCTTCCTTCGTCAATTTTTTCATTGATGAAAAACGTCGTCACGCCAGTTTTGGTTTCGCCATTGATAACCGCGTAATTGATTGGCGCCGCGCCACGATAATCCGGCAACAATGAAGCGTGGAGATTGAAAGTTCCCAATCTCGGAATCGAAAACAAGACCTGAGGCATCATCCTGAAAGCTACCACGACAAAAACATCGGCATTCAGATTTTGAATGGTTTCCAAAAATTCCGGGTTTCTCAGTTTTTCGGGTTGAAAAAGATGGAGCCCATTTTCTTCTGCAAAAACTTTGACTGGTGAAGGCGTGAGTTTCATTCCTCGTCCGCTGGCTTTGTCGGCAGCAGTTACAACGCCAACCACATTATGATGAGATTTGAAAATGGCTTCCAAAGAAGCTTTGGCAAAATCGGGAGTTCCGAAAAAAACGACATTGAGGGATTTCGTCATTGATTTATAATTGATAAATGATAGTTGATAATTGATTTTTGATTCGAATCACTCGCAGCCCGACTAGAACGGAAATCCTTTTTTGCTTATACTCAAGTTCTATTTAAACTGAAATCGTCTGCAAAAAAGATTGGGAGTGGAAGGCGGATAAAGCTGCCCAAACCTAACAAAGTGGTTCGACTTATTCAAATAATTTTATTGGTTTAACATATAGGTTTTGTAATTCAACATTTTGACTTTACCTATGTCCAAAAGAAAGATTAGCGTGTCGGAAATGGATTCTTTGGAGTGAAAATTGAGATTGGCAGCCACCTCTTCCAAAGCCATCGGTCGCTTGGCAAGTTGTTCGAAAATCTCTGTTGACAAAGTTCTCTTCGTATTTGTTTTCTTTCTGCAGACAGAACATTTGCCACAATTATCGGCATCGCGTTCTCCGAAATAACTGAGAATCAATTTCATTTTGCAGAAGTCTGTGTCCTTGATGAAGAATTTATTTTCCTCCCATTTCTTTAATTTATTTTTCTGAATGTGATTGAAAAGCTTCCAATATTCTCCCGAAAGATGTCGGTCGTTCCGAGGTTTCAGGAACTTGATGGAATGTTGACTTCCGTCGAGATATTCCAAATGTCCCGCTTTCTGCATTTGCTTCAGTCTCTCTTTGAAACTCAAGATATCAAATCCATTCTTTTTGCAAAACGCCAAGTCGCTGAAATGAACTTTTTGAATCGCCAAACCTGGCAAATTACGGAACAACAATTCCATAAAATAAGCATCCGACGGCGCCAACTGTTCCAAATCTTCGGAATTGATGAAGCTTTGAAGCGTGGACGATGAGATTGAGTTTTTATAATAAATCAATTCCTGATTGTTCAAAAACGTCAGAATATTTTTGATTTTCGCATTAGAGCATTTGCTTAGATTTTTGATTCTGTTGATGTCCAACTGGAAAGTCCGTTCCGGCAAATCCGAATCTCCAATCTGAAAAATGGAATACAGATACATCAGAATTTTCTCGTACTCGGTTTTGTTGGGGATTTGGTTTTTAAAAACATCATCGATATTCTTCAATTCCTGTTCATTCCAAAGTAGCAGGACAATTGCCTCTTGTCCGTTTCTTCCCGCTCTTCCAATTTCCTGATAGTAATTTTCCAAAGTTGAGGAAGGTGAAAAATGAATTACAAATCGGACATTATCTTTGTCAATTCCCATCCCGAAAGCGTTGGTCGAAACCAAAACGTGGAATTGGCTGGTAATCCATTTTTTCTGAAGATTCTCTCTGTCACGAGCAGTCATCCCGGCGTGGAAAAAATCCACATTTTGGAATTTATTATTTTTGAGATAAAGCGTGAGTTCTTCCGCTTCCCTTCTGGTTCTGGTATAAATAATTCCGGAAGCTTGATTTTGTCTGAGAAATTCTAAAATCCTTTGATACTTGTCCGCGGTATTTGCAACAATGATATTGAGATTTTCTCTTCGGAAACTTTGTTTAAAAACCTGAGGTTGGTGAAGTCCCAACTTGATTGAAATCTCGTCAACAACTTGATTGGTCGCAGTCGCCGTCAATGCTAAGCACGGCACATTTTTAAAATCCTGACGAAACTTTTTGATGTTCTGATAACTCGGGCGGAAATCCTGTCCCCATTCCGAGATACAATGCGCCTCATCCACCGCAATAAATGAGATGTGAATTTCCTGAATATTCCTTAAAAATAATTGGTTTAGCAATCTCTCCGGCGAGACAAAAAGTACTTTGGTCAAACCTTCCTTACATCGATTATAAACGGTTTCTTCTTCGAATTCATCTAAGTCGGAACTTAGCAATTCGGCCTCGATTCCTAAAGCTTGCAATGATTGCAGTTGGTCTCTCATCAACGCTAACAAAGGCGAAATCACGAGGCAAGTTCCTTCCAGGATTATTGCTGGTAATTGGTAACAAAGTGATTTCCCACCGCCTGTTGGCAGAAGTGCCAAAGTATCTTTACCATTGATGATGGATAGGATTATTTGTTCCTGAGAAGACCGAAACTCATCGAACCCCCAAAATTGTTTGAGCGTTTGATGAATTAAAATATTTTGTGATTCTTTGGAAGAAAGCATTTGTAAATTTAATCAATTCTTTAAAATAAAAAAACCGTCTCGTAATAAAACGAAACGGTTTTTGTTTATTTAGAAATATATCTTATTTAGCTTCAAAATATACTCTTCTGTTTGCTCTGTTTTTCCATTCTGGACATTTCTCAGCTGGCTCACATTCTGGATAGAGAAGGTCTTTCTCTCCTTTACCAAGAGCTTCCAATTTTGCTTTGTCTGCACCATTCTGGATCAAGTAACTCTTAACGTTGTTTGCTCTTCTTTCAGAAAGGTTTTGGTTGTATGCATCTGTTCCTCTTGTATCAGTTCCACCAATCACTTTAAAGTTATTGTTAGAAGCATTGATATAATTGATTGCATTATTCAAAATCGGTGTATTTGACGGAAGAATTCTATCCGAATTCAAATCAAACTCGATTCCTTTCATAATTGTAGATTCATCTGTAACCACACCTGTAGAAGAATTATTCATTGTCAAAGGACAACCTTGGTTTTCTACCGGTCCTGGAACTGTTACACATTTGTCATAAAGGTCGATAACACCGTCCAAGTCAACATCTAATGCTACACCAGCACCATCGACTCTTGCTCCGGCAGGCGTATCCAGCTGTCTGTCCCAGTCGTCACAAACACCATCGTTATCAACATCTCCTTTTTTACAAACTTCCAGATCTTGCGTTTTGTCATTAAGAACATCTAACTTGTAATAGATCTCCTGCAATGGATCGTGCCACATCAAGTGAGACTCGTGCTTACCAAGTTTGAATGTAAGTCCTAAAGTTGTGTTGAAGAAGTTGTCCGAGATTTGATCCTCAGTTAGGTTATAACCTGTTTGTCCAACTCCAGCTCCATCGAATTCATCATCACCGGTAACAACGTACATTACTCTACCTTCTAGATCAATTCTATTATTGATTTTAAATTTAAGACCTGCTCCAGCTTGTCCAAATAGAGAACCTAATTTGAAAGGTTTTTTCTCGTAGTTGAGAACTTGGTTATAAACTGGTCCTGGATCTTGTCTGTAAGATTTGTAGGCAATTGTTCCGATACCAGCGTACCCGTGCAATGCCCATCTGAAAGGAGATTTGTTGTCAACTCTTCTAAGAAGGTTAGAAAAATTAAGGTCTCCTAAAATTGAGATTGCATCATATTGGGTTCTACCTGCAGGATAATTTCCTTCAATCGGCGTGTGGTCTTTTGTATTGACCTGACCTTGTCTTGTTTCTCCTCTATCGTATTGTAAATTAAGTCCGAATGCGTGAGTAATAGCTTTATCTACACTTACATAGGCAGAATATCCAAAAAGATTTTTCCCGTTTCCATTTTTTATAGAAGTCATATCAGCAGATTGGATCAAAGGTACACCAGCACCAATTGAAATAGACCAATCATTGAATCTTTTAGAAGACTGTGTAAATGGGGAAACATTTTGAGATCCGGAGTTGGCATCTGTAGATTTCTCCTGACCTGCTAAACTCATAGGCAACAACAAACCTATTGCTACTAATGATAATAAATTTTGTTTCATATTTGAATGTTTTTTTTCTAGTTTATTATTTTGCTACAAAATATACTCTTCTGTTCGCTTCATTTTTCCATTCCGGGCATTTGGTTGCCGGATCGCATTCTGTATATTTAAGATCTTCTTTTCCTCTACCTTCCGCAGAAAGGACTGATGAAGACACACCTTTGCTAACTAAGTAATTAAGAACCGCATTGGCTCTTGCCTGCGATAATTTTTTGTTGTAAGCGGAAGAACCTCTGCTGTCTGTAGCGCCCACTACAATAAAGCTGTCCCCTGCTCCCAAAGTTTTGATAATGTCTGCAGCCTGATTAAGATCCTGGAAAGATTTTGGTCTGATAACATCTTTGTTCAATTCAAATTCTATTCCATTGAAATATTTGTTGATCTCTTCTATAGCGCCTTGTTTTGTAACTGTAGGTGCAACATTTCCAACAGGACAGCCATTATTTTCAACTGGTCCAGGTATTGTTACACATTTATCATTCAGATCAATTACACCATCTAAGTCTAAGTCTAAAGCAACTCCGGCTCCATCAACTCTTGCGCCGGCTGGTGTATCCAGCTGTCTGTCCCAATCGTCACAAACGCCATCATTATCTCCATCACCTTTCTCACAAACTTTGAAATCCTGGAATTTTTCCTCAAGCACTGCAGTTTTTGCGTAAGCCATTTGTAATGGATCTACCCAACGAAGATGATCCTGATGCTTTCCTAATTTGAAAGAGATTCCCAGGTTTACAAGCCATGCATTATCTGTGTAAGAATCATTGATCAAGTTATATCCTGGAGGAGATTCTCTAGCCCAGCCGCCACCGTCAAATTCTTCGTCACCACTTATGATGTACATTGTTCTCAGTTCCAAATCGATTAATCTGGAAACATTATATTTTAGTCCAACACCACCAATGTAGGTGAATGATGCGATTCCCATTTTTTGCTCAATGTAAGAAGGCCATCTGCTAAGCATATCATTATCCTGCAAGAATGCTTTGTAGCCAGTAAATCCAATTCCTGCGTAACCGTGCAATGCCCATCTAAAGTTGGATTTATTATCCACTCTTCTCATTATATTTGAGAAGTTGACATCTCCAACCAAAGCTATTTGATCAAATTTTGTGTAACCGTGACCAACACCTGCAAGATCATTAAGGTAGGCTTTCTGCTTAGTCTCACCTCTTGTATATAATAAGGAAAGACCAAAAGTATGGGTAATTTGTTTATCCAAACTTACGTAGCCGTTCCATCCCCAGTTCACTTTTCCACCATAGAAAGATGTAAGATCTGCATGAGCCATAAATGCCCCCCCGCCTCCTACAGAGACAGACCAATCTTTGAAAAGTCTACTTTTGTTATTAAATGGTTGAGTTTGTGAATCCGCGCTGTTTGAGATTTCATTTGTCTGAGCAAAGCCTAGAAGTGGCAGTAGGAAAAATAGAAATAGTTTTTTCTTCATATCATTTGTGTTCTAAATTCATTTTACTTCATTAATCAATTCCTTTGCAAAATCTCTTTCATAAAGATTTTTCTGGTGAGGAATAACTAATCTCTTCGAGATAAACTTTATATTATTATATAATACTATATCAATATCTATAATCCTATCCTGATAAGCCTCAAAGTAGGATGAATCTTTTACACGACCCATCTCTATTTCAATCTTCTTCAGCTGGTCCAATAGCATTACAGGCGAAAATTGTGTTTTTATTTTAACTGCAATATTACAAAAATTATTGTTACTGTCAAATTCTACGGGCGTTGATATGATTAATTCAGAATTTTTTAATATTGCACCCACAGATGCCTCAAGTTTTTCTAAAGCGATTTGGATATTTTTTTCGGGATTATTAATATTACTTCCCAGTAACAAAACCACACTGTTGTACGACATATCAAACAAATTATTTTATAATGAAAAGTTTTTTCAAACTAGTTCTCGCAAATTTAACTGCAATTTTCATAGTGATTGCAGGTTTCTTTGTATTTTTTATTGGCTTCTTAGTCCTGTCTTCTATTTCAGAAACATCGGATGTAAAATCTGATTCCGTATTGACTTTAGATCTTAAAACAAAAATAATAGATAGTCCATCCGAAGATCAGGAAGATTTTTTCTCCATTAATAAAGAGCAAAAAGCAGTCCTCCTGTACGACGTTTTAAAAGCTATTGAAAAAGCAAAAAATGATGACAAGATTAAAGGAATCAGCATAGAAGCAGACAATATCAATGCTGGAATCACACAGTTGGATGATATCAGAAATGCTTTGATCGATTTCAAGAAAAGCGGAAAATTCGTCTATGCCTACGGAAACTCTGTGTCTCAAGGCGCATATTACCTTGGTTCCGTGGCAGACAAATACTATCTGAATCCTGCGGGAGGAATTGAATTGAAAGGTCTTGCAGCGGAAGTTACTTTCTTTAAAAGTTTTGCTGAGAAATACGGAATCGGTATCCAGGTCATCCGTCACGGAAAATTCAAGGCAGCGGTGGAGCCATTCTTAAAAGATGAAATATCTCCGGAAAACAAGGAACAACTTTCCACATTGCTAAATGACATCTGGGCACAGACATCGAGCAAAATTGCAACGTCCAGAAAAATCCCGGTATCAGAATTCAAAACGATTACGGACAGTTTGTATGGCTATCTTCCAAACTTGAGTCTGCAATATAAACTGACTGATCAATTGATTCAAAAAACGGAGTATGATAACATCATCAGAAAAAAACTAAACATTGATGCGGATAAAAAAATTAATAAAATCTCGTTCGCAAAATATGCAGAATCCATAGAATCTGAAAAGGGAAAAGACAAAATTGCTATCCTATACGCTTCCGGCGCCATCAATAATGGAAAAGGCTATGACGCAATCTATTCCGAAAACTTCAGAAAAGAAATCAAAAAACTTCAGAAAGATGACAATGTGAAAGCAGTTGTTTTCCGCATCAATTCGCCAGGTGGAAGCGCTAATGCATCGGACGAAATCCTTTTTGAGATGCAACAATTAAAAAGTAAAAAACCGGTGGTGGTTTCTTTCGGAGACTATGCAGCATCTGGTGGCTACTACATTGCAATGGGTGCAGACAAGATTTTCTCGGAACCTAATACTTTGACGGGCTCTATTGGTGTGTTTGGTGTCATCCCTTATTTCAAGGATCTTGCTGCTAAAAATGGAATCCGCAGTGATGCCGTCACTACTAATGCCAATTCTAATATGATCTCCGCAATCAACGGACTAAGTCCTGGAACGCTTACAATAATGACGAGAAGTGTAGAATCTACCTATCAGCGTTTTGTCCACTTCGTTACCTTGAACAGAAAAAAATCTTTTGAACAGATAGATGCTGTGGGCGGCGGCAGAATATGGTCTGGCGTGAGAGCTAAAGAAATTGGTCTTGTGGATGAGTTGGGTAGTTTGCAAGATGCCATCAACTTTGCAGCTCAAAAAGCCAAACTGAAAGATTACGGCGTGTCTACGTACCCTGCGAAGATGTCAAAATTTGAGCAAATCTTTTCGGCTGAAACAGATGAAGATTTCTCTACCAGAGTGATTAAAAATAAAATAGGGAAAGAGAATTTCAAAATCTTTCAACAAGTGGCGGATCCTAACGCAAAGGCTTCTGTAATGATGGAAATGCCGTTCAACATCAAATTGAATTAATTATTATTTTAAATTCTAAAACATAAAAAAGCACAAAGCAGTTGATCTGTTTTGTGCTTTTTGTTTTAATATTAGGCTGATATAATGATTTTAATTATAAAGAAAATTTTGAAATGCGAAAAAGTAGTGTTCCTTTCTGTTATAGCAAGATTACGACAAGAAGCTGATACTTTTTGCTTGATGATTGAAGTGGTTTAAAATTATTTTTTGGTGCCAATGATAATTTGGAAAAACTCTTTTGAAACTTAACTAAAGCCAAATAGAAGCTCTGCTGCAGCCCGACTTGAACGGAGCTCATCCCGAAAATAGCCTGGGAAAGGAATGGCTTTTCGGGATAGCGGGAGTGGAAGGCGGATAAAGCTGCCCAAATCATTAGTCATAAAAAAAGTCCACAACTTGCGGACTTTTTTGTTTTAAAATTTATAAGCGATGCTCCAGCTGAAACCCATATTGAAGCTTCCTGAGCTTTTCCCAAATCCGGGAACAATCATTGGTTTGATCTCTTCCTGCTCTGTGGTGTAAGCCAGAAAACGCGGCTGTGCATTGACATCGATAAAGAAATTACTGTTGAAAACCTGTACTCTTGCTCCTAGAGATGCCTCTATCCAATAGCTGCTCTGTGTGGATGGGTCAAATGCAATCGTAACGCCTTCGCTGTTGATACCCTTTACAGGAATTGCTTTGTACTCCTGATTGTAGAAACTTCCTGCCAGTTTTGCACCTCCATAGAAACCATTGAGATCGTTGTCGGGATCCATAGATAACATATAAAAACCTCCAATCTTGGCAAATAATCCGTCCGCCTTGGCATCGTATCCATTTTTCTGATAGATATTGTTATCATATCCAAGATCTATAATGGCGTGTACCTTTTTGCTAATGCGGCTGGAAACAAAACCCTGAATCATTTGTCGGTCTCCGAAAAAGCCTGCACCCAAATTCAGAACATCGATACCCACAGTAAAGTTGGGCGTGTACTTCCACTTCACAGAGTCCTGCTTCTTCTCCTCGGGTTTGGTCTGGGAAAAGGCGGAAAGCGGTAAAAGACTAAAAGCGAAGATAAAAATTGATGCTATTCTCATCAGTCAATGTTGTTATGTTGGATTGTATGCTTTGTACAGGATTGGTCTGTAGAACTTCGCCTTGCAGATTTTCATAATTGATTTTGAAACCGCAAGCGGGCGAAACGTAGATGGACTTCTTGTCATAACTGATTCGGATTTTACTACGTGGCCCGGCCAATCTCTGTCTGACATAGAAATCCGTGTACGGACTGTCATCTATCCTTAGAGGAATCATAACGGAATCCTGATTGGGTAAAGCTGTAATGAAACTCTTGAGAGAATCTTTACCGTAATCCACATCTACATACAACGTATCCACGGCTGCTAACTGATTGTTGGCATTGCGGAACAATAGTTTGAGTCTAGGTGTAGATTCCTGACCCAGGCAAATGTCATCATCACTACCACAACTTGTGAGCAGCAACAGAAGACCAAAAATCCATAGTACGTTTTTCATTAATCAATATAATATTAAAGATCTTAGATCAAATAAAATTAAACCTTATTTTCTAATCAACAAAGCGATATTCTCTACGTGATGTGTTTGTGGGAACATATCTACGGGAAGGATTTTCACCAGTTCGTAGTCGTCCTTCATCAAAGCAATATCTCTCGCCTGAGTTGCAGAATTACAACTGACGTAAACAATTCTTTCCGGCGCCAACTTCAGGATCTGCTCTACAACTTTTTGATGCATTCCATCTCTTGGCGGATCTGTGATCAGGACATCTGCCTTTGGATGATTGGCCAAAAACTCATCATTGAAAACATTTTTCATATCACCACAGTAGAAGGTGGTGTTCTTAAGACCATTCAGTTCTGCATGTTCTATGGCTGCGTCTATTGCTTCCTGAACTGCTTCAATTCCTATGACGTGTTTTGCGTTTCTTGCTACGTACTGAGCAATGGTTCCTGTTCCTGTGTAAAGATCATACACAACTTGGTCACCCGTTAGATCTGCAAATTCTAAAGTCTTTCTGTATAATTCTAAAGCTTGTTTATAATTGGTCTGGAAGAAAGATTTTGGTCCTATTTTGAATTTAAGGCCATCCATTTCTTCATAGATGAAGCCTTCTCCATAATAATTCTGGATTTCCAAATCGTAGATGCTGTCATTGCCTTTGGGATTGATGGCAAAAACCAAAGTTGTAATTTGTGGGAACTGGCTAAGAAGAAAATCAAACAATTTGATTCTCTCTGCCTTATTCTCCTTGTACAATTGGAATAGAACCATCCAGTCGCCTTTCGAATTCTGACGAAGCATCAATGTTCTTAAGAATCCTTTTTGCTCTTTGACATCATAAAACTCCAAACCATTCTCGACTGCATATTTCTTAACCGCCAATCTGACTTGGTTTGATGGATCTTCCTGAAGCCAGCATTCTTTCAAATCCAGAATCTTGCTCCACATTCCCGGAATATGAAATCCTAAAGCATCTCTGTTTCCAAAATTTTCTTCTGAGCTGATCTCATATTGAGTCAACCAACGCGCATTGGAAAAAGAGAACTCCATTTTGTTTCTGTAGAAATACTGATCTGGTGCACCAAGAATTGGAATTTCTTCGAACTCTGGGAAACCACCAATTCTCCTGATGTTGTTCACCACCTCACTATGCTTAAAATCGAGTTGTTTCTCGTAAGCGATATTCTGCCATTTGCAACCGCCACACGTTCCGAAGTGGATACATTTAGGATCTACTCTGTGTTCAGAATATTCTAAAATCTCAACCGCTTCTCCTTCGAAATAGTTGCTTTTCGATTTTTTGACTCTCACGTTGACAAGGTCACCAGGAACTGCGCCCTTTACCAAGACCGTTTTTCCATCCTCTGTCTTACCAACAGAAACTCCTTTCGCACCTGCGGAAAGGAGTTTAATATTTTCAAGAATTTTGTTTCTTCTTTGTTTCATCTATTATTTTGTTTTTGCAGAATCTGCATTTGGATTCTGTTGCAACAAATCATTTTGCAATTGAACTTGTGGATTTACAGTCGGTGCCTGAAGACCAGAGATTTTGTTCATTTCTTCTACAAACTTAGCATCTCCTAAATTATAGAAAGTCTGGCTTGCGACTTTGCCATCCTTATCGATCAAGAAGAAACCAGGAATTTTAAATCCATAGATAAAGAACTTTTTAGCATATTCTGATGATAATCCACCGTCGGCATAGTAACTTGTTCCAGGGATACCTTTCAGCATAGCGTTTGCTGTTCTTGTAAATTGTTCCTTTGTATCGTCTAAGTTTACATAAGCAAAATTAACTTTAGCTTTATAAAAATCTACTACTTCTTTCAAAACTGGAATTGTAGATTGAGCAATATAGGGATTCCAAGATGCATAACTCATCACCAAAGTTGGTTTGCCATTTACTTCCAGATTTGTAGACTTTCCATCCAATTTAGTAAAACTCACTTTTGGAGCTTCTTCTCCTTTTTTCAAACCAAACACAGCATTGATTGCCGAGTTTAAATCTTTCTTAACTTCAGAATCTTTGATATATTCATCGCTGATTTTCTTAACCTTTTCGACTTCGCTTGTGTAAGGATTAAGATCGAATTTTGCAATTACAAACGCTAACAAATAATCTTTGGTTTTTTGAGACAATTCTTTATCTGTTGCAAGGAATCTAGCAAAGATTGCGGACATACTTGCTGTATTTTTATCAGTTTGCTTCTCTGCAAAAGTCTGGAAATTTTGTCCAACCTTATTCAACAAGTAATTTCTGTAAACAGGCAAATTTTCTACCATTCTGTCGTTATTCTCAGTTAATGTCTTCTCATAATCTGTGAATTTTTTAGAAACTTTGAATGATGGATCACCAGATACTTGGCCGTGAGCAGATTGATACTGAACTAAGAAAGTCAGGATATTAGTCGTTAATTCATCTTTTTTAAGTTTAACAACTTCGCTGTCAGCTCCTAATTTGTCAGCATTCTCGTCTAGATTTTTTTCAAGATCAGAATGGATTTTTTTGATATCGGTTAAGAATTCAGACTCTTTCTTTTGTAGCATCTGCATATTCAGCTTCGAGCTGTAAGATTCCAAATATTTTTGAGTCGCAGTGATGAAATCATTATTCTTCTTAGCGTCGCCTTCGATTTTGTAGACTTCAGGGAAAGTAGCTGCATCACCTGAGATATTCAAAGTCTGGCCTTTTTTAAGATAAATGAAATTCATTTTACCTGCATAGGTCATAGCATACATTCCATTTTTAGGAGCTTTGAATTCACCTTTGAAGTTCCCTTTTTCGTCCACACCAATGTTGACAAGTGGTAGCGTCGCAACTCCAGATGCTTCTATAAATTCTATTCTTTCCAGAGGAGAACCTCCTTTTACATTTCCTTCAACTTTAATTTTGGAGCAAGAAACTACCATTAGAGAAATTAAAAGAAGAATTAAGTATTTTTTCATTTTAAAAATTAATTTGTGCAAAAATAACTTAATTAAGATTTGAAAAAAAATGAAATCACTATTTTTATTATAAGATTAACAGATTTTAAGTCATATTAATGAGAACCTAAAGATTAGATTAAAAATATAAAGGATTGTAAAAAAATTTATTTGATTTACAAAGACCGTAAATTTTAATACTCATTAAAAGTTTTACAAAAAATGTTATACATATTCCTTTGGGTATATATCAAAAAAAACGCCCACCAAATGAATGATGAGCGTTTTTAAAAAAACTGGCGGCGACCTACTCTCCCGCTTTCGCAGTACCATCGGCGCTAGAGGGCTTAACTTCTGTGTTCGGAATGGGAACAGGTGAGCCCCTCTGCTAAAACCACCCTAAAGGTTGTTTTGTACAAAAGGATGTACAGTATATTTATATTATTGTATTTTGTATTAATGTAAATTGTATTCACAATGATTATAATCGTTAATACTTTTTACAGCTCTACATTTTACAATAATTATCGATAAAAACGTTCACAAAGAGAGAACCTTGTTGTGCAATTGAGCACTATGCCAATTAGGCAATAAATCTACGGGTAATTAGTACTACTCGGCTATGACATTACTGTCTTTACACCTATAGCCTATCAACGTCGTCATCTCCAACGACCCTTAAAAGATGTCTCATCTTGAGGCAGGTTTCGCACTTATATGCTTTCAGTGCTTATCCTTTCCAAACGTAGCTACTCAGCGGTGCACCTGGCGGTACAACTGATACACCAGAGGTTTGTTCAAATCGGTCCTCTCGTACTAGATTCAAGCCCTCTCAAACATCTAACGCCCGCAATAGATAGAGACCGAACTGTCTCACGACGTTCTGAACCCAGCTCGCGTGCCACTTTAATGGGCGAACAGCCCAACCCTTGGGACCTTCTCCAGCCCCAGGATGTGACGAGCCGACATCGAGGTGCCGAACCTCCCCGTCGATATGAGCTCTTGGGGGAGACTAGCCTGTTATCCCCGGAGTACCTTTTATCCTATGAGCGATGGCCCTTCCATACGGAACCACCGGATCACTATGTCCTGCTTTCGCACCTGATCGACTTGTAGGTCTCACAGTCAAGCACCCTTATGCCATTACACTCTACGCACGGTTACCAAGCGTGCTGAGGGTACCTTTGAAAGCCTCCGTTACTCTTTTGGAGGCGACCACCCCAGTCAAACTACCCACCACGCAATGTCCTTCTAAAAGAAGTTAGGCTCCAAGTAAGTAAAGGGTGGTATTTCAACGTTGACTCCACAAACACTAGCGTGCCTGCTTCAAAGTCTCCCACCTATCCTACACATTACTTACTCAAAGTCAATACGAAGTTATAGTAAAGGTTCACAGGGTCTTTTCGTCCCATTGCGGGTACTCGGCATCTTCACCGAGACTACAATTTCACAGAGCTCATGGTTGAGACAGTGCCCAGATCGTTACACCATTCGTGCAGGTCGGAACTTACCCGACAAGGAATTTCGCTACCTTAGGACCGTTATAGTTACGGCCGCCGTTTACTGGGGCTTCAGTCAAACGCTTCGCATTGCTGCTAACGCCCTTCCTTAACCTTCCAGCACCGGGCAGGTGTCAGACCCTATACAGCATCTTTCGATTTAGCAGAGTCCTGTGTTTTTGATAAACAGTCGCCTGGGCCTCTTCACTGCGGCCAGCATTGCTGCTGGCGTCTCTTCTTCCGAAGTTACGAGACTATTTTGCCTAGTTCCTTAACCATGATTCACTCTAGCACCTTAGGATTCTCTCCTCGACTACCTGTGTCGGTTTATGGTACGGGTTGCTTCACTTCGGCTTTTCTTGGAAGCACTTTCCTTACAGCAGCTTCGCCCGAAGGCTAGGCCTTGACTATTCCGTCAGTCTCCAGTAAGTACGGCACTCCGTCCCCTTTTTAGTGTGAGCAAGTTAGGGAATATTAACCCTATGTCCATCCACTACCCCTTTCGGGTTCGCGTTAGGTCCCGACTAACCCTCAGCTGATTAGCATGGCTGAGGAATCCTTAGTCTTTCGGTGAGCGGGTTTCTCGCCCGCTTTATCGTTACTTATGCCTACATTTTCTTTTCTATCCGCTCCACAATACCTCACGATACTGCTTCGGCGCAAATAGAATGCTCCCCTACCAGATGTACTAATGTACAAATCCATAGCTTCGGTAATATGCTTATGCCCGATTATTATCCATGCCGGACCGCTCGACTAGTGAGCTGTTACGCACTCTTTAAATGAATGGCTGCTTCCAAGCCAACATCCTAGCTGTCAATGCAGTCCAACCGCGTTATTTCAACTTAGCATATATTTTGGGACCTTAGCTGTTGGTCTGGGTTCTTTCCCTCTCGGACACGGACCTTAGCACCCGCGCCCTCACTGCTGAGAAACATTTATTAGCATTCGGAGTTTGTCAGGAATTGGTAGGATTTGACTCCCCCGCATCCAATCAGTAGCTCTACCTCTAATAAACTTGTCTCAACGTTGCACCTAAATGCATTTCGGGGAGTACGAGCTATCTCCCAGTTTGATTGGCCTTTCACCCCTACCCACAGGTCATCCGAAGACTTTTCAACGTCAACCGGTTCGGTCCTCCACTTTGTGTTACCAAAGCTTCAACCTGCCCATGGGTAGATCACAAGGTTTCGCGTCTAATCCTACTAACTAAGCGCCCTATTCAGACTCGCTTTCGCTCCGGCTCCGGACCTTAAGTCCTTAACCTCGCTAGTAAAATTAACTCGTAGGCTCATTATGCAAAAGGCACGCCGTCACCCAACTTGTGGGCTCCGACCGCTTGTAGGCGTACGGTTTCAGGTTCTATTTCACCCTTCTATTCGAAGTGCTTTTCACCTTTCCTTCACAGTACTAGTTCACTATCGGTCTTTCAGGAGTATTTAGCCTTGGAGGATGGTCCCCCCATATTCAGACAGGATTTCACGTGTCCCGCCCTACTCATTTATCATCCAAATATGCCTTTCATATACCGGGCTATCACCGTCTATGGCTGTTCTTTCCAGAACATTCTATTAAACATATAAAGACTTTTGGGCTAATCCGCTTTCGCTCGCCGCTACTTACGGAATCTCTTCGATTTCTTTTCCTCCGGGTACTTAGATGTTTCAGTTCTCCGGGTTTGCTCTCCTTGCGGAGTGACTGGTCTTCAACCAGCCGGGTTGCCCCATTCGGACATCTCGGGATCAATTCGTGTGTGCCGATCCCCCGAGCTTTTCGCAGCTTACCACGTCCTTCTTCGCCTCTGAAAGCCTAGGCATCCGCCATACGCCCTTAACGATTTCTTTCCTAATTATTAATTAGTTCAGTATTTTTATTGCTTGGTATCGCTACCAAGCGGTATTCTTATAAACTCAAGTGCTCAAGTGCACTCGGTTTTCTCTTTGTGATGTTCTTATCGTTAATGTCAATGATCTTTTATCTTCTTACTCAACTGATGAACAGATATTGTTTTTGGCTCTATCCGTAACTTTTAAATCAGTCTCGTAAAACAGTAATATATAAGAGAGTCGAACTCTTTACACTCAATAATGCATTCATTATTATAGTGCCGGACCCTATCGTCCATAAATCTTGTCTTTCGTAAATGTATAATCTTCTGTTCTTGTTACATCTCTGTAACTCTTTTTATTACTTTCCAGTAATTGTGGAGAATAAGGGAGTCGAACCCTTGACCTCCTGCGTGCAAGGCAGGCGCTCTAGCCAGCTGAGCTAATTCCCCTCTATTAATTAGTAGTCTCGGGCAGGCTCGAACTGCCGACCTCTACATTATCAGTGTAGCGCTCTAACCAGCTGAGCTACGAGACTCTTTATGAGTGATATTTGACGAATAATAAACGATTACTCTCTATCATTCTTCAAGATTCTCTATCTCTCTGTTCCCTCTTACTAATCTTTAGGGGTATATTGTTATATAAGCAACCAAAGTAAACCAAAGCTTTTTCAAGTATAAAAAACTTAATTTTGTTTATCGTCTAAAAGACGCTCTAAAATGAGATGTTCCAGCCGCACCTTCCGGTACGGCTACCTTGTTACGACTTAGCCCTAGTTACCTGTTTTACCCTAGGCAGCTCCTGTTACGGTCACCGACTTCAGGTACCCCAGACTTCCATGGCTTGACGGGCGGTGTGTACAAGGCCCGGGAACGTATTCACCGCGCCATGGCTGATGCGCGATTACTAGCGATTCCAGCTTCATAGAGTCGAGTTGCAGACTCCAATCCGAACTGAGACCAGCTTTCGAGATTCGCATCCAGTCACCTGGTAGCTGCCCTCTGTACTGGCCATTGTAGCACGTGTGTGGCCCAAGACGTAAGGGCCGTGATGATTTGACGTCATCCCCACCTTCCTCTCTACTTGCGTAGGCAGTCTCACTAGAGTCCTCAACTGAATGTTAGCAACTAGTGACAGGGGTTGCGCTCGTTGCAGGACTTAACCTAACACCTCACGGCACGAGCTGACGACAACCATGCAGCACCTTGAAAAATGTCCGAAGAAGGATCTATTTCTAAATCTGTCATTTCCCATTTAAGTCTTGGTAAGGTTCCTCGCGTATCATCGAATTAAACCACATGCTCCACCGCTTGTGCGGGCCCCCGTCAATTCCTTTGAGTTTCATTCTTGCGAACGTACTCCCCAGGTGGCTAACTTATCACTTTCGCTTAGTCTCTGAAGCGCAAGGCCCCAAAAACGAGTTAGCATCGTTTACGGCGTGGACTACCAGGGTATCTAATCCTGTTCGCTCCCCACGCTTTCGTCCATCAGCGTCAGTTAAGACTTGGTAACCTGCCTTCGCAATTGGTGTTCTAAGTAATATCTATGCATTTCACCGCTACACTACTTATTCCAGCTACCTCAATCTCACTCAAGACCCGCAGTATCAATGGCAGTTTCATAGTTAAGCTATGAGATTTCACCACTGACTTACGGATCCGCCTACGGACCCTTTAAACCCAATAAATCCGGATAACGCTTGCACCCTCCGTATTACCGCGGCTGCTGGCACGGAGTTAGCCGGTGCTTATTCATACTGTACCTTCAGCTACTTACACGTAAGTAGGTTTATCCCAGTATAAAAGAAGTTTACAACCCATAGGGCCTTAGTCCTTCACGCGGGATGGCTGGATCAGGCTCTCACCCATTGTCCAATATTCCTCACTGCTGCCTCCCGTAGGAGTCTGGTCCGTGTCTCAGTACCAGTGTGGGGGATCACCCTCTCAGGCCCCCTAAAGATCACTGACTTGGTGAGCCGTTACCTCACCAACTATCTAATCTTGCGCGTGCCCATCTCTATCCACCGGAGTTTTCAATATCTTACGATGCCGTAAAATATATTATGGGGTATTAATCTTCCTTTCGAAAGGCTATCCCCCAGATAAAGGCAGGTTGCACACGTGTTCCGCACCCGTGCGCCGCTCTCAAAGATCCGAAGATCTTCTACCGCTCGGCTTGCATGTGTTAGGCCTCCCGCTAGCGTTCATCCTGAGCCAGGATCAAACTCTCCATTGTATGTTTGTTTGTCCTTATACTCAAACTCAATTTAAAATTGACGCTTTGGTTTTCTTAATTTGGTTGTTATATGTTATGTCAATGAACTGCGTTCTGTTCGCTTCCTCAGGATTCTAATCTGTCATTGTTGACCCTGATTTGCGAGTGCAAAAGTAAAAAGTTTTTTCCAAACTACCAAAACTTTTTTAAAGTTTTTTTTCGTTACTCGAAAAGTGTTTTGATAATCTTTTAAACCGTTCTCCTACGCTTCCCAATCTCTCGATTTGGGTTTGCAAAGATAAAGTTTCCTTTTTAAACCTACAAGTCTTTTTTTTTAATATTTAATACCCTTTACAAGTCTTAAAATATATCATTCCCTATAGGACTCCTGCGCTGCTCTTTCTTAAAGCGGTTGCAAAAATAGGAACTTTTTCCGACACCACAACTATATTCACAAATTTTAAACAAACATTTAAGTACCAAACTGGTTATCAGTGAGATTAATTTTAAATGAATAAGGGTACTAGTAGCAGCCCGTGTTTCTTATTAACGGACAAGAGTAATAGCAGAGTACTTTTATGAAAGTGAAAAAACAGTAAATAACTGCAAAATCGTAATTGTTTCGTTTTAAAATATCATCATAATCCGAAAACTAGCTGCCAAAGAAAAAGACAATCGATGAGGATTGTCTTTTTTAATATTATTATTTTAGAATTTAATTCTGATTTTAGAATCTGTAACCAAACGAAATTCCAGATCTTACGCCAAGCCACTTGGAATCCAAATCAATCACCGCACCGGAAGAGTCTGTGCTTACTTTATAATCAAATAAACTTATATCCAGGTCCTCTATATCCTGTTTCAGCTGGTTCTGCTCATATGGTGTAAGCGGACGGGACGATCTTCCTGTTATACTCCCACTAGCACCTCCATAATGACCGCCTATAAACCAAACATCCAAAACCCAATTGTCCTTCCTGCCCAACAACCACTGAGCTCCTATAAGTAATCCTATTATTCGAAGAAATCCTGCTTATAGATCTTATCTCTTTTTATTTAAATTATTGATACTGGAGACTTTTAGATCATATTAAGAATTATCATTCTTTTTTCACATTCGAAGAATGAAAGGAAACTTAATCAAAAACTATGGACTTCGAACTTGGAAATAAATTATTCTGTGCTATTTTGATTCAAGAAACAGTTAAGTTTAAGAAGTTCTGATATAAGCTTACCCTACTTTAAGGTAGATTTAAAGTATCATTAATGAGGTTTTACAAAATAATTAGATCTCATTAGCCATACAGAGTGTCATTAAAAAGTATCAATTTTATTCTATCTGGCTGGATTGATTTCTTTATTATAAAACAAAAAAAACTCCTTCATTCAATAAAGAATGAAGGAGTTAAAAAAAACTGGCGGCGACCTACTCTCCCGCTTTCGCAGTACCATCGGCGCTAGAGGGCTTAACTTCTGTGTTCGGAATGGGAACAGGTGAGCCCCTCTGCTAAAACCACCCTAAAGGTTGTTTTGTACAAAAGGATGTACAGTATATTTATATTATTGTATTTTGTATTAATGTAAATTGTATTCACAATGATTATAATCGTTAATACTTTTTACAGCTCTACATTTTACAATAATTATCGATAAAAACGTTCACAAAGAGAGAACCTTGTTGTGCAATTGAGCACTATGCCAATTAGGCAATAAATCTACGGGTAATTAGTACTACTCGGCTATGACATTACTGTCTTTACACCTATAGCCTATCAACGTCGTCATCTCCAACGACCCTTAAAAGATGTCTCATCTTGAGGCAGGTTTCGCACTTATATGCTTTCAGTGCTTATCCTTTCCAAACGTAGCTACTCAGCGGTGCACCTGGCGGTACAACTGATACACCAGAGGTTTGTTCAAATCGGTCCTCTCGTACTAGATTCAAGCCCTCTCAAACATCTAACGCCCGCAATAGATAGAGACCGAACTGTCTCACGACGTTCTGAACCCAGCTCGCGTGCCACTTTAATGGGCGAACAGCCCAACCCTTGGGACCTTCTCCAGCCCCAGGATGTGACGAGCCGACATCGAGGTGCCGAACCTCCCCGTCGATATGAGCTCTTGGGGGAGACTAGCCTGTTATCCCCGGAGTACCTTTTATCCTATGAGCGATGGCCCTTCCATACGGAACCACCGGATCACTATGTCCTGCTTTCGCACCTGATCGACTTGTAGGTCTCACAGTCAAGCACCCTTATGCCATTACACTCTACGCACGGTTACCAAGCGTGCTGAGGGTACCTTTGAAAGCCTCCGTTACTCTTTTGGAGGCGACCACCCCAGTCAAACTACCCACCACGCAATGTCCTTCTAAAAGAAGTTAGGCTCCAAGTAAGTAAAGGGTGGTATTTCAACGTTGACTCCACAAACACTAGCGTGCCTGCTTCAAAGTCTCCCACCTATCCTACACATTACTTACTCAAAGTCAATACGAAGTTATAGTAAAGGTTCACAGGGTCTTTTCGTCCCATTGCGGGTACTCGGCATCTTCACCGAGACTACAATTTCACAGAGCTCATGGTTGAGACAGTGCCCAGATCGTTACACCATTCGTGCAGGTCGGAACTTACCCGACAAGGAATTTCGCTACCTTAGGACCGTTATAGTTACGGCCGCCGTTTACTGGGGCTTCAGTCAAACGCTTCGCATTGCTGCTAACGCCCTTCCTTAACCTTCCAGCACCGGGCAGGTGTCAGACCCTATACAGCATCTTTCGATTTAGCAGAGTCCTGTGTTTTTGATAAACAGTCGCCTGGGCCTCTTCACTGCGGCCAGCATTGCTGCTGGCGTCTCTTCTTCCGAAGTTACGAGACTATTTTGCCTAGTTCCTTAACCATGATTCACTCTAGCACCTTAGGATTCTCTCCTCGACTACCTGTGTCGGTTTATGGTACGGGTTGCTTCACTTCGGCTTTTCTTGGAAGCACTTTCCTTACAGCAGCTTCGCCCGAAGGCTAGGCCTTGACTATTCCGTCAGTCTCCAGTAAGTACGGCACTCCGTCCCCTTTTTAGTGTGAGCAAGTTAGGGAATATTAACCCTATGTCCATCCACTACCCCTTTCGGGTTCGCGTTAGGTCCCGACTAACCCTCAGCTGATTAGCATGGCTGAGGAATCCTTAGTCTTTCGGTGAGCGGGTTTCTCGCCCGCTTTATCGTTACTTATGCCTACATTTTCTTTTCTATCCGCTCCACAATACCTCACGATACTGCTTCGGCGCAAATAGAATGCTCCCCTACCAGATGTACTAATGTACAAATCCATAGCTTCGGTAATATGCTTATGCCCGATTATTATCCATGCCGGACCGCTCGACTAGTGAGCTGTTACGCACTCTTTAAATGAATGGCTGCTTCCAAGCCAACATCCTAGCTGTCAATGCAGTCCAACCGCGTTATTTCAACTTAGCATATATTTTGGGACCTTAGCTGTTGGTCTGGGTTCTTTCCCTCTCGGACACGGACCTTAGCACCCGCGCCCTCACTGCTGAGAAACATTTATTAGCATTCGGAGTTTGTCAGGAATTGGTAGGATTTGACTCCCCCGCATCCAATCAGTAGCTCTACCTCTAATAAACTTGTCTCAACGCTGCACCTAAATGCATTTCGGGGAGTACGAGCTATCTCCCAGTTTGATTGGCCTTTCACCCCTACCCACAGGTCATCCGAAGACTTTTCAACGTCAACCGGTTCGGTCCTCCACTTTGTGTTACCAAAGCTTCAACCTGCCCATGGGTAGATCACAAGGTTTCGCGTCTAATCCTACTAACTAAGCGCCCTATTCAGACTCGCTTTCGCTCCGGCTCCGGACCTTAAGTCCTTAACCTCGCTAGTAAAATTAACTCGTAGGCTCATTATGCAAAAGGCACGCCGTCACCCAACTTGTGGGCTCCGACCGCTTGTAGGCGTACGGTTTCAGGTTCTATTTCACCCTTCTATTCGAAGTGCTTTTCACCTTTCCTTCACAGTACTAGTTCACTATCGGTCTTTCAGGAGTATTTAGCCTTGGAGGATGGTCCCCCCATATTCAGACAGGATTTCACGTGTCCCGCCCTACTCATTTATCATCCAAATATGCCTTTCATATACCGGGCTATCACCGTCTATGGCTGTTCTTTCCAGAACATTCTATTAAACATATAAAGACTTTTGGGCTAATCCGCTTTCGCTCGCCGCTACTTACGGAATCTCTTCGATTTCTTTTCCTCCGGGTACTTAGATGTTTCAGTTCTCCGGGTTTGCTCTCCTTGCGGAGTGACTGGTCTTCAACCAGCCGGGTTGCCCCATTCGGACATCTCGGGATCAATTCGTGTGTGCCGATCCCCCGAGCTTTTCGCAGCTTACCACGTCCTTCTTCGCCTCTGAAAGCCTAGGCATCCGCCATACGCCCTTAACGATTTCTTTCCTAATTATTAATTAGTTCAGTATTTTTATTGCTTGGTATCGCTACCAAGCGGTATTCTTATAAACTCAAGTGCTCAAGTGCACTCGGTTTTCTCTTTGTGATGTTCTTATCGTTAATGTCAATGATCTTTTATCTTCTTACTCAACTGATGAACAGATATTGTTTTTGGCTCTATCCGTAACTTTTAAATCAGTCTCGTAAAACAGTAATATATAAGAGAGTCGAACTCTTTACACTCAATAATGCATTCATTATTATAGTGCCGGACCCTATCGTCCATAAATCTTGTCTTTCGTAAATGTATAATCTTCTGTTCTTGTTACATCTCTGTAACTCTTTTTATTACTTTCCAGTAATTGTGGAGAATAAGGGAGTCGAACCCTTGACCTCCTGCGTGCAAGGCAGGCGCTCTAGCCAGCTGAGCTAATTCCCCTCTATTAATTAGTAGTCTCGGGCAGGCTCGAACTGCCGACCTCTACATTATCAGTGTAGCGCTCTAACCAGCTGAGCTACGAGACTCTTTATGAGTGATATTTGACGAATAATAAACGATTACTCTCTATCATTCTTCAAGATTCTCTATCTCTCTGTTCCCTCTTACTAATCTTTAGGGGTATATTGTTATATAAGCAACCAAAGTAAACCAAAGCTTTTTCAAGTATAAAAAACTTAATTTTGTTTATCGTCTAAAAGACGCTCTAAAATGAGATGTTCCAGCCGCACCTTCCGGTACGGCTACCTTGTTACGACTTAGCCCTAGTTACCTGTTTTACCCTAGGCAGCTCCTGTTACGGTCACCGACTTCAGGTACCCCAGACTTCCATGGCTTGACGGGCGGTGTGTACAAGGCCCGGGAACGTATTCACCGCGCCATGGCTGATGCGCGATTACTAGCGATTCCAGCTTCATAGAGTCGAGTTGCAGACTCCAATCCGAACTGAGACCAGCTTTCGAGATTCGCATCCAGTCACCTGGTAGCTGCCCTCTGTACTGGCCATTGTAGCACGTGTGTGGCCCAAGACGTAAGGGCCGTGATGATTTGACGTCATCCCCACCTTCCTCTCTACTTGCGTAGGCAGTCTCACTAGAGTCCTCAACTGAATGTTAGCAACTAGTGACAGGGGTTGCGCTCGTTGCAGGACTTAACCTAACACCTCACGGCACGAGCTGACGACAACCATGCAGCACCTTGAAAAATGTCCGAAGAAGGATCTATTTCTAAATCTGTCATTTCCCATTTAAGTCTTGGTAAGGTTCCTCGCGTATCATCGAATTAAACCACATGCTCCACCGCTTGTGCGGGCCCCCGTCAATTCCTTTGAGTTTCATTCTTGCGAACGTACTCCCCAGGTGGCTAACTTATCACTTTCGCTTAGTCTCTGAAGCGCAAGGCCCCAAAAACGAGTTAGCATCGTTTACGGCGTGGACTACCAGGGTATCTAATCCTGTTCGCTCCCCACGCTTTCGTCCATCAGCGTCAGTTAAGACTTGGTAACCTGCCTTCGCAATTGGTGTTCTAAGTAATATCTATGCATTTCACCGCTACACTACTTATTCCAGCTACCTCAATCTCACTCAAGACCCGCAGTATCAATGGCAGTTTCATAGTTAAGCTATGAGATTTCACCACTGACTTACGGATCCGCCTACGGACCCTTTAAACCCAATAAATCCGGATAACGCTTGCACCCTCCGTATTACCGCGGCTGCTGGCACGGAGTTAGCCGGTGCTTATTCATACTGTACCTTCAGCTACTTACACGTAAGTAGGTTTATCCCAGTATAAAAGAAGTTTACAACCCATAGGGCCTTAGTCCTTCACGCGGGATGGCTGGATCAGGCTCTCACCCATTGTCCAATATTCCTCACTGCTGCCTCCCGTAGGAGTCTGGTCCGTGTCTCAGTACCAGTGTGGGGGATCACCCTCTCAGGCCCCCTAAAGATCACTGACTTGGTGAGCCGTTACCTCACCAACTATCTAATCTTGCGCGTGCCCATCTCTATCCACCGGAGTTTTCAATATCTTACGATGCCGTAAAATATATTATGGGGTATTAATCTTCCTTTCGAAAGGCTATCCCCCAGATAAAGGCAGGTTGCACACGTGTTCCGCACCCGTGCGCCGCTCTCAAAGATCCGAAGATCTTCTACCGCTCGGCTTGCATGTGTTAGGCCTCCCGCTAGCGTTCATCCTGAGCCAGGATCAAACTCTCCATTGTATGTTTGTTTGTCCTTATACTCAAACTCAATTTAAAATTGACGCTTTGGTTTTCTTAATTTGGTTGTTATA